>NZ_QPLV01000001.1:0-1173186 GCF_003666025.1 Halorubrum sp. Atlit-8R
TTAGAGAAGTAAAACGCAGAACCTCTTCGTTTTCAAATACGTTTAGAAACGCGGAGCCGACAGCGGCAGAATCATGGCTTCGAGCCTTCGCCGTCTGCTGGAACCGATGCTTAAGTTAACACGACCGTAGCAGATGGGGCTTCCGCCTGTGGGCTGCCGCCGGCCAACACGGAGGTGTGAAGGACAGACTGAATGGCCCGTGGGGAATGAAAAACGACGGTACAACCACTTATGAGTATCTAGGCGGTCACCCATCCATCTCTCATCCGGTACGGTCCAAGACTGAGTTCATACACAAACCCTGCGCTATACATGAACTCCCCAGGGTGCGCGAAGTCTGAGTAGGTCGGTGAGGAAGTCAACTCAGACTCTGTCATCACCACTGGAACTTCCAGCTCGCATATATATCCTCCCACGTTGTCTCGCGTAGAGAAATTGAAGACCGGATTGAAGAAGGAAATGCCATGGAACAACTCGATGATCGATCCGATCAGACGGTCCCAAGACGTTACCGCGTACTATCTTTCTACGAGGAGGGGATTCCGCCGTTCACGATGGGACTGAATCCGACAACCCAGACAATCCATCACCGATAGCAGACTGAATATTCGATGCCAATCCACACCATTGGAAACCACGGAAGTGCCATGTCTCCACGAACTGATCGGCACAATATTCTCGTGTTTTGATATTCTTCCCTCCGCGGTGGCCGCTAGGAACTCCTGTCTTTGACACCCAACTTGATTGGCTGGTTCTTATTATTATATTCAATCGGGATACGGTAGTGTGGGTCGCCTACGTCAAGCGATTTAGTGTGTAGTGGTATGTAGCGTGGACACCCTATCTACCATGAGAACACACGGGAGTCAATCCTAGTATGGATAGTGTATATGCTGAAAGACAGCAGCAAATATATCTACTTCTTGGCAATAGTGATGTAATTGCTCGCGTTGTCGAATCTGTTCAGCAAAAAGACGCTACGCCGTCCGATACCGATGGAGCGATATGATGCCGTCGTATCGACGCCGAAGAAGTCCAACACTAAGCGCGAAGAGCCCGATGAGCGCGAGCCACGTCACTACGTAGGCGTGTACAAGATCAACTGTCGTGACGGTCCCAGTTAGTGCGACTCCAAGAAGCAACTTGGCCATGAGACCAACAGTATGTGTGAGCAGCAACCAACCGACAATATGTTCATTCGAAAAGTACCGTTTGAGTGTTGCTATCGAGAGTGAGTCAGCTTGTTCTGGCGGGAGTATGGAACGAGAGGGTTGTTCCGGAAATTGATTAAAAACTGTGTGATCAACGTGTTCATGTCCTTCACGCGATAGTGTCTGAAATATTGGTCCCAGAGATTTGTCTGCTTTTCCATAGGTGTTGTTAGGGAGTTGTCGCAAAAGCCCAATTTCAACAAGCGTGTCTAGGTACTTTCGAATTGTCTCTCTATCTTTAATGTCTGGAAACCATTCATGTATCGTTCCCACACTGTAGATGCCCATTCGAGACGGATCTTCGTGTTTCATCACTGCGATACCATATTGGATTAGACAGTATAATTCAGACAGGCATATTTTCCGTGTCCGTCCGAAAACGTACCACTCGCGATATAGTTCAATAGAGGTAGACACTGGTGGTTCAGACACATCCCCCGAAGTGACGCGTTTGTTCCATTCCGTTATTTGTTTCAGATCCGACGATGAATAGAGCTCTTCTGGGTCGTGTTCAAACACCCGACTACGATGGATCCGCGTTTTGTTTTGATTGAGATGTTGTATGGTACTGTTCATTATCTGCCTGTCTGCTGAATAGAGTATAATCCTTTTCCCCAAATAATGTCTTAATTGACATATCAGTGTCCTGCCCGTGATACAGGAATATAATCTTTTATGCGAATCGACGATCCGCGATTCGTGGTAACGCGCTTTTATACACCCTACGAATTCTGGCGTGCTGATGGCACGAAAAGGTAAAAGATCGCTGGCCAACCCAACTATGCTCCGCCGGGCGTATGCGGGACGAGCCATGCGAGCAATGCCGAAGGAACCGAACACAATCGCATACATCACCGACGAATCGGTGTGTAAGATAGCAATCGACGGTGACGGAATCAAGCAGCTCAACGAACTGCTCGCAGATCCTACTGTCTGGAGAGTCGAACCCTGCTGTGGCGATATCTCGACGGCCATCGATATCGCTGCTGTCGTCGGGTCGCATCCAGACACCCTGACTACCGCGGTGCGGGTCTCCTACATGGAAGCTGGTGGAATCCAGCATCTCCCCGTCATCAACGAGACAAACGCTCACCGAGACGCCCGCGAGGCTGCTGTCGAGCTGTTCTTCTCGGCATTCACGGAAAATAAAATCGACGCGTCGCTCCCCAAATCAGAACTCTTCGACGGGTTCTGCGATTGGCATCTGAATCTCACCGGACAATCGATCAGTCGGTCGTGGTTCGGCCGGGCACTCGCCGAGGTCGATGTCGAACTACAGGGCGGACACGTCCCCAACCGGACGTGGACTGCGGAAGCCTTGGAGGCGCTCCAAAACTGAAATATGGTTCAGCAAGATGAGGAGAACCGGCCACAAAACGTGCGCTCTGACGCGCTCGGAATTCTTTTGTCCGGGTTAGACGAGCGTCGCTATCGGATTGATGCCTCGCTTGGACCGGCGTGTACAGCCGCGATTGAGGCTGCGCTGACGGATGGTGACTGGCTGGAATTGCTTGCGGTCACCCGAGACGGATACGTCGATGTCGTCTTCGCTGACCCGACTGGACGAGATGAACAGCCGAATCGAGATGACGACACCGTTATTGATCGGCTCACAGCGGGGTTAGAAACAACACTGCCGAACTGGGTTGGACTACAGCGCGGAGCATATGACCTGCGGCCACTCGGAACGGCACCACTACAGACCGCCCGAGTTGTCCGCGATTCAGCATCGCCAGCAGCCCTTGGGAACGTGTTTGCTGACGTAATCATTGCCAACGACCAACAGGCGAGACCAACGGTCTGTCAACTCCTGCTCGCTCAGGATCGTGGCGACCGGTTTACTGCGGTACTCCGCGTCGCCGAAGACCGGGCTCAGCCAACGCCCATCGGGCGGCATGCGAGTACGGATGCCGTTGTGAATCCGATTACGGATGCGCTTTCCAAGGTGCTTCCGGCTGGGTACTGTTCGAGCCGCGAGCTACTCACGCGGCATTGGACCACTCGAGACTCGCCGCTCCGTCCAACCGACGACGTCGCCGTCCTGCATGCGGTAAGCACATCGAGACAGAGCACCGAAGACGGGCTCAAAGAGTTCTCGGCAGCCTCGCCGGCAGCACGGCGGGCAATGAATGTGGGGGCAAGTGACCGAGAGTACCACAGCTTGCTTGCTGGCCGGCGCGACCTGGAGTGGTATCGGCCACTCGATGTCGAACCCACGGTCAGGCTGTCAACGTCAGGACTCGAATCACTACTGTCGGTAGTCCCGTTATATGCGGGCCACACGTGGCCGTCTGCGCAAACGCGCTCGGCGCCCGTCTTCGAGGTGACCGACACCGTTCGAGAACCGGCCGCGAGTTCGAGTCGTTCACACTCGGCTGTGAACGCTGCTACGCCGCCTTCGCTGGTTGGATGGCTGTCGAACTGGTGTCAGGAACTGACCGGCCACGGAACTCGTATCGCCGATCGCCGTCGTGGTGACCCACACCTTCGAGGCGGCCCACACGGGAAGACGGCCCCAGTCGTCATTGTCGATCCAACGACGTCGGCGGCAGATCCAGCGATCGAAACGGCCGGCGAGCTGGTCATGGCTGCGAATCGGGCGGTCCGAGAAGGGAGGCATCTGCTTGTTGTGACCCCGTCAGCCGCAGCGGCGACGTGGGCTGGACGTATCCTTGCGGTCCCGCATGCCAAGGTACTCGAGTCGGGTGACACGGTAGTCTATACCGTTCCGGATCCGGTCGCCGATGGACGAGGCGGAGTCGTCCTCGCCGCTCGCGACGCGGCGACGCCGACGTGGACAGTTCGGGCAGGCACTACCCGACGACTCCGTTGTGGAGACGCCTGTCTCGCTGCGGGAGCGCTTTCAACACCGCTTGAAGCGCTGTCGTATGCGGCGCCGCGACTCAAGCCCGAAGGCGACGCCTTCACGATATATCACCCGGATCAATCACTCGAGTTCTACGGGTCCGAGGCTGAGTGTCTCTCGACCTACCAGTATGTCCACCGACCGGTCTATCCGGTGTGGCCGACGTTTCGGGGACACGCCACCGTGCTCTTCCGCGACGGCTCTCGACTGCGCTCGCAGCATCCAGCCACCTAGTGGTCACATTCGCCAGGTATCCAAACTGACCTCGAGACCGCACTCGAGACGTTCATTAGAACCTACACGGTGCCCGCTGCCGGAACTGGGGTAAAACACTGTGGCGCGGTACTCGACGGCTGGCTCCATGATCAACTTGAGTGTCAGGTGCCGCCACTGGCACCGATTGGTCTCCGACTTCCAGCACGTATTGTCCCGAAAACGACCGACAACGACGAACTCATTGGGCTTCAGGGCCGTGAGTGGCGGATTCCAGCAATGGACCGCTCACTGGCCTGGGCTCACGGCGAGACCGACGCCGCATAACTTCGGTACACACTCACCGAATCAACATGTCAACAGAACTCCCGCCATCAATAGGGGGCCCGTATGTACGGGGTGCTGACCAGCCGCCCGCAAGCGGCCCAGGTCGGACCGCCGCAACCCGGATCATCTATGATGGCCAGAACAACGCAGACGATCGTCCACAGACGCCAGTGCCGCTTGATGGTGTCCGAGAAAAGCTCTCGGATGACATTCCGGCGCTCGACGCTGTTGAGTTCAAAATCACTCCTGGAGAAGACCAACAGGAGCACTATTTCATTGGGTATTCGAATGATCGGAACCACGAGCGGGCTCGACAGAAAGCGCTCGGGGCCGGGCCGGACCTCTCCGAGTGGAACGAGGCTGCTGATGGCGTCCCAACCACTCGCGGTCGAGCACCAAATTCGATCGCCGAAACAATGAAGCGAATCATCGAAGACAACACGCCGCCGTACATCAAGGTCCAAATCGTTGATCTTGATTTAACGCCGCTCGGGCTGTTACCCCGGCCAACGTCGCGACTGCTCCTGACAGAAAATGTCAGTATCACCCATGTCGACGTTTCACAAAAAAGCGCAGTGTACGAGCTCGTCACGACCCTGAATGAACGCGGCGTCCCCTACGACGTTAGCACCATCACGACGCAAGTCGGAGATGGAAAATCGTATGATTACCTTGGGACCTGCCGGCTCGTCGTCTTCGGGACCGGCAACGGCATCATCAGAGATGCTGACATCGAGACGTTCGCTGACACGGTCGATCCGGACTTCCGATTGAGTTCGTATTTCGATCACAAAGACATCATCGACAACTTCGATCTGCCGGTCGAAGCACACCGCAGAAACGCTCGCGACGCGCCCTATATACAGCGCATCGAGGAGATGGGAGAGATGAGCGGCCGTAAAACGACGACTCGGGAACTCAAATCAGGGCTCCCAGAATACCACGCGCTCTTGAACGCTCGGATGAACCCGGACTCGCGGTACCGAGAACTGTTCGATTGCTACGGCGTCTTCCGCATACAGAAACGGGATCTACTCCAGTTTCACGTGGCAATTCCTGCGTTCTTCGAGTACTCGTTGTGGGATGGGTGCTCAACTGCGGATGCGCCTGAGATAACGGTCCACAAACTCGGCGAGCGCGCCGAAAGCACCCGGCAGAGCTACGGCACTGAACAATCGGGGGATCTGAAAAATCAGCTCGATAATGACCGCCAGGAGTCCGAACCTCATCAAGAGTTGGTCTCTGAGTGGGTCTCGTATCTCCTCCGGAACGGACACAAGATACTCGCGATCGACCAATTGGATGTCGATCACGAGTTCGAGGGCACGGATCCAACTCAACAGACGGTGTTTGACGACGAATCACGGCCAGACATCGTCAGCAAGTACAACGGTCAAATCTACTGTCATGAAATCGAAGTCGAAAACGACACGAAACCCTCACAACTGCTGACGAATCTCGCTCGCGGCGCCTACTCGGAGTACCCGGTCGTCATCGTCACCGCCTCACAAAAGAGTGCTAGGAAAAAATTCGAAAACCTAAACGACGCCGACCGGATGGGGCCACTTCCTGATCCCGTCAAAGATGCTGATGCGAACGGGGTCATTCCGTATAATCTCGACGGGCTCGTGACGCTCGCTCCGGATGTCACGCTCGTCTTGCCTGAGGGCGTCGATGAGGCGCGATGGCGCCGGACTCCTGCTGATATTCACGAGCTTCTCGTCGATGGCACGGTCGTTGCGTCGGGGCCCGTTGCGGCGAGTGTCGACACCTACGAGTACGACCTCCCGCGGGTCCGCAAACATGGGTCGTCGTATGTCCTCGAGTCGTCGAATGGCGATGTCATTCGCGAACAGCCGACGGAGCGTGCCGCAATCGGCGACCGGACGAAAGTGCGAAAGCCGTTCCCGCTGACCCACTGGCACTACCTGTCGAATACGACGGTCCACTTCCAGTCGGGGAATGACTTCATCGAATACGATTTCACCCCCTCGTGGGCAACCCAGTACCGAAACAGCCACGCACGACGCTATGAGGCGGCTGTCAAGGCGTTCCTCGAGCAGGTGACTGTCGAATCGCCGGGTGACTCGGTCTCGATGACGCTGCTTCGATCGCGATTCCTCGAGTGGTACCGAGCACAGACTGACCTCAAGGAGCCGAGCGAGACGTGGTTCGGGCGGGCGGTCAACGCCTGTTCTGAGTCCTTTGAGGTCGACGCCTCAGACACCCACAACAAGCGGCTCGAGGACAGACAACTCGTCTTCACCGAGGGGGTGTACTCGCCGGACCTCGCGTTCATCGACGGTGATGATGTAGACGAAGAATAGGGGTTCGGGGAGACTACAACTCTTCGTTGCTCACGCGTGGTAGTCTCCGCGCGGATATCTCAACAGCCCAACATCCGTCAGTGCCCGCAGAGCAACAAAAACAACGAGGGCACACAGCAGGCGGCTCGTTTCTGGTTCTCGCGGGAAATTATATTACACTTCAAATAATTGAACAAAGTAGCTCGAAAAAGAGTTTCTCCGTCCTGAGCGATTGAGGGAATGAAACTACCAACTATTGAATCTCAACAAAGCCGGTTGGTATTAAAAACAGCTGGTTCTGATTTATATATTTTATATATTATCGAGCCGTGTGACGACATATGAGCCATGAGATGAAATCAAGCAATATACAGGGTGTGTCAATATCCGTTCCAATACCCGCCGAAGACCCAGATTTGTTCAAAAGCAAGGCAACGAACGATATCTTGCTATTTTTAACGAACCATCGATTCAAACAGTTCTCACAGCGCGGAGTTGCTGATCAGATTGGCCATTCCCAACAGACGGTTCGGAGAGCGGTCAATACCCTCGTCGAGAACGAATTAGTGATCGAATCACCCGAGGGCAATCAACGGCTCGTTCAAATCAACCGAGAGCGACTCGCTATTCCGGACGACCCTCTTCTCCGAATACCGCAACCAGAATTCCAGAAACCAGTGAAGGCTGCCGTCGACGAACTCACCGGCCGTCTCGACGGCGTCATCGGGATCGTTCTATACGGAAGTGTGGCGCGCGGCGAAGCCGATCGGCGCAGCGACATCGATCTCTGGGCGCTCACAACGAACGATCGAGCTCCAAACCAACGAGAGGCGAACGCTGTTGGTCGCGACCTCGAAGAGGCCAAATTCGACGAGAATAGGTATGCTTACGACATTGACGTTGAGGCGGTCCACGCGATTCCCACGTACACAGAAGACGTCCGGGAAATTGTTGTTTCAGGAATCCCGATCTACAGCACTAACAAGTTTGAGACGGTCGAGAATTTCCTCCTCGAGGAAGGTGATAGCGACGAGTGAACTACCCCACCCTACTCGCTCACGGCTGACGCCGTTCGCTCCTTGAGGGTGGGGCTTCCTGTTTCCACGACGCGCTTTGTAGATACAGGCGTATCCACAGGGAGCGCAGTCTCCACAGGCGTTGATTCGGAGTATCCCACTCCTACTTCTTCAAGACCACGAGAAAGGATGTTCCACGCCGCGTTCACATCTCTATCCGCTTCAAATCCACACGCCGGGCAGGAGTGTTCGCGCATCCACAGCGGTTTCTCAGTCTTCACACCACAGGAAGCGCACTCCTTTGTCGTCCCGCGCGGGTTCACGGCGACGAAGTGCGTCCCTTCACGTTCACACTTGTATTCGAGCGTCCGCAGGAACGTTCCCCACGCCGCTCCCGCCCGATTTCGTGAGTTTCTGGGGAGTTCGACCAGCTCTTTTACATCCAAGTCCTCAACAGCCACCAAGTCGTACTCTGTGGCGTAGTAGTTCGACAGCTTGTGGAGAAAGTCGCGGCGCTTTCGCTTGAGATCAGCGTGGCGTTCCGCCACGATTTGTCGTTGTGTCTCCCAATTCGTAGAGCCGTGTTCCTTCCGCGAAAGGTCGCGTTGGGCGCGTTCCAATCGTTCGCGCTCGTCGCTGAAGTCGGGACTTTCGATGGCGTACCCATCGGTGTCGTTGGCATACTTGAGAATCCCCACGTCGATACCAACGCACCGATCTGGATCGGTTGGTTTCTCAGGTGTCTCTTTCCCGTCGACAACGAATGAAGCGAACCAGTCCCCAGTTGGCTCCTTCTTAATCGTGACTTGTTTGATCGTCTCAGTGTCGGGGATTGTGCGGTGTTTGATGAGTGGAACATCCGCAAGTTTCGACAGCGACAATACGGTCTGACCGTTCTTACTATCGAACTCGAAGCCAGACTGTACGTAGGTGAAACTGCGGAAGTCCTTGGGAGCCTTCCAGTTGAGGCTTCCGACGTTGTAGCCGTTCTGTTTCAACTGGGAGAGGGCTTTGATGCTGTCTTCGATACGCATGACAGCGGCTTGTGCGACCGTTGAATAGAGGTCATTTAGTTCATCCCACCAGACTTTAAGATCGGTGAGTTGATCGCGTACTTGGCGTACTCGTTGGTTGAGTGTTCCCGCCGATTCGGGGATTTTCTCAAGTTCGTTGAGTGCGTGATTGTAGAGTTGCCTACAGGTATCTCGGTGTTGATCCAACAGCTCACGTTGTTCAGGCGTGGGATCAAGCCGGAATCTGTAGGTGTAGCGCATTGACTATTCGTCGGGGGCTGAGGTTCGGACGATTTTCACGTCGGCACCACGCCATCGCTTCGGAACGAGAACGTGTGCGCCGTTGCCGGTCGGCTTCACCTCTCCCTCGATGACTTCGTGGCCTTCTACTTCGTGTCTATCCATCATCTGTGTTTAAACAATATTTCAACTTGACTCTATCGGTGGGTGGTTGGGCAGCGAGTACGAACATGTTTGAGACATGATGTCGGCGGTGTATCTCCTCCCTACTCGCTCCCGCTAGTCGCTCCTTGAGGAAGGGGGCTTACCGCCTGTATTCTGCTAACCGACCCACCGATACCCCGGCCATGACCACGCTCCACATCACCGTCGGCGACCAAGAACAGCTCCGCCAAGATGCGCTCCAGTTCGTCCGGGATGTCGATGCCGACGATATCGACAGTCAGGATGGAACCGCGAGACTCCAGTTCGGTACCTACGACGACTTCGTTGACAGTCTCACCCCACTCCGTCTTGAGCTCATCCGAGCGATGGCGGAAAGGACTCCCGAGAGCATGCGCAAGGCGGCCCGCCTCGTTGATCGAGACGTGTCAGATATCTACACGGACTTGAAGCAGCTCGAAGTGCTGGGTATCCTCACGCTTGAAGCGGGCGGCCCCGTCGGCGCGATCCAACCCCTCGTCCCGTTCGATCGGATCGAGATTCACATCGACTACCCGCTCATCGATCGCGACGGCGCCGATAGCGCCACTGCCAACGCGTAGCGGAGCACTCACTAGTCGTTCCAGAGAGCCGAGATCCGCTCTTTAATCTCGTTGAGGACGAGCGACATCACGTCCCGATGGTCGGTCGGCCAAGAGGCGTCGTTACCGGGCGTCGGGACGGCGGGCGGGGGATGGAAGTGGTTTCGTGTGTTGTGGAGATTCGGATGGCGGTCCCACCGGCATTCCCAGGTGCTCTCGGGGTGGCTCTCTCGATACTGAATCTTGAAGTCGTCATTCGTGTACCAACGGACAGTTAGAGTCGCCTCGCTGACGGTCGTTGGATAGTACGACGATACGAATGTGACACGAAGTTCGAGGTGGCCACTCGCGTCTGTGGTGGTCGCTCGTTTGACCTGCTGTGTCGCTCGGAGACGCGTCTGGAAGAACTCAAGAATTGGGCGATCGATAGGAGCAGGGCTCCCGCCATCGCCTGTTGGTGGCACCATCGAGCAAGCTATCCGGAAGCCTGTTCGCCGTCGGCGCCAGCACGTTGCTGGCGAGCGCGTTCGTACCGCTCACGTTCTTCTCGTGCGGTTGCCCAGTCGGCAAGGTCACTGTACACGGCGTCGATTGTTCGCTCGTCACTCGCCTCCGCAATACCCACGGCATCAACCCTAGCCGGTGTTGCGGCATCGTACGCGTCCTCGTACTCAGCAATTCGTGTCGTCAGCTCGCGAACGTGTGCTTGTAGTTCTTCCACCGAGTGGTCTGTGGCGAGCTGATTGATGTGTCGCCACTCGAAATATGCGTCGTTGCGTTCATAGGTGGTTGGATGACCGTCATGGCGTGTAGCGATCCCGAGATCAGCGAACCAGGTGAGGTACTTGCGGGCGGTCTTCGGGTCGCACTCCACTCGGTCGGCGATAGCACTCGCTGTCGATGGGTCCCGAGTTTGGAGGAGAGTTCCATAGATACGCTGTTCGACATCGTCCCCGCTAAACGGGTCATCGAAAGAAGGGGGCCCGTCCGTGGACGCTGTGTCTGGCATACATGTTCTTATACGTCTTTGGATATAATTCCTGCTTCAAAGAATAATTTCCCGATTAATCGAGGCTGTCTGAAAATGGAGAACACAGGGAGGCCGCTTGAAGGCTAGTGTATCTTCTCTACCTGAACTCGTAGTCGCTGTCGTAAGCGCTGACGTACTCGTCGTTACCTTCTCGATCCGGCACGTAACACGGACCCCGTCCACCAGCGAAGAACACCGGCGCCTCGATGTCGAGATCACTCCGTCGGTCCAACAGCTGCGGCACAGGATCTCGGAGTTCGCTCACGCGCGGCTCTCGACGAGTGCGGAATGTTCCCCTCGGTGGTCGGTGCTCGGTCAGTGGTGGAAGTGAGTCTTTGGTAAGGTCGTCGACGGTGACGATCCGAACATCAAGTCGTTGGGCGAGATCCCACGCTGGAGTGGTCACGCCCCATGCCACGACGAGAACGGGCATCGCGCGAGCGAGTGCGGCCCGGTGAGAGATGGACGCAACAGCTTGGCGGCCGACAAGGGTCGTATGCCAGTCTTTACACTCGGCGACGATGAAATCATCCGGCTTATTACGTAGGGAACTTCGTCGCGCGACCACGTCCGTCTCGAGACCGAAGAGATACTCGTTGCGGGCGGTGCGGTAGCCCCATTGTTCGAGTGCGGCTGCGAACTCTGCTTCGAGCCATCGTCCGTTTGTGGGGTCGTGATCGACGGACAACTCGTCGTCGGTGTCGCCCAACGCGGGGATCTGTGCTTGGAGTTCGTCTAGGAATTCACTCATCCACGTTCTCCTCCTGTTGGGTCGCTTGTGTGGCCGTGTCTTCGAGGGCAGTCGCGACCGCTCGCGCCTCCTCGGGTGTGAGGTCCGCGTATGTTGTTCCCCATGGGCCGCCAAAACTGAGCGTGATTACTGACTCATTGAGTTCGTCTTGGCCCACTTGGATGGAGCCCTCTTGTTGGGTGACGGGGCGATCGCGTGTGACGTTCGTCTCGAGGTCGAACGTGGGAGCCGTCATTGTGTCTCACCCCTTCGGTTCGTGTGGAGCGGTGGTGTTATGGGTGGTTCTGGCGTCTGATTGTGTGAATCTGGTATTCGGGAGTTGCGAGGGTGGGATGCGGCCTGTGCGTCTCGATGGTTGTCTTTTCGTGGCTGTCTTCGGTGCGTCTTCACTGGAATCATGGTGTTTGGTAACATGGTGTTCTGCGTGGCTGTCGGTGTGAACAGGTCCGTGTCGGTGTGGGCGGTGCGTCGTCGCGTCCACTCGTCAGGGTGACTGCTCACGACGCGGTAAGTTGGGTTCGGCTGTCGGTGCGCCAACAGCGGCGTTGGTGTTTTTGCTATGTCTGCCGGCGGCCTGGCTGCGCGCTCGTGGTCGGTGATCCACCGTCGGTGACCGTTCATTTGGACGGGCCGGATACAGTCGAGGTCACGGATGTCGCTTATTCGGCGGTCATAGCTACTCGCGGAGATGTCGGCGCGGTCGATCAGCTCAGTGCGGCCAAGCGGCTGGTCCGCGCTGAGGAGCGCGGCGTACAGCTTCGTGGCCGTCGGGGTGAGGTCAGGCCGGAAGCGCTCGGGCGGGAGCGTGGCCGCTGCGCGTTCAACGTCAGCAGGCGTCGGATAGTGGGACTCGTTCAGCGCGTGTTGGAGGCTCTCCACAACGTCGTACGGACACGCCCGTGGGGTGTCCGACGGGCCGAACGAGCGCAGACACAGTCGTACGAGCCGCTGTCGCTCGTGTGGTGTCCACTGAACGTCGTGGGTCATTGCGATCTCATCGATCACCCGCCGAATGGCGGGGTACGTCGTCCCGTCGACGACCGGGATTTCGAGCGTCGGTGCGGCCTCAGTACCGTCGCCGATCGCCTCTCGGACCTCTGAGAGTTCTGCCGAGAGGGCGGTAGTAATCTCGTCGTGAAGTGCGGTGGCCGTCGGGCCGGCAAGCACCCACGACATGGTGAGATCTACCTGTGTGTTGGGTTCGATTTCGTACGGGAGCCGCCGGCACAGCTTTGTGGGCCGGTCTTCGAACAGCATGCGGTAGCCTGAATGAATCCCGTAGACGGACTGTTTGAGAGCAGTCTTGCCGAAGAACTCACAGAAGTCACGGAGTTGTGTAGTGTTGCGCGCGAGTGCGTCGGTGTCGGGCACTCTGATGGTGGTCGTAAGATCGAGTCCAACTGCGTGATACAGCTGAGTCGCTGAGGCGATCAGTCCGTGGAGATCGTTGAACAGGTTGCGTCGTGCGGCTGTGTCGTCGCTGCTCGTAAGTTTGGCAACCTGTGACAGGAGATGGTCTCGAACGGACGTGATCCGGTCTCTCCAGGCTTGGTAGGTGGTTTCTGTATCGCTGTACCAGCCCACTTGGTGGCCACGGCGGAGGATGCGGGTGGTGTCGTGATCGGGCTCGTCGTCAATTGCCTCGAACTCCTGGCCGAGTCGTGATCGAGAGAGGATGTTCGAGAGCGCTTTTTCGCTGAATAAGGCGCCCGCGAGACGTCCCAAAGTGGCTAAGGGGCCACCCCACTGGAGGACGACGAGGGTTTCATCATCGGTGTGGCTAAGGTATGTGACGCGGCCGTCGTCGAATGGGTGTGGGTGGGCATCGACGAGGGTGATGGCGTCGTCGTGGGCGACGGTAGAGAATCGCTCGTGGAGGGAGGCGTTTTCAGGACCAGTGAGCCACTGGACGTAGTCAGCGTCTCCCTCTGGATCACCGGTTACGGCCACCCACTCCTCGGGCGTGAGTGTCTCTTCTCTTTCTTGGCGGGGCGACACTGTACTTGTGGAATCTTGAGGGGTCGCAGTAAGACCCTCATCGAGTCGGCGCTGATTCGGGTGGACGAGGTCGTTGTTGTCGTCGAGACACTCGTGAACGGCCAGTTTGCCGAGGTCGGTGAGTTGGACCGTGTTGTGCTGGCCACGGCGGTCGACAGTGACCAACTCGCGGCCCTCAAGATCGAGGACATACCTGCTAATGGTGCCCTCGGCGACATCGATCGCGTGATCGGTGGTGAGATCCCGGTAGCTCCGGGCGTACTCGGGGTTGAGGTTTCCGAGGAGCCGGCGTTTTCCAGGTTCGGTGTCGAGGTCACGGATGGCCTTCCAGGCGGTCTCGACAGTTTGGGTGTGGTCGGTGTGGGGGGACCGATCCCGGCTGCCAGTAAGATCGAGGTGGCACTCACTCCACTTTGGATACCGCTTCACAAGGTGTCGGCGGACTCTGGGAGAGGCGACGAGTCTAACGTCGAACCCATTAGCAAGAACGGCGATCGCCGCGAGCGCGCGGACGCCCGTGCGGCGGTCCGTAAGGGAGGTCCAGGCGTCGCCGTCGAACAGAAGGGTGAGGGTGGTCGGGTGGGCGTCGAGCTCGCGATGGAGTGCGACCGGCCCTTTCGCGAGCGCGCCGAGGTCGGCGTTGACTGGCCCGCATCCCGTTCCGATGCTGGTGACGGTGTCGGTTAGATTGTCGTATCGCTGTTGGTGGTACGCACTGAGCGAACTGGTGGGGTCGTCTCCGTAGGTAAGCGCGAGTGTCGTAATCGCGCGGGTGTATGCGACGGCTTCGGCGACGTCGTCGGTCCATGGTTCGTTCGTCTGTTGCCACGCTGGCAGGATTTCGGCGAGGAGTTGGGAGCTCGTCCGCCACGGATCGGTGGTGGCGTGCTCGCGGATGGTTCGCTCGGTGTGGGCCCGGAGTTTGGTGAGGAGGTCTGGTACCCACTCGGTCAGCCGGGGTGAGACGGTCGTGTTAACTTAAGCATCGGTTCCAGCAGACGGCGAAGGCCTGGAGCCACGATTCTGCCGCCGTCGGCTCCGCGTTTCTGAACGTATTTGAAAACAAAGAGGTTCTGCGTTTTACTTCTCTAAAGACACGTTCGACAGCATTCCGATTTCCATGACGAGTGATTTGAAATCGGAGTGAGGTGCGTGAGAGCGCAGCTGTGAGATGTCCGCCAGCATCAACAAGAAAGAGCGCGTCGTCAACGCGGTGTTTCTCTCTGAGATCGCGGAGAAACACCAGGGTGAATTGTTGGTTTTGGACGGGAAATACGTCAACATGAAGGAATTCGTTGGTACGAGGATCGACAGCGGCATACAGCCAGAATCTATCTGAGTTGATCTGAATCGCAGTCTCATCGACCGCAACGCGATTCGGGCTCGCACTGTCGGCTGGCTGTAGATCGGCCTTTTGAATCCAATTATGAATTGCTGTTCGGCTTCGATTGACACCCAACTTCTCAAGATACTGTTTAGTATTCGAAAGTGATAATCCAGCAAGATGGAGTTGAATACCGGTTTCAATGATCTCGCGGGGTGTCCGCTCTCGCTCCACAAACTCCAAGTCGATCCAATCAGTACAGCCGTCGAGGCGGTTGGAT
Source organism: Halorubrum sp. Atlit-8R (assembly GCF_003666025.1). Classification (NCBI taxonomy): domain Archaea; kingdom Methanobacteriati; phylum Methanobacteriota; class Halobacteria; order Halobacteriales; family Haloferacaceae; genus Halorubrum; species Halorubrum sp. Atlit-8R. Next base: position 15,319 of record NZ_QPLV01000001.1, read on the forward strand.
TCGGACATAGAGCATTCGAAACACCGACCGCCTCGTTCTTAACTTAACATCGCCGGGTGAGACCCCTGGACAGGTAATCCCCTCCGTGGAGATGTCCGTGGTGTAGCTAACGAGCCGGACTCCTCGCTTGCAGGCCGCAGGCTGGCGTGTTCGCATAGCCGATCACCTGCTGGTGATGGGCTGGTCGATCAGATCGGCCAGCATCACTCCGACCCCTCGCGTGGAGGGCCACCATCAGAACGGGCGTGTTCTCGAACCGCCGTGAGAAGCGGGGTTGGTTCTTCCTGTGGCGGGTCGGTTGGGTCTCGTGGTGTCGGGGCGTCTGGGTGGACGTGTGGGTCGGCGGTCGTCGTGGGACTCGTGACGACGACAGTTGGGTCGAGGAAGACGAACGTTGTCGATTGCGTTCGGGTGTTCGAACACGTCCCGATGTGGCCCGTGAGGACGTATTCGCGAACACCACGGGTGAAGACGGTCGGGTGTTCGTGGACATCTGACCCGCACACGATGTAGCCGATCGCGTACGCGGGCTCGCCGGCCGCGCGGTAGGCGTAGGCGGTGATGTCGTTGCCTTCGTGGAGGGGGTGGCCACAGACCTGGCAGGTCGGGTTAGTGGTGTTGAGTGAGATGCGGGTGAGTTGGGCGAGGTCTGCGGGTTGTGGATTGTCGGGGCGCGTCATTCGTGGCCTCCCTCCGTAGTGTGGGTGCCAGCTTCCCACGCTTGACGCGCAGAGAGTGCGCGGCGGCCCGACTCGGTCAGTCGGTACTCGGTCGGGTCGTGGGTTTGTACGGTGACGTAGTTGTACTCTACGAGTTTCTCGAGGATGTCACAGACCCGGGCGTGGTCGATACCGTCGGTGTAGTAGTCGGTGAGCGCGTGGTGGAGTGGACGGCTCTCACTGGGGCCAGTCTGCGAGAGTACCCAGAGCAGGTCGCGGTGGGTGGCTGAGAGATCGGTAAGTGAGACGTCGTCGCTCTCGGTGTTGGGGCTAGACATCATGGCCCTCCACGGTGTCCTCGTTGACGCTGTGTGTCGTCGCGCACGTGCTACAGAGTGGGCCGTCGAAGGCAGCGCCGTAGCCGTCGGCCGGGTTGGGACACAAACTACAGCCGGATCTGTTACTATTCGATCCGTCAGTCGTCTCGCAGGGCTTAAGCCCCGCAGTTGCCAGCATTAGCATGGTTCTGTGAGTGGACACAGAACCCGTCCTGGCCGGGTGTTCTAGCACCGCGGCCGGGGTTTCTACACTTTCTCACGAGCCGAGGGTTCGTCACTCGGGTTCCGTATAATAACGGTTAGCCTCTGGTAACATATATTTGACGGTGTAGTCCAAAATGTGCTTTGTATAGCGTATAAGTGCTATTCGTCCGTACTATAGACTGTGATATTGGATATGTGCTCTATGAGGCACTCAGGCAAGTGGATGACTTCTCTTGACGATCGGATTTTGGAGTTCCTTCATGAGAATAAGCCGACAACACCTACGAAGATGACTACAGAGGCATCTCTACCTTACTCTAGACAGCATGTTGATCGAAGGTGTAAGAAACTGGATGAGGAGGGTCTCCTCGAAAGCTTAGGTAATGGTGTCTACATGATCACCGAAGACGGTGAAGCATATCTCAAAGGACATCTGGACACTGAGGATTGGAGGTATATTGATGAAGATGATGAGAACGCAGGTAAAGATTTGACTGAAGATACTGGTACAGACAGCTGAACGGTAGTTTTCTGAACTAATCAAAAGTGAATCCGTATGAGGATAGCTGTTGGTTAATAGAGCTCTGTTTGATTCGGCTCTTGGGGACCGAACTTCTGTGGATCAGATCTAATCATCAACGTACACTACCCCGTCAACCTCTGTTGTGGGTACTGTCTTGACATCAGTAAATCGTACTGGCGATTGTTTCAAATAAAATCAGTATGTCGCTCACGTGTGGAACCGCTCTATACTCGGACGTATCCATTTCGAGGACGAAATTATGGTCTAGGTGAGTATTAGGAGGTTTTTGAGTTTGAATACTGGCCGAGTACTCAGTTGGACGAACCCTTCCCGAGCCCGGTGAGGTCATTGACGTGTTCGGCGTTATTACCGCAGTTTCGGCGTCTGTGGACGATCCGATACCCAATGTTCTCATCGACGATGAGACGGTACCTCAGTCCGCCAGGGTAGCCGACGAACGTCGTGCCGCCTCCGCGGCAGCGCGACCGTGCCGTGCCTCGATACTTCCCATATCCTCGGGATTTCGGCAGTGGTAGGCGAGTGCTTTGTACACCTCACTGACATTGATTCCGTGACGATCCGCGACCTGTTGGGGCCGAAGTTCAGCCTACTTAATGATCAAATGGAGTTATCGAACCGTCACTTGACTCCCCTCAATATAAGACCCATCGTGGATCTCCGACTCGTCGCTGGAGGCGATTCGGGGCTTCGTCACTGTTAGTGACGGCGTATGTGTGCTGACAATAAAATACGAGCACGGAACTCGTTCTCTGAACGAGAGATACCTCGTGTCGCGTCCCGCCTAGTTTATCTGAGGAGAGTCAGCCTCGCGGAACCTGGAGGCGTCGCCATGGTGTCGTGGACATAGCCATCGAAGGGGCACTCAATGTAGACGGGGTCGATATCGGTGTCGAGCGCGTCGTTAGTCATCGCGAGCATCTCGTTGAACGAGTACGCCTCCTGGGTGCCGACGTTGTAGACGCCGGTCAGCTTCCTGCCGACGGGGAGCTCGCAGGCGCAGGCGACATCTGCGACGTGCGTGAAGTCGCGGGTTTGGCTGCCGTCGCCGAACAGTTCGGGCGCCTTGCCGTTCGTGATGGCGTCCGCAAATTGGGCGACTGTATTTGCGTACTCGCCTTTGTGTTCCTCGTTGCTGGCGAAGCCCTGTAGACGGAGTGGGAAGCGGATTTGGTCTATGACTGATTTATAGGTTTAATAATAGTTTTCGATAATATTTTTCACATATTTTAGTTCTAGCCCAGTACGTTCTTCGAATCGTTCAAGCAGAAGTATATCTGCGCGGCCAAGACTTCTGGTTAGGAATACTGAGAAGAGGTGGGCGACTGATATCAGTGTTCCAGACATAATTAATAATAGAAGCGAGAGGTCGTTATCTCCGATCAATCTCCTCAAACAAAGAGTAAATAGAAGTGTTGGAACAAGCGGCTTAACATTATTTATGGAAAACGGGTGAATCTTGACAGCCCAGTATATAGCAGTGAGCTCAAGTAGATTATATACTCCGTATCCAACAACAGTCCCAATGGCTGCACCTATAATTCCATACTTCGGGATAAGAACATAATTCAGCCCGATGTTGATGAGCACTGCTGGGACAACAGAATAAAGTTCTATTCGAGTTCGGTTGATTGCCTTCGTCATGTCGCCGTTAAGACCAACAATTGCTCGTAAGAACAGGCCTGCTGTTAGGACGGCCAATGCAGGCGCAGCGGGTACATATTCACCACCAAAGAATGTACGAACAACATCGGATGCAAACAGTGTGAACAATAGGACCGGTGGGAATGTAGCGGTAACAATCCATTTTGTGGAGACTGTGTAGATTCGATCTAGGGCATCAAGATTATTATCTTCGTAATATTCGGTTGCAATCGGAAGAAAGAGAAACGCAAATCCGAGGACGACGAATGTAGTAATTTGCCGAAGAGGCTGGATCGCTCGATAAAGACCGACCGATTGTGGTTGCATGAAATAGCCGATCATAAGAATATCGACATTCGACAGTAAGATTAAAAAAGATGATCCAACCGCGAGTGGCCACGAAAATGACCAAAGTTCGCTTATTGTCTTTTGATCAGGGAGGTGATTGATGACTTGTCTTAGTGAAATCATTCTATGAAGATAGTAGCCAGTGAGTAAAACCATGATTATAGGCATCGTAACCCAGTAGGCGACAGCACCGAGGAACGCTTCGCCAGAGAGAACGAAGAGGCCGAACAGCAAGAGGGCACCTATACGCGGTCCAAGGTCGCGAGCGACAGTCGCTTCTAGCGATCGCTTATATGCTCGGAGCGCACTGAACGACACTCGTGAAATATTAGACGCAATAAAAAAAGGAAGAAAGGCCACCAGTAGCGTCGGGAGGTGATCGTCATTAAAATATGTTGCCAGCCGAAATCGAATAATAAATATCGTAATTGCTACCCCGAAACTAGCGATAAGTGCGAATGTATACCCTGCTCGAAGTACATGACGGCGAGAATTGACTGCCTGCTTAGCAGACATCAATCGAGCAACCCCTTTATCGCTACCCAACAGTGCCAGACCCGCAGCGGTTGAAACTACAGTATAGGCAAGTGCCACGTGTCCAAACGATGCTGGGGTTAAGGACCGGACGATGAGAACTTGGCCTATGAGGCTGAGTACTTTTCCGACCACAGAACCAACAAAAACGATTGCGGCACTTTTTGCTAGACTGCTTAGAGCATCATCAAGAGAAGTCATATATGTGTTTTGAGATCACACATCCTATTTATTTGTAGTCCTTCGTTATCACGCCAGTGGGAGGCTACAGTAATAAGTTGATCAACGATGTCGAGCTGTGCCTCGTTAGCCATGTCGTGGAGGTGTGTCCAGAAGTGAGCGTGTTTTTTTTCTGTGACGGCACGGTTGAGTGCATCATCAATATATTTACGATGAATATACTTCCGTACACGAAGCGGAATTGAACGCAAGACCGGGTGAACTGTTCCCTGCCCGTGAGAAATGTATGGAGCAGTCATCGATTGCGTGACCGATGTGTAAGTGGTAACTAACCCACCGTCCCTGACAGGTTCCATCACCGGGTGGTTCCTGCTGAAGTACCACTTCAACAACGCCGGTTTGGTCTCCGGCATCTTTCCAATTGTCTGCCGAATCACTCTGATCTCATTTTGTTTGAGAATCTCAGAGTCCATTTGCTGGTGACGTGGTGGAACAATTGACTCCGCCGGTTGACCGAACCTTTCTCGATGGAGATCCTGTGCCCTCTTCAGATCTGAATCCAACTGGGTTGAAGTGAATTCTTCGCCGAGTGCGTGAGAAAACGTGTGCGTACAAATTTCATGATCCATCTCAGCCGCTTCGATCATCTCAATCAGATCGGGAGCGTAGAACAATGGATCAGATTCCACGTCTGTGCCAGGGTCGGCGCCAAACCAATCCGTAGGGTACTTACCGCGATGGGTGCCAGAGCAATCGCTCAACAGTAGATGTCCAACGACATCGAAGGTGATTGGTATCTCAAACTGGTCGCAGAGAGTGAGCAAGCGCTCAAGAGCTTCTGTCTCTGCGTCTCGGGATTCAGAGAGCGTGGTATATTTGTTGGGTCGTTGTAAATCGTGGTATCCCCACCCGAGTTCCACCTCTACGCTGAAGATAGCTGATCCTGGCATATGAATAGTTATGTGAATATCATTGTGTGTAATGTCGTTTCTGATATGTGGTTGGAATCATTCATCAATATGTTAATGATTTCTTTCTCCACTCATTAGAACCGCACTGCTTCCTACACCAACGAGAATATAGAATAGTGGTTGGATGATGACAATATTAAACATACCAGTCAGTGTTGTTGCGAGTAAGCCGATCAAACAACCCGACAAGCACAGAGTCTCATCTGACCTGTCCAGAATAATTCGTCGGATGTAGTTTCGCAGTACCATTCCTCCAGTTGACAGCAGTAACAGAACACCTGGAAGTCCAGCCCCCATCCAAACCCTAGTGACAAGACTATGTGCCCGGTAGTTGCCGATTCCAAACCGTTCCGCGGAGTATTGAAAGAACGCGCCGTACCCAATTCCTGTGAGCGGGTATGATTGAATGGTCCCTAGTTCTGCGAGACGAACTTGATATCGGCCTTCTCCGAGGACCTCTGGTGATATCTCGCCGTTGATCACTGGAATACGCAAAATCCGTTCAGGAAGAATGCCAACGGTAGATGAAATGATAATGCCGGCAGCCATCGCGGCTAAGCTCACTACGCTTACTGCTGTGAGAGATGTCAACGATAGCCCCTTTACACGATTGCCCCATACCAATATGACAAGTACGAGTGTAAAAGTGAGTGCCACAAGACCGCTTCTGGATCCAGACAGGGGTATGAAAAGTATCATTAACCCGACCAAGATCAGCCGTACGCCTGCCTGAATCCTATTCTGATCATAGATACTAAAAGCTAGTATCGGAAGCATCGCAACCATGTCTCGCGCAACCCCATTGCGACTAATCAATCCAGCAAGCCGCCAACCAGGCGAAGAATAAATGAGATTTAGAATCGAGTATGCTATTACAGTAGTAGCCGGAATCACCAGAACATTTACAAATATATTTAATGAATCTTTTCGGTTAAAATAAACAACGATAGCAAAAAAGTACATCATATAGAATAGGAGGTCGGTTGCTCTTCGCACCGATTCTTGTGGTGCGATCGACCATGCGACGCTAAATATCAATAAAAGCAATAATGAAAGTATTCCAATTTCAGAATATGAGAGGCGGAGTTGCGGACGATACAGGAGTGTGAAGATTGCTAAAATTCCACAAGTCAGCATAGAAATTCGAGGTAAGTTAAATCCTACTCCCCCTATGTCAATTCCAAATGGGATGTACCGGGTAGTAGGTGGCATAACCACTAAAATCCCAAATAGCCATGTCAGGCGCTTCCGACTCATACACGACACATATACCCGATAGCGTGGACACGGTAATCAGTTTTTTTATACAGTCCAAAACGTCTGACTTTCACTTTTTGTTCGCTCTGTCGTAACCCTCACGAAGCTGCCCCCCAACACGTTCCCAGCTCCGCTCGTCAGCACTCTCAACACCACTTTCAACAATCATTCGGTACAGTTCATCATCATGAATCAACCGAAGCACGTTCTCCGCAATTGACTCTGGTGTCTGTTCGGTCAGCATTCCAGTCTTCTCATGATCAATTACATCCGGAATGCCGCCAACAGCGGTGGCCACTGCTGGCGTGCCAACGTCCTGTGCTTCAAGTACGACTCGAGGAACCCCCTCTGATTCTGAAGGGAGAACAAGAGCATCAGATTCAGTGAGGCGACGCAATGTATCGTTGTGATTGAGCGAGCCCGTGAGGGTAACGCAATCCTCAATACCATTGTTTTGGCATTTGTTTTCAAACTTTGACCTATCTGGACCATCACCGACAACGGTAAGATCGATATCCATACCTTGCTGGTGGAGAATTTTAATTGCGTCCGCTAAAAGAAATATTCCTTTCGGCTTCCGAAGAGTCCCAATGTATATCAGATCAGTTAGTTCGTCCGGGGTATTAGTTGATCGGTACTCTTTGACATAGTCGGGATTAACAACCGGTAGTCGTTTTATATTATCTTTGGGCACACCATTTTGGATCAAGATATCGTCAATATTTGAAGCACAACTGAACCAGAGAGGAGTAAGTCCCAACTTGACTATCCATGGACGGAAGGTCTCATCGCGACAATCGTTGACGATAGGAGTTCGGAATAGTACAGACACGATTGACAACCCAACCACAGAGAATGAGGAGCTGTGGGAATGAATCAAATCTATTTTTTTCGATAAAATAAGGTAGGAAGATACAAGAATGAGGACAAGAATTTCCAGTGGAACTCTAATATAGCGGTGTAGCCGCTCGATTCGTGGGAGCAAGCTATATACTGTGATTCCATTCTTTTGTTCTATTAATCCCCGACTATTGTGTAAACTAGTGACCACAATAAATGTTGTATTATCGTACTGTTCTTCTGTTATATTTGAGTAAAACGTCGCCGCTCCACCTCGAGATGGAGGATATTTTGGCGTGAATAAAAGTACTTTTGTCATACCAATTTGGTATCGCAGGTGCTGATGAGCCTTTTGTTTGAGTTGGAGACGATTTTAAGTAGTGGCATCTGAGATTGTATCCCGAAATAATTGTGTGAGTGACTCCACAACCTTCTCAGAAGAAAAGTTCTCTTCACAGTAGTTCCGACACTCTGTTCGAAGTTCCGACGAACCCCCTCGTTTGGCCCACATTCCCATCTGTTCGGCTATCGCATCAGATGAGGCATTTGCGCATAGCAGTTGTTCATTTAATGGGCCAATAACCTCCGGATTTGCGCCGACTGGAGTGCCAATTACTGGTGTACCACAGCTAAGAGACTCAATTGTGGAGAGTCCAAAGCCCTCTAGCTCTTTGGTTGGCATCACGGAGAAATCTGCAGCAGCATAGTATGTTGGTAAATCCTCTTCTGGAATAAATCCGAGCATCTCAACCTGATCTTCAATACCATGATCACGAACGCGCTGTTCAAGAGAGGAGCGGAGATATCCTTCACCACCGATCAATAAAAGCGCATCCGAATATTGTTCCGATATAATTTTCATCGCATCGACGAGCATTTCTAACCCAACACGAGCAACGAGCCGCCGAACTGTAAGGAAGATTGGCCGGTCCGTTGGAAGTCCAAGCTCAGTTTGAGCCTTTGTGGGATCATCTTCAAACGCAAAACGGTCTGTATCCACCGCCAACGGTACGATGTTTGGGTTACGGTCACTATCATGAACCCGGCTGAGTTCCTGAGACATAAATCGGCTCCGAGCAAGCAACATATCGGCGGTACTTACTACTCGCCTTTCAAGCCACTCAAAGCCATTATTCGCTATTCTGATTATTGGTGCTTTCCATCCATACTTTCCTCTTTCTAGGTGAATATTTATTTCTCTTGAAATTGGAGCGTGGTAGTTATATACCTGTGGAATGCTGGCAGAGGCCCGCTCCACACCGACTGACTGGAAGATGTTGTGGACATATGCAATATCAAAGTTTTGCTGTTCATCAAGCTTATCAACCAATCGAGGCAGTAGCCCGATGCTGGCTAGTGGATATGCGTGATATAACGGAGAATCCTCATTTGGACTTCGATATCTATAGATCAGATACTCACCGCGGGATTCGCGCCGGGCTGAATTGGTACTGAGAGTCCGAGTAACAACGACGACTTTATGACCATTTTGCACTAATCCTTCAATTTCCGTCAACAGTGACTTAGTAATACCTCCCGTTTGTTCTGGCCAGTATGCGTCCGAAACAACCAATATACTCAATTTCTTGGACATTTTATGCTTCACTTCACATTACAATTATGTAGGTATAATACATTTGGAAAGCGATAGCTAGGATCGGATGTGCTATAGAAATAGTCAACATACACTTATACCAATCTATATGAATGCGTGTATTTGACATGTATATAAAATCTATCTATGATCGGAAAAAGGTCTTGTAGATTAGACCCAACAACCTTTTAGGAAGAAGCCGGGCAGGTACTCTAACAGCGAGATTTATACCTCCAAGTATCCAACCATAAAATCCAGTATCGACAATCGACCGAATTAACTTAATCTCGCGACGGGCGATATGTACCCCTTGACGCCGGGTTGTCAATTCAGTAGCCCGAGCCTTGACAAGGATCTCTGGAAGGTTGGCAAGTTTCTTGCCATTCTGTAAAAGACGGCACCAAAGTTCGTAATCTTCTCCGTATTCCATTTCACGATAGTTTCCTACATCAAGCACGGCACTACGACGGAATGTCACAGTAGGGTGATTCATCGGGCTGCGATAGTATGCTGTCCTGTGTATTTTGCCCGATTCTATTGGAACCCTCCGAATCGATTGAATTTCGTCGGGAGTCGCTACAAACTCCCCAATATATCCACCGACGGCATCAGTTGACGGATTCGATTCAAAATATTCTAACTGCCTTTTCAACCGATTCGGACACGCTATGTCATCAGCATCGATAATTGCGACAAACTCTGATTCTGCTTTCTTAACTCCTATACCTCGGGCATGACCTCGGCCGCGCTCTTCAACAGAAACATCGCGTACCGAAAATTCTGATTTCTTTTCAAATTCTTTGATTACAGTAACTAATTCAGGTGGAAGTTTTTCATCGCGCACGATAATTAATTCGTCAGGGTTTCTGATTTGATTATTTATGCTAATAAGACAATCATGTAGCTCTTGAGGATCATCTCCTTCATATGTTGTCATTACTACAGATACAGTGGCATTCATGTGAGATACTCTAGACTCTGTCCAATGGGTATTGACCGGGAAAAATTCATCACTGACCTATTCATTACTGATAAATATAGACGGATATTGTTTGAGGGTTGTTCTGCTTGGGTTTCAACATTCACTCATCAATGTATCCTAGATCGGCTAATCTCGAATTGACGGAATCTCCAGTCTGGTCATCTTCTGTTGTCTTCTGTTTAATCCATCTAATATCGTCATCTTGCGGTATCCTTTTACTCATCTCTGTTCCCTCGGCAAAGAGTCCCGTCCGCACAGTTCCGTCCATTTCTTTGGGAATCGGTTCCTGATGAAGCGTGAGGAGAGTCGGTGCGATGTCTGTAATATTCATTTCCTCGACCGTCGCTTCTGGATCGACCGCAGGTCCGTACGCAATAAACAAGCCCGTGTCTTTGTTTTCCCCGGCCCAAGTATCCGGATCCACGAAGACTCGGTCGCTTCCCAATGCACCACTGATATGGATATTCGGGGCTTGGTCCAGTAAAATGTCCGGACCGTCATCAACGTACGGTCCCTCATAGACGATATCCGCCGCTTTTGCTGCCTCCACCACAAGCGTACCAGTCCGATCCCGAAGTCCGTCAAGTTCCTCCAGTAATTCCTCTCTGATCGCTCGTCGTTCTGATGTCGAATCGGTGAGAACGTATATCGGTCCCTGTCCACTCGCCACCGCCGTTGATTCTTCCCAGTCGATCAGTTCACTCTTTGCCTGTTTTTTGACCCGTCCTTCTGAGTCTGGAACTCGGCTTTTCACGCGATCCGGAACGATCTGTCGTGCTAGCGACCTGAATCCCAGTTGATTGAGAACTGGTAAGACACGTTCTCGTGTTATTCCAATCCGCTTCATCAAATCGTTCGCACCAGTCTGCCGGACGAGGTAGCCTTCCTCTTCAAGCCACGTGTTGATATTGAACTCCACCTCGATCCGATTCGATCCGTGGTCCGACATTACAAACAGGTGATCCAGTTCGTCACTCTCAAGCAGCGTTCCGATGTGTTCGTCGATGATCTCCCATCCGGTGCGGACGACATCGCGGTCCCAATAGAAGTGATGGAGGACGTTAATGTAGAAAATTGTCGCGTGGATCAGCGTGTACTCGCCCGATTCGAGCTGGTCTTCAAGCACTTGGAAGCGCTGTTCGATTAGGCGATGTATCTCGTCGACGCAATCGTTCTCTTGATTATCTTTCGACAGTTGGGAAAGGTGGTCCGGATGGACCTGATAGTCGTATTCGTCTCGAAGTTGATCCTCCAACCCATGGGGATGAGTGTACTCGGTTTGTTCGCAGTCCGGTCCTCCAGCAATGAACTTCCCGTTCACCTTAGATGGCGGCGATCCAGTCGGTAAATTGATCACGGACACGTTCCCATCAAGAAGATCCCAGTACTCACCGCCGTCGAACTGTTCGGAGGAACTGATCGGTTCAACTGTGTGAGTCTCTCTATTGACCCGCTCCCACCAGAAGACCCCGAGTTTTCCAGGATTGACTCCGCTCGCGTAACACCGCCAGTTCGGGGAGGTTACTGGCGGTAGACAACTCCTCATATCCATCGCTGCCCCTTCTGAAGTGAGCTTTGCGAGATTAGGGAGAACTCCAGAATCGATCCAGTCTTCTATCAGCTCAAATGCCGCCCCGTCAAGTCCAAGTACTACTGTAGTCATCGATGTTATAGGAGTAGGTTTGGTAGCTACTCGTACGAATAGTGCTAGACACGATATTTAGTATTTTTGTACTGTGCTGTAACACAGGGGTCGCGTTAAGTTAGAAGATGAGCCGGACGAGTTCTGATTCGATCGCCTCAGCGAACGTACCACGTGGATCGACCTCGTTTGTGGAGCGAGATCGAACGCACCGCTGAGCGATTGAAGTAGGGATCCGCTGTCACTTGGCTGGTACGTTACTACGTGAGGTAAGTAATCATTTTGAATTATTTGGGATCAAGCGGAGTCATGTCTCGATCCATAACTGGGTTGTCCTGAGTCTCCGCCCCAGGAATCGACTGGCGCGCACAAAAAGCCGCCCGTCGACGAGACTGCGAACCACAGTTCCAAACACTGGCGGGAGTACCCAAAACGCCTCGTGGGCAGTGACTACCCGCCGACGCTGTTGAGCGCGCTATTCAACTCGAAGCACTCACGGACGACATCGCTGTCCGCGACCCGATACCGGCGTGGTGACGTGTTCGGAACGTCCTCGATGAGTTCGACCTCACATTCTGCTTGACGGACACGGGTTGCGTCTTCGATCGACTGCTCCGGGAAGGCAGACACGAGGTTGCGCAGGCGAGAGGCAGGTTCGGCGGGTACACGACTAAAGACCGATTGCGGCCGCCTCGGGATCATCACCACCCCTACCCCACCGTGTCGAGTGTTCTTTTCGAGACAGGGTGGGACACTTTCCCTTGAGACCCCACTGTGTCGAGTGTTCGAGCAGAACCACTTGGGACCATCCGAACAACGCTGACCGACCTCACCGCCTCACGTCATCCGCGTCGCCACGCCTGTCGGGAGCGTAATAGAATCGAAATCCCCGAACGACATCGCCGACGACACCGACGTTGAACTCGTACTGGCAACATCGGTCTTTCCGGGCGGGCAGTACGAGAGACACACCGTACACCGAGTGAAATTGAGTGATGAACCCCTGGTCAAACTATCGTCACACACGTCGAACCGAGTGACACCTGCCGAAACGGTACAACGCAGCCAACGCATCCAGTTCAGTTAGGACGACACCCCGACCAGACTCTAGGGCTTACAGACACACCTGATAACGAGTGAGTTCCAACCAAAGTGAACAGACCGCAAACGTCCATCGTCTCACCACCAAGGCCCAAATTACTCGGCTTATTTATTCTGCCAGCAGAACAACGGTTGCCAATTTCACTCGGTGCCTGCTGTGTAATGTTAGGCTGTGTAGTATTTATATTCCGTCCAAACCCAGTCTAGAAGAGATAGAATTCGTCTGTTGTGTACCTCACTCGGTACAGGGTCGGTGGCATTTCATGAGCTGAAGTATTTACCGCACCCCCCGCGTTCATCGCCACCCCCACCCCACCATGTCAAGTGTTCTTCCCGGGACGGAACGGGACCGCTGAGACCCCCCACATCCAATGTTCGTACGACGCTAGCCAGGGCCACCCGAACGAAACCGATCGAACTCATCCGATCCGCGTTGTCACGCCCTTCGGGAGCGCAATAGAATCAAAATCCCGAACAACATCGCCGACAATATCGAGATCGACGTCGAACTCGTACTGGTAGTAGTGTCCGCCCGCCCGCCCCTCGTTTTTCATCTGGCGATCGAGGATGCCGAGCATCGCCAGATCCGCGAGATGGTCGTGCATTCGCCGACGGACGAGCGGGTCGACGTTGGAGCTCTCCGCGATACGTCGATACAGCGGGTACACGTCGCGGATCCGCGCCGGGGTCTCCTGCTCGAATGCGAGCTGTAACATGGCTACGAGCGCGAGATGCCCGTGCTTCGTCAGCTCGCGCATCCCGTGTTCGACCTGACTCTGCTCGAGTTTCTCGCGAGCCTGATGGACATGCTCCTCTGTTAGTCGCTCCTCGCTGTTCGTCCGCGCAATCTCACCGGATTTATACAAGATATCTAACGCCTGTCGGGCACTTCCCGTGTCCTGCGCCGCGATAGCCGCACACAACGCGACCACGGCGTCGTCCACCGCGTCGTCGTACATCGCCCCGGCCACTCGCTCTTCGAGGATGGCGCGCAGCTCCGGGGCGTTGTACGGCGAGAAGTGAATCTCCTCCTCGCAGAGGGTGTCTTTCACCTTCGGAGAGAGGTCGTCTCGGAAGCCGAAATCGTTGCTGATGCCGATCACGCCGGGTTTCGCTTTTGAGAGGTAGCCATTTGAGCGGGCTCGCGGGATCTCATACAGGATTTCGTCGTCGCTGCCGATGTGATCAATTTCGTCGAGGACGAGGAGGACTGTCCCGCCAATCTGATCGAGTTCCTCATACAGGATATCAAACACACGCTGTTGGGGATACCCGGTCGTACTGATCCGGTCGTCTGCGGGTCGCAGTTGGTTCACGAGATTAACTGCGACTTGGTAGGACGACGAGAGGTTCGTACAGTTGAGCCAGCAGACCGAGAGTTCGACGTCGTCGTACTGCTCTGTATCTCGTTGTAGCTGTTTCAGCAGATAGCGGGACACCGCGGTCTTCCCGACGCCCGTTTTACCGTACAGGAAGATATTCCGGGGTTGTGCGCCGTTAACGATCGGCTGAAGCGCGGCCGTGTACGTCGAAATCTCGTCCTCGCGAGCGGTAATCGAATCCGGCTGATAATCCTCGCGGAGCATGTCCTCGTTGCGGAAGATCTCTGTGTCCCGTGTGAACGTCGCCATCCCCTGTCACGTTTGATTCCGTCTGTACGGATAAATCCACCGTGTCAAGTGTGTCGTGTGTACGTACAGATAATCCAAGTCTATCGGTTTGCACCTGACGTAGTGGAGTGTCACTCGGTCAGTCCTCATCGATAACAACCGAACGGAACACTCGACACGGTGGGGTGGGACACAGAGATACTCAGTTACCCGTCTCGAACACTCGACGCAGTGGGGTGTATTCTGAGACATACCCTCAATTCTCATCGAGAACACTCGACACGGTGGGGTGGGGGATCTGACTGGCTACTCCAACGAGGAAAGCACTCGACACGGTGGGATGTCGAGCGCTCGGCCCACCGACTCGCTGCTTGCTTCATATTCAGAGTCGGCGGCGAGGTGGTGAAGGAGCGCAGCGACGACGGCGTTGACGACTCGAACATCGTCGAGGCCCAGGACCTCGTCTAGCACGGTCGGTTACGCAATCGGATCTGCGACCAGACCCAGCACGCCCAACTGCTGCTCGGAACGTTCGCGTACCTCGAAGAACGAGGCGCGACGCCGGTCCGTTCGAAGACGATCAAGACGCGGTACGAGCGCGCGGCGGACTCACACACCGTGAAACTCGGAAGCTTCCGGCATACCCCGATGCGGCGACTACGCTCACAGATACGCGTCGAGACCTCCTGCTCGAACGCGAGCGCCACCCGTCTCGAACAGTTGACGCAGTGGGGTGTGATGAGAGACCTGTGGTTGGTCGTCTCCAAGAACACTCGACACGGTGGGGTGTAGGGGTCGACTACTGCCTAGTGAAAAAAGCACTCGACATGGTGGAGTATCAGGAACCCGTCCCGCTCTCCTCACGCACCAACTCGCTCGCCTGCTCTACGTCCTCCGGCGTGTTCACGTTCACGCGCTCACCCAGCCGCACGGTCTCGACCTCGTACCCCGCCCGCACCAGCAACCCCACGGCCTCGCTCAGCTGGTACTCGCCCTCGGCTGACGGCCGGAGCAGCGCACATGCGTGAAAGACGTCTTCAGGCAACACGTAGACCTTACTGCTGGGTCAACCTCGCTGGCCGCCTTGCCTCTCTTCTGGGCAGCGATTCCTCAACAGAGGGATTCAATCTCAGACCCAAGCGATCGGCTGGGCTCGAACCCCAACTCAGCACGAGCTTTCTGTATTGATGGGCGACTTCGCTCGATATCTCCGTCACGAGCTGCGACGTGGGTGATACGCGAATCTGACTCAACTGTGTCAACGATCAGCTGTGCGAGAGATTTGATTGAAATACTTTCCCCGGTACCGATATTGTACGCTTCTCCAGGTGTTCCGTTCACCGCGGCAAGGCAGTTTGCGGCAACGACATCGTCGACGTGGACAAAGTCACGCGTCTGTTTGCCGTCCCCGTGAACGGTGATGTCTTCTCCACGACGCGCTTGCCCGAGGAAGACATCGATAACACCACTGTACTGCCCACCGCGCTGGCGCGGTCCGTACACATTAAAATACCGAAGCATAATCGTCTTTACGTCGTACAGCTCGTTGTAGAGCCGACAATACTCCTCAGCCGTGAGCTTTTCTAATCCATACGGAGACGCTGGTGCCTTCGGGTCCGTTTCTCGAATTGGCACCGAGTCTGGAGTTCCGTATACTGCCGCGCTTGACGCGTAAATAAATCGGGCATCTTCCTCCCGAGCGCATTCAAGCAACTGGAGCGTCGCATCCACGTTTACTTCGTGGCTGTCCACCGGCTCCTCGACGGATTGTTCAACGCTCACGTTTGCTGCTTCGTGAAAAATGAGGTCTGCTCCCGCGGCTGCTTCTTCCGCTGCCTCTGAATCTCGGATGTCGGCTTCAATGAGAGTCGCTTGGTCAGCAACCCACTCGCGACGGCCGCTCGAAAGATTATCGAGAACGGTGACGTCGTTGTCAGTAACCAGCGTCTCGACGAGGTGACTTCCGATAAAGCCGGCACCACCGGTCACGAGTATCGACTGACCTGTCGGTGTGTTCATAAGAGGTCTCTATAGCTCAACCGTAAGTGCTGTCGGTTTTTGATTTCTCTGCCAGTGATTGGTCGTTACAAGCCACCACGATTTCCGAGGCTCCAGTAGAACATGACACAGTGCGGTAATCCAGTAATCTACTTCGAGCTCTCTGTAACGAGACGCATAGCATCCGCAAATACTTTCCAAATCTGTCGAATTACGATCTTCATATCGAAGCTGAATGACTGTCGTTTGATGTACTGTAGATCGTATCGGATCTTCCGGTCCGGTTCCTTCCCCGTCACGTCGTTGATCTGTGCGAGGCCGGTGAGCCCGGGCTTTACGAACCACCGTTTCGGCCAGTCATCGACGCCGTGTTGAATGTCGGCATCGATCTCAGGGCGCTCCGGCCGCGGCCCAACAACGCTCATCTTCCCCGATAGCACTGCCCACAGCTGTGGAATCTCGTCGAGATGTGTTTGGCGGAGTACCCGCCCAACACGTGTCACTCGAGGGTCAACACTTCCTTCGTCCTCATCACTGATCTTCACGCCGGTCGCCGACTCAGCGTCTTCGACCATTGAGCGGAACTTGTACACGTCAAACGTTTCGCCGAATACGGCTGTCCGCTCCTGCTGATAAAGTATTGATCCGCCGTCATCAAGTTTGATCGCGATGGCGATAGCGACAATCACCGGAGAAAGCACAAGCAGTCCGATCCCCGCAAACCCAACATCGAAGGCTCGCTTGAGGAGATGATCTTGGATATCCCACGGCTCGATGTCAATATCAACGAGCACGCCCGGGTCGTCCTCTGCGAGCAGCACAGCGTCGGCAGCATTGCGGTGGGCCTTTGCGGCGACTCCGTGCTCATAGCAGGCGTCGAGCGTGCCAAAGAACTCAGCCCGGTCTGTCTCCCCAAACGCGAGGATCACGGTGTCGATGTCGTGGTTGACCAGTACATCCTCGAGTCGAGAGAGGCCACCCAGCTGATCGAGGCCTGTCTCTATCCGGTAGCCACCGTCTGCGGCGGACGTGACATCGGCGTCTCTCGCTTTGTGGTCCTCTCCAAGGCGGCCCTGAGCCGTACCTTGTGGCTGTGTTGGAAACAGATATCCAAGTAGTGTGAGATCCGTTTCACGCGCAGCCTCAGCGACGCGGGAAATTTCGATGGGGTCGTCCCCGACGACAATCGCCCGCTCGCTGCGGGCCTCCGGGCGGCGCAGCCAGATGAACCACGCCGGCAGGATGACGAGTAGCATCGGCGTGATCAACACTAGTGTTAGCCGCGGCACCTTGTACGTGTAATCGAAGTAGCCGATCGTCGCCAAGGCGAACACAGCCACAAAAACGCGCTTGTGTGCGAGCGCGACGATGTCGAGAATTCGCCGCGGCCGCGGCTTGTAGAGGGGGACGAACGCGCCTGCCACCACCGCCACGGTCAGCGCAACCTCAATGACGAACTCTGCGCCCGCGGGCGGGTCGACGGTTAGGCGCCCGAGGATGGGGACCATCGATGCGGCCGCCTGAACGGTCCCGTTGTTGGCGAGCATCACCGCGAGCCCGACCAAGGCGGCGACGCCCCCCACGCTCGCGATCCGATACTGCCAGCCGGTGTCCATCGCTACAACGTGTCAGTCACATCCTAATAAGCGTCGCGTCTCACGGGCGGGTGCTGTTCACAGATGTTCGAGTTGGAAGCCCACGGTGTAGCCATGAGAGAAAGCTGATAGCCGAAGGGAATCGGCTAACTCGTCATGATTTCCGGTGTGTACGGCGTGAGCCAGTAAGTGAACGCGGACGACAATGCGGCGCAGCACTTCGGGATGTGGCACGTCGGTCGAGGCCCCCAGTCGTCTCGGCGGACGGACAACAGTTAGCTTGGCCTCAAGTCTGGAACGGTGACACCAAGTCGTAGATTCACTGCCTACCCGGACAGTCCGAGGCCGAGCCATGGACACGCCTCACTCTCCACGACCGACCCGCTTCAGATGAGCAAAGTAGGGTGGGTAGTCGGCCTGCGAAACACAGCAGTACTTCTTAGTACCAGAAATGTCAATTGCCGCTGATGCGTGGGTCCCTCCTCCCTCGACTGGCAGTAGCCCTCCTCGTTTTGAGCAGCACAGGTGTGGTCGCCGTGAGCGCCGATGACCCGGCGATCCAACTATCGTCGGTAACAGTAACACCCGACGATCCAACTACCGGCGAACAGGTCACCATCGATGCCACCATCTCAAACCTTGAAAATAGTGATACTATTGTCGATGTAACAAGCCTCTATGTCCGATCAATAGGAACTACAGAAGAGTTTGCCCGCATCGAGAATGTCGGATCGATTTCTCCTGGTGGATCACTGTCTGTCCCAATTTCAGCGACCTTTGAGACTGCCGGGCAAAAACAACTTGATGTTAATCTCGTTGTACAAGATACCAACGGCGACTATCATTCGTACACTTACCCAGTTTACGTTGAAGTGTCTGAATCGGTGGTTAGAGCTGACCTATCGGCAACAGCCACCGAAAACGAGTCTGAGACAGTTGAAGTCGCACTAACGAACTTTGGCAACACCAACCTCACCGATGTCGAAATCACTGCCGCAGCTGGTGGTGATGTCTTTGAGCGTAACTTTGCCCGTGACGTGTCACCCGAGTCAAGCCAAGTAACCAGCTTCGATACAAGCGGTGTTGTGTCAGACACGGTTGAGTTTACCGCGACATACGATGCTGCTGGCGCTAGTCACTCTACGTCGCTTGTCACCGACATCAACGAGGAGACACAAGTTCCCGGGGAAATCCGACTCACCGCAGTTGAGGTCTCACGCACCGGCTCTGGGGTCATGATCGAAGGTGATGCCGCGAACCTTGGTGGGACCGATGCTGATTCTGTGCTCGTTCAGGTCAACGAGACTGCTGATGTCCACCCTGTTTCGCCGTCAGGTGAGTACTTTGTTGGTGGTGTTGAGGCCAGCGAGTTCGCCACGTTTGAACTCACCGCACAGACCGAGTCCAATGCCTCAGTGGTCCCCGTTACAATCACGTATATCGTTGATAACGAGCGTGTGACGACGACACAGCAGGTCGACCTGACGGCTACCGCCATGGCTGTAAGTCCCAGCGCGACGCCTGGCGACAGCGCCGCCACCAGCAGCGGTGCGGCCACCTCTCACTCTGGAGCCGGTGAGCAAGGCGGGCTCCCACTCCCACTACTTGCTGGCGGTGTTGTGCTCATCACAATTCTCCTCGCCGGCGTAGCCTACAGGTGGCGCAGCCAATGAGCGTTATTGCCCTTGACGATGCGATAAAACGATATCACACCGGCGGCGAGATCGTTGAGGCGCTGGCGAGTGTCGACTTCCGTGCTGACCGCGGCGAGATGGTTACCATCATCGGTCCCTCTGGATCGGGTAAGAGTACGTTGCTGAATATGATTGGATTACTCGACACGCCAACGATGGGCCGTGTCCGGCTCAACGGCCGTGATGTCACCGAGTTTTCCATCGATGAACTGACGGAGGAACGGCGGTCAGACATCGGATTCGTCTTTCAGGATTATCACCTGCTTCCGATGCTCACAGCGGTCGAAAACGTCGAACTGCCAACGATGTGGGATACCGACGTTGATAGACGTGACCGGGCTGTTGAGTTGCTCACCCGCGTTGGACTCGGTGACCGACTGACACACAAGCCAACCGAACTATCGGGTGGCCAGCGCCAACGAGTTGCTATTGCGCGTGCGCTGATCAACGAACCGGACATTCTCTTGGCGGATGAACCAACTGGGAACCTCGATCAAGACACTGGCGCAACCATCTTGGATGAACTAACGAGACTCAAGCAAAGCGAGAATATCGCCATTGTCGCGGTCACTCACGATGAGCAGCTAGTGGAATACGCTGACCGGGTTGTTGAGTTAGTTGACGGAACTATCAACACATGAGCAAGCGACATCCCCTGCGCCGGTTTCCCAGTGCCCTGATGGCGTGGCGAAACCTTGGCCGCAATCGTGTGCGGACTGCCCTCGCGACACTCGGAATCCTGATTGGTGTTGTTTCGATCGCGTCGTTGGGAATGGCGACGGCAGCAATTCAACAACAAGCTACTGCGAATCTTGAGGGCTTATCGAATGAAGTGATCATCTCCGCAGGACCCGATAATCCCACTGATGGGATCTCTGCCGACCAGGTTGATGATATTGAGCGACTCGCAGGCGATGCAACGGTTGTACCTGAACGAAGTAATGTCACAACGCTCTCAGCCCGAAACGGCGCTGAGACTCGTATTAGCGTCACCGCACTGACGAAAGCGGATGCCCTGTATAATGTCTCGCAGGGACGTATCTCGAACCGCCTCCAGTCAGGTGCGTTGCTCTCTCAAGCAGAGGCTAGTCGGCTTGGGATCGAAGTTGGTGATCCGATCACCTATGATGGACAACTCTACCGCGTTCAGGGGATCCTCTCGTCATCTCAGGGACTCGGCGGCCAAGCACGAGTGCTTGTGTTGCCACTCTCAGCGATGGATGAACAGAACTATTACGATTCAGTAACTGTTTTGATAACTCCCGACCAATCGGTAGAGCCGCTTACAGCTGATATTCGGTCGTCATTCAATACTGCTGACGAAGAAGTTGTACGCGTCCGGAACTTCGCCTCGGTACAGCAGAACGTTGGATCGTTTTTGCGGACGCTTCGACTCGGACTTCTGGGGATTGGATCAATCTCACTGGTGGTTGCGAGCGTTGCGATTCTCAATGTAATGTTAATGAGTACTGTTGAACGGCGAGGCGAAATTGGTGTTCTTAGAGCTGTCGGCATCACCCGGGGTGAAATTCTCCGCATGATCCTCACTGAAGCGGTGTTTCTCGGGGCAATTGGCGGCGTGTTAGGCGTCGTTGTTTCCGTCGGTGTCGGTGTAGTCCTGTTTGAATTCCTCGTTGGGAGTCCTCTGAGTGCCTTTCGCTGGCAAAGCGCTCAGTACCTCTTGTACGGCATGGTGTTTGCGGTTACCGCAAGTGCGCTTAGTGGGGTGTATCCAGCATGGAAAGCCGCAAATGAACGCCCGGTAGAGGCACTTCGGGATTGACTTCATATTTTGAATACTTCTGTTGAATTACCATACGGCAGCGAGATCGGTTACTCACCCACAGGAGTTGAAGCGGGAGCCCTCAGTGCTCATGGCGCACATCTCCCGCTTCACCGAGGAAGTTGTGCCGGTTGTTCAAAGAGTTATTGGCGATGGCGGCGAATCTGCCGCCTCGAATGACGGCAGCGAGTTTAGTGAACTACACTAGAGACGGCTCGATGTAGTTGCGCGGTGTACTTCGGTTAGTTCTGAACGCGATTCCGGGGCTGGTAGCCCAGATCGCGTCGAACCGCACTTTTAAACGGTAACGAGCAGAATTCTACGGGTCACCGCACCCGTGGATGAATGCGACAATCGCCCGAGTTAAACCGAATCATTAAGTCCCGCACCCCAACGTGTTAGTTAGTGGAGCAGACGTTCAAGTATCGAGTGTACCCGACAGAAAGCGTGGCGAGCGAAGCTCGCAGACACATCAACATCTGCCGGGAAGTGTACAACCACGCACTCAGAATATACGACTCTGCTCCAAACGGCGACAAGCCAACGTACACCCAACTCCAGAACAAACTCCCTGCGTGGAAACGACAGTGGACAACGTGGAGTGACGTGAACTCCAAGTGCTTGCAGATGGCCGTCCGACGCATCTTTTCGAGCCTGAGTGTTCTCAAGTCACTCAAGTCCAAGGGATACAACGTTGGGAAACTCAAGTGGAAATCACCACGAGAGTACCGCAGTATCGTGTTCAACCAATCTGGCTTTGACGTGGATAGTAACACGGGCCGAACCGAACACGCCACTTTGGAACTCTCGAAAATTGGCACGATGGATGTGGACTACCATCGCCCACTTCCCGAAGACGGCAATATCAAAGAAGTTCGTCTCAAGGAAGAGAAATCAGGAAAGTGGTATGCGTCGGTCGTTGTTGACCACGACCCAGAACACCCCGAGAAACCCGCTGTCGAAGACATCCGCCTTGAAGATACCGCAGGTATCGACCTTGGCATCCTCAAGTTTGTTCACGATTCTGACGGCAACGCTGTGACGCCGTTGGATGAGTCAGAAGACCGTGAGCGAATCGAAAAACGTCACCGAGCGTTATCTCGCAAGCAACACGGCTCGAACAACTGGGAGAAAGCGCGAGTCAAACTCGCTGAAGCCTACGAACGGTTGGCGAACAAACGCAAGGACTTCATCGAGAAACTCGCTCACTCGTACACGACACAGTACGACGCCGTGTTTTTGGAGAAACTCAACGTTCGCGAGATGCTTGAACAGGATTCGAATGGGCGGAACATCGCGTCTATGTCGTGGAGTGAGGCCATCAAGACGTTCGAGCGTCACGGGAATAAGAACGGTTGTCACGTCGTTACGGTTCCACCAGAAGGAACAACAAAGCGGTGCGCTCGGTGTGACGTTGAGTCTGACAAAGCACTCTGGGTTCGTGAACACTCGTGTCCGGGTTGTGGGTTCGAGGCTGACCGGGACGAGAACGCCTCGTACAACGTTCAGAAACATGGGATGGACGAGTTGGGTGTGGATTACGAGGTGGATGCGGTAGTAGGTCTGGGAGAGGCCGAATCAACGCCTGCGGAGACTGCGCTCCCTTCGGGTGCGGACGTGAACGACGAATTGTCGTTCCGTCTCGTGCCTGCAAAGCGCGTCGTAGAAACAGGAAGCCACGGGTCACCCGACCCGTGGTAATTCACTCGGCGGAGGCGGATGGATGGGGGAGGGGAGATGGCATGAGAACGGGGATGCGCAAAGGGACAACCTCGCTCTCACTAGGGACCTGTAGTCCCCAATCATATAGTAAATATTGGCTGGTTAATATTTTTTGATTTTTGTATTGCGGAACCTCCGTTGTACAGAGAAGCACGACATCGCCAGAGAACGCGGAGCCGGGGATGTCAGCCGGCTCGCGCTGGGCTGCTCTTCGTGCGTCGGTGGTCGAGCATGCCGACGAGTTGACTGGAGAGCAGCGTATTTGAGAGCCGGTCCGTGACGTGGACTGCGTGGACCCGCTCTGTCAGGGACTTTTGGTCCCAAGCTAAGTGTTATGGATTGACTGGTGAATAGTTTTTGATTCGGTGACCCGTATTGCGGTTGTCGCAATAGCTGTTGCCAATAGATTGTGTCTGACGCAAATTAATACGTCCTGACCCACACCATCCGGTACTTGATGATTCGTTTCACAACCTCTCACGCGGAAGATGTTGAGACACGACCGTACTGTCAACACAACCAACCCCGCCGAGTGGAGGGCCGCTAATGAAGCTTGCAACGATCGGGGTCGGTAACGCCGGCAGTAAGCTTATCGACCAGATGATTGAGTTTGAATTCGAGACTGGTCGCAATCTGTGCCGACACGCGCTTGTTATCAACACGGCTCGGACAGACCTCGCCAAGCCGCAGCATCTTGATGAAGAGCGCCGCGTGTTGATCGGCGATACCCATCAGAAAGCTCGGGGACATGGTGTCGGTGGCGATGCTGAAATTGGCGCCGAGGTTGCGAAAACTGATATTGATGAGATCAGACGTGTCTTCGACGATGTCGAAATTCACGAGGTTGACGCCGTCTTAGTCGCTGCTGGACTTGGCGGCGGAACCGGCAGTGGTGCTGCTCCGGTTGTCATCGACGAATTACAGAAGATGTACGATGAACCGGTGTACGGGCTCGGGGTATTGCCGGGTACATACGAAGGCGGCCGGCCAGCACTTAACGCTGCTCGCTCGCTCCAGTCATTCGTCAACAAAGTCGACAACTTCATCGCGTTCGACAATGATGCGTGGCGTTCCCGCGGACAGACGATTGAACAGGGGTACGAGGAGATGAACGAAGAGCTCGCAACACGCATCGTCACTCTCCTTGCTGCCGGTGAGGTTGATGAATCAGAGGTTGGTGAAAACGCGATGGACTCGAGTGATATTATGCGAACGCTCGATACTGGCGGTGTCTCCTCAATTGGCTATGCGTCGACTGATGTTACGCCCGCAAAAGAAGGACTGCTAGCAAACTTCAAAGAGTCTGAAGAATCGCAGAGCGACTCGACTGATGCCGCAAAAATCAAGGGGTTAGTTCGTCGCGCAACGAATTCCCGGCTTACTGTCCCGTGTGATGTCTCGAGTGCTGATCGCGCACTCATTGTCTTTGCCGGGCCGCCAGATGTTATTTCACGAAAAGGCGTCGAATCCGCTCGCGAGTGGCTTGAACAAGAGGCTGACACCGTTGATGTGCTTGCTGGCGACGATCCTCGACCTGACTCATCGACGCTTGCGGCCGTGGTGTTGCTCTCCAACGTGACTGAAACGCCGCGCATCAATGAGATTCAAAACCAAGCGGTTGACGCCCAGGATAAGATACAACAACAGGATGCAGTCCGCGAAGAGGAGATTCAGTCGTTGATTACGGATGACGATAATGACTTGGACCCAATTGTTTAGCCGGATGTACAGGGAACTGGCCACCTTACGTCATGATACGGCTCGCCCCCGTCGTCACGGTGGACTGCGGCTCGTGGGCGTATGAAACTCGCGCTCGTTGGCGTTGGGGGGTGTGGCACGCGACTCGTTGATCGATTCGTCCGCACCGAACGTCACACTGGCCGATCAGTAACCAACGAAAACGTCCTTGCGTTCCATACCGAGTCACAACCCTTCCGCCAGACGACAGCAGTATCTACCGACCAACAAGTCCTGCTCGGTGACACCCATCCGGCAGTGCTTCGACGAGATACGAGTACAACGACTGCCCGCCGTGAGCAAACCACTTGCTCTCGCGATACACCGTCGACACACTCGGACACCGTTGAGTCCGAGAGTCATCAGGGCACACCTTCTGACACCTCAGAACGTTCCGATGGCACCCAGTCCGTGCCCAACGAGTATGGCGTCGGTGGTGACCCTGATGTCGGCGCACAAGTGGCAATGGCTGACCGCCCAGAAATCCGTCGTGCACTCGACCGGATTGATGAAACAGAGGTGGCAGCGACACTACTCGTGGCTGGACTCGGCGGTGGGACCGGGTCCGGAGTTGGAAGCGTTCTTCTAGATGAACTCACAGCTATCCATGAAACACCCGTGTACGCGCTTGGTGTTCTCCCGGCTGCCACAGAGCCGGCTCAGCGAGCTCTGACCGCCGCCCGCGGTCTCCAAACACTCGTTCCACGCGCAGACTCTGTCTTTCTTGTCGACAATGAGGCTTGGTGTCAAAATGAAGACACCGTCATGGACTGCTACTCGTCGACCAACACCATGACCGTAGAGCGACTCCTGAGCGTATTCGGTGTTGGCGAGCGCGCGACTACGTCTTCGTCCGAACTTCGCGTTGATCCTGCGGACATCACACGCACGCTTGATCTTGGTGGGGTAACGACAGTCGGCCGTGCGACGACGCCGATCGACGCTGAAACTAGCGGCGTTTTGACTCGAGTACTTCGGCTACTTCGCCGTTCTTCATCGGCTGCCGCCACGCCGGTTGACGCATCACAGATCAAGACACTGATTGGCCAAGCCCTACAGTCGAAATTGACGCTACCTTGTGAGATTACCTCTGCGGACCGCGTTCTGCTCATCCTCACCGGTCCGCCAGATACAATCTCCCGGAAGGGATTCGAGACCGGTCGATATCTTCTCGAAGAGGAAACAGAGACCGTTGAGGTTCTGGCCGGCGACGAGCCCGTTCACCACAGTACAGAACTCACAGCAACCGTTGTCCTCTCTAACGTGACTTCCGTTCCACGAATTGATCAACTCCAACATCGAGCGGTTGCTGCCCAACCTGGTTCCGACACAAATGAGGCCACGGCAGCCCCACCACAGGCTGAACGCGCCGATACGTCGTCAGGCACCGATCACCGATCTGCGCAGTCGCGTTCAGATACCGACACAGCACGCAATGCGTTTGACTTTGGTGATGTCGAAGTGAATGCTAACACGGTAGACTCTCCAGAAGAATGAGGTGTGACACATCCAAAACGAACCGGAGCTCTGTCGAGATAGAAATTCTGAAAGCGACGTATGACGCACTACTCAAGCACGGCTACGCCGACCTTTCTGTCACCCGCATCGGCAATGAGCTTGATAAGTCCAAATCAGTAATATACCACCACTATGATACAAAAATGGACCTGCTTAGCGCGCTTCTCGACTTTGCTGTCGATACGTTCCTGTCGCGCATTGAAACCCACCCAAACCGTGGCCCTACAGAAAAGCTCGACCACTTCCTTGAACGACTACTTACGCCAGATCCCGCCGAAGAGTTCCAGTTACAGGCTGTGCTTGTTTGTTTTCGGTCACAAGCAGTCACGGACCAGAAAATTCGGGCCCAGTTCACGCGGATCGATCAGCGCCTAGCCGCAACTATTCAGGACATTATCGCACGGGGCATCCAGAAGGGCGTATTTTGTGACGTTGATGTGTCACAGGTCTCAGAACATCTTCTTGCGGTAATAAACGGTGTAATAAGTAATCGCCACACAACCGACAGAGAGGGCGTAGCCACAACAGCGCATGCGTCCGTCGTGTCATACGTCGAGTCTGAACTCAAACAATCTTGTTGAAGTATCGCCGAACGAGTTCCAGCACCAGTGGGAGCAATCTGCACACGACATTGAACCCATGTAAAATAGCCTTTGATACACCCCTGTGGTCACCCTTCGCACTCACAGTGGCATTCTAATGTAGGCGCCACACCAACCGAAACGGTAATCGGTACCCCCACACAGAGAAGGAACAATGCCCTCGCCCGAGGACACGACTGCGGCTACCCGTGCGTTCCTCGATGACCACCCCGATGCTGAAGAAGCGCTTGTAGCGCTTGTTGAGCGTAATGCCCAGGGAGAGCCGTGGACCTTTGATGAAATCGAACTTGACTCCGGCCAGTTTGGAGAACTCGTTGCCCGTGACATCGCGACTAGTGTCGATGGTGGCTACCGGCTGGTTCATCCCTCCGCGATTCGATCTGTCCTCACGACGACGACCGACTCTCAGGTAAGCACGACCTCACCAGACTCCGAAGTCTCTCCGCCTCCACAGAAATCTACCTCACCTGACGCGACCGAGTCAGCTGCTCCTTTGGGTGTGATTGCTTCTTTCGTGCCCGACCCAGTGACCACGCTCGCGCTTGCTGGCACTCTTGTCGTCGTAGCGGCGGCACGACTTGTGGCTACACCCGCCGTGTTCCGCGATGGATTCGTCGTGTCACCATCCAACGACACGTACTTTTTCCGATACTGGCAGGAACAACTTGCGGCGCGTGCTAGTGGCATTTTTGATTTTGGGTTGTTTGCCGACATGGGTGGTGCTGCCAGCGCTCGCCCGCTTGCACACGCAACAAATTGGTGGCTGACAGTCCTGCTTGGCGGAGTTGATGCCGCACCGACAGTCGCTGCGTGGTTGCCGGTTTTGTCCTCTATCTGTGTGGGGTATCTTGTTTACCGCGTTACCGTCACCCTCACTACCGACATCCGAGTTGCACTCGCAGCAGTGGTCTTTTATGGCCTTGCTCCCGCCAACGTGGTGTACACGTCAGTTGGTTTTCTCGACCATCAAGCACATCAGTATCTCTGGCTCGGTCTGCTTGTCACGACTCTCACCATACTCGGAAGCGACCTTCCACGGCGTCGGGCCACAACCGACACAACCGCCGCCGCAAAGGCACATGCTCGCGACCCAACGATGTGGGTGGTCGCAACTGGTCTCGCAATCGCTGTCGCCGCCTCTGCTCACACTTGGGGAGGCTCTCCGCTTACGTTCATTCCGGTGGCGGCGGTTGTGGGAATTCGTGTTGTGCTTGATGTCCGCCACGACGTGCCGCCGGTTTCTGCTAACCTCCCGCTGCTTGCCGGTCTCGGGTTTGGTGCTGGGGGAGCGCTCACCGCCCACCTTACACTTGGCTGGCATGAATCACTTGCCGCAGTCACCCCTGTTCTCGTGGCCGCTGGTGGGGTTGTCGTGGTTGGTCTTGGCACACTCTGGCGTCGCCTCGCGCTGCGGCCGGCTGGACTTGGTGTGGTCAATGTTGTTGTCGCGATCGGTGGGCTTGCTGGCTACGTACTCGCCCGTCCCGACGCCATCAGCCGTATTCGAACCCGCGCCAACGACCTGTTCGGTCGCGGAGGGATCTCTGAGACAGTCTCGCTGTTTAACCCAGACTTTGCTGTGGTGCTTGGCCCTCTGTTCCAACTCGGGCTTGGGTTTTATTTCGCGATCGTTGTGCTTGCGATCCTTACCTGGGTGCTTACTCGTCGGTATGAGCCTGGCTGGCTCGTACTCGTTTGCTTTGCGTGGTACTATGTGTTACTCGCAACGATCCAGGTGCGCTTTGCTGGCCAATTAGCCATCGTCATTGCGCCGTTTGCCGGAATCGGTCTTATCTATCTGCTTTCGTTGATTGACCTTACACGACCGGTTGCGGTACTTGACCCGCCTGAACAGCAGGGTGTAGATTCTGCTCCTGGTGTCGCTCGTAGCCTTGCTGACAGCAGTTTCAACTCTGCTACCAACTCACACGACGATACTGCCCAAGCCTCGGCATCGATTACATCGCTTCAGTTGCCAGCCGAACGGGGTAAACGAGGCTATCTTGTTGGCGCAATCATCGTTGTGTTACTGTTTAACCTCGTACTTGTCCCATCGCTCGTTGGGCAAACAACGTATGATCGTGCGCAGTTTGACGCTGCTCTTGAAGTCAGCGCACACGCGAACGAGACTGCCCGTGAGTATCCGCAAAACTTTGTGTTGAGCCAATGGGATGACAACAGAATGTACAATTACTTCGTGAGTGGCGAAGCGCGGAGCTATGGATACGCGCGACGTATTCATGATGAGTTTCTTGCGACAGCCAACCCAGATAAGTGGTATAAGCAACACCACTCGCGTGTTGGCTACGTCGTGATCACAGAACAGGATCGTGAAGCCGTAGGAAATACGACGTATACGGCGCTGTACGAAGGTCTTGGTGTGGGGGCCAACGGGACAAACTCTGTCGGCCGATACCAACTGATTCACACCGACAGTGATGTTCGAACCTTCGCACTTGTTCCTGGTGCCAGCATTCAGGTCACAAATCCATCTACACCGTCAGTAACCGCAGTTACAAGCGTAGACTTTGGTGGCGTAGATTACGAGTACTCCCGGACCGCAGCGGTTGTTAACGGCACGGCAACGGTCCGGGTTGCTTACCCCGGTACCTACCAAGTTGGAAATTCTACGGTCACGATTACTGATCGCGACATCCTTGCGGGTAATCAGACAGCTGTTTCTGTTGGTTAATATCATTATCTAATTGATGTTTCCTGCCCTGAACAGTAGTTGCCGAATCAAATGCTCTACCATGCTAACCAAGCCGTTGAGTTTACGTATTTCACGATCATAGCGGATTTCACGGTGACAGGTGTCTCTCCGGAATACGACGTACTCACCGGTCATCCCGGTCAGGTTTGAGTGTGAACTCAACCGTCGTCTGTTGAGAGAACGAAACTGCGGAAGATCCGTGTTGAGATCAGCAGAGTCTCTGGAACTGTGTCATCTGGGGCCAATAGTTGGCTAACACCCACAGATTGTACAACGAGACCGCGAACAAAACGTAAACCAGTCGGACCGAGAACGTCGGTGACGACGTTCTCGGGAGGAAATCGCCGAGCTGTCGATATGACGTTTTGATCCCCCAGCTGTGGCGGAACGCCGGTGCGTATGCTTTCGCTGTCGATGAGTTCACGTCCAAACTCCTTACGAACCAGACGTGCTCGTCTTCGTTTGTGCGGTACGGAACCGCGAAGACTGTGAGATCTACCGACGCCGCTGGTTTGCGCTTTCGCTAATCGTGTACTCGTCAGCAACCGTCTCAGCGCCGGCGCTGAGACGGTCATTCATTCTACTGCCCGGACCCACACGCACAGATGTCTGTTGTTCCAACTCCGCGACGACATGGACTTTGTAGAACTCACGGTCGAGGTAGACGTGTCGAATGGAGACGTACTGTTTGGCTGTTTCGAGCAACGAGCGAACGGCGTCGCGCTTGGCGCGAAAGCCGTTCGCGTCCATCGGGACCACCGCAAGCGTAAATTGTGTGCGAGGAGCGACGATACATAGTGTTGCGAAGCAAAACGCCTTGTTCGTCCCGAGGTCAGGGTACGTGGTTAGGATGTGGTCTGCTTTGTTGAATCCACAGAAGGCAGCAGGATCGGGTCATTCTGTACACGGTTCAGGACCGCTGCCGAGAGAATGTAGAGATGGACTCTTGCTAGGGAGAGCACGGATCGAGATCGTTGGGTGGATCGATCCAATTCATCGACGACGAAAAACGAGATAACCGCGTCTTCAGCGATCGTAATCACCGTGCTGTCATCGGATTCAACAGAGCAGATGTGGTCTGTGTCACCAGAGCCGTAGAAGCGCCACTCGTGCAGATCGATGGCAACATCGACGAACGCAGGAAGTCGGCGTTGAGACCGGAGGACTTCGAGCACTCGATCTTGGACGCCATCGAACTGGTCGGTGATGATGTCTGCTGAGAAATTGCGCAGGTGATACAGCAGCGATTTAACGAGTGAATTAGGTGCCCTAGTAGTGATATCGACGTGTTCGTGACCATTAAGTTGGAGCGTTTTCCCACTCGTCTTTGCGAATTCCTGATCAAAAGCAATCCGAGAGAGGATTTCTCGGAATTTCTCTCTCGTGTACTTCCCACACGGTTTCACGCCGAATTCAAGTTCTGGAAACAGCACCGTCGACGCAGTACAGCAAACTTGTTTCGCCTCAACTGTCTGGACCACCTGTTGACTAACACTGCCCAGCGTGAGGAGTCTCAGTCATCTTCGGCAACTACTGTTCAGGGCGGGGTTTTAGCCTTGTAACTTCGATAAAGCGTGTGAATACTATCTAGAGAATCCTCGCACTTTAGCGTAAGGAGAGTGTCAAAGCGATACATTTGATTTATAACCCTGATTAGAAGCCTACCGATAATCGCTGATCTTGAAAATGGCCTCAAGAAGCCCGCTATCTCCCTTGAGAACGGTTATCATGACTTCCCAGTCCCACAAAGCATATATAATAACCGCCACAAGCCTGAATCGCAGACCCTACCCCATCCCAATGCGACACCAATGCGAGTAACCTCCGTCAAGTCTGGTCGCGCCACCGACGTGGTGTTGGTAACTGACGAACAGGCGACCCAGATGGAGACAAAGCACGGTTGTCGCGCTGAAACAACACAACAACAATGACAGAAAACACAAACTATCGCGGAAAGGCCAACGCGGTCTTCTTCGCGGCGATCATGGTCGTATCCATGTTCGCTGCGGGCTTCGCAGCGGCTCCCGTTGCGGCAGCTCCGCTTAACGGCCAGTATGTAAACGATGCTGGCACTTCAGTCGATATCGTTTATCAAGGACAAGACGTCTACCTGACCGGTGGCGACATCGATGCGGCAAGCGTCGGTGA
Source organism: Halorubrum sp. Atlit-8R (assembly GCF_003666025.1). Taxonomy (NCBI): domain Archaea; kingdom Methanobacteriati; phylum Methanobacteriota; class Halobacteria; order Halobacteriales; family Haloferacaceae; genus Halorubrum; species Halorubrum sp. Atlit-8R. The sequence continues at coordinate 47,274 of NZ_QPLV01000001.1, forward strand.
CACAGTCAACCTCCGGGAGGTAGACAGCTTCGACGGTGGATCGGTTGACACCAGTTCACAGGTTGAACAGTTGACCGTCGAGAATGCCGCTGAATACGGTCTTGGCTCCGGCCTAGCCGTCGCAATTGACACGGACGACCTTTCGTCCGGTGACTACTTCGTGCGCGGTGCGGGCGATCTCCCGAACAGCCCGGACCAGCCGGATACCTTCGAGGTCACGACCCAGTCGCTCAGCGCTGAGTTCGATGATAGCTCGGTGACTGACGAAGGCTCCAACGCAGAGACTGACCTCGACATCTCCTCGGACCGTGGGACCTACAGTGTCAACGTGACTGCTGACGGTCTTGAGGACGAGGACCTGTTCAACATCTTCTCCGGCGATGGTGCAAACTTCAGCGCCGATGCTCCGTCCCGGATCACCGTCGACGACCTCGACAGTACGAGTAACTTCTACTCGAACGGTGACTTCCGAGTCGGTCTCTACCAGCCCGACGACGAGAACTCCGATCAGAAGATTGTCCTCGTTCGGCACCAGGACGCTGAAGAAGTTGTCGACTTCGACGGCATCGATACTGGTGACTACGACTTCGAGTTCAACGTGACTGACACGGAGGCGTCTGACGCACAGAGCATCTCCGTCGGTGAACTCGACCGGTCTGCCAGCTTCAGTGAGTCCGTGTACTCCCAGACAGCTGGTGACATCGTCGAGATGACGATTGAACTCGAGGACACAGAAAACGCTTGGGTCCAGATCGGCAGTGAGGACTCCGGATTCGTTGACGTCCTCTACATTGAGGACGACGACGATGACAACGAAGTGACTTTCGAGGTCAACACGCGTACGCTCGGGACCGACGTCAACGAAGAGGTTGTCTACAACACTGAGGACGACATCGTCCAAAGTGAACTGTACGGCTCCGTTGCGTCTGGCAACGCGCCCGAGTACTACGACGAGGACACCGACACGTCGCTCAGCCCTGACAGCTTCAAGCAGTACCTCGTTGCTATCGACCAGATCGAGAGCAGCGAAACTCCGTTCGACCAGCTAACCCGTCCGCTTCAGCCGACCACGTACGAGGTCGCTGTGAACGGGAACAACAACTTCATCGTCAACGAGGACGAGGAGTCTGAGCTGGACGATGAAATTGGCCTGGCGACGCTCGACCTCACGCAGCCCGGTGTCGAGAACGTCCAGACGTGGACGGCACCCGCCAACCCGGCTGACGAGACGTCGAACGTTACCGAGCTGCTGAACACGGTGTCCCAGAGTTCGGACATCGCACTTGACGACCAGCTCGTCATTCAGGCAGAAGCCACGGGAATCTATGGTCACATGGTGGCAATAGACTCCAACGGCTTCGATGCGCTTGATGACGGATTTAGTGCATCCACGCTCAGCACGCTTGACAGCCGAACGGGCGAGGGTGTGAACATCGAAGTTGAAGCGGACGACGCGACGGGTAATCAGGACCCGACGTCGCTTGACTTCAGCGCAAATCAGGACGTCATTTCGGTCTTCGTTGACGAGGAGTCCGGTCAGATGTTCATCGTGGTCGACACGAGTGAGGACGACTCCGCGTTCTCGCAGTCGGTCGACGATGACACGGACTTCACGGCCGAAATCGAATACGAAGCCGACGACGAAGAGCAGTTCAACTTCGTTGACCCGGACGGCGGTACGCTTGGTGGCGCTGACGGCGACACCTCTGTGGCCGCCTTCCCGTACTTCGCGGCTGGTGAGGACAACACGGAGTCGGCCTCGGCTGACTTCAACCTCGCCGACCGTGAGGCCTCGTTCGACAACGTCAACGACAACGACGAAGTTGAGATCACGAACACCGAGTCGGCCACGGTGACGGGCACGACCAACGTTGCGCCCGGCACTGAAGTGAGCGTTCGCGTCCAGTCCACCTCCGGTGTCTCGCCGTCGTTCGTCGAGACGTCTGAGGACTTCGAGGTTAGTGAGGACGGTACGTTCGAAGCCGAACTCGACCTCAGTGCTGCTTCGCTAAACGACACCGCGACGGTTGACTTCCGCGTTGAAGGAAGTTCGATCGCGGACTCCGACGCAGTGATTGTTGAAGAGGTTGACACGGCTGCGGCGTTCACGGTCTCTGACCTGAACCCGCAGGACGTGACCGCAACCGTCGGTGACTCGCTGACCGTCTCTGCGACGGTCGAGAACACCGGCGAATCCGAGGCGACCCAGACTGTCGAGTTCCGCGTTGGCGGTGACGCGGTCGACAGCCAGGAAGTCACCCTCGGTGGCGGCGAGTCCACCACCGTTGAGTTCACGGGCATCGATACGTCCGGGCTTGACGCGGGTGACTACGAGCACGGCGTCTTCACCAACGACGACAGCCAGACTGCCACGCTCACCCTCGAAGAGGGTGGCGACGGGTCCGACGGTAGTGACGGGTCCGACGGTAGTGACGGGTCCGACGGCTCCGACGGTAGTGACGGGTCCGACGGCTCCGACGGCAGCGACGGTTCGGACGGCTCCGACGGGTCTGACGGTAGTGACGGATCCGACGGCTCCTCCGACAGCGAGACGCCTGGCTTCGGTGCCATCGTCGCGCTCGTCGCGCTCATCGCCGCTGCGCTGCTCGCGACCCGCCGCAACGACTAACGTCGCTGCTACGGTCGCGGCTCGCAGTCGCTAAACTATCGGCCCTCACGGGCCGACTCACACGCGGTCTTTCTTTATTACGCAACACACTAGCCGACAGCACCAGCCATCCCTGTGGCCTTGACCGCCCTATACACCGGTAGGAACAGATCGGAAGGGGATGGGTTCCGAGTTATCCTTCAGAGGTCGTTTGAGAGAGCTTTGCTCTCTTGTGACGACGAAGGTCTTCAACTTTCGAATCACGGCCTGTCCGCCCAACTTGACATCCTCCTCCGCGTGAACGCGGAGGAATCCCGACCGCATTTGGGATATTAGGGTTTACAGTCTACCACTTGTTCCTGCGGTTGGAATCCGCTGGACAAGTCGTATAGGTGGACTGCGGGCTGTGCCAACCAGCCGGTACTCCTATCTCCGAACGACTGTCCGGAAGACTCGGAGTTACTTTTCTCGTTGATATTGAGTCGGATGTTCTCCGCTCCGTTCACGTCCGCGTTGAACGCCGCATCGCACTCCTCGCAGACGTACAGGCCACGCTCGACGCGCTGGCTGTCCTCCTCTCTCCCACACATACAACACGTCTTGCTCGTGGCACTCTCGTCTACTTCCACAACTTCGATCCCCTCGACCTTCGCTTTGTATTCGAGGATGTTGGTGAAGCGGTCGAATGCCCACCCGTGTAGATCGAGGTTGCCGTGCCTGCCCCAGTTTTTCGAGTTGCCGTTCTCGTCCTCACGGACGCCTTCCAAGTTACCGACATTGATACGGCCAACACCCTTCTCGATACATCGTTGGACGACGTGTTTGGCGAGACCGTGGAAGAAGTGGGTGCGGCGTTCCGACCACTTCGCATGGAGACGTGTAGCTCGTTCACCACCGCTGTCGTCGCACTTGGCAATTTCCTTCGGGAAGTAGTACCCGTCCTGTTTCAGACGGGTTCCGGGGTACAGGTCAGCGGCCTCGGTACTGTAGGCGACAGCGGCGAAGTTGCTGATGCCGAGGTCGATGCCCGCTGTCTCGGTACCCGGAGCAGCGGGAGTCTCGATCTCGTCTGTACAGACGAGGTGGAGTTCCCACCGCTCCTTCGCTTGGTCGTAGACGGCGCGAACCTGTTGAAGATTCTCGACGGTGACGCCGGGGCGCGTTTCGTATTCAACAAGGATGTATTCCCGCGCTCGGGGGTGTTCCTTGTGGTTCGCGCCCTTCGAAAGTCGCACTCGATTGTTCTTGGTGTCGTGGCGGATGCCGTTCTGCTTCCACGTCACCGTGCTACGCGGGTGTTCTTCGTGGACGCGGTTGCCGTCGGTATCGTAGTAGTTGCGCTTGCGGTAGCCGGGCGGATTCGCCCTGTCGTCGGACTTCCTCTTTTCGTACCACGAGTTGAAGGCTTCAGCGAGTTCCTCCAGAACGCGCTGACTGGACTGCGAATGTAGCCCCTTGTACTTGTTGTGAGTCTTCAACTCGTCTTTGAGGTCGCCGTGATCGGGAATCTCCCCGGTTTCTTCCCAGACTTCTCGGGAGTGGTAGTTGGCGACGTTCCAGAGTTTGCTGGCGCTCCACCCGTGCCGGTCGAGTATCTCAGCCACTTGATTGTGGTTGAGAATTTTGGCGCGGTGAGTGCGGTGGACCTCCAGCATTCTGAACGCCTGTATAACCTGTTATACGAGCTTTTCTTGTAAAGGTTCGGCTGAGAGCGTGGAATATCCGGCCTTGCCATCGGCGGTGGATTGTTGAACGGGTTGTCGGATTCATCCGCGCCTAAAGGCGCGGGTATTCTCCTTGCGATTTATAACGAGACAGCATCTGAAATGGCAGTCAGAGAACGCCACATCCTTGACGGATCTGTCTCTACTACCTGCTCAAAGCACGCGACACGATGCCCAGTGCTCCGGTGATGCCTGCTGGCGTCTCCGTGGCAAAACAACATGTTGGGACGCCATACACGGTGAAAGATGGTAACGGCCACTTGGCATGACCAGCACTCCACCAGTCCAACATCATGGGTCTACCCGTGCCCGAAAGGTCTGGAAGTCAACTGATTGGGCCGTAAACCTGAACCCCCCACCGCTCAGGATTTTTCCGCGTTCACGCGGAGGAGGATGTCAAGATGACGAGCTCCTATATCACCCAATCTATATCGAAGCACGGCGAATACTTGCGGCTAGAATCGTACACGCGGAGGAGAGGCCAACTGTCTATGGAGTTTTGTGATATTCTACGGCTCCACAAACAATCCATCAACAACTGTCTCAATCAGCGCACCCTGTACTTGATCATACTCAACACTACTTTCCGCTCCGACCGGTGCGCTTTGTGCCCGAACAGTAAACACCAGTGAGATGAATAACTGCTCGATAAGATCTCGATCATCATACCGGAACGTCTCAAGCGCCGCCCACCGCTCAGTAAACGGCAAATTCGGGCCACCGGGTTGTTCGTCGTCAAACTTCCCGTCTGCCTCTAACTGTTCGAGTTGGTCTTGAAGTGTCCGTAACTCACCATCAACTAGCAACGCAGAAATTAGTGGATTTGATCGAATCTCGTCTAACATAGTTTGGAGGAATAGTTGGACCTCGTCTCGTGGAGTCTCCCCCGTTTTGACAGCGTCCGCAATGTTCTCTTCGAGACGCTGCCGCTCTATGAGGAGCACCTTCACGTACAACTCCTCTTTTGAGTCGAAGAACTGATAAAATGTACTCGTCCCAATTCCAGCTTCAGCTGTGAGGTCACTGATACGGGTCCGCTCAAATCCGAACCGCGCAAACGACTCCCGGCCGGCTTCGATCAACTGCGACCGGATCCGCTCTCTGTCTTGCTCACTAAATCGGCTCATTTTCTTTCCTGTTGACGCCTCTTACTGATTCATTTGGCTTCATCAACTAGTCTTTAGAATTCTAAGAACAAAATGTTTATCAATTTGTGACCCTTTCTACTGATATACACCAAATGACAGATCTCACAGAGATAACTGCCAACAGACGTACTAATGCGACCGGTGTATCTGTGCCTTGGACAGTTGCTGTCCGCCCCACCCGGAGGCGGTCTACATGAACCGGCGTTCGGTCGTTACTGTTTGTATAACATTTCTGCTGTTGACCAGTGGGACGGTCGGTGCTACTGCCGGAGCGGGGGCAGTTGGTGTCTCACCTGGTGGGACATCAACTATGGATATTTCCGGCACGGCCCCAGGTGCGCCGTTCCCACAAACAGCAACTCTCATCCGCGGCTCACCGGACCTGTCTGTAGCCCTCGCACAGCCGGAGGTTACTCCGGGGCGTACGAATCAGGTGACACTTCAGTTGATCAATGACGGTGAGGTCGACATCGGTACGCCGCAAAACCGTGATGCGGTTACGACCGCTCGCAACGTTCGGCTTACCGCGGAGGCTGATAACTCACCACTCAAGGTTGAAACCGGCACCCTTGCCCTCGGAGCGGTGACTGAAAACCGGCCGCGTGACGTGCCATTAGCGGTATCTGTCCCGAACGGGACTGAAGCCGGTAATTATGAACTTGAAATCGACGTGGAATATTCATATACGTCCCAGCTGAGCGGCGGTGTGAGCTACGACAAAGAGGCAACAACAACGCTCCATGTCGACGTCGAAGTGACCGACGACCCTCGCTTCAAAATCGTTGATGTCACGACTGACGCGCAGGTCGGTGACCGCGGCACACTCGAGGCAACACTCAAAAACATCGGCGCGACGGCTGCGTACGACGCAACCGTCGCGCTCGAATCGTCGAGTGCCGGCTTATCGCTTGGTCAGCGCGCCTCTGACGCGGCCCGCGTTGGATCGATCTCGCCGGGCGAAACTGTCACAATCCCGTACGATGCTTCGTTCACACCGACCGCACCAACCCGTCAGTACGCCATCTCCGGGCAGGTGTCGTTCGATACTCCCGACGGGATCCCCCACGTTGACCAGGGGCTCTCGGCGGGCGTGACACCGCTCGACGAACAAACATTCGCGCTCGAAGACGTTGAGTCGACACTGCGCGTGGGCGAAGACGGGGAGATAACCGGTACGGTCGTTAATACCGGTCCCGTCGCGGCAGACAACGTTGTCATTCAGTACACAGGCAGTACTGGCAACATCATCCCGATTGAGCAGTCAGCCGCTGTCGGATCACTCGATGCGGGTGAGTCGACGGCGTTCACCCTGCCGATTTCAGTCGGTGGTGAGGCCGAGTCAGGACTCCGTACCGTCGACTTCGCCGTCCAGTACCGCAATGACGGCGGCGAAGCCCGGGTGTACAATGAAGTTGCGGTCAACGCCGAGGTTGCCCCAGAACGGGACAGCTTCTCCGTCGCGATCGAAAATCAGACGATCGAAGCCGACGGTTCTCGAACGATCGAGGTGACTGTCACGAACAATCTCGGTGAGCCCGCAAGCGATCTTGAGGCGCGACTGTTCGCCAACGACCCGCTCGAAACCGGTGATACTGACACCGGGTACGTCCAGTCACTTGACGCGGGCGAGTCGACGACAATGACGTTTGACCTGACTACGACGGGTTCCGCAACCCCCGGCAGTACGTACCCCATCTCGCTCGACTTCCGGTATGACGACGCCGACGGTGACAGCCAGCTCTCGGACACCTACCGGGTGCCGATCACCGTGACGCCGAGTGAAGGCGGAGGCCTCCCGCTGCCCGTGATTTTCGTCGCGGCACTCGTGGTCGGGACTGTCGGGCTCATCGTCTACCGGAGGCGGCAGTAACTCATGGCGCTCAGTGATCGGATCGAGGCGGGAATCCGGCGGGTTAACGATGCCATCGTCGACCGGCCGCGGCAGGTGATTGTCGCGTTCCTCGTGCTCACCGTCGTCTTTGCCGGCGGTATCGGACTCGTCAGCACCGACACTGGGGCCACCGATGCGTTCACTGAGGGGCTCGATGAGCAGGAAGCCCTCGATGCGGTCAATCAAGAGTTCGACGATCCGTTCGAACCGGACAGCGAGTCGACGCAACTCATCCATACCGGCGGCAACGTCCTCACGAAAGAGGCACTTACACGAGAGTTACGGCTGCTCGAAGATATCTCGCAACGTGATGACCTTCGTGTGGATTCGGTGACCGGTCCGGCGACGGTAGTTGCGAGTGCGCTGGACCCGTCGGCCACGACGATAACGGAACAGCGTCGGGCCGTCGAAGCCGCCAGTCCGAGCACCGTGCGACGGACTGTTCGCCAGCTATCAGATAACCCACGGTTCAGTCGCTCACTGTCGACGGATTTCAATCCGACGGCCGTCACCGCATCGGCATCGATCACGGTCGTGTCACACGAGGTGCCGGCCGGCTTCTCGAACCTCCAAGAACTCCAGACGACCATTCAGTCGATCACGAACGACTATCCGAGCGATATCCGCGCCTTCGGAACCGGCGTGACCAACGCTGAAACGGCGACCGTCATCGGCGACTCGCTCACGATCGTGATGCCTGTCGTGGTGCTTCTGCTGCTGATCTTCCTCGTTGTCGCCTATCGGGACCCGATCGACCTGTCGCTAGGACTGCTATCGCTGTTGATGACCGTCATCTGGACGTTCGGCTTTCTTGGGTTCTCTGGCATCCCGTTCAGCCAGCAGATGATTTCCGTGCCAGTGCTGTTGCTTGCGGTCGGGGTTGACTTTGGGATCCACATCATCAACCGGTACCGCGAGGAGACGGTCAAGGGCTACCAGGCCGTCGAAGCGATGCGCGAAGCAAACAACCAGTTGATGGTCGCGTTCATCATCGTCACTGTCACGACGGTGTTTGGATTCGGCGCCAACGTCGTTTCCGACTTGGGCCCGATCCGGGACCTTGGTATCGCCTCTGCGGTCGGGATAATTTTCACATTCCTTATATTCGGATTATTCCTGCCGGCGGCGAAACTCGAGGTCGACAAGCTGCGGGAGGCGTACGATGTTCCCGAATTCAACTCGGCGCCGATCTCGTCGAGCGACTCTACGCTCGGAAAACTCCTCACTCTCCCGACACAGGCCAGTCAGTATGCGCCGATCGCACTTGTGGTTGTCCTGCTCATCTCCGGTGGCATGGCAACCGCCTACGGGAGCGGCGTGGACACGTCCTTCGAGACGGAAGACTTCTTGCCTCCCGAAGAGTTGCCCGAGTACGTTACTGCGCTTCCAGAACCGTTCGCGCCCAGCGAATACACGGTCGCGGAAACAATCTCACTGCTTGAGGACCGGTTTTCGACGAACCAAGACCAATCAGTGAAGATATACGTAGAGGGGAACTTCGAAGAAGACCACGCACTAGAGGCGCTTGCGGCCCCGAACGAAAATCCGCCTGGCACGCTCGCGGTCGGTGACGGCGGCCGTGCTCGGCCGACGAGTATTGTCACCGTTATCCAGTCGCAGGCTGAGCGGGATCCCGAATTCGGCCGGCTCGTTGCCCGTAGCGACGTTGATGGCAACGGGATCCCCGACCGGAATCTTGAGCGGATCTATGACGAACTGTTCGCGTCACCGGCCGGTGATCGGGCCGCACAGTATCTCACCCCTGACCGGCGGAACGCACAGATCGACTACGCCATCGAATCGAGTGCGACCCAAGGCGAAGCCGCCGCCGACGCACGCCAATTCGCGGAGGACTTCCGCCCTGCGGCGACCGCAACCGGCCAGCTCGTTGTGTTCGACGCGGTCACGGACATTATCTTCAACTCCGCGATTCAGGGGTTGATCCTCGCTATGGGGCTGACTGGAATCTTCCTCGTCGTCTCGTACGGCGTGCTTGAGGGGAAGCCACTGCTCGGGATCGTGAATCTCTTCCCGATTCTGATCGCCATCGCCTTCCTCTTAGGGACGATGCGAGCGCTCGGGCTCTCCCTGAACGCGCTCACTGCCACCATTCTCTCTATCTCTATCGGGCTCGGTATCGCGTACTCGGTTCACGCGACCCACCGGTTCATTGACGAGTACAACGAGAACGCGGACGCGCTCCAGTCGATGATCATCACGTTCTCTGGGACCGGCGGCGCGCTGCTCGGAAGTATGCTCACCACATCGCTCGGGACCGGTGCGTTGGCGCTTGCGATTACCCCTGTTCTGGGGGACTTCGGCTTGCTGATGGCGCTGAGCGTCATCTACTCGTTCATCTTTACAGTGGTCGCACTTCCGCCGGCCGTCCTCCTGTGGGAGCGGTATCAGAATGTTTTCTCTGGCACTCTTTCATCGTTCACTTCCTCTCACCACTGATGCGGTCTTTTTTTAGCTGAATTGAGGCGCTAAGCCCCCTTCCTCAGCGAGCGCCGACCGAACGGGAGGCGCGAGCAGGGAGGGGATACAGCGCCGCACAGTTCTCACACACGATTCGGTAGCAGGCCCACAGGCCCACGTAATCACAACGTTTTCACAGTAGGGTAGCATAGAATTGACTGAACCCAATGGAGTACGACCTCGACTCGGGAGCGCACTCGACGTATTCCCTGCACTACCACCTGATACTCACCACAAAGTATCGGCGCGGAGTGCTAACCGAGGAGCGAACCCAATTCATTCACGAGGTCATCAGCGGGTTCACGGACAACTACGGTGTCGAACTGATGAACCTCGACGGCGAGGACGACCACGTACACATCCTCTTCCGAGCGAAGCCGACCACAGACCTCGTGAAATTCATCAACACGGTCAAGGGCGCGACTGCCCGCCGTATCCGCAACGAGTACGCGGACGAACTGAAGACCGAACTGTGGGGCGACTCGTTCTGGAACGACTCGTACTGCCTCATCTCGACGGGGCAGGTATCGCTGGATGTACTGAAACAGTACGTAGAGGACCAACGCGAGTAGAATGTACTACGCCTACAAGTACCGTCTCAAGCCATCCGACGCACACCGTGAGGAGTTGGACCGCCACCGAGACATTTGTAGGCAACTGTACAACCACACGCTCTACCGCCTCAACGAGTTCCAAGACGAACACGGCGAACTGCCGTCCATGACCGCGCTACGGTCGGAACTCCCCGACCTCAAGAGGTGGTGGGACGACCTCTCGGACGTGTACTCAAAGGTTCTCCAAACCGTCGTGGAACGCCTGTTCGACAACCTCAAAGGCCTCTCCAAGCTCAAGGAGAACGGCTACGGTGTCGGTCAGCTCAAGTGGAAGCCACCACGGGAGTTCCGCAGTTTCACGTACAGTCAGTCTGGCTTCAAGCTCGACAAGAAGGGCGGTCAGACTGTCCTGTCGCTCTCGAAACTCGGAGACATACCGATTCGGCTCCACCGCGCTATCCCCGACGACGCGAAACTCAAACAGGTCACGGTCAAGAAGGAACCGACGGGCGAGTGGTTCGCCACCTTCGGCGTCCAAATGGACCGTGAACCGCCCAAACCACCTGAGAATCCCGAGAAGTGCGTCGGTATCGACGTGGGGATTCTCAAGTACGTCCATGACACCGACGGTACGGCTGTCGGGTCACTCGACCTTTCCAACGAGCGCGAACGCTTGGAACGCGAACAACGGAAACTCTCACGCAAACAGCATGGGTCGAACAACTACGAGAAGCAACGGCGACGAGTCGCGGAGTGTCACGCCGATCTCCGACGGAAGCGCCGTGACTTCTTACACAAACTCTCGAACTACTATGCTCGGGAGTACGACCTCGTGGCGGTCGAAGACCTGAACGTGAAGGGAATGATGGAGTCGCCGTCGAACAGCCGCAACACGGCGTCTGCCGCGTGGCGGAAGTTCCTCTCGTTGCTCGAATACAAGTGTGAGCGAGCGGGGACGCACTTCCTGGCGGTCAACCCGAGAGGGACGACCAAAGAGTGCGCGTCGTGCGGCGTTTCGACGGAAAAGCCGTTGTGGGTCCGTGAACATTCCTGTCCCGCTTGCGGGTTTGAGGCGGACAGAGACGCGAACGCGGCGTGGAACATCCTTTCTCGCGGTCTACAAGATGTAGGAGTGGGACACTCCGAATCAACGCCTGTGGAGACTGCGCTCCCTGTGGATACGCCTGTGTCTGCAAAGCGCGTCGTGGAAGCAGGAAGCCCTACCCTCAAGGAGCGAACGGCGTCAGCCGTGAGCGAGTAGGGTAGGGTAGTTCACTGTCTTGTGTCCCCACATCGGAGACTCTGACAAAGCCCTACAGTCGCTCTGACAACCCCTCTCGATGTATTTTTCTCGCAGCTCTGAGTGTTCTGTGACAAGAATTCGTGTAGTACGATAGATTGAAATGGATCTCACCATTCAACCTAACACGCCAGACGCTGTCATGAGACACTCTCAATGGTTGCCGTGGCACGGAACTATTAGCGTATCCCAGTGACGGTGTCTGGCATCCCTCAGATGGGAGTGCTTGTCTGAGACACAATCGGCCTCAGTGGAACATCTGCGGCCTCCCGATCCTATGGCAGGGTCTGACGCTGTCTCAGCATTGCTGTTCATAAGCTAACACCGTTGTTCTGACTTGTCTGGTGTCACCACTGACCACGCTTTTCGACGGGTTCCAAATGCTTCCGACTCCGACTACTCTCCGTCGCGCTCGACGACGACCGTCCGCCCGGTCAGCGTCTCGGGCTCGAAGCGGTAGAGTTCGATGTCCAGGTCAGGCTTGTCGTCGGCCCAGATCTCGAAGAGCGGTCGCCGCGCCTCGCCGTACTGCGCGATCGTCTCGGGGGTGAGCTCGTCGAGGTCGACCCGCTCTAAGGCGCCGACGCCGACGACGCTCGCGTACTCGTCGTCCGCGTCGTCGTAGACGACCACGCGGGCCTGCGGCGTCGACGCGAGGAACTCGCGCTTCTCGCTGTCGGGCGTCGACACCAGCCGGAGGTACAGCGCGCGGTCGTCCGCGTCGTACCCGTAAGAGATCGGGATGGCGTACGGCGCGTCGTCGCGCGCCAGCGCGAGGACGCCCGTCTCGTGGCGGGACAGGTGCGCGTCCACCTCGGCCGGCGACATCTCGACCTCGCTGTTCGTCGGCATACCCGAATTTCTTCGCACGAGGTGATAAAGGACACGAGACGACGCGCGACGGGGCGGGGTCTCCGGGAGGTGTGGCGCCGTTGTGCGGCCTCGACGCTGGACGCAAGCGACGGGTGGCTCGTCGCCGTCGCCGCTAGCTGATCGCCGGCGCCCCGCCGATGTCCTCCTCGGTGACCGGCGCCCCGCAGACGACGCAGCCCGTCTCGAGCAGCGTCGCCCGCATCGCGTCGTCCACCTCGATCGAGCGCCGACACTCCGGGCAGACGAAGGTGTGGGTGGATCGCCCCGTCATACCTGTGCGTACGGTCCCCACGCCCATCAAACGGCCCTCGGATTCTCGGGAGTTCGAAATGTGATGAACGATCCTTACTCCAGCAGCGACCCGAACAGCTTTCGCTGGGCGGCCGCGACGTGCTCCGTGAACGTCGACCGACCGATCCCCAGCGACTCGGCCACCTCGCCGGCGTTGGCGCCCTTGGGGTGGTCGAAGTAGCCCGCCTCGTAGGCGGCCGCCAGCACCTCGCGCTGCCGCTCGGTCAGTTCGCTCCGGTCGACGGTCACGAGGTCCGACTCCGTCGGCGTCGTCGTCGACTGGAGCAGGCGCTTCACCTCCATGTCCGGACACGCGTCGCGGAACGCCTCCAAGACGGACCGCAGCGTCGGCAAGTCGGTCGCGTGGAAGGTGATCCGGAGCCGGCCGTCGCGGACCGTCGCCTCCGAGACGGGCGTCTCGTGGCGGTCGAGGACCGCGAACGGCGAGTCGGGGTCGACCGCGGCGTCGAAGCGGTACGCCGCCCGGCCGCCGTAGTCGAAGACGACCTCGACGTCGTCTGGGACCGCGAGGTCGGCGTCCGCGATGAACTCCACGACGACGCGCTCGCGGTCGGCCGCGGGCGTACAGCGCGCCACCTCGGAGACCGGCGTCGCCCCGTCGACGACGCCGTCGAACGGCGACGGCGACGCGGTCGGCAGCGAGACCTCCGCCCGGATTCCCGAACCCATCTCGTTCGTCCGTACCCGTCCCGGGCCAAAACGTTGACGGGCGCGCGGCCGCGGTATAAAACCCCCCGCATATGATGGGCCACCGTTCGGGGGGCTGGAGCGGGTACATACAGATATGAAACGCCCCCCGCGCACGACCGACGGCACCACGACGACCGAGGGAGACGCGGCGCTCGACGCGACGTTCGAGGCGCTCGCCGACGCCGACTGCCGGGCGATCCTCGCGGCCGCGACGACGCCGAAGACGACGAGCGAGCTGGCCGAGGACTGCGACATCGCGCTCTCGACCGCCTACCGGAAGGTGGAGCTGCTGAGCGAGACGCCGCTGCTCGCCGAGGGGGTCCGGTTCGACCCGGACGGCGACCACGCCGCGGAGTACGTCCGCGACGCCGCCGACGCCGCGATCGAACTCGGCGACGACGGCGTCGCGCTCACGGTCGACGACGGGGGGAGCGACCCGCTCACCGCCGCGCTCGACGCCCCCGGCGTGTCGGCCGACTGACAGCCGCGCACGGCGAAGAGGCCCCTCGATCCGCGCCGATTGTTCTCGGCGCTGATAATCGAACGGTCAACGTTTTAGGCCAGTTCGCAGACGGGTTTCGTATGTCTCGGCCGCCGGAACCAGAGACCCTCATCGATCTCGCGCAGGACAAAATCGCGGTGATCGACGAGACGGGTCGGTTCCGATACCTCAACGCGGCCACCCGCGACCTGCTCGGGTACGCGCCCGACGAACTCGTCGGCACGAACGCCTTCGACCTGGTCCATCCCGACGACGCCGACCGAGTCCTGGCGGCGTTCGAGCGCCTCGTCGTCGACGGCGAACGCCCGGACGCCCCGCTGGAGTACCGCTACGCGACCGCCGACGGCGACTGGGTGTGGTTCCGCACCCGCGTGTTCCTGCCCGCCGACACCGGACTCGACGGCTACGCGCTGAGCTCTCGCGACGTCACCCTCGAAATCGAGTCCAGGCGGCGCTTGGAGACCATCGCCTCGACCTCGCCGGACGTGCTGTGGATGTTCACCGCCGACTGGTCGGAGCTGCTGTTCGTCAACGGCGCGGCCGAGTCGGTGTTCGGGATCGACCCGGACACGCTCGAAACGCGGCCGCGAGCGTTCCTGGAGGCCGTCCATCCCGACGACCGGGAGGCCGTCGAGGACTCGATGGAACGGCTCTCCGCCGGCGAGCCGACGAACCTCGACTACCGGATCGGGTCGCGCGACGGCCCGACCAGCTGGGTCAGGGTGCCCGCCCGCCCGGTGATCGAGGACGGCGAGGTGGTCGCGGTCACGGGGTTCGCGCGCGACGTGACCAACGAGTACCGCCGCGAGCGACAGCTCACGGTGATGGACAACCTGCTCCGGCACACGATCCGCAACGACATGAACATCGTCGACGGCACCGCGGAGCGGATCGCCGAGCGGGTCGACGACGCCGTGCCGTCCGGCGACGGGGAGGCGGCCGACGTCGACCTCGCCGGCCTCGCCGCCGACCTGATCGACCACGCCGAGACGGTTCGCCGCGTCGCGGACGACCTGTTGACGACAGCGGAGAAGCAGCGCGGCGTGATCGACCTCCTGCGGCAACACGAGCCGCCGCAGCGGCTCCGGGTCGCCCCCCTCGTCGAGCGCGCGGTGGCGGACGCCGTGGGGGACCCGAGCGACTCGCCCGCCGACGTCTCCGTCACCTGTCCCGAGGACGCGCGGGCGTTCACGCACCCCGAACTCGACTACGCGATCGCCGAGCTGATCGAGAACGCGATCGAACACGCGGAGGGGACGGCGACGGTCGAGATCGAGGTCACGGCGCCCGGCGACCGCGTCGAGATCGCGGTCCGGGACGACGCGCCGCCGATCCCGGCGGCCGAGCGGGACCCCATCACCGACCGGTGGAAGATGGACGACCTCAGACACACCGGCGGGATGGGGCTGTGGCTCGTCTACTGGATCGCGGACCGCTCCGGCGGGGACCTCGCGTTCGACCCCGGCCCCGACGGCAACGAGGTGACGATCAGCGTCCCCGACGCCGACTGCGAGCCCTCCTTCTCGGTGGCGGAGCGGGGGCACCCGGCGGCCGCGCCGGTCAGCCCGTCGGCGGCCGGGATGGACCGCGGGTCGACGGCGCCGGTCTCCGGCTCCGAGGCGGTCTCCCAGTCCGACGGCGACGGTGGAGCCGTCGCCGCGTCCGCCGCGGACGGCGGGGTGGACGGGTCCGACGCGTCTCCCGAGGCGTCGCCGGGATCGACGGACGGCTGACCGAAACCCGATCGATCGTTCACCGTTGGATTCGATTTCGAAGAACCTCCCACCGATCTTAAGCCGGCGCTTCGCGTACTCCCGCGTTGATGGGTACGCTCAACGAGCTGTTCGACCCGGACCGGGTCGCCGTCGTCGGCGCCACCACCCGCGAGGGGGCCGTCGGCCGCGCCGTCACGTCGAATCTCCTCGACGACTTCGACGGCGACACGGTCCCCGTCAACCCGAACTACGACGAGGTGCTCGGCACGCCCTGCGTCGACGACGTCGCCGACGCGGACGCCGACGTGGCCGTGATCGTCGTGCCCCCCTCGATCGTCTTGGACGCCATCGAGGCGTGCGGCGAGGCGGGGGTCCGCAACGTCGTCGTGATCACCGCCGGGTTCGGCGAGACGGGAGAGGACGGAGCGGCGAGGGAGCGTCGCCTCGCGGAGCTAGCCGACGAGTACGACCTGAACCTCGTCGGCCCCAACAGCCTGGGGATCATGTCGACGCCCTCGGGGATGAACGCGACGTTCGGCCCCGAGAACGCGCTCCCCGGCGGGCTCTCCTTCATGAGCCAGTCCGGCGCGTTCGTCACC
This sequence comes from Halorubrum sp. Atlit-8R, assembly GCF_003666025.1. Classification (NCBI taxonomy): domain Archaea; kingdom Methanobacteriati; phylum Methanobacteriota; class Halobacteria; order Halobacteriales; family Haloferacaceae; genus Halorubrum; species Halorubrum sp. Atlit-8R. The sequence goes on from NZ_QPLV01000001.1 coordinate 63,668, forward strand.
GCGGTCCTCGACTGGGCCAACGACAACGGGATCGGGTTCAAGGACGTGGTCTCGCTCGGCAACAAGGCGGTCTTAGACGAGACGGACTTCGTCGACCACTGGGGAGACGACGAGGAGACCGACGTGATCATCGGCTACCTGGAGGGGATCGAGGACGGCCGCGAGTTCATCGAGACCGCCCGCGAGACCACTCAGGACACCCCCATCGTCGCCGTGAAGTCCGGCCGGACGAGCGCGGGCGCGCAGGCGGCCTCCTCGCACACCGGCACCCTCGCCGGCTCCGACAAGGCGTACGAGGCCGGCCTCGACCAGGCGGGCGTCATCCGCGCCGAGTCGGTCGACGAGCTGTTCGACTCGGCGGGCATCCTGGGGAGCCAGCCGCTGCCCGACACCGACAGCGTCGCGGTCGTCACCAACGCCGGCGGCCCCGGCGTGATGGCGACCGACGCGGTGGGCGACGCCGACCTCGACATGGCGTCGTTCACCCGCGAGACCAGCGACGCGCTCGCGGCGTCGATGCCGGAGGAGGCGAACATCCACAACCCGGTCGACGTGATCGGCGACGCCGACGTCGAGCGGTTCCGCGAGGCGCTGGAGATCACCGTCGAGGACGACAACGTCGGCGCGGCCCTCGTGTTGGCCGCGCCGACGGCGACGATCGACTTCGGCGACCTCGCGGACGCGATCGAGGCCGTCAGCGAGGAGATGGACGCGCCCGTCGCGGCCTGCCTGATGGGCGGCGACCGGACCCGCGAGCCGAAACAGCAGCTCCAGGCGAAGGGGATCCCCTGCTACTTCGACCCCGCGCGCGCCATCGACAGCCTCGCGACGCTCGCGCGCTACCGCGACATCAAGGCCCGCGAGTACGCGCCGCCCATGGAGTTCGACGTCGACCGCGAGCGCGCTCGCGAGATCCTCGCCACGGTACGCGACCGCGACGACAACCGCCTGGGCGTCGAGGCGATGGACCTCCTCGACGCGTACGGCATCCCCACGCCCGACGGCGAGATCGTCGACTCGCCGGAGCGCGCCCGCGAGGTCGCCGAGCGCGTCGACGGCGACGTGGTGATGAAGATCGTCTCGCCGGACATCCTCCATAAGTCCGACATCGGCGGCGTCGCCGTCGGCGTCGCCGACGCGGACGTGGCCGACACCTACGAGGACCTCGTCACCCGCGCCCGCAACTACCAGCCGGACGCGACCGTCCTCGGCGTCCAGGTACAGGAGATGGTCGACTTAGACGACGGCGTCGAGACCATCGTCGGCATGAACCGCGACCCGCAGTTCGGCCCGCTGCTGATGTTCGGGCTCGGCGGCATCTTCGTGGAGGTGATGGAGGACACCACCTTCCGCGTCGCGCCCGTCTCCGAGCCCGAGGCCCGCGAGATGACCGAGGAGATCCAGTCGGCGCCGCTGCTGCGGGGCGCCCGCGGCCGCGACCCGGTCGACGTCGACGCCGTGATCGAGACGATCGGCCGGCTCTCGCAGCTGGTCACCGACTTCCCGGCCATCCTCGAACTCGACATCAACCCCCTCGTCGCACTGCCCGACGACGACGGCGGCACGAACGCCGCCGCCGTCGACGTGAGACTCACCGTCGACCCGGAGGCACTCGACCCCGAAGCCACCGACCCGGAGGCACCCACCGATGACTGACACACCCACCACACTCGTCACCGCGACCGGAGACAGCGCCGGAAAGACAGCGATCACCGTCGCCTTAGCGCGGCTCGCGGCCGACCGCGACCGCAGCGTCGGCTACATGAAACCGAAGGGCACGCGGCTCCAGTCGAACGTCGGCAAGACGCTCGACCAGGACCCCATGCTCGCCCGCGAGGTGCTCGGCTTGGACGCCGAGATGCACCAGATGGAGCCCGTCGTCTACTCGCCGACGTTCGTCGAGGGCGCGGTCCGCGGCACCGAGGACCCCGACGCCTTACGCGACCGGATCCGCGAGGAGTACGAGGGGATCGCCGCCGACAACGACCAGGTGTTCGTCGAGGGCGGCGGCAGCTGGACGACCGGCGGCGTCGTCGACCTCACCGACGTCGACGTCGCGGAGCTGCTCGACGCGCGGGTGGTGCTCGTCGCCGACTACGACTCGCCGAACGACCTCGACGAGGTGTTGGCGGCCGCCGACGCGTTCGGCGACCGCCTCGCCGGCGTCGTGTTCAACAAGGTGTCCGACGACGCCTTCGAGTCGCTCGACCAGGACGGGATCCCGTTCCTCGAATCGAGGGGGATCACGGTCTTCGGCGCGCTGCCGTACGAGAAGGAGCTCGCCGGCGTCACCGTCGGCGAGCTGGCCGACGAGCTGGGCGCCGAGCTGCTCACGGACGCGCCCACCGACGCGTTCGTCGAGCGCTTCCTCGTCGGCGCGATGGGCGGCGACGAGGCGCTGCGCTACTTCCGGCGCGCCCGCGACGCCGCGGTCATCACCGGCGGCGACCGCGCCGACGTCCAGACCGCGGCGCTCGACGCCTCCGGCGTCGCCTGCCTCGTCTTGACCGGCGGCCACCGCCCCTCGGGCGCGGTGCTGGGCAAGGCCGCGGACGCCGGCAAGCCCGTCCTCGCCGTGAACACCGACACGGTCACGGCCATCGACCGCGCCGAGGAGGTCGTCCGCGGCGGCCGCACGCGCGACGTCCGCACCGTCGACCGGATGGCGGAGCTGCTCGGCGACCACGTCGACGTCGACGCGCTGGTCTGAGCGGCGCGCGCCGGGCCTACGCGGCGAACCGGACCCCGGTGATCTCGAACCGCGCGCCGCCGGCCGCGCTTTCCGTGACGGTCACGTCCCAGCCGTGCGCGTCCGCGATCTCGCCGACGATCGCCAGCCCGAATCCGGTGTTGTCCGGCACCGTCGAGTACGCCGACTCGAACACTGCCTCCCGGTCGGCCGCGGCGATCCCGGGGCCGTCGTCCGCGACGTAGAACCCGTCCGCGAGGCGCCCGACCTCGACGGTCACCTCCGGACCGACGTGGTCGATGGCGTTCCGGATCAGGTTCTCGAGGAGCTGTTTCAGCCGCCCCCGGTCGGCCATCACCGCGCGATCGGCGTCGACGTTCAGCGTCGCGTCGCCGGTCTCGACGCCCGCCCAGCACCCCTCGACCACCTCCTCCAGGGGCACGGGCTCGGTCTCGGTGACGACCTTCCCCTCGCGCGCCAGCGACAGCAGGTCGTCGACGAGCGCCTGCCCGCGTTCGAGCGCCTGCTCGGCCTCGACGAGCTGGTCGCTGTCGCACTCGGACCGGGCCAGTTCGAGCCGCCCTTCGACCACGTTCAGCGGGTTCCGGAGGTCGTGGCTGACGACCCGCGCGAACTTCTCTAGGCGCTCGTTCTGTCGCTGGAGCTCCTCCTCGCGCTCCCGCCGCTCGGTGATGTCCCGCGCGATGTGGAGCCCGGCGACGACGTCGCCGTCCTCGCGGACCGGCGCCGTCCGTATCTCGAACACCCGGTCCTCGTAGGGCACCTCGACGCGCTCCGACGCTCCGGCCAGCGTCGCCTCGTGGACCGCCTCGATCGTCTCGATAAGCTCCTCGGAGAACCGCTCGACCTCGGAGACGCTGCGCCCCACGATGTCGTCGGGGTCGGTGTCGAGCGGGTCGAAGCCGCTCCCGGAGACGATCTGGTACCGGAACTCGCGGTCGACGTAGAAGACGCCGCCGTTCGGGAAGTTCTCCGCGAGCGTCCGGTACCGGGACTCGCTTTTCGCGAGCTCCTGCTCTCGCTGTTTCCGTTCGGTGATGTCGGTGATGAACCCCTCCAGGGCGTCCAGTTCGCCGTCGTCCGCGTACACGCCCCGCCCGCGCTCCCACATCCACCTCGTCTCGCCGTCCTCGGTGACGATGCGGTAGGTGACCTCGAAGGTGTCGCCCGCGGAAAGCTCCGCCTGAACGGTCGCCCACATCTCCTCTCTGTCGTCCGGGTGGAGGATGTCCTCGCCCCAGACGACCCCGTCGTCGCCCTCGATCGCGCCGGCGCTGTGCCCGGTGAGGTCCTCGACTTCGCCCCTGACGGTCTCCATCGGCCACCCCGGCTCGTTCCGACACCGGTACACCATCCCCGGCAGGTTGCTGATGAGCGTCTCCAACCGCCGCGTCCGTTCCGCCGCGATGCGCCGCGACCGGTGCGCCTCGACGGCGTTCAGGATCCGGTTGGCGAGCAGCGCGTACTGATCGGCGCTTCCGGACTTCTGGATGTAGTCGGTGACGCCGGCCGAGATCGCGTCGCTGGCGACCTCCTCGCTCCCCTTGCCGGTGTGGAGGATGAACGGGAGGTCGGGGTGGTCGTCGCGGACGGTCTCCAGGAACTCGATCCCGTTCTGTCCCGGCATGTCGTAATCGGAGATCACGCAGTCGAACGACTCGTCGGCCAGCCTGGCCGACCCCTCGGTCCCGCTGGACACGATCTCGACCTCGAACCGGTCGTCCTCGCGTCTGAGAAAGGTCGCGGCCATCTCTGCGAACTCCGGCTCGTCGTCGACGTACAGGACGCGGATCGAGTCGGTTATCGGCTCCATCTGTGCCACCAATTGACGAACAATCACGTCTGGAACTGATAAATCCGGTGGCGACGCTCGCATCTCGCGCCTCCGGTCGCCGACGCCGGCCGTCTCTCCGGCTTTCGCCTCTCGCCCCACGCTTGAGCCCGACCGTTGGCCCGACAGCGCGGTGCGTTCACGAGCGGTCGCCGCCGTCGGACGGCGCGCGCTCGCCCGCCCCGCGGGTGATCGTCTGACGTACTGTTTTCACGGTGGACGACGTACCCCGCCCATGACCAGTCTCTCGGAGGCGTACGGTGGACGGGGGCGCTCCGGGGTCGACCCGCGTCGGCTGTACCTCGGTGTGGGGTCGTTCGTCGCGGGCGCGCTGCTCGTCGTCGCGGGGATCCTCGTGGCGGCCGAGGTGGCGATGCCGTCGGGGTTCTCGTCGGGAACCGCCAGGGAGGTCGGCGGGATCCTCGGCGGCGTCGGCGTCCCGCTCGTGTTGCTCGGCGTGATGGCCGTCCTCCCGGCCGACCGCAACACCTACGCCGCGGCGGCGGTCGGCGCGGCCGTCATGTGTCTCGGCGTGGCCCTGTTCGCCCACGCGTACCCCCAGCAGTGGGTCGGCGGGCCGCGCCCGGAGCTGACCGACCTCACCCTCCCGACCGCGGGCGTCTACTTCCTCGGCGCCGCGACGACGCTGTGGAGCGTGTTCGTCGGCGTCGCCAACTTCAAGACCCGCAACGACCCCGGCGGCACCGTCTCGATGGAGGTGACCCACAAGGGGGAGACGAAGGTGGTCGAGGTCCCCCGCGACCAGCTGAACGGCCCCGGCGGCGTCGGCCTCCTCGGCGGCACCCCCGACGGCGAGGTCGAGACGCAGACGAACCGCCCCGACGACGCGGACCGACCGGCACGCGGCGCGTCCCGCCCGGCCGATCGAGACCCCGCCGGCGCGGCGGCCGGCACCGGAGCGACGAACGGATCGGGTGCGACGAACGGATCGGGTGCGACGGCCGCCCCCGGGGCGTCCGACCGCTCCGGCGGTCGGTCGAACGGCCGCTCCGCCGCGGGCGACCGGTCGAACGGCACGGGACCGTCCGGGGCGGGCCGGTCGGGGACTGGCGGCGCCCCCACCCCCGGCTCGGCGGGCGTGAGCGACGGCGGCAGCGCCGAGACCGACATCAGCTCCCCGCTCGACGGCCCGGGCTCGGAGGGACCGGCCTCGCCGTCGACCCCCTCGCCCGGCTCCCCCGCCGCGCGCGACGGGCCGGGAGACGCCTACTGCGGCAACTGCGAGAAGTTCGACTACGTCCGGACCGAGGACGGGATGCGCCCCTACTGCGCGCACCACGACGAGCTGATGGACGACATGGAGGCGTGCGACTCCTGGACGCCGCGGTAGGCGACGGACGCCTGCTTTCTCCCCGCCTCACACCGGCTCCGCGGACGGGATGCGCCCCTACTGCGCGCACTACGACGAGCTGATGGACGACATGGAGGCGTGCGACTCCTGGACGCCGCGGTAGGCGACGGACGCCTGCTTTCTCCCCGCCTCACACCGGCTCCGCGGACGGGAGCTGCGACTCCGCGACCGCGAACGCGAGCGTGCTCAACACGCCGATGAGCGTCCCCGCCGCGAGCGCCAACGCCAGCTCCGAGAGGCCGAGCGCCGTCACGCCCGGCGCGTCCGGGAGGAAGAACCCGGAGACCGCAAACAGCACGACGGCGATTGAGGCCACGTAGAAGGGGGCGTTGAGGTAGCGCCACCGGAACCGACCGGCGAGGTACTCGTCGGTGATCTGGCCGAGGCTGGAGGTGACGCCCGCGACGCCGAGCCACTGGACGAACCCGTGGACGAACGCCGCGAGGGCGGTGCCGGCGGCGAGCGGGCTCCCCAGCGCGGTCCGGACCGTGTCGACGGTGTCGACCCCCTGAACGCCGCCGACGACGATCAGCGCGAGCGCGACGACGTAGGTGACGAGCGTCACGCGGCCGGTGTACAACACGTTGCGGACGCTCTCGGCGGCGCCGTCGACGCTCTCTTCGAGCCCCAGCCCGCGGAACAGCGAGTAGAGGCCGACGGCGCCGGAGAGGATCCCCAGCACGGCCGCGCCGGCGACGTCGAAGAGGTTCGCGACGACGACGAGCGGGTAGATGAGGAGGAGCACGCCCAGCGGGATGAGGATCGTCCCGCGCGTCTCCGGGTCCGCGAGGACCTGCTTGATCGTGTAGTACAGCGACTCGAGGTCCTGCGCCTGGCGGACGACGACGCGGCGCATCCCGTCGATCGGCATCCGCGACCGGATCACGGGGAGGACGGACTCGTCTTGGGCGCCGTCGGTGATCACGACGGCCGACACCTCCTCGCCGGTCGACAGCTCGGCGAGGACACGGTCGACCTCTTGGCCGACGGCGCGGTTCGCCTTCACGTCGGGGCCGTCGACGCCGGTGACGGCCGCGACCTCGACGGCCTCGCCCTCCGCGGCGAGCTCGTCGTGGACGTTGACGCCCTGGAAGAGGACGTTCACGTCGGAGTCCTCCGGGTCGGCGGTCGCGAGCGCGACCGCGGCCTCCGTGACGTCCTCGTCGCCGATGACGGGGCTGGGGATCCCCGTCTTGCGGCCGAGGTCGTCGTCGAGGTCGACGCAGAGGACGAGCAGCATCGGTCGAGGCTACGCGGGGGGACGGCATATGTTTTCGGCTCGGCTCGCTCGCGTCGAACCCGGCGACCGCGTCGGCCCGCGCGGCCGATGCGCGCGGCCGCGTTTGTGCGCGTCGCCCCGCGCCGCCGCGCCCGTCAGTTCTCTTCGTTCGGCTCGTGTTCGATCCCGTTCATCATCCGGCGGACGTTCTCGCCGTCGCTGAACGCGCTCGGGTACGCCGCGAGCGGGAGGACGAAGTCGCTGCCGACGCCGACCGGCTCGCCGATGTGGAGCTCCAGCTCGGTGGTCACGCCCGTGCCCTCGATCTCCGCGTCGGCCGTGTACACGACGACCCCGGCGTCCGAGCCGAGGACCTCGGTCGAGTACTCCGAGCCGCGTTCGAGGTCGCCGACGCCCTCGAAGCGGCTCAGGATGAGCTCGGCGCGCTCGCGGGTGCTGAACTCCGCGATCGGGTTCAGCGCCTCGCCGAGCACCTCGATCTGCGGCGTCGTCACCGCGGCGAAGACGGCGGCCTGGTAGCGCTCGCCGAACAGCTCGACGGCCTTGTCGTACTCGGCCACCGTGTTCGTCACGCGGACCTCGCGGGTCTGCCCGGCCGCCTCGACCTCCCGAGAGAGGGTCTCCTCCGAGACCTCGTTGAGCTCGTACCCGCTCTCCGAGAGCGTGGCGTCGGCGACCGTGGCCGTGCCGGCCGCGAACTCCGCCGGCCCCTCGCCGGTGGCCACCTCGAACGCGGTACAGCCGGCGAGGCTCGCGAGGCCGACCGCCCCGCCCGCCGCGAGCGCCCGGCGACGGGTGACGGCGTCGCTCGCGTCGCTGTTCTCGGCGTCGTGCTCGGCGGTCGGGTCTCGGTTCATGGCCGTCACTGACGGCGGCGGGGGTACATACTTTGTGTTCGAGCGGGTCGGACCGCCGCCCGCTCGCTCCGTCACGTCGCCGTGACAACCGCTCTCGCCCGACTCCGCGCTTCGCACGCTTTTTCACGTCGCGGCCGGTAGAGGGGGGTAGATGATCTCCAAGGGCTGTGAACAGTGCGCCAAGGGCGGGAAGATGGTGCTTTTCGTCTACGGGTACTGCGACCAGCGGGACTGCTTCTACTGCCCCCTCGGAGAGAACCGGAAGAACGTCACCGACGTGTACGCCAACGAGCGGAAAGTCGAGTCGGACGAGGACGTGATCGAGGAGGCAAAGCGCATGAGCGCGCTCGGCACCTCGATCACCGGCGGCGAGCCGCAGGAGGCGATGGCGAAGACGACCCGGTACCTCGAACTCCTGAAAGACGAGTTCGGCGAGGACCACCACACCCACCTCTACACCGGGATCACCGGCGGCCGCGAGAACATGCGTCGCCTCTCGGAGGCGGGCCTCGACGAGATCCGCTTCCACCCGCCGCTGGAGATGTGGGGCGACATGCACGGCACCGAGTGGGAGGAGATCCTCCACATCGCCCGCGAGGAGGGGCTCACGCCCGCCTTCGAGATCCCCGGCATCCGCGCGGAACCGGAGTTCCTGGAGTTCTTAGACGAGGGCGCCGCGGACTTTTGTAACATCAACGAGTTCGAGATGTCCGACGGGAACTACCGCCGGATGCAAGAGGAGGGGTTCGAGCTCCAGGAGGGCCACATGTCCGCCGTCGAGGGGTCGAAGGACGACGCCATCCTCGAGGAGATGGCGAGCCACGAGAAGGTGTACTTCTGTACGTCGGTGTTTAAAGACGCCGCCCAGCACCGGAACCGCCTCAAGCGGATGGCGCGGAACATCCGCCGGGAGTTCGACGAGGTGACCGACGACGGGACCCTGGTCTACGGGAAGGCATTCGCCGACCCCGAGCGGTTCGAGGCGCTCGGCGTTCCCGAGGAGTTCTACACGGTGAAGTCGAACCACGTCGAGGTGGCGTGGTGGTTGCTCGAAGAAATGGTCGAGGACGGCGACTTAGACGAGGGCGAGATCGTCGAGCAGTACCCGACCGTCGACGGGACGGTCGTCGAGCGCACCCCGGTCGCCTGAGCGAGGCGCGGTTCGGTTCTCCTGACGAAGATTCCCGGTGCTTACCCGCAGGAACGGCGGTGGCGCGCGCCTGCGAGGCCGCGCTGCGGCCGAGCAGCGCGCGCGAGGGAGTCAGTCGCCGAGCGGAGCGACGGCGACTGACGAGGCTGGGGAGGCGTGAGGCCGCGGTGCTGTGCGGTGAGGGGCGGGACTCGAAGGGGCAGTCGGGAGGACGAAGCACGGCGCAGTAAGCACCGCAGGAACGAGCGGAGCGAGTAACGAGGAGCACAGCAAGCCGCGCGAGTCCTCCCGGCTGGGGCTTTGACGGTGTTCTCCATCGAGTAGTGGTCCCATATCTCGTCCGCGTCGTGCCACCTACTATCACAATTATAAGTGATAAACACGTACGGTCGCGTATGGCCTCCGAAGAACCCGTATTCGCCGACGTGAGCATCGGACAGGCGGTGTACAACGAGGACGGAGAGCGGCTCGGCTCGATCCGCGGGGTCGACGACGACGGCTTCTACGTCGCGTCGCCGTCGGGCACGGACACGCTGACGCTCACCGACGCGCGCGACGTGTTCGGCACCGCGTACGTCATGTGGCGCTGTTGGGAGTGCGGCGAGATGGGCGAGATCGGCGACCAGCTCCCCGCGAACTGCCCGAACTGCGACGCGCCCCGCGAGGAGCTGTACTACTGGGCCGAGGACTGAGCGGACGGCCGTGGGAAGCGACCTCGTTTCCCTGTCATCTACTTATAATTGATTGACCTCGTAGACAGTGCTGACACCCTCGAAGCCCCAGCCGCTCGGCTATATGTGTCTGTTTATAAGTCGATAATCGGTATCAACGCCTCCGAAGCCCCAGTCGCGAGGGCGCCGCACACTCGCTGCGCTCCTCGGTCGCTCACTCCGTTCGCTCCCTGCGGTGCTTACGTCGTCTGCGGCGCCCTCGCGACTGCCCCTTCGAGTCCCGCCCCGCACAGCACCGCGGCCTCACGCCTCCCCAGCCTCGTCGCTGGCCCTCCGCTTCGCTCCGGGCCACCGACTCCCTCGCGCGTGCTGCTCGGCCGCAAGGCGACCTCGCAGGCACGCGCCGACCGTTTCGGCCGCTCACGAGCTCTCCTCTTCCTCCTCAAGCTTGTCCCCATCGTCGCCCACCTGCTCGCGGAGGCGCTCGACCTCCGCCTCCAGTTCGGCGATCCGGTCGGCGTCCGCACCTCCGTCGTCGGAGCGCGTCGTGAGGTACACCACCGCGCCCGCGACGAGGACGAGCGGCACGCCGAAGAGGAGCACGGCGATGATCATGATGATTACCAGCTCCGGACCGCCGGGGACGCCGCCGAACGCGGGGACGAGAGAGACCATGTGCCGTCCACTCGACGGCGCGACTAAAGCGATCGGGGCGAGGGGTCCGCGGCTCAGTCCGCGTCGACGAAGTCCGCGAGGTTCGCCTGGAGCCCGGCCGCGAGCGTCGACTTCCGGCGGAGGCGCCTCAGCGAGACGGGGAGGTGGTCGGCGACGCCGCGGACCGCCTCGCCGAACGTCTCGGCGGCCCCGAACTCGCCGTCGAACGCGTTCCGGACGGCCTCGCGCACCTGCCAGACGCCGACCGGGCCCCAGTAGTCGTCGGAGACGTGGCGTAAGACGAGCGCCTTCGCCTGCCGACCGCGGTCGTCGAGGTGTTCTAAGACGCCGAGCCGGGCCGCGTAGTAGGCGCCTGCCGTCTCCTCGACGTAGCCGGTCCGGCCCTCGCGCCCCTCGCTGGCGGCCGCGAGGTACACCCCCGCTTCGGGGTCGGGGTTCCAGATGGAGCCGGGCGACTTCATCTCGACGAGCTCGTACTCCCAGCGCCCCGGGACCAAGATCACCCAGAAGGCGTTGCCGAGGTACTCGTTGCGGTGGACCTCGATCCGATCGACCGCGGGGTTGTCGCGGATCGAGCCGCGGAGGAATTGGCCGACCGTGTCGTCGACGGCCGTGATCGACCAGCGCGTCGGGACGAGCCGGCGGTTCTCGCCGCGCCCCAGCGCGCCCGCCGAGAGGATCGTGTTGATCTCGTACACGTCGAACCCGCGGCGGTAGAGGTACGTCATCGCGCCCTCGGCGCGCCAGTCGTCGTCTTCGAGCGTCTTCTTCACCGGGCGCGGCACGTGCGGGTTCTCGCCGAGGTCGGCCCGCTGCGCGGCGGCGCGCGGCCCGGTCGGCGTCTTGATGTCCTCCGTCCCCACCTCGAAGTCGAGGTCCGGGCGGCCGTCGAGCCCGATCTCCACGTCGACCGGGCGGTCCGCGATCGCGACCTCGCGTTGGACGCCCAGCCAGCCGTCCCACGCGTCGTGGACGCTCTCGGCCGGGCCGCCCCCCGTGCCGACCGACTTCGCCCCGCTCGTCGCGCCCGCGTCCGCGACGTCGACGCCGCGGGTCGAGTTGAGCAGGCTGGTCCGGCGGTCGAACACGTCCGAAATCGAGACGCCCTCGTCGTACCACGCCGCGGAGGTCTCGAACGCTTCCGCGCGCTCCTCGCGTCCGACCGGCGAGAGCAGGCCCGTCGAGACGTTCGGGTAGTCCGCGCGGCCGACGAAGATGGAGGGCGAGACGCTGCCGACCACGGCGTCGTCGGAGACGTGCTCGTCGAAGCGCCGCTCGAAGGAGTCGAGGTGATCGAGGATGCCGTAGTCCTTCTCCGCGGCGAGGCGCCGCCGCTCGGCGCGCTCGTTCGCCTCGAACTCGATGAACTCGTCGAGCCGCATTCGGATCGGCGTTGGCGGCGCACCGGCTTGAACGTTTCCGGCGCGGGCGCCGTTCAGAACGGCAGAGAGGGGAAAGTAGAGGGACCGCGGGACCGAGGCCGCCTAACTGTGGATGCCCATCGCTTCGATCTGCTCTTGGTACCGGTTGCGGATGGTGACCTCGGTGACCTGCGCCACGTCGGCGACCTCCCGCTGGGTCTTCTTCTCGTTACAGAGCAGCGACGCGGCGTAGATGGCGGCGGCGGCGTAGCCGGTGGGCGACTTCCCGGAGAGGAGGCCCTGCTCGGCGGTCGTCTCGATGATCTCGTTGGCCTTCGACTGGACCTCCTCGGAGAGTTCCAGCTCCGAGGAGAAGCGCGGGACGTACTTCTTCGGGTCGACCGGCCGCATCTCTAAGCCGAGCTCCTGGGAGATGTAGCGGTACGTCCGGCCGATCTCCTTGCGGTCGACCCGCGAGACCTCCGAGATCTCCTCGAGGCTGCGGGGGATCCCCTCCTTGCGACAGGCGGCGTACAGGGCCGCGGTGGAGACGCCCTCGATCGAGCGCCCCCGGATGAGGTCCTCGTTCAGGGCCCGTCGGTAGATCACCGACGCCACCTCGCGCACCGAGCGCGGCACGCCGAGCGCGCTGGCCATGCGGTCGATCTCCGAGAGCGCGAACTGGAGGTTGCGCTCGCCCGCGTCCTTCGTCCGAATTCGCTCCTGCCACTTCCGTAAGCGGTGCATCTGCGACCGCTTCTTCGAGGAGATGGAGCGGCCGTAGGCGTCCTTGTCCTTCCAGTCGATGGTCGTCGTCAGCCCCTTGTCGTGCATCGTCTTCGTCGTCGGGGCGCCGACGCGCGACTTCTCCTGCCGCTCCGAGTGGTTGAACGCGCGCCACTCCGGGCCGGGATCGATCTGCTCGTCCTCGATGATCATCCCCGTCTCCTCGTGTATCAGCTCCCCGTCGGCCGTCCGGGTGAGGTCCTCCGGATCGAAGTCCTCGGGGTCTAACTCGTCGACGTCCTCGATGTCTATCTCCGCTTCCTCGGCGTCCTCGTCCCCCACGCGCTGCCGGTCGTGATCCCGTTGCCGGGTGGGCCGTGTCATCGCATTTATATGCTATCCAATCGGTTTAACTTAAAAGTTCGTTACCATGCGGGTGAGTAGCACGGACTTTCGCGGCGCTCACCCCGACGGCGGCTCGCTCGGGAGCCCCTCGGATGCCGAACGCTCGTCGGCCGACGCGTCGTCGCCGTCGTCCGCGGCGCCGGCGGTTCCTTCTTCCTCCGGATCGGGGGTGCCACCCGGCCGTTCCGACGCCCCGTCGCTCGGTTCGGGCGTCCCCCGGCCCGCGGTCGGCGTCGCGGCGCGCTGGCCGGGCGAGCCGGTGAAGTTCTCGCGGCCGGCGGCGCCGCAGCCGGTCGCCGCCGGGTGGTCGGCCGGCCCGCTCGCGTCGGCGCCGCCGCCGGCGCCGCAGCTGACGTTCAGCCGCCCGTCGGCGTCGGTGTCGACGCCGGTCAGGCTCTCGACCGGGCCGTCGGGCCGCGCCTCGAACACCTCGGGGTCGACGCCGAAGCGGTCGGCCTCCCGGTCGACGAACGCCTCCAGCACGTCCGCGAGCGCGGGGAACGGGCCCCCGTCGGCCGCCTCGCGCACGTCGGCCGCGAACCGCGGCACCCACCGGCCGACGTGGTCCTCGACGAACGCGGCCGTCGCGTCCGTGACGCGCTCGACGCCCGTCTCGTCGCCCTCCTCGCGGAGGTACGCGCGCTGGGCCGCGAGGTGCGAGCAGAACTCCAGTTCGACCGATATCGCGTCGGCGCGGTCGCGCGCGCCGTCGGCGTTCTCCAGGCCGAACCCCCGGTAGAATCCGGCGGCGTCCGCCATCCGGTCGGTGTTGACCGTGACGCCGCCGGGCGCGTACGCCACCTCGTAGCGGTCGACCGCGCCGTCGGTCTCGACGCCGAACGTCCGCGCGAACGTGCGTTCGAGCGCCGTCGGGTCGTCCGGGAGGCGGTCGGCCACCGCCGCGGCGGCGCCGGTCAGATCCGAGCGGCCGTGGCCGCCTCGGCGATCACCTCCCCGAGCACGGTCGGGTCCGGGTCGCGCTCTGCGTCGGCCGCGGTTCCCCGCGGGCGGTCGAACGCAGTCGCCAGCGCCTCGTAGAGCCGCCCGCGGTGGACGTCGCGCTCCGAGGCGGGGGAGAGGTCCCCGCCCCAGCCCGCGGGCGGATCGTCGTGGGTCGCGTCGGTATCGCTCATGGATGGATCACGTCACGTCGAGTCGGTAGGCGTCGACCCCCTGCTCGAACTTGGGGCGCTCGGCGCGCGGTTCCTCCATCGGGACCTTCGCGACGGTCCGGCCGTCGGCGTCGTAGCCGATCGCTTGGTCTTCGGTCACCTCGAACTCCTCGATGCGCCACTCCGTGCTGCCCATCAGGTGGAGCAGGCCGCGGAGCTTGCGCTGGTCGGCGCGGCCGTCGCGGGCGCGGCGGTACGTCTCCTTGGCCTCCTCGACGCCGGGCCCGAACATCTGGAAGAGGTAGTCGTCCGGGACGTTGATCGGCGGGATGTAGTAGACGTTCGGCTCCAGGCCCAGCTGCGGGTACAGCGGCAGCGCCACCTCGGCCTCGTGGACGAGGTAGTCGATCGGGTTGGTCGGGTCCGCCTCCTCCGGCGGGTTCACCCAGCCGTGCTGGCGGATCTTCCCGAGGCAGTTCTCGAAGCACTGCGGGACGAGCCCCTGCTCGACCTTGGGGTAACAGCCGACGCACTTCTGGGAGTTCCCCTTCGCCTGGTTGAACACCGACTTCTTGTACGGGCACGCCTGGACGCACTGGAGCTGCGCCTGACAGCTCTCCTCGTCGATGAGGACGATCCCGTCCTCCTGGCGCTTGTAGATCGCCTGGACCGGACAGGAGCCGGCACAGCCCGCGTACGTACAGTGGTTACACACCCGCGGGAGGTAGAAGAACCACATCGGGTGTTCCTCGCCCTCGATGTGGGTGTCGCCCGCGAACGCCTCGCCCGCGGGCTCGTCCTCGCCGAGGTTCGGGTGCGCCCAGTCGGCGTCGTCGGGCATGTAGCTCGCGACGTGGCCCTCGTTGGCGACGTGTTCCTCGGTCGGGCTCGTCTCCTCCCAGTCGACGTCGTTCGCCTCCCAGATGGTGTCGCCGTCGTAGACCCCGTCGGAGCCCCACTCCTGGACGCCGAGTCGGTCTAAGATCTCCTGGTCCCAGCCGAGCGGGTGGGCCCCGTACGGCTTCGACTCGACGTTGTTCCAGAACATGTGCTCTTGACCCTCGCCGTGGGTCCAGGTGGTCTTACACGAGAGCGTACACGTCTGGCAGGCGATACACTTGTTGAGGTCGAAGACGGCCCCCCACTGTCGGTCCGGGCGGTTCTCGGCGTAGGGGTACTCCATCTCGCGGCCGATCTGCCAGTTGTAGACGGTTGCCATTGGTCTGGTGTGGTGGTGTCGGTGTGTGGTCGGTCAGTCGGACTCCGAGCGGCCGACGAAGCCGCCCGCGAGGTACTCTTCCATCCGTTCGTCCTCGTTCGTCGGGCGGACGCCCTCCTCGACCGGGCGCCAGTCGCCCTCGCCGTCGACGCCGCCGTCCGCGGCCTTCTCGACCTTCACGAACGCCTCCTTCGGCGCGCCGTTGGCGGCGTGGACGTCGGGCTCGAACCCGTCGTCGAGGTTGAGCCCGGCGAGGTTCTTCCGCGGCATCGTGTCGGTGAGCCACGTGCGGCGGAGCCACGTCGTCGTCGCCGACTGGTGGCCCCCCTGCCGGTACATCCCGACGTAGTTGGTGTCCTCGGCCTTCGCCATCCCGTCGTCGCGGCTCTCGGTCGCCGCCACCGACTTGTGGGAGGCGTTGGTCACGTTCATCCAGCTGCGGGTGACCCCCTGCGGGAGGCTCGGCTGGAACCGGACGCGCATCATCGCGCGGGCGACGTCGTAGGAGTCGTCGCTCGCCTCCCAGTCGGGGTACGGGCGGTCCTGCGGGTCGGCGTCGACCCACACGTAGTCGCCGTCGGTGAGCCCCTCCGCGAGCGCGTCGGCGGGGTTCATCTCGATGTACCCCTCGCCGAAGTACGGCTGCCGCTGGTCGCGGCGGGTCATGTCGCCGAAGTTCGACCACCACACCGCGATGTTCGGGAGGTCGCTGCCGAACGAGTGGGTGCCATGGCGGTACTTCGGCGTCATGTACACGTACTCGTACCCCTGGTCGAGGTCGTTGAGCGGGTGGCTGCTGTCGGTGAGCTCGTTCGGCGAGCGCACCACGTTCCGGACCTGCCGGTCGTTTGTGTCCTCGACTTCGTCGCCGTCCCACCCGCGGTCGTCCGGCGTCTCGGGGTCGATCACCGGGCTGTCGCTGTCGTCGACGATGACGTTCGGCTCGTACGGCGTCGCGTCCATCGGCTCCCGGTGGAGCGGGATGTTCTCGCCGGCCTCGGTGAACTCCGGCTCCTCGCGGAAGAACTCCAGCCGGCCGGTCTTGGTGTACCAGGGGTCGTCGTCGAGCGTCTGCTCGTTGCCGACGTGCTTCGGGTACGACCGCGTCATGATGATCGCGGGCGTCCCCTGCCGGGCGTCCTCGAGTAAGTTCTCCACGTCGTACCCCTTCACCGTGTTCGAGTGGTCGACGATGCGCTGGAGGTACGGCTTCGCGCGGTGCTCGTCCTCGTCGATGAACTGCCAGTAGTCGACGAAGCGGTCGTCGCCGGTGATATCCGCCAGCCGCTCCGCGACGCCCTTGTAGTGTTGGGCGTCGTTGCGGGTGTCGTAGATCCGGTCGATCTCCGACTCCGGCATCGTCGTGATGAACGGGTTGGTGACCGAGGCGGTCATGTCGTGGACGTTGTGCTCCGCCCACGAGTCGGCGGGGAAGACGATGTCGGAGTACTCGCAGGTCATCGTCCACCACCACTCGTTGGTGAAGAACGCCTCTATCTTCCCGTTCCGGAGCATCCGCTCGATGACCTTGTACGCCCCCTTCGCGTTGCCGAGGATGGAGTTCGACCCGGACACCCAGATCGACTTCGTGGGCGTGTGCATGTGCGAGTCGCCCTGGAAGTACTCCCCGTCGACCTTCAGCGGCTTGTCGAGGTTGGTGTAGAAGTGCGCCGAGTGCATGTCGTACCGCTGGTCGACGGTCGCGTCCGCGTCGGGGTCGTCCTCGACGTCGAACGGGCTCTCCTTCGTGTACTGTTCGAGCCCGTTGAAGTAGGCGGCGCGGTAGTTGCCGGAGTAGGAGCCGACGTTGCCGGTCTGGTAGCCGACGTTGCGGGTGAGCGACGCCACGAGGAACACGGCCCGGTCCTTCAGGTCCGCGTTCGCGTAGTGGTTCGGCCCCATCCCCGTGAGGATGAGCGTCTCCTGCTTGTTGTCGGCCACGTCGCTCGCGAGGTTCTCGATCGCCTCCGGCTGCGTCCCGGTCACCTCGGCGGTGCTCTCGGGGTCCCACGTCTCCGCGAGGTGCTCGCGGATGAGGTCGAAGACGGTCCGCACCTCGACGGTTTCCCCGTCGGCGAGCTCGACCTCGAAGGCGCCCTCGATAGTCGCGGGCACGTCGAAGTCGTCGCCCACGTCGTCGCGGGTGACCGGCTCAAGCTCGCCGGTCTCCTCGTTGCGGACGACGAAGTCGCCCCACTCCTCGCGGAGCTCCTCGTCGATGACCTGGTCGGCGATGTCGGTGCGGCCCGCCGTCGGCCGCTCCTCGTCGTCGGCGACCGTCTCGGTCTTCGATAAGTCCGCCGGCTCGTAGTCGGCGAAGACGTCGCTCGCGCGCAGCAGCTCCGTGTCGTCCATCCGGACGAGGAGCGGGAGGTCGGTGTTCGCCCGGACGAACTCGGGGTCGTACAGGTCGTTTTCGATCAGCTCGCGGGCGACGCCCAAGAAGAGCGCCGAGTCGGTCGCGGGGCGGACGGTGACGACCTCGTCGCACTTCGAGGCGGTCGCGTTGTAGTCGGTGAAGATGCCGGTGAGCTTCGTGCCCTTCACCTTGGCCTCGGTGAGCCAGTGGCAGTCCGCCATCTTCGAGGTGAGGTAGTTCATCCCCGCGACGACGAGCTGGTCGGCGTGCTCGACGTTCGCGAGGTCGAAGTCGACGGTCTGTTGCCCGGTGACCATCGTGTGGCCCGGCGGCAGGTCGGTGTGGAACGAGTAGTTGTCCAGCCCCATCGCGCCGAGCGCCTCGTCCTCGTCGACGTCGCGGACGTAGTTGTCCAGAAGCGCCATCGAGTTGGCGTTCCGGTACTGGCCGAACAGCTTGATCAGCCCCAGCAGCGGCATGCCGCCGCGGAACTTCATCGACCGGACGCCGGCGCCGTCCATCTCCTCGACGATGCGCTCGTCGTACCCCTGTTCGAGCAGGCGCTCCGCGCCGGACTCGCCGCTGTACTGCTCGGCCAGCTCGACGAACGTGCGGGCCGCGAGGTCGTACGCCTCCTCGAAGTCGACCTCGACGAAGGCGTCCTCGCCGCGGTTCGCGTACTCCTCCGGCATGGACCCGTCCTCGTTGCGGGGGAACCCCTCCTCGACCCACTCGCGGAACCCCTCGCGGACCATCGGGGCCTGGACGCGGCGGTCGCTGTAGAACCGCTCGACCATCGCGAGCCCCTTGTTACAGACGCGCGGGTCCCAGCGCTGTGAGGCCTGGTTCCCCTGGAGGTCGGTCGCCTCGCCGTAGTTCATCGAGGGCCCCAGCCGCGTGATCTGGCCGTTCTTCACGGCGGCCTCCAGGTAGCAGTTGTGCGTGTCGTTCGGCGTACAGGTGAGCATGAACGAGTCGTCGCGGTCCCACACCTCGCGGTAGTGGGACTCCCACTCCTCGTTCGGGTACGCCTCGAAGGGGCTCCGCCGGCCCGGGAACGGCCCGGGGTCGTCCCCCATCGTGAGTCGAGTGCTCCCGAGGTAGCCGGCGGCGCCGATGCCCGCGACCGCGCCGGCCGCGGTCAACACGTCGCGCCGGCTCACCTCGTAGTCGCTCTCCTCGTCGTCGGCGCGACTCATCCGGACCACCCCCATCGAACCGCCGGGGTGTCGGATCGTCGCCCCCCGTACCGGACCGATCGGTTCCTGGTCATCGCGCCCGGAAGATGGGCTTCCGGGCGATTATAACGGCTCTCGCGTTCCTACTCCCCTACACTCCGGCGAATCACTTCGGGGTGAATCACTTAAACGATCGAGCGCGTCGCATCGCGGTCCGCGTCGCTTCTCGCTTCAGTCCGGGAGTTTCTCGCTCGCTTGCCTCCCGAGGACACGCGACGCGAAAAGACACCCGCGAGCCGCTCAGACCGACCCGGCTTCGCCCTCGACTCGGACCACCGAGCGGTCGTCGTCGACCGGTTCGACGTCGACCGCGAACTCGTCGCCGAGCGCCTCGCCGACCCGGTCGTCGCCGCGGTCCACGAGGAGCGGCCGCGGGCCGTCCGGGGCCGCGCCCGCCTCGATGAGCGCCTGCTGCTCGCGCAGGCGGTCCGGCAGGCCGCTGATGTCGACGGCGTCGTCGGGCACGTCCGGACCGGCCTCGTCGAGGAACGCGGTCACCGCGCTCCGGAGGTCGTCGAGGGCGGCCGCGGTCGCCTCGCCGAGCGCGTCGAACTCGAACCCGGCCGGGTCGCGGAGGGCACCGTCGAACGGGAGCGAGACGAGCGGCGGGTCGCCGGTCGCCTCCGCGACGAGGTCGGCCGGGTCGCGGTCGCCCGCCGCCCCACCGTCGTCGTCGACCGCGTCGCCCGCGCGGACCTTGTTCGCGACCACGGCGGCGACGGGCACCTCGCGGGCGTCGAGCAGGCCGACCGTCCGCGTGACGTTCCGGACGCTCACGTCCGAGGGGGTCGTCACGACGACCGCGCCGTCGACGGGGACGCGCGAGAACACCGTGTGCGCCACGTCGCCGACGCCCGGCGGGAGGTCGACGAGGAGCACGTCGAGGTCGCCCCAGACGGCTTCGCCGAGCAGGTCCGCGAGCGCGTCGTGGGTCATCGCGCCGCGCCACGCAGTCGGGCGGTCCCCGGAGACGAGGTCGATGCTCACGATCCGCATCCCGTCGGCGTACGCGGGCGAGGGGCGCCCGGTGGGCGTCGAGACCACCGGGTCGCTCGCGCCGAGGTACTCGGTGAGGTCCGGCGCCTGGAAGTCGGCGTCGAACACGCCGACGTCGAGGCCGGCGTCGCGGAGCGCCCGCGCGAGGGCGATCGTCACGGTGCTCTTGCCCGCGCCGCCCTTCGCGCCCGCGACCGCGAGGACGTGCTCGACCCCCTCCGGGCTGAGTTCGCCCTCGACGCGGCTCCGCTCCGGGCTCTCGATCCGGACGTGGTCGACGCCGTCGATAGCCAGCCCGGCCCCGCGTACCTGCTCGCCGACCGCGGTCGCGACCGCGGGGTCGAGGCCGCCCGCGTCGAGCGTCGCCGTCACCACGCCGTCGCCGACGTCGAGGTCCGCGAGCACCTCGGCGGAGACGGGGTCGCCGCGCGGCGTGTCGATCGACCGGATCTCCCGGACCATCCGGTTCCGGATCCGCTCCGCGTCCGGGAGGTCGGTCTCGACCGGAGCGTCGGGCGGCGACCCGCCGCCCGGGCCGCTCGCGCCGCCCGGGGGACCGCCCCCCTGCGGACCGCCCCCCTGCGGACCGCCCCCTTCCCCCAGCGCCGGGTGGTTCCGCGGGAGTGCGCCCTTCCCGGTTTCTTCTAAGTCGATCGGACGGTAGTTCCGGTTCGGGTCGTCCGTCGGCGGCGCCTCGCGGGTCTCGACGCCCGGCGGCCGGCCGTCGGCGCCGTCGGCCTCCGGCTCCGACTCGTCGTTCGTCGCGTCCGGTGCCTCCGTCTCGTCGCGCGTGTCATCGCTCATCTGTGGTCGGTGTCGGTCGCGGTCGGTTCGGCCGCCTGCGCTCGGCCGAGCGATTCCGGCGGGTCGACGGCGCGGACCGCCTCGCGGACCGCGTCGAACGGCTCGTCGCCGTCGGCGACGACCTCGCCCGCGACGCGCTCGGGGTCGGCGTCGCCCACGAGGACCGTCGGGACGGCCACCTCGGCGAACCCCTCGACGACGACGAGGTCGTACCCGCCCGCCGCGAAGCGGTCGAGCGCGTCCCGGAGCGCGGCGCGCTTCCGGGCGTCCGCGCCGCCGTCGCCGCTCTCACCCTCGTCGCCGCTCCCGCCGCGGTCGTGTGGGCGGACCTCGAAGGCGTGTCGCGGCGTGATCCCGACCGTCGCCGCCGCTCCCGCGGTCCGGTGGCGGTGGGTGTCGGTCCTCGGCTCGTCCGGCTCGATGGCGTGGTGGATCGACTTCACCGTCGCCACGCGCCGCCCCGCCGCGGCGAACGCGTCGACGAGCCGCTCGACGAGCGCCGTCTTCCCGGCGCCGCTCGGCCCCGCGACGGCGACGACCGGCGGAAGCGGGGCGTCGCCTCGCCGCGCCCCGCCGGCCGCCCGCGGGTCCTCCGGCGCCGACTCGTCCGTCTCGTTCCGCTCTCGGGTCGTTGGGTTCATGGCTCGCGTGGTGTGGGGTCGCCGCGCCCGCGTCACTCGCCGCCCGCCGCCCCGTCGACGGTCCCCGGAACGGGGTCCGCGTCGGGCGGGAGCGCGACGGGCGCGAGCGCCGCGAGGTCCCTGACGGTCTGTGCGCTGTCGAAGTCCGGGCCGACGAGCCGCGGGAGTCCCGCCGCCGGGCCGTCGAGCCGCTCCGTCGCGACGACGGCGTCGAGCGCGTCCCGCACCGGCACGTGCGCCCGGTACCCGTCCGCGGACTCGGCGCGGAGGTGGGTCGTCTCCGGCGGCGCGTCGTCGAGGAGCGGCGCCACCGCGACCCCGCGCCACTCGCCGCCGAACTCGGTCCCGGTCGCACACCGGTAGCGGCAGGCGACCGTGACCGCTCCGCGCCGCTCGCGCACCGCGTGGAGTTGCGCGAGCAGGTCCGGCGCGGAGCGCTCCGCGGCGCCCCCGGCGTTCGGTCGGTTCGAGCCGACGTTCGACGAGGTCACTGCGTCGTAATCGACGGACGCGCCGCCCGTGTCGGCTACGCCTCATATATTCGGTCCTTTTTCAGTCGGCGGACGGACAGCCCTTTGTCCGCCCGGCGCGGAACCCGGACGAATGCCGACCATCGACTGCGACCCGACGGTCGCGCGCGAGCGCCTCGCGGACGCCGGCGTCCGGATCGACGAGGGGAACACGCCCCACGAGCGGTGGCGCGCCGACCGCGACGGGGCCGTCGCGGTCGCGTACGACGACAAGGTCGTCGTCCAGGGGAGCGACCCCACCCGCCTGACCGCCCTGCTTCGCGACGGCGGCGGCCGCGCGCACGTCTACTTCGACGGGGCCTCCCGCGGGAACCCGGGCCCGGCTGCGGTGGGCTGGTGTCTGGTCACGTCCGACGGCGTCGTCGCCGAGGGCGGCGAGCGCATCGGCCGCGCGACGAACAACCAGGCCGAGTACGCGGCGCTGATCCGCGCGCTGGAGGCGGCCGACGAGTACGGCTTCGACGCGGTCGACGTCCGCGGCGACTCCCAGCTGACGGTCAAGCAGGTCCGCGGCGAGTGGAACGCCAACGACCCGGAGCTGCGCGAGCGACGGGTCCGCGCCCGGGAGCTACTGGAGCGGTTCGACCGCTGGTCGATCGCCCACGTACCGCGGGAGATAAACGAGCGCGCCGACGATCTGGCGAACGAGGCACTCGATGACGCGAACTGACGACGACCCGCCCGAGTGGGCCAAAGAGCGGGCGCGCGAGATGATGGCGGCGGGAGACGAGGAGGCGACTGACGACCCCGCGGACGCTGCGGACTCTCCCGACCCCGACGACGAGCGCGTCCCGGACGTGCCGGTCGAGGCGGTCGAGGAGGCGGAGCGGCTCACGCGGCTCGCCCGCGAGGCCGAGTCCGCGGAGCCGACCCCGGAGATCGAGCAGGCGGCCGCGCAGTACCGCGAGCGGCGCGACGCCCTCGCGGCCGAGTACGGCTACACCGCGCGCGTCCGCGAGGAGGACGACGCGCTCGTGCTGTATCCCGACGAGTGGATGGAGGAGGGGACGGTCCAACTCGACCGCGTCGAGGACACCGACCGCGCGGTCGAGGTGTCGCTGTCCGGTCCCGGCGACGCCGACCGCTACCGCGAGGTGGCCGCGTACAACGAGGCGGTGGCCGCGGCGGTCGCCGAGCGCGAGGCCGCGGTCCACGCGCGCACCGCGGAGACGTTCGCGACGTTCATGAGCAACCACTACGTCCGCACGGTCGACGACGCGACCCCGGAGATGCGGGCGGAGTTCCGCGAGGAGTACCTGGTCCGGAACGGGTGGCCGACCGACGAGCAGCTCGACGCCGTCGACGAGTCGCTGTCCGTGATCGAGTCCGTCGCCGCCGACGTGGCGGTCGACGACGTGGACGATCCCGCTGGCGACGAACCAGACGACGCCGGCGGGTCCGCCGACGCCGACGGGTCCGCCGACGCCGCGGACTCACCCGACACGAGCGACTCGGCGTAGCGGTCGCTCGGCGGAGAAAAACGCGGCTTTCGCCGCGCCGTGTGCCAAAAGGGTCGGTTAGCGTTCGATGCCGGACGGCCCCGCGGGGCGCGCTCGACTACTCCAGCAGCGCGCGGACCTCGTCCGCGCGCTCCTCGTCGGTGACGAACCGGTCGAGGACCCACTCGATCTGCCCGAGGACCACGTCGTGGCCCGCCTCGGTGAGTTCGTACTGGTTCGTCCGCTTGTCGAGTTCGCTCTTCTCGACGAGCCCGTCGTCGACGAGGTCGTCGAGGTTGGGGTACAGGCGGCCGTGGTTCACTTCGGAGCCGTAGTACGCCTCCAGTTCCCGCTTGATCGCGAGACCGTACATCGGCTCCTCGGCCAGGATGGTCAGGATGTTCTGCTGGAACGCCGTGAGATCGCTCGCCGCCCTCGATTCATCAGTGACTGTTTGTGCCTCTGACATGCGTAATGGAAAGGGGCCCGAACTTATAGTCTTTCTCAACATTCACGATCGTTGCGATGCGTAACCCCCAACGGTTGTCCGGATCTCTCGGTACCGACGGTCTCTCGGCGGACATCCGTGCTATCCGCCGGCGGACTGCGTTCGACCGATCGATTCCGTTCGCGCCGAGTGGACCGACGATCCGTCGGTCGCAGCGCCGTTTCGGTTCGCGATCGAAACCCGGGGTTCGACGTCTAACGGGGTCGGATCGGCGCCGCGGGTCGACGTTCCCGTCGCGTCGCGCGTCCGCCGGCTCAGGCGATCCCGAAAGGACTTTGCCCGACTTCGACCCATCTTCGGGCACATGGTCAACCTCTGGGAGGATCTCGAGACGGGACCGAACGCGCCGGACGAGATCTACGCCGTCGTCGAGTGTCTCAAAGGCGAGCGCAACAAGTACGAGTACGACAAGGACATCCCCGGCGTCGTCTTGGACCGCGTGCTCCACTCGAACGTCCACTACCCGTACGACTACGGCTTCATCCCGCAGTCGTACTACGACGACGAGGACCCCTTCGACGTGATGGTGCTCGTCGAGGACCAGACGTTCCCCGGCTGCGTCGTCGAGGCCCGCCCCGTCGCCCTGATGAAGATGGACGACGACGGCGAGCAGGACGACAAGGTGATCGCGGTGCCGACCGAGGACCCGCGGTTCGACCACATCGAGGACCTCGAGGACATCCCGCCGCAGACCCTCGACGAGATAGACGAGTTCTTCGCGACCTACAAGAACCTCGAGGCCGGCAAGGAGGTCGAAACGCTCGGCTGGGAGGACAAGGCCGCCGCGAAGGACGCCATCGAGCACGCGCAGGACCTGTACGACGAGCACTTCGCGTAACGGACCGATAACCGGGACGCATCCACCGCCCGCGGCCGGATGCGTTATGCCTATGGGTAATTTTTAGAACATGAGTCGCGTACCCTCGCGTAGAGCCATGAGCGCCACCACGCCTTCCGTCGGCATCGATCACCCGACGGTCGTTCCCGCGAACTTCGACCCGCACGACGACGCGGTCGACGCGGCGGCCGAGGAGACCGCGACGACCGACGACGCGTAGCCGACTCCTCAGACGCGTTCGACGACGGCGGAGAGCGGCGTCGCCTCGTCCCGAAGCGACGCGAACGCCTCGTCGACCCAGTCGACGACGGTCTCGTCCGTCGATTCGAGCACGCATCGTGGGTTGTTCCGCTCGTCGTACGCGGCCACGCACGCGACGTCGCCGCACCGGACGAGCCCGTACTCTATCGGCTCGGCGCTCACGTACACCGTCGCGTCGTCGTCGTACAGGGCGCGGTCCGTCGCCGGACCGAACTCCGCGACCGACGCGTCGGCGACGTCGCGGTCGATGATCAGTTCCACGTCCGCGCCGCCGTCCAGCGCCGCGGCCGCCGCGTCGTTGAACTGCTGGAGGACGACCGGGGAGACGGCCCGGATCTCGGCGCCGCGGCTCTCGCGCAGGAGGTCCGTGAGCCGGTCGACCACCGCCAGCGGGTTCTGATCGGACGCCACCGTGAGGTCGCTGTCGGGGATCCCCTCCGGCGGGAAGTCGACGCCGACGCGCTCGACGGTCTCGGCGAACCGCCCGTAGCGCTCGCCGCGTTCCACCTCGGTCAGGAGCGCCTCGTACGCGTCGTGAACGCGCACTCCGGTCGGCGTCACCCGGTAGTCGGCGTCGCGTTTCACGACCCAGTCCCGCTCGCGGAACCCCCCGAGGATCCGCTGAACCGTCGTTCGGGTCGCGTCGACCGCGTCGGTCAGCTCGGCCGGACGCCGCGGCTCCTCGCGCAGCGCCCGGAGTATCGCGACCCGAACGGGCGAGCCGGCGAGGTACTGTGCGCCGTCGTGTCCGTCCTCGGCCGTCATCGTACGATCCGTGTGTACGGGTACCGCCGTGTTAACCATACCGCGTCCTCGCGGTGGTCGCCGCGACCCGCGCGCTCTCGTCCTCAGTCCCGGTAGCGGAACGAGACGACGGTGCCGACGGTGTCCTCGCCGGCGATGCGCTCCGTGGTCACGGTCACGGCCGCGAGCGCGTCCGCGCCGAGCGCCTCCTCGATCACCGCCCGCAGCGCGTCGGGGTCGGCGCCCTCCTGTCTCACCGGCACGCGGACCTGTCGGCGGTTCACCGCGACGTCGCCGAGGTCGTACTCCGTGTGCTCGAACGCATCCTGGATCGCCGCTTCGATGTCGGTCATAGCATCCCGACCTCCGCGCGCGGCGGTGAAAAAACGCGGTCCTTGGTCGCCGTTTCGGTGACGGCCGTGTGTTGTGGGCGTTTTACACCCATCTAATGCTGTCTCAATTTAATACTGATCTCAAATTTTTCAAATATGGGTATAATTCAACCGCAGAACAATTTAAATATTTAATAAGCCTGACACTTTCCAAATATGCACGAAAGTGTGGCGGAGTACGTGGCAGAGAATCCGAAAATGGCCGGCGTCCTGTTCACCGCCCTGCTGCTGTTAACGCAGGCGGCGCCCGCGGCGGCGAATGTCGCTGCTTCTAATCCTGGGCCCTAATCAATTGTAATACTACCACTCCAAGCTAGTTCATCATCGTAAAACACGGGAATTAACTCTTTTTCCATCAAATCTAGCAGCTCACTTTTTGATATTGACTCACAGTCCACAAGAGAGGGAACGTAATAATTGTATCCTATAACATTTGTATTTAGCGTTGCGAGTGATCCAGATTTATGATGGCCATTTGGATAAAAGTCTGCTGATAAATCAAACTCTTCCTCAGATCTTTTTTCTACATTAAATACCACGGCCACACCACTCCGGCTCTGACAGATCGTCGTCCCCCCGTCACCCACCACGATGTACTGGTGACCCGTGATCAGCTCCCGCTTCGCCACGTGGAGCGCGGTCCGGAGGTTGAACCCACTGTTCATCAGGCGAGCGATGATTCGGCCGAGCTTCGTCGCGGGCGAGTTTGCCACATCGGAGAGGGTAACAATGCCGCCGCGCGAGCCGCGGTGAACGAGGGCCTCGCCTTGTTGGTACGACTGGCAGGCGTTGAGCAGGAAGGCGCTGACCTTGATTTCAAGATCCTCGTCGGTCAGGTCGAGGTAGCAGTCCGCGCACTGCATCCCTCGGTCGTCGACGTGGCCGATGTAGTGGAGGAAATCGACGTCCGACGCGAGCACGTCGCGCATCTCCTCGCGGGTGAGGCTATGACGCACCTCGATGTCGAACTGGACCATGTCGCGAAGCCCGTACAGGTTGGCGACTTTCCCCTCCTCGCGCATCTGCGCGTCGTTACAGACGACGAGGACGGAGATCCGCGACTGCTCGACCTCTTCGGTCACCAGCCGGCGGTGGTACGCGTCGAGCGTCGCCTTGTTCGCGTCGAGCGGGACGCCGTCGCCGACCCACGCGTGCTCGACGGTGTCGACCGGCTCCGGTCGGACGAAGTCGGTCTGGGCGGCGACGGCGCCGCGCTCCGCGGAGGCGTCCGCGCCGCGGGTGGCCGCCGCGCTCGCGCCGCCGCGCACGAACTCGTCGTCCCCGAGGCCGACGCCGCCGGCCGGGACCTCCCGCCTCGTCGCCCGCGCGGAACTCCGGTCCGCGCCGCCCAGGAAGCCGACGCCGGCCCCGCCGTCGTCCTCCACCGGCGTGACGGTCTCCGGCGAGCGCACGATGGACAGCTCGCCCGCGACGAACGGGAGCATCTCCACGTTCCCGGGGTCGGGGCGCACGTCCGTCGTCAGGGTCCACTGCGGCAGCTCGGGCTCGACATCCGCGAATGGCACGTCGAGGTACTCGCCGAGCCGCTCCGCGAGCGGGAGGTCGTACAGGCGCCCCCAGTCGAGGTCGAGGCCGGTCGTCTCGCGCTCGTGGAGGTCGACCGGGTAGAACCCTTCCGTGCGGGCGAGACAGTCCATGTGGAACGACTGCCTGAGCACCTGGGCGGTCCGCGCCTCGAAGCCGGGTTCGAGCGGGTACGTCCACCCGTCGCCCTCGATCCGCGGGTCGTCGCCGGGGACCACGTCGGCCGCGAAGTAGTACGCCAGCGAGACGACGGGGTAGAGGTAGCGGTACTCGGGCGGCACGACGATCCGGACGCCGCTGTCCACCGGCTCGACCCGCTCGGGGACGCGGAACTTGTCGCCGGGTTCGATCAGCGGGGGATGCCCCCGCAGGGTGGGGAACGACCGCTCGGGGCTGGTCGTCTGGAGCGCGGAGCCGAGCAGCGAGACGGCGTCCATCAGCGACTCCGGATCGGTGGGCGTGGTGATCGTTCCCGCCGGCGTCTGGTGGAGCGACCGGAAGCCGAGCCCGACGGTGCCCGGTGTATCGAGGTCGATCCGGGTGGTCCGGTCGGTCGTGGACACGGAGAAACCGGCGTCGAAGGTGAGGTACAGCTTCGTCGGTGCCGGGTTGATCCCTACGTGGTACGTCCCGTCCGACATCGTGTAGCAGTCGCCGTGCGTGAGCAGCGACCCGTCGCCGGCGCGCGTCTCGACGACCGCGACGCGCGGGATCTCGATCGCGCCGGTCTCGACGGCGACGCTGGCGTCGACCGGGAAGTAGTGGTCCGACTCCGGCCGTCGTCGCGGCTCGACCGGTCGGTCGGTGTACACCTCGAACTGGGTGTTCTCGATGTGGTCCGTGACGGTGATCCCGTCGGCCTCGCGCAGCGGGTCGATGTCGATGCTCATGGGGGCTCCGCGGCCGTCGTTCGGGCGGACGGGGACGGACGCCGCGGGGGTTGGTACCGTTCGGTTGGGCGAAAGCGGCGATAAAGCTTGCGTCGGCCGGATCGCCGCGGACCGAACGGATAAAGTCCCGCCCGCCCCACCTCCGCGTAATGATAACGCTGGGAACGGCCCGCGCCGCTCCGGGCGAGACGGACACGGGCCGTCTCGAGGTGGGGGAGATGCGGGACGGGAGCCCCGTCCGGCTGCCGGTCGCCGCGATCAACGGCGCGGCCGACGGGCCGACGCTGTACGTCCAGGCGGTGAGCGACGGCGACGAGCTGAACGGGCTCGGCGTCGTCAACCGTGTCGTCCCGCGCCTCGACCCGGCCGAGCTGTCCGGGTCGGTCCTCGTCGTCGGCATCGTGAACCACTTCGCCTTCCAGGCGGCGGAACACCGGAACCCGGTCGACGACCGGAAGATGAACCGCGGCTACCCCGGCGACGCCGACGGGACGACGAGCGAGCGGATCGCCCACGAGACGTTCCAGGTCGCCAAGCGCGCCGACTACATCCTCGACCTCCACCAGGGGTCGACGAGCCGGATGATAAACGAGACGCGCGTCCGCTGCGGCGTCCGCCACCGCCTCCACGGCGACTGCTTGGAGCTCGCGAAGGCGTTCGGCTGCGGGCACGTCCTCGACATCAAGGGCCCGGACGGCCAGCTCGCCCGGGCCGGCCCGGAACACGGGATCCCCACCGTCGACCCCGAGCTCGGCGGCTGCGTCGGCTGGGACGAGGAGTCGATCCGGTACGGCGTCGAGGGCGTGTTCAACGTGCTCCGCCACTACGGGTTCCTCGACGGCGACGCCGCGCTCGACTCGCAGACGCGCGCCCGCGGCTTCGACCAGTACGGCTCGCCCGCCGGCGGCCTCGTCCGCTTCGAGCGCGAGCTCGGCGAGCGCGTCTCGGCCGGCGACGTCCTCTTCGAGGTGACCGACACCTTCGGCGCCCTGGAGGGCCGCGTCACCGCCGACACGGACGGGATCTTCTGGCGGACGCGCCGGCTCCCGCAGGTGGCCGCCGGCGAGTACGTCTGCTCGATCGGCACCAACGTCGACGAGTACTGATGGGCTCTCCCGACGGACCGAGCGAGGGAGTGCGCGCCCTCCGCTGCCCCGAGTGCGGCGACACGTACCGCGACCGCTGGCGCTGCCGGTGCGGCGCCCCCCTCGACTTCGCCGAGCCCCCGGTTCCGGACGGTCCGGCGCCCGACCCCGAGTCGTTCGACGCGCGCGACGGCCTTTGGGCGTTCGACGGCTTCCTCGCCGTCGGCGACGACCCCGCTGACCGGGTGACGCTCGGGGAGGGGCTGACGCCGCTCGTCGACGCCGACGACGGGGGCGGACCCGCGGCGAACGCGGACGGCGACGACGGCGCCGCGCCGTGGAACGCCTCGTTCAAGCTGGAGTACGTCTTCCCGACCGGCTCGTTCAAGGACCGCGGCGCGACGACGACGCTGACGCGGGCCCGCGAGCTGGGCGTCGAGCGCGTCGTCGAGGACTCCTCCGGCAACGCCGGCGCCGCGGTCGCGACCTACGCCGCCCGCGCCGGGATCGGCGCCGAGATCTACGTCCCCGCCGACGCGAAGGAGTCGAAGCTCGCGGCGATCCGCCGCGCCGGGGCCGAGCCGGTCCGGATCGAGGGGAGCCGGCGGGACGTGACCGAGGCGTGCGTCGCGGCGCTCGACGGAAGCGGAGACGACCCCGCGGGCGACGACGGCGGCCCGGCCGCCGACGGCGACGACCCCGCCTGGTACGCCAGCCACGCCTGGAACCCGGCGTTCTTCGAGGGGACCGCCACGGTCGCGTACGAAATCGCGTACCAGCGCGGCTGGGACGCACCCGACGCGGTCGTGACGCCGCTCGGCCACGGGACGCTCTTCCTCGGCGCCTACCGCGGGTTCCGGCGGCTCGAACGGGCCGGCTGGACCGACTCCGTCCCCCGGCTCTACGGCGCGCAGGCGGCCGGCGTCGCCCCGATCGTCCGGGCGCTCCACGGCCCGGACGCGGCCGACCCGGAGGGCGCCGTCAACGAGGCGGCCGACGGGATCCAGATCGCGGAGCCGGTCCGGGACCGCGAGATCCTGGCGGCCGTCGACGCGACGGACGGCGACGCGGTCGCCGTCACCGAGGCGGCCGCGACCCGCGAGCTCGACCGGCTCCACGCCGCCGGGTTCTACACGGAGCCGACCTGCGCGGTCGCGCCCGCCGCGCTGCGGACCCTCCGCGACCGCGGCGAGATCGGTCCCGACGAGGACGTCGTCGTGCCGCTGACCGGCAGCGGGCTGAAGGGCTGAGGCGGACGGCGCGGTCGGCGCCGACCCGCCCCACCGTCACCACTATTCAGCCGGCGCCCGTCGCCGTCGGTATGGAGGTGCTCGTCTACGGCGCCGGCGCGCTCGGGAGCCTCGTGGGCGGGCTGCTGGCGCGCGAACACGACGTGACGCTCGTCGGCCGCGACCCGCACATGCGGACGATCCGGGAGGACGGCCTCCGGATCGACGGCGAGATCGACATCTGCGTCACCCCTCGCGCGCTCACCGACGGGCGGCACCGCGCCGCCGACCTCGCCCTCGTCACGACGAAGGCGTACGACACCGACGCGGCCGCCCGGGCGCTCGCGACCGGCGAGTACGAGGCGGTCTGCTCGCTCCAGAACGGCCTCACCGAGGAGCGGCTGGTCGCCGCGCTCGACGCGACGGTCCTCGCCGGCACCGCGACCTACGGCGCCCGGTTCGCGGAGCCGGGTCGCGTCACCTGTACCGGCGTCGGCGAGGTGGTGGTCGGCGCGCTCTCCGGGGGCCCGAGCCCGGCGGCCGCGCGGGTCGGCGCCGCCTTCGAGGCGGCCGGGATCGAGGCGGTCGTCGCCGAGGACATGCCGGTCCGCCGCTTCGAGAAGCTCGCGGTCAACGCCGGGATCAACGGCCCCTCGGCGCTCGTGCGGACCGAGAACGGGCCGACGCTGGACGGGCCGGCGGGCGAGGTCGCCCGCGAGGCCGCCCGCGAGACGGCCGCGACCGCCCGAGCGGTCGGGATCGACCTCGCCGACGACCGGGCGGTCGCGGCCGTCGAGCGCGTCGCCGACGACACCGCCGCGAACCGGTCGTCGATGTGCGAGGACGTGGCGAACGGCCGCCGGACCGAGGTCGACGCCGTCTACGGGGCGATCGCCGACCGAGCGGAGCGTCACGCCGTGGCGGTCCCGACGTGCCGGACCGTCGGGTCGCTGATCCGCGGCTGGGAGGCGGCGCGGGGGCTCCGGCAGGGGTAGACGAACCGCGAAAAGGTCCGGGGCGGCGTCCGCGGCCGCTACGCGCTCAACACCACTCCTCGAGGACGGTCGCGTCGGTCTCGTCGACCGACACCCACGCGTCCTCCCGCGAGACGTCCGCGATGACGAGCTCCGGCCGCGACGACGAGGAGTCGATGGACGCCATCACGTCCGGCGCCTCGGCGGCGTCGAGCGCCGGGTCCGTCGGCAGGGCCGTCCGACGGCGGTCGGGGTCCGGGTCGTCCCAAGGAGTGGAACTCCGTGACATGGTTGTGAATAGTTCACAGTACGTATAAGAGTTGCGAACCCGACCGGAATCCGCCGTCAGATCCGAGTTTCCGGGGACCGCCGGCCGACGTATCTGCCGATACGCGGCCCCTCGGCCGACGATGTGCTCGAACGTGTCGACTTTCTCATCGGCTCGCCGGGGGCTCCCGCCCGGGGCCTCCGGCTCCGCGCGCGGCCGGCGTTTCCCCGTGCGCCACGCGGTCCGTCTCGGCCCACCTTCGCAGTATACAAGAGGTGTCACGCTGAATGACGGGCATGAACGTCGCAGACGCCATGACGCCCCGGTCGGAGCTCGTCGTCGTCGAGATCCCCGGGAGCCGCAACGACGTGTTGGAGTACATCCAGGAGCACGGCTTCTCCTCGGTGCCGGTCGTGAAAGACGCCGACGGCGACGAGGTGTACCGCGGGCTCGTCACGCGAGACGACCTGATCGAGCAGCCGGACGAGGACCAGCTCGCGCTGCTGATGCGCGAGGTGCCGACCGTCGAGGCCGACGACGACATGGTCGAGGCCGCCCGGACGATGGTCGCGGAGGAGTCCCGGCGCCTCCCCGTCGTCGACGGCGACGAGCTCGTCGGCATCCTCACCGTCACCGACGTGGTGCGGGCGATCGCCCGCGGCGAGGTCGACGGGGAGACCCAGGTCGGCGAGCTCGCGACGCGCGCGGTCAACGCGACCCACGCCGGCACGCCGCTGCCGGTCGCCGAGCGCGAGATCGGGCTCTCCGGGGTCCCGTACGCGGTCGTCCTCGACGACGAGGCCGCGGTCGCGGGGATGCTCACCGAGGTCGACATCCTGGAGGTCGCCCGCGTCGTCGAGGGCGAGGCCAGCACCGGCGACTCGATCGCCGAGGAGGACTCCGAGTGGTCCTGGGAGGGGATCAAGGCGACCGGCGCGCGCTACCTCCCTACCCGGAACGTCGAGATCCCGGCCGAGGCGGTCCGCCACTTCATGACCGAGGACCTGATCACGGTCAACGCCACGCGGACGGCCCGGGAGGTCGCCCAGGAGCTCATCAGCAACGACATCGAGCAGGTCCCGCTCGTCTCCGGCACGGACCTCGACGGGATCGTCCGGGACGTGGACCTGCTGGAGGGGCTGTAGATGGCCGCGGACGCGCTCGCCGAACTCGCGAAGCGGCGCGGGTTCTTCTTCGGCTCGAACGGCGCGTACGGCGGCACCGCCGGCTTCTACACGTTCGGCCCGCAGGGCGCCGCACTCAAGCGGAACGTCGAGGACGCGTGGCGCGACCGGTTCACCATCCGCGAGGGGAACCGCGAGATCGAGGCGCCGACGGTGATGCCCGAGGCCGTCTTCGAGGCCTCCGGCCACCTGGAGGGGTTCGACGACATGCTCGTCGAGTGCCCCGAGTGCGGCGAGTCCCACCGCGCCGACCACCTCGTCGAGGACGCCACCGACGTCGAGGACGCCGAGGCGCTCCCCGGCGAGGAGGTCGCCGAGCTGATCGCCGATAACGGCATCGCCTGCCCGGCCTGCGGCACCGAGCTCGCCGGCCAGCCGGTCGAGGCGTTCAACCTCATGTTCGCGACCGACATCGGCCCCGGCGACGCCCAGCCCGGCTACCTCCGCCCGGAGACGGCGCAGGGGATCTTCGTCGAGTTCCCGCGGCTGAAGGAGTACGCCCGCGGGAACCTCCCGTTCGGCATCACCCAGATCGGCCCCGCCTACCGCAACGAGATCTCGCCGCGCGGCGGGCTCCTCCGCCTCCGCGAGTTCACGCAGGCCGAGCTCGAGCAGTTCATCGACCCCGAGGCAGACGAGCCGCCGCTCGACCGCGTCCGCGACGTGGAGGTCCGGCTGTACCCGGCAAGCGAGCAGGAGGCGGACGACGGCGACTACCTCGACACGACGGTCGGCGAGGCGGTCGACGAGGGCGTCATCGGCTCCCCGTGGGTCGGCTACTACCTCGGCGTCGCCCAGGAGTGGTACGAGCGCGTCGGCGTCGACCTCGACCGCTTCCGGTTCCGCCAGCACCTCGCGGGCGAGCGCGCCCACTACGCGGCCGACTGCTGGGACGCGGAGAGCGAGGTCGACGGCGACTGGATCGAGATTGCCGGCTTCGCGTACCGCGGCGACTACGACCTCTCGAAGCACGACGAGTACGGCGACGACGCGTTCACCGTATTCAAGCGCTACGACGAGCCGAAGACCGTCGAGCGCGCGACGGTCGATCCCGACATGTCCGTGCTGGGGCCCGAGTTCGGCGGCGACGCGGCCGCGGTCGCCGAGGCGCTCGAGGCGCTCGCCGAGCGCGACCCCGACGCCTTCGACGGCGAGACGGTGACGGTCGACGTGGAGGGCGAACCGCGCGAGGTCGACGCCGACGTCGCGAACTTCTCGGTCGAGGAGGTGACCGAGAGCGGCGAGCACATCACGCCCCACGTCGTCGAGCCCTCGTTCGGCGTCGGCCGCACCGTCCAGACGCTGCTGGCGCACGCCTACGAGACCGACGAGGTCGACGGCGAGGAGCGGACGTACCTCTCCCTGGCGCCCGAGGTCGCGCCGCAGGACGCCGCGGTCTTCCCCCTGGTGACGAACGACGACCGCCTCACGGCGCTCGCCGACGAGGTCGCGGCCGACCTGCGGGCCGCGGGGCTCGCGGTCGCGTACGACGACTCCGGCTCGATCGGCCGGCGCTACCGCCGGCAGGACGAGGTCGGCACGCCGTTCTGCGTCACGGTCGACCGCGACGGCATCGAGGGCGACGGCCCGGACACCGTCACGCTCCGCGAGCGCGACTCCGCGGCGCAGGTCCGGATCCCCGTCGCGGACCTCGCCGCCGAGCTGACGGCGCTGCGCGAGGGCGAGCCGTTCGCCGCGGTCGCGGACCGGTACGACGCGGTCGACACCGACGTCGAGACCGCGGGGAACTGAGGGCGTGACGCTCCCGGCCGCGGCGTGGCGCGAGCGCGTGGAGTTCGAGCGGCGGCTGGTCCACGCGAGCGGCACCCTCTATCCGGTCCCGTACCTGCTGGGCTGGATCTCGTGGCGGACGACCGGCCGGCTGCTCCTCGTGAGCGTCGCCGTCGCGGCCGTCCTCGAAGCGCTCCGACTCTCGGGGTCGGTCGGCCCGCTCGACCCGCTGTACGACGCCTTGGTCCGGGAGTACGAGTCCGACGGCGTCGCCGGCTACGCGCTGTACCAAGTGAGCATGGCGGGCACCGCGCTCCTCTTCGCGCCGGTGTTCGCCGTGCCCGCGATGTGGATGCTCTCGGTCGGCGACCCGATAAGCGGCGGCCTCGGCGAGAACCCGGCGACCGAGCCGAAGCGCCTCTCCGTGGTGGCCGCGATGGTGTTCGTCTGCTTCGGGATCGCCGTCCCGTACGCGATCCCGGCGTTCGGTCCCGACCCGGGCGTGATCGTCGCGCTCGCCGGCGCGATCCCCGCCGCGGTCGCGGACGGGCTCCCGCCGCTCATCCGCGGCGTCGCCGTCGACGACAACCTCACCATCCCGCCCGCGGCCGCCGGCGGGATGTTCCTCGCGGCGGCGCTGATCGCGTAACACGGTTGATTGAGACCGCGTGGCGCGGTCGCTCGGGAGCTCCCGCCCGAGGGGCGACGACGCCGTCGCTCGCCGAACGGAACTGAGAGAAGCGCCGAGGCGGAGATTTGAACTCCGGTGTCCGAATGGACAGTAGATTTCGAATCTACCGCCTTGGCCAGGCTAGGCTACCTCGGCTCACTCTCCGGTTGGCCGGTTCCGCTGTTATGCGTTTCGATCGCGCCCGCGGCGCGGTGCCCCGATCACCGGCGACCCCGACCGGGTCCGCGCGCCCCCGTCCCCCCGCGGTCTCCGCTTCCGGCAACGCTTTTCGGCCCGGCTCCCGTGCGGTCGGTATGGACGTCCCCGAAGCGGCCGACGCCTGTTCCCGCGTCGTCGACGAGGTCGGCGGCGCCGTCGTCGCCGACCGCGAGTTCCTCGACCGCGTCACGCTCGGCATCCTCGCCCGCGGCCACGTCCTCTTGGAGGACGTGCCCGGCACCGGCAAGACCCTCTCGGCGCGCTCGTTCGCGACCGCGCTCGGCTTGGAGTTCTCCCGGATCCAGTTCACCCCCGACCTCCTGCCCGCCGACGTCACCGGCACCAACGTGTTCGACGAGCGCGACGGCTCCTTCTCGTTCTCGCCGGGGCCGATCTTCGCGAACGTCGTCCTCGCCGACGAGATCAACCGCGCGCCGCCGAAGACGCAGGCGGCGCTGCTGGAGGCGATGGAGGAGGGCCAGGTGACCGTCGACGGCGAGACCCACGCGCTCCCGAGCCCGTTCTACGTGATCGCGACCCAGAACCCGGTCGAGAGCGAGGGCGCGTTCCCGCTGCCGGAGGCCCAGCTCGATCGGTTCACGATCAAGACCTCCATCGGCTACCCCGACGAGGACGGCGAGCTGGAGCTGCTCCGCCGCCGCGCCGGCCGCGTCGAGCAGTCGCCGACCGTCGACCGCGTGCTCGACCCCGACGCCGTGGCGGCGCTGCGGGAGGTGCCCGAGTCGGTCCGCGTCGACGACGACCTGCTGCGCTACGCGGCGGCGCTGGCGCGGGCGACCCGCGAGGACCGCCGCGTCGAGGCCGGCGTCTCCCCCCGCGGCACCCAGCGGCTCTTCGAGACCGCCCGCGCGGCCGCCGTCCTCGCCGGCCGCGAGTTCGTCACGCCGGACGACGTGAAGCGGGTCGCGGAGCCGACGCTCGCTCACCGGCTCGTGTTGACGCCCGACGCCGCCGTCAACGACGTCGACGAGCGCGACGTGATCGCCGACGTGCTCGACCGCGTCGCGGTGCCGACGGTCGAGCCGCCGGAGGCGTAAGTCGCCTCGGCGCCGCGGCTACTCCGCGTCCCGCTCCGCCAGCAGCTCCGTCGCCGTGAGCAGCGACTCCAGCTCCGCGTCGTGTTCTTCGAGCAGCTCCGCGGCGCCCTCCTCGCGGTCGACGACGACCAGCACGCGGTCCACGGTCGCGCCCGCCTCGCGGAGCGCCTCGACCGCGTCGACCGCGGACTGCCCCGTCGTGGCGATGTCCTCGATCACGACGACCTCCTCGCCGTCGTCGAGCCGCCCCTCGATCCGGTTGCCCGTCCCGTACTCCTTCGCCTGCTTGCGCGCGATGACGTACGGGCGGCCGAGCTCCGCGGCCGTGACGGCCACCAGCGGGACCGCGCCGAGCGCGACGCCCGCCAGCTTCGCGTCCGTCTCGGCGAGCCGGTCGGCGAACGCCTCGGCGACGAGCGTCAGGGCGTCCGGGTCGGTCTCGAAGAGGTACTTGTCGACGTAGTAGTCGCTCGTGCCGCCGTGGGACAGCTCGAACTCGCCGAACCGGACGGCGTCGGCCGCGGTGAGCGCGGCGATCAGCTCGCGTCGTCGGTCGTCGTCGGTCATACACTGAGACGGACCGCCGCCGACAATAAACGGGTCGGAACGCGGAGGGCGGCTACCGCTCGTCCCCGCCGTCGAGCCCGGGACCGCTCCGCTCCGCGGCCGGGAGCACGAGCGTCACCGTCGTCCCCTCGCCGTCGAGCCCGGAGCCGAACCGGATCTCGCCGCCGTACGCCTCCACGACCCAGGCGGCGATCCACAGCCCGACGCCGGTGTTGTGCTGTAGCTGCGTCACCTCGCTGTCGCCGGTGATCACGTCCCGGACCGCGGCCGCGATCCCGGGGCCGTCGTCGGCGACGCGCACCGCCACGACGCCGTCGTCCGGGTCGCGCTCGGCGGTCACCGCGACGCGCGGGGCGTCCCCGCCGTGCTCGACGGCGTTCTCCACGAGGTGGTCGACCGCGACCGAGAGGCGGTCGTCGCCCCGCACCGCGGTCCCCGCCGGCACGTCGGTGGTGATCCGCGCGTCGGACCGCTCGGCCGCGTGCTTCGACGCGACCGCCTCGACGACCTCGGCCACGTCGACCGCGTCCGGGTCGGTCACGTACCCCTCCTCCACGACGCGGCGGAGCGTGGTGGCGCCGTCGGCGACGCCCGCCAGCCGCTTGCCCGTGGCCTCGATCCGCTCCGCGAAGTCGCTGACCTGCCCGTCGTCGCTGCGGTCGGCGATCTCGCCGGCGAAGCCGAACACGACGTTCAGCTCGTTGCGGACGTTGTGCCTAAGGATCCGGTTGACGATCCGCACGTACCGCTCGCGGCGCTTCCGGTCGGTGATGTCCGTGTAGATCCCGAACGCCCGACGGGTCCCCTCCGTCTCGTAGCTGAACCCGCGGAAGAGGAACTCCCGCGGGCCGTCCGTGGTCTGCCGGCGGACCTCTCGCGTCGCGAACCCGCGCTCGCGGACCAGCGCGTCGAGGTCCGCCTCCTCGTCGCCGCCGCGCTCGCTGTCCCCCAGCCGGTCGTCCTGGATGTCCAAGGCGCCGATCGTCCGGCCGCGGAGCGACGCCTCGTCCGCGCCGAACTGCTGCTCGAACGCGGGATTGACCCCGTCTATCACCGTCTCGTCGTCCTCCAGGACGACCTCCATCACCGGGTCGGGGATCCGGTCGAACAGCCGCCGGAAGCGGTCACGCTCCGTCGACAGCTCGGTCTGCGTCCGCCGGAGGTCCGTCGTGTCGCTCAGCGACCCGACGACGCCGCCCCCGTGGTCGGAGAGCCGCGACAGCCGCAGCTGGCCGTGCCGCGGCCGCGGGTCGCCGTCGCGCTCGGCGGTCAGTTCGATCGTCCGTGCCGGCTCGGGGCCGCCGGCGTCGTCGGCCGTCGGGTCGGTGAGCGCCCCGACCGCGTCGGCCACCCGCGGCGCGTCGGCCGCGTCGACGAGCGCGTCGAGCCGCTCCCCGACGACCTCGTCGCGGTCGTCGGCCCCGAACCACGCGACGAACGGCGCGGTGGCGTACGTGACGGCGCCGTCGGCGTCGAGCACGCACACCATGTCGTCGACGTTCTTCAGCGCGTCCTCGTAGGTCCGGAGCCGGCGGCGGCGGTCCGCGGCGTCCATCGCCGCGACCGCGTTCGTCGCCAGCAGTTCAAGGACGGCGAGGTCGTCCTCGCCGAAGGCGCTCGGTTCGACCGCGCCGACGATGAGCACGCCGTGACCGCCGAGCGGGACCGCAGCGACGGAGCGCATTCCGTGGTACGACCGCCCGTCGCCGAGCGACTCGATGTCGTCCATCACCCGCGGGTCGCCCGACTCGAACACTCCGCCGGTGAACCCCTCGCCGGGGCGGCGCGGCCCGCGGCTGTCGGCGAACCGGTCGCCGACCCCGTCGCTCGTCGCGACCAGCCGGAGCAGGTCCGCGTCGGCGTCGTACAGCCGCACGCCGCTGATCTCGTAGCCCAGCACCTCGTCGGCGGCCTCGATCAGCCGGTCGGCGACGGCCTCCCTCCCGTCGGCCCGCTGAATTCCCTCCACGGTGCCGAGGAGCCGTTCGAGGACCCGCTCGCGGCGCTTCCGGTCCGTGACGTCCGCGAAGAACACGGAGAGCCCGTCGGGCGAGGGGTACGCGGTCACCTCGGTCCACAGGTCCAGCGGCTCGTAGTAGCTCTCGAAGGAGACGGACTCCTGCGTCTCCATCGCCCGCCGGTAGTTCGTCTCGTACTCCTCGCCTATCGCCGCCGGGAACTCCGCCCAGACGTCGGCGCCGAGCAGCTCGTCCGGGTCGCGCTCTAACAGCGCCGCGGCCCGCTCGTTGACGTAGGTGAACCGCCAGTCGTCGTCGAGCGCGAAGAAGGCGTCGTCGATCCGTTCGAGGGTCTCCTCGAATCGGTCGACGGCCGCCTCGCGCTCCTCGCGGGCGACCCGCCGTTCGAGCGCCCGCCCCAGCCAGTCGGCGAGCAGCTCGACGAACAGCCGCTCGCTCTCGTCGAACGGCCGGTCGCGGCGCTCCGGGTCGAGGAAACAGAGCGTCCCGAACGTCTCGCCGTCGACGACGACCCGGCCGCCGACGTAGCTGCCGAAGCCGAACGCCTCGTAGGCCGGGTCGTCGCCGAGGCCCGCGGCCTCGGGGTCGGTGAACGCGACCACGTCGTCGCTCCGGACCGTCCGCTTACAGTAGGTCAGGTCCAGCGGCAGCGTCCCGTCGTCGTCGAGCGCGTCCTCGGCGAACGACGCCACCGTCCCGGTCCCGTCGCTGTACTGTCGGAGTTCGATCCGGTCGCCCTCGACCCGCGAGGAGTAGCCGATGGAAAGGTCGAGCCGGTCGCGGCCCAGCGCCAACAGCTCGTCGAGCTTCTCGTCGAGGTCGGTCGTCCGGTCCGAGACGATCCGAATGAACGGTTCGAGGGCGGCCTCGCGCTCCCGACGCAGCGTGCCGTCGGGTCGTGGATCCTCCCGCCCGGCGTCGAGCCGGTCCGCGAGCGTCTCGCCGTCGGCCGCCAGCCGTCGGCCGGAGGCGTACTCGACCCCGATCCGGCTCGCGTCGATCGCCGCGTCCGCGTCGTCCTCGACGGTGTACGCGAGCGTCGTCGCGTCGGGGTAGCGGTCGCGGACCGCCCGCAGCCGGTCACGAACGGCGCGGCCGCGCTCGCCCGCCGCCCCGTCGCGCAGCCGGACGATCACCGCGTCCGGGCACCCGACGCCGTCGCTCTCCCGGCCGCCGTGCGGGACCGTCCGGGTCCCCTCCGGGAGGGCCCCCCACGCGGCGTCGACCGGCTCTCCGAGGTGGAGCGTCGACTCACCAGGCATCTGTTGCGGGCGTGCGTCGCGGTCGTCCGCGGCGGGGGCGGTCGGCGGCGGTCATCCCGGCCGCGGCCCTCTCGCCTCTGGTCGCCGGGCCGGGGGGACGGTCGGCTCGCCGACCCCGTTCGGCTCGGTACCCTCCCGGCTCGTCGCGTCGGTCATCGGCTCTGCTACGAACGTCCCCCACATAACCGTTCCCTCCGCGTTTTCGGAATCGATACCGGCGGTTCCTCGCGGCGTCGCGGCCGCGGCCGACCGGTCGACGCCGGCGGCGACGGTCCCGACACGATTTAGGCGGCCCGCTCACAACGCTCCGGTAATGAGCACGCAGGCCGCGACGGCGGACCGGACAGTCGTGATCGGGCTGGAGGTCCACGTCCAGCTCGAGACCGACACGAAGATCTTCTGCGGCTGCTCGACGGAGCCCGCCGAGGACGAGGCGCCGAACACGCGCACCTGCCCGACCTGCCTCGGGCTGCCGGGCGCGCTCCCCGTCCTCAACGAGGCCGCCGTCGAGGCCGCCGTGAAGGTCGGGAAGGCGATCGACGCCGACATCCCCGAGACGACCACGTTCCACCGGAAGAACTACTACTACCCCGACCTCCCGAAGAACTTCCAGCTCACCCAGTACGACGCGCCGATCTGCGCCGAGGGCGAACTGGAGGTCCGCGTCGACGGCGACCCGCGGACCATCGGGATCACCCGCGCGCACCTCGAAGAGGACCCCGGCAGCCTCCAGCACGCCGGCGGCTCCATCGAGTCGGCGACCCACACCCTCGTCAACTACAACCGCGCTGGCACCCCCCTCATGGAGATCGTCACGGAACCGGACTTCCGCTCGCCGGCCGAGACGCGGGCGTTCCTCGCCAAGCTGGAGGAGGTGCTGGAGTACCTCGGCGTGTTCGACCCCGGCCGCGACGGGAGCCTGCGCGTCGACGCCAACGTCTCCTTAGTCCCCGCGGAGCACGTCGCCGACGACGGGACGATCGACGGGGACGCGCTCGACGAGGTGAACCGCGCCGAGGTGAAGAACATCTCCAGCCACAAGGGCGCGGAGCAGGCGCTCGCCTACGAGGTCACCCGCCAGGAGAACGTCCTCCGCCGCGGCCGCGAGATCGAACAGGAGACCCGCCACTGGGACGAGGACCGCGGCGTCACCGTCGGCATGCGCTCGAAGGAGGCCGAGAAGGACTACCGCTACTTCCGCGAGGGCGACCTCCCCGCGCTGGAGGTGGCCGACTGGAAGGAGTCGATCGCGATCCCGGAACTCCCCGACGCCCGCCGCGAGCGCTTCCGCGACGAGTACGGGCTCGACCGCGAGGCGGCCTCGAAGCTCACCTCCACGAAGGCGGTCGCCGACTTCTTCGAGGACGTGGCGGGCGAGTTCGACCCCGACCTCGCGGCGACGTGGGTCGCCGACAACCTGCTCGGCGAGCTCAACTACCGCGAGATGCAGATCACCGACGTCGAGGGGCGGCTCGACGAGTTCACGCGCCTGATCGAGCTCGTCGCCGCCGACGAGCTGACCGTGAAGAACGCCGAGGAGATCGTCCTCCGCGAGATGCTCGACGAGGGCGACGACCCCGAGACGATCATCGAGCGCGAGGACCTCGGCAAGGCCGAGAGCGGCGAGGTCGAGGCCGCGGTCGCGGCCGCCATCGACGAGAACCCCGACGCGGTCGCCGACTACCACGACGGCGACGAGGGCGCCATCAACTTCCTCGTCGGCCAGGTGATGCAGGCGACCGGCGGCAGCGCCGACCCCGGCCAGGTGAACGGCCTGCTCCGCGAGGAACTGGACGACTGAGCCGGACCGACGCGACCGAGAAAGCGCCATGGCGATCGTCGAAACCGTCCTGATCGGCCACGTCAGCGAGGTCTGTCTCCTTCTCGCGTGGGCGATCCGCCGCGGCGACGCGGCCGACCTGATCGCCGGCTACGACGGCGACTTGCCGCCCGAGCGCGAGGCGGCGCTCGCCCGCGACGCGGCGCGCGTGCTGGTCGTCGCCGCGGCCGCGACGGGCCTCCTCGTCGTCGACGCGTGGACCGGCACGGTCCCGCGGCCCGGCGCGCTGGTGGCGGTCGCCGTCGGCGCCGCGGTCGCGTGGTTCCTCTACACGTGGAACGTCCGCGAGCCGGCCGGCGACTGAGCCGAGCCGCCGGAACCGTGCGATTGACGCCGCCGCGCCCGCTACGGCGCCCATGGACGTGACCGTCGAGATCGTCGGCGAGGGGACCGCCGAGTACAGCCTCGCCGCCGACGCGACGTACGACGACCTGATCCGCGAGGCGGGCTACCACCCGCAGGAGGCGTCCGCGCTGGTCGACGGCTCGCCGGTCCCCGGCGACCGCGTCGTCGACGCCGCGGAGGTGCGGGTCCTGCGGCTGATCAAGGGCGGGACGGGCGCGAGCGACCCGCCGTGACCGCCGAGGGACCTCGCCCCGATCCGCCCGCGGACGTGACCGTCGAGCGGGCGACGCCCGACGACCGCCTCGACGCCCTCCGGATCCTCGACGCCGCGATGCTCTCGACCGACGCGGCGACCGTCGACGACCGGATCGACGCGGGCGACGCCGTCGTCGCCCGCTCCGCGCGGACCGGCGGGGTCGTCGGCGCGCTGGTCGCCGTCCGACCCGACTCGGATCGACTCCACGTCGACGCCGTCGCGGTCAGGCGGGCGCGCCGAGGGGAGGGAATCGGCGCCGCGCTCGTCGCGGCCGCGCTCGACCGGGGGGCGTCGGACCCCGCTGTCGCGGCCGTCACCGCGACGTTCGACGCCGACCTGCGGGGGTTCTACGAGGGCCTCGGGTTCGCGGTCCGGCCGGCGGGAGCGCGAGGGGACGACGCCGAGGAAGCGCCGGGCGACGACGCTCACGGAGCGGCGGGCGACGACGCCAGCGGCAGTTCGGACCGGCTCGCGGGTCGGGCGCCCGTGACCGGTCGCGAGCGGTCGTGAACCCCGCGCAAGCGGCGCGTCGGACTCGCGGCTGACTGAGGCTTTTCAGTGTGGCACTCGTACGCACACCTCTCACGGATGATGCCCTCAGCGTCCGGATCCCTCGATCCCGGTGGCACCGACGGCGAGGCGGTGGACTCGATCGACGGCCCCAGGCTCCGCCCGGCCGCGTCCGCGGACGATCGATCGACCGACGACGAGCGGCCCGTTCCGGACCGACCCGGCCGCGACGGGGCCCGCGCGGCCGAGTGCGACCCGCCGGCGGACCGGGTCGAGCGGCTCGCGGACGAGGTGGCCGCGCTCGAAGCGGAAGTCGCGGCGCTCGAAGCGGAAATCGAGTCGAAGGAGCGGCAGCGCCAGCAGGTGATCGACACCTACGAGTCGATCGTCGCGGCGCAGCGGACGTCCGGCCGCTCGGCCGGGCCGACGCACAACGCATCGACCGAGCCGACGCCCGACCCGTCGACCGAGAGCGACGGGCGGCGGCCGCTCGCCGAGCTCGCGTCTCGCCTCGGGCGGGTCGCGACGTGGCTGCGAGGGCGCGAGTAGCCCTTCCTCATCCGCGCGCCGCCGAAGCGCTCAGCGCCCTCTCCCCGACGCGCACGCATTCGACGTTCATTTCCCGGTCGCCCCCGTCGTTACGGGTATGAGCGCGAATTCGCCCGCGGGTTCGGCGGCCCCCTCCCGGGCCGCGGTGACCGACGCATGAGCGGGAAAGACGACTACTACAACCGGTCCAAA
The DNA here is from genome assembly GCF_003666025.1 of Halorubrum sp. Atlit-8R. Lineage (NCBI taxonomy): Archaea > Methanobacteriati > Methanobacteriota > Halobacteria > Halobacteriales > Haloferacaceae > Halorubrum > Halorubrum sp. Atlit-8R. The sequence goes on from NZ_QPLV01000001.1 coordinate 108,100, forward strand.
CAGCAGGGGTACCGCGCCCGGTCCGCCTACAAGCTGAAACAGCTCGACGAGGAGGCCGACCTGCTCGACCGCGGCGACACCGTGGTCGACCTCGGCGCCGCGCCCGGCGGCTGGCTCCAGGTCGCGGCCGAGGCGGTCGGCGAGGAAGGCACCGTCGTCGGCGTCGATCTCCAGCGCATCGACGAGTTCGACGACCACGACGTGGAGACGATCCGCGGCGACATGACCGAGGAGCGCACCCGTCACTACCTGCGCGAGGCGGTCGGCGAGGGCGGCGCCGACGCGGTCCTCTCCGACATGGCGCCGAACATGACCGGCGAGTACTCCCTCGACCACGCCCGGTCGGTCCACCTCGCGCGGCAGGCGCTCGACACCGCGGACGAACTGCTCGCGCCCGGCGGCGACTTCGTCGTGAAGGTGTTCCAGGGCCAGGACCTCGACGACTTCCGCGACGACGTGAGCGAGTCGTTCCAGTACGTGCGGACCGTCTCGCCGCCCGCCTCGCGGGACTCGTCCTCGGAGGTGTACCTCGTCGCGAAGGGGTACACGACCTCCCCGGTCGCCGAGGGCGACCGCGTCGAGGTGACGGTCGAAGAGGAGGGCGACGAGGGCGACGGGATCGCCTACGTCGAGGGGTACACGCTGTTCGTCGACGGCGACGTCGGCGAGACGCTCACGGTCGAGGTCACCGACGTGAAGCCGCGGTTCGGGTTCGCCGAGCGCGTCGACGGCGACTGAGCCGGTCGCCCCGGCAGGGCACGCGGTCGGGTCCTCACCAAGCGCGTCACGCGGCCGCGTCCCGCTCGACGGTCGCGCCGCGCACCGCGTACCTGACGCCCGCCTCGTAGTCGCGGTCCGGCTCGACGCTCCAGCCCTCGATCCGGCCGAGCGCGCGGACGTTCGGCAGCGCCATCCCAGCCTCCGCGCTCGGCTCGGCGCTCTCGTACTCGAACAGGAGCTCCCCGCCGTCGTCGCCCGTGAACCGGCCGTCGTCGGCGACCGCGAACCCGTCGTCGGTCAGCGTCACGGTCACGGCGGCCGCCTCGTTGAAGTCGGCGAACGCGAACGCGTTCTTGAACAGCTGTTTGAGCCGGGTCGGCGCCGCGCGTATCCGCCCGTTGCCCTCGACGGCCACCTCCACGTCCGCCTCGGACGCGGCCGCGGCGTCGGCCACCGCGGCCTCGAAGTCGACGAACGTCGACTCGTCGACGTCGCGCGCGTACCGCGCGAGGGTGTGGAGGTCCTCGACGACCCCGCCGATCCGGGCGACGCGGCGCCGCGCCACGTCCACCGACTCGGCGGCGGCCCCCGCGTCGCCCTCGCCGAGCCGGTCTTCCGCCTCTGCGAGGTGGCCGTCGGCGACCGCGACGGAGTTCCGCAGCTCGTGCGCGATCGCGCCGGCCATGTCCCTCAGCTGCTCCTCGTGGCGGTCGAGCTGCTCGCGCTGCCGCTCGATGGCGGTCACGTCTTGGACCAGCAGCGCCCACCCGAACGCCGCGCCGCCGACCGCGAGCGGCTCGCTCGTGACGCAGTAGGTCCGGGTCCGCCCCGCGTCGTCGACGTCGACGAGCGCGGGCGCCTCCGTCCGGTACCGCTCGGCGACGCCCGGGGCGAACTCCTCGACGCGCTCCGCCCCGTCGGGGATCGCGGGGAACAGGTCGGCCGCCCGCTCGTTGTGGTCGCGGAGCCGCCCCTCGGTGTCGAGGACGAGGACGGCGCCGGCGGTGCGCTCGACGAACGCCCGCGTCGTCCTCTCCTCGACCGCGAGGAAGGTGTCCTCGACGAGGTAGACGGCCCCGACCGCGAAGACGGCCACGCCGAGCGGCTCGTAGCTCAGTTGGGGGAGGAGGTTCGGCGCCGCGAGGGCGACCGCGTTCGGCACGACCGCGAGCCCGGTCGCCGCGAACAGCCCGGCCAGCGTCCACGACGACCCCTCGGACCGCTTGAACAGCCGGTACAGGAGGTAGAAGCCGACCCCGGAGAGGAGGTACGCGGCCGCCAGCGACGCCCAGTACAGCGCCCCCTCCTCGACGACGAGCCGGCGGACCGGCTCCGTCCGGAGCGACGCCTCGAAGTAGCGCCCGTGGATCGGGTTCGTGAGCTTCAGCGCGACGACCGCGACGTAGAGCGCGACCCCGGCCCGCCGGTAGCCCGGCCGCCGGTGGTAGTCGCGGCCGGCGTACGCCGAGGCGAAGTACAGCCACGCGAACGGCGTGGCGAACCCGACGATCAGCGCGAGGACGTACAGCGCCACCGCCGTCGACTCCTCGCCGGCGAGCAGCACGCCCGCCTGGAGGAACCCCCAGACGCCGACGAGGACCAGGAGCCAGCGCAGCCCCCGCCGGCCGTCGCCGTTCCGCAGGCGCGACCCGTGGAACGCGGCCGCGAAGCAGGCGGCTCCCGAGAGGGCGAACAGCCCGACGAGCCACCACATGACCGTCACGGACACATCGCATATCGGAGGGGAATGACTTAATTTGGTCGCTCACTCGGGGACAGAACGTCGGACGAGAAATATATCTCTGCGTATGTGTCGCCGGTTCGGCGGTCCCGGCCGAGCGCGGCAGTCAGTTCGCGGCGCGCCTGACCCACTCGCGGAGCGTGAACCGGTCGTACGCCGTCTCCGCGGCGACCTCCCACTCGTCGTCGTCCCACTCGGGGTAGTACGTGTCGCCCTCGTAGGCGCCGTCGACGTGGCTGAGGGCCATCCCGTCGAGGTGCGGCTGGAACAGGTCGTAGATGCCCCCGCCGCCGAGGACGTACGCCGTGTCGACGCCGACCTCGGCGACGGCGTCGCGGGCCAGTTCGATCGCCGCCTCGTCGCCGTTCGCGACGCTCGCGGTCGGCACGTCCACCGCCTCGACGCTCCGGCTCACGACGATCTGGCGGCTGCCGGGGAGGTCGTCGCGCATCGAGTCGAAGGTGCGCCGCCCCAAGATCACCGGCGAGCCCGCGACGCGCTCGCGGTACTGCCTGACGTCCGCCTCGATGTGGGGCCACGGCACCTCGCCGTCCCTCCCGATCACCCGGTTCTCCGCGAGCGCGGCGACGCTGACGAGTTTCACGGACGCGGTAGGGGACGGAGGGGCAAAAGCGGCGCGTCGGCCGGGGTCGTCGAGGCCGAGCGAGGCGGACGGACTCAGCCGTCGAGGCCGAGCAGGTCGAACGGGTAGCCGTTGTCCAGTTCGTCGGCGCGCTCGTAGACGACGCGGGCGGCCGCCACGTCCTGGATCGCGAGCCCCGTCGAGTCGAAGACGCTGACGCCGCGCACGCCGTCGGCGTCGGCCGGCGTGCCGGGCGTGCCGGGGCGGCCCGCGCGGCGGCCGACGACGATCTCGCCGATCTCGCCGTAGATGTCGTCGTCGGTGAGCGTCCCCGCGGCGTACGGGACGTTGATCTCGCCGGAGTGGGTGCACTGCTCGTGGTCGTCGATGACGACGGTGGCGTCCAGGAGGAGGTCGTCCGCCAGTTCGTGTTTGCCCTCGGCGTCCGCGCCCATGGCGTTGACGTGGGTGTGGTCGCCCACGTCGTCCGGGCCGACGATCGGGTCCTCGACGGGGGTGACCGTCGAGAGCACGTCGCAGTGGCCGGCCTCGGCGATCGAGCCTGCGCGCACGTCGAACCGGTCCTCGAAGGCGTCGACGAAGTCGGCGACGCGCGCCTCGTCGAGGTCGCTCACGACGACCTCCTCGATGTCCCGGACCGCCGCGATCGCTTCGAGCTGGGTGTACGACTGGACGCCGGCGCCGACGATCCCCATGCTCGTCGCGTCCGGGACCGCGAGGTGGTCGGTCGCGACCGCGGCGGCCGCGCCGGTGCGTTTCATCGTCAGCGTCGTGCCGTCCAGGACCGCGAGCGGGAACGCCGTCTCCGGGTCGGAGTAGATCATCGTCCCCATCACGGTCGGCAGGTCGTGGTCGGCGGGGTTGTCGGTGTGGACGTTCACCCACTTGATCCCGGCGGCGTCCCAGCCGTCGCCCTCCTCGGTCTCCTCGGCCACGTCCTCCTCGCGCACGTCGAGGTAGGCCGGCATCGAGCGGAAGTCGCCGTTGTACTCGGGGAGGTCGATGTACGACTTCGCCGGCATCTTCGCGTCGCCCCGCTCGTAGGCCGTGAACGCGCCGCGGACCGCGTCGATCACGCGGTCCATCTCGGCGTTCTCGTCCACGTCGTCCGCGTTCAAGAGCAGCGTCTGCATGTCGCAGAATTTGCCGGCCGCTACTTAGTCCCTTCCGAACCGCCGTCGCCGCCGTCCGCTCGGGCGCCGCCGTCGTCCGGACGCCCGCCGCGCTCCGCGACCGCGACCGCGCGCAGGTCGTTGACGTTCGTCCCGGTCGGGCCGGTGCGGATCAGCGCCCCCGCGTCGTCGAGGACCGGGTACGCGTCGTGCGCGTCGAGCGCAGCCGCGGCCGCCTCGCGGTCGAGCGCCCCGCCCTCGCCGACGAGGCGGTCGTCGACCAGCGCCCCCGCGGCGTCCGTGGCGCCGTCGATCCCGTCGGTGTCGACGCTCGCGACGGCGACCCCCTCGCCGTCGGCCCCCGCCGCGTCGAGTTCGAGCGCCGCCGACAGCGCGAACTCCCCGTTCGGCCCGCCCGTTCCGGGGTCGTCGCCGAGCGTCACCGTCACCTCGCCGGCCGAGAGGAGGACCGCCGGCGGCTCGACCGGCTCCCCGACCGCCCGGCACTCCTCGGCGACCGCCGCGTGCGCCTTCGCCGCCTCCCGCGCCTCGCCGCGCATCCGCGCCGAGAGCACGAGGGGCTCGTACCCCCGCTCGGCGGCTGCCTCGCGGGCGGCGGTCAGGGCCGTGCGCGCGTTCGCGACGATCCGGACGTCGACGCCGCCGCCGTCGAACGGTGACTCGCCCGGCCCGGGCGTCTCCGCGACCTCGCCCGCGGCGCCGCGTTCGAGGCGATCCGCGACGGCGCCGGGGGCGTCGATCCCGTACCGGTCGAGGACGGCGAGCGCGTCAGCGAAGGTCGTCGGGTCGGGCGAGAGGGGGCCGCTCGCGATCACGGCGGGGTCGTCGCCGGTCACGTCGCTGACCGCGAGGCCGAGGACGTCGGCGGGGGCGGCCGCCCGCGCCAGCCGCCCGCCCTTCACCGCCGAGAGGTGCTTGCGGACCGCGTTGATCTCCGAGATGGTCGCCCCGCTCGCCAGCAGCGCGTCGGTCGTCTCGCGGAGGTCGCCGAGCGCGACTCCCTCGGCCGGCGCGGCCAGCAGCGCGCTTCCGCCGCCGGTGATCAGCCCGAGCACGAGGTCGGACTCGCCGGCGTCGGCCGCGACCTCCCGCACCCGTCGAGCGCTCTCGACGCCCGCCTCGCTCGGCGTCGGGTGGTCGCCGGGGAGGACCGCGACCCGCTCGGTCTCGACCGGGTCGTCCGTGACGACCGCGCCGCCGTCGATCCGGTCGCCGAGCAGCCGCTCGACCGCGGCCGCGAAGTGGCCCGCCGCGTTGCCCGCGCCGACGACCAGCACGCGGTCGTACGCGGCGAGGTCGCGGTCGGTCGTCGCTCCGTCGGCGGCCGCGACGGTCAGCACGTCGCCGTCGAGCGCGAGCGCGTCGGCGACGACCGCGGCGGGGTGCGCCGCCTCGATCCCGGCGACGACGCAGTCGAGCGCCACCTCGCGGGCCGGGTCGCTCGCGTGTCGCTCGCGGTCGGCGACGGTCACGGAAGGGTCGGCGTCTGGCGGACCGGACATCGGCTCTCGGTCGAGATGCGGCCTGTCGTGACAAGAGAGTTCGGTCGGCGCGAGCGCCGAGCGGTCCGGCTCAGAGGATGTAGCCGGCGGTCGAGAGGACGTAGTACGCCGCGAGCAGCGCCGCGATGACGTACTGGCCGAGCGCGACGTCGCGGCCCTCGCCGATCGCGAGCTTGATCAGCGGGTACGCGACGATGCCGGCCGCCAGCCCGTCGGCGATGGAGTAGGCGAACGGCATCACGGTGACCGTGAGGCCCGCGGAGACGGCCCACGCGGGCTCGGTCCAGTCGACCTCGACGAGCCCCTGGAGCATCATCACGCCGACGACGATCAGCGCGATGAAGGAGGCGTACGCCGGGATGGCGGCGACGACGGGGATCACGGCGAGCGACGCGAGGAAGAGCGCGGCGACGACGAGGGCGGTCAGCCCGGTGCGACCGCCCTCCTCGACGCCCGCGGACGACTCGATGAACGTCGTCACCGTGGAGGTGCCGACCACCGCGCCGAACGTGGTCCCGACGGCGTCGGCCATCAGCGGTTTGTCCATGTCGGGGAGGTCGCCGTCGTCGTCGAGGAAGTCACCGAACTGCGAGACGCCGATGAGCGTCCCGGCGGTGTCGAAGAAGTCGACGAAGAAGAACGTGAACACGACCAGGACGAACGTGAGCGGGTCGATTTCGGAGAGCCCGCTGAGGAACGCCCCCGCCAGCGGCGTGATGTCGTACTGGGCCGACGGCAGCGTCTCCGGGGTGACCGTGCCGCGGGCGAAGAACCCGCCGAGGGTGAGCGCCCACCCCGCGAGCGCGGTGGTGATGACGCCGAGGATGATGGCACCGGTGATGTTCCGCGCCCACAGCACGAACGTGAGGACGAGCCCGAGCAGGCCGAGAATCGCCCACGGGTTGGCGAAGACGTTCCCGAGCGTGACCAGCGTTGCCTCGTCCGGCACGACGATCTGTAGCTCCTGGAACCCGATGAACAGCAGGAACAGCCCGATACCGGCTCCGACCGAGCGCTTCACCGGCTCGGGGAACAGCCGAATGATATACTCGCGCGCGCCAACGGCGGTCAGGATCATGAACAGTACGCCCTCGACGAAGACGGCGGCCAGCGCCGTCTCCCAGTTGACTTCGAGCCCCTCCACGACCGTATACGCGAAGAAGGCGTTGAGCCCGAGTCCGGGCGCGAGCCCGAACGGCCGGTTCGCGTACAGCGCCATCACCGCCGTCGCCACTGCGGCCGAGAGGACGGTCGCGATGGCGATCATCTGGACGACCTCGAAGAACTCGTAGCCTCGGATGTCGATCGCGTCGGCCAAGATGAACGGGTTCACGACGATGATGTACGACATCGCGAGGAACGTCGTGAGCCCGGCGACCAGTTCGGTGCGGACGTCCGACCCGTGCGACTCCACGTCGAACCGCGCAGCCAGCGTGTCTGAAAGCCCCATTGAACGCGTGGAGGTTCCCGTGGATCGAGTGATAAGCCTTGCTGAACGACGCGAACTATGATCCGTGTATGTGGATCAAAAACCTCCCAAAACGGATTTTTTCTCGGAGAGTATGCGTGAACGTGGCTACTCGAACGTCGTGAGCGCCCCGACCGGGGCGTCGGTGATCGCTCGCGCGCGGTCCATCCCCTCGTCGCCGACGGCGATGAGCGCGAACACGCCGGTGACGTCGGCGTCGCCCTGGAGCGCGATGTCCAGAAGGAGCTCCTGGGTCTCGCCCGAGCGGATCAGGTCGTCGACGACGAGGACGGTGTCGCCGGCGTCGATGGCGCTCGCGGGGAGGTAGTACGTGAGCTCGATGCCGGAGGCGAGCCGCTGGCGCGACTCGATGAACTCCTCGACCGCCGTCTCCTTCGACTTCTTCGCGTACGCCAGGCGCGCGTCGAAAAAGGAGGCCATCGCCGCGCCGAGCGTGATGCCGTCGGTCGCGGCCGTCAGCACCACGTCGGGCGACTCGAACTCGAACGTCTCAGCTGCGACGGGCGCCACGAGGTCAAGGAACGACTGGTCGAAGACGACCCCGGAGTTGTCGACGTACCCCTCGTCGTCGAACTCGACGCGCGCGACCAGCTCGTCGGCGAGCGCCTCGCGGCCGACGGACTCGACGACCTCGCTCGCGCGGTCGGTGCCGGGCAGCACGTGCCCGTTCACGTAGCGGTTCAGGTCGCCCGCGGGCAGCCCCGTCACGTCCGACAGCTCCTCGTACGTTCGCGTCTCCTTCAGCATCCGCAACACGGCGACCGCCTGTAGCTGGAGGGCCGCCTTCTCTGCGCGGTTCATACGGATGATCGCGATCGCACAACTATGAATACGTCGAAGTCAAACGCCTATCGAATACCCACGTGTGTGGGTCTCACGCCTCGGGCGCGTCGAAGAAGACCGCCGGCTCGTCGATCGCGATCTCGACGTGGTCGCGGTCGTCGAGGGGGCGCAGCCGCACGGTGAGCGCGCCAGCAGCCTCCGCGGCCGCGCGCAGCGCGTCGAGGTCGTCGCCCTCGAGGTACGTGGGCACGCACAGCGCCACCTGCGCGGACTCGTCGGTGGCGACCACCAGCCGGTACGCGACCCCCTCGACGGCGCCCGCGTACACGTCGACGCCGTCGATCGCGGCGCCCTCGACCGCGGCGAGCGCGTCGTCGAACTCCGAGCCGGGCAACAGCACGTCGATCCGGGCGGCGTCCGCGACGGGGTTCACCTGCCCGGGGTGGCCCGCGATCGCGGTCCAGCCGCGCTCGCCGTACGCCGCCGCCGTCGACTCCGCGTCCGCCTCGACCGCGTCCCACTGCGGTCCGGGATCGGGTCCGTCCATACCGCCCGCCTACCGCCGGGGGCCCTACATACCCGTCGGTTTCCGCTCGCGCCCGATCCGGCGCGTTCGGCGCCGCTCACCCCGGCGACTCGGTCCCGCTACTGTCAGCCCATCGCGAGCAGTCGGTCCCGAAAGGGGCCGTGTCTGCCGGTAGGTTCATAACTCTCTATCGTATGGGATCGCCTATGCCTACTGACAACGACGATCATGTCGACAGGCGGACGGTGCTCAAGTACGCCGGAACGGCCGGTGCTGTCGGTCTCGCGGGCTGCGCCGGCGGCGACGGGGGCGACGGCTCGGACGGCTCCGACGGCGGCGACGGCATGGACGGCGGGGACGGCTCCGACGGCTCGGACGGCTCCGACGGCGGCGACGGCGGCGACGACACGTTCGAACTCGGCGTCACCATGGGACAGATGGACTCCGGGCTCGACCCGCAGGACCACGCCGAGACGAACACCGAGATCATCGTCGGCCAGCTGTACGAGGGGCTCCTCGACCGCGACAAGCAGGGCGGCATCATCGCCGGCCTCGCGGACGAGTGGGAGCGCACCGAGGACGGCGACGTCCGCTTCATGCTGCGCGACGGCCTCACGTTCCACAACGGCGACGAGGTCACGCCGCAGGACGTCCGGTACAGCATCCGGCGGATCGTGTTCGAGGACGTCGGCATCGCCAGCCCGCAGTCGAACGACCTCGGGCCGGTCACCGAGGTCGCCACCGGCGACGGGCAGGTGACCGTCTCCTTCGACGGCTACAACCCGATCGCCTTCCAGCTGTTCGCGACGAACGGCCCGATCGTCCAGCAGTCGTGGATCGAGGAGAACGGCAGCGACTACATCAACCGGAACGCCAACGGGACGGGGCCGTTCCGCCTCACGAACTACGAGTCGGGCAACCAGGTCGTCTACGAGCCGAACGAGGAGTACTGGGACGGCGCGCCCGAGGTCGACGAGCTCACCATGACCGCCTCCAGCGAGTCGAGCACGCGGGTCAACCAGCTGCTCGCCGAGGAGACGGACATCGTGACCAACGTGCCGCCGAACGAGGTCTCCCGGGTGAACAGCTCGGACGTGGCGACGATCAACTCCGTGCCCAGCGCGCGGATCATCTTCCTCCAGATGCGGTACGACGTGGAGCCGTTCTCCAGCCAGCAGTTCCGGCAGGCGATGAACTACGCCGTCGACGTCGAGAGCATCATCGAGAACGTGCTCAACGGCTTCGGGAACATCACCGGCCAGCCGACGCTGGAGGGCCACGTCGGCTACAACCCCGACATCGACCCGTACCCGTACGACACCGACGAGGCGGAGCGGCTCGTCGAGGAGTCCGGCCACGCGGGCGTCGAGATCACGCTCCAGACACCGATCGGCCGCTACCTCCGCGACGTGGAGATCGCGCAGGCCGCGGCGAACCAGATCGACTCGCTGTCGAACGTCTCCTGTGAGGTCCAACAGCGCGAGTTCTCCTCGCTCGTCCAGGACATCACGACGGGCAACATCGAGGACAAGCCGCACTTTAACCTCCTCGGCTGGGGGAACGGCGAGTTCGACGGCAGTCAGACCATGACGCCGCTGATGTCCTCCGAGGGGGCGCTGACGATCCTGAAGAACGACGACCTCGACGCGCTGCTCAACGAGGCCGAGACGACGCAGGACACCGAGGAGCGCGTCGATATCCTCCAGGAGGCGAACCAGCTCGCCCACGACCTCGCGCCGTGGGTGTTCATGCACCAGCAGTTCAGCGTCTACGGCGTCTCGAACGAGATCTCGTGGGAGCCGCGGGCCGACGAGTTCATCGACCCGGACACCGCCACCCGGCAGTAACGCCTCCGCCATCTCCCAATATCGTTATTAATGTCATTCGGAAGATTCGTACTCAAAAGAAGCCTCCAGGGGATCGGGGTCGTCTGGGGCGTCGTCACCGTCGTGTTCGCGCTCCGGTTCGTCACCCCCGGCAGCCCGATCAACGCGGTGGCACCGCTCGACGCGTCACAGGAGACGCGACAGGCGATCGCGGCCGAGCTCGGCCTCGACCAGCCGCTGTACATCCAGTACGGGCGGTACGTCTTCGAACTGCTTCAGGGCGACATGGGTCGGTCGTACATCCGCGGCCAGGAGGTCACGACGCTCGTCTTCGAGCGCCTGCCCGCGACGATCGAGCTCGCCGTCGCCGCCAGCATCGTCGCCATCGTCCTCGCGATCCCGCTCGGCGTGATCAGCGCGACCCGCCGCAACGAGCCGGTCGACTACGGCGCGACCCTGCTGTCGCTCGGCGGCATCTCGACGCCGAACTTCTGGCTCGGGATCATGCTCATCCTGATCTTCGCCGTGGAGTTCAACATCTTCAACACCAGCGGCCGCGGCGCCGACGTCGGCGACGTGGCGCTGTCGGTGGTCAACGCCGAGCCGTTCGTCGGGACGCTGTTGACCTGGCTCGCGTACATCACGCTGCCGTCTATCGCCTTGGGGACCTACTTCATGGCGCTCATCACCCGGCTGACGCGGTCGGGCATGCTCGACGAGCTCAGCAAGGGGTACGTCCAGGCCGCGCGGGCCAAGGGGCTCCCGCGGACCCTGATCCGGTACAAGCACGCGCTCCGGAACACGCTGATCCCCGTGATCACCGTCCTCGGGCTCCAGCTCGGGACGCTGATCGGCGGCGCCGTGATCACGGAGGCGGTGTTCTCGTGGCCGGGGCTCGGCACGCTGGTCATCGAGAGCATCAACCAGCGCGACTGGCCCGCGCTCCAGGGCAGCCTGATCGTCATCGGGACGAGCTTCGTCCTCGTCAACATCCTCGTCGACGTGGTGTACGCCTACCTCGACCCGGAGGTGGTGACCGACTAACATGGTCTCTTCACGTGTCATACGCAATCTCAAGAAGGAGTTCAGACAGAGCGGGCTCGCGAAGCTCGGGCTGGCGCTCGTGGTGGTCATCGTGTTGACCGCCGCGTTCGCCCCGTTCGTCGCGCCCCACAACCCGACCGAGCAACAGCTCAACGAGAGCGAGCTACCGCCGCTCGGCTTCTCGCAGACGGCCGAGCGGACCTCCTCGCAGATGGTCGACGGCGAGATCCAGACCGTCACCGAGGAGGTCGAGATCACGGCCGACCCGGACCACGTGTTCGGGACCGACGGACTCGGCCGCGACATGTTCTCGCGGGTGGTGTACGGCGCCCGCACGTCGCTCGTCGTCGGCGTCCTCGGCACCCTGCTGGCGGCGTCGATCGGCGTGCCGGTCGGCCTGCTCGCCGGCTACCACCGCGGGCGCGTCGACGACGCGCTGATGCGGATCGCGGACGTGAGCCTCGCGTTCCCCTCGCTCGTGCTGGCGGTCGCGCTCATCGGGCTGTGGGGGCGCGCGGCGGTGAACGTCCCCGACCCGTTCGTCGCCGCCGGGCTCGCGCCGGAGATGCCCGAGAGCTTCGTGTTGCCGATAACGGTGGTGATCGTCGTCGGCCTCGTCAACTGGGTGTGGTTCGCCCGCGTCGCCCGCGGGGAGGCGCTCTCCTTGCGCGGGCAGGAGTACGTGAAGGCGTCCCGCGCCCTCGGGGCCGACGACAACACGATCATCCTCCGCCACATCCTCCCGAACGCGATCACGCCGATCATCGTCCTCGGGACGGTACAGGTGGCGGCGATCATCCTCCTGGAGAGCTCGCTGTCGTTCCTCGGCTTCTCGGGGACGACGCTGTCGTGGGGCTTCGACATCGCGCAGGGGCGCGACTACGTCTCCTCCGGGCAGTGGTGGATCGCCTCCATCCCCGGGCTCGCGATCATGCTGTCGGTGATCGGGATCAACCTGCTCGGCGACTGGCTGCGTGACGCCTTAGACCCCGGTATCGAGGGCGAAGGGGGTGCCGCATGAGCGACGCCGAGCGGTCGCCCGACGAGCCCGCCGCGGCGACCGACGGCGGCGCGAGCGACGCCGCGGCGACCGACGGCGGCGCGAGCGACGCCGCGACGGCCGACGCCGTCGGCGCTGCCGGCGCGGCCCCGACCGGGCTGCCCGCGGCCGACGACGTGTTGTCGGTCCGGGACCTCTCGACGCGCTTCTTCACCGAGGAGGGGCAGATCAACGCGGTGGAGTCGGTGTCGTTCGACCTCCGGGAAGACGAGATCCTCGGCGTCGTCGGCGAGTCCGGCTCCGGCAAGTCCGTGACCGCGCTGTCGCTCGTCGACCTCGTCGAGACGCCCGGCCGGATCACAGCTGGCGAGGTGTGGTACCGCGACCCCGACCTCGCGGAGGAGTTCCGCGGGACGGAGGCGGTCCACGTCGACGGCGACCACGTCGACCTCCGGACGGTGCCGCCGAGCGTGCGCCGGTCGCTGCGCGGCCCCTCGTTCAGCGTCATCTTCCAGGACCCGATGAGCAGCTTCAACCCCTCGATCACGGTCGGCGAGCAGATCGCCGAGGCGGTCGAGGTGCAGCGCCGGGCGCGGGCGAACCCCCGCTCGACGCGCTCGCGGACGCAGGGGTACGGGCTCGGCAAGTACCTCCTCGACGGGCTCGTCCCCGGCCGCGACTACACGAGTGAGGAGAGCATGGAGCGGGCGGTCGAGTTGCTCGGCCAGGTCGGGATCCCCGACCCCGAGGACCGCGTCGACGAGTACCCCGGCCAGTTCTCCGGCGGGATGCTCCAGCGCGCGATGATCGCGCAGGCGCTCGCCGGCGAGCCGGACGTGCTGATCGCCGACGAGCCGACGACCGCGCTCGACGTGACGATCCAGGCGCAGATCCTGAACCTGCTGAAGGAGATCCAGGCCGAGCGCGGGATGAGCATCGTGCTCATCACCCACGACCTCGGCGTGATCGCGGAGATGTGCGACCGCGTCTGCGTGATGTACGCCGGCGAGGTCGTCGAGCGCGGCACGCTCGACTCCGTGTTCGAGGACACCGTCCACCCGTACACGCAGGGGCTGCTCGGCTCGATCCCCGACGTGGACGACCCGCGGCCGCGGCTCGAACCGATCGCGGGCAACGTCCCGAGCCTGGTCGACGCCGAGATGGGCGACCGGTGTTACTTCGCGGACCGGTGCCCGAAGGCGATGGAGGCGTGCCTCGACAAGCCCGCGGAGGCGACCGTCGACGCCGCCGCCGACCACGGCGCCAAGTGCGTCCTCGCCGAGCGCGAGTACGACCCGGCGGACGCGCTCCCGGACGACCACTTCGGCGGCCGCGGAGGTGAGGGCGAATGAGCGACCCGCTCCTCTCCGTCGACGGGCTGAAGAAGTACTACGCGGACGACTCGTCGATCGTCGACCGCCTGCTCGGGCAGGAGTCGTCGAGCGTGAAGGCGGTCGACGGCGTCTCCTTCGACGTGCGCGAGGGCGAGACGCTGGGGCTCGTCGGCGAGTCCGGCTGCGGGAAGTCGACGACCGGCGAGACGGTGCTGCGCCTGCGCGAGCCGACCGCCGGCGAGATCACCTTCGACGGGACCGACGTTCGGGCGATGACCGACCGCGACCTGAACGAGTTCCGCCGGCGCGCCCAGATCGTGTTCCAGGACCCGTTCTCCAGCCTCGACCCGCGGATGACCACCGGCGACATCATCACGGAGGGGCTCCGCATCCACGACGTCGCCGACCGGGAACAGCGCCGCGAGACGGCCCGCGAGTTGCTCGAACGGGTCGGCCTCTCCGCCGACCAGATGGACCGGTACCCGCACGAGTTCTCGGGCGGGCAGCGCCAGCGCATCGGGATCGCCCGGGCGCTCGCCCTGGACCCCGACTTCGTCGTCCTCGACGAGCCGGTGTCGGCGCTGGACGTGAGCGTTCAGGCGCAGATCCTGAACCTGCTCGAAGACCTCCAGGACGACTTCGGGCTCACGTTCCTGTTCATCGCGCACAACCTCGGCGTGGTGCGCCACGTCTGCGACCGCGTCGCGGTGATGTACCTCGGCGAGATCGTCGAGATCGGGCCGGTGGAGGAGATATTCGACGACCCCGCGCACCCGTACACGAAGGCGCTGCTGTCGAGCGTCCCGCGCGCGAGCACGGAGGCGCGCGACGAGGAGTTCGAGACGCTCCGCGGCGACGTGCCCTCGCCGCGGAACCCGCCGGCGGGCTGTCGGTTCCACACCCGGTGCCCGGAGGCGCGCGCGGCCTGCCGCGAGTCGGCGCCGCCGGGGTACGACGTGGGCGACGGCCGGACGGCGACCTGCTTCCGGGCCGACGACGGCCACGCCTACTGGGACAGCGAGCCGATCGGCGAGAACGCGGCGGCCGGCGACGAGTCGGACGCGCCCGCCGGGGAGCCGGCGGACGACTGATCCGCGCCCGCTCCCGCCGCGGCTGATTTCTTTATATACTACGGGCCGAACCAGTTCGTCGCTCGTACCTCCGATCGGGAAGCCGCGACCCGGTTATGGTGCCGCTTCCCCTCGGTCCAGACATGACCGACGCTGGTTCCGACTCCGACGGCGGCTTCGCGCGGCGAACGATCCTCCAGGCGGCGGGGCTCTCGGGCGTCGCCGGGCTGGCGGGCTGTATGAGCCAGACGGTCTCCACCGCCGCGACCGGCGACGGCGCGGAGCCAACGCAGACGAACGATGACGACGGGCCCGCGCTCCCCGAGACGGGGTCGCCGGAGGTCGTCGACCTCGACGAGCGCGGCCGCGAGGTGACGCTGCGCTCGGTCCACGCCCGACACGCGGCCCACCCCGGCGGCTCGCTGGGCGGGCCGGTCGAGATGCCGGTGACGTGGGCGTTCCAGGCCGACGACGGCACGCCGAGCGTCCCCGGGCCGGTCCTCCGCGCGACCGAGGGCGACGACCTGTCGATCACGCTCGACAACACCGACGGGGAGATGCCCCACACGCTCCACTTCCACGGCGTCTCGAAGTCGTGGAAGGACGACGGCGTCCCGTCGACGACCGGGATCACGGTGATGCCCGGCGAGAAACACACCTACGAGATCGGCGCCGACGTGCCCGGCACCCACCTCTACCACTGCCACTTCAACACCCCGATGCACATGGACATGGGAATGTACGGGATCCTCCGTATCGACCCCGAGGGGTACGAAGCAGCCGACGTCGAGCGGTTCATGACGCTGAAAGACTGGGACACGCGGCTCTCCCGGTCGTACGGCGGCGCAGACGTGACCTACGACATCGAGAACCGGCGGCCGGACGCGTTCACGATCAACGGCCGCGTCGCGCCGTACACGTTCAACCCCGACCGCGGCTCGCCGATCGTGGTCAGCGAGGGCGACACGGTGCGGCTCCACATGGTCAACGCCGGGTTCATGTCGCACCCGATGCACACGCACAACCACCGGTTCCGCACCGTCGAGAAGGACGGCGCCGAGTACCCCGAGGTGATGCAGATCCCGGAGGACGTGGTGAACGTCGCGCCCGCGGAGCGGTACACCGTCGAGTTCGAGGCCGACGCGGACCCCGGCATCTACCCGATGCACTGCCACAAGGTCGACCACGTCCGGAACGGCGGGGTCTACCCCGGCGGGATGCTCACCGCCATCGTCTACGAGCAGGCGATGGGGACCGACGTGTTCGCGGACCTCATGGAGAAGGCGGGCTACGAGCTGTAAACGCCGAGCGGCGCGGCCCCGAAACCCCGCTTCCGCTTACCGCTCGCGGACGACGACGAACTCCGCGAGGTCGCGGAGGTACTCGATCGCCTCGGTCTCGGGCGGGTCGGCGTCGTCGAGCGCGGCCAGCGCGCGCTCCGACTCCGCCCGGGCGCGTTCGTTGATCTCCTCGGGCGACAGCGACGTGACCTGGAGCACCGACGGGCGGTCCATCTCGGCGTCCTGCCCGGTCGGCTTGCCGAGGTCGTCGGCGTCGGCGGTGGCGTCTAACACGTCGTCGCGCATCTGGAAGGCGACGCCGACGCGCTCGGCGTACTCGCCGAACGAGTCGATCGCGTGCGGCTCGGCGCCGCCGGCGACCGCGCCCAGCTCGGCGGCGGCCCGGAACAGCGCACCCGTCTTCCGGCGCGCGAGCTCCATGTACTCCTCTTCGTTCGTCGGGCGCGCCGCCAGCTCCGTCGCCTCGCCCTCACCGAGTTCGACCATCGCCTCGGCGACGGTGCGCATCGCGCGCGGGTCCGTCGAGAACAGCGCGAACGCCTCGCCGAGCAGGCCGTCGCTGGCGATGATCGCGGGGCCGTAGCCGAACTCGGCCCAGGCGGCGTCGGTGCCGCGGCGGACCTCCGAGCGGTCGATGATGTCGTCGATCACGAGCGAGGCGTTGTGGACGAACTCGATGCCGGCCGCGAAGTCGACCGCCTCCTCGGGGTCGCCGTCGAACGCCTCGCAGGCGAGGACGGTCACCGCGGGCCGGACGCGCTTGCCGCCCGCGAGGACGACGTGCCCGACCTCGTCGGACAGCTCCTCGGGCTCGACGCCGTCGATGACCGACTCGATCCGGTCTTCGACGAGCCCGACCCGACGCTCCAGGTACTCCATCTACCGCCCGGAGGGCCCCGGCGCGCAAAGGCCTAACGGAACGCCGTCCGGGCGCGATTCGGACGACGGCGGCGGCGCGCCCGCCGCGCTACCGGAACCGCACGCCGAGGTCGTCGAGCCCGTCGTTGTTCGCGGCGACGTTGATGAGAAGCGGCGTGAGCCCCTCTATTTCGGGTGCGTTGGCGATCCCGCCGGCGTCGAGCGCGCGCAGCCCCTCGATCCCCTCGGCGACGTCCGCGACCGTCCGCTTGGCGTCCCCGTCGTCGCCGATCACGAGCGTGTCGACCCCCAGCTCGGCGTCGAGATTCGCCAGCCGCGCGGCCGCGAGGTTGTGGAACGCGCCGACGACGGCGACGCCGTCGGGCGCCGCGTCCGTGACGATCCGCGTCACCGAGCCGGCGCCCGGCCTGTGGTAGTGGAACCCCTCCTCGTCGCGTTTCATCCCCGTGGCGGGCGAGACCAGCACGTCGCCGTCGTCTAACGACCCCGCGACCGCCTCGACGGTGTCGCCGACGTGGTACGGCGGGACCGCGAGGACGACGATCCGGGCGTCGGCGGCGACCGCGGCGTTGTCGCCGCCGGTCACCGCGGCGTCGAGGCCGCGGCTCTCCAGTTCGGTCGTGTACTCCTCGGCCTTGGTCTCGGCCTTCTCGGCCTCTCGGGAGCCGACCGCGACCCGGTGGGGCGTGTCAGCCGCCAGCCGGAGCGCGAGCCCCTCGCCGATATCACCGGTGCCGCCCAAGATGGCGATTTTCATACGATCCGTGGGGTCGCTCGCGTCTTAGGGGTTGCGCGACCGGCCGTCCTCGCCACGACCGAAGGCGACCGGACAGCGGGGGACTTTTGCCCGATCGCGCGGAGGCGACGCCCATGGACGAGCAGGACCGCGTCGCCGCGTTCGTCGCCGAGCACGGGTTAGAGACCGACCTCGCGTACCGCGTCCTCGACTTGGAGAGCGAGGTCGGCGAGGTCGCGAAGGAGGTGGCGACCTCGACCGACTACGGGGAGGACCCGGACGCCGCCGCGATCGCGACCGACGAGGTCGGCGACGCGCTGTTCGCGCTGCTCGCGCTCGCCGACGCGGCCGACATCGACGCCGACGCCGCGCTCGACGAGTCGCTGGCGAAGTACGAGTCGCGGATCGAGTCGTCCGGCGACGCCGGGTCCGGGAAATAGCGGTCCGAAGGCCGACGCCGAATCCGAAAGGGAGGAGCGCACGAGGGCGCCGGTTCAAGTGCGTCGCCCGCCTACGAGGCTCATGGCCGACGCCCCGTCGCTCGCGCTGCGCTACGTCGCCTGCGACGCCTGCGGCACGGTGTTCGCGCGCCCCGACGACCCCGACGAGCCCGCCGCCTGCGGCCGGTGCGGCGCCCGTCCGCTCCGCGAGCTCTCGGGAGTTCGGGGGCCGGACGCGTACTTCTCGCCCTGACCTCGGTCCGCGGGCGGGGGGGTTGCCGATGGGTCACCCCCGACGACTCACCACCGACGACTCACCGCGGCCGACTCACCGCAGGTCGTCCATCTCCAGCTCTCCGGCCGCGATCGCCCGCAGCTCCTCGTCGGAGAGGCGGTCGATCACGAACTGCGGCATCCCCTCCGGAAGCCCGGCCGGCACCGACCGCCCGCCGTCCGTGCGAGACGCCGCGGAAGGGCCGCCGTCCGCGTGAGACGCCGCGAGAGGCCCGCCGTCGTCCGCGGTCAACCGGCGGACGGCCCGCTCGACGGTCTCGACCGCCGCCGACTGCCGCTCGCTCTCCTCGGCCAACCCCCTCATCCGCTCGCTGATCCGGTTCGACTGCTCGACCACCCCGTCGACCGTCGCGGCGATCTCCTCGGCCGCGGCGGCCTGCTCGTCGGTCACGTCCGAGACCTCGTCGATCCCGTTCGCCGTCTCCGTCACCGCCTCGGCGATGGCGGTGAGGCTCTCGGTCGCGTCGTCGACGCGCTCGCTCCCCTCGTCGACCCGGACGGTCGTCTCCGAGAGGCTCTCGACGGTCTCGTCGGTGTCGGTGCGGATGCCCTCGACCATCGCCTCGATGTCGCTCGCGTGGCCCTGCGACTCCCCCGCGAGCGACTTGATCTCGTCCGCGACGACGCCGAAGCCGGCGCCGGCGTCCCCGGCGCGCGCCGCCTCGATCGAGGCGTTGAGCGCGAGGAGGTTCGTCTGGTCGGCGATGCCGTTGATCGCGTCGACGAACTCGTCGATCTCCTCGACCCGCTCTTGCAGCGTCTCGACGTCCTCCGACACCTCGTCGACCGCGGCGCCGATGTCGTCCATGGCCGCCGCGGCGTCGTCGGCCGCGTCCGCCCCGTCCTCGGCGAGCGTCTCCGCCCGGCCGCTGGTCCGCTCGACCTCGTCGGCGGTCGACGCCACCTCCTCGACCGTCGCCGAGAGGTTCGCCACCTCCGAGGAGACCTCGGCGACCCGCTCCGACTGGTCCTCGGCCGCGTCGCCGACCTCGGCGGCGCTGTCGGCGACGTCGCTCGCCGACTCGCGCAGGTCGGCGATCGGCTCTTCGACCTCCGCTTCCACGTCCGCCATCAGCCGCTCGTTCCGCTCGACCGCCGCCGAGAGCTTCTCGCTGTACGAGTGGATGTACGTGTCCGTGACGACCTGCATGTCGAGGTTGACGATCCGGAGGATAGAGAGCAGGTCCTCGACCGCGTCGTCGACCTCCTCCTCTACCGCCGCCGCGGTCGCGTCGTCGAGCGTCTCGCCGGCGGCGTCCGGGCCCAGCCGGTCGGTGAGCGAGTCCGCGAGCCGGTCGCCGACGATCGGCAGGATGAGGTCGTAGTACACGCCGTACTGGCCGAGGTAGTGTTTCATCGGCATCTCCAGCACGTCGTGGATCTTCCCGATCCGCGCCCGGTCCTCGAAGTACTCCTCGCCGTACTCGCCCCCGGCGAGCGTCACGAGGTACGCCGACTGCGTCCGCTTGAGCTGTTCGATCCCCTTCTCGGACCGACCGATCACGTCGACCGTCTGCTGGTGACCGGTGAGGTTCTCGTAGAAGTCGTCCGCTATCTGGTCGGCGTTCTCCGCGAACGCGCCCTCGTACCGGCTCAGGCGCCGCTCGTCCTCCGCGTCGAAGCCGATGAACTCCTTCCGCCACGCGATCTCGTCGGCGTCGAGGCCGATCTCGTCGACGAGTTCCGACGCGTCGAGCCCCTCGTTCAGCCCGCCCTGGCCGAAGTCGTCCCGGCCGTACTCTCCGGATGTAGCCATACTGAGGCTTCTCCGCCTGTGTTATATAAACGGTAACCCGTGCTTCTCACCGGCGATACCGGGCTCAGCGGCGAGTAACAGGGACGGACGGCCGGGAACGCCGCGTCGGCGGTCGCTCAGTCGTCTCCGACCGCCTCGCCTCCGTCGCCCGCCTCGGCGGCGGGCTCGACCGCGACGGCCGAGTGCTTGAACTCGGGAATCTTCGCCTCCGGGTCGAGCGCGTCGCCCGTGAGCGCGTTCGCGAGCGGCTCCGCGTAGTGGAACGTACAGAACGCGACCCCCTCGCGCACCGCCGGCGTGACCTCGGCCGCGACCTCGACGGTCCCGCGCCCGTTCGAGACGGTCACCCGGTCGCCGTCCTCGATGCCGCGCTCGGCAGCGTCGCTGGGGTGGACCTGGAGGGCGTCCTCGCCGCGCATCGCCGTGAGCCGGTCCGAGCGCCGGCTGAGCGCGCCGCTGTTGAAGTGCTGGAGCACGCGGCCGGTCGTGAGCACCAGTTCGCCCGCGTCGAGGTCGTCGGCGGGCGGGACCGGGTCGACGACCGCGAGGGGGGCGGTGCGCTCGCCCGTCGCGAACGCCTCCGCGTGTAACACCTCCGTGCCGCGCCCCTCGTCGGCGTCGAACGGCCACCGCTGGTAGCCGTCGCCGATCCCCGCGTAGCTCATCCCCTCGTAGATCGGCGCGACGCGTGTCAGCTCGTCGAAGGCCGCCTCGGGGCCGTCGTAGTCGAACGCCTCGGGACGGTCGGTCAGCCGCCGGCCGAGCGCGGTCAGGATCTCGAAGTCGCGCCGGGCGTTCCCCGGGAGGTCGGCGTTGGGGCGCATCCGCAGCACGCGCCGGTCGGTGTTCGTCACCGTGCCGGACTTCTCGGCCCACGCGCTGCCGGGGAGGACCACGTCCGCGTGCGCCGCCGTCCGCGTCTCGAAGAGGTCGATGACGACGCAGAAGTCGAGGTCGTCGAACGCCGACGCGACCGCGGTCGCGTTCGGCTCGGTGACCGCGGGGTTCTCGCCGAAGACGACCGCCGCGCGCACCTCGTCGCCGAAGCGGTGCGTCGCCTCGACCTCGGTCAGCCCGGGCTGCGCCGGCGGTTCGACGCCCCACTCCGCCGCGACGCGCTCGCGGGCCTCCGGGTCCGTCACGGGCTCGTAGCCGGGGAGGACGCTCGGGAGTCCTCCCACGTCGCTGGCGCCCTGGACGTTGTTCTGCCCGCGGAGCGGGTTCACGCCGGTCCCGGGCCGCCCGACGTTGCCGGTCAACAGCGCGAGGTTGAGCAGGGTGTGGACGTTGTCGGTGCCGCAGCGGTGCTGGCTCGTCCCCATCCCCGTCACGATCGCTGCGCGGTCGGCCTCGCCGTACGCCCGGGCGGCCTCGCGGATCGCCTCGGGATCGACGCCGGCCGCCGCGGCGTTGGCCGCCACGTCGACGCCGGCGAGGTGCTCGCGCAGGCGGTCGAAGCCCGTCGTGCGCTCCGCGAGGAACGCCTCGTCGACGAGGTCCTCCTCGACGAGCACCGCGGCGACCGCGTTCGCCACCTCGATGTCGGTGCCGGGCCGCAGCGGGAGGTGGACGTCCGCGGCCTCGGTCGTGTCGTTCGCGCGCGGGTCGACGTGGACCAGCGTCGCGCCGTCGCGGACCGCCGGGAGGACGTACGACCGGAACGCGACGGGGTGCTGCTCGGCCGGGTTCGCCCCGTTGACGAAGATGCAGTCCGCCTCCCCGAGGTCGTCTAAGGTGTTCGTCATCGCGCCCGCGCCGAACCGCTCGCTCATCGCGGCGACCGTCGAGGCGTGGCAGAGCCGCGCGCAGTTGTCGACGTTGTTCGTCCCGAGCACCCGCGCGAGCTTCTGGAGGACGTAGTTCTCCTCGTTCGTGCAGTTCGACGACGCGAAGAACTGGACCGCGTCCGGTCCGTGCTCGTCGACGACGCGGCCGATCCCCTCGACCGCGCGGTCGAGCGCCTCCTCCCACGGCGCCGTGACGAAGGTTCCGCCGTGACGCACCAGCGGCTCCGTCAGGCGGTCGTCGTTGTCGACCACGTCGAACGCGGCCGCCCCCTTCGGACAGATCTCGCCGCGGTCGTTCACCGGTCCCTCGACGCCGGTCGCGCTGCCCCGCCCGGCGTACTCGACGCTGCAGCCGACCCCGCAGAACGGACAGACGGTGGGGTTCGACTCGAAGCGCCGCTCGGCCGTCTCGGTCGGATCGGTCATCGGGTCGACGTAGGGCCTCCACGACCCTCCCGATGCGGCCGGAACTGCGTGGTGTTTTAAGTGGCAATCCCGCGACCGGCGGCGCGACCGCCGACCGCGGCGCGTCACCCCGTCACGGCGTCGCCGCCGACCGGCGCGACCTGGCTACCGAGCGACAGGGCGCCGGCGGTCACGAGGCAGGCGGCGAACGCGATGGTGCCGAGCTTCCCGCCGAAGCCGACGACGTACGGCGCCGCGCCGACGAACCCGACGCCCGCGGTCCCGCCGGCCAGCAGCATCGCGCCGGGCCCGGGGATCCGCTCCGGCGCGGCCATCCCGGCGAACGACGCGCAGAAGGCGACCGCCGCGACCGCGTCGCCCGCGGCGAAAAGCGGCGGGCAGACGACGCCGGCGACGAGCCCGACGACCGCGCTCGCGACGACCGGGCCGTGGCCGAGCCGGACGCTCACGAGGAACGTGACGGGCGCGGCGACCGCGGCCGCCGCGACCAGTCCCGCCGCGACGGCCGGGTCCGGGACGGTCCCGGTGCCCGGCGTCAGCCCGCCGAGCGCCGCCACCGACAGGCAGCCGACGAACGCCGTCGTCCCGAGCTTCCCGCCGAACCCGTTGAACGCGCGCTTGGCGGCGACGAAGGCGACGGCGGCGGCGACCCCGGCCGCGGCCACCGACGCGAGGTCCGCGCCGGCCGCGGGCGTGGCCATCCCGACGAACGAGCCGCAGTACGCGGGGGCGCCGTACGTCTCGGTCAGGAGGTGCGCGCAGAGCCCGACGAGCGCGGACGCCACGACCGCGCCGACGCCGACCCGCACGGAGAGGGCGTACGTGACCGGCGCCGCGACGGCCACGGCGGTCGCGTTGCCGAGGTCGACCCGCGTGACGCCGAAGCCGTCCGTCCGCAGCGCGTCCCGCGTCTCCCTCGCGGCGGTGTACCCGAGGCACACCGCGGCGACCGCGAAGACGGCCGCCCCGATCGGTAGCTCCGGTCCGCCGACGGTTCCGCCCGCAAGGCCCGCGGCCGCCGCGGCGCTCATCCCGGCGCCGGCGCCGGTCAGGGCGACCGCTCCGACCGCGTGGATCGCTCGGTTCACGGCCGCGACTCCGGGGCGCGGACCGATACCGACCGGCCCTCAGTATTGCGGGTGTTCTCGGCGTGACCCCTCGGAGCGGGCCGCGCGTCGGGGATCAGGCCTTTGTGCCCGTCGCACTAACTCCGACGCGATGGGAACCGGAGGGAAGCCGGCCGACGACGGCGCGGGCGCGACGCCCGACGGCGTCCGCGCGGGCGTCGCGATCCACGGGACGGGGAACTGCCCGGTCGTCGCCGCCTCGACCGCTCACGAGGGCCCGATCACGGGCGTCACCTGGACGCACGCGGGCGACACGCACACCGAGGAGTTCCGCGCCCGCGACCCGGACGCGGTCAACGGCGCGGAGGGCGTCCCGGAGCCCGCCTCCGTCGTCGACCTCGGCGACGAGCGCGTGTACCGGTACGAGCGCCCCCGCGACGGGGCCTGCGCCTGCCGGATCATCGAGGAGCTCGACTGTCCGATCGCTGACGCCCGCGCCGAGGACGGCGTCCTCCTCCTAACGTTACACCTCCCCGACCTCGAACGCCTGCGCGACATCGTCTCGGCGCTCGACGGGACGGCGGAGCGCGTCGAGGTCCGCTACCTCGTCGAGGGCGCCGCGCGCGGCGACGGGGCGCCGGACCGGACGCTCGTCGACCGCGGCCGCCTCACCGACCGCCAGTGCGAGGTGCTGCGGACCGCCTACCGCATGGGCTACTTCGAGCGCCCCCGCGACGCCAACGCGAGCGAGGTCGCCGGCGCGCTCGACATCTCCCCGTCGACGTTCGCCGAGCACCTCGCGACGGCGCAGCGGAAGCTGTTGGAGGAGACGCTGGCCGGGAACTGACGGCCCGCCGGGAACTGACGGCTCGCCTCAGGCGGCGTGTTCGGCGATCGCGGACTCCAGCGTCGCGCGGTCCTGCGCGCCGACGAAGCGGTCGACCGCCTCGCCGTCGGCGTACAGGACGAGCGTCGGGATGCTGCGCGCGCCCAGCTGCTGGGCGACCGCTTGGTTCGCGTCCACGTCGACCTTCGCGACCGCCGCGTCGGTCTCGGCGGCGAGCGCCTCGATCGCCGGCTCCATCATCTGACACGGCCCGCACCAGTCGGCGTAACAGTCCACCAAGACCACGTCGTGCTCGTCGACCGCGCGCCGGAGCTCGTCCGTCCCGTTCACGTGGATCGGCTCGCTCGGGGTCGCCGCCCCGCCGTCGCCGCCGGCGTCGGGTTCGGCGCCCCCGTCGACCGCCTCGCCGTCGCCGAGGCGCGCCTCGAGCTCCCGCCGCTTCCGTTCGCGGATGCGCTCGCGCTCGGTCTTCGCGTCGTCGCCCGCCGGTTCGTCCGCGTCGGCTGCGTCGCTCATACAACAGTATTGGATGCTTGGAACAATATACCTTCCGCCGCCGGATCCGCTCGCGCGTCACTCCGTCGGCCCGAGGAGCCCGCCGAGCCCGGCCGCGCGCAGGTCCACGTGCTCCGCGACGAGGTCGGCCGCGCGGTCGTACGGCGAGCGGTCGGTCGCCGCGCCGTCCGGGCGCGTCAGGCCCGCGTGCGCGAAGACCCGCTCGACGAAGGCGTCGCGCACGGCGGCCGTCTCGAAGAGCCCGTGGAGGTACGTCCCGAGGACGCGGTCGGTCGCGACGCTCCCCGCGCCGAGCGGCTCGGTCGCGACCGCGGTCTCCGCCGTCCCCTCGTCGGCCGCGTCGCCGAGGAGCCGCGTCCGCCCGGCGTGGATCTCGTAGCCGGTCGCGTCGCCCTCCGCGCCCGCGATCGGGCCGGCGCCGTCGACGGCGCACGTCACGCGCTCGACGCGCTTCTCCGTCGAGAACTCGGTCTCGACGGGGAGGACCCCGACCCCCGGCACCGCCTCGCGGTCGCCGACGCCCTCGACGTCGGCGCCGACGAGCCGCTCGCCGAGGATCTGGTACCCGCCGCAGACGCCGACCACGGGGCCGTCGAACGCGCGCAGCGCCGCGTCGAAGCCGGCGTCGCGGAGCGCCAGCAGGTCGTCGACCGTGTTCTTCGACCCGGGGAGGACGACCGCGTCGACCCCGTCGAGCGCGGCGTCGAGCGGGAGGTAGGCGACGCGGACCCCCGGCTCGCGCGCCAGCGGCTCCAGGTCGGTGAAGTTGGAGATGCGCGGGAGCCGCGGGACCCCGACCAGGACGGCGGCCTCGTCGGGGACGCCGTCGTCGCTCCCGAGCACGCCGCCGTCGCGGTCGCCCTCGCCCGGTCCGTCCTCCCCCGCGTCCGGCAGCGAGAGGCTGTCCTCGGCCGGGAGCCCGGGGTCGTCGTGCGGGACGACGCCGATCACCGGTACCCCCGTCCGGGCCTCTATCTCCTCGATTCCGGGGTCGAGGAGGCCCGGGTCGCCGCGAAACTTCGTGATCACGGCGCCGCGGACGCGCTCGCGGAGGTCGTCGGGGAGCAGTTCGAGGGTCCCGTAGAGGCTCGCGAACGCCCCGCCGCGCTCGATGTCGACCGCGATCAGGATGTCGGCGTCCGCGAACCGGGCGCACTCGACGTTCGCGAGGTCGCGGTCGCGGAGGTTGATCTCGGCGACGCTCCCCGCGCCCTCCGCGACGATCACGTCGTGGGCGGCCGCGAGGCGCTCGTGGGCCGCGACCGCGGCCGCGCGCGCCTCGTCCCACCGGTCGTCGTAGTACTCGCTCGCCGGGGCGTTCGCGACCGCCTCGCCGTCGATCACGACCTGGCTCTCGCCGCCGCCGCGGGGCTTGAGCAGCACGGGGTTCATGTCGGTCGTCGCCGGGACCTCGGCCGCCCGCGCCTGGACGTGCTGGGAGACGCCGACCTCGCCCCACTCGCCGTCGGGCGTCAGCGCGACCCGCGCGTTGTTGCTCATGTTCTGGGCCTTGTACGGCGCGACCGAGACGCCGCGCCGCGCGAGCAGCCGACAGAGCCCGGCCGCCAGCGTGCTCTTGCCGACGTGGCTCGCGGTCCCCGCGATCAGGACGGTGTCGGCGTCGGGAGCGGCCATCTCTCGGGCCCTCAGTACTCCGTCCCGCGGCGGGCGCGCTGGCCGTCGTCGAACGGGTGCGCGACCTTGCGGACGTTCGTGATCAGGTCGGCGACGCCGTCGAGGTACTCCGGCTCGGCGTGGCTCCCGGTGAAGACGAGTTCGAGGTCGTCCGGCTTCGACTCGGCGAGGGCGACGACGTCGTCGGGGGCGACGAGCCCGCGGTCGGCCGCGTACAGCAGCTCGTCGACGATCAGCATGTGGACGCCGTCCTCGGGGTCGCCGTCGAGCGGGAGCGGCTCGGTCAGGGCCGCGTCGGCCGCGCCCGCGACGAGCTCCTCCGCGCGCTCGAAGGCGGCCGCCGCCTTCGCCTCGTGCTCGTCGTCGGCCGACCCGTCGAGCAGGCCGTGCCAGCCGTAGTGGCCGGCGTTCTCGTAGGTGAACCCGGGGACGGCGGCGATGGCGTTGTACTCGCCGCGGACGCCCTCGACGCTGTCGGCGCCGCCCTTCATCAGCTGGAGCATGTGGACGCGGTAGCCGTGGCCCGCGGCGCGGAACCCCATCCCCATCGCTGCCGTCGTCTTCCCCTTCCCGTCGCCCCACCAGGCCTGAACGAAGCCGAACTCCTCGGGGGCGGCGGGCTCGATCGGTTCGGGCTCGGGGGCCTCGCCCCCGCCGGGGGTGCGGCTCCGGTCGGCGGCCGGGGTCGCCTCGTTCTCGCTGCTCTCGCCGTTCCCGCTGCTCTCGCCGTTCTCGTCGGTCGATGCCTCGTCGGTGGTGTCGTCGTTCGGTGTCATGGATCGAAGACCTCCCCCCGCTCGTCGGTGACGACGCCGTGTTCGGCGTCGGCCGCCGAGCCGGGCACGTCGCCGTCCGGGTACCGCGACCGCAGGCTCGCGCGGACCGCGTCCCGGACGCAGGCGCGGGCCGCCCCGCCGACCGCGGTGGCGCTGCCGGAGAACGCCGCGGGCTCGCCCTCGGGGTCGTCGCCGACGACGACCGCGTCGCTCGTCGTCCCCGGGACCCCGGCCGCCGCGAGCAGCGTCGCCGCCTTCGCCTCGGCCGCGACCGCGACGAGGTTCGCCGCGGCCCCGGGCGCCAGCCGCCGCGTCGTCCCGACGACCAGGTTGACCGTCCCGGGGCCGGGCGGGCCCTCCGCGGCCTCCGTCGTCCCTCCCGAGTCGGCCGCGCCGGCCGGATCCGTCGGCAGCATCGCGGGGTTCGAGAGGCCGACGGTCGCGTACGCGACGGCGGGTCCGAGCCGCGCCCCCCTGGCGTGCTCCATCGAGACGCCCGTGAACAGCGCCGGGGAGGCGTCGGGGTCGCCGTCTCCGCTACCGCCGTCGCCGACGCGGTCGTCGGCCTCGCCGGCGAATCCAGCCCGCGCCAGCCGCTCGTCGCGGTAGGCCGCGAGGTCCGTCCGGTCGAACCCCTCCGGGACGGTGACGTTGTACGCGGCCGCCGCCCGCGACCGCCCGCCGTCCCAGCCGGTCGAGAGCCAGCGCGTCCCCGGTCGGCGGAGCCGGAGGACGCCCTCGCTGACGGTCGCCTCAAACATCGGCGCCCTCACCTCGGCTTCCGCCACCGCTCGACCCGCCGCCATCTCCCGCTTCGTCGCCGACCCCGAGCGCCGCGAGGAGCCGGTCGTTCTCGGCCGGGCGGCGCACCGCGACCCGAACGTGCGCGTCGAGGCCGCGGAAGGACCGCGCGTCGCGGACGGCGACCCCCCGGTCGCGGGCGCGTTCGATCACGCCGTCGACGTCGCGGTCGCCGACGTCGAGGAGGAGGAACGGCGCCTCGGAGGGGGCGACCGCGTAGCGCTCGCCGAGCGCGGCCCGCAGCCGGTCGCGCTCCCGCCTGACGCGCTCGCGGGTCTCGCGGACGAACTCGTCCTGCCGGAGGCAGTACTCGCCGGTCGCGAGCGCCGGCGCGCCCAGGTTCCACGTCCGGCGGGCGCCCCGCAGCGCCGCGCCGAGGTCGCCCGTCGCGACCGCGAAGCCGGCCCGGATCCCGGGGAGCCCGAACAGCTTGGTGAGCGCCCGCGCGACGACGACGCCGTCGGTCCCCGCGAGCGACGCGCGCTCCGTGAATCCGAGGAACGCCTCGTCGACGAGGCAGACGGCCCCGGCCGCCCGACAGCGCTCGGCGAACGCGAGCAGCGCGTCGCGGTCGTAGCCGGTCCCGGTGGGGTTGTTCGGGGTACAGACGACCGCGAGCGCGTGGCCGCTCGGGTCGGCGTCGAGGACGCGGTCGGCGTCGACGAACGACGGCTCGCCGCCCCGGAGCCGGACCTCGCGGGCGTACTCGCCGAAGCTCGGCGCCGGGAGCAGGGCGGTGTCGCCCTCGTCGACCGCGAGCGCGACCGCGGCGCGGATCGCCGCCAGCCCGCCCGGGGTCGGGACCACATCCTCGGGGTCGCAGCCCACGTAGTCGGCGGCCGCCCGCCGGAACGCCGCCGGCGGCTCGGGCGGGTACGTCCGCGCCCGCTCGAACGCCGCCCGGTAGACGCGCTCGACGCCGTCGGGGACCTCGGGGTTCGCGTTCGCGCTGAAGTCCAGCAGGTCGGGATCGTCGCTGCTCCCGTGCGGCTCGCGGCCGAGCGCCGCGGCGCGCTCTCGGTTCACGACCGCCCACCTCCCCCGCGCGCCGCCGTCGCGTCGAGCCAGTCGACCCCGCCGGTCGGGAGCGGTTCGGGTCCGTCGCCGTCGAGCAGTCGCTCCGCGAGGCGGCGGTCCCCGGGGCGGTTGACGTTGACGGCGAGGCGCGCGTCGCGGGTCGCCCGGACGGCCTCGTCGCCAGCGCCGTCGAGCGTGCCGACGACGTTGATCCCGGCGGGAACGCGGTCGCCGGCGGCTTCCCCGCTCGCCTCGCCGTCGTTCGCCTCGTCGCTCGCCCCGCCGCCGTCTCCCTCGTCGTACCGCGTCGCGGCGTCGGCGCTCGCGCCGAGCTCCCGCTTGCGCGCCGCGGGCACGCGGACCGAGAGCGCGTCGGCGTCGGCGGCCGCGTGCGCGTCGAGGACCGCGTCGACCGCCGGGCCGTCGAGCAGCGGCAGGTCGACCGCGAGGGTGAGCGCCGGCGCGTCCGGGCCGGCTTCGAGGGCCGCCCGGAGGTCCGCGACGTACCCGTCGCCCGGCGTGTCGAGCACCCGGAGGTCGACCGGTCCCGCATCCGAATCGTCGGCGCTCCCGTCCCGCCGCGCGACCAGTCGCTCGCGCGTCCGCGGCGTGTGCGGTGAGACGGCGGCGTACGCCGTCTCGACTCGGCTCGCGGCGAGCGCGTCGAGCGCGCGGTCGACCATCGACCGCCCGGCGACCGCCGCGAGCGGCTTCTCGCCCTCGCCGAGCCGGGTGCCCCGGCCGCCGCACATCACGAGAGCGTCCACGCGATCACCCCCGCGTGAACCCCGACGACCCGGGCGACCTCGGTCGTCGCGCCGAGCACGTCGCCGCTGACCCCGCCGAGGCGCGCGTTCGCCCACGCCAGCCCGACGACGGCGACGGCGCCCGCGGCGGCCAGCGCCGCGCCGGGGACGAACGCGGCGTTGAATCCGACGCCCGCCGCCGCCGCGGCGGGGCCCAGCAGCGCGGCGGGGGCCGCCGCGAGCGCGACCCAGATCAGGCCCCGCGGGCCGGACTCGGCGGTCAGCGCCGACCCGAGCCCCTCGTGGGGAGCCTCGCCGACGCAGACGAGCGCGGCCGCGGCGCCCCTCGCGCCGACCTCGGCGGCGACGACGAGCGCGACGGCGTCGACGAGCGAGAGCCGGGCGAGGTCCACCGCCACCGTCGCCGCCGTCGCGAGGCCGAAGACGACGAGCGCCACCGCGAGCGCGCCGCCGACGCCGAGCGCCGAGTCCTTCATCACCTCGCGGCGGCGCTCGGCGTCCCCGTGGACGACCGCCGCGTCGCCGAGGTCGGCGACGCCGTCGAGGTGGGTGATCCCGGTGACGAGGTACAGCCAGACGGGGACGGCCGCCGCGACCGTGGGGGACGGGACCGGGACCGGGAGCAGCGTCGCGGCGACGACCGGGAGCGCGACCAGGGCGCCGAGCGCGTAGGCGACCGCCGGCATGGCCGCGGGCGTCCGCCGGAACGCCTCCCAGGCCGCCTCGTCGCGGCCGACGGGGACCCGCGAGCAGAACCCGAGCGCGCCGCGGAGCGCGGCGACCGTCAGGACCACGCGACCACCCCCGCGAGCGCGAGGAGCCACCCGGCCGCGGCCGCGACCGCGACGCCGCCCGCGGCGCCGACGAGGCGCACGGCCTCCCGGGCGGCTGCGGGCGTCGGCGGTTCGGGTCCTCCAGCGAGCGCGTACGCGCCCGGCTTCTCCAGGCGGACGCCGAGCGCGACCGCGGCCGTCGCCATCGGCCACCCCGAGTTCGGGGAGGCGGGCTCGCGGGCCAGCGGCCGCGCGCGCCGCAGGCTCTCCGGGGACTGAGCGGCGACCGCGAGACAGCCCGCGGCGACCCGCGCCGGGAGGAACATGACGGCGTCGTCGAGCCGGGCGCTCGCCCGCCCGACGGGCTTCGAGCGGTAGCCGAGCATCGAGTCGAGCGTGTTCACGGCCTTCGCCCAGGCGGCGGCCGCGACGCCGGCGGCGAGCGCGACCGACGGGACCGCTGTGCCCCCCGCCGCCGCGGCGAGCGCGACGGCGACGGTCGCGCCCGCGACGAACCAGGCGAGGGGCGCGACGAACCCGTCAGCGAGGTTCTCGGCGGCGCTCTCGACCGCGGCGCTCCGGAGGTCTGCGGGCGAGAGGGCGGCCGGGTCGCGCCCGACGAGCGCCCGGACGGACTCCCGGGCCGCGTCGGGGTCGGCCTCGCTCTCCGCGACCACCTCGCCCGTCACGTCGAGCAGCATGCGCAGGCTCGCGGTCGAGAAGCAGACGGCGGCCGCGACGGCGACGGCGACGACCGGAACGCCCCCGATCCAGGGGCCGTAGACGGCCGCGAGGCGGACCGCTCCGCCGCAGACCGCGGCCGCCGCGAGCGGGAGCGCGACCGCGACCGCGACGCCGACGAGTCCCGGACGCTTCCACTCGCGGTCGACGGGTTCGACGAGGCGCCCGAACAGCGCCACCGGATGGACCCGCCGGGGCGGCTCCGCGACCGCGAGGTCGAGCGCGACGGCGACGGCGAGCGGGGCGAGCAGCGTGACCGCCGCGGCCGGGAGGGGTCCCGTCCCCGTCACCCTTCCACCTCGTCGAGGAACGCGTCGAACGCCCCGCTCGCGGCGTGGACGTGGCAGTACGTGCCGAGGGTCCGGTGCTCGACGAGCCCCTCGCGGTCGCCGTCGATCCCGGTCCCGCGCTCCACGTCGAACGCGAACCGGGCGTCGTCGGCGACCGCGGCCCCGGAGTAGTGGAACTCGTGGCCGCGGAGCCGGTCGCCCGCGCCCGCGGTGAGCGTCTCGGTCCGCGCGCGCAGTTCGACGTGGTCGAGCCCCTGGTACCGCTCCCGCATCTCGACGCTCGCGGGGAGGACGCCGGCCATCTCGTGGGCGTCGCCGTCGACCGTCGTCAGCGTCTCCGCGAGCGCCATCAGCCCGCCGCACTCGCCGAGGACGGGGGTCCCCTCGGCCGCGGCGTCCGCGACCGAGCCGAGCGCCGGCCCGTTCGCCAGCGACTCGGCGTGGAGCTCCGGGTAGCCGCCGGGGAGGTAGACCCCGTCGCAGGGCGGGAGCTCGTCGCCTGCCGCGGGCGCGAACGGGACCACCGTCGCGCGCTCCGCGAGGCGCTCGCGGGTGGCCGGGTAGACGAACCGGAACGCGGCGTCGTCGGCGACCGCGATCCGCGGGGAATCCTCGTCGCCCCCGCCCACGGCGGCGTCTCCGGCGCCCGCGTTCGGGGTCGCCTCCGCCCGCGGCGTCGGCTCGCGCGCGAGGTCGAGCAGCCGGTCGGTCCGGAGCGCCTCGGCGGCGGCGTCGAGCGCCGCGTCGTCGAGCGGGGCCTCCTCGGCCATCCGGAGCCCGAGGTGCCGGTCGGGGACCTCGAGGTCCTCGCGGGGCGGGACCCGGCCGCAGTAGGCGAGCCCGTCGGGGAGCGCCTCGCGGATCCCGTCCTCGTGGCGGCCGCCGTGGGCCCGCTGGGCGATCACGCCCGCCACGTCGAGGTCGTGGGGCGTCCGGTCGGCGTACGCCGCGAAGCCGAGCGCGGTCGCCGCGACGCTTTCCATCCCCGCGCTCGCGTCGACGACGAGGACGACCGGCAGGTCGAGCGCGGCCGCGACGCCGGCCGTGCTCGCCGCGTCGCCGTCGTACAGCCCCATCATACCCTCGATCACGCACACGTCGCCCTCGCCGCGGGCGTAGTTCCGGCGGAGCCCCTTGGGCCCCTGGAGCCACGGGTCGAGCGTCCGCGAGGGCCGGCCCGTGACCCGGGCGTGGTGGCTCGGGTCGATGAAGTCCGGGCCCGCCTTCGCGGGCTGGACCGTCCGTCCCGCGGCCTCGAACGCGCGCAGCGCCGCGAGCGTCGCCACGGTCTTACCGACGCCGGAGGCGGTGCC
The DNA here is from genome assembly GCF_003666025.1 of Halorubrum sp. Atlit-8R. Classification (NCBI taxonomy): domain Archaea; kingdom Methanobacteriati; phylum Methanobacteriota; class Halobacteria; order Halobacteriales; family Haloferacaceae; genus Halorubrum; species Halorubrum sp. Atlit-8R. The sequence goes on from NZ_QPLV01000001.1 coordinate 141,034, forward strand.
GGCGAGGACGAGCCCCTTCACGGCGGGTCACCCCCGGTCGTCGGCGTCGACTCGTCCGGGTCGCGCGGCGCGCGATCGGCGAGCAGTCGGTCGGTCACGGCGGCGATCCGATCGCGGACGGCGGCGTCAGCGACCTCCGCCCGGTCGGCGAGGGCGAGCGCCCCGCCCATGCCGACGCCCTCCTTCGCCTCGCCCCGGGCGTACGCCGCCAGCGCGGGGTGGTCGCCCTCGGCGAACCCGGGGTCGGCCGCCGCGAGCGTCAGGTCGAGGTCGGCGGCGAGCGCCGGGAGGTCCGCCGTGGGGTCGTCGGCGACGAGCGACGTGGTCGCCAGCGGGAGCCGGCGGTCGACGCCGGCGTGCCGCGCGAGCGCCGCCGCGGCCGCGAGCTGGGTGCCGCCCGCGAGCGTGACGTCGATCCCCGCGTCCGCGCAGCCGACGAGGAGCCCGGCGACCGCGGCGAGGACCGGGTCGCCGGCCAGCCGGACCGCCTCGATCGGGTCGCCCGCCGCGCCGCCCGGGTCGAGGCCGCTCGCCGCCAGCCCCTCGGCGACGACGCGGCGCTTGCGCTCGATCGGGTTCGCCGGGAGCGACGAGGAGACCGCGGCGCGCTCGCCGAGCGCGGTCAGGACCCCGAGCCCGGTCGTCGTTCCGCCCGGGATCGTCTCCGCGACGAGGAGTTCGGTCGCCCCGTCGCCGCCCGCGTCGTCGCCGCTCCCGGACGCGGCGAGGTCCGGGGCCAGCGACCGCGCGCGCTCGAAGACGGTCGCCGCCGCCGGGACCGGTTCCGGGTCGCGCACGTCGCCGCCCGGCGCCGCGCCGACGCCGCGCGTCGCGGCCGCGGTGGGCGCTCCCAGCCCGGCGTCGACGAACTCGGCGGTGAGCGACTCGGGGCCGAGCAGTTCGCGGACGGCGCGGGTGACGACCGCGGGGGTCGGACAGCCGCCCGGGCTCACCGGCACGGGCGAGCCCGGCGCCGGGCGCCCGGACGCGACGATCTCGAGGTCGGCGCTCGGCGTGTGGACGCGCAGGTCGGGGTCGGCGCCCGCGGCGCTGATCCCGTCGATCGCGGCCGTCTCGGTCGTCCCGGCGACGACGACGAGGGTCACGTCCCCCACCGGACACCCCCTCCGTCGAGGCCGCGTCGGTCCGGCGCGGCGTCGATGTGTACCACTGGCGGTTAATCGATACAAGTGAACTTTAATCGATCGACGCGGGGCGCCGGGAGCGCGGCCGAGCCTCCCTGTCACTCCTCCGCACGCGACCCGCGGAGCGAAGCGGTTAAGGGCGGACCGCGGGTAAATTCGCCAACTCGCTGGTGCGGACACAGCGGGCACTCGCCGCCGGGAACGTCGGGTCGGCCGACGCGCGCCCGGGACGAGACGACATGTGGCCCCTCGCGGCTGAATCGCAACCGTCCGCGGACACACAATGGCACGAAGCTTCTACTCGCACATCAAGGAGGCGTGGCGGTCCCCCAAGGAGGGGAAACTGGCCGAGCTGCAGTGGCAGCGCAAACAGGAGTGGCGCGACCAGGGCGCCATCGAGCGCATCGAGCGCCCCACCCGGCTGGACAAGGCCCGCGAACTGGGCTACAAGGCCAAGCAGGGCGTCATCGTCGCCCGCGTAAGCGTCCGGAAGGGCGGCTCGCGCAAGCAGCGCTTCAAGGCGGGCCGCCGCTCGAAGCGCCAGGGCGTCAACCGCGTCTCGCGGCGCAAGTCGATCCAGCGCATCGCCGAGGAGCGCGCCTCGCGGAAGTACCGCAACCTCCGCGTGCTCAACTCCTACTGGGTCGGTGAGGACGGCTCCCAGAAGTGGCACGAGGTCATCCTCGTGGACCCCGCCCACCCCGCGATCGAAAACGACGACGACCTGAACTGGATCTGCTCGGACGACCACAAGGGTCGCGCGTACCGCGGCCTCACCTCCGCCGGCACCAAGGGCCGCGGCCAGCGCAAGCGCGGCAAGGGCACCGAGAAGACGCGCCCGAGCGTCACCTCGAACGACCGGCAGGGCAAGTAACGCCCTCGACGCAACCGACGTTTTTCCTCGCGGTCCGCGCTCCCGACGAGCCGCGGGGCCGTGCGACGGCGACGCAAGAGCAAAGAGACCGCGTCACATACTCACGTACGTGGCGATCGCTCCGTGACCGCGAACGCGCCCATTCCGCTCGACGCGTTCGCGACCGAACTCGAGTCGCTCGACGGCGACGCGTTCGCGGACTTCGTCGCCGAGACGTACGCGGCGACCGCCGACGCCGTCGACGTCGACCCGCCGCGGGTCACGGTGACCGAGGGCGGCCGACGGACCGAACTGCTCGCGGTCGCGGCCGCCGACGGGACCGTCCCCGACGCCCCGGCGGACGCCGTCGTCGTCGCCAGCGACTCGCTGCTCGACGACCTCGACGCCGGGTTCGACGCCGACGTGGTGACCCCGGCCGACCTCCGAGAGCGCCTGCTGTACGGGGTCCCGCCGGCGACGGCGAACGCCGTCTCCGACCGGTTCCTCGACGTGCCGATCCGGTCCGCGGCCTACGAGAGCGCAGCCGCTCCCGCCGCCGACGCACCGGACTCCGGTACCGGTCCGGCGGACGACGACGCGGACGCGGTGACCGACGACGGCGACGAGTCGGGCGCCGGCGTGCCGGGCGCCGCTGCGCCGGAACCCACCGGTGACGACGACGGTTCGGGCCTCCGGTCCGCCGACCGCACCGCCGCCGACCGCACCGCCTCCGGCTCCTCGGGCGACTCGCGGGCCGACGCCCGACCGGGGAGCGAGGCGGCCGCGACGGATACGAGCGACGAGGCGACCGCGACCGACGGGGCGAGCGAACGAACGGACCGACGGGCGCTCCTCGCGGCGGTCGGCGTCGCCGTCCTCCTCGTCGCGGCGGCCGGGGCCGGGTTCGCGGCCGGCGCCGCCGGGGTCGGCGGCCCGGGCGGTCTCGCCGGCGTCGGGGGCGACGGGGCGAGCGACCCGGCGGGAAACGACTCGGACCCGACCGAAGCGGCGAGCGAGAGCGACGACGGGAGCGGCGGATCGACCGACGGCGGCGCGAACACCGTCTCGGTCGCGGACGGCGATCCGACGGGCGAGGCCGCGCGCAACACGGCGCCGTCGCCCACCTGCGAGCGGTCCGCGCTCCAGGTCGTCCAGATCCAGATGAACGCGCTCCGCTACAACGACAACGCGACGAACGACGGGATCCGGACCCTCCGGGCGTTCGCCTCGCCGCAGAACAGGGACCTGGTCGGCTCGACCGAGGAGTACGCAGAGCTGTTCGAGACGCCGCTGTACGGGCCGATGCTCACGTACGACACCGCCCAGTACTCGGTGCCGGACGTCGTCGACGACGCCGCCTACGTTGAGGTCGTCACCCGGGAGAACGGCAGCGTCACCGGCCGGTACGAGTTCCGACTCGTGCGCGTCGCCGGCGGGAGCGGGGACACGGACACCTCCCTCGGCGACGTGGACGACTGCTGGATGACCGACGCCGTGGCGGCGGCGACCGAGTGAGTCGGCGCGCCCCGCCGTCGGGGCTCAGTCGAGCCCGTCGAGCAGTTTCGCGTAGAACCGGTCCTGTTCGGTCCGCGCGTCGGTCTCCTCGGCGTCCTCGTCGTAGCGCAGCCACCGGAGCACGACGACGAGGTCGTGTTCGGGGTCGACCCAGACGGTGTTCTGCCCGTGGCCGAGGGCGGCGTACGCCGACTCGGGGGCGCTCGGCCACAGCGTCCGGCCCTCGTTGAGCCACCACAGGTAGCCGTAGCCCTCGTTGACCTCACAGGGCTCGGTCGACGCGTCGACCCACGCCTCCGAGAGCAGTCGGTTCCCGTCCCACTCCCCGCCGTTGAGGTACAGCAGGCCGACCCGGGCGAGGTCGCGAGCGGAGATCCACAGCCCGCCGCCCCAGTGGCCGCCGCCGGAGACGCTCTTCATCGCCGTCCCGTCCACGTCGACCGTCGAGTTGTAGTAGCCGTGCCACTCCCAGGTGTCGGTGGCGCCGACCGGTTCCATGACGTTCTCCGCGAGCACGCGGGGGAGCGGCCGGCCGACCGTTCGCAGGAGCGCCAGCGAGAGGCGGTTGATCCGCACGTCGTTGTACTCCCAGAACGTCCCCGGCTCGCGGAGCGACCGCGTCTCCGACTTGTCGAGCGCCTCGCCGTCCTTCCCGACCGCCCGGTTGCGGTCGACGGCGTCGGGCTTGCCGAACAGCGTCCCCTCCCACTCGCTGGTCTGGTGGAGCAGGTGGCGCCACGTGATCGCCCCGTTGTGGTCGCCCTCGAACCCGCCGTCGTCGACGTACTCGCGGACGCGGTCGTCGACGGAACCGATCTCGCCGCGGTCCCACGCCACGCCCGCGACGACCGAGAGGAAGCTCTTGGCGACGCTGAACGCCTGGTCCACGCGCCGGGTGTCGCCCCACTCCGCGACGAGGTAACCGTCCTTGAGGACGAGTCCCGCCGGGCCGCCGCGCCGCGCGGGGTGGGGCCCGATCCGCTGCCCGTGCTCGCCCTCGGCGTCGTCCCACGTCTCGTGGTCCGCGAAGTCGTAGTTGATCTGCTCGCGCGGCGTGCCGTTCAGCCTGTGGTAGTCGGCCGCGGCCGCGACGGCCTCCGGGTCGAGCCCGACCGCCTCGGGGTCGCGCCGTTCCCACTCGCCCGCGTCGGGGAAGTACATACCCCGCCTTCAGGGCTCGCCCCCTTCAGTCGTTCGCGTGTGAGGGAGTTTCCCCGGTCGCGTGCGGGGACCGTCGCCGGTGGCGCGCCCGCGCCGGCGGGCGCGTCGGCGACCGCCGCTCGGGAACACGATTATATCCGCGCCGGCACAGGTCGTAGGCATGAGTCTCTCGCTCGACGCGACCCAGCTCGACCGCTACTCAAGACACGTCATCCTCGACGACGTGGGTCCGGAGGGGCAAAAGCGACTGCTCGACGCGCGCGTCCTCGTCGTGGGCGCGGGCGGGCTCGGCGCGCCGGCGATCCAGTACCTCGCGGCCGCGGGGGTCGGGACGATCGGTATCGTCGACGACGACGTCGTCGAGCGCTCGAACCTCCAGCGACAGGTGATCCACGGCGACGGCGACGTGGGGCGGAAGAAGGTCGACTCGGCGGCCGAGTTCGTCGCCGACCTCAACCCCGACGTCGACGTCGAGCGCCACGAACTGCGGCTCGACGCGGGCAACGCCCGCGAACTGATCGCGGACCACGACGTTGTCGTCGACTGCTCGGACAACTTCGCCACCCGCTACGTGGTGAACGACGCGGCCCGGATCGAGGGGGTGCCGGTGTCGCACGGCGCCATCTACAAGTTCGAGGGGCAGGTGACGACGCTCTCGCCGGACGGTCCCTGCTACCGGTGCCTGTTCCCGGAGCCGCCGGAACCGGGCACCGTACCGGACTGCGCGAGCACGGGCGTCCTCGGCGTCCTCCCGGGGACGGTCGGCTGCCTCCAGGCGACGGAGGCCGCGAAGCTGATCATGGACGTGGGCGACCCGCTCGTCGGCCGGATGCTGTTCTACGACGCGATGGAACTCTCGTTCGAGACGGTGCCGTACGCGCGCAACCCAGACTGTCCGGTGTGCGGCGACGACGGCATCGACAGCATCGACGGCATCGACTACGCGGCCGGGTGTCAGATCGACGCGGCCTGAGTCGGCCCGCCGCCCGCGAGGCGCGTGCCCCGGCCGCTCACAGCGACCGGTCGGCCATCGCGGTCCCCGCGGTGACGCCGGCGTCCTCGTCGACGAAGCCCGACCGGACGCACCACCGGCAGTACCGATACCCCGCCCGGTTCTCGGCGCCGCAGTGCCGACAGACGACCGTCTCGCCGTCGGCGTCCAGCGGCGGCGGGTCGTCCCCGTCGGGCTCCCCCGCCCCGCTCGCCGAGCCGGCGTCCCCGTCGCCGTCGAGCGCGAGCCTCGGTCCGATCTCGGGCCCCTCGCCGTCGCCGTCCGACGACCGGGCCGCGGCCGAACCGAGCAGCTCCGCCGGGTCGCGGTTCCGCCGGACGAGCAGCCACGTCACCGCGAGGTTGAGCGCCGCCACGCCGACGAATATCGCGGCGAGCGGCAGGAGCTGGTCTCCCGTCATACGTGGAGTGTTACCATCCCATGCGCTTGTGTCTGACGGTGATTCCGACCGTTCGCGACCGCGATCCGGGCTCTGGGCCAGCCGACGGCGCCGCTCCAGAGTACTCTTGAGGCCGCCGGTCGAAGGCGCACCCGCATGAAAGAGACGATCCACACGGACGACGCCCCGGCGGCGGTGGGCGCGTACAGCCAGGCGACGACCGACGGCGACCTCGTGTTCACGGCCGGGCAGATCCCGCTGACGCCCGACGGCGACCTGCTCGACGACGCCCCGATCGCGGTCCAGACGGAGCAGGCGCTCGACAACCTCCTCGCGGTGCTCGAGGAGGCCGGCGCCGGTCCCGAGGACGTGCTCAAGACGACGGTGTTCATGGCCGACATCGGCGACTTCGACGAGATGAACGAGACGTACGCCGACTACTTCGACGCGTCGCCGCCGGCCCGCTCCGCGGTCGAGGCCGGCGCGCTCCCGAAGGGCGCGGGCGTCGAGATCGAGGCCGTCGCCGTCGTCGAGTAGATGGCCGACGGCGAGGGCGGGTCCGGACCGGGGCGCGAGCCGGACGCCGCGACCGACGGGTCCGTCCCCGCGCCCGGTGCGCCGGCGACCCCGCGTGCCCGAGCGCGCTCCGCGGCGCTGTGGGGGATCGTCGGCGGGTTCGCCTTCCTCGTGCTCGCGCAGGGGTACCGGCTCCTCGGTCCCGGATCGCTGCCGCTCGGTCTCGGCGGGCTGGCGCTCGTCGCGCTCGCGGTCGCGGTCGCGTCGGCCGGTATTACGTATCTCGCCGAGGTCCGGGTGCGCGCGAAAAGAAGGACTTAACAGTCGCACCGGATTATCTCCGCGTGAGCCAGGATGGCCGAGTGGTAAGGCGCACGCCTGGAAAGCGTGTTCCCATCCGGGATCGGGGGTTCAAATCCCTCTCCTGGCGTTTCGTCGACGCCGACTACGAGCGAGGAGCGACAGCGACGAGCGAGTCCGGCGTCGACGAACCCAAACAATGGGATTTGAACCAGGGAGTGAAGCGAACGGAGTGAGCGGAACGACTGAGGTTCAAATCCCTCTCCTGGCGCTTCGCTGTCGCAATAACGAGCGAGGAGCGGTAGCGACGAGCGAGTCCGGCGTCGACGAACCCGTCTAATTGCCTATTTATGAGCAACCGAGTGACGCCGCTGGCGATTACTTATAAATAGTTGACGACGCATCGGCGGCGAACACCGCCAAAGCCCCAGTCACGAGGCGGGCGCACGCTCGCTGCGGTCCTCGGTCGCTCACTCCGTTCGCTTCCTGTGGTCCTTGCGTCGCCTGCGCCCGCCTCGCGGCTGCCCCTTTGCGTCCCGCCCCGCACAGCACCGCAACCGCACCTCACGCCTCCCCAGCCTCATCGGCCGGCCTCCGCTTCGCTCCGGCCGCCCGACTCCCTCGCGCGTACTGTCTCGCGGCCGCCAGGGGCGGCCGCTCGCAGGCACGCGCCACCGCCTCGTTCATTCAAATGTAAGATCGCTGCTATCGGCACCTCCGCTTCGACTGCGTCTGCCGCCGCCTCGCTCGCGGACACGTCCGCACACCGACACAAGATTCATATGTGTGGGAATAGTTGACACGGGTGACGATGCCAGACACGAAATCGGGCCGCGAGCGGAAAGGGAGGAACAAGCGCCGCCAACTCGAGAACCACCTCGCACGGCGCGAACTCGACGCGGACGACGAACCGCCGGAGCCGTATGCCGAGGTAACTGACGCGGAGTTCCTCGCCGAGTCCGACGACGCGGCCCGGTGAGCGGCCGTCCTCGGGTCCCTTCTCGCCGTTCGTTCGCCGCCGTGCCTGCCGGGAATCTCGCGTCGCGAAAGCTTTAGACCGAGGAGCGGCCTATCTCGGCGCAATGAGTCGCGGCCCCGAGCTGATCATCACGGAGAAAGACAACGCGGCGCGGCGCATCGCCGACATCCTGAGCGGCGAGTCCGCGACCGCGGAGCGGATGAACGACGTCAACGTCTACGAGTGGGGCGGCAAGCGGTGTATCGGGCTCTCCGGCCACGTCGTCGGCGTCGACTTCCCGGCCGAGTACAACGACTGGCGCGACGTGGAGCCGGTCGAGCTGATCGACGCGCCCGTCACGAAGACGCCGACGCAGGAGGGGATCGTCGCCGCGCTGCGCCGGCTCGCCCGCAACGCCTCCCGGGTCGTCATCGCGACCGACTACGACCGCGAGGGCGAACTGATCGGCAAGGAGGCGTACGAGCTGGTCCGCGAGGTGAACGAGGACGTGCCCGTCGACCGCGTGCGCTTCTCGTCGATCACGGAAAACGAGGTGAAAAAGGCGTTCGCGAACCCCGACGACCTCGACTTCGAGCTGGCGGCCGCCGGCGAGGCCCGTCAGACCATCGACCTGACGTGGGGCGCGGCCCTGACCCGCTTCCTCTCGCTGTCCGCCCGACAGATGGGCGACGACTTCATCTCGGTCGGCCGGGTCCAGGGCCCGACGCTCAAGCTCATCGTCGACCGCGAGCGCGAGATCCAGGCGTTCGACCCCGAGTCCTACTGGGAGCTGACGGGCGAGCTGGCGAAGGCCGGCGGCGACCCGTTCGAGGCGCGCTACTTCTACCTGAACGACGAGGGCAACGAGCGCGAGCGCGTCTGGGACGAGGCGGTCGCCGACACGCTCACCGAGGCGCTCGCCGCGGCGGAGGCGGCGACCGTCGACGACGTCGACCGCCGCACGCAGACCGACGACCCGCCGACGCCGTTCAACACCACCGCGTTCATCCGCGCGGCGGGGTCGCTCGGCTACTCCGCGCAGCGCGCCATGTCGATCGCGGAGGACCTCTACACCGCCGGCTACGTCACCTACCCCCGGACCGACAACACGGTGTACCCGGACGACTTGGAGCCCGAGGAGCTGATCGAGGACCTCTCGGCCGCCTCGACGTTCGGCGCCGACGCCGCGAGCCTGCTCGACGGCGACGGCGACATCGAGCCGACCGAGGGCGACGAGGAGACGACGGACCACCCGCCGATCCACCCGACCGGCGAGCTCCCCTCCGCGTCGGACCTCTCCGACGACGAGTGGGAGGTGTACGAGCTGATCGTCCGCCGGTTCCTCGCCACCTGCGCCGACCCGGCCACCTGGGAGCGGCTGCGCGTGGTCGCCCTGGCGAACGGCGAGGCGACGCCGATCGCCGCGGGCGCGGACGGGCTCGCAGCGCTCCGCGACCCCGAGGACGCGGCCGGGCCGGCCGACCTCGTCGCCGACGGCGGGCTGCGGCTGAAGGCCAACGGGAAGCGGCTGCTTGAGGCCGGCTACCACGACGTGTACCCGTACCGCTCCAGCGACGAGCGGATCGTGCCGGACGTCGAGGTCGGCGAGACGCTGTCGCTGTCGGACCGGGCCACCGAGGCCAAGGAGACCCAACCCCCGCGGCGCTACGGGCAGTCGCGGCTCATCGAGGAGATGGAGAAGCGGCAGCTCGGGACGAAAGCGACCCGCCACCGGACGATCGAGAAGCTGTACGACCGCAACTACGTCGAGAGCGACCCGCCGCGACCGACCCGGCTCGCCGAGGCGGTCGTCGAGGCCGCCGAGGAGTTCGCCGACCGGATCGTGAGCGAGGAGATGACCGCCCAGCTCGAACGCGACATGGCGGCCATCGCCGCGGGCGAGAAGGACTACGACGAGGTGACGGCGGACTCCCGCGAGCTGCTCTCGCGCGTGTTCGACGACCTCACGGCGTCGCGCGAGGCGGTCGGCGACCACCTCCAGACGTCGCTGAAGGCCGACAAGACGCTCGGGCCCTGTCCGGAGTGCGGCTCGGACCTGCTCGTCCGGAAGTCGCGGCAGGGGTCGTACTTCGTCGGCTGCGACGGCTACCCCGACTGCGAGTACACCCTCCCGCTCCCCTCGACCGGGAAGCCGCTCCTCCTCGACGAGACCTGCGAGGACCACGACCTCCGCCACGTGAAGATGCTCGCCGGGCGGAAGACGTTCGTCCACGGCTGCCCGCAGTGTAAGGCGGACGAGGCCGACGAGCAGGAGGACGAGGTGATCGGGGCGTGTCCCGACTGCGGCGAGGAACACGGCGGCGAGCTCGCGATCAAGCGGCTCCGCTCCGGCTCGCGGCTCGTCGGCTGTACGCGCTACCCCGACTGCGACTACTCGCTGCCGCTCCCGCGGCGCGGCGAGATCGAGGTCACCGACGAGACCTGCGAGGAACACGACCTCCCGCACCTCCGCGTCCACTCCGGCGACGACCCCTGGGAGCTCGGCTGCCCGATCTGTAACTACCGCGAGTTCACGGCCCGCCAGGAGGGCTCGGAGCTGCAGACCGTCGAGGGGATCGGCGAGAAGACCGCCGAGAAGCTCAAGGACGCCGGCGTCGGCGGCGTCGACGACCTCAAGTCCGCTGACCCGGACGACCTCGCGGCCGACGTCGACGGCGTCGGCGCCGACACCGTCCGCGACTGGCAGGCGAAGGCGGACTGACCCCCTCGGGCCGAGCGCCGTCGCGCGGTCGCCGCGACTCATAAATCCATAAACACATATGCGCGGAGTGTTTCGATCACCGACAGATGGGAGACGGGAACGGGGATCCGCCGGCCGACGGCCCGTCGTCGAGCGGCGACGCCGCCGCGACCGGGATCCTCCGGGCGTTCGTCGGGGCGGTCCCGACGCCGACGCTCGTCTGTGACCCCGAGACCCTCGCGATCCGCGCCGCGAACGCCCCCGCGGTCGACCTGCTCGGCCACGACCGCGGCACGCTGACGCTGATGGGCCTCCCCGACCTGGGCGAGACGGAGGTCACCGTCTCGGGGGAGCCCGTCGACGCCGTCGCCGCGGCGGCCGTCGACCCCCCCGCGTCCGACGGCTCGGACGACCGGGTCGAGCGGTTCGAGTGGGACCTCCGGCTGGGCGACCCCGGGCTGCGGGTCGACGCGGCGCTCCACGCGGCGACCATCGCCGGCGACGAGTGGCTCGTCGTCGGGCTCTCGGACGCCACCGACCGGGTCGCCGCGGAGAGCGAGCGCGACGGCGAGCGCCGGCTCGTCGACGCGCTCGCCGAGACCGTCCCGCTCGCGCTGTTCCGCTGTACCGAGGAGGGGACGCTCTCGCGGTGGAACGACCGACTGGCGGCCGATTCCGGCTACGACCCCGAGTCGCTCTCGGGGCGGGCGCTCACCTCGCTGTTCGACGAGGAGACGCGCGGCCGCGTGAGCGAGTCGCTCTCGCGGGTGTACCGGGCGGGCGAGACCGTCTCCTGTGAGGTGCGGCTGCTCACTCGCTCCGGCGAGCGCGTCCCCTACCGCCTCTCCGTCGGTCCCGTCACCGACGGCGACCGGGTCGTCGGCGCCGTCGGCGTCGGCGAGGACCTCACGGAGGCGTCGCTCCGCGAGGAGCGGCTCGCGGTGCTGACCCGCGTGCTGCGACACAATTTCCGGAACGACCTCAACGTCGTTACCGGCTTCACCGGCCGGGCGATCGAGGCCGTCGACGACCCCGAGCTCACGGGGCAGCTCGAACGGGTCGTCGACACCGCCGAGCGGCTGCTGCGCCTCGGCGAGACCTCGCGCAAGGTGGAGCGGCTGCTCTCCCAGCGCCCCTCGCCGCGGCCGGTCGCGCTCGCGCCCGCGGTCGACGCGGCGCTCGAGTCGCTCCCGCCGGAGATCCGCGAGCGCGCCGCCGTCGACGTGGACGTTCCCGAGGGGATCGTCGTCTCCGCGGTCGCGTTCCTCCCCGAGGCGATCACCGAGCTGGTCGACAACGCGGTCCGCCACAACGACGCCGCCGACCCGCGGGTGCGGATCTCGGCGGCGGAGCTGCCGAGCGAGTCGTGGGTCTCGCTCGTCGTCGCGGACGACGGCCCGGGGATCCCGCCGGCGGAGCGCGCCGTGCTCACCGGCGAGGAGACGCCGCTCGACCACGCGAGTGGGCTCGGGCTCTGGTACGTGAACTGGATCGTCACCGCGGGCGGCGGGAGCCTCGACATCGTCGAGAGCAAGGCCGGCGGCAGCCGGATCGAGCTGTCGCTGCGCGTCGCGGACGAGCCGCGCTCCGGGGACGCGGACGTGTTCGACCCCGACGCCTTCGAGGACGGTCCGTAGGCCTCGGGCGGCTCCCGCTCACTCGACCAGCCGCAGCTCGTCGCCGACCGCCACCGACTCGGCCGCGCCCGCCGGCAGTTCGACGACGGTGTCGGCGCGGCCGCGGCCCAGCCCGACGAACGGCGCGAGCCGCTTCGTCGCCGTCACCTCGCCGTCGGCGAGCCACACCGCGTCGATCGCGAACGGGACGAACAGCATGTGGAGCCACTGCGTGTCGGCCTCGTCGAAGGGGAAGACCAGGCCGTAGTCGTCCGGGATCGAACGCCGGAACATCAGGCCCCGGACCTGTTCGAGCGTCGAGCGCGCGACGTCGACGTCGCTCGCGAGGACGGTCTCTCCCCCCGACTCGGGACGGTGAACGAGTCGCACGGCCGCCACCTCGCCGCGGGCGGATAAATAGCCTCTCGTTGCGGGGTCGGGCTCCGCCGGCTCCGTCGCAGGCTGATCGCGTCGGCCTCAGCTCGCGCCGCCGTACGTCTCTTCGAGGTACTCGACGATGTCGTCGCTCTCGGGCATCCCCTCGATCCCGTGGTCTTCGTCGACGAGGACCGGGACGCCGGTCTGTCCGGAGACCTCCTCGACCTCCGTCCGGTCGCTGTGCGACCGCGGCACCATCACCGACTCGTACTCCAAGTCGAGCTCCGACAGCTTCGTCTTCACCTTCGCGCAGTACGGACAGCCCTCAAGCTCGTAGAGCGTTAGGTTTGCCATCGCCCGACCGTAGGGCCCGGGGCCGTAAAGAGGTGCGGCCGCGGATGCGTCCGCCGCGCACGCCCGGCCCCGTCGCGGACTCGGATCTGGGGGACGCTACGGCGCGGCGGGAAAAACGGGGGGAAATCGGAGCGCGCGAAGGGGTAGTCGTCGAGCGATCGCGGTCGGGGCGGGCGTCGAGGTCCGAAGGACCTCGGCTACGTCGGCGTCGTCAGGCGGCGCCTGACGGGCTGTGGGAATTCGTCTCCGACCGGCGTCACATCGCGCCGCCCATGCCGCCCATGCCGCCCATGCCGCCGCCGGGGGCGCCGCCCTCGTCGTCGCCGCCCGACGTCGAGAGGTCGCCCGCCGAGATGATGTCGTCGATTTTCAGGACCAGGTTCGCCGCCTCGGCCGCGGAGGCGATCGCCTGCTCCTTCGCGTGGGCGGTCTCGACGACGCCCGCGTCGGCCGTGTTGACGACCTCGCCGGCGAACACGTCGAGCCCGGCGTTCTGGTCGCCCGCCTCGTGGGCCGCGCGCAGGTCGACCAGCAGGTCGATCGCGTCGAGGCCCGCGTTCTCGGCGAGCACGCGGGGGATCAGTTCGAGGGAGTCAGCGAACGCCTCGACGGCGAGCTGCTCGCGCCCCTCGACGGAGTCGGCGTAGTCGCGCAGGCGGCGCGCGATCTCGACCTCGACCGCGCCGCCGCCGGGCAGGGTTCGCCCGTCGGAGACGGTCGTCGAGACGACGTCGAGCGCGTCCTGGATGCCGCGTTCGAGCTCGTCGACGACGTGGTCGGTGGTGCCGTACAGGAGGAGCGTGACGCCGTGGGCGTCCTCGCCCTCGACGTAGAACAGCTCCTCGTCGTCGTCGCGCTCGACGGAGCCGACCGCGAGGTCGTCGGCGGTAAGCGAGTCGAGGTCGGTGACGATCGGCGCGCCGAGGACGTTCTTCAGGAACGTCAGGTCGGACTTCTTCGTGCGGCGGACCGCCAGCACGCCCTCCTTCGCGAGGTAGTGCTGCGCGAGGTCGTCGATGCCCTTCTGACAGAAGACCACGTCGGCGCCGGAGTCGACGATCTGGTCGACCTTCTCGCGGAGCTGCTGTTCCTCTTGGTCGAGGAACTTCTGGAGCTGGTCGGGGGAGTCGACGTTGACCGAGGTGTCGACGTCCGCCTCCTCGACCTCGATCGGGTCGTTGAGGAGGAGGATGTCGGCCGCGTCGAAGTCGGTCGGCATGTCCTCGTGGACGGGGTCCTTGTCGATCGCCGCGCCGGTGAGCAGGCGGGACTCGCCCGCCGCACGACCGGTGCGCGTCTCGATGTTGAGGTTGGCCAGGTCGACCACGTGGGAGCCGTCGTCGGCCTCGACGGTGACGCCCTGTACCGCGCGGACGACGAGGTCGGCGAGCACGTCCTTGTCGAGCTCGGCGCCCTTGCCCGTCATCGAGGTCTCGGCGACGTTACGCAGGGTCTCCGTGTCCTCGGGGTCGACGGCGGTCGCGACCTCGTCGACCTGCTCGCGGGCGTACTCGCTCGCGAGGTTGAAGCCCTTGATCACCGCTGTCGGGTGGATGTCCTGCTCGAGGAGGTCCTGCGCGTTCTTCAGCAGCTCGCCCGCGATGGCGACCGCGCTGGTCGTCCCGTCGCCGGCCTCGTCCTCCTGGGTCTCGGCGACCTCGACGACCATCTCGGCGGTCGGGTTGTCGATGTCCATCTCCTGGAGGATGGTGACGCCGTCGTTCGTGATGGTGACGTCCCCCATCGAGTTGACGAGCATCTTGTCCATCCCCTTCGGTCCGAGCGTCGAGCGGACCGACTCGGCGACGCCGCGCGCCGCGGAGATGTTGTACTCCTGAGCGTCCTTGTCCTGGACGCGCTGGGCGTCCTCGCCCATGATGATCATCGGCTGGCCCTGCTGCATTCGCTGACTCATACAGCGTTTGATTGATTGTGATTCTATATAAATGTCTCGTTGAGGGGCCGCCGCGCGCGGGTCGTCCGTGACGAATCGACTCGCTCGAAAACACCGGACTCCGCCGCCTTGGACCGAAATTCATGCGGGGAGTTAGCATTGCCCTCTGTCGACGCGAGAACGCCGATTCGGCGGCATTTATATACTCGCGTTCCGGGGGACCGTCACCCCGGTATCCCGCCGGCCAGGAGCGCGGCGTCGACGAGCAGCAGGACGGCCAGCCCCGCGCTCGCGAGCAGGTAGGGGCGGGCGACGGAGGCCAGCCGGGCGGACCCGGGGACGCCCCCCACCCCGGCGAGGGCGTCGACCGGGAACCCCTCGGCCATGTACCGGCCCCACCCGAGGTCGGGGTCGACCTCGCGGCGCATCCGGAGGACGCCCAGCTCGACGAGCCCGTTCATCGCGCCCCACAGCGACAGCATCGCGAGGACGGCCCACCCCCGGCCGGTCGTCGCGAGGGTCCCGAGCGGCGTGTACAGCCGCCAGATCATGTAGGCGCCGGTGACCGGGAGGACGACGCCGGTCCAGCGCGTGACCATGAGGAGCCGGTGGGCGGCGTCGACGAACGCGGCGCGGCCGAGCGTCCCGTCGGTCGCCCGCGGCAGGGTCGCGTAGACGACGTACAGCGTCGCGCCGGTCCACAGGGCGCCGGAGAGCACGTGGAAGACGAAGGCGGTCGTGAGCAACACGCGATCGACTGGGAGCGAGAGCGGCAAAAAGGCCGTCCCGGACAGGATCGGTTCGCTCGCCGCGGTCCGGCCTCGCGCCGTGCCGACCGGGCTCGCCTCTCGTCGACCGAATCCATCTCTCGTCGACCGAATCCATCCCTCGTCGGCCGGATTCCCTTCGTCGGCCGAATTCACCCCTCGTCCACGGGCACCGCCTCCAGCGCCGCCTCGACGACCCGGACCGCGCTCGCGCCGTCGCGCCGGGAGACGACGAAGACGAGCGCGTCGCCGGCCACGCCCGCGGCCGCCACCTCCACGTCCGCGGCGCCGAGCCGCCCCAGCGCGTCCGCCAGCGACGCGGCGTCGACGTCGCCGGTCGCCAGGATCGCGGTGCGGTCGCCGCCCTCGACGACCGCCGCGTCGCCCACGCGGAGGAGGGGGTCGGCGTCCGCCCCGTCGCGTCCCGCCTCGTCGTCCGTCTCGGTGGGGTCGTCGGCGATGCCCACTCCGCTCCGCATGGAAACGCTCGCGGTCCGGGCCTCGGTCTCGTAGGCCGGCAGGTCCTCCCGGAAGCGGCGGAGCGCGGCCGCGATCGCGTCGGGGTCGCCGTCGAGGTCGGCGCGCGCCGCGAGCCACGACGCCGCGGCGCTGTGGTTCACCAGTCCGGCGCGGAGCGCGTCGCGGACGAACGGGCGCGCCCTGACCGCCTCCCGCGTCTCGGCTGCCAGCGACATGCGCGGGGCTGCGCGGCGGGCGGGCAAGATCGTTTCGGTCGGCGGGAGCGCCCCGGCGACCGACCGTCGTTCCCGTCGTTCCGCAGCCTCCGAAGTCCCTAAGAGCGGCGCGGCCCCAGCACGGGTATGCAGTCGCTCGTCATCGTCGCGCACGGCTCCCACCTCAACCCCGAGTCGAGCGCGCCGACGTACGACCACGCCGACACGATCCGCGCCACCGGTGCCTTCGACGAGGTCCGCACCGGCTTCTGGAAGGAGGAACCGCACTTCCGAGAGGTGCTCCGGACCGTCGAGGGCGACGAGATATACGTCGTCCCGCTGTTCGTCTCGGAGGGCTACTTCACCGAGCAGGTGATCCCGCGCGAGCTCCGGCTCGACGGCTGGGACGTCTCCGAGTGGGGCTCCGACGGCCTCTCCGCGGACCAGGCGACGCTCGTCGCCGAGGACATCGGCCGCGAGGTCCACTACTGCGGGCCGGTGGGGACCCACCGCGCGATGACCGACGTGATCGTCCGGCGCGCCGAGTCCGTGACGGACGACCCCGACGTGGGCGAGGGGTTCGGCCTGGCGGTCGTCGGCCACGGCACCGAGCGCAACGAGAACTCCGCGAAGGCGATCGAGTACCACGCCGACCGGATCGCCGAGCGCGACCGCTTCGACGAGGTGAAGGCGCTGTACATGGACGAGGACCCGGAGGTCGACGACCTCCCCGAGCACTTCGAGAGCGACGACGTGGTCCTGGTCCCCCTCTTCATCGCCGACGGCTACCACACCCAGGAGGACATCCCGGAGGACGTTGGGCTCTGCGAGGACCACACCGAGGGGTACGACGTGCCCGAGACGGTCGACGGCACCCGGATCTGGTACGCCGGCGCGGTGGGGACGGAGCCGCTCATGGCCGACGTGGTCTTGGAGCGCGCGGCCGACGCGGGCGCCGACCTCGGGAGCGCGCTCGACGACGTGCGCGAGACGACCCGCGTCGCCACGGGGGACTGACCGTGGCCGACTCCACCTCCGCGACCGACGGCGGCGAGGCGGGCGGCGACGACCCCGAGGTCCCCGAGATCGACCTCCCGAGCGACGCGTTCGACGCGGTCCTCGACGCGCTCGACGAGCTGGACCCCGGCGAGCCCCTGCGGTTCGAGGGGTTCAGCGTCGCGCGCGGCACCGAGGGGGCCGACGAGGAGCTGCCCGGCGGCTCGCCCGACGAGTACGTCCTCGCCGACGGGAGCCGGCCGACGGGGATGAGCGAGCGCGAGCTCCACGAGGCGCTCGCCGAGCGCGCGCCCGCCGTCACCGACTGGTACGTCTTCGAGCGCGTCGTCGGCGAGTTCGGCCCCCGACGCGCCTTCCTCCGCTGGATCGAGGACGCCGACGGCGAGACCGTGGCGCCCCGGTACGCGGCGCTCGCGGCCGGGATCGAGCGCGCCTGGGGCGAGCTGAAGATTACGGCGACGCTCACCGACCGCGGCGAGCGCCGCTACGACGTGCGCCACGCCGACGACGCGGGCGTCCCGGTCGACGACCTCGACGCCTACGACGACCCGCTCGACGCGCGCGACCTGGTCACCTTCGACGAGAAGGGGCGGTACCGCCCCCTCAAGACGGCGCCGTCGCTCGCGGGCGGCTGGGTCTTCCCCGACCTCGGCCCCCGCGAGCTCTACGAGACGGTCGAGACGATATACCCCGCGACGGTCGCCAACTGGCACCGCGAGCGCGAGGGCGAGCTCGACGTGAACCACTGGCGCGAGACGATGGAGCGCCAGTCGGGCATCTACGGCGTCGTGAAGACGTGGGACCGCGGCGAGGGATATGAGCACGTCAACTGGGTCGCGGAGGCCTGTTGCGACGACTCGCAGTGTCTGAAGCGCCGGGAGTGGGAGTACGACGACGAGACGGACCTCGACGTCGACGGCGGCGACGGCGCCTTCCCCTGCCGCGAGCCCTGCTCCGTGGTGGTGTCGGCCGCGCGGAAGTGGACGCGGCTGGAGAGCGAGCAGCCGCGGACCTACGAGTTCGAGCTGACCCCGAGCGAGAAGGAGCAGGTCGAGGCGGTTATCGACGCCGTCGCGGACGGCCGGATCGACGAGATCCGCGAGGCGGACACGAAGGAGGGCGCGAACCGCTACCGGACGCGGTTCCTCCGGGCGAAGCTGTTCGACGACGAGGGGAACCTCGGCGGCGTGCCGACCGACCCGGACGAGGAGTGAGCCCCGCGGACGAGCGACCCGCCGCGGACGAGCGACCCGCCGCGGGGACCGTCACCCGCCGACGGCCCGGAAACATCGCCGCGCCCCGCAGGCTTTTCTCACCGCCCCCGGTACGGTGGGGTGATGAACGCCGTCACGCTGGGCCCCGCCGGCACGTACTCGCACCGCGCCGCGCGCTCCGTCGCCGCCGAGGTGTCGTTCCGCGAATCGGTCACCGCCATCGTCGACGCCGTCGCCAACGGCGAGTTCGAGCGCGGCGTCGTCCCCATCGAGAACAGCATCGAGGGCTCGGTCACGGAGAGCCTCGACGCGCTCGCGGAGTACGACGTGTCGGTCACCCGCGAGGTCGTCACGCCGATCCGGCACGCCCTCCTCGCGCAGGACGACTCCTTCGAGGTCGTCGCGAGCCACTCGCAGGCGCTCGCGCAGTGCCGCAACTGGCTGGAGGCCGAGTACCCGGACGCCGGCCTCGAGGCGGTCGCCTCCACCGCCCGCGGGGTCGAGCGCGCCCGCGAGGACGCCCGCGTCGCCGGGATCGGCCACCCGGACAACGCCGGCGACGACCTCTCCATCCTCGCCGCGGACATCCAGGACCGCACCTCCAACGCGACCCGGTTCCTCGTCGTCGCGCCCGACTCCGCGCGCTCCGACGCCGGCGGGAAGACAACGCTGATCGTCTACCCGAACGCGAACTACCCGGGGCTCCTCCTCGAACTGCTGGAGGCGTTCGCGGACCGCAACCTCAACCTCTCCCGGATCGAGTCGCGCCCGAGCGGCGAGCGCCTCGGCGACTACCTGTTCCACTTCGACGTGGACGCGGGCCTCTACGAGGACCACATGGCGAAGGCGGTCGGCGACGTCGAGGCCATCGCCGACAAGGGCTGGGTCAAGGTGCTCGGCTCGTACGACACCGAACACGTGCTGGACTGAGCCCCGGCGCCCGCTCGCGGCCCCGGGCGACGCCGTTCCCGAGCGACGCCGCCCCCGAGCGACGACGCCCCCGAGCGACGACGCCCCCGAGCGACGACGCCCCCGAGCGACGACGCCCCCGGTTCGGTCGCCACCCCTACCGGCAATACTGGCGAAGATTTGGGTCGCTTTCGTGCCGGATGCGGGTTACTTTCTCCAAATTGTTGAATACATACTGAAACGTTCTCCCGGCCGGGTGTCCCCCATGAACGCGAACAGACGGACGGTACTGAAGGGCCTCGGCGCGGGAACGGCGACGCTGGTCGGCGGCGTCGGAGCGGCCGCCGCCAAGCCGCCGAGCCAAGGGGAAACGATCGTCGACGTGGCCGTCGCGGCCGACGGGTTCGACGTGCTCGTCGCCGCGGTCCAGGAGGCCGGGCTCGTCGACACGCTGAGCGGGAACAGACAGCTCACGGTGTTCGCCCCGACGGACGAGGCCTTCGAAGACGCCGGGATCACCGTCGACAACGTCGGCGACGTCGACGGGCTCGGCGACGTGCTCACCTACCACGTCGTGCCGGGCCGCCGAAAGGCGAACTCGATCGTCAACGCCGACAGCGTCCCGACGCTCAACGGCGCGAAGGTCGACGTCGACGGCACCGACCTCAACGGCGACCAGGCCGACATCGTCGACACGGACATCGAGGCCTCGAACGGCATCATCCACGCCATCGACGGCGTGTTACAGCTGTAGCGGCTCCGAGCCGCCAGATGGTCCCCGCCGACGCTCCCGTCCTCCGCCCTCGCGGTGCTGGTATCCACGAGTTTATAGGTCGCTCCGCCGATCGGTACTGTCGATGGAGCCGGTCCTCTGGCAGGTGCTGGCCGGAACGCGGGGGGGTCCCAACCGGGCCCGCCTGCTCCGCGCGCTCGACGAGCGCCCGCGGAACGCAAACCAGCTCGCAGAGGACCTCGACCTGGCGTACAAGACCGTGCGACACCACCTCGACGTGCTCGAAGAGAACGACGTGGTCGAGAGCACGGAACAGACCTACGGCGCGGTGTACCTACCGACCGAGCGCACCCGAAACAACTGGGAGACCGTCGAATCCATCATCGACCAACTGGAGTGAGCATGACCCGAACCTGGAACGCGGCGACTGATCGTGGAATCGGAGGCGACGCGGAATGACCCTGACGCTCGACGTGGCGCGAGTCGCCGCGGGGGTCAACATCCTGCTGTTGATCGTCCTCCTCGGCATCTGGGGGCGCAGCTACCTCGAGGTGCGGTCGAAGCACACGCTCGGGTCGGCGGTGTTCGCCGCCTTCCTCTTGGCGGAGAACGCGCTGGCGCTGTTCTACTACCTGAACCCGCCGCAGATGTCGACGCCCGCGGTCCGCGCGATGATGTACCTCCAGATCCTCGAGTTCGTCGGGATCGCGTTCCTCGTCTACGTGACCTGGGACTGACTGCCCTGTCCGAGCGAGCGCCGCTCCGATGCCGCTCTCCCTACTCGAACCGGTACGTCGCGCCGTCCGGCCCGTCCTCTATCTCGACGCCGACCTCGCGGAGGGCGTCCCGCAGTTCGTCGGCGCGCTCGTAGTTGCCCGCCTCGCGCTCGGCTTCGCGCACGTCGAGCACGAGCTCGACCAACTCGCCCGCCAGCTCCGCGTCGCCGCCGCTCTCCGCCTCGAACTGGAGCCCGAGCACGTCGCCGCCGAGGTCCTCGAACGCTTCCACGGCCTCGCGGAGGCCGCGGTAGTCGTAGGCCTCGCCGGCCCCGTCGACCCCGTCGACGTGGCGGTTCACCGCGTCGGTGAGATCGAGGAGCGCCGCGGTCGCCTCCCGGAGGTTGAGGTCGTCGTTCATCGCGGCCGCGAACTCCTCGCGAGCCGTTTCGACCGCCGCGCGGAGGTCGTCGTCCGCGGCCTTCGCGCGGGAGTCGGTCGAGTCGAGCGCCTCGACGGCGCGGTCGTAGGTGCGCGAGAGGCGCTCCCAGCGCTCCTCCGCCTCGGCGATCGTCTCCTCGGTGAGCGCCTGCTCGGAGCGGTAGGCCGCGCCGGCGTAGAACGTCCGGACCACGTTAACGCCGAGTTCCTCTAAGGCGTCGGGGACGGTCCAGAAGTTGCCGATGGAGGAGGACATCTTCTCGCCGTCCATCTCCAGGAGGCCGACGTGGAGCCAGTGGCGCGCGAACGCCTCCCCGGTGGCCGCCTCCGACTGCGCGATCTCGTTTTCGTGATGCGGGAACACGAGGTCGCGCCCGCCCATGTGGACGTCGAGCGTGTCGCCGAGGTGCGTCGTCGACATCGCCGAGCACTCGACGTGCCACCCCGGGCGCCCCTCGCCCCACGGGGAGTCCCACGTCTCGCCGTCGGGCGTCTCGGCGCCGTGGTCGTGTTTGGCGTGCTCCCGCGCCGCGGTCTCGCTGACGCCGTCGGCCTTCCACAGCGCGAAGTCCGCGGGGTTGCGCTTCTCCGAGCGCTCGTCCGGGTCGCCTTGCGCTTCGAGCGCGTCGAGGTCCTGGTTCGAGAGCTTCCCGTACCCGTCGAAGCGCGTCACGTCGAAGTAGACGGAGCCGTTCGACTCGTAGGCGTACCCCTTCTCGATCAGGGTCTCCGTCAGGTCGATAATCTCCGGGACGTGCTCGGTGACGCGGGGGTACACCTCCGCGCGCAGGAGGTTCAGCCCGCGCATCGCGTCGAAGACGCTCGCCGTGAACGTCTCGGCCACGTCGCGCTCGGCGGTCCACTCGTCGCGCTCGCCGACGCGGGCCGTGATCTTCTCGTTCACGTCGGTGACGTTCTCGACGTGGCGCACGTCGTACCCCTCGTGTTCGAGCCACCGGTGGAGCACGTCGGCGTGGAACCACAGCCGGGCGTGGCCGAGGTGCGGGTCGTCCGACACCGTCAGGCCGCAGACGTACAGCGTGACGTCGCCGTCGGCCGTGAACTCGACGCGCTCGTCTTCCAGGGTGTCGGTGACGACGAGACTCATTACGACGTGGTTGCCGGGGTGCGCGTTTCAAATCGTCGGATCGAGCGAGACGCGGACGGATCCGGCTCCGTCATCGGCTCGTCTGCTCGGCTATAACTTACTGCTGACGGATCCGCTGCGAACACCACCAAAGCCCCAGCCGCGAGGGCTCGGTGCGCTCGCTGCGCTCCTCACTCGGTCGCTCCGCTCCCTCGTTGTGGTGCTTACGTCGCGCGCCTTCGCCCTCGCGGCTGCCCCTTTGAGTCCCGCCCCACACCGCAACCGCACCTCTCACCTCCCCAACCTCGTCGGCCTCCCTCCGCTTCGCTCCGGTCGGCCGACTCCCTCGCACGCGCTCCTCGCGGCCGCCAGCAGCGGCCGCTCGGAGGCGCGCGCCACCGCGGTTTTATTCACAAACTGACGACCTCGCCTCTCACTCTTCCCGCGTCGTCCACTCGACCTCGTAGCCCGCCTCGCGCACCGCCGTCAGGACGCGGTCGACGTGGGCGGGCCCGTTCGTCTCCACCTCGAACACGAGGTCGGCGTCGCCCACCGGCAGGTCCGGGCGGCTGCGCTCGTGGCGCACCGTCCGGATGTTCGCGCGCTCGCCGCCGATCAGGGTCGCTATCTCCCCCATCGTCCCGGGGGTGTCGTCGATCCGGACGGACAGCTCGATCAGCTGGTCGCGGTCGACGAGCGCGTGGGTCACCACCTCCTTCAGCGTCGTCACGTCGATGTTGCCGCCACAGAGCAGCGGGACGACCGTCTCGCCGGCGAGGTCGAGCTCGTCGACCGCGTCGTCGTTCAACAGGGCGGCCGCGGCGGTCGCGCCCGCGCCCTCGACCAGCTGTTTCGCGCGCTCCAAGAGCAGGAGGATCGCGCTCGCCACGTCGTCGTCGCTCACGACGACGGCGCCGTCGAGGTGCTCGTCCAGCAGGCCGAGGGTGAGGTCGCTCAGCCCGCCGGTCGCGATGCCGTCGGCGATGGTGTCGGGCTCGTCGCGCGTCACGAGCTCGCCGGCCGCGAGGCTCTCCGAGAGCGTGGACGCGCCCTCGGTCTGGACTCCGATCACGCGCGTCTCGGGCGAGCGCGCCTTCACCGCGGTCGCGACGCCGCCCGCGAGCCCGCCGCCGCCGACCGGGACGAGGACGGTGTCGGCGGCGGGCACCTGGTCGAGCACCTCCAAGCCGAGCGTCCCCTGGCCGGCGACCACGTCCGGGTCGTCGAAGGCGTGGACGAACCGCGTCCCGGGGTCGTCGGTCAGCGTCTGGGCGTGGGCCATCGCCTCGGGGAACGCGCTCCCGCGGAGGACGACCTCGGCGCCGTACGCGCGGGTGGCCTCGATCTTCGCCGCCGGCGCCGACTCCGGCATCACGATCGTCGCGTCGATCCCGGCGTCGGACGCCGCCAGCGCGACGCCCTGCGCGTGGTTGCCCGCGCTCGCGGCCACGACGCGCTCGATCGCGGGCTCGTCGGCCCCCTCGCCGGAGCCGTCGACCGCCCGCGAGATCGCGTTGTACGCGCCGCGCGTCTTGAACGAGCCGGTGCGCTGGAGGTGCTCCATCTTCAGCCGCACGTCGGCGCCGCACCGCTCGCTCAGCGACCGGCTCCGCTCGACGGGCGTGCGCTGGACGATGTCGGTGCCGGCGAGCCGCTCGGCCGCGGCCTCGACGTCGTCGACCGTGACTGGGGACATGCCAGCGGTGTTCGGCCGATCCCCTGAAAAGAACTCGGATACGCAACCGGGTTCCGCACCGTTCAGCGCTTCCCGAGCGCCTCCTCGAAGACGCGCTGGGCCCGCTCGTACCCCTCGTTCCGGTCGACGATGGGGTGCGGGTAGTCGGGCGCCAGCTCCTCGCGCTCCGCCCGCGAGAGGGTCGGCCAGTCGACGACCTTCCCGGCCGGCACGTCCGACAGCTCCGGGACGTACGCCTTCACGTACCGGGCGCCGTCGTCGTACTTCGACATCTGGCTCACCGGGTCGAAGATGCGCACGTCGACGGAGTCGGTGCCGGTGGAGGCGGTCCACTGCCAGGCGCCGTGGTTCGAGGCGTAGTCGTGGTCGATCAGCTGCTTCGTGAAGTAGCGCGCCCCGCGCCGCCAGTCGATCAGGAGGTGCTTCGTCAGGAAGCTCGCGACGACCTGCCGCGGCCGGTTATGGACGTACCCCTCCTCGTTCAGCTGTCGCATCCCCGCGTCGACGAGCGGGTAGCCGGTCTCGCCGCGGGTCCACGCCTCGAAGTCCGCGTCCGACTCCCGCCACGCGATCTCGTCGGGGAACGACTTGTAGTTCGAGACGGCGAGGTCGGGGGCGTAGTACAGCAGGTGGTACATCTGCTCGCGCCACGACAGCTCGTAGCGGTACTTGTCGACGTTGCGGCGCTCGCCGCCGGTCACGGCGTCGTAGACGTCGCTCGCGCCCGCCCACACCTCGCGGATCCCGATCGCCCCCGTCGCGAGGTACGGCGACATCCTGGAGACCGCGTGCGTCGGCGCCTCGACCGCCCGCGCGAGGTCGTCGCGGGTGTCGTTGTAGGAGGTGATCCCGTAGTCGAGGAACTCGTCGAACCGCTCGCGCGCGGCCTCGTACCCGGCGCCCGGGAGGTCGATGTCGGCGTCGGGCTCGGGGACCGTCTTCCCGTCGCGCACGTCGGCCAGCGCGTTCGGGTCGGGCTCCGGGTACGGCCCGCGCTTCGGCACGGCCTCCCAGTCGCCGTGGAACTGGCTGTGGTTCGGGTACCGCTCCTCCAGCCGCCCGGGGTCGACCAGCACGAGGTCGGTCCGGGAGTCCGTCGCGACGCCCGCGCCGGCGAGCGCGTCCTCCACCGCGCGCTGCCGGTTCCGGCGGGCCGGCCGGTAGTGCTCGTTGTAGACGACCGCCTCGGCGTCATGCTCGTCGGCGAGGTCGACGAGGACCTCGTCCGGGTCGCCCGCGCGGACGATCAGGTCGCTCCCGAGTTCCCGATACCGCTCTTCCAGGCGTTTCACGTGCCGGAGGAAGAAGGCGCGCTGACGCGCGCCGACCGTCGCGAGCAGGTCCGCGTCGTACACGAAGACGGGAACGACCGTTCCCTCGCGGGCCGCCGCCGCGAGGCCGGCATTGTCCCGCGTCCGCGCGTCGCCTCGGTGCCAGAACAGGCGCATACGATCACCAGGGTCGCCAGCGGATAGTGTCTGTCGCCCGGGCCCGGTCCCCCGGTCCCGCCGCCAGTACGTTCAAGACGCTCCGCCTCGAATCCTGACCCGCATGACACGACGCGATCCCTTCGACGAGATCGAGGACCTGCTCGAACGGATGGGCCGCGAGTTCGAGGAACTCGGCGGCACGCTGGAGGGCGCTGGCCCCGAGGTCCCCCGGTTCCCCGGGGCCCGCGAGGTGGACGTCGACGTGATCGAGGACGACGAGTCGATCACCGTCGTCGCCGACCTCCCCGGGTTCGACGCCGACGACGTGGACGTCGAACTGCGCGACGACGCGCTCGTGATCGCCGGCTCCCGCGAGGAGTCCGCCGAACTCGCCGCCGAGGGCGACGACGCGGACGACGCGGGAGACGCGGGCGAGGGCGACGAGGTCCGCTACCACCGGCGCGAGCGCCGCCTCCGGTCGGTCTCCCGGCGCGTCCCGATCCCCGAACCGGTCGAGGCCGACGCGGCGACGGCCGCCTTCGACGCCGGCGTGCTCACCGTCACGCTCCCCAAGCGCTCGCCCGACGACGACCGCGGGCACACGATCGACGTCAACTGAGCGCCGGCCCGCGATCGCCGTCGAACCGGAACGGTCACGTCCGGGGGATAGCACGTCTCACTCTGTGTTTATTATCTCACGGCGCCTTTCTGTTCTCATGAACGCGACGAATCCCTTCGACGAGATCGAGCAGTTCCTCGGCCGCACGCCCTTCGCCGGCGAGCGCGCCTGGGGCCGCGACCTCCGCGCCGCCGACATCGACGTCGCCGAGTACGACGACGAGTTCGTCGTGATGGCCGATCTCCCGGGCTTCGACCGCGATGAGATCGACGTTCGCGCCAGCGGCGACCGGCTGACCATCACCGGCGAGCGCGACACGGAGCGCGAAGACGCGGACCGACGCTACCTCCGCCGCGAGCGCCGTCACGAGTCCGTCACCCGGACGATCGAACTCCCCGCGACCGCGGTCCTCGAGGACGCGACCGGGACGTACCGCAACGGCGTGCTCACGGTGACGGTCCCGCTCGACGCCGTCGACGCCGACGAGGGGCACCGGATCGACGTGAACTGACCCGTCCTCGACGCGAACCGAACGACTCTCGACGCGAACTGAACGACCCGATGCGTCGCGGTCGAGCCGGACCCCGCTCTTTCCGGCCGATGCTTTCTCCACGGACCCCGTGGTAACTCTCCGCATGAACGACGCCGACCACGCGGCCGCCAGGCGCGACCTAGTGAGCGCGCTGCGCGACCGCCTCGACGCGAGCGAGCGGACGCTGTCGGCGATCGGCGCCGTCCCGCGACACGAGTTCGTCCCGGAGTCGGTGCGCGGGTCGGCGTACGCCGACCGACCGCTCCCGATCGGCCACGGGCAGACGGTCAGCGCGCCGCACATGGTCGCGATGATGACCGACCTGCTCGAGGTCGAGCGCGGCGACCGCGTCTTCGAGGTGGGGACCGGCTGCGGCTACCACGCCGCGGTCGTCGCCGAGGTCGTCGGCCCGGGGAACGTCTTCTCGGCCGAGCGCGTCCCGGAACTGGCGGCCGCCGCCCGCGACCGCCTCGACCGCCTCGGGTACGAGGTGACCGTGTCGGCCGGCGACGGGCGCGAGGCGTTCGCCGACGCGGCGCCGTTCGACGCCGCGTACCTCACCTGCGCGGCGCCGGAGGCGGTCCCGGACGCCGTCGTCGACCGCGTCCGGACGGACGGCCGCGTCGTCGCTCCCGTCAGCGAGCGCGGTCGCCAGCGGCTCGTCAGGCTCACGGTCCGCGAGGACGGGATCGACCGCGAGGACCACGGCGGCGTGCGGTTCGTCCCGATGCGGTAGGCGGGCGACCGAACGCACAGTTTTAGAGGACCGAGTCCCGAGACCGCGCATGGACGACGCGTCGCTCCGGGCGGACATGATCGAGGGGCTCGAACACCAGATCGGCGAGCCGATCGAGCCGCCCGTGCTGACCGCCCTTCAGCGCGTCCCCCGCGACCCTTTCGTCGACGACTCGCCCCGCGGGGACGCCGTCGACGGCGACGACCCCCACTCGCTCTCGCTCGCGACGCTGGTCCGACTGCTCACCGCGCTCGACGCCGACGAGGGCGACTCGGTCCTCGTCGTCGGCGCGGGGATCGGCTACTCGGTCGCGCTGCTCGCGGCGATCGCCGGCGCGCGGCGCGTCCACGCGGTCGACATCGACCGCGCCGCCGTCCACGCCGCGCGGTCGAACCTCGACGCGGCCGGCTACGGCGCCGTCCTCGTCGACCGCGCGGACGGCGCCGACGGGCTCCCCGCCTACGCGCCCTACGACCGGATCCTCCTCGAAGCCGCCGTGGTCGAGCCGCCGCGGCCCCTCCGCGAACAGCTGGCGCCCGGCGGTCGGATCGTCTACCCGCGCGGCGCGGGCGTCCAGACCGTCGCGGCGATCGAGCCGTCGACCGGCCCCGAGGACGGGGACGACCCGGCGCCGCCGGGGTTCGAGACGGTCGCGACCCACGGCCCGGCGCGGCTCCAGCCGATGCTCGTCGACGGCGAACAGCCGGGGACGGAACGCAACCGGACCCGGCGCGAGGACGCCGAACGCGCCGAGCGCGGCCGGCAGCGCCGACACGGCTGGGAGCAGGACTGGATCGACTGGGACGATCAGCTCTGACCGCCTCTCGCAGCGCGCCGCCGCGGCGTCACTCCTCGACGACGAGCACCTCGGTGTTCCCCCGCTCGTCGACGTAGTCGCCCTCCGCCGTCGGCTTGACGTCGATGGTGAGCGTCCCGTCGGCCTGGTTCGGCCCCAACTCGGGGTCGACGTCGACGGTCGCGATCCCCTCGCCGTTCGTCTCCGCGGTGACCACGCCGTCGATCCGCGCGGAGCCGCCGCGGACGATGACCGTCGCGTCGGCGACGCGGGAGCCGTCCGGGTCGACGACCGCGACGTCGATCGACTGCTCCCCGGGCGTGGTCACCTCCGGCTGCGGCTGCGCGTCGAGCTCCGTCGCGGCCAACCCGTCGATGTCGCCGATCATCCCCATCATCACGCTGAGGCTGGCGACGCCGACGACGAGCGCGATGACGAGGCGGACCGGGAGCCCCTCGATCGCGCGGGTGTCGGTGCTGAACGTCCGGCGGTTCGCGGTGCGCGAGTCGTGTGTTCGATCGGACATACGCCCCGCTGGCCGCGGCATCCGGTATAAAGGGTCGGCCGCCCGACCGTTTTTATCCCATACCGAGGCCAGCCGTCCGCGTGTACGTACTCGGCCGCGACGGACCGGACCCCGACGGCGACGACGCGAGCGACCCCGGCCGCGACCTCGGCGACGCGAGCGACAGCGACTCCGACCACGGCGACGCGATCGATCGTGACGGCGACCGCCCGCCCCACACCGCCCGGATCGGGTCCTTCCTCGCCCGCGACGGGAGCGCGGGCGCGCCCGTCGGCGTCGACCTCGACCGCCCGCACGCGGGCGTCGTCTTCGGAAAGCGCGGGACCGGGAAGTCGTACACGCTCGGCGTCCTCGCGGAGGGGCTCGCCGCCGCCGACGGCGTCGCGCCGGTCGTCGTCGACCCGATGGGCGTCTTCGGGGGCCTCGAAGCGGCCGGGGGACGGGTCGTCGACCCCGCGGTCCGTCCCGGCTCGATACCGCCGTCGACGTGGCCGGACCTGCTTGGACTCGACCCAGAGAGCGGGCCGGGAAGCCTCGTCTGGCGCGTCGTCGCCGACGCGGTCGACGGCGGCGACTCGCCCTCGCTCGCGGCGCTCCGGGAGGCGGTCGCCGCCGCGGACGCGCCGGCGGAGACGCGCCGCGCCGCCGCGAACCACCTCCGGCTGGCGGACTCGTGGGGCGTCTTCGACGCCGACGCGCCGCCGGTCGCGTCGCTCGCGGCCGACGGCGATCCCGCCGTCCTCGACCTCGCCTGCGTGCCCGACGCCGCCGCGGGGGCCGCCGTCCGCGCGGTCGCTCGCGGCCTCTACGACGCGCGGATCGACGGGCGCCTCCGGCGGCTGCCGTGGCTGTTCGTCGACGAGGCGCACGCGTTCTTCAATGGGGTCGCCGAGCCCGCGCTCCGGACGCTCCTCACGCGGGGCCGCGCGCCCGGCGTCTCGCTGGTCTGTGCGACCCAGCGGCCGGCCGCGCTGCCGAGCGTCGCCGTCTCCCAGTCCGACCTCCTCGTCTCTCATCGGCTCACGGCCGCCCGCGACGTCGACCGGCTCGCCGAGGCGGAGGCGACGTACCTCGCCGGCGACCTCGCCGCCCGGCTCCCCGAGGGCGTCGGCGAGGCGCTCGTCGTCGACGACGCGACCGAGACGGCCCACACGGTCCGGATCCGGGAGCGGCGAACGCCGCACGGGGGAGCGAGCCCCCGCGCCAGCCGGCCGTCGGACGCCGAGTAGCGCGGAGGCGGCTCGGAACGCACAAGCGCCCGCGGACACACCGACGCCCATGGAACGGACGCCGTACGGGTTCCTGCTCGTCGCGGCCGGCGGCTTCCTCGGCGCGGTCGCCAGGCACGCGGTCGACGTCGGCGCGAACGAGGCCGTCGCCGCGGTCGCCGCCGCGAGCGGCGTCGCGGTCGCCGGAGGCGCGCCGACCGGCGCGGGGACGCTGGCCGCGAACGTCGCCGGGTCGTTCGCGCTCGGCCTCCTGTTGACCCACGCGTCGAGCGACCGGGTCCGGCTGTTCGTCGGGACCGGCGCGCTCTCGTCGTTCACGACGTACAGCACCTTCGTCGCCGACGCGGTCGCGCTGGGGACGCCGGCCGGCGCGTGGTACGTCGCCGCCAGCTACGCGACCGGCTTCGCCGCGGCCGCGCTCGGGCTCGCCGTCGGGGGGCGGGACGGCCGATGACCGTCGCGCCGCTCCCCGCGACGGCGCTCGTCGGCGTCGGTGGCGCGCTCGGCGCGGTCGCCAGGCACGCCGTCGGGCTCCGCGTCGAGGGGCGTCGGTCGGTGCTCCTCGTCAACGCCCTCGGGAGCTTCGCGCTCGGCGCAGTCTCGGCCGCACCGATCGGGTCGGCGGCGGCACTGCTCCTCGGCGTCGGCTTCTGCGGCGCGTTCACGACGTTCTCCTCGTTCGCCGTCGGGACGGTCCGGACCGCGAGCGAAGCGGGTATCCGCGCCGCCGCGGGCGGCGCGGCCTCGACGCTCGCCGCCGCGCTGGCCGCGTTCCTCCTCGGCTCGCTCCTCGTCGGGCGGCTCTGGTGAGGGGCGCCGACGCTCGGCCGCTGTCCGGCAAGCGATAGGTACAGCATCCCTCGGCCCGTACCCGCGTCCGTGACCGACACCGACCGCTCCGTCGACGGCGAGTCGACAGACCCGGCCGACTCGGGGCCGCTCTCCGACGCCGTGGACCCCGAAGACGTACCCGAGTTCGGCGACCTCTCGATCGCCCAGCGCGCCTTCGTCGCCGCCGCGCAGAACCCCTCTCGCGGACTGCTGGTCGTCGGCCTGTTCGCGTTCGCGCTCGCCTTCTACGCCGCGTTCTGGCTGTCCTTCCCCGCCGCCGCGGGCCTCCTCTCGGCGCTCGCGCTCATCGTCGCCGCCGTCGCCGCCGCCGTCTACTGGCTCCTCGACCGCGTCGCCGGCTGAACCCCCTCCCTCGCCGACCTCACGGCCGCGGCTCGTAGAACTCCCGGAGCGGCCGCCCGAACGCGGGCGCGAGCGTCGCGACCGCCTCGCCGACCAGCACGTCGCGGTCGTCGAACGCCGGCTCCACCTGCGCGCCGAGCGCAACGTCGCTCGCGGCGTCGCTCTCCAGGTACTCCCGGACGGTGGCGAACTCCCGCTCCCGCTCGACGACGTATCGGTCCCCGTCGATGAACGGGCCGTAGGTGTCCGGATCGACGTCGTCGACGTACGACTCGAAGAAGCTCGCGGCGTGCTTCCGGACCGCGACCGGCGGCCCGTCGTGGCGCTCGACGGCCGGCCGCTCGGTCACCTCCAGTTCGGCGTACAGCGCGGCCCGCGTCGCCCCGTCGGACCCGTCGCGTCCGACCGTCCTCTCCGCGCCGTGCCCGCCAACGTCCCCCGTCGCCCTCGCGGCGTCCGTCATGGCCCGCGCTCGGAGGACGTCGAAGCCGCGGTCGTTCAGCCCGCCGACGATCCCGTCCAGCGACCGCCGGAGCTGCGGCCACAGCTGGTCGTCGACCACGTCGGGCGCGTCGAAGACGACCGCGACCGGCGTCGTCCCCCGCCGGTCGAGGTGGGCGCGCACCGCCTTCGGGTCCAGCGGCTCCGGCTCGTCCGGCTCGAAGAGGTCCTCGCTCGGGGCCGCGAGCAGCTCCCGGGCGTAGTGCTGGAACCGCGCGAGGTTCGTCGCCGACAGCACCGCGGCGACGTTCCGCGTCGGGTCCGTCGGGTCGACGACGACCAGCGGGTCCTCGAACGTCCGCTCGGCGTGCCCCTCGGGGTCGAACTCCACCGGCGGGTGCCAGCTCCGCGCCGACTCGACCAGCGGCACGAACCCGCCCAGCTCCAACACGAGCAGCTCCGTGAGGTACCCGGAGAACCCCTCCGTGCGGAGGTCGCTCCCGTACGCGCCGATCCCCTTCAGGAACGCCTTCGCCAGCACCACGTCCGCCGCGAGGTCGTCGTCGAGCCGCGCGGAGAGGTAGGCGTCGTGGAACGGCGTGCGGTCGACCGCGGAGACCAGGTCGCCGGCGCTCTCCACGTCGTGACAGGGGACGAGGTCGACGTCGAACCCCTCGTAGCTCCCCTTCACGTACGGGTGTTCGGCGTACTCCTCGTGGCCGTCGGGGAGGACCGCGTGGCCGACTTCGAGGCCGTACTCCTCCAGTTCGGCGCGGTCGAGGTCCGCGTCGAACCGGACGAACAGGTCGATGTCGCGGTCGCCGGCGACCCACGTGCCGCGCGCGGTCGACCCGACCTGGACCACGTCGGCGTCGACGGGGAGGTCGGCGATGGCCTCGCGGGTCCGGTCGGTCAGCGTCGCGGCCGTCTCCCGCAGGCGCTCGCGTTCCGCCGGCTCCGGGAGGACCCGCTCGCGGACCCGCGACAACACCGCCTCCAACTCGTCCATACCGAACGGTCTCGCGGTCCGGCCGAAAACGTGTCGGTCGGATCGGCGCCCGCGAGACCTGTCCTCCGCGGTATCGTTTCGCACCCCTGCGTCCCGCTGATCCCCTTCCGTCGGGCGGAAACGAAAGCCATATCAAAACGACGCGAGTACCCGGAAGTGAGCCGAAGTAGCTCAGTTGGTAGAGCGCCTCGCTGTTACGACGTTCGGCGGAAGCTCCCCCGGCCGTCACAGTCACGAGGCGGTCCCAGGTTCGAGTCCTGGCTTCGGCGTCCCTTCGTTCGGCCGCTCGTTTTGTACGATAGCGACGCAGCCGTTCGTATGTCGCGTCTCGCCCAGTACGACCGACTCGAGGAACCACAGAAGCGCGGACAGGCGACGGAAGCGATCGTCATCGCGGAACTGGTCGCTCGGGACGTCTCCGTGCTCACGCCGGCGTTCGACAACGAGCCGTACGACCTCGTGGCCGAGGTCGGCGGCGACTTCCACCGGATCCAAGTCAAAACCGCGTACGACAGTAAACGCGACGGTGCGGTGGAGTTCAGAACCAGAAGCGTCCGCGCAAAAAGCGACGGGTACGAGCGATCGGGATACGAG
Source organism: Halorubrum sp. Atlit-8R (assembly GCF_003666025.1). Classification (NCBI taxonomy): domain Archaea; kingdom Methanobacteriati; phylum Methanobacteriota; class Halobacteria; order Halobacteriales; family Haloferacaceae; genus Halorubrum; species Halorubrum sp. Atlit-8R. Next base: position 174,176 of record NZ_QPLV01000001.1, read on the forward strand.
GGGGAGATCGACTACTTCGCCGCTTTGAACGTCAGAGAAGAGCATGTCTACCTGATCGCGATCGAGGAGGCCGGATCGACGACGACCGCGATCCGGTACGAACCCGCCGCCAACGACAACCGCGCGAACGTCAACTGGCACGCGGAGTATCGGCTTGAGACGGTTCTCGACGACCTCCGGTCGGGGTAATGCGGTAATCTAAAGAACGTCGCTCGTGTACCCGAAATCGACGCGGGCCTTTAGCTTAGTCTGGCTCAAAGCCCTCCGCTCATAACGGAGTGATCGCCGGTTCAAATCCGGCAAGGCCCATCAGTTCCAGCCTCGTTACCGACCGGTCTCCGAAACGACCATCGCCGACATCCGTCCCTCGAACGGTCCCACCTACTCCCGCCTGAGCGTCACGTCGGTCGCGGTCTCGTTCGCGAGGTTGTCGCTCACCGGGCACCGCTCTTCGACCGCGGCGGTGAACTCGGCGAGGGTGTCGTCGGCCACGTCGCCGGCGAAGTCCACGTCGACGCTCGCCTCGACGCCCTGATAGCCCGCTCGGGGCTCCTCGGCGTGACCGAGGTGTTTGCGCGGGTCGAACTCGCCGGCGACCTCGACCGCCACGCCCTCGACGTCGAGGTCGAAGTCCGGCGCCACGGCGCGAACCGTCGCGTCGAGGCACCCGCTCCAGGCTGCGAGCAGGTACTCGATCGGCATCGCGCCGGCGTCGTCGCCGCCCATCGGCTCGGGGTCGTCCATCACCAGTTCGTGGTCGCGGGCCCGGGCGACGAACGCCGACTCGCCGTCGCTCTCGCCGCGCACTACCATCCGCTGCGTCGCGTTGGCGTCACTCATCGACCGTATTAGCGTGTGAGGGCCCATAAACCGTCAAAATCGGTCCGGTTCGTGCCGGTGGCCGTGACGCCCGCGTCTCGCGTCGAGGCAGCACACGGGCGCCGAGACCGCCGATACCGGTCGGTTCGCCGTCAGCCGCCGCCGAGGCTCGTCCCCGGTACCGGCGAGTTCCGCGACCGCGTCGGTCGAAGGAATCGGATTGGCTCGGTCGCTCGCGCGGTACGGCCGCGACGCGCCGCCGGTCACTCCAACAGCTCCACCAGTTCGTTCACGTCCTCGACGACGGCGTCGGCGCCGTTCTCGGCGAACTTCTCGCGGCCCGCGTCGCCGGTGAGGCCGCCGGTGAGGACGCCGATCCCGTAGTACACGCGCGTCTCGTCCGCCTCGTCGGCGTTGCGCGCGGTCCGCACGTCGTCGAGGGTGTCGCCCGCGAACGCGACGCGCTCGGCGCCGAACCGCTCGGCGAGCTCGACGAGCGCCCGCGGGTGCGGCTTCCCCTCCTCCCAGTCGTCCATCGTGAACCGCCGGTCCTCTGGCACGTCGAGGCCGACGCGTTCCAGGGCGATCTCCGCCTCCGCCGCCGGCCGACCGGTGAGGACGCCGACGTCGAACCGGTCGGTGAGGTCGGCGATCGTCTCGGGGGCGACGAGCGTCGGCTCGTCGTGGATGTACCCCTCCGTCTCGACCGGCGGCTCGCCGCCCTCCAGCTCGCGGTACAGCTCCGCGCCGAGGTACAGCGCCTGAAACGTCTCGCGGAGGGCGTCCCGGTCCCACTGGTCGCGGACGCGGGCCTGCGCGACCCGCGGGAGGTCGCCGACGACCTCCTTGGCGGCGTCGAGGCCCCCGCCGAGTTCGCGGACGCGGTCGGTGAACTCCTCGACGTCCATCCGAAGTCCCTCGCGGCGGGCCAACACGAACAGCGCGGCCGCGTCGGTCAGCTCCCAGTCGTTGTTGAAGCCGCCGGCGTCCTTGAACGCCTGGACCGCGTCACGGTCGATCGGCTTGCCGCAGACCCGGTCGACCGACTCGAGGATCGCCCGACGGTAGGAGTCCGCCACGTCCACCAACACCCCGTCGATGTCGAGGACCACTGCGTCGACCTGCATACCGCAACGCCGTCTGGGGGCGGAATGAACGTTCGGGTTCGCGGCCGGCGCCGCCGGTTCGAGGGACGGCCCGCTGCCGGTTCGACGTCGCGACGGAGCGGTCGCCGGGCCGCGGCGTCACCGGGCGACGTACACGACGGTCCCCGCCTCCCGCGACCGCCGCCGGACGTCGACGGCCGGCTCCTCGAACCCGAGCGTGGTGAACAGGCAGGCGGCGTCGAGCCGCTCGGCCAGCGCGACGGTCGGACGCTGGATCTCGGCGGGCAGGTTCCGCGCGTACACGGCGTCGACCCCGTCGCCGACCCACTCGGAGCCGACCGCGTCGCGGATCGCTCGCCCGTCGTCGGCCGCCAGCGCCGTCACGTCCGCGGCGGCGACGCGGAGCGACCCGCCCCCCGACCGCGCCTTCGTCGCCGCCGCCTCCCGCGCCGACTCGCTCACGTCGACGTCGACGGCGACGACCGCTCGGCCGCGGTCCGCGAGCGCGAGGGCGACGTCCGGCCGCCGCCCGACGCCGACCTCGATCAGCCGCTCGTACGGGTCGAGTGCGGCGACGAGCGCCCGTTCGGACGACGGCGGTGACCCCACGGCGCGGCCTTTATGCCCGCGGCGGCCAAAAGCGGTTCCATGCTCGTGGACATCGTCCCGGTCGGGGAGGTCACGCCCCGAGTGAAACGGGAGGCCTCCGCTGCGCTGCGTTCCGTGTACGACTGTGACGTGACGGTCCACGACGACCAGGCGATCCCGGACTCCGCGTTCGACGCCGACCGCGACCAGTACCGCGCCGAGGACCTCATCGAGACGGTCACCCGGGTCGGCGGCGGCGAGAAGAACATCGGCATCACCCCCGAGGACCTCTACTACCGGCGCCGGAACTACGTCTTCGGCCTCGCGTACCTCAACGGCAGCGGCTCCGTCATCTCCACCCACCGGCTCCGCACCTCTTCGGACGGCGGCGTCTCGACCAAGCCCGCCGTCGACGTCTTCGGCGACCGCGTCCGCAAGGAGGTCGTCCACGAGATCGGGCACACGCTCGGCCTGGAGCACTGCGACAACAGCAAGTGCGTGATGTCGTTTTCCCCCACCGTCCGCGAGGTCGACGTGAAAGAGGAGAACCTCTGTGGCACCTGTTCTCGGATGGTCCGCTGAGCGCGCGGCCGCCGACGCGCCCGCTCGCCGACCGCCGGTAGACGTAAAGTCCGCCCCGCACAAGGGACACGTATGGCCGCAAAGCCGGAATACCGCGACCGGCCGGACGTCGAGGTCGCGCTGCTCGACGCGCTCGTCGACCGCGGCGACGAGGGGATGACGGTCCTCGAACTTCGCGCGGCCGTCGACGCCGACATCGACGCCGTCGAGGAGGCCCTCTCGGCGCTGAAGGAGGACTCGCTCATCACCGTGGAGTCGGACGAGCACGTCCGGGTGTACGCCCACGAGAAGGTCGTTCCGGACCCCGAGGCGCCGGGCGACGACCCGTCGGCGGGGCTCGTCGACGCGATCCGCGACCGCCTCGGACTGTAGCCGCCGGAGACGGCGGCCTTTTGGCTCTCGCTCGCGTCCCTTCGGCCATGACGCTCGTCTCCGGCACCCACGACGCGCACGGCGCCGTGTACCGCGACCGCGGCGGCCGCGAGGTCGTCGACCACTACGGGAAGCCCGTCCGCGTCGGCAAGGCGGTCCGCAACGTCGCCGGCGTGATCGAGATGGGGTACGGCGTCCTCGCCGTCAGGGGCGACGACCGCGTCGAGTTCGTGGACAACGCCGTCTCGAACCGCGTCCCGACCGCGGACGGCGAGGGGACCTACGCCCTGCTGCTCGACCCGCAGGGCGGGATCGAGACGGACATGTACGTGTACAACGCCGACGAGCGACTGCTCGTCTTCCTCCCCCCGGAGCGGGCCGAGTCGGTCGCCGCCGACTGGGCGGAGAACGTGTTCATCCAGGACGTCGAGATCGAGGACGTCTCCGACGAGTTCGGCGTGTTCGGCGTCCACGGCCCCAAGTCGACGGAGAAGGTCGCGTCCGTCCTCGGGGGGCCGGGCGCGCCCGAGGACCCCCTGTCCTTCGTCCGCGGGTCGATGGTCGACGCCGGCGTCACGGTGATCGCGACCGACGCGCCGCTCGGCGAGGAGGGGTACGAGATCGTCTGCGCCGCCGCCGACGCGGGCGAGGTGTTCGACACCCTGATCAACCGCGGGCTCAACGCCGCGCCGTTCGGCTACCGGACGTGGGACGCGCTCGCGACCGAGGCCGGGACGCCCCTCTTCGAGTACGAGCTGGCGGGCACCGTCCCGAACGTCCTCGGCCTCCGCAACGCGCTCGACTTCGAGAAGGGGTGTTACGTGGGTCAGGAGGTCGTCTCGCGCGTGGAGAACCAGGGGCGACCGAGCCGCCGGCTGGTCGGCCTCGAACTCGACGGCGCCGCCGAGGCGGTCGCCGGCATCGACGCGAACGCCGACCCCGAGGGGATCGACGCCGCGCTCCCCGCCCCCGGCGCGGCCGTCTTCGACGGCGACGAGGCGATAGGCGAGGTGACCCGGGCCGCGGTCGGCCCCGCGACCGAGGTCCCGGTCGCCCTCGCCCTCGTCGCGTTCGACGCCGGCCTCGGCCCGGTCACCGTCCGCGTCGACGGCGATGAGGTCTCGGCCGCCGCGGTCGACCTCCCGTTCGTCGACGGGAGCGCGGCGTCCGCGAGGCTGCCGACCTACCCCGAGCTGCGCGCCTGAGCGTCCCACTGCGGCGCCCGCCGCGGCTCAGACGACGAAGTCGACCGCCGTGTAGAGGCTGAACCCGAGCGTGAACGCGCCCACGAGCGACCCGACCCACGCGAGGACCGTGTACCCCATCTTCTTCCGGCTGACGCCCGCGTCGCCCGCGGCGTAGCCCGCGCCGACGATCGCGGAGACGATGATCTCGTTGAACGAGACGGGGATCCCGAAGGCGACGGCGGTCTGCGCGATCGCGAACGACGGGATCAGCGCGGAGATCGACCGCCGCGGCCCCATCGAGGCGTAGTCCTGCGCGAGCGCCTTGATCATCCGCGGCGCGCCCGTCCACGACCCGGCCAGCAGCCCGGCGCCCCCGCCGACGAGCAGCGCCCACAGCGGGACCCCGACCTCGCTGAAGATCGGGACGAGGGGGCCGATCGCGAGCCCCACCTGCGACCCGCCGGCCGAGAACGCGACGAGGCCGCCCATCGCCAAGAGGAACCGTCGCTGAGCGCCCTCGCGGTCGCGGCCGAGGTCGGCGTACACGGCGACCGCGACCAGGGCGGCGATCCCGAGGGTCACCGCGGGCGGCCCCGCGCCGCCGATCCCCAGTTCCGTGCCGAGGACGGACGCGACCGACGCCTGTTCGCCGGCCGGCCCGAGCAGCGCGAACCCGACGTTCGCGAGGAGCGCGCCCACGAGCCCGGCGAGCGCCGCGGTCAGCGGGCGCTCGGGCAGCGACTCGCCGATGAGTAGCCGGGCGACGCCGAAGGCGACGCCGCCGCCGACGAACGGGGTGAGCACCCACAGCGTCGCGATCTCGGCGTACTTCGGCCACGCCGGGTCGCCCCCCATCGCGAGGCCGACGCCGACGACCGCCCCGGTGACGGTGAACGCCGTCGCGATCGGGTAGCCCGCGAACACGCCGACGGCGACGAGCGCGGCGGCCGTGACGAGCGCGACGATGGCCGCCGCGGCCGTGAGCGTCACGCCGCCGATCAGCTCGGTCCCGACCGCCTCCGTCACGTTCGCCCCCTGGAGCGTCGCGCCGAGCAGCCCGAGGACGCCGACGATCAGGCCGGCCCGCATCACGGAGATGGCGTTCGCGCCGACCGCGGGGGCGAACGGGGTCGACCCCGACGAGCCCGCGCCGATCGACCACGCCATGAAGAGGCTGGCCGCGGCGGCGACGACGAGCGTCGCGGCGGTGACGACGACCATCAGTTCCGCCCGTCGTTGTACCCCTCGTTCAGCCCCCTCACCGTGCGTCGAACGAGGAGGAACCCGAAGAAGAACAGCCCGAGAAGACCCACCAACAGAAGCACGAACAGCGGCTGGACCGGAAGCATAGACGTGAATCCGTCGGGACGGTGTTATGCGTTTCGGGCGACGCGGCGGGGACCGGCGCGCGCCGCGCCCCCGTCACACGCCCCCACGAGTCCGTCCTACCGTCGCGAGGCCCGGTCTGCCCTCCGGTAAAGTGGGTATTGTTTACTCTCCTCATGAACACAGTTATATAGCTGTATCGTTCTGGGTTATATTGGTATGACGGACAAACAGAACAGACGGCAGGTACTGGAAGCGATCGGTGTGGCCGGCGTCGCGGCGCTGGCCGGGTGTAGCGGCGGCGGCGACGGCGGCGACGGTGGGGACGGCGGTGACGGCTCCCGCCTGAGCTGGCACGCCGGAGGGACGGGAGGGACGTACTTCCCGCTCTCGAACGAGATCAAGACGGTCGTCGAGGAGAACACGGACTTCTCGCTGAACGTCCAGTCGACGGGCGCGAGCGTCGAGAACGTCGGCAGCCTCGGCGACGAGTCCGCCGACTTCGCGCTGATCCAGAACGACATCGCCTACTTCGCGAAGAACGGGACGGGCATCGACACGTTCGAGGGCAACGCCGTCGAGAACCTGCAGGGCGTCGCGACGCTGTACCCCGAGACGATCACGGTCGTCACCCTATCGGACTCCGGTATCGAGTCGCTCTCCGACCTCAGCGGCGCGACGATCAACACGGGCGACCTCGGCTCCGGGACGCAGGTCAACGCGAACCAGATCCTCGAGGCCGTCGGCATCAGCGACTACAACGAGCAGAACGCCGGCTTCTCGCAGGCCTCCGAACAGCTCGCGAACGGGGACATCGACGCCGCGTTCGTCGTCGGCGGCTGGCCGGTCGGGGCCATCGAGGAGCTCGCGACCACGAACGACATCAACATCGTCCCGATCCAGGGGGACAACCGCCAGGCCGTCAAGGACGCCGCCTCGTGGTTCGCCGACGACACGATCCCCGGCGGCACCTACACGGGCATCGACAGCGACGTCGAGACCGTCGCGGTCCAGGCGATGATAGCCACCCACGCCGGCGTCCCGGCCGAGACCGTCGAGACCGTGACGGGCGCCATCTTCGACAACGTCGGCGAGCTGAGCATCAAGACCGACTTCATCTCCGCCGACAGCGCTCAGGACGGGATGTCCATCGAGCTGCACGAGGGCGCCGCGGCGTACTTCGACGCCTGACCGACCCGGTAGGTCGGATCCGGCGACGACGCACCGCTTCGCGCCCGCGTCTCCGTCCGCGAGACGCGGCGCTCGCACCCCGCCCGACGCGGGACACCCGTCACCGCACCTGAACATCACACGTGGTACTACGAGACGCGACTTCGCGAGACCTGCTCGGCCCGGCGCTCGCGGTGGTAGCGGTCGCGCTGTGTCTGTCGATCGCCGGCGCCGCCGTCGCGGCCCCCTCCGGACAGGTGCTCGTCGTCGAAGGGATCGACACCGGCGAGCGCTACCTGACGCACCCGGTCGACGACGGGAGCACGGTCGCGCTGTCGTACACCCACAGCGTCGAGAAGACCCCGGTGTACGACGAGTACCGCGTCGAGGGCGAGACGCTCGTGAACACGCGCATGGAGTTCGAGTCGTACGGCTGGGGACTCCCCTCGCGGGTGAACGTCACGAACGTCAACGGGACCTTCGTCTACGACCCGCCCGGACCGATAACGACGCTCGAGACCCTGTCGGTCTCCCCGGGGCGGATCGCTAACCACACTCTGATCGTCGAGGACACCCGGTACGACCTGGTCGCGGAGACCGACGCGAGGGACGTTCGGATCCGCGTGGAACGCCGGGGCCTCACGGACGTATTCTCATGAGCACGAACGACACACAACCGGACGACGCCGAGGAGATTTCCAGAGAAGAGGCCGACGAGATAATCGACGAGATCGAGCGCCGGCGGTCGTTACAGGGGCTCGCCGCACTCGCCGTCGCGGTCATCGGGATCTGCTTTTCGCTCTTCCAACTGGCGCTCGCGGCGCGCAGTTTCACCTTCACGATACCGCTGCCGACGATCGATCTCGGCCTGTTCGCGGTGCGGCCGATACAGATCTCGCTCCAACTGCTCCAGGCCAACGCGGTCCACGTCGGCTTCGCGCTCGTGCTCACCTTCCTGATGTTCCCGGCCACCATGGGCGACGGGCCCTTCTCGCGGCGGCTCGGCGGAGCGGTCGACGCCGCCGTGAACCGCCTCGGCGGTTCGAACCCGCTCTCGCGGGCCCTCGACGGCGTTCGGCGCGCGGTCCGGTGGGCGTTCGTCGACCCGGACCGCAGCCGCGTCACGCCCTTTGACGTGGCATGTATGATCGTCTCGCTGCTCGCGGTCGTCTACTTCCTCACCGAGTTCCGGGAGATCCGCGACATCCGCGCCTTCGGGCTCGAGTCCGGCCGCCCGATCACCGGCGTCTACTCGGTCCTCGAACCGCTTCTCGGCGGCGTCCCGTTCGTCAGCGAGTACTCCTACGCGATGCTGCTCGGCGTGCTCGGCGTCCTCCTCGTGTTGGAGGCCACCCGGCGGACGCTCGGGCTGCCGCTCATGATCATCGTCGCCAGCTTCATCGTGTACGCCCGCTGGGGGTACCTCATCAGCGGTAACACGCCGTTCGTCGGGCTCCTCGCGATCCCCCAGTTCACCTGGCCCGACATCATCCAGAACCTGTGGTACAACACCGAAAACGGGGTGTTCGGGATCCCGGTGACGGTCTCCGTCAGCTTCATCTACATCTTCATCCTGTTCGGCTCGTTCCTCGAGATGAGCGGCGCGGGCCAGTGGTTCATCGACCTCGCGTACGCCGCCACCGGCCACCGGAAGGGCGGCCCGGCGAAGTCGAGCATCCTCGCCAGCGGCTTCATGGGCACCATCTCGGGCTCGTCGATCGCGAACACGGTCACGACGGGCGCGTTCACCATCCCGCTGATGAAGAAGTCGGGCTACTCGCCCGAGTTCTCCGGCGCGGTCGAGTCGTCGGCGTCCTCCGGCGGCCAGATCCTGCCCCCGGTGATGGGGGCTGCGGCGTTCCTCATGGTCCAGTACACCGCGACGCCGTTCCGCGAGATCATCATCCTCGCGACGATCCCGGCGATCGTCTTCTTCTTCGGCGTCTGGGTGATGGTCCACCTCAAGGCTGTCCAACAGGGGATCGGCGGCGTCGACGCCGACACCGTGTCGCTCGGGACCCACCTCAAGCGCGGGTGGTTCTACCTGGTCCCCATCGTGCTGCTCCTCTACTACCTGATCGGCGCCCGGCTCTCCGTGTCGCGGTCGGCGTGGTTCACGCTCGTCGCGCTGGTCGCGCTCATCGCGTTCATCGCGGCGTACAGCGAACAGACCCGGGTGTTCCTCCTCGCGTCGACGGCGGCCATCTTCGGCGTCGAGCTGGCGAGTTACACCGTCGCCGGCGTCCCGATCACCGGACTCCTCGCCGGCGCCGGCGGGGCCGGGGTCCCGCTCGGCGACGCCCTCGCGGTCATCGGCCCGCGGATCGGGTGGTACGCGATGCTCGGCAGCGTCGCGACGATGATCGTCCACGCCGACGTCCAGTCGGCGGTGCTCGATCTCAACCCCACCGTCCAGACCGCCGCCGAGTCCGCCGGCGAGCGGACCGGTCGCGACCTCGGCGACAACCAGCTGTTCCGCGTCGGGACCTTCGTCGTGAAGTCGATGGAGGAGGGCGCGCGGACGGCCGTCCCGGTCGTCATCGCGGTCGCCGCGGCGGGGATCATCCCGGGCGTCATCAGCGTCTCCGGGCTCGGACCGAACCTCACCTCGCTCCTCTTGGAGCTGTCCGGGGGGTCCATCGTCGTCATGCTGCTCGTCACCGCGGTCGCGAGCATCATCCTCGGGATGGGGATGCCGACGACCGTGACGTACATCATCTTGATCTCGATGCTCGCGACGCCGCTCGTCGAGTTCGGGATCCCGCTGCTCGCGGCGCACCTGTACATCCTCTACTTCGGCGTGATGGCCGACATCACGCCGCCGGTCGCGGTGGCCGCCTACGCCGCGAGCGGGGTGGCGAAGTCGGACCCGTTCGAGACTGGCGTGAAGGCGTTCTCGCTGTCGCTGAACAAGGCGATCGTTCCGTTCGCGTTCGTGCTTGCCCCCGGGGTCGTCCTCCTGCGCGAGAAGGCGAACGCCGACGAACTGCCGCTCCGCGAGCAGTACCGCGTCGTCAACTTCGCCGACCTCGCGGAGCTGTCGTACTCCGTGCCGGAGATCCTGATCCCCGTCGTCGGCGTCTTCCTCGGCGTCGTGGCGCTTGGCGCGACCGTCATCGGGACGCTGTACGCCGACGTCCCGAAGCCCGAGCGCGCCGTGTTCGCACTCAGTTCGCTGCTGCTCATGGCACCCCGGCTGCTCTCGGAGTCGGTCTTCGATGTCCTCGGCCTCGCGGGCGTCAGCGTCTCGGTGAACGCGCTCCTGCTCGACCTGACGCTCCGCGGCGTCGGCCTCGTGCTGTTCGTCGCGCTCACCGTCAGGAACCGGCGCAAGGCCAGCGTCGAGCCCGCGGGCCCCTCCGGCGAGCCGACGACCGCCTGAGGTCGCCCGGGGCCGTCGCGTTTCGGTGACTAAAACGCTCGTTTGCGCCTCAGACACCTATATGATCGCGCCGCTCGTAAGTGGAAACGCGACCCCCGCTTCGGCCCTCACACGCTCGGAGAAGCCGGTCGACGCGCCGGCCGGTCGGACTCGCTGCCTCCCTCCCTGCCCAGAACCCCTCCCCCGGCCGCCGTCCGACCGCCGGCGTTCCCACCCGCACCGACTCGGGTCCTCCACCGTGCACACGACCGTCGGCCGGTCCGGCCGCACGCGGGGCGTCGCGATCGGTCCCCGCCGACGCGCACGACGGCCTCGCGCGCCCGCTCCTCGCGCCCGTTACTCCGCGCTCCCGCCCTCGATGCGGAACGTCTCGAAGGCCTCGCCGTCAGGCGTCACCAGCCGCCCGTCCAGCCCGTTTCCGCTCTCGCCGTCGACCGGCGTCAGCTCCGCGTGCGCCGGGCGGTTCCCGCGCGGCTGCGCGTGGCTCCCCGGGTTCAGTATCGGGAGCCCGCCCGAGTCGTCGAACCGCGGGCGGTGGCTGTGGCCGCAGATCACGGCGTCCGCGTCGCGGCCGCGGCCGAGCATGACGAGCCCGGTGTCGCCGCTGCGGTGCCGGTGGGTGACCGCGAACCGGACCCCGGCGTACTCGACGGTCCGCACCTCGGGGACGCGGTCGCGGATCGCGGCGTCGTCGTTGTTGCCGTAGACGGCGCGGAGGCTCGCGGCGGCCGACCGGAACGCGTCCAACACCGGCTCTCGGTAGAAGTCGCCCGCGTGGACCACCAGATCGGCCTCGCGGACCGCCTCGGCGGTCCGCCCCTGAAGCCTCGACTCCTCGCGTGCGTGCGTGTCGGAGACGACGACGAGCATGACCGACTCTCCGCGCCGGCGTGTTTTAAAAAGCGCGCCTGCTACCGTGGCGCGCGCCCGTGAGCGCCCGGCGGGCGCGAACGGCGCGTGCGAGGGAGTCGCGAAGGGAGTGAGCGACGAGGCTGGGGAGGCGTGAGGTGCCGTGCGGAGCGGGGCGGGGCTTCGGCGGTGTTCGCCGTCGATCTGTGGCCACTTGCGTACAGCCGAGCGGCTGGGGATTCGGCGGTGTTCACCGTTGATCCGTGGCCAGCAAGGTACAAAACGACGAGTAGCGTTCCGGAAACAGCCTACTCGTCCAGCGAAAGCGCCGCGAGCAGCGACTCCAGTTGGACCTGCTCGTTGGCGCCCTCCGCGATCCGGTAGTCGGCCTCGCCGATGCGCTCCATCAGCCGCACCGCCTCGCGCTCGCTCAGGTCGAACTCCCAGACGGAGCGGTGGAGCTGGTCGATCACGTCGCCGCCGGCCATCCCCGTCTCCGTGAGCAGCGTGTCGAGCGTCGAGCGGGCGCGGGCGAAGTCGCCCTCCAGCGCGTCGGTCACCATCGACTCGATCTCCTCCGGGCGGGCGGTCGCCGTGATCGCGTACACGGCCTCCTCGTCGACCACGTCGCCGGTCGTCGCCGCCGCCTGGAGCGAGTTGATCGCGCGGCGCATGTCGCCGTCGGCCGCGTAGACGAGGGCGTCGACCCCTTCGTCGGTCACCTCGATACCCTCGGCGGCCGCGATCTCGCGGACCATCCCGCCGACCGCCTCGTCCGAGAGCGGCGAGAACCGGAAGACGGCGCACCGCGACTGGATCGGGTCGATGATCTTCGACGAGTAGTTACACGAGAGGATGAACCGGGTGTTGTCGGAGAACTGCTCCATCGTGCGGCGCAGCGCCGACTGGGCGTCGTCGGTGAGGCTGTCCGCCTCGTCGAGGAACACGATCCGGAAGTCGCCGCCGAACGACGAGCGCGCGAACCCCTTGATCCGGTCGCGGACGACGTCGATCCCGCGCTGGTCGGAGGCGTTCAGCTCCAGGAAGTTGCCGCGCCAGTTGTCCTCGCCGTATATCTCGCGGGCGATGGCGGTCGCCGCGGTGGTCTTGCCGATCCCGGCGGGCCCCGAGAACAGCAGGTGGGGCACGTCGTCCTGCGCGATGTAGCTCTGGAGGCGCTCGACGATCTCCGCTTGCCCGTGGATGTCGTCGAGCGACTGCGGCCGGTACTTCTCGATCCAGATCTCCCGCCCCGTCGCGGTCGCAGCCGCCTGCTCGTCGGCCTCGCTCATTGCCCGATCCGAGGGCCGGCGGGGTCATAAACGAACCGAGAGCCGGCCGCGCCGACGCGCGCCCTCGGCGAGGCTACGTCCGCCGCCGGACCGCCTCGCGAAACGCGCCGGCGGCGTCGGCGTCGGCCTCCGTCCGCCGGAGCCGCGCGCTCGTCTCGGCGTCGAGCCCCGGCGCCAGCACGACCGCCGCCGCCCCGGTCGCGACGGTCTCGGTCCGCCAGTCGACGTACCGCCCGGCGAGCCACGCCGGGAGGTCCGCGCGTAACACGGCGTTTCGCCACGCGAACTCCCGGGTCGCCGTCAGTCCGAGCAGGGCCAGCCGGTCGTCGAGGGGGTCGAACGCCGCGTCGATCCCGGCGATTCCGAGCGCCCCGTACGCCTCGACGAGGGCGTCCTGGGCGGTCTGAACGAGCCGGGCCAGTACCGCGTTGATGCGGTCGTGGTCCTCCAGTTTGGCGCCGCGGTCGGGGTCGATCCCCACGTCGCCGAGGGTGTACGTGAGGTCGTAGGCGATGTGCGCGTTGATCCCGAGCAGCGCGTCCTGCGCGACGAGCGTCTCCCCGCGGGCCGCGGCGGCGAAGGCGAGCAGCCACGGCCGGGGGAGCGAGTCGAACGCCCGCCGCTCGAACGCGACCAGCGCCCGGCGGTAGCGCTCCGCGAAGGCGACGAGGTACGCCGCGGTCCACTCGGGGTCGACGAAGGCGCCGTCGTCGATGGCGGTCCGCACGGTCGCCGTCATCCGGCTGTACACCGTGAGGAACACCGCGCGGCGGTCGCCCCGCTCCCGGAGGTACGACTCGGTCTCCGCCAGCCGCTCGGCGACGTCGTCGACGGACGCGAACGGCGCCGCGACGAGGTCGAGCAGCGCCGCGTCCGGCTCGTCGTCCGGCAGCTCCGCGGCGATCGCGTCCCGCTCGCCGTCGACCGCTCGGCGGAGCCCGACGAGCAGCGCTCTCGCCTCTGCGGTCGTCGGGACGGCGGCGCGGGTCGGGGTCATGACTGGCGGACGGTCGGGCCGTCCGACCGACCGGTACTCGGCCGGAGTCAAAGAACGTTGCTGCGAGCGGGCCCGGCGCCGACTACGCGAACTCGTCGATCAGCTCGGGCACCACGTCGAAGAGGTCGCCGACGATCCCGTAGTCGGCGATGTCGAAGATCGGCGCGTTCGGATCGGTGTTGATGGCGACGATCGTGTCCGAGCCCTTCATGCCGGCGACGTGTTGGACCGCGCCGGAGATGCCGACGGCGATGTACACGTCCGGCGTGACGACCTTCCCCGACTGGCCGACCTGCCGGTTCTTCGGCAGCCAGCCGTTGTCGACGATCGGCCGCGAGGCCGAGAGGGTCGCGCCGAGCGCGTCGGCGAGCTCCTCGACGAGTTCGAGGTTCTCCTCCTCCTCGATGCCGCGGCCGACCGAGACGAGCACGTCGGCGTCCGCGATGTCGACGTCGCCGCCGCCGACCTCCTCGAAGCCCGTGACGCGGGCGCCCGACTCGGGGATGTCGACGTCGGCCGCCTCGACGGTCGCGTCGCCGACCCCCTCCGCGGGCGGCCACTCGCCGCCGCGGACCGTGATGACGAAGCGGTCGCCGGCCACGTCGACGGTCGTCTCCACCTTCGAGCCGTACATCTCGCGGGTGACGGTGAGCCCGTCGTCGTAGTCGATCCCGACCGCGTCGGTCACGACGGGGACGCCGAGGTCCTCCGCGAGCGCTGGCGCGTAGTCGAGGCCGTTGACGGAGTTCGGCAGCACCACCGCGCCGGCGTCGAGCCGGTCCGCGAGCGTCGAGACGGCCGCCTGGTAGGCGTTGTGGTCGAACTCCTCGCCGTCGTCGACGGCGTGGATCGCGTCGACGCCCTCGCGGTTGAGGTCCTCCGCGAAGCCGTCGACGTCGCCGCCGATGACGGCCACGTGGAGGTCGGCGCCGCGCGCGTCGGCGAGCTCCCGCCCGGCCGTGATCGCCTCGTACGTCACGTCCCGGAGCGCGCCGCGGCGGTGTTCGGCGGCGACGAGCACGCTCATCACGCGCCCACCCCCTTGTCTCGCAGGACCTCGGCAAGGCGACCCGCGGACTCGCCGGCGTCGCCCTCGATGATCTCCGCGTCGGACTCGCTCTCCGGCTCGTACATCTCGGTGATCGTCAGCGCGCTCTCGACGTCCTCGGCGCTCAGCCCGAGGTCGGACAGGTCCTTCGGCGCGATCTCCTTGCGCTGGGCCTGTCGGATCCCGCGGAGGCTCGCGTACCGCGGCTCGTTGAGCCCGGTCTGGACCGTCAGCACCGCCGGGAGGTCCACGTCGGTCAGCTCCTCGACGCCGCCCTCCAGCTCCCGGTGGACGTGCGCCACGCCCGCGTCGGCGTCGACGTCGAGGTGGTTGACGACCGCGGCGTGCTCGAAGCCGATCCGCTCGGCGAGCGCGACGCCCGTCGCGCCGAAGCCGGTGTCCGCGGCCTGGACGCCGCCGAGGATCAGGTCCGGCTCCTCCTCCTCGACGACCGCCTCGAACAGGTCGACCTTCGAGGCCACGTCGGCGAACCCGCCGGCGAGCGCGTCGTCCCAGACGCGGACCGCGCGGTCGGCGCCCTTCGCGAGCGCCATCCGGATCGTCTCCTCGGCGCGCTCCGGGCCGACGGTGACGGTCACGACCTCGTCAGCGATGCCGGCCTCGGCGAGCTGGACGGCGGCCTCGACGGCGTAGTCGTCCCACTCGTTCAGGTCATACTCGAGGTCGGACTCGGCGATGTCGGTCCCCTCGATCGCGAAGTCGTCGTCGGCCTCCGCGACCTCCTTGACGGTCACCAGAACCTTCATGATCGATACTCAGTCGCTCGTCCTGTAATGGTTTTCGGAACGAGCGACGGCGGACCAGCGGTTTTTCCTCTGTTCGCCCGACTCGGGGCGAGGGCCGGCGCCGCGGCGACCGCCGGCGCTGCCCGCCACCGTCGCCGCGACCGGGACCGCTACTCGTCGGCGCGGTCGCCGTCGCCGCCCCCGGCGTCGCCGTCGTCGGGCAGCGAGATGAGGTTCTCGCGGCCGAGCCGGAGCTTCTCGACGCGCCCCTCGTCGGCCATCGCCGAGAGCAGCTGCGACACCTTCGCGTCCGACCACCCGGTCTCGGCGACGATGTCGGCCTGCCGCATCCGACCGCCGTTGGCGTCGAGGAGGCGCTCGACGCGCTCCTCGTCCGAGAGCAGCGAGAGGTCCTCCCCGTCGTCGCCGGCGTCCTCCTCGTCGCCCGCGTCGGCGCCGTCGTCGTCCGGCTCCGGTCCCCGACCGGCGCCGCCGACGCCGGCCGGAGTCGGGCCGTCGCCGTTCGCCACGTCCTCGCCGCCGTTCATCGCCGACTCGCCCGGTCCGTCTCCCCCGGGATTGATCCGTCGGTATCCGACGACGCTCCCGGCGACGAGGGCCGCGGCGAGCACCATCGCGGCCATCAGCATCGTCCACGGGGCGCCCGCTCCGGCGGGGCCGTACACGATCGCCACGGGCTCGCCCTCCTCGAACGTCTGGGGCCCCTCGATGATCACGTCGCCGTCCGAGAGCTGGGTCACGGCGCTGCTCGGCGTTCCGGTGACGGTGTACCCCTCCGGCGTCGCCACCTCCAGCGTCTGACTCGCCTCCAGGCTGCGGAGCCACGTCTCGTTGTCCGGCGTCGTCAGCGCGTCCCCGAGGACGAGGCTCTCGCCGTCCTGTTCGAGGAATGCCGTCCAGGTGAACGTGAGCCGCAGCTCGCCGACCGCGACCGCGTCCTCCGTCGCGACCTCGTACTCGCTCGGGTCCTCGTACACCTCGACCTCGCGCTCGACGTCCTCGATCGCCATCGAGCGGTCGACGTTGCGGTTCGCCTCGCGGCGGAACCCCTCGAACAGGGCGGCGTCGGGGCCGACCTCGCCGTCCTCGAAGCGGTCGCCGGCGGTCCTGAACGCCGCCGTCTCGTTCGCGTCCGCCAGCGAGTACCGGACCGCGACGGTCCAGTCCGCGCTGCGGTCGGGGTTCAGACCGATCCGGATCCGCGTCGTCGACGGCGACGTGATGCCGTCGTCGGTCTGCTGGCGCGCGGCCGTCGAGCGGTCGCCGACGGCGCCGGCGACGCCCGGGCCGTCTGCGGCGGCCGACGCGCGGGTCGGGTTCTCGTCAGCGTCGAGGGGGGAGGGGGCCGTGACCGCGCCGTCGGCCGCGACGCCGGCGCTCGCGACCAGCGCGAGCGCGACGACGGCGACCAAGAGCGCGCGAAGAGCGGGGTTCCGCATACGTCACGGGCCACTCGCGCGCCGGGCAAAACGCTTTCCATACGCTGTTTTTTGACAGGACGCCCGGCCGAGTCGCCGCTCGCGCTCGCGCGCCGCTCGACGGCGACGCGGGTCGGTGGGCCCGGGCGGCCGGCCGCAGTGGGTGGACTTTTTGTGTCCCGGGCCGAACCGTCGGGCGATGAGAGCCCTCCCGATCGCCGCGGTCGCGGTCCTGTTGATCGTGGCCCCGGTCGCCGGCGTCACCGCGCCGGGCGCCGTCTCCCCGTCCGTCGCCCCGGCGGAGTCCGCCGATTCGGCCCCGCCCGCCGCGCCGGACCTCCCCGCCGCTCCGGCGTCGCCCGGTAGCTCGGCGTCGCCCGCGGACCCGACGGCCGCCGCCGGCCAGCCGGCGCCGCAGCTCGAAACGACGAACCTGACGCTCCGCACGCTCTCGACGCCGCCCGGCGCGGAGACGCGGGTCGGCACGTACGTACGCGGCCCCGACCTCGGCTCGGCGCTCGGGTTCGCGACCGCCGACGCCGACGCGGCCGTCGAGACCGCGGCCGTCGTCGACCGGATCGAGGGCGCCGAGGCCGGCGTCGAGCGCCAACAGCAGATCCTCGTCGAGATCAACCGCGTCGAGCGCGCGGAGGTGGCGCTGTCGAGCCGCCAGGCGGACGCCTTCAGCGCGCACGCCGCCGGCGAGATGAGCGACCGCGAGCTGGTCGACGAGCTCGTCCGGGTGGCGGCGACCGCCCGCGAGTACGACGAGCGGCTCGAGGCCATCGACGCGCTCGCCGAGTCGACGGACGGGTTCAGCTCGCCCGGCCGGCTCGACGAGCTTCAGGTGGCGCTCCAGGTGTACGAGGGGCCGGTCCGCGACCACGCGCTCGCGACCGCTCGCGGCCAGTCCTCGCCGAACGACATCTACGTCGCGTCGAGCGAGGACGCCGTCGTGCTCACGACCGTCGTCGACGGCGAGTACGTCCGCGAGGTCTTCCGGACCGACCGCTGGGACCGCGGCGGCGGCGATATCTCGAACGACGCGGCGATAGAGATCACCGAGGCGGCCTACCCCGAGACGGCCGCGCTGCGCGAGCCAGACGCGTTCGGCGCGGGCGCGGTCCAGCGGATCACCATCCCGCACGAGTTCGGCGTCCTCCGCACGTTCGTCAGCGGCGGCACCGAGCAGGTGTTCGTCGAACACCAGCGCGTCGACCTGGCCGCGTTCCCCGACACCGAGCCGGTCGCGGCCGCCGGCGACGGGTTCAACGTCACCGTCGAGCGGACCTACCCCGGCGGGCCGGTGACGGTGACCGTCCTCGACGACGAGACCGGCGAGCCGGTCTCCGGCGTCACCGTCACCAAGTCCGTCGGCGGCGGCGACAGCCGGGCGATCGGCGCGACCGACGAGAACGGGGTCGTCCGGACGCTCTCGCCCGCCGAGCCGTACCGCATCACCGTCGTCGACGAGCCCCGCGTCGTCGTCATCGACGGCATCGAACCCCTCCCGACGCCGCGGCCGGTCGACGACGAGTGACCGGCCGCCCGGGGCGACGCTTTTAGGCGAAACCGCCCCACGCCCCCCGTGTCACCAGTTGCTCGCCGCGCCCGAGGGATGGCGCCCGTCGCGGGCGTGCTGCTCATCGCGATCACGGTCGTGTTGGCCGGCGGCGTCGCGGCCGCCGCGCTCGACGGCCCGAGCGCGACGGTGCCGCCGTCGGCGGTGCTGTCGCTGTCGGCGACCGACGACCGGATCGCGGTCACGCACCGCGGCGGCGATCCGATCGACGTCACGGCCGTGCGGGTCCGCGTCAGCGTCGACGGCGAACCGCTCGACGAGCAGCCGCCGCTCCCGTTCTTCTCGGCCGCCGGGTTCCACCCCGGCCCGACCGGGCCGTTCAACTCCGCGGGCGACGACACGCTCCGCGTCGGGGAGACGGCCGCCTTCCGCGTCGCGGACACCAACGACCCGACGCTCGAACCGGGCCGACGGGTCACCGTCGAGATCACGGCCGACGGCCGGCCGGTCGCGACGCTGGAGACGGTCGTCGAGCCGGGGTGAGGGCGCGTCGGAGGGAGCGGCCGGGCGTTCCGGCTCTCGATCGACGCCGCTACTCGGCGTCGGGCGCCGAGGGGTCCGCGTCGGGGGCGGCCGCCGACGACTCGTCGCCCGACTCGCCGTCGTCGGGAACGCGGGCGACGGTCGTGATGGCGCGGGGGCTCTGCGGCGTCGCCTGCTGGATGTGGTGTTCGAACTCCTCGTAGCCGGCCGCCTCGAACATCCGGTCGGCCTCGTCGGCGTCGTAGAACAGCATGATCGCGTCGGCCACCCGCTGGAGGATCGGGTTGTGCGGGTAGTCGGGGCCGACGACGAGGACCTGCCCGCCGGGCTTAGCGACGCGCCGGAGCTCGCGCAGCCCCTCGACGGGGTTCGGCCAGTACTCGATGGAGCCGGACGACCAGACCACGTCGAACGCGTCGTCGCGGAACGGGAGCCGCTCG
The DNA here is from genome assembly GCF_003666025.1 of Halorubrum sp. Atlit-8R. NCBI lineage: Archaea > Methanobacteriati > Methanobacteriota > Halobacteria > Halobacteriales > Haloferacaceae > Halorubrum > Halorubrum sp. Atlit-8R. Next base: position 193,584 of record NZ_QPLV01000001.1, read on the forward strand.
GCGTCGCCGCGGTAGAAGTTCACGCGGTCGCGCTTCCCGAACTTCCCGAACGCCTTCTCCATCTGGTGGATGCTCTGGTCGAGCCCGTGGACGTCGTCGGCGTGTTCGAGCAGTCCCTCCGTGCCGAAGCCGGTCCCGCAGCCCACGTCGAGCACCCTCGGGTCGTCGCCGAACTCCAGCCACGAGAGCGCCTCCGCGCGCATCTCCTCGTTCCAGTTGAAGCTGTTAATCCGGTCGTACACCTTCGAGAGGTACTTGTAGAAGAGCCGGGCGTTCGACTTGTCCTCGAGGATCCCCATTTACCGGTTCCTTGGGCCGGCGCCCCCATAACGACACGGATCCGCGAACGGTATCGGCCGCGGACGAGCGGGCCGCACCGCTTCCGACCGGCTTTTCCGCCCGCCGCCCCACCGCCCGGTATGGATCCGACGACGAGCGGCCGGTTCCGCGTCCACGACCGGCGCCGGCGGCCGGACATCGACGACGAGTCGGACGGGGGCGACCCCGGCGCGGCCGCGGCCGACGCCGAGGAGTTCGTCCTCGTCGAGCTCGCCGACGAGCCGGTCGACCCGACGGCCCCCGACGCCGAGGACCGCTTCGACCCCCTCTACGCCACCGCGGAGGGGTACGAGGGCGACCTCGGCGAGGCCGTCGACGCGCTCCGGCCCGGCTTCGTCGTCGACGCGACGCTGGCGTGGACCGACGGCTCCGCGCGCTTCCGCGAGGTCGAGGTCGTCCGCGAGACGCGCTTCCGCTTCGCCGACGGCGTCGAGGGGATGTTCGAGGCGGCCGTCGAGACGTGGCGGCAGATCCGCGCCGAGGGCGAGCCCGTCGGCTCGGTCACGACCCGGTCGAACGACGGCGACCCCAACGGCGCGCTGTACCTCTTCGCGGACGCGCCCGGCAGCGACACCTTCGACGAGGTCCGCACGGGCCGGCTCCCCATCGAGCCGCTCGTCGCGCGCGTGAACGAGTCGCGCGACGACGACGGTCCGCGGGAGGTGTTCGTGTTACGCCCCGCGGCCCACGAGTTCGTCGCCGTCTACGTCGTCTTCGACCGCGACGGCGTCCTCGCGCAGACGGTCCGGGACACCTACGACCTCGGGGCCGGGCTGGCGGCGGGGCTCGACGCGAGCTACCCGGGCGGCGACGACGGCGACTCGCTCGTCTCCGACGCCGCGGACGACGCCCCGGGGGAGTCGAACGGGTCGGACGACGACCCGCTCAACGATGACGACGACTTCGACGCCCTTGACCGCCTGTAGGCCGGCGCGTCTCCCCGGACTCCCGCGGCGCTACAGCCAGTCCGCCTCGGGGTCCACCCGGCCGTCCGGCGTCTCGCCGTTCAGGACGGCCGCCACGTCGGCCGCGCCGCTCCGGTTCAGGTCGTCTTTCGCCTCCTCGCTGTACCACGCCGCGTGCGGCGTGACCACCGTGTCGTCGCGCCCGACGAGCGGGTCGTCCTCGGGCGGCTCCTCGGCGAGGACGTCGAGGCCGGCGGCCTTTATGCCGTCGCGCTCCAGCGCGTCGAGGAGGGCGTCGGCGTCGACGACGGGGCCGCGGCTCACGTTGACGACCACCGAGTCCTCGCCCAGCCGGCCAAGCGCGTCCGCGTCGACGATCCCCCGCGTCGCGTCGGTCAGGGGGGCGTAGACGCCGACGTGGTCGGCGCGGTCGAACAGCGCCTCGAACTCGACCTTCTCGACGCCGCGGTCGGCCATCTCCTCGGCGTCGACGAACGGGTCGTGCGCGATCAGGTCGGCGCCGAACCCGGAGAGCTGCTCGGCCGCCCGCTTCGCGATCGGGCCGAACGAGAGCAGGCCGATCGTCGACGCGCTCACGCGCCGGGTCGGGACGCCGGCCTCCCAGCTCCACCCGCCCTCCGCGACCGCGTCGTCGTACGGCTTGAGCGAGCGCAGGCAGGCGAGGAGCAGCGAGACGGAGTGGGTCGCCACCTCGTCGGTACAGTAGTCCGGCACCCGGGTGACGGTCACCCCGCGCTCCGCGGCCGCCGCCACGTCGACGTTGTCGACGCCGACGGCCGAGCGGACGACCACGTCGAGGTCCGTGGCGTCGAGCGCCGCCTCGGTGACGGGCGTGTTGATGTCGGTGACCACCGCGTCGGCGCCGGCCGCCGCGTCGATCAGCCGCTCGGTCGACCCCAGTTCCGCGACCTCCACCTCGACCGGCTCGTCGACCGCGTCGGCGAGGACCTCGCGGTACGTCTCCGGGTCTATCATCGGGAACGCCGACAGCACGACTCTGGGCATGCGCGGCCGTTCACCGCCGACCCACTTGACGGCTGTCACTGACGCTGTCAGGCCCTCTTCCGTCCGATTCGATCGTGATAGATCGCCAGACCGGGCGCCGCGTTCCGATGGCTCTTTGCGGCGGCCGACCGTACGTGCCTCCGTGAGCGAGGACAGTTCGAAGCCCCCGATGCTGGTCCTGTTGGAGTCGCTGTCGTTCTATCGCAACGTCCGGATCGGGGCGGCCGCCGGCGCGCTGCTCGCGCTCTCGCTGTACCTCGTCCGGACCCTCGAACTGCTCGGGCCGGTGATCGACACGCGCGAGTACCCGCTGTTCGGGCCCGACGTGTGGTTCCTCCTGCTCGCGTTCGTGCTGGCGGCGACGTCGGCGCTGGCGGTGGCGGTCGTCCTCACCGTCGCGGCGGCTGTCCGCGGCGCACGCGAGGGCGGCGCGGAGCCGCCGGAGTAGCGGAGACGCCGCGCGGGACGGTCCCGAGCGCACGGAACGCGTCGCTCGGCGTCGCCGAGAGAAGGTGAGAAGACGGACGGGGTGGGGAGTCGACCGCCGCGGGTCAGTCGGCGGTACAGGAGGCCTCGCCCTCGTCGGCGGTGAACTCCTGGGCCGGCTCCGTGAGCTTGTAGAGGTTCTGTCTGGCGTCCGCGAAGTAGACGTCCTCGTCGACGACGCCGATCCCTTCGAGCCGTTCGAGCGCGTACCGGACGGTGCGGGCCGACAGCATCGACTCTTGGACGATCCCCTTCTGGGTCAGCGGTCCGTTGTACTCGAGCACCTTGAAGACGAGTTTGGCGCTCGGTGGGAGGTCGTCGAGCCCCTCCGTTTGAGTTCCTTCCATCGTTACGATTCGAAACCGCACACGTTCATAAATGTTGATGGAGCAGCCCCGTCTCAGCGCCGTTTACCGGCGAAATCGGCCGCATCTCGCGTCACAAACCAGCAAAATAGGCCGCTAACACCCCGCTGGACTGACCAGTCAGTCAGCGATTCGGCTCGCGCGCGCCTCGGCCGCGGCGACGCGCGGCGGTGCCCGACCGCCGCGTTCCGAGCGGCGGCCCGTCTCGCCCGCGGGCGACGGCGGGAACGAACGGCTTTTCACGGGCGCTCGCGGATCCGAAGGCATGAGCGACGATTCGGGCCTGTCCGACCACGCGCGCGGCGTGGTCGTCACGACCATCTGCTGTCTCGCCGGGATCGCGGCCGGCGTCGTCTCGGCCGTCTACGTCGGCACCGACCCGGCGTCCGCCGCGAGCACCACCGCGGTCTTCGTGCTCGGCGCGTTCGTCATCGCCCAGTACCCCATATTCAAAGCGGTCGGCGTCGGCGACCTCGGGGTCAAGGACAACCTCTACGTGGCGTTTCTCACGTTCACCCTCTGGTTCATCAGCTACACCGTCCTGCTGACGTCCGCCGTCGACCTGGGGGTCTGAGATGGCCGACGACAGCATCGCGGTCGTGGACCTCGATCGGTGCCAGCCCGACCGCTGTAACTACGAGTGCATGAAGGACTGCCCGCCCAACCGGACGGGCAAGGAGTGCATCACGGAGCGTGGCCCGGACGCCGAGGAGGGCGACCCCGACCAGATCCACATCTCAGAGGAGATCTGCCTGGGCGAGACCTGCGGCATCTGCGTCCAGTCGTGCCCGTTCGACGCCATCGAGATCATCAACCTCCCCTCCGAGCTCGACGACGACCCGGTCCACCGCTACGGGGACAACGCCTTCTCGCTGTACGGCCTCCCGACGCCCGAGCCCGGCAGCGTCACCGGCATCCTCGGGCCGAACGGGATCGGGAAGTCGACCGCCGTCCACGCGCTCGCCGGCGAGATGGTCCCGAACCTCGGCGACCACGCCGCCGACGGCGACTGGGAGCGCGTCCTCGACCGCTTCCGCGGCACCGGCCTCCAGAACTACCTCGAATCGCTGAAGGCGGGCGACGTGACGGTCGCGCGCAAGCCGCAGTACGTCGACCAGATCCCGAACCAGTTCGACGGGAACACCCGCGAGCTGCTGGAGCGGACCGACGAGCGGGGCGCGCTCGACGACCTCGTCGACCGGCTCAACATCCGGCCGGTGATGGACCAGGACATCGACTCGATCTCCGGCGGCGAGCTCCAGCGCGTCGCCATCGCGGCGTGTCTGGCCCGCGACGCCGACTTCTACTTCCTCGACGAGATCACGCCGTACCTCGACATCGGCCAGCGGATGATCGTCGCCCGGCTCATCCGCGAGCTGGCGGACGACGACGCCGCGGACCGCTCGATGCTCGTCGTCGAGCACGACCTCGCGATCCTCGACCTGCTCGCCGACACGCTCCACGTCGCGTACGGGGAGCCGGGCGCGTACGGTGTCATCACCGACCCGAAGTCGGTCCGGAAGGGGATCAACGAGTACCTGAAGGGGTACCTCGACAACGAGAACATGCGGATCCGGCCCTCCGCGATCACCTTCGAGGAGCACGCGCCGCGGGTCGCCTCCCGGAGCGAAACGCTGATCGAGTACCCGGACCTGCGGAAGTCGTACGGCGACGGCGAGTTCGAGCTCCGCGTCGAGGGCGGCGAGATCAACCGCTCCGAGGTGCTCGGCGTCGTCGGCCCGAACGGGATCGGCAAGTCCACGCTCGCGCAGCTGTTCACCGGCGACTTGGCGCCCGACGAGGGCGAGCTCGACTTCGCGCTCGACATCTCCTACAAGCCGCAGTACATCGACATCGACCAGCACATGCGGGTCGACGCGTTCCTCTCCTCTATCACCGACGAGTTCGGCTCCTCCTACTGGAACACCGAGATCGCCCAGCCGCTCCAGTTGGAGCGCGTGATGGAGCAGAACCTCTCGGACCTCTCGGGCGGGGAGCGCCAGCGCGTCGCCATCGCGGCCTGCCTCTCCGACGACGCCGACCTCTACCTGCTCGACGAGCCCTCCGCCCACCTCGACGTCGAGCAGCGCGTGCGGGCGACGACCGCGATCCGCCGGTACGCCGAGAACCACGACGCGACCGTGATGGTGATCGACCACGACATCTACATGATCGACCTCCTCGCGGACCGCCTGATGGTGTTCGACGGCGAGCCCGCCGAGCGCGGGCGCGCCGCGCCGCCGCAGGACATGCGCGACGGCATGAACGAGTTCCTCGCCGACCTCGAGATCACCTTCCGGCGCGACGAGCGCACCGGCCGCCCCCGGATCAACAAGCCGGGGTCGCAGCTCGACAGCCAGCAGAAGCGCGACGGCGAGTACTACTACTCAGGCTGAGCCGGCCTCCCGGTCGCTGGCAGCCCGCTCTCCGGCGCTCGCGACCCGCTCCCCGCCGCTCTCTCCCAGCTCCCCCGCCGGGCGCCGCCGCCTCGCCGCTACCCCGACGCTTTCGTCGTTCGACCTCGGAGCCTCCGCCATGCCCGAGACGGACGCCGACCTGTTCGGCATGACGTGGGAGGACGCCGGCGCCGCGATCGACGACGCCGACTTCGCGGTGCTCCCGGCCGGCAGCATCGAGCAGCACGGCCCGCACCTCCCGGTGTCGACGGACACGCTCCGCGCGGACCACCTCACGGCCGAGCTCGTCGACGCCGCCGACGAGTTCGACCTCGACCTGCTGCGGCTCCCGACGCTGCCGTACGGGCAGTCGGAACACCACATGCGGTTCCCCGGGACGGTCACGCTCTCGACGGAGACGTACGTCGACGTGGTCCGTGAGATCGGCGAGTCGGTGGCCGAACACGGCGCCGACCGGTTACTCCTTCTGAACTGCCACGGCGGGAACCGCGAGCCGCTGTCGATCGCCGCCGACCGGCTCGGCCGCGACACCGACCTCACGGTCCACTTCGTCCACTGGACGGACTTCGCGGAGGCGGACCTGACGGAGGCGTACGGCGAGGGGTGGGGCCACGCCGGCGACCACGAGACGAGCTTCGTCGAGCTGTACCGCCCGGACCTCGTGCGGACCGCAAAGAAGGAGCCGCAGGAGGCGGCGGAGCTGCCCCGGACCCGGAGCTACGAGTACTTCGACGAGGTGACGGAGCTGGGCGGTCTCGGCGACCCGACGAACAGCGATCCGGACGCGCTCGAACCCATCGTCGCCGCGACGACCCGGGAGATCCTCGGCGCGCTCGTCGAGGATCTCGACCGGGGGTGGTAGGGCCTCCCCACCTTCCGCGGGGTCGCCGCCGCCGTTCGATCCGCGGTATCGAAGCGATTAAGCCCGGAACACGCGAACCCCGGCACATGCACCACCTCATCATCCGCGGCGACCCCGACATCCGGAAGGACGCGGTGATCGAGCACGACGGCGAGGAGCTGGTCTGTTTCGGCATCAACGTTCAGGGCGGCTGGCACGGCCCGGACGAGCCGCAGCTCTGGTGTACCGTCGGCACGGAAGACGAGCGCGAGGCGTACGACAAACGCGAGTACGTCCCCCACTGGCTCGACGTCGAGACGGTCGACGCCGAGGACCTCGACGTGATCAAAGCGAAGGGCGACCTCTCCGTCTGAGCGCCGCGGTCGACTCTTCTCGCCGACTCACCCGTCCACCGGCGGGTCCGCCAGCCACGCCTCGATGGCGCCGGCCATCGCCCCGCGCCGGTGGATCGTCCCCGCCTCGGGGTCGACGACCGTGCTCTCCGTCCCAGGCGTCTCGCCGCCGTCGATCACGGCGGCGACTCCCTCGCGGATCCGGTCGGAGAGGTCGCTCGGGTCGGTGACGCTGCCCGTCCCGGAGACGTTCGCGCTCGTCGCGGTGAGGGGACCGGTCTCGGCCAGCAGCGCCCGCGCGAGGTCGTGGTCCGGCACGCGGATCCCGACGCGGTCGCGCCCGGCGGTGAGCGCGTCGGGCACCCGGTCGCCGCGCTCGACGACGACCGTCACCGGCCCCGGGAGGAACGCCCGCGCGAAGGCGACGGCCAGCTCCGTCGGGCGGGTGTAGCGGAGCGCGTCGTCGACGCTCGCGACGCCGAGCGAGAGGGGGTTCGACCGGTCGCGGCCCTTCAGGTCGAAGATGCGCTCGACGGCCTCGGGGTCGAGCGCGTCGGCGCCCAGCCCGTACACCGTCTCGGTCGGGTAGACGACGAGGTCGCCGCGGTCGACGGCGGCGGCCGCCGCGCGCAGCTCCTCGGATCGGTCCGGTCCGTCGTCGCTCGTGTCGGCGGTCACGCGCGACCGTTCGGCGGCGAGTTGAAAAAGCGTGACGAGTGTGTGCGGTCCGCGCGCCGGGCCGCGACCTCGGGTCCGCTCAGTCGACGAGGTCGGCGACCGCGTCGCCGATCGCCTCGGCGTCGGGGAACTCGGGATGCTCGCTCGCGACCCACGCGTACTCCACGGTGCGGTCGGCGTCGAGCAGGAAGACGGCCGGGCGGCTCTCCGTGATCCCGGTCATGCCGTCGATCTCGTGTGCGAGGCCGTACTCCTCGACGACGCCCGCGCCCGGGTCGGAGAAGATCCGGACACCGTCGCCGCGCTCGGCGAGCAGGCGCTTGTGGGCGTACGGCGTCGAGATGGAGACGCCGAGCACGTCGAGGTCGTCGCTCCACCCGTGGTCGTCGACCGTGTTGTAGAGGTACGTCCCCTGGAAGGTGCCGTCCATGGGGTGGAACAGGAGGAGCGTCGGGCCGTCGACGGCGTCGGCGAGCGCGCGGTCCTCCCAGTACTCGCCGTTCACGAGCGGGCGGGTGAAGTCGGGCGCCGTGTCGCCCCCGGCGACGTGGTCCGTCTCGGGCAGGGAGACGACGTCGAACTCCGGCATCTCAGGCACCTCCCTCGGCGTCGGCTGCGCGGCCCCCATCGGTCGCCGCGTCGCCGTACGTCCCCTTCAGGTACTCGACGATGTTCGCGCTCTCGGACATGGTGACGCCGGTCTCGCGGTCGACGATCGCCGGCACGCTCCGGGCGCCGGAGACGCGCTTGACGACGTTGCGCTCGGAGTGCATCGGCTCGACGTAGCGGGAGCGGTACTCCAAGTCGAGCTCGTTCAGCGTCCGGACGACGCGCTCGCAGTACGGGCACGCCTGCAGCCGGTACAGGGTGATCTGTGGATCGCTCATGTCCCGCGGTTCGCCCGCGAGACGGGTAACCGTGTCGGCGGCGGCACGCGCGTCGACGATGGCCCGGGTCGGCGGCGGCGCGCGTCGGCGGCACTCCGCCGCCCCGCCGCGGGGCTCAGCGAAGGGAACCCTTTAATCGTGGGCCGACGGATGACAAACGAATATGGGCTTGTGGTCGAGTACGCTGACGGCCGGTCTCCTCCAGATACAGATGCCCGGCGACACCGTCGTCGCCGCGCTCGGCGCGCTCACGATCCTGGTGTTGATCGCGCTGTCGGCGTTCTTCTCCTCGTCGGAGATCGCGATGTTCTCCCTGCCGCAGCACCGCATCGACAGCCTCGTCGAAGACGGGGTGCCGGGCTCGGAGACGGTGAAGGCGCTGAAGACCGACCCGCACCGGCTCCTCATCACGATCCTCGTCGGCAACAACATCGTCAACATCGCGATGTCCTCCATCTCCACCGGGCTGCTCGTCTACCTCGGCCTCGGGCAGGGGCAGGCCGTCACCATCGCCACCTTCGGGATCACGGCGCTCGTCCTGCTGTTCGGCGAGAGCGCGCCGAAGTCGTACGCCGTCGAGAACACCGAGTCGTGGGCGTTGCGCATCGCCCGCCCGCTGAAGCTTTCCGAGTACGTCCTCCTCCCGCTCGTGGTCCTGTTCGACTACCTGACCAGGGTCGTCAACAAGATCACCGGCGGCCGCTCGGCGATCGAGTCGTCGTACGTCACCCGCGACGAGATCCAGGACATTATCGAGACGGGCGAGCGCGAGGGCGTCATCGACGAGGAGGAGCGCGAGATGCTCGACCGCATCTTCCGGTTCAACAACACCATCGCCAAGGAGGTGATGACCCCGCGGCTCGATGTCACGGCGGTCGCGAAGGAGGACACCGTCGAGGAGGCGATCGAGACGTGCATCCAGGCCGACCACGAGCGCGTCCCCGTCTACGAGGGGAACCTCGACAACATCGTCGGCGTCGTCACGGTGCGCGACCTGGTCCGCGAGCTGCGCTACTCCGAGGGGACGCCCTCCCTGGAGCGGGTCGTCAAGCCGACGCTGCACGTCCCCGAGTCGAAGAACGCCGACGAGCTGCTCGCGGAGATGCAGGAGAACCGCCTCCAGATGGTCACCGTCATCGACGAGTTCGGCACCACGGAGGGGATCATCACGCTGGAGGACGTGGCCGAGGAGATCGTCGGCGAGATCCTCGAAGGCGACGAGTCGGCGCCGGTGGAGTTCGTCGACGACGACGTCGCCGTCGTTCAGGGGCAGGTCAACATCGACGAGGTCAACGAGATACTCGGGATCGAACTGCCCGAGGGCGAGGAGTTCGAGACGCTCGCCGGCTTCGTGTTCAACCGCGCGGGGCGGCTCGTTGAGGAGGGCGAGGAGATCGAGTTCGACGGCGTCCGGATCCGCATCGAGCGCGTCGACAACACTCGGATCATGTCCGCGCGCGTGACCGTCCTCGACGGCGGCGCCGCCGAGGCGGAGGAGTCGAGCGCGCCCGTCGAGGCCGCGGACGCGACCGACGAGGGCGCGGCGGAGGCCGACGGCGAGGGCGATCCGGTCCAGAACGACGTGGAGTGAGACGGCGCCGCCGACGGCTTCCGGACTCGGAGCGACCGTCGTCGACTGCCCATACCGACCATCGTCTCCGCAGCGTCGTCCGCGAGCGACGCGCTACCCCGCTTCAGACCGCGTAGGCGCGGGCGGCGGCGACGAGCGCCTTCCGGTAGTCGCTCTTGGAGGGGTCGTGGCCGAGGTCGAGGAAGCGCTCCTTGAACGCGTCGACGTCGACGGCGTCGGTGTCGCTCCCGGCGGCGCGCGCGAGGTCGTAGATGCGGTGGTCGGGCCCCGCGATGCCGTGGCGCTCGACCAGCGCCAGCGCGAACGCCGCGTTGACGGCCGTTATTTCGGGGTCGGCCCCCGCCGTCACCGGCGGCGAGCCGGTGCGCGACACGTCGGGGCGGTCCGCGACCGCGGCCGCCAGCGTGGATTCGAGGAACCCGAGCAGCTTGTCCGCGGGCGCCACCGAGAGCGTGATGTCGTCGGCGTAGATGTCTTTCATGTGGTTCGCGATCTGGTAGCAGTGCGCGAGCTTGCGGCGCTCCACCGTCTCGCCGGAGAGCCCGAGGTACAGCGCTTCCTCCGTCGACTGGAGGTGCGAGGGGTGGCCCTCCTCGTACCGGGCCATGTGCGCGAGCTCGTGGATCGCCAGCTCGCGCGCCATCGCGCTCGTGGCGGCCCGCCGGGAGACGTTCAGCACGTGGTGGTCGTCGTAGTGGCCGGCCCAGGTCCGCTCGTCCGGGTCCTCGCGGACCACGACGCGGACCGGCGCCTCCACGGAGCGCTCGGTCTCGAAGAGGTCCGCGGCGCCGAGAAACGGGTCGGGGGGTACGTCCCCCTGGACGCGAAGATCCATGCGTACGGTTAACACGGGCGGCCGCGATAAGTCTCTTGCGCTCGTCGAACCCCGGTTCCGCTCGCGTCCGAAGTCGACGAACCGAGGCCTTCCTGCCGGGATGCGCCGGCGTACGCTTTTGGGCCTCCTGGCCGAACCCCGATCCATGCGCATCTACGCGGCCTACGACGACGGCCTCCGGATCGTCGACCCCGCGACCGGCGCGGTCGAGACGCGCCTCTCCGGCCAGCGCGTCGAGTGCCTCTCCATCACGCGCCGCGAGGACGGGGGCGACGGCCCCGGGCGACCGCGCGTCCTCGCGGGGACGTTCGACGCGGGGCTGTTCCGGTCCGTCGACGGCGGCGAGCGGTTCGCCCGCGCGGCCGCCTCGACGCTCGGCCCCGAGGGGTCCGGTCCCGACGCGGTGACCGCGGTCGCGACGAGCCCGCACGACCCCGCGGTCGTCTGGATCGGGACGGAGCCCTCGCGGACGTACCGCTCCGCCGACGGCGGCGAGACGGCCGATCCGGTCGACGGCCTGACGGACCTCCCCTCCGCCGACGAGTGGTCGTTCCCGCCCCGGCCGGACACCCACCACGTGCGGTGGATCGAGCCCTGCCCGGCCGACCCCGAGCGGTGGCTCGTCGGTATCGAGGCGGGCGCGCTCGCCGTGACCGCGGACGGCGGCGCGACGTGGACCGACCGCCCGGCGGGCGCCCGGCGGGACACGCACGCGATGGCGACCCACCCGGACGCGCCCGACCGCGTCTACGCCGCGGCCGGCGACGGCTTCGCCGAGAGCGACGACCGCGGCGACTCGTGGCGCGTCCCCGACGCCGGCCTCGACCACGGGTACGCCTGGGGGCTCGCGGTCGACCCGGGCGACCCCGACACCGCCTTTGTCAGCGCGGCCGCGGGCGCGACGGCCGCCCACCGCCGCGGCGAGAGCTACCTCTACCGCTACCGGCGCGGCGAGGAGGGAGGAGCGGCGGACTCCGAGCGCGGTCCCGGCGCGTTCGAGCGCCTCGACGACCGCGGGTTCCCGACGGGCGAGGGCACCTACCGGGCGGTGCTGGCCGGGGGTCGGACCGCCGGGGAGGTCTGGGCGCTTTCGAACCGCGGGCTCTTCGTCACCCGCGACGCGGGCGACTCCTTCGAGCAGGTCCCGGTCGACCTCCCGGACCGGGCGGCGCGGGCGCTCGCGGTCGGCTGACGGTCGCGAGAAAGGGCTACCGCGGAGCGAGCGACGCGGTCAGTTCCGGACCGCGCCGACGATCAGGTAGACGACCGGCGTGTCGAGGACCGCGATCCCGAGCTTCAGGATGTACTGACCGAGGCCGAGCGCGAGCAGCGCCGAGGGCCCGAACACCGGACCGGCGCCGAGCAGGGTCGGCGCAACGTAGAAGGCGACGCCGACGAAGATGACGGTGTCTATCGCCTGGCTCGTCGCCGTCGACGCGAGGTTGCGGAGCCACAGCATGCGCTCGCCGGTGCGGTCGCGGATCGCGTGGAAGACGAACACGTCCCAGTTCTGACTGACGACGTACGCCAGCAGGCTCCCGGCGACGATGTTCGCCGCGGGGCCGAGCGCGGTCTGGAAGGCGGCCGACACCTCGGGGTCGACCCCGGGCGCCGCGAGCGTCGACCACACGAGCGCCAACACGAGGAAGTTCGCGAGGAACGCGACGTTGACGACCACCTGCGTCGCCCGCCGCCCGTACAGCTCCGCGTAGCAGTCCGACGCCAGGAACGTGAGCGCGTACGCCAGCGCCGCGCCGGGCAGCAGGATCTCCGGCCCGACGACCGGCAGCGCGACCGGGAGCGGCAGCGCCAGCACCTTCGCGGCCGTGAGCTGCGCGGTCGCGAGCGCGACGGTGAACAGCGTGATCAGCCCGACCGCCGCGACCGCCGACCGGTCGAGGGGGTCGGTCCGGAAGGGGCCGCTCCCGCCGGCAGCGGTCCGACTACTCATCGGTCCCTCCGCCCGACTCGGCCGCGGTCGACGTGCGGTCGCCGTCGAGCCGGTCGTGGCGGGCGTCGATCTCGTCGAGCAGGTCGAGGTTCTTGCGGATCGACGCGCGCACCGCGTCGCTGCGGTTCACGAACTTCCCGTCGTCGCCGACGTGTTCGTCGAGGTCGGCGAGCAGCTCCGCCGGGATCTCGACGCTTATCTTGGGCATACTCGTCTCGTGGACGCCGGGCGGGGATGAACGTTATTATCCGAGGATTATCCGAGGACTCTCGCGGTAGTCGAACTCGGTGCCATTCGGGCCGCGTCGAACTCGTAAACCGCTACGTTGAAGTGAGTTTACGAGTCCGTTCAGCCATGGCAACGAACACGGAGTCCGTCGACCTCGTCGGCGACGAGGCGGCGACGAACCTCGCGCGCGCCGCGCTGTTCGCGGCGCTCGTCGGCGCGTTCGCGTACGTATCGTTCCCGTTCCCGGTGTCGCCCGCGCCCGTCACGCTCCAGGTGCTCGGCGTGTTCCTCGCCGGGATCTTCCTCGGCCCCGTCTGGGGCGCCGCCGCGCTGGTCCTCTACCTCGCGGCCGGGGCGCTCGGCGCGCCGGTGTTCTCCGGCGGCGCGGCGGGCTTCGGCGAGCTCGTGGGTGCGACCGGCGGCTACCTCTGGTCGTACCCGCTCGCGGCCGGACTCGTGGGGGCGATCGCCCACCGCGGCGCCGCCCTCCGCGACCTCGACGCCGTCTCCGCCCCGCTCCTCGTGGCCGCCATGACCGCGGGGACGGTCGTCGTCTACGCGATGGGGGTCGCCGGCCTCTACCTGACGCTCGATCTCACCCTCGCCGAGTCGGTGATCCAGGGCGCCGTCGTCTTCCTCCCGGCGGAGGGCGCGAAGATGGCCGCGGCGATCGGCATCGTCCGGTCGGACGCGATCGCGGCGCGGTGAGGGGCCCGCCGTGATCGAGGTCCGGGAGGTCACCTGTCGGTACGACGGGGCCGATGAGGGCGGCGTCACGGCCGTCGACGACGTCTCCCTCTCGATCCCCGACGGCCAGTTCCTGATCGTCGCGGGCGCGAACGGCTCCGGAAAGACGACGCTGGTCCGGACGTTCAACGGGCTCGTCGACCCCGACGCCGGCCGCGTGGCGGTCAACGGGACCCCCGTCGAGACCGACCTCGTCGCGGCCCGGACCGCGGTCGGGATGGTGTTCCAGGACCCCCGGGACCAGTTCGTCGCGGCGACCGTCGGCGCCGACGTGGCCTTCGGGCCGGAGAACCTCGGCCTCGCGCACGCGGAGATAGACCGCCGCGTCGAGGCCGCACTCGACGCCGTCAACATGACCGGCCGCGAGACCGACCGGATCGCGTCGCTGTCGGGCGGCGAGCGCGAGCGGGTCGCGATCGCCGGCGCGCTGGCGATGGAGCCCGACCACCTCGTCTTGGACGAACCGTTCACCGGCCTCGACGAGCCGGCGCGTCGCTCGGTGATCGAGCGGCTCCGCGCGCTCCGCCGCGAGGGGACCGGCGTCGTCGTCGTCACCCACGACCTCCGGGACGTGTTCGGGCTCGCCGACCGCGTCGTCGGCCTGGCGGACGGCCGCGTCGCGGTCGACACCCCGCCGGCCGAGGCCGCCGCGGCGCTCCCGGGGCTCGACGTGCGCGTCCCCGAGGGCGACCCCGCCGAGCCCCGACCCAGCGACGGATGACGCTGTCGTACGTCCCCGGCGACTCGGTCGGCCACCGCCTCGACCCGCGCTCGAAGCTGCTCGTCCAGGTCGCCTTCGCGGCGGCGGCGTACGCGTACACCACGCCGCGCGGGCTCGCCGTCCTCACCCCCCTCGCCGCCGCCTGCCTCCTCGCGGCCGACGGCGGCGCCCGCGACCTCTGGGCGTACCGGGTCGCGCTGCCGTTCCTCCTCGTCGCGCCGCTGGTGGCCGGCGCGACCCTCGGCGCGCCGTGGTTTCGGGTCGAGCGCGCGGCGGACACGGGGCTCGCGAGCTACCGCGTCTTCCTGATCCTGGTCGTCGCGGCCGCGTACGTCCGGTCGACGCCGGTCCGCGAGTCGCGCGCGGCGGTCCAGCGGACGATACCGGGGCGCCCGGGCGTCTTCCTGGGCGCGGGCGTCGCGCTCGTCTTCCGGTTCCTGCCGCTCCTGCGGCGCGACCTGTTCGCGGCGCGCGACGCCATGCGGGCGCGCCTCGGCGACGAGCGCCCCGTCCGCGACCGGATGCGGATCGTCGCCGTCGCGGGGATCGACCGCGCGCTCTCCCGGGCCGACCGGCTCGGGACGGCGCTCGTCGCCCGCTGTTTCGCGTGGAACCCGACGCTCCCGCGGCTGGCGTTCCGCCGCGTCGACGCCCCGGCGCTGGCGCTCGCCGGGTGCCTGTTCGCGGCCGCCGTCCTGCGGATCGCGTGAGCGCCCCGCCGGGGGCGACCGCCTCGGGTCGGGTGAACGCCGAGCGACGACCGCCGCGTTGTGGCAAGTTTTAACCTCGCCGTATCCCGGTGATCGATCATGACTCCCCTACAGGCGGCCACCCGAGAGACCTTCTGGACGATCGGTCCGGTAGGGAAGGCGGCGTTCTACTGGCTCGCCGCCGTCGCGGTCCTCGTCTTTCTGTACGGCGTCTACGCGCGGTTCGCGGCGTACGCACGCGGCGGCGCCGACCCGCGGGACCGGCTGTCGAACCTTCCCGGCCGGGTCGCCGCCGCGACGAAGACCGTCCTCGCGAACGAGAACCAGTTCGACGGGGACCTCTACACCGGCGTGATGCACACGTTCGTGCTGTGGGGGTTCCTCGTCCTGCTCGTCGCGACGACGATCCTCGGGATCGACATCGACCTCTACCGCCCGCTCACCGGCGAGTCGTTCTGGGTCGGCGACTTCTACCTCGCCTACCAGTTCGCCGTCGACGCGTTCGGCCTGCTGTTCGTCGTCGGCGTCGGCATGGCCGCGTTCCGCCGCTACCGGCGGCGCGAGGGGCGGCTGTGGGGCAAACACACCTCCCTCGAGGACGACGCGTTCGTCTGGACGCTGTTCCTCCTCGGCGTCGGCGGCTTCCTCGTCGAGGGCGTGAGCATGGTCGGCCAGCCGCAGCGGGCGACCGAGACCGTGAGCTTCGTCGGGATGGCGCTCGCGACCGGGCTGGAGGCGGCCGGGCTCACGGCCGCGGGCGCGGAGGCGATATACGGCGCCCTCTGGTGGAGCCACTCGCTGCTCGCGTTCGCGTTCGTCGCGTGGATCCCCTACGCGAAGCCGTTCCACATGATCTCGTCGTTCGCGAACGTCGTCGCCCGCGACGAGAAGGCGGGCGCGCGGCTCCCGAACGTCCCCGCGGACCTCGATCACACCAACGCCGAGTCGCTCGACGACTTCACGTGGAAGGAGCTGATGGACGGCGACGCCTGTACCAAGTGCGGGCGGTGTACCGACGCCTGCCCCGCCGACACCGTCGGCCGGAACCTCGACCCGCGGAACGTCATCCTCGACCTGAAGTCGTACCGCGAGTCGGTGAGCGACGACCCGGTCGCGGGGAGCGGGCGGGGTGACGGGCCGATGGCGACGGACGGCGGGACTGCCGCCGCCAGCGACGGCGGCACGGTCCCCATCGTCGCCGACGAGGGCGGCGTCATCGACGCCGAGTCGATGGAGTCGTGTATGTCCTGTATGGCGTGTATGGACGCCTGCCCCGTCGACATCGAACACCTCACCTCCTTCACGAAGATGAACCGCCAGCTCGTCGACGAGGGGGCAGTCGACTCGAACCTCCAGGACGTGTTCCAAGACGTGATGGGGAAGGGGAACACCTTCGGGGAGTCGCAGTCGGCCCGCGGCGACTGGACCGACGACCTCGACGACGCCGTCGACGTGCCGGACGCCCGCGAGACCGAGGTCGAGTACCTCTGGTACGTCGGCGACTACCCGAGCTTCGACGACCGGAACAAGAAGGTCGCCCGCGCGCTCGCCCGCCTGTTCGACGAGGCCGACGTGTCGTTCGGCATCCTGTTCGACGACGAGAAGACGGACGGCAACGACATCCGGCGGATCGGCGAGGAGTTCCTCTACCTCGAACTCGCCGGTCACCACGTCGAGACGTTCGCGGACTGCGAGTTCGAGAACATCGTCTGTACCGACCCGCACTCGTACAACACCATCAAAAACGAGTACCCCGAGGTCGACTTCGCGGAGTTCGCGGACGACCCGATGATGCCGTTCGACCGCGAGGAGCCGTGGAACGCGGACGGCGCGGTCGACGTGTTCCACTGGACGCAGGTGGTCGAGGAGCTGGTCGACGAGGGGCGGCTCGGCCTCGCCGGCGACGAGCTCGACTACACCGTCACCTACCACGACCCCTGCCACCTCGGCCGGTACAACGACGAGTACGAGGCGCCCCGCGAGCTGATCCGGGCGACCGGCGCCGACCTCTACGAGATGCCCCGCTCGCGGGACGACTCGTTCTGCTGTGGCGGCGGCGGCGGCGGCCTCTGGACCGAACACGACGAGGCGGTCAAGCCGAGCGAGGAGCGCCTCCGCGAGGCGGTCGAGGACACCGACGCGGGCGCCGCGATAGAGAAGTTCGTCGTCGCCTGCCCGATGTGTACGACGATGTTCGAGGACGGTCGGAAGACGGGGAACTTCGAGGACGACGTGGAGATCGTCGACGTCGCGGAGCTGCTGATCGAGGCGGTGGAGGCCGGCTCGTAGCGGCCGGAATTCGCCGCTCTCGGTCGGGGCTGAGCCTCTCGCGGCGGGGACTCGCACCCAGCGTCCGTCGGTCCTACGCGTGGCTCGACCGCGCGTCGACCGCGTCGTCGGTGCGCCGCAACAGCGCCCGCCCGGGGGCGCGGTCGCGGACCGGCGCGTCGCCGAGGTAGTCGACGAGCGCGTCTCTGAGCAGGGCGATTCCCTCGTCGTCGAGTGCCGCGCCCCGCTCTATCGACTCGATCGAACGGTGGTACGGCCTGTCGTCGTCGGTGGCGGCGGTCGCGGCGTCGATCAGCGCGGCGTGGGCGACCCACGCCTCCTCCCTGGAGGTCGTCGGCGCGGGCGGCCCGTCGGTCGTGGGAGGGGTCATTCGTCCGGGTTCTCCCGGTACGGGGACTTAAAACTACGTCCCGGGCTGCTCGCTTCTCGGCCGCGACCATCGCTCGGGTGGCTATATACCGCTATATAGGAAACATACAGAAACGTACCCGTACCGGGCCGTACGCGTTCCCCCGTACCGCTCATAGCATACTACTTAACCGGAACTCGCTCATCAACTGGTGATGGCTTCCAGCCACGACGCGGACGCAACGGGAATCACACGGCGCAAATCGCTCGCGGCGATCGCCGGCGCCGGGGCGCTGGGACTCGCGGGCTGTACCCAGAGCTCCGACGGCGGGGACGGCTCGGACGGCGGCGACGAGCTCTCCGGAGCGATCAACATCGCCGGTTCGAGCACGGTGTTCCCGCTGATGAGCGCGATCATGGAGGACTTCGCCGAGGAGCACCCCGGCGTCGACCCCGACATCAGTTCGACCGGGTCCGGCGGCGGCTTCTCGAACTTCTTCTGTACGGGCGACACCGACTTCAACAACGCCAGCCGCCCGATCCAGCCGGCCGAGGAGGAGCTGTGCGCGGAGAACGGCGTCGAGTACATCGAACTGATCGCGGCGACCGACGCGCTCACGGTCGTCGTCAACCCCGACGCCGACTGGATCGACTCGCTCACGACCGAGGAGCTCGCGCAGATCTGGAAGTCGGACCCCGCCCAGACGTGGGACGAGGTCCGCGACGAGTTCCCGAACGAGGAGATAAACCGCTTCGGCGCCGCCGACACCTCCGGCACCTACGACTACTTCATCGAGGCGATCCTCGGCGAGGAAGGCCACACCAGCGACTACCAGGCGACCGAGCAGGACAACAGCATCGCCAACGGCGTCGCCGGCGACGAGTACGCCATCGGCTACTTCGGGTTCGCGTACTACTTCCAGAACCCCGACCAGCTGAAGGCGCTCGGGATCGACGACGGCGACGGGCCGGTCGAACCGAGCCTCGAAACGGCGTCGTCGGGCGAGTACACGCCGCTCTCGCGGCCCCTGTTCACCTACCCGTCGATCGAGTCGCTCGGCGAGGAGCACATCGCGGAGTTCGCCCGGTACTTCGTCGAGCAGACGACGAACGAGGACCTCGTCGCCGGCGACGTGGGGTACGTGCCCGCCACCGAGGAGACGCAGGAAGCGCAGATGGAGAAGCTCGAAGACGCGATCGAGCGGGCCCAGGGATAGCGCCCGCGCGATGAACCGGTGTATTGATTTACGACAGCGTTCGATACCTCACCGTTCGTGACTGACAGCACAGAGAGTCCCGACCTGAGCCGGCGGGGCGGGCTCACACGACTGAAGGAAGGAACCTACGGCGGCCTGTTCGCGGCGTGCGCGGCGATCACGCTGCTCACGACGGCCGCGATCTTCGTCACCCTCCTGTCCGACGCGGTGGTGTTCTTCCGGGCGATACCGATCACCGAGTTCCTCACCGGCACCAACTGGAGCCCGAACCCGGCCGGCGGGGGGCAGGTGTTCGGGATCGTCCCGCTGCTGATCGGAACGATCACGGTGACGATCACCGCGGCGTTCATCTCCATCCCGATCGGGACGCTCACCGCCATCTACCTCAGCGAGTACGCGACCCCGAACGCCCGGTCGATCCTGAAGCCTCTCCTCGAGATCCTCGCCGGGATCCCGACGGTCGTGTACGGCTACTTCGCGTTGGTGTACGTCACGCCCGCGCTGAAGGCGACGCTGTTCCCGGAGATGAGCACGTTCAACGCGCTCGCGGCGTCGATCATGGTCGGGATCATGACGATCCCGATGGTGTCGTCGATCTCCGAGGACGCCATGAGCGCGGTGCCGGACGAGCTGCGCCAGGCCGGCTACGGGCTCGGCGCGACCAAGTTCGAGGTGTCGACGGGCATCGTCGTCCCGGCGTCGATCTCCGGGATCGCCTCCTCGTACATCCTCGCCGTCTCCCGCGCCATCGGCGAGACGATGATCGTCGTCGTCGCGATGGGCGCGCAGGCGCGGATGCCCGAGGTCCAACAGGCGCTGTTCGGGATCCCGTTCGTCAACCCCGCCGACGTGCTCCTCCAGTCCGGGATGACGATCACCGTCGCGATGGTCCAGATCACCGGCGGCGACCTCACCGGCGGCACGCTCCCGTACAACTCCATGTTCGCGCTCGGCCTCGCGCTGTTCGCGGTAACGCTCGTTATGAACGTGATCAGTGACATCATCGCACAACGCTACCGGGAGGAGTACTGATGGCGACCGAAAACTCGAACGCCGACGGGTTCGGCGAGGTCAGCCGGGTGCGGGGGATCGCCTTCGAGTACCTCTCGTTCGGCGCGAGCGTCTTCGGCCTCGTCGCGCTCGGCGTGCTGCTCGTGTACGTCGCCATCGACGCCTTCGACCTGGCGAACGCCAGCCCCGCGTGGCTGCTGACCTACTTCCTCACGCTCGTCGTCCCGTTCCTCGCGTTCTGCCTGTACAGCGCGGACGACCCGGAGGTCACCCGGCGCGCGCTCGGCGCGCTCGGCGGCGGGCTCGTCGCCGTCGCGGTGCTTTTCACCGCGGTCGAGGCGCTCGTGACGCCGATCCCGCGGCTCAACTGGCAGCTCGCGTACCTCTTCGTCGTCGCCGCCCCCGTCACGGCGTACCTCGCGTACGTCGGGAGCCGCGGCCGCGTCGGCGCGGTCGGCTTCGGGCTCTTGGGGCGGCTCGTCGGCGGGGTCGCCATCGGCCTCGCGGTCGGCACGCTGTTCCTGGTGTTCGACGCGCTGCTGTGGTTCCTCGCGTACACCCTCGGCGTCCTCCCAGCCGTCGGACTGTACGCCTTCGGCCGGGCCCGCGACGAGGCGCGGGCGCGGACCGCGGCGGCGCCGGCCGGACTCGTCGGACTGGTCGCCGCGGTGATCCTCCGCGGCGTGGTCGCGACGTACCCCTCCGACCTCATCATCTACCTCTGGACCGTCGCGGTCCCGGTCGCGGCCGCGGGGGCGCTCCTCGTCGCCGACCGTCGGAGCCGAACCGCCGGGGCCGTCGTCGGCGGCGTCCCGCTCGCGCTCGCGACCGCCGGCGGGTTCCTGGCGGCGGGCGCCGGGCTGCCGGCCCCCACGGTCCTCCTCGCGCTCGTCCTCACCGGCGTGCCGACCGCGGTGTACGTCTCCCGCGTCGTCGACGCCGGCGAGGGGCTCGCCGGGCTCGGGCTCCCGCTGCTGCTCGCCGCCGGCGTGGTCGCCGGGGCGCTGATCGTCGAGGCGCTGGGGGTCCCCGCGCCGGACCCGTGGCTCGACCCCTCGTACCTCACCGAGGCGCCCTCTCGGACCCCGACGGAGGCGGGCCTGTACCCGGCCATCGTCGGCTCCGTCATCATCATCGCGATGGTCGCGGTGCTGTCGTTCGCGCTCGGCGTCGGCACCTCCGTCTTCCTGGAGGAGTACACCCCGGAGAGCGGGCCGCTCGGGACGCTGACCCGGATCCTCCAGGTCAACATCGCGAACCTCGCGGCCGTCCCGTCGGTCGTCTACGGCCTCCTCGGTTTGGGGCTGTTCGCGAACCTCCTCGGGCTCGGGATCGGGACGGCGGTGACCGCGGCGCTGACGCTGTCGCTGCTCATCCTGCCGATCACGATCATCTCCGCGCAGGAGGCGATCCGGTCGGTCCCGGACGACCTCCGGCGCGGCTCCGACGCCATGGGCGCGACGCGCTGGCAGACGACGAAGAACGTCGTGTTACCCGAGGCGATGCCGGGGATCCTCACCGGGACGATCCTCGCGCTCGGCCGGGCGATCGGGGAGACGGCGCCGCTGATCATGATCGGCGCGGCGACGACGGTGTTCCGGGCGCCGGACAGCCTGTTCAGCCGGTTCAGCGCCATGCCGATGCAGATCTACACGTGGGCCGGCTTCCCGCAGGCCGACTTCCGGTACGGCGTCGTCGCCGCAGGCGTTATCACGCTGCTGATCATTCTCGTCGGCATGAACGGAACGGCCATCCTGCTGCGGAACCGCGCGGAACGGGGGAGCTAACATGAGTAACAGCACAACAGACGACTCGCTCATCACGACGGAGGTACAGGCGGACTCGAACGACGACCGCGCGGCGCCCGCCGCCGGCACCGCGGTGGCGGCCCGGAACCTCGACGTCTTCTACGGCGACGAGCAGGCGATCGACGACGTGACGATGGAGATCCCGGAGAAGCGCGTCACCGCGCTCATCGGCCCCTCCGGCTGCGGGAAGTCGACGTTCCTCCGGTGCATCAACCGGATGAACGACATGATCGAGATCTGCCGCGTCGAGGGCGACGTGGAGTTCGGCGGGAAGAACGTGTACGACGACGACGTCGACCCCGTCGCCTTACGCCGGAAGATCGGGATGGTGTTCCAGAAGCCGAACCCGTTCCCGAAGTCGATCCGCGACAACGTCGCGTACGGCCTGAAGATCCAGGACTTCGACGGCGACGTCGACCAGCGCGTCGAGGAGTCGCTGAAGGGCGCCGCGCTGTGGGACGAGGTGAAAGACCAGCTGGACTCCTCGGGGCTCGAACTCTCCGGCGGGCAACAGCAGCGGCTCTGTATCGCCCGCGCCATCGCGCCGGACCCGGAGGTCATCCTGATGGACGAGCCGACCTCCGCGCTCGACCCCGTCGCGGCCTCGAAGATCGAGGACCTGATCGACGACCTCGCGGAGGAGTACACCGTCATCATCGTCACGCACAACATGCAGCAGGCGGCCCGCATCTCCGACCGGACGGCCGTCTTCCTCACGGGCGGCGAGCTGGTCGAGTACGACGACACCGCGAAGATCTTCGAGGACCCCGAAGAGCAGCGCGTCGAGGACTACATCACCGGGAAGTTCGGATAGATGCCCCGCGAGAACTATCAGGAGCGGCTCGACGCGCTCCGGGACGGCGTGGTCGCGATGGGCGAGACCGTCTGCGACCGGCTCGACGACGCCGTCGAGGCCGCGGTCTCCGGCGACGACGAGCTCGCCCGCTCGGTGATCGAGAGCGACCACGAGGTCAACGAGACGTACCTGTCGCTGGAAGACGAGTGTACCGAGCTGCTGGCGCTTCAGCAGCCGGTGGCCGGCGACCTCCGGCTCGTCGCCGCCTCGTTCAAGATCATCACCGACCTCGAACGGGTCGCCGACCTCGCGACGAACGTCGCGGCGTACGGCGGTCCGGACGGCGGCGTCCACCCCGCGGTCGACGTGCGCGACCTCGGCGACGCCGCCCGCGAGATGGTCGCCGACGCGGTCGCGGCCTACGCGGCGCGCGACCCGGACGCCTGCCGCGAGATTGCCGCCAGCGACGACGCGTTCGACGACCGGTGTCGGGCGGCGAGCGAGGCGGTCGTCCGCGAGCTGCTGGAGGCCGACCGCGCCCGCAACGCGGCCCGCGACGGCCCGGCGCCGACCGACGGCGAGGCGCTCGAAGCATCCCTCGACGAGGTGTCGCAGGCGCTGCTCGCGGTGCGCGACCTCGAACGGATCGCGGACCACGCGGTCAACGTCGCGGCGCGGACGCTGTACATGATCGAGAACGACGACGACCTGATCTACTGAGCGGCGCGTTCGCGGCCCGCTCCGCCGCGAGCGCGAGGCGGGCCGGGCGACCGGCGCGGGGTCGGGTGCGCTCGCTTCCGGAACCACTAATCCGCTCCGTGCGCACCGGTACCTCGTGACGTTACTCGCGGAGCTCATCGGCGACCAGCCGCTGCCCGTCTGGATCGCGCTCGGATTCGTCGGCTTCCTCCTGACCTGGAAGGGCGCGAACGTCGTCGAGTCGACGACCTCGAAGATCAGCGACCACTTCGGGGTCTCGCAGGCGATCCAGGGCGGGCTGATCGTCGCGGCCGCCACGTCGTTCCCCGAGCTCGCGATCATCGTCATCTCGGTGCTCGTCCTCGGCGACTTCGGCGTCGGCGCCGGGGCGCTCATCGGGACGGCGGTGTTCAACATCTTGGTCATCCCGGCCGCCGTCGCGGTCACGAGCGGCGACACGACGACGACGCAGGGGATCGTCTACCGCGACGCCATCTTCTACATGGTCGCCGTCCTCGCGCTCTTCGGCGTCATCGCCTTGGGCGTCCTCGGCACCGACGGCCGGGAGCTCGCGCGGATCACCCCGCAGATGGGCGTCGGGCTGCTCGTGTTGTACGGCGTGTACGTCGTCTTGCTCGTCGGGGGCAAGAGCGGCGCGTCGGACGTGGAACGGACCGACTCGACGAACGTCCCGAAGCAGGCCGGGCTGTTCGCGGCCGGGCTCGTCGTCGTGCTCGTCGGCGTCGAGTCGATGGTGGGCATGACGGTCCAGATATCGGGCGCGCTGAACGCGCCCCCGTTCCTCGTCTCCGTGACGGTGCTGTCGGTGCTGAGCTCGTTCCCCGACCTGCTCGTCGGCGTGAAGATGGGCCAGTCCGGCGACCAGCGGGCGGCGATCGCGAACGTCTTCGGCACGAACACGTTCAACCTCGTCGCGGCGCTGCCGGTCGGCGTCGTCCTCGCCGGCGGCGTCTCGATCGGGTTCCTCACGTCCGTGCCGCTCATGCTGTTCCTGTTTTACACCACCCTCGTCGTCGTGGTGCTGGCCGCGACAGACTTCGAACTCACCACCGAGGAGGGGTACGTCCTCCTCGCGATGTACCTGATATTCCTCGCGTGGATGACGACCGAGGCCGTCGGCGTCACCACGTTCCTGACCGAGTCGACGCTCCGGACCATCGTCGGGTGACCGGCCGGTGACTCGACCGGGGCGGAGGGGCCGGTGGCGGCCCGCTACGGCGTCCGGACCCGGACCTCGATCCCGTCGGCGTCGGTGACCGCGAGCCCGTCGCCGCGCGCCTCGACGGCGAACTCGGCGTCGCGCTCGGCCGCGACCGCGTCGAGCCGTGCCCGGACGGCGTCCAGCGCGGCCGCGTCGGGGACGACCACCTCGAACCACGCGAGCCCGCGTCCCGCGGCCGGGGTCGTCCGCCCCCGCCACGTGTTCGCGCCGAGGTGGTGGTGGTACCCGCCGGCCGCGACGAACCGGACGTCCGGTCCCGCCATTCCGACCGCGAAGCCCAGGCCGTCGACGTAGACGGCCTCGAACGCCGCGAGCGAGGCGACTTCGAGGTGGACGTGGCCCACGTCCGTGCCGGCCGGAGCGCGGTCGACGACGCCGCCGGGATCGGCGCCTCCGTCCGCGGCCGCCGCGACGCCCTCGACGTCGAGCGGGTCGGTCGCCACCCGGGGCGTCCCGTCCGGGTCGGTCGGCCACTCCTCGCGCGGGCGGTCGCGGTAGATCTCCACCCCGTTCCCCTCCGGGTCGTCGAGGTACAGCGCCTCGCTGACGAGGTGGTCCGAGGCGCCGTCGAGCCGCCACCGCTCCCGGACGCGGCCCAGCGCCTCGCCGAGCGCGGCCCGCGACGGGACGCGGAACGCGGTGTGAAAGAGGCCGGCGTCGGTGCGGCCGCGGGCCGGGCGGTCAGGGTCGCGCTCGACGACGAGCAGCGGCGTCCCGCCGGCCCCGAGCGTCGCGCGCTCGGCGTCGCGGTCGAGGACCGCGAGCCCGACCACGTCGCGGTAGAACGCGGTCGCCTCGTCGAGGTCGGCGACCCGGAGCGCGGCGCGGCCGATCCGAGTCTCGGGCGGCAGCCCCGCGCCGCCGTCGTCCGCGGCGTCGGCCGGGGCGTCGTCGGTGTCGGTCATCGGTGAGGGTACGTCCGCCCGCGCGTTCAACGCGTCGGTCGCGGATCCGACTCGGCGGCGCCCGCCCCGCGACGGAACCTTCCCCATCGTCCGTTAGAATCAAACCCGCACGCGACCCAATGTGGGACATGAGCGCCGAACAGCAGGAACGCGCGGTGCGGTGTCTGGTCGCGAAGGTCGGGCTCGACGGTCACGACCGGGGCGCACACGTCATCGCGCGGGCGTTCCGCGACGCCGGCTTCGAGGTCGTCTACTCCGGGCTCCACCGGGCGCCGGAGGACATCGTCCAGGCGGCGGTCCAGGAGGACGTCGACGTCCTCGGGATCTCGATCCTCTCCGGCGCGCACAACACGCTGGTCCCGAAGGTGATCGAGGGGCTGAAGGAGTACGACGCGTTCGACGACACCCTCGTCCTCGTCGGCGGGATCATCCCGGACGAGGACGAGGACGACCTGAAGGAACTGGGCGTCGCCGAGGTGTTCGGACCCGGGACGCCGATGGAGGAGACGATCGAGTTCATCCGGAACAACGTCCCGGAGCGCGCGTAGATGGCCGGGCCGGACGCACCGGCGTTCGCGGACGCGCCGTCGCTCACCGACGCGGACGCCGCGCTCGTCGAGGACCTCCTCTCGGGGAGCCACCGCGCGCTCGCCCGGGTCATCACCAAGATAGAGAACCGGACGCCCGGGTACCGGGCGATCGTCTCCGCGCTCCACGAGCACACCGGCGGGGCCGACGTGATCGGAGTCACCGGCTCGCCGGGCGCCGGGAAGTCGACGCTCGTCGACAAGCTGGCGGCCGCCTACCGCGACCGCGGCGACACCGTCGGCGTGATCGCGGTCGACCCCTCCTCGCCGTACACCGGCGGGGCCGTCCTCGGCGACCGGATCCGGATGGGGTCGAACGTCGGCGACATGGACGTGTTCTTCCGGTCGAT
The DNA here is from genome assembly GCF_003666025.1 of Halorubrum sp. Atlit-8R. Taxonomy (NCBI): domain Archaea; kingdom Methanobacteriati; phylum Methanobacteriota; class Halobacteria; order Halobacteriales; family Haloferacaceae; genus Halorubrum; species Halorubrum sp. Atlit-8R. The sequence goes on from NZ_QPLV01000001.1 coordinate 219,917, forward strand.
GAGCGCGCGCGGCCAGCTCGGCGGCCTCTCGACCGCGACCGCGGACGCTGTGAAGGCGCTCGACGCCTTCGGGAAGGACGTGGTCGTCTTAGAGACCGTCGGCGCCGGGCAGAACGAGGTCGACGTGGTCCGGACCGCCGACACGGTCGCCGTCCTGGTCCAGCCCGGCTCCGGCGACGACGTCCAGACGCTGAAGGCCGGCATCTTAGAGATCGGCGACGTGTTCGTCGTGAACAAGGCCGACATGGACGGCGCCCAGCGGACCGTCGCCGAGCTGGAGGAGATGGTCCACCGCCGCGAGGGGACGACGACGGCCCGCGACGCCGGCCACCACGGCGCGGCCTCGATGGCCTCGACGGGCGGCGCCGCGGGACAGCGCGACGGCGCCCGATCGGGCGGTTCCGGCCGCGACGAGCCCGACGCGGACGACTCGGGGGACGACGAGTCGTGGACGCCGGACGTGTTAGAGACTGTCGCGAACACCGGCGAGGGGGTCGAGGCGCTGATCGAGGCGTTCGACGCGCACGCGGCGTACCTCCGCGAGTCCGGCGAGATCGAGGCGACCGAGCGCCGGCGGTACGCCGCGGAGATCCGCACGCTCGTGCGGGCGGACGTGGGGGAGATCGCGACCGCCGAGATCGAGCGGCACGGCGGGATCGACCGCCTCGCGGAGCGGGTCCGCGACCGCGAGACCGACCCGTACGCGGTCGCGGAGGCGATCGTCGGGCCGATCGCCGACTGCGTCGAGGAGGCGGGCGACCGGGATCGCGACGACTGACGGCGCCGCCCCGCCGTCGCGGCCGCGGTCCGCCGGGGCGCGTCCCACGAGTATAAGTCGCCAGCGAACCAACAGTATTCTATGAAGCTCAGGAACCTCCTCGGCAGCGCCGCCCTCGGCGTCGGCGCGCTCGCCGCGCTCAACACCGGTCTCCGCTACGAGGGCGAGTTAGAGTCCCCGCTCGACGGCAACGACGGCGTCTTCCGCTGGCGCGGGATGGACGTCGCGTACACCGAGGCGGGCGACCCGGACGACCCGGACCTCGTCCTGCTCCACGGGATCAACGCCGCCGGCTCCTCCGGCGAGTGGCGCGCGGTGTTCGACGACCTCGCCGCCGACTACCACGTCATCGCGCCCGACTTCCCCGGCTACGGCCGGTCCGACCGCCCGCCGCTCCGCTACTCCGCGGCGCTGTACGAGGACTTCGTCCACGACTTCCTCGCCGCGTTCGACGAGCCCGCGGTGGTCGCCTCCTCGCTGTCGGCCGCGTACGCGGTCGCGGCGACCGACGGCGAGGACGGCGTCGAGCTGCGCGGCTTCGTCGCCGTCTGTCCGACGGCGACCGCGGGTCCGAGCCCGGCGAAGGGGTGGCTCCGCGAACTGCTCCGCGCCCCGCTCGTCGGACGGGCGCTGTTCAACGCCATCACGGCGAAGCCGTCGATCCGCTACTTCAACGCCGACCACGGCTACGACGACCCCGCGAACCCGAGCGCCGAGTGGACCGACTACGAGTGGCGGACCACCCACGTCGAGAACGCCCGGTTCGCGCCCGCGTCGTTCGTCTCGGGGACGCTCAACAGCGAGGTCGACCTCGCGGCCGCGCTCGCCGACCTCGACGTGCCGCCGACGATTGTCTGGGGCCGCGAGGCGACGGTCAGCCCGCTCACCGAGGGGCGTGAACTCGCCGACGCGGCCGACGCGCGCCTCGTCGTCTTCGACCGCGCGCGGCTGCTCCCGCACGTCGAACACCCGGACCGGTTCGTCGAAACGGTCGAGGAGGCGCTCGTCGCCGGCGCGACGGCGTAGCCCGCCGACGCTCTCGGGCGGCTACTCGTCGCGGCGCACGTACAGCGTCTTCTCGCAGGCCGCGTGGACCTCGCCCTCCTCGTCGACGAGCGAGACGAGGTACTCGCGGTCGGTCGACTCGCCCGGCGCGAGCGCCTCGCGGATCGCCTCCGTCTCCCGGGTCGGGAGGTCGAACTCCGCGTACAGCGTGTCGCGGCCGGGCTCGATGAACTCCAGCGCGGCCGACTTGTCCCAGACCGTGAACCCGTCGCCGAGGACCCGCCGCAGCATCATCATGTACACCGGGTCGATCGCGCCGTAGATGCTGCCGCCGAAGACCGTCCCGACCGCGTTCCGGGTGCGCCAGTTGAACGGGACGCGGATCCGGACGTAGCGCCAGTCGGCCGCGATGTGGTCCACGCGCGCGCCCGTCCCCCGGTACGCGGGCATGAGGTTGAACCCGAGGCGCCAGAGCCGCGTCCGACGGCTCTCCGCCGGGGGGTCCTCGCGCAGGGGTCGCGGGTCGGGGTCGCGGTCGACGCCGGTCGGGGAATCGCTCACGGCGATCCGCGACGGGCCGGCGACAAACCGGTGTCGGAACCGGCGACAACCGGCCGGGGGTTGTCGACGTTTACCGCTCGTTTACGCGGGTCTCACCGTGCCCGCGAGCGCTCGCCCTCGGCCCGTCCCGGTTCCGCGGCCCGCCTCGCGCGGTCGGCCCGAAACGGGTATCCCCGCGCGAGCGCAACCGGACACCGATGGAGTGCGACAAGTGCGGAGCCGACGCGATCCACCACGCCGCCTACTCCGGGGCGCACCTCTGCGGCGAGCACCTCCGGCTGTCGGTCGAGAAGCGCGTGAAGCGTCGGGTCCGCGAGGACGGTCTCCTCGACACGGACGCGACGCCCGACGCCCCCGACCGCTGGGTGATCGGCCTCTCCGGCGGGAAAGACAGCGTCGCGCTGACCCAGATCCTCGACGACGTGTTCGGGGCGGACCCCCGCGTGGAGATGCTCGCCCTGACGATCCACGAGGGCATCGAGGGGTACCGCGACGAGAGCGTCGACGCCTGCGTCGAGCTGGCCGACGACCTCTCGATGCGCCACGAGCTGGTGTCCTACGAGGAGGAGTTCGACGTGCGGATGGACGACGTGGTCGAGGACGACCCGGAGAACATGGCGGCCTGCGCGTACTGCGGCGTGTTCCGCCGCGACCTCCTCGAGAAGTACGCCGCCGAGTTCGACGCGGACAAGCTGCTCACCGGCCACAACCTCGACGACGAGGCGCAGACCGCGATGATGAACTTCCTCGAGGGCGACGTGCGACAGGTCGCGAAGCACTTCGACGCCTCGCTCGGCCCGTTCGACGAGCGCGCCGAGACCGACGCGTTCGTCCCGCGCGCCAAGCCCCTCCGCGACGTGCCGGAGAAGGAGATCGCCCTGTACTGCCACGTGCGCGACCTCCCGACCCACATGGCCGAGTGCCCCCACGCCGAGGAGGCGTACCGCGGCGAGATCCAGTCGACGATCCACGCGCTAGAGGAGAACCACCCCGGCGCGCGCCACTCGATCATGGCCGGCTACGAGGAGCTGTCCGCGCTCGCGGCAGACGCCTACCGCGACGGGGACGGCGACGGCGAGACCCCCGACCTCGGCGAGTGCGAGCGCTGCGGCTCGCAGACGAGCCGCGACGTCTGTCGGAAGTGTCGACTGCTGGAGTCGCTCGAAGCGGTCTGACCCGACGCCTCCTCTCCGAACCGAGTCAAAAAAGCGGTTAGCCGTCTGTCCTCCGGGGTACGCTCAGCGGATGACGTCGAGGCCGTTGTTCTTCTCGATGGGGTCGCTGCCGCCGTCGGACTCCCACGCGCCGCGGTCGGTGCCGCCGGAGACGGCCGCTTCGCCCCTGTCGCCCGCCGCGCCCGGGCTCCCGTTCGCCTCGGCGGCGCGCGAGCGCGAGTCGCTGAGCTCCTCGCCGTTGACGGCCGCGCGGGACTTGTCGGCCTGCTTCTGGGTGGAGGGGCCGAGCACCTGCGCGCTCTGGACGCCCGTCATGATCGCCATGACGCGCACCTTGCCCTTGTACTCCTCTTGGATGCGGGCGCCCCAGATCACGTTGGCGCTCGCCTCCAGCCGCTCGGTGATGTTGTTCGCGATCCCCTCGGCCTCCTTCAGCGTGAGGTCGGGGCCGCCCGTGATGTGGACGAGCCCGCCCGAGGCGCCGCGGTAGTCGACGTCGAGCAGCGGGTGGTTCATCGCGTCGTTGACCACCTCTTGGGTCTTGTTCTTGTCCTGCGTCTCGCCGACGAGCATGACCGCCACGCCGCCCTGGTTCATGATCGTCGACATGTCCGCGTAGTCGAGGTTGATGAGGCTCGGCTGGGTGATCGTCTCCGAGATCCCCTTCACCGTCTCCGCGATGATCTGGTCCATCACGGAGAACGCCTTCCCGATCGGTAGGTTCGGGACGTAATCGAGCAGGCGGTTGTTGTCGAGGACGATGATCGAGTCGGCCTCGTTGCGGAGGTCTTCGAGGCCCTCCTCGGCCTTCACCGTGCGGGCGCGCTCGACGTTGAACGGCGTCGAGACCATGCCGACGACGATGGCGCCCTGCTCTTTGGCGATCTTCGAGACGACCGGCGCCGCGCCGGTGCCCGTGCCGCCGCCCATGCCGGCGGTGACGAAGACGAGGTCGGCGTCGCCGAGCACCTCCTTGATCGTGCCCTGGGCCATCTCGGTGGCGCGCTCGCCCATCTTGGGGTCGCCGCCGGCGCCGAGCCCCTGCGTGAGCGACTTGCCCACGAGGATCTTGGTGTCGGCCTCGATCATCTTGAGGTGCTGTTTGTCCGTGTTGATGGCGACGGTGTCGGCGCCGTCGACGCCGATGTTGTACAGCCGGTTGACCGTGTTGTTCCCGGCGCCGCCGGCACCGACGATGACGATTCGGGGGTCCCCGAACTCGTCGTCGTCCATGTCGACGTCCATGTCGCGCTTCTCCGCTTCCGCGTTGTCGAGGGCGTCCTGAACGAGATCTTGCATCAGTTTACACCTTCGCCCAGTTGCGGTTGCGGCCGCGCTCGTCGCGCTCGCCGTCCTGTTCGTTCAACATGTCGCGGACGGCCGACCGGATCGCCTCGCTCCGGTTCGGGAACTCGCCCGTCTCCACCATCTGTTCGACCTCGTCGATCTGCTGTTTCGGGATTCGTAGTGTCACACGCTCCATTGGTATTCCCCCGGTAAGACGGCGACCACGCGACGCGTGTGTCTTACAGCGCGAGACCGCCCGAAACCGGGGTATCACCCCGACCGGACGGACGCTGTAAGACGACCGTCTTACGCAACTCGTATCTCTGAGGCTACCATTATAAAACTATCGGAGGTTGTAAGACAATCTGCCGGTGAACGGGCCGCGGCGTATGCGCGGGGTCTTACGCCGGACTACTGATCCTTCAACACGTCCGCCGCCGGCGTCCGACGCCCGCACCCGGGACAGAACGCCCAGTCGGTCCGGAGCTCGTCGCCGCACTCGCAGAAGGCCCTGTGTGACTGCTTTTCGCCGCAGTTCGGACAGTACACGTGTTCGGACGGGACGACCTCTCCGCAGCCGCCGCAGGCGTTCTCGCGCGGCTTCGCGCCCGGGTCCGTCTTACGCGCCGCCGGCTCCGCGTCGCCGGCCGTCTCACGCGTCACACGCACCTCGTCGTCCCTGTCGTCGGACTCGGCGCTCGGCGCGTCGAGGGTGACGTTTACGTTGATGTCGCCCGGGCTCCCGGCCGCGTACGCCGGGGACGGGGCGCCGCCGGCCGGACCGAGCCGCTCGTCGAGCGCGGCGTCGAGCCGCTCCGCGATCAGGTCGTCGACGCGGTCCGCGAGGGCGTCGTCGACGCTCCCGGCCGACACGTCCGACGCGTCGGACTCGTCTCCCGTCCCGTCGAGGTGGGTCCGGAGCGCCTCCCGCATCACCTCGCTCTTGGAGGCGTCACACGCTTCCAGCCGGTCGACGAGGTCGTCGTCCGCCCGGAAGGTGATCTTGCTCATACCGAACGTGTATCCTCGGTCAGTACAAGTATCTTCCCCCGGCGTCTGACACGTTTCACGGTGATGAAACGTTCGTCGCTCGCCGGCCGAATCGGGCGACTGCCCGCCGAATCGTGTGATTTGGTCACACGTGTGTCTGACGCAGATTTATACGCGTCGCGCGAGCATGCGTGTGTATATGAGTAACCGCGTCGAGGACCTCGAACGGCAGGTCGCGGAGCTACAGGCGGCGGTCAACGGGCTCACCGAGGAGCTCGTCGAGATGAAAGAGCGCGTCCGACAGCTGGAAGACGAGCGGTCGGTCGCGGTCGAGGCCGACGCCGCGGGCGCGGCGGCCGGCTCCGAGGCGAGCGCGGCCGGCGACGCGTCGGACGACGAGCCCGCGGCCGACGACGCCGCGCAGGCCGCGGCCGGCGGCGAGCGGACGACGCACTCCGACGACCACGTCGACGTCTTCGAGTCCGTCGAGGAGTCGTCCGACGGCGCGGACGAGGCGGCCGCCGCCGACGCGGCCGAGGGCGACGACGTCATCGTCCCGGAGCAGTCGGCGACGACCCCCGACGCCGAGGAGAGCGCCGAGGACGACGAGGGCGAGTCGAGCGAAGGCGACGACATCATCGTCGCGTAAGCGGTCGCCTCCGACCCCATGCACATCACTGAAGTCGTTCTGGACGGGTTCAAGAGCTTCGGGCGTACGACGCGGATCCCGTTCTACGAGGACTTCACTGTCGTCACCGGTCCGAACGGCTCCGGGAAGTCGAACATCATCGACGGCGTGCTGTTCGCGCTCGGCCTCGCCCGCACCCGCGGGATCCGCGCCAAGAAGCTCACCGACCTCATCTACAACCCCGGCCACGACGACGGCGAGGCCGCGGACGGCCCGAACGAGGCCTCCGTCACGGTCGTGCTCTCCAACGAGGACGGCACCCTCGACCGCTCGCAGGTCGTCTCCGCGGCCGGCACGGAGAACGTCGGCGACGTCTCCGAGATCACGATCAAGCGCCGCGTGAAGGAGACCGAGGACAACTACTACTCGTACTACTACCTCAACGGGCGGTCGGTGAACCTCTCGGACGTCCAGGACCTGCTCGCGAGCGCGGGCGTGACGCCGGAGGGGTACAACGTGGTGATGCAGGGCGACGTCACCGAGATCATCAACATGACCCCCTACCAGCGGCGGGGGATCGTCGACGAGATCGCGGGCGTCGCGGAGTTCGACGAGAAGAAGGAGGCCGCCTACGAGGAGCTGGACACGGTCGAAGACCGGATCGGCGAGGCCGACCTCCGCATCGGCGAGAAGCAGGACCGGCTCGACCAGCTCGCCGACGAGCGCGAGACCGCCCTCCAGTACCAGGAGCTCCGCGAGGAGCTTGAGGAGTACCGCGGGTTCCGGAAGGCCTCGGAGCTCGAAGAGAAGCGCGAGGCGCTCGCGGACGTGGAGGGCGACATCGACGCGGCGGAGACCGACCTCGCCGAGCTCCGCGAAGAGCTCGACGCCAGGCAGGGGAAGCTCACCCGCCTCGAAGAGGACCTCGCGGACCTCAACCACGAGATCGAGACGAAGGGCGAGGAGGAACAGATCGAGATCCGCTCGGAGATCGAAGAGATCAAAGGCGAGGTCTCGCGGCTGGAAGACCGGATCGAGTCGGCCGAGTCGCGCGCCGAGTCGGCAGAGAACGACCGCCGGCAGGCGTTCGTCCAGATCGACCGGAAGGAGGAGAAGATCGAGGAGCTCGACGCCGAGATCCGCGAGACGAAGGTGGAGAAGGCGTCGGTGAAGTCGGAGCTGGCGACGAAGCGGTCCGAGCTCGCGGACGTCGAGGCCGAGATCGAGGGCGCCGACACGGAGTTCGACGAGCTGAAGGCCGAGCTGGCGGAGAAGAAGGAGGCGATCGAGTCGCTCCGCGAGGAGAAAAACGAGACGCAACGCGAGAAGGACCGGCTCCTCGACGAGGCCCGCCGCCGCTCGAACGCGGTGAGCGAGGCCCGCGAGGAGCTGGAGGACGCCCGCGAGTCGATCCCGGAGCACAAGGCGCGGATCTCCGAGCTGAAAGGCGAGCTCGACAAGGCCGAGAAGAACGAGGCGACCATCGAGGACGCGGTCGCGGACCTGTTCGCCGAGAAGGCGGAGAAGGAGGAGCGACTGGGGGAGATCGAAGACACCCTCCGCGAGAAGCAGAACGAGTACGCAAAGCTGGAGGCGGCCGCAGACGAGCGCGGCGACGCCTCCTGGCCGCGGGCGGTCACCGAGGTGAAGAACGGCGGCATCGACGGCGTCCACGGCGCGGTCGGCGAGCTCGGCTCGGTCGCGGCCGAATACGCCGAGGCGTGCGAGACCGCCGCCGGCGGGCGGCTGGCGAACGTCGTCGTCGACGACGACGGCGTCGGCTCGACCTGTATCGACTACCTGAAACGGCGGAACGCAGGCCGGGCGACGTTCCTCCCGATCACGAAGATGGACGACCGGAGCCTCCCGCGGAAGCCGTCGGTGCCGGGCGTCGTCGACTTCGCGCGCAACCTCGTCGACTACGACGCGGAGTACGAGTCGATCTTCTCGTACGTGCTCGGCTCGACGCTCGTCGTCGAGGACATGGCGACCGCCCGCGACCTGATGGGCGACTACCGGATGGTCACCCTCGACGGCGACCTCGTCGAGAAGTCGGGCGCGATGACCGGCGGCTCCGGCGGCGGCTCCCGCTACTCGTTCACGAAGTCCGGCGGCGGCAAACTGGAGCGGCTCGCGACGGAGATCTCCGAGCTCGAAGACGAGCGGCAGTCGGTCCAGTCGGAGATCGACGCCCTCGACGACGACATCGCGGACGCGCGCGACCGGAAGGCCGACGCGGCCGAGCGCGTGCGGTCGCTGGAGGCGGACGTCGAGCGCGCCGAGGACGACCTCGCAGAGGCGGAAGCTCGGATCGCAGAGCTGGAGGACGAGCTCGAGGAGCTGGAGGCGGAGCGCGAGTCCGTCGACGAGCAGATGACGGCGTTAGACGAGGAGCTCGCGGAGACGGACGCGGCGATCGACGAGCTCGAAGCCGAGATATCGGAGATCGAGGCCGAGCTCGCCGACTCGAAGATCCCGGAGCTCTCCGAGCGCGCCGACGAGATCCGCGCGGAGATCGACGAGCTTGAAGACCGGATGGACTCGCTCGACGGGCGGATAAACGAGCTGGAGCTGGAGAAGGGGTACGCCGAGGACGCCTTGGACGGCCTCCACGACGACGTCGAGGAGGCGCAGAACGCGAAGGCGGAAGCGGAGGAGGCGATCGCCGACCACGAGGCCGCGATCGAGGAGAAGGAGGCCGAGCTGGCCGAGAAGAAGGAGGCGATCGCCGACCTCGAAGCGGAGCTCACGGAGCTGAAAGAGGAGCGCGAGGAGCTCCGCGAGGAGATCCGCGAGGCGACCCGGAAGCGCGACGAGCAGCGCTCGCTCGTCTCCGAGGCGGAGTCGGACCTGTCGGACCTCACGGACCGCCGCGACCGCTTGGAGTGGGAGATCGACGAGCTGGAGTCGCAGGTCGGCGACTACGACGCCGACGAGATCCCCGACCTCGACGAGGTGGAGTCGCGGATCGAGGCGATCGAGGCGGAGATGGAGGCGTTAGAGCCCGTGAACATGCTCGCGATAGACGAGTACGACGAGGTCCAGGCGGCGCTCGACGAGCTCCAGGAGCGCCGAGACGTGCTCGTCGAGGAGCGCGACGCCATCGAGGAGCGCATCGAGGGGTACGAGGCGGCCAAGAAGGAGACGTTCATGCAGACGTTCGAGTCGATCAACGACCACTTCCGGGACATCTTCGCGCGGCTCTCGGCCGGGACGGGCGAGCTCGTCTTGGAGAACCCCGAGGACCCCTTCGAGGAGGGGTTGACGATGAAGGCCCAGCCCGCGGACAAGCCGGTCCAGCGGCTCGACGCGATGAGCGGCGGCGAGAAGTCGCTGACCGCCTTGTCCTTCATCTTCGCCGTCCAGCGGCACAACCCCGCGCCGTTCTACGCGCTCGACGAGATCGACGCCTTCCTCGACGCGGTCAACGCCGAGCGCGTCGGCGAGATGATCGAGGAGCTGGCCGAGGACGCTCAGTTCGTCGTCGTCGGCCACCGCTCGGCGCTGTTGGAGCGCTCCGACCGCGCCATCGGCGTCACGATGCAGGGCGACAACCTCTCGGCGGTGACCGGGATGCAGTTCGGCGACGACGCGGACGAGGAGGAGGTGAGCGCGGATGACTGACGACGGCGTCCCCGACCTCGACCTGACGAGCGAGCGCGACGGCGCCGACCCGTTCGCCGACGACGCCCCGGGCCGCGACGGGGGCGCGTCGGACGCCCGCTCCGAGTCGTCCGACAGTTCCGAGCCGTCCGGCGGACCCGCGTCGACGGCGACCGACCCCGGGTCGGACGTGACCGACATCTCGCCCCCGGACGAGACCGACGAGGACGAGGTCGAGCCCGTCGAGCTGCTCGTCCAACTGGCCGAGGAGGGCGAGATCGAGCCGTGGGACATCGACATCGTCCGGGTGACGGACGCCTTCCTGGAGAAGCTCGACGAGACGGACCTCCGGACGACGGGGCGGGCGCTGTTCTACGCCAGCGTCCTGCTCCGGATGAAAAGCGACGGCATGCTGGCGGACGACGACGAGGACGACGAGCCCGAGCCGGAGCCGTGGGAGGCCGCGATGGAGGGCGGCGCGCCCGACCCGGCCGCGGACGGGTTCGACCCCGTCGACAAGCTCGAAGCGGAGATCGACCGTCGGCTCGACCGCAAGAACACCCGGGGCTCGCCGGAGACGCTCGACGAGCTGGTCCGCGAGCTGCGCGAGGCTGAGCGCGGCTCCTGGTGGAAGGACTCCCGCGAGTACGACACCTCCGAGTCGCCGCACGGCCACGCCAGGGGCACGCAGACCCTCGACTACCACGCCGGCGACGAGTTCCGACAGGACGGGGAGCCGACCGCCGGCGAGGCGACCGACCGCACACACGACGAGGACATCGAGGAAGTGATCGTGGAGATCGACAACGCCCTCCGCACCCACTTCGACCGCGGGCGCACGGAGGTGCTGTTCGCGGAGATCGAAACCGCCGGCGGCCGCCCGTTCATGACGTACCTCGCGCTGCTGTTCATGGCCCACCGCGGCTCGGTCCGGCTCCAGCAGGACGACCTGTTCGGCGACCTGTGGGTGAAGGACCCGGCGGCGATGACCGGCGAGTCGGAAGCGGTCGCGGACTGACTCGGTCGGACCGGGACCGAACCGACGCGTGTTGCACGCCCCGCGGTCGGTGTCTTACAGGTAGTCGCCCAGCAGCGGCTCGACGCGCTCCTTCGTCTCCTCGGGGATCGCCTCGGTCGGCGTGTTGACGGTCCCTTCGAGCGCGGTGTGCGCGTCGCACTCCAGATCGTCGGGGAGCGTTCGCACGGCCTCCTCGACGGCGGCCTTGATGGCATTCTGGTTCTTCTCGGCGTTTTCGAGCACCTCTTCGAGCGTCACCTCGCTGTCCTCCTTCCAGACGTCGTAGTCGGTGACGCCGGCGATCGTCGCGTACGCGATCTCGGCCTCCCGGGCCAGCTTCGCCTCCGGGATCGCGGTCATGCCGACGAGGTCCCAGCCTTGGCTCTTGTAGAACTCCGACTCCGCGCGCGTCGAGTACTGCGGCCCCTCGATACAGACGTAGGTGCCGCCCTTCACGACGCCGGTGTCTTCGGGCGCGGCCGACTCCGCGGCCTCGGTGAGGTGGTCGACGAGCTCCGGGCTGTACGGGTCCGCGAACGGCTGGTGGACGACGACGCCGTCGCCGTAGAAGGAGAGGTCGCGGTGTTTCGTCCGGTCGTAGATCTGGTCGGGGACGACGAGCGTCCCGGGCTCAAGCTCCTCTTTGAGGCTCCCGACCGCGTTCGACGCGAAGATGTGCGTGACGCCCGCCTGCTTCAGCGCGTACATGTTGGCGCGGTACGGGAGGTCGGTCGGCGAGACGCCGTGGTTCGAGCCGTGGCGCGGGAGGAACGCGACCTCGCGGCCCGTGTCGCCGAACTCGCCGATCGTCACCGCGTCGCTCGGCTCGCCGTACGGCGTGTCGAACTCGATCTCGCGCACGTCGTTGAGCGGGAGCGCCTCGTAGATGCCGCTGCCGCCGATGAATCCGATGGTGCCCATACCTGGAATGCGCCCGCTCGCTACTTATATGACGTGAACCCGTCCGACGCCGGCGTGCGGTCGACCCGGCTCACAGCAGCCAGCGCACCGCCGCGAGCGCGACCGCGCTCACGGCGAGCAGGTGGACCAGCACCGCGCCCACGGGCGCGGCGCCCACCGCGCGCATGTCGTCGATCCGGATCGAGAGCCCGAGGCCGACGAACGCCAGCGCGAACAACGCGTCCGAGACGCGGCCGATCGACGCCAGCGCGGCCGGCGAGAGCAGCCCGCTGTTTGCGACCGCCGCCACGATCAGGAAGCCGAGCAGGAACTTCGGGAACTCCGCCCACAGCCGCCGCACGCCCGGGTCGGCCGCGGAGCGCGCCGTGTACGCGACCGAGTACGCGACCGCGACCCCGCCCAGCAGCGAGTTGCGCGCCAGCTTCGTCACCGTCGCCCACTGGCCCGCCTCGGGGGAGTAGGCGAACCCCGCGGCCGCGACGGGGCCGGTCGAGAACATGCTCACGCCCGCCCAGACGCCGAACTGTCGGCCCGTGAGGCCGAGCCACTCGCCCGCTAGGGGGAACGCGACGAGGGTCGCGGCGTCGAAAAGCAGGATCGTCGCGGCCGCGAAGGTGATCGCGGCGCCGCGCGCGTCCAGCACCCTCCCGATCGCGACGACCGCGGAGACGCCGCAGATGCTCGCGCCCGCGGCCAGGAGCGACGAGGTGGGCGACCCGATCCGGAAGAGGCCGCGCGCGACGGCCTCGGCGAACAGGAGCCCGCCGGCGACGACCGCCACCACGAGGCCGAGGACCCGCGGGCCGGCGGCCAGGAACTCCTCGACTGCGACCGCGGCGCCGAGCAGCACGATCCCGGTCTCCAAGAACAGCTTGTCGACGCCGACCCCCGGCTCCGCGATCTCGGGGATCCCGACGGTGTTCCCGACCCCGACGCCGAGCGCAACGGCGACGACGAGCGGCTGGAGGCCGGGGACCGCGTCCGCGACGAGCGTCGCCGCGACCGCGCCCCCCGCGAGCAGCGCGAGACCGGGCAGGTACGCCCGGACCGCCTCGACGACCCCCGTCACAGCGCCTGGCCGACGAGGTGCGCGGCGACGATCCCGAGCCCCAGCGCGAGCGCCTGCCAGCCGCGGTCGAGCGCGGTCCAGCGGTCGACGAGCGACGGGCCGGCCGCGCCGGCGTCGCCCGCTCCCGCGTCCGTCCCGTCGGCGGCGTCCGATACCATACCCGTGGCTCGGCGCGCTCGCATTTATGCCGTGTGACTCGGGGCGTTCTCCGAGGGCGGGAGCCGGACGGCCGTCGGGCGGCGACCGAAAGAGGCAGGGCGCGGGAGGGTGTGGTGACCACAATCGATGTCCACCACGCAGATCAAAGACTCCGTCCACGGCTACATCGAGCTGCCGGACGCGCTCGTCGAGGGTGTCGTCGACACGCGACCGTTCCAGCGGCTGCGGTACGTCCGCCAGCTCTCGGCGACCCACCTGGTGTACCCGGGCGCGAACCACACCCGGTTCGAGCACTCGCTCGGCGTCTACCACCTCGGGCGGACCGTCTTCGAGAACCTCCGCCGGCAGTCGTACTTCGCCCGGGACGCGACGGTCGAGGAGCTAGAGGAGATCCAGCGCACCCTGTCGTGCGCCTGCCTGCTCCACGACGTTGGGCACCCGCCGTTCTCGCACCTCTCCGAGGGGTTCCTCGACGAGGGCGTCCTCCGGGAGCGCGTCGCGGAGACCGGCCTCGTCGACGCCTTCGACCGGGCCGGCGTCGGCGGCGCGCCGCTCCGCTCGGCGAACCCCCACGAGCTGCTCGGCTGCGCCATCATCGTCGAGGAGTACGGCGACGCCCTCCGCGCGTTCGACGTGGACCCCTTCGAGGTGTGCGCGTACGTCCTCGGGTACAGCCTCGCGTACGAGCGCGGCGAGCCGTGGCAGTACGGGGTCGGCGCCCAGCTGCTCCACTCCCCCATCGACGTGGACCGGCTGGACTACATCACCCGCGACAACGAGATGACCGGCGCGGGCGTGTTGAGCTTCGACGTCGAGCGCATGGTCGACGCCTACACCGCGCACCCGGAGGCGGGGCTGGCGCTCTCGGAGAAGGCGCTGTCGACCATCGGCAACTACCTCGAAGGCCGGATCGCGCTGTACATGTGGGTCACCCAGCACCACAAGTCGGTGTACGCGAACCGGCTCCTCCAGGCGATGCTCGGCGAGTACCAGCGCGTCACCGGCGAGAGCCCCGTGACGGTGGACGGCATCATCGACCGGGAGCTCGACGACAACGCCGTGCTCGAACGGCTCCGGGTCGCGGCCCGCGAGCACCCCGACTCGACGCTCGCGTCGATGTACGACCGCTTCCGCGGCCGGCGGTTCCCCGCCACCTGCTGGAAACACCGGATCGCGCTCGCCGACCGGATCGGCGGCGACCTCGACGACGACCTCCCGGTGGACGGCGACCCCCTCGACGAGTTCACCGCGTGGCTCACGGCCGGTGACGACCGCTTAGAGCGGCTCCTCGCCGACGCCCTCGACGTGCCGGTCCACGAGGTGTGGATCGACCGCTCGTACGTCCCCGCCTACGACCCCGACGAGCTAGAGGACATCCCCATCGCGTACGGCGGCACGACGCGCTCGGTCGCCGACTGGGGGCTGTACGGCGACCGCGCATTCGACGTGCCGATCCCCTTCGTCTTCGTCCCCGGCGGGACGAAGCGGCGGGCGATCCGCGTGCTCCGGGAGGCGTTCGAGCGGGAGGTCGTCGACGCGTCGGCGGAGTAGGCCGACGGTCCCGTCAGACCGCGTCGGCGAGCCCAAAGCACATACCGAGACGGGGCGTACGCGCTTCGAGAAGGAGGTCCCCCGACCGGTCGCCATGCCCCTCGACGCCAACGAGACGGTTCGACGAGCGCTCTTCGGAAGTCGATCGTCGCCGAGGCGATTCGGGGCCGCGGCGGCGGTCGGGCTGTTCGCCGCGACCGGACTGTTCGCGCTCGCGTCGCACGCAGTCTTCGACGCGATACCCGAGGCGATCCTGTGGCTGTTCGTCCTGCTCGGCGTGCTGCTCGCGGTGGGAGCCGCGTACGGCGGAGGCGGGCTGCTCGTCAGTGCGGCGCTGGTGGTCGGACCGGTGTACGGTCCGGTGGCGTTCTACACGTGGCTGATCTCGACGCAGCGGGCGGCGCCCGTGGCGTTTGTGCTGTCGTTCTACGGGCACGGGGCGCCGGCGCTCTGGGCGCCGGTAGCGGTCGTCCTCGTCGCGGTCAGCTACGCGTTGGGTGTACTCACTCGCCGGATCGGGAACCGTCGCTAACTGCGTGGAGTAGAGGTCGTCGCGGACAGACGCGCGCGTCGATCTCGGCCCGTCGCCGAATGGCTCAGTCGTCGGCTTCCGCGGGAACGGGGTCCTCGGCGTCGTCGGCCTCGGCGTCGGACTCCTCGTCGGCCCGCGGGAAGTTCTCGATGGTCGCGTCGCGGAAGGCGGCCTCGTCGAACTCGTAGTCGTCCTCGAAGAAGTCCAGGACGGTCTCGACGTCGGTCATCGCGTTCTTCAGCGCGGTCGACGCGCCGGGCGAGGGCGTGATGTTGAATAAGATTCCGTCCTCAACGATCTTCGCTTCGCCCATGTCCAGCTCCTTGTTCTCGGTGTCGACGATCTGGGGGCGCACGCCGCCGTACCCCTTCGCGCGGTCGATGTCGTCGACGTCGACGCTCGGCACGACCTTCTGGACGTTCGGCAGGAACGCGCGCTTCCCGACGCCGGGGAGGTCGTACACGAGGTTGCGGACGACGTACGGGAAGAGGATCCTGTCCGAGAGGATGTTGACGTAGCTCAGCACGGAGTCGGGGTTGAACCCGAACACGTCGACGAAGTCGCTCACCGTCGAGAGGTGGCCGCGCTCCAAGGCGGGCACGAGCTTCGCCGTCGGGCCGAACCGGGTGACGCTCCCGTCGTGGACGTCGGCGTCGCCGTGGACCGCCGCGAACGGGAGCTTCTTCATCTGGAGCGTGTACACCTTCCCGTTCAGCAGGTCGTCCGCGAGGAAGAAGCTCCCCGCGACGGGCAGAAGCGACATGCCCTCCCCGTACCCCATCTCCTTGGCGAACTGGAGGCTGTGCGAGCCGGCCGCGACGACGACCGCCTCGGCGTCGAACGCGCCGTCGTCGGTGTCGACGACGAACCCGTCGCCCCGGTCGTCGACGCCGGTCACGGTCGTCCCGAGGTGGACGGAGACGCCGTCCTCCTCGCGGGCGGCCTCGACGAACGACTCGGCGACCGCGCCGTAGTCGACGACGTAGCCGTCGGGCGTCTGGAGCGCCTTCAGCTCGGTGTCGGGGTCGCGGCCCTCGACGACCTTCGGCTCCAGCTCGGCGATCTCCTCGCGGCCGATCTCGCGGAGCTTCGGGAACAGGTCGCCGAACCCGTTCTCGCGGTAGCGCTCCTCCAGCTTGGCGACCTCCTCGTCGCCGACCCCGAGGACCATCTTGCTGCGCTTGCTGTGCATCTCGCGGTCGGGGTCCGCCCCCTCGAGGTAGCCCGCGAGCAGCTCCGCGCCCTCCTTGACCTCCTCGGCCTTCTCCAAGGTGTAGTTCGTCTCGATGTCCCCGAAGTGGAGGGTCTGGGAGTTGTTCGTCCGGTGGGAGTTGATCGCGGCGACCTCCCGCTCCTTCTCGATCAGCGTGACGTCGTCGACGTCGGTGAACTTCGCGACCGTGTACAGAAGCGACGCCCCGCTTATCCCCCCGCCGACGATTACGAGATCGGTGTCAGACATGCGTGGTGAAACTCACCTCGCGAAACGCCCTCCCCCGTTAACCATCTTACCATCTTCGCGCGAAATCGTGCGGTAGAGGGCCTACGAACGTCTATCTCGAACACGACGATCGTCGAACAGCCGGCGTCGCCGCGGTTCGGGCCCTCTCGAGTCACCCGTCGCGCGCGGCGCGGTACCGCTCGCGGACCGCGGCGAACAGCGCGCGGCCCGCGTCGGTCTGGAGGCGCGGCTCGGCCGTCGCGAAGAACTCGTCTAAGTCGTCGTACTCGCGGAAGGCGTCGGGCTCGCCGCGCTCCGGGGCGTACCGGTCGCCGCGCTCGTACAACAGGGCTTGGAGGCAGGCGTCGAGCAGGTCGCACTCCTTGACGAGCACGGCCTCCGGCGAGTCGCGGGCCTCGTACGCCTCCCAGGCGTCGGCGACGCGCTCGGGGAGCGGGCCGGCGAGGTCGGCCATCGCCTCGCGCTCCGCCGCCGCCTTCGCCTCGCGGTCGACCGCGTCCGCGGTCGAGTCGGCTCGGGTCGCCACGTCGCCCGTCTCCGCCTCGGCCACGTCGTGAACGACCGCGAGCCGGAGCGCGCGGTCGAGGTCGACGCCCGGGAGGTCCCCGCGGAACCGGTCGCCGAGCGTCACGACGAGGTAGGCGACCCCCCACGAGTGGGCGGCGACGGACTCGGGCGCGTCGACCCCGCGGAGCTGCCACCCGGTGCGCTCCTCGTCTTTCAGGTCGTAGGCGGCGAGGACGGCGTCGAGCGCCGGGTCGCCGTCCGCGTCGCGCCGTTCGTCGGCCATCGCTCCGGGCCGCTACTCGGCGAGCGCCCAGCTGTCGTCGCCGACGGGCTCCGCGACGTCCCGGCGGACCATCTCGTCGATGACCTCGTCGAGGCGGTCGGGCTGGGCGACCTCCATCTCGATCCGGCCGATGCCGTGGTACTCCTCTAAGTAGTGACGCAGGTCCTCCCGCGAGAACGCCGACTCGTCGGCGCGCTCCATCGCGCCCTCAGTGAGGTCGATCATGTCTTCGAGGAAGTTCCACGGGTAGACGACCCACGTCCACTGTTCGAGCCGCTCGCCCACGAAGTCGGGCTGGAACTCCGAGGTGCCTAAGAGCTGGAGCGTCGCGGTGCGGATCTCAGCCGCGTTCCGCTCGTCGACGTACTCCTCGGCGCGGCGGATCGAGCCGCCCGTGTCGGCGATGTCGTCGATGATGAGGACGTTCTTGCCCTCGACGCTCCCCTCCGGCATCGGGTAGCGGATCTGGGGCTCACCGCTCTTCTCGGCGGTGCCCACGTAGTGTTCCATCTTGAGGCTCGTGAGGTCGTTGAGCCCGAGGAAGTCGCAGACGCAGCGGCCCGCGAACCAGCCGCCGCGGGCCAGCGCGACCACCATGTCCGGCTCGAAGTCGGCCCGCTTCACCGCGTCGGAGACGTTGCGGCAGAGCCCGTAGATGTACTCCCAGTTGGTGAGCGTGCAGTCGAAGTCGTCCGGGAGGTCGCTCATACGACCGTACCTGCCACCCGCGCGCTGATAAGGGTTTAGCTCCGGCGTCGCGGGCCTCACCGCAGCGCCGAGATCAGCGCGATACCGCCGGCCAGTAGCAGCGCGAGCGCGGCCACGGGCTGGCCCCCGCCGACCGCGAGTGAGACGCCGTAGACGAGCCCCGCCGCGAGCGCGCCGATGAGCAGGCTCAGCCCCGCGTGGACCGCGACGTTGCGCCGGACCCGCGCGCCCCGGCCGACCTGCTCGCCGAGGCCGACGCCGTGGTCGGCCACGTCCCACGCGACCGCCAGCCCGACGGCGGCGACGAGCAGCGGCTCGGCGGTCGCGCCGCGGTACCCGGCGACCGCGAGGCCGACCACGCCGACGGCGGCGCCCCACGTCAGGACCCGCGTCGACCGCCGGAGCGAGCCGGCGAGGAACCCGAGCGCGGCGACGCCGAGCAGCGCGCCGCCGACCGGGCTCGCGACCAGCCCCGCGGTCGCGGCGACCCCCGCGGCCGCGAGGCTCGCGACGACCGCGACCGTCGGCGACCGCGCGTCCGTCTCGTGGAAGTCGCCGTGCGCGCCGTCGCCGATCGGGCCGTCGCCGATCGGGTCGTCGCCGGTCGGCCGGGCCGTCGACTCGTCGCCGCTCATCGCGACCACCGCCTCGTCGCGGCCGCGACGGCGACCGGGAAGGAGTCGTCGCCCCACTCCACCGCGCGGATCCCCCCGGACCGGAGCGACCGCAGCCGCTGGCGCCGCTCGAAGGTCGTCAGCCGCTGGCCGACCGTCCCGGTCGCGGTGGGGTCCGGCGAGAGGACCGTCACGAGGTGCCCGTGCGCGTCGATCCGGCGGGCGAGCGTCGCCGCCGTATCGTCGACGAGCGGCGTGAAGAACAGCACCTGCGCGTCGGCCGGGAGCCGCCGCCGGAACCGCCGGAGCCACAGCGACCGGTAGAACCGCTCGTCGCTCGGCGTCGGCGCCAGCGCCGGATCGGTCGCCAGCGTCTCCCGCCCGCGGGCGGCGTGGACGGTCCCGCTGCCGGGCGGGAGCCAGCAGTCCAGCGGCGACAGCGCCGCGATGCCGACCCGGTCGCCGCCGTCGAGGAGCGCCGAGAACGCCTGGCCGGCGGCCGCGACGCTCGCCTCCACCGCGGTCTCGGCGTCGGGGTCGGACGCGGCGTACGCGGACTCGCGGGCGTCGACGAGCAGCACGACGGTGGCCGAGCGCTCCTCGCGCAACTCGACGGTCGACAGCTCGCCTGTCCGCGCCCGGCGGTTCCAGTCGATCCGCTTGAGCGGGTCGCCCCGGCGGTACTCCCGGGTCGCGTGGAACTCGACGCCGGCGCCGCCCACGTCTGTCGGGACCCGGCCGTGGTGGACGGTCGTCAGCCCGCGGAGGGGGAGGTCCCCGCCGGCGGCCAGTTCGGGGGTACAGGCGATCGCGGTCGGCGCGTCGAGGGCCGTCGCGCGCTCGCGGGCGCCAGCGGCGTCGCGCGTCACCGCGGTCATCGGCTCCCACTCGTGGTCGCCCCGGGCCGCGCGCACCGTGTACTCGAACGTTACCGCGGCTCCGGGCCGCAGCGCCGTGGCGACGCGCGCGGGTCCCTCGGCGACCGCCAGCCCCGGGGGGACGCCGTCGACGAGCCGGAGGTCCGGGAGCGGCGCCTCCCCGACGTTCTCCGCGCGGACCGTCACGCGCACCTCGTCGCCGGGCGCCGGCGCCTCGTCGCTCACCGTCCGGGTGACCGCGAGCGTCGGCGTCGGGGCCTCGCCGGCCCGCGCGTACACGGCGTAGCCGACCCCGACCGCGCCGGCGAGCACCAGCGACGACTGCCGGACGAGCACGCCAAGGCCGACGAGGGCCAGCGCCGCCCCGGCGACCCCCAGCCAGCGGTCGGTTGCGACCTCGCGCCGACGCTCGCGGTCGGTCGGTGCCGCGGCCGGTCCTCCGGCCGCCTCGGAAGCGTCTCCGGTCGCCTCGTCGGTTCCTTCGACCGTCTCGCCTTCGGTTCCCGGCGCGTCGGCCTGCGACCCGTCGGCCCGGTCGGCCGTCGGCTCGGATCGGTCGTCCCGTTCCGTGCCGCTCGTCTCGCTCCCGTCGGCCGCGGCCGCGTCCGAGTCGGTCGCCACCTCGGCGCCTCGCGGGTCGCTCACGCCGCACCACCCTCGATCCGTTCGATCTCGTCGACCGCGGCCCGGAGCCCGTACCAGTAGTTCGAGCGTCCCCGGATCCCGGCCGACAGGCGGACGCGGACCGGGTACGCGCTCCGCGTGTCGAAGAAGGCGGCCGCGGTGGGGTCGTCCGTCCACGTCCCGTCGTCGACGGCCGTCGCCGCGGCCTCGGGCGGGCAGTTCCGGTCGCGGGCGACGGCGTCGACCGCGACCTCCCGGATCCGGTCGCGGAGGTCCCGCCGGTCCCGGTAGCCGCCCGGCGCCGGGCTGACGACCCGCGCGATCCGCTCGTCGAGGTCCGTCCCGGGCACCGCGGCGGGCGCGCGCCGCTCCGGTTCGCCGGGGTCGGTCAGCAGCCGCCGCCGGTCGCGGCGCGCGTTCGCGTACCGCACTCCTTGGACCACGCCGAGGACGCCGATCAGCGTCACCACGGCCGAGGTGGGGGAGGTGGCCGCCGCGATGCCGCGGTCGAGCGCCGCGAGGACGCCGACGGCGACCGCCGCCACCCCGACGATCGCGAGCGGTCGCACTACGGCTCACCCCCGTCGGGTCCGGCGCTCGCGGTCGCGGACCGGTCGCGCGTCACGAGTCGCCCCCGTGTCGCTCCTCGATCCGGCGCAGCGCCTCGACGGCGCGGCGCTCGCGGTCGTCGGTCGCGTCCTCGCCGCCGTACCGCACGCGCTCGAACACCTCGGTGAGCGCGGTCACCGGCTCCTCGTCGACGCCGGCGTCGACCGCGGCGGTCGCGAACTCGGCGGGCGTCGAGGAGGCGGGCCGGTCGACGTCGAGCACGTCCGTCATGTCCCGCCACGCGCGGTACACCTCGTTGTCCGCGTCCGACGACTCGATCCGGTCCGCGGCCTCGCCGGCGGTCCGGCCGATCGCGTCGAGGTCCGGCGGGTCCTCGGCCGGCTCCTCGGCCCGCGCGGCCGCGTCCCCGTCCGTCTCGTCGTCGCCGCCGGCGAGGAGCAGCGCGGCGACGCTGGCGATCACCGCGACCACGACGACGAGCGCGAACAGGATCTGCGGCGCCGACGCCGCGCCCTCGCCGCCGCCGACGCCGGCGCCGCCGACGGCGCCGGCCGGCAGGATGCTCGTCCCGTTGCCGCCGAGGCCGAGCGAGACGGTGACGCTCTCCGCGACCGAGCGGCACGTCGACAGCACCCAGAAGAGGACCCCGATGGGGGCGCCCATCACGCTCGCGACGGCGACGCTCGCGAACGGCGACGCGGTGTCGCGGTAGGTGATCGCGGCGAGCAGCGTCAGTCCGACGAGCAGCGCCAACACGGCCGGCGGCTCCCGCAGCGACGGGAAACAGAGCCCCGACGCGGAGAACTCGCCGGCCTCGCCCGACGAGGAGAGCACGCCGGGGTCGCCGGTGTCCGACCCGACGCTCGGGGCCTCGCCGCCGCCTCCGCCGAACCCGCCGCTACCCGTGTCGACGGCGGTGTTCAGCGTCGCGGCAGCGACGCCGAGCGCGACGAGGGCAAGGAGGGCGACCGCGACCGCGACGAGGGCGTCCCGCTTCACGTCCCCGAATACGCCGGCCGCCGGGAATAGCTTACGGCGTCGGCCGCCCGGTCCGGGGGCTCACCGCTCCGGGCTGGCGTCACCGGTGCCCCGAGCGGGCGACTCGGCCGAGCGTCCGGACCGCTCCCCTACGCGTCCTCGCTCCCGTCGACGAGGTCGTCGAGCGGCGTCGTCGGGAACAGCGCGTCCACGTCGGGCTCGGGGTCGACCAGGCGGTACGCGGTCCCGTCGCGCTCGACGACGCCGGCGGCCGCGAGGTGGTCGAGGTGCGAGAACGCCTCGCCGGGGCCGTGGAGCACGTGGATGTCCTCCAGCGAGCCGAACAGCGCCGCCGACACCTCCCACGCGGTCGCGGGCCCCGACTCGTCGAGCACGTCGATCACCCGGCGGGTCCGGTGGCGGTGGTGGTCGAGGATCGTCGCCGCGCGGCGGCTCGGCTCGTCGATCCGCCAGCGGTGGCCGGGGTGGGCGGCGTCGAAGTCGCGCGCGACGAGCCGCGCGAGGCTCTCGGCGTAGGCGGCGAGCGCCCCCTCGACGCGCACGTCCGCGCCGCCGACGTTCGGGGTGTACTTCGGGAGCAGCGCGTCCCCGGTGAAGGCCTCCTCCGTCGCGTCGTCCCCCGCCACGGGCTCGTGGTCGGGGACGGTTCGGGGGTCGAACGCGAACCCGGAGAGCCCCGCGGTGTGGCCCGGCAGGTGGAGGGCTTCGAGTTCGACGCCGCCGGCCTCGATCACGTCGCTGTCGCCGAACGTCGTCACGTCGGCGGGGTCACCGGAGAGGTCCGCGCTGACCGCGTCGAAGAACCCCGTCAGTCGCTCGCGGTCGGCCGCGGGCATCCCCCAGCGCTCGAACGTCTCGCGCTGGAGGTCGCGGTCGGCGAACAGCGGCGTCTCGGTCCCGTCGACGAGGCCGGCGTCCGCCTCGTGGACGTACACGTCGGCGCCGCCCGCGGCCTGTACCTCGCCCGCGAGCCCCGCGTGGTCCGGGTGCCAGTGGGTGAGCACGACCGCGTCCACGTCGGCGAACGAGCGGCCGTGCTCGGCGAGGCCGTCGACCAACTCCCCGCGCACGTCCGGGAGCGCGACGCCGGTGTCGACGAGCGCCGTCGTCTCGCCGTCGAGCAGGTACACGTCGTTTTCGCCCTCGAAGACGGTGTTGCCGAGCTGGATCCGTTTCACACGACCACCTCGCGCGGCGCGCATTTCAGGGTTGCCACCGCGGCGAGGCGGACCGGTCGGCCGCCTCCCGTCCCCGGGTCGCGTCCGTCACTCGACGTCGACGCCGGTGAACTCGAAGCGCGCGCCGCCCGCGTCGCTCGCGGCGACCGACACCGTCCAGCCGTGTGCCTCGGCGACCCGCTCGACGATGGCGAGCCCGAAGCCCGTCCCGTTCGGGTCGGTCGTGTGCCCCGCCTCGAAGATCGCGTCACGCTCTCCTTCCGGAATCCCCGGCCCGTCGTCCGCGACGTAGAAGCCATCGTCGAGATCGCCGACCGTGACCGCGACCGCCTCGCCGCCGTGTTCGACCGCGTTCCGGATCAGGTTCTCCAGCAGCTGTTTGAGCCGGCTCCGGTCCGCGCGGACCGTCAGGGACGCCGCCGCGTTCAGCGTCGCGTCCGCGGTGTCGACGCCCCGCCAGCACTCCCGCGTGACCGCGGTGAGGTCGACCGCCTCCGTCGACTCCACGTCGACGCCCTCGCGCGCCAGCGTCAGGAGGTCGTCGATGAGCGTCGCCATGCGCTCGTGGGCGCGGGCCACCGCGTCGAGGTGCGGGGACTCGACCTCCTCTCGGGCGAGTTCGAGGCGCCCCTGCGCCACGTCGAGCGGGTTCCGGAGGTCGTGTGACACGATGCTCGCGAACTCTTCGAGCCGCTCGTTCTGACGCTCCAGCTCGCGCTCCCGTCGCCGCCGTTCGCTCACGTCTCGGATCACCCCGACGCGGCCGAGCTCTCCGTCGTCGCCGAGTTCGGTCGGCCCGAACCGCATCTCCGCCGGGAACGGCTCGCCGTCGACCGGCTCGAACTCGTACTCGATGGAGCCGGCGTCGCGGCCCTCCTCGCGCATCGCCGCGCGCTCCCGCCGCGCGCGCTCCGCTGTCTCCTCGCTCACCCAGTCGTAGATGTCCGTACCGAGGAGCTCATCGCGGTCGACGCCTTTCATCTCCGCGTACCGCTCGTTGACGTAGACGATCGTGCCGTCGGGACGGATTGCGTAGACGGCGTCGTCGAGCGACTCGAGGATCGTCTCGTACCGCCGCAGGTCCCGCGCTCGTCGCTCTCGGTCGCGGTCCCCCATCTGTGTTCGTGATCCGGTTCCGGCCGGTCCGTAATAAACCATCGTCAGCCGCGGCCCCGTCCGATCCGTCACCGATCCGTTGGGGCTTTGCTTCTCCCGCCCGTTCCGGCGATATGGAGTACCAACCGGGCGTGTGTAACATCGGACCGACCCAACAGCGACGGCGGCTCCTCCTCGGCGTCGGGTCGCTCTTGGTCGCCGCCGTCTACGTCGCGGCGGCCGTCGCGCTCGCGTGGCCGCGGTGGTCGCTGATCGCCGCCGTGGTCCCGCTGTACGGCGCCGCGATGGGGGCGTTGCAGTACCGCGAGCGCTTCTGTATCGGCTTCGCCGGGATGGGCGTCTTCGACGTGGGCGACGGGGCGAACGAGATACAGAACGAGGAGGCGCTCGCCGCCGACCGCAAGAAGGCGGTCCGCCTCAACGCGAAGGCGATGGCGCTCGGCGCGGCCGGGACGGTTGTGGTCTTTGCCGCGGTGACCGTCTTCCTATAACTAGTCGCGGGCTTCTGAGCGCTGGTTTATAAATCGTTGCTGGCGGATCGGTGGCGAACGCCGCCAAAGCCCCAGCCGTGGGGCGGGCGCACGCTCGCCGCGCGGCTGCCCCTCTGAGTCCTACCCCGACCGCACAGCCCCGCGCCTCACACCTCCACAGCCTCGTCGCTGGCCCCTCCGCTTCGCTCCGGCGCCAGCGACTCCCTCGCGCGGTGCTGCTCGGCCGCGGGGCGGCCTCGCAGGCACGCGCCACCGCACAACGACCGTTGGTCGCTTTCGCGTCGCGTCGGCGCCGCTGTCCTCGAATACACACGAACGTGCGTATAGAAAAGCATTAGACCCGGCTCGGTGACCACGTAAGTGAATGAGTCTGTCCGATGCGGACCACGAGCTCGTGACCGCGGAGCTCGGTCGGGAGCCGACGGCGGCCGAGGCCGCGTTGTTCGAGAACCTCTGGAGCGAGCACTGCGCGTACCGCTCCTCGCGGCCCCTGCTGTCGGCGTTCGACAGCGAGGGCGACCAGGTCGTGGTCGGCCCCGGCGACGACGCCGCGGTCCTCGCGCTGCCCGAGCCCGACGCGGCCGACGACCCCGCGGCCGAGCGCGACGCCGACGACTACGGCGACACCTACGTCACGTTCGGCGTCGAGAGCCACAACCACCCCTCCTTCGTCGACCCGTTCGACGGCGCGGCGACCGGCGTCGGCGGCATCGTCCGCGACACGATGAGCATGGGCGCGTACCCGGTCGGGCTGCTCGACTCGCTGTACTTCGGCGGCTTCGACCGCGAGCGCTCCCGGTACCTCTTCGAGGGCGTCGTCGAGGGCATCTCCCACTACGGGAACTGTATCGGCGTCCCCACGGTCGGCGGCAGCGTCGCCTTCCACGGCGGCTACGAGGGGAACCCCCTCGTCAACGTCGCCTGCGTCGGCCTGACGAACGAGGAGCGGCTCGTCACGGCCACCGCGCAGGAGCCGGGCAACAAGCTCGTCTTAGTCGGCAACGGCACCGGCCGCGACGGGCTCGGCGGCGCCTCCTTCGCGAGCGAGGACCTCGCCGAGGACGCGGAGACCGAGGACCGCCCCGCGGTCCAGGTCGGCGACCCCTACGCCGAGAAGCGCCTGATCGAGTGTAACGAGGCGCTGCTCGACGAGGACCTCGTCCGCTCGGCCCGCGACCTCGGCGCGGCCGGCCTCGGCGGCGCCTCCTCCGAGCTCGTCGCGAAGGGCGGCCTCGGCGCCCGCATCGAGCTCGACCGCGTGCACCAGCGCGAGCCGAACATGAACGCCACCGAGATCCTGCTCGCCGAGAGCCAGGAACGGATGTGCTACGAGGTCGCGCCCGCGGACGTCGACCGCGTCGCCGCGCTCGCCGAGCGGTTCGACCTCGGCTGCTCCGTCATCGGCGAGGTGACCGAGGGGAACTACGTCTGCGAGTTCGCGGGCGACGCGGACGGCGACGGGGAGTCCGAGGTCGTCGTCGACGCGCCGGCCGAGTTCCTCGCCGACGGCGCGCCGATGAACGACCTGCCGAGCGAGCCGCCGAGCGAACCCGAGCGCGACCTGCCGGACGACGAGCCCCCGCTCGACGAGGCGGTCGCCGCCGTCCTCTCTGCCCCCTCGACCGCGAGCAAGCGCTGGGTGTACCGCCAGTACGACCACGAGGTCGGCACGCGCACCGCCCTGAAGCCCGGCGACGACGCCGCGCTGCTCGCGATCCGGGAGACGGAAGCGGAGGACGGGGCCGACGGCGGCGCGGACGAGTCCGGCGACGGCGTCGGCCTCGCGCTCGCCTCCGGCGCGAACCCGAAGTGGACCGCGGCCGCGCCGTACGAGGGCGCCCGCGCCGTCGCCCTGGAGAACGCGACGAACCTCGCCGCGACCGGCGCGGTCCCGCTCGCCGCGGTCGACTGCCTCAACGGCGGCAACCCGGAGAAGCCGGACGTGTACGGCGCGTTCGAGGGGATCGTCGACGGGCTCGCCGACGCCTGCGCCGCGCTCGACGCCCCGGTCGTCGGCGGGAACGTCTCGCTGTACAACGACAGCGTCGAGGGCCCGATCCCGCCGACCCCGACGCTCGCGGTGCTGGGGACGACGCGCGGCTACGACGCGCCGCCGGCCGCGCTCGACGCCGACCGCGCGGTCGACTCCGAGCTGCTGCTCGTCGGCGCGGCCGGCGACGCGCTCGGCGGCTCCGAGTACCTCGCGCACGCCGGTGGCAGCGACCGGTTCCCGGCGCTGCCCGACGACTCCGGCGGCGCCGACGACCTCGGCGGACTCGTCGCGTCGCTGGCGGCGGCCGCCCGCCACGAGTCGACGCTCGCGGCCCACGACGTGAGCGAGGGCGGGCTCGCGGTCGCGCTCGCCGAGCTGGTGACCGACGACGCCGGCGTCGACGCGACCCTCCCCGACCGCGTCGCGGCCTTCGACGAGACGCCCGGCCGCCTCCTCGTCCAGACCACCGACCCCGAGGGCGTCGCCGCCGAGGTCGGTGACCTCCCCGTCTTCCGGCTCGGCGAGGTGACGACGGACGGGACGCTCTCGCTCTCGGTCGGCGACGAGTCGGTCGCGCTCTCCGCCGACGCGATACGGGACCACCGCGACGTGATCGACCGCGAACTGGCCTGACCCGCCGGGGAGCGGCGCGTTGGGAATTCGACCGTCCGCGGTCCGTCCCCGCGACCACCCGATTTCGACGCCGCGAGAGCGAGCGATACGCTTTTAGGCACTCCTAAAGTATGTGGCGGCAACCGCGGGACGCCGGTCGGCCCGGCGCCCGCCTCTCATCGATGGCATCCACGGAACCAGTCGGCACGACGCGCTCGGTCGAGTCGGACGACGCGACGAGCGAGCGACCCCGCGACGACTCGGACGACCGGCGGTCGGCCGGCGGCGACGCCGACCACGTCCTGTCGCTGTCGGACGTGACGAAGGCGTTCGGCCCGGAGACCGCGGTCGAGGACGTCTCGCTCGACGTCCGGTCGGGCGAGCTGCTGACGTTCCTCGGCCCGTCCGGATGCGGCAAGACGACGACGCTGCGCACCATCGCGGGACTAGAAGAGCCCACGGAGGGCCACATCACCCTCGGCGACGAGGTCGTCGCCGGCGACGGGTCGTTCGTTCCGCCGGAGCGGCGCGACGTGGGCATCGTCTTCCAGAACTTCGCGCTCTTCCCCCACCTCACCGTCCGCGAGAACATCGCGTTCGGGCTGTCGGACGCCGACGCCGCCGAGAGCGAGGCGCGCGTCGACGAGCTCTTGGAACTGGTCGAGATGACCGACCACGGCGAGAAGACGCCGGACCAGCTCTCGGGCGGGCAGAAGCAGCGCGTGGCGCTGGCCCGCTCGCTGGCGCCCGAGCCCGAGGTGCTCCTCTTGGACGAGCCGTTCTCGAACCTCGACGTGCGCCTCCGGGTGGAGATGCGCGAGGAGGTGCGCCGCATCCTGAAGGAGGCGGGCGTCACCGCCGTCTCGGTCACCCACGATCAGGAGGAGGCGCTGTCCATCTCTGACCGCGTCGCCGTGATGAACGACGGGCAGATCGAGCAAGTCGGCCGCCCCGAGTCAGTCTTCGAGCGCCCCGAGTCGAAGTTCGTCGCCTCCTTCCTCGGCCGGGCGTCGTTCCTCGAAGGCGAGCTCCGCGACGGGAAGGTCGACACCGGTATCGGCCGCTTCGACGCCGTCACGCTGGAGGGATACGACACCGTCTACGACGGGGCGCCCGTCGACGTCTTGGTCCGCCCCGACGACCTCCGCGCGACGCCGGCGAGCCCGGAGCTCGCCGACGGTGTCGTCACCTCCCGCCAGTACGTCGGCCCCTCGTTCGTCTACCGGGTCGAGCTCGACTCCGGCGAGGCGGTCCACTGCCTCCACAACCACGTCGAGGAGTTCGACCTCGACGAGCCGGTCTCCTTGGAGCTCACGGCGGACCACCCGCTCGCCTGGTACCCGCGCTGAGAGCGCCGCTGGCGGCGATTTCCCGTCGATAGCCGTGCCCGGAGAGCGCCGGCGGCGCTCAGAAGGTGGCGAGGAACGGAACGGCGTACGCGATCACTAGGCCGATCAGGGTGATGGCCGCGCCGATACCGACCTCACGGGTCCCGAACTCCTGCATCGGGGCGGTCACGCGCGCGTCCGGGTCGGGCTCGTGCGAGTGGTCGTCCATGCTCGCGATTCCGGTCGGGGGATACATAAGCCCACCTGAAGCCGACGGCGCCGACCCGCCCTGGCCCGGGCGCACCCGGTGTCCCGGGCCGTCCCCCCATACGATCTCTCGACGCGATATGTAACGCGCGTCCGGCCGCGATGGGCGCTCCCGTGTCCCGATCAGTTCGGGAAGTTTCGTCAGAAAAGAAACTTACATATGGTTCGTTGCGGGACGCCAAGGTACGGGCAACTGACACAACTATGACAACAGTCCTCACGCTAGCGTTCGTCGGCGTCATTCCGATCGCCGTCGCGTTCGTCCTGCTCGCCGGACTGCGGTGGTCGGCCGCCCGCGCGATGGGCGTCGGGTGGCTGCTCGCGGGCGGGATCGGACTGACGTACTGGGGCATGGAGCTCGACTGGCTGGTCGCGTCGGCCGTCTACGGCGCGCTCCAGGCGGTCGACATCATCCTCATCGTCTTCGGCGCCATCCTCCTGATGAACTACCTCGAGGGAAGCGGCGCCATCGCCACCATCCGCTGGTACTTCGGCCAGATCGAGGAGGACAGACGCATCCAGGTCCTGCTCATCGGCCTCGGCTTCATGACGATCATCGAGGGCGCGGCCGGGTTCGGCACTCCCGGCGCGCTCGCCGCGCCGCTCTTCATCGGGCTCGGCTTCCCGCCGCTGGCGGCCGCGGTGTTCGGCCTGTTCTTCAACGCGCCGAACCCGCCGTTCGGCGCGGCCGGCACCCCGGTCATCGGCGGTACCGGCGCCGTCATCGAACCGGCGCTGTCGGGCTCGATGAGCGTCGGCGAGTTCCTCTCGATGGTCTCCGCGTGGTCCGGCGTCGTCACGGGGGTGACCTACGTGTTCTGGGGCCTGCTCGGCGTGTTCTTCCTGACGTACTGGTTCGGCGACGCCGACGGCGGGCGGAGCGTGGGCGGCGCCGTCCGCGACACGCTCCCCATCGCGCCGTTCGCGCTCCTGCTCGGCGCCGTCACGGGCGGGACGCAGCTGGCCATCGCGTGGATCGTCGGGCCCGCCCTCCCCGACATCGCGGCCGGGTTCGTCGTCCTCGGCGTCGGGCTCCTGCTCGCGAACAACGACGTCCTCGTCCCCGACCGCGAGTGGGACTTCCCGAGCGACTCGCGGTGGAGCGACACCTGGCTCGGCGGGCTGGACCTCGACGAGATCTCCCGCGACCAGCCGAAAAAAGAGATGTCGGTGCTGCTCGCGTGGACGCCGTACCTGCTCGTCGCCCTCGCGCTGCTCGTCACGCGGTGGCCCGACCTCACCCTCGCCGGGACCGAGGTGCTCGCGTGGATCCAGAGCTTCTCCGTCAGCATCGACTCGATCCTCGGCACGGAGCTCGGGTACACGCTCCAGTACCTCTACCTGCCGGGGACGATGCCGTTCATCCCCATCGCCGTCCTCACCGGTCTCATCCACAAGATGGACCTCGACGAGATGGGCGCCGCGTGGCGGCGGTCGGTCGAGCAGGTCGCGCCCGCCGCGCTCACGCTCATCATCGCGGTGTCGATGACGCAGGTGATGATCCAGTCGCAGACGAACACCGCGGACCTGCTCGGCATGATGGAAGCGCTCAGCCGGGCGCTCGCGATCGGCGCCGGCGGCCTGCTCCCGATGATCTCGCCGTGGATCGGCGCCATCGGCTCCTTCATGACCGGGAGCAACACCTCTTCGAACATCCTCTTCAGCGTGCTCCAGTACAACGCCGCCGAGACGGTCGAGCTCTCCCGGACGATCGTCGTCAGCCTCCAGAACGTCGGCGGCGGCCTCGGCAACATGGTCTCCGTGCTGAACGTCGCCGCGATCTGCGGCGTCGTCGGCATCACCGGCCGCGAGGGCGACCTGCTCCGCAAGGCCATCGTCCCGATGGCCCTGTTCGCGCTGTTCGCCGGGCTGTTCGGGATGCTCTTGAGCTACGTCTTCGTGCCCGGGCTGTTCTGAGCCCGCGGCGGGTCGGTTCGGAACCGGGCGTTTCGGGCTCGGTTTCTGAGAGCCGTCAGATCGAAGCGGAATTTTATCCGCGGTCGCATCGACGACCGTGTATGGGCGGCGTCGACCTCACCGACCGCGGACTCGTCGTCGACCGCGAGCCCAATCGCCTTGACGAGCTCGCGGTCAGATTCTCTCGGGTGCTCTCGCGCCTCGACATCGACCACGTCTTCGTCGCGGGCTACGTCGCGATACTCGCCGGGCGGTCGCGTTCGACCGAGGACGTCGACGTGTTCATCGAGCGCTGCTCGTCGGAACGGATCGACGACCTCGTCGCCGAACTGGAGCGTGAGGGGTACTGGGGACCGGCGATGCCGCTCTCGGACACGTACGGGAACCTCGCCAGCGGGACGAACATCTGGGTCGCGCCGGACGGCGAGATGACGCCACACCTCGAACTGAAGTTCCCGAAGGACGAGTTCGACCGCGCGTCGCTTGCGAACGCGATCGACGCGCACGTCGGCGGCGAGACGGTCCCCATCGGCCCGCTCGAACTCCAGATCGCGTACAAGCTCTCGCTCGGCGGTCGGACCGACCTCGAAGACGCCGCGCACCTCTACACTGTTTTCGAAGAAACGCTTTCCCGCGACCGGCTCGAAATGTGGGTCGAACGACTCGACGTCGAAGACCGCTATGAGCGACTCACAAACACCTAAAGAGGGCTCGGCCGGAAGCGATGACGGTCCCGAGCGACCGCCCCGCTACGAGCAGGTGATCCGGTGGGCCGAGTATATTAACACGCAACCGCCGGAAGTATGGGGCCCGCAACAGAACGCGGTCGTGAACGGCCAGATCGAGAGCGCGCAGGCGGTCGACATGAGCGCCGAGGAGAAGAAGCGAATCCGGGAGTTCGCGGACGAGACGTTGCGGGCCGAAGGTGAGATCAACGAGGAAAATAACAGCGAGGAGTAGATCGACGCCCGAACTCAGTCGTAGAGTATCTCATCGATGTCCGCCTCGTCGGTTGCGACCCCGGAACTGACTCGGCCGCGCCGCATTCGTTCTTTTTGTTCCTCTGATAGCCGGAGGGGCGATACCATACCGAAGCCTCTCTCACGAGCCGTAATAGTCGTTACTCGAACGACTCCAACTTCCCGACGTTCCTGGTGTACACGTCCGGCGCGACGTACCAGCCACGGTCGATCATCGCGTCGATCGCCTCGGCGGACAACTTTCCGCGTTTCACCGCCGGGAGGAAGACGTGCGCGGTCCCGCGTGTCTCGACCCCCCCGACCGCAGCCGCCGAGCGACCCGCGGCCTCGTCCATTACCGCGACGCCGTCGCGCGCGTCGGCACACGCGAGCACCGCGACATCGGCGTTGCTCAGCCCTGAATGACGCTCAAGCCGTGTCGCGACCGTGGAGCCGTCGAAGTTGACCTCAACGACGTCGAGGTTCCCGCCCTCGACCGCCCGCTCGATCCAGCGCGCGTCGTTGTAACCCGCTTCGACCCTCTCGGTCACGACCTCGTGGTACACCCATTCGAGGACGAGCTGCGGGTCCGAAAGTTTCTCGACGACGCCCAGCCGTTCCGCCCTCGCGAGGTAGATTAGTGAGGTCGCGTCGAAGATCCAGGTCACAGGTTGTCGAGGTCGGCTTCGAGGTGATCGGACGAAACCCACGGGCGGTCAGATTCTCTGACGAGCCGCGCGAACTCCCAGACCGACATCTCCGCGAGCCCGGCGGCCCTGGCAAGCGATACCTCACCATCCGCGAACCAGTCGAGCGCGCGTTCCCGGCACCACTCGTCGAGCCCCTCAGCAAGGAGTTTCCTGACTGCCGTACTCCGGTCGAGACGCTCGGACTCGAGGTACGCCTCGAGTTCGGCTTCGAGGTCGTCAGAGACGCGGGCGGAGATGGTGGGCACACTGTTTGCTATGTGTACGATGTATTCATAGGTCTCGGCGGGACTCCCCCGTCCTTACTCGGAGCGTGGATTGGCCGTCCAAACATCGAGGGCGACAGTCTCCAGGTAGAGAGTACCTATATGGCCGCGGAGATAATACACACGTATATCTGAAACGGGTACGAACGATAGCGGTATCGACGACCCCGAGACGACGATCAACGTGCGCGTCACCGAGCGCCAGTTGGTGGAGATCGACGCGGCCTGGAGAGAAGAGGGCTACACCTCTCGGAGCGAGTTCCTCCGGCACGCGATCCGGGACGCGACGGAGCACCCGGGTGCGTCACGTGATATGCTGGCGAGCATCGCGGCCGAGGAGTACGCGATGCGGAAGGGTGTGAGTGAGGCCGTCTCTCGCGCCGAGGTCGCCGAAATGATCGATGACGAGGAGTAACGACTGGACGTAGGAACTCCGGCGGCCTGCCGCGCAGGTCTTCAACGGACTCGACGCGCCGATACAGCGTCGGATCGTCTCGAAGTTCGACGACATCGCGACCGACGAGTAGTGGACCTTCCCGAGTATATTGAACCGTTTTCGGGCGTTCCTCACAGCAAGAGACGGATCGGTGGGTCCACCTTGTTGGATTCATCTCCGCCCTGAAGCTGTAGATATTCTCCTTGTTCTGAGAACAGACGGTTTCTGTTAAATAGTTCCTGCCAGATATATTGAAAAGGAAATGACGGTGCTTGATATCGTTGCGGAGACATCCTCAGTGACGTTTTTTGCTGTGGGTGTTGCGCTCGCCTTTGGACTTCTACTCGCCTACGCAGCAAATTCGTCTGGCTATTGACACATTGTCACACATCAACAGAAACGTTGCTGGTCTCTACCGGGACTCAACAACGTCAATCCAGATATGAAGATCCCGATACGCATTCTCTTCTGCGGGCGATTCCGGCGCGGTCCCTTTGTACAGTAAATACTTGACACGGAGATCCTCTCCCGACTGTGTCGGACGTAATGTGTGTGGTTCGTGATGTGTACTGTTATGATCTACTGTAGTTTGAAATCGGTCAATCTCTTCACGGTCACGTACAACGGTGGTATTCCCGTCTCGTTCTACCGTTTGGAGTTGGACAACAACTGTGTACGTCGTTGTCTCATACTCGTTGTTGCCGATCCCAACAATCAATTCGCTCTGCTCACCAACTGTAAGCTCCTCCGGATAGCCGTCCGCGACTAATTCACCATCCTCGGATTCACTCAGTAAATAAAATTCAGAGAACTGTTCACCCTGTGGTGGGACAGCAACTGCGTACCCGACACTGCCAACAGCTAGCAACACCGAGACCGCAAGTGCGAGATTAAGCGCCGCATCCATCCGGCTATCTGGATTAAACAGTTCGGCCTTCCCGGCTCCGATCCACGATCGATACGGCACTTGAAACTGCTCTTCAGCAGGCAATTTGTGGCGTTGTCGTGCTGCGACACCCACACAGACAAACGTGAACACGGTGACTGACAGAGCAATCGGTGCCAGTCGAATCCCCCATGGTGTAAAATTCAGGACTAACCCGATGAGCGGTACAATGGCAATGGATAAGCCAAACGAGAGCGCGACCCGTTCGATTCCATCTATTCCCTCCCGCTGGTGTGCGTGTTCGCTGGGAGTGGCGGCCTGTGAATCGTCTACCTCTGCTGTGTCAGTGTCCGGAACTGGGCTCGGTTCTGTCCCAGTTTCAGTTCCAACTTCCGTCTGTGTCTGCTCGTCGTCTTCTGTAGCTGTTTGACCCTTTTCAGGAAACAACGCCGCAATCAGTGCGTAGCCGGGGAGAAACAAGACAA
This sequence comes from Halorubrum sp. Atlit-8R, assembly GCF_003666025.1. Taxonomy (NCBI): domain Archaea; kingdom Methanobacteriati; phylum Methanobacteriota; class Halobacteria; order Halobacteriales; family Haloferacaceae; genus Halorubrum; species Halorubrum sp. Atlit-8R. Next base: position 254,480 of record NZ_QPLV01000001.1, read on the forward strand.
AGCCTAAACCGAAAATAACTCGCAGCGGCGTCTCATTTATGACTGGAAGAAAGACACTCCCCAATGTGAGCAGCGTGAGTACAACGACCGCTGCTAAGTCGGCAGGCAGCCGCCGGATTGGTCGCGGAAGAAGCAACCATGCCGTCTGCCGATCACTCATAGGTAAAAATCGGATACCGTAGACAAAAGCCACACGGTGTAAATCTGTACTAATTTGTGACTATAGTAACTATATTCCATTAGCATATACTCACAACCAAGATGCGCACACGGCTTGTCCACCCGACAGACTTCCAAATTCTTGAAGCGCTTTCGGACGGTCGACGGGATACAGCGGTTAATCTTGTGATGATTCAAGACAAGAATAGAGACTACATCAATACACGCTTGCCTATCCTTGCTGACGAAGGACTAATTCATCGGATCGGCCCCGCTGACTCTTCTGGGTTGTATCAGATTACACCGCGAGGTGTTGTCGCTTCGCAAAATCAAACGTTGGGCGCTTGCTGAACAAGAACCGCTAGTTACGATCACTGATCCTACTGTTCATCAAATCTCCGCATCGGAACAGTGAGCCATTATCTCGATATGTTGGATACTCCGATTTAATTTACGGAGAATCGAGGAGAAAGCCTCCTGAAATGCTCCACCTCACCCTTTGAGAATGAAGTACGATTCTCGCGCCCACAATTGTACTCGTACAACCAGAGAAGTATTCGCTACGTGATAGACCCGGTGCTCCTCCGTCGACAGAATCTAACCAACAAACATTAGTTAATTCACGAAACAACTATATTTGGTCGTCCTTTTCTCCCACTCTAAGAGGGACGATCGACAGACAGCGCAGGAGCTCCCTCCGCGCGCTGTTTGTGCTGTCCCGGATCCGCATCGCTCAGTCACAAGCAGGAGGTTTCGCTGTTTACATGACTACATCTGACATCACGGCATCAACAATTGATCCGACGGCACCCTCCACTCAACGCGTATGCGAGTGTGTGACGCGATGCGCTGTGCTACAGAGATCCAGCTTGGATTGGCAACTTAGCTCGGGGAAGATTTCAACTGAAGCGGTAGCGCGGAGTCCCCTTCCTCAAGGAGCGACCGAAGGGAGCGAGTAGGGAGGGGAGGAGCGCGTTCGTATCTGTCACAAACACCAGTCTATAAATAGCCACTTATACACATTGAATACGTGGCAGACGACTACGTGCGTCGGACGGCAATCACCCGCCTCTCGGTAGATGGCGAGCAACGCGAGTTGCTTGAGGAAACCATCTCCGAGTGGAAGCGTGGTTGCCAACTCGCCACGGACATGGCGTGGGGGAAGTGTAACGCCAAGAGCGACGTACAACCCCTCGCCTACGACGACGTGCGCGAGGAAACCGACCTCGGGAGTCAGCACGCGATCCTCGCCACCCACCAAGCCGCACAAGCTATCACCGGCTGTCTCGAACGCCGCTCGAACGGCAAGCAGGTCAGTAAACCCACGTTCACCGCACCCACGGTAACGTACGACACTCGAACGATGACGCTGTTCGATGACGATACAGTGTCGCTCTCCACGACGGAGAGTCGCGTCCGATGTGACCTTGCGCTCCCTGAAGCCGAGGATGGCTACCAACGGCAGTACTTCGACTCCGACCACTGGAGCGTCACGGAAAGCACACTCACCGCTCGTGACGGTGACTACTTTTTGCACATCGGCTTCCGCCGACCCAAGACCGAGACCGAGCGAGATACCGCCGAGGACGGAACGGTTCTCGGGGTCGACCTCGGTATTGAAAACCTCGCCGTCACTAGCACAGCACGATTCATCAATGGGCGCGAACTCTCACATACCCTCCGTGAGTTCGAGAAAGTCCGTGTAGGACTCCAACAGACAGGCACGCGAAGCGCCCACAGAACGCTCGAACAATCAAGTGGACGCGAACTACGATACGTTCGTGACGTGATTCACCAAGCGTCGAACGCGATTGTGGATGGAGCACTTCGATACGAGTGCGACGTGATCGCGTTCGAGGACTTGACCGATATCCGCGAACGAACGGGTGCGTCGTGGGGGCACAAGTGGGCGTTCCGAACGCTGTACGAGCAAGTAGAGTATAAAGCCGAAGCGGAAGGTATCACGGTGAAGCAAGTGGGGTCGGCATACACATCGCAACGGTGCGCCGAGTGTGGATTCACAGCCGAGGAGAATCGTGCGACTCGTAACGACTTCCGGTGCGTGAAGTGTGAGTCGGAAGCGAACGCGGATTACAATGCGGCGAAGAACATCGGGATGCGGTATGTCCGTCGAGGCCAACAGTCGTCTCGGCGGACGGGCGACAGTCAACTCGCCCTGAAGTCTGGAACGGTGACACCGAGTGGCGGATTCGCCGCCTACCCGAAAGGGTTCGACGCCGAGTTCATGGACAAGCCCCACCCTCAAAACGCCGAGGGCGTTTAGGGTGGGGTAGTTGACATGATCGAACCTCCGTCGACGGTGAGCGAGACCGAGCGGACGCACTCTCGATCGTGGCATTCCCAGCTCGTCCCGGTCCATTCGTCGACAGAGCGCCACCACCCGGAACGCTCCTGTCGCGGTTCGAATCGGTAGCGACGTCGCGTGGCGTCCCCGCATTCGATTTTGATTGTGAAACACGGATCCGACTGGATCTCTGTGGCTGCGGTGCCGCCGTCTGCGATCGCGAGTGTCGCCATCGATGCTGGCTCGACTGGGGTTGTTGTTTCGGTCATGGGCTCTTCGGGCGGGATTTTGTCCGGCCCTCACCCAATTCGGGGAATACAAACCGTTTCTGGAAGGTTCGACCCAACCTCACGGCGAGTGTTTCCTTCTGTGGTTGCTGTCGCCCCATTGGATACCGAATGGCACTCGTTGGTACGAAGTAGGGGGTTCAGTAGGGGGTCAAAGAAAACTCCAGCGAGGTGGTAGTAGGTGACTGATCAAAATCGCATGATAGAAGAGAGGTAGGGGATAACCAACCCGACTGATTAAAGAAGAATAAGAAGACTATGCTGGAGGCGGTGAAAACAGGTCAACACTCCTTCCGGCACGGAGGCCAGAAGAACTCCGTCAAAAGAGAATTGCGCAGGCAGAAGAGAAAGCCACGTTCATTCAGCAGGTTTCGATGCGGAGCCTCCGGCCTCAAGGAGCGAGGGGTTCCGACACTCAGTCGGAAGCGCGACGCGAGTAGGCCGGAGGGGAAGCCGACACGAGCTTTCACAGCCGTTATGTTATAGAGACGGCAAGGCGAATACACCCGCCTTCAGGCGGGTGATGAAGCTGACATAGTGGGAAGCAATCCACTAGCCGAACGTCTGTACCGAGTTTCACATACGGAGATTTAACCGACAGGCCGCTCTATGTGAAGGCAGGAATCGGTCGGAACGGAGCGGATTCCGAACCGTCCTTCGGAGGCGGCCTGTCCGCCCGCATAACGAAGTCGTTCGAAAATCTTCGATTTTCGTGATCACGAGAGACTTCGTCTCTCGGACGACAGTATCCGAAAGAGCAGTCGGTGAACGCCACATCCTCGAAAGGTGTGTCTCTGCCGACTGCTCAAAGCACGCGACATGATACCTCCAACTCCGCTGATGCCTGCCGGCGTCCCCGTGGCAAAAACAACATGTGGGACGCCATACACGGTGAAGGATAGGGGTAACGGCCACTTGGCATGGCCAGCAGTCCACCAGTCCGACACTGTGGGACTACCCGTGCCCGAAAGGTCTGGGAGTCAACTGATTGGACTACAAACCTGAAACTCCCACCGCTCGGGATTCCTCCGCGTTTACGCGGAGGAGGATGTCAAACCATATTTTACTGCCAGCTAGTGCCGTGCGTCCACAAGTGGCACGCAGTACGGGCCGCAGTAGCCCGGCCCTGAATGGTGGGTTTGTCGACCCCGAAGGGCGTCCGGTAGGCGGGGCGCACGAGACGCCCCGTCGCGCCAATTAAGGGCGAGAACCACATCAAAGCCCAACCCTCAACGAGTGAGCTGTAAGGCCGAGCGAAGTAGGGTGGGGTCGGTCACGAGGAATGGTCTGAGCGCTCGAATCACCATATATATTATATTTCTGGCTATCCTGCTCAGTTCAGAATATCACTTTCCAGAGAAAGATACAAATAATGAAATATTTAGGTGCTATACCTGATCTGCTGAGCGGTGACTCGAACGCATTTCACTAGTGGGTTGTGACTCATCACACCTGTAGTTTCAGCAATTGGTTGTCAGATCAGCAGCGTGGCTGACTGAGTTTCAGTTGTGGTGGAGAGAAATTGGAGCGTCCACAGAGTATCTATCTAGACAGACCTGATTGATCATCGGCTCCGTCCTGTCCAGTGGAACCGTCATCTTAGCCGCCGTTGACAACATCTTCTTCTTATTCTTCTTTAATCAGTCGGTGATGTAACCCCCTACCTGCGTTACGTCATGCGTTTTTACTCTTCTATCTGCTACTGATCTGCCAGCATACGGTTAATCAAAATTTGACCCCCTAATCGATAGCAGGCTCGCCTATCGAGATCGATCATCAAATAGCGAGTAGAGGGTCGATCTGACCCCCTACAAACTGAATATCCAACAAGTATGCCGCCGACTCGCGCGAGTGGCCAGCGGCTCACGATCAACGTGCTATGAAAATCATGAGTGATATTTTGGCCCAACAGAATATATACGGCTGATTGCTCGCTTTGCTTATGCGATGATCGTAGGTAATAATCACAGCGAGTATGAACTACTCTCCACGGTCACATCAGCCACCGAATATCGACGACAATTCGGTTAGATGATGTGTTTGATAACATACTTGTGGTTGTCTCACGTGGGGGCAGTCAGATCGAATCTCCACCGGGAGGATCAATGCTACTAGATTCTCGACATGCGTCGACTCCTCGCTCGCTTACCGAACTCACGCCACCACCGGATGAGTATTGGGCACGGATCGTTCCTCCTGGCGTTCAGGATTCGCGGGCCCGCGTGGGCGGGCCGGTCGTTGGAATGTTGACGCCGATCGTTGCTGAGATACTTGCGGATGATCTGGCGAGCGGTATCGAGATACTCTCGTATCCGGGAGTGGATCACCAAGAGTATCTGTTGCGGCCGTGGTCGCCGATTTCGTTTCCAGAAGACGAGGGGGAGCCGCCGACACCGGGGCGACCAGAAACGGTCGACAGCGAGATCGTGCGGTTTGCCATGGTGGTGAAACCGCTGCTTGTTCAGCGATTCGGCCTTGAGGTCGTTCACCAAGACTGGACGCCGCTTGGACAGACCCCGGTATTGACCGACCGGCTCATGAGTGTTGATGACCGCCGCATATCGCTGTCACCGTCCCGGACAGAGAGTTCCTTTGGCGCCTATCTTCACAGGCTTACAGACACGTCAATTCCGACCGTCGTGCGGATGCGGCTGCTACCGACAGATCGGGAGACGTACTTGCTCGAACAACAGATCGGGTACTTCGATTACCCACATCGATATCTCCTCCCGGCTGATAGTCTCTCCGTCCTTGGAGACACCCCGGAGACGGCGATCGCAGATGCGTATGCCGAGTCGGATCTCACGTCGCTGTTTCTGGTTCTTAACGACCTGCTCGACAAGCCGATGGGGTTGCCTGAGTCTGCGCGTGATGCGTACCGTGCTCGATTCATCGAAGACACGGCCGGGTCTGCTACAGAGACTGCTCTCGGGATCGACAGCTTCGAACAAGGGTATGAGTTTGATCGGCTTGTCGGCCGCTCAGAGCAGACAGATCCGCTTTCAGCCCTGTACTCTGCGCTCTCTGGAACGCCAACAGTCGAGATTACGCCTGACTCGCTGGCGCAGTATCTCGGCTACGTGCCAAACTACGGGCCGGATCAATGGACCGGACCGATGTGTACGGATCGCAGCCCGCCAACGCTTGAAACAGTCACCATCTCACAGGAGGCCAGCGGAACGCAACAGTCACTTACTACGCCGACGCAGGATCCTCCACAACGCCGCCGAACCAACACCGATCAGGAGACACCGTCATTCACGACGCTCACACAAACCAGTCTTCAACGGCTCAAAGAGTACGGTGATACCGTCATCGAAGCGCACGACGACGCATGTGCTGATAATACGTTCGTGCGGACGACACCGACGGGTGACAGCGACTACGTCGTTGTCGGCACACGCGAAACGCTTGCGGCAGGCGATCTAATCGCGACGGTTGCGGCCGGCTCGGACAGCGCCGGCGCCTTGTTTATCACCGGTTCACAGGCGGATGCACGCTGGATGATTTCTCGTCTTCGGCATCCCGTTCGAACGGCCGGTGAGCAAACCCACCTATACACACGACGGGATCAGTACTGGCATTCTGACGAGTTGATCGCGCTCATCCCGCAGGGAGTCACATACAAGTGGCAGGTGTTTCCGGACGGAACACTCGAATTACTCGCTGATGAGACGGTGGCGGCAACTGGTGATGTGAACAGAGGTCTTCACAACATCACCGCAAACGTCCGCTGGGGGCGGCTGAGAGACACGGTGTTTGACGTATATCACGCAGATGGAACATCCTTGGCTACGAATCAGTCGTATGATGCCGTCTCCACCCGCTATCAACCGGTGACGGTTCCAGCTGTTCCCTCACGGGTTTCATATCTCAATCACGCAGCCGTGTTCGTTCTTGAGGAAGGCCAACTCGTCCATCAGCTCCCGCAGCTCCAAACCGGGGCACAGTCCCGAGACTGGTCGAGGACCGAACTGGAGGCGTTTCTCTCAGATTTCACCTGCTTGTGGCCCGGTGATCAACTCGAGAAATCCGCTGTTGGTGTGCCGTTTCAACACTATCTCTGCGGGCTCACGAATGACGTTCCGCCGCCAGCAACGCTTGTTACCAAGTACCTCGACGATCTTGGGGTCTCATTTCAAGCGATGTCTCACCGCGAAGACGGGAACCCCGTGCCCGAGATCCGAACCCGTCAGTGGCGATATCCGCTTGAGGCGACGCCGGACCCGTTCGTCGAGACCGCACTGACAGCGACCAACGAGACCGCACGAACACTCGATTCATCCCAATGAGACACGACATAACACACCGACAAACCGCGACGACACCACGCACAGGGGAGAGCAGCTGATGAGCAACGACACCCAGGGTATCAAATCGAGGTGGCCACGCATCGGCTGTGTTCGAGTAACACTGCCTGACGGCGACCAGCAAGATGACCGGTACCTCCGGCCTGTCTCACTGCGGCCCGTCGTCAACCAGATCTTCGGGAAACATTCGAATATCACCCGACTCGAAATTCTCTCGTGGCCCGGTGACTCACAACAGGAGTGGATTTTCTTCCCCCGGGGAGCCAACGCAACCGAACTTGATGAAAACGCGATCACCCCGGATTCAGCTGCCCTTTCTGAAATCAACGAGGCGCTGACAGAGACTATCGCAGATCGTGAGGAGGTCAGCGGTATCCTCACCACTGTCAAAAACGCCTGTGAAGAACATCTCCCAGGATCCTTCGGATACGATTTCTGTTCGGTGGATCTGGCGCCACTTGAGAGTACGATCCGGCCGACATCACGATTGATCGCCCGTGAGAGCCCGGATCTGAAGCCGTTTACCTGGCGCAGCCCGCACCCGATAACGGATCTGTTTAGTCATCTCTATGACGCAAGTCTGCCACATCTCTTTCAGGTCATTATCGATAGGGGAAAAAACTCGGATTACCAGGTTTCCCAGCGACTCGCAGTATACCCGCCAAACTACGGTATTGCGACGGGACACGATCTGGCGAAGTTGCTTGAAGAAGGCCCACAGGTCAATCTCTCGCGGTTCTATGACCCGAACACGAACAAGATCCTCTCTAACTTCGATCTGGACAGTAGCAAGTATTTCAAATTCGAAGTCGATGAGGAGACGGGAAAACGGACCGCAACGAAACGATACAAACACGGTGAACAAGCAGCCAAAGACGCCCAAAGGATTCTGGAGGGCAAACGTGAGTGTTATGAACTGTACGCTGGGTTTCACGATACGGACGCGAAGTTACGAAACCTGTACCCCTCAACTGACTACTACACAAAAATTGCCGTCAATGAATCAGACATCTCTGCGTTCATCAAACTCGTTCCGAACTACTACGCGTACACACCGTGGTCGTTATTGAACTACCAGATACAAAAGCCCGAGATCATCGGTAATATCAAAACGTTCGCTGCCGGCTCACGTGCGCCTCACCGCACCGACTCCGAAGAGACAACAGAAACGTCAACGTTCGCAACACAGGGAAGTGATCTTCACCAAGAGTACGTTGAACAGACACGCAAATACTATGAGCGAGAAGGATACGAGGTCGAAATATTGGATGACCAGAGTACGGATTCCGTTCCAGATCTCCGTGTCCGGAAAGACGGAATCACGCACGTCATCGAAGTTGAAGTCGCCGGAACGAGTCGACCGGCAAACGTCCTGACAAACGCTGGCCGCGCGTTCAACGAAAACCTCAATCTGATCTTTGTCGCGGAAAACAAACGCAAAGCACAGCGACTCGTGAAGATCCTCCGGCATCCGGTTAAGAAAAATACCCCGGAGGGGGCTCAACTATATACGTATTCAGAGGCGCTGACGCTTGCGGATGGCGGACAGCCGTTGCTTCCAGCCGGCACCGATGAAACCTCTTCGACGTGGTATCTGCGTCACGATCGGGAAGCGCTTGCTGATGGGGCTCCGGAAACGGGGTATCCACCGCGGGATGATGAACTCCAGTTAGTTGTTGATGGAGACGTGATTGCGTCTGGGCCCGCGGATGAGTCCGTGACGACCTGGGAGTATGACACGACAGTCGTGACCGACGGGGAGATCCCAACTGGCCGGACACGCATCCATGCGGGATTTGTACCGTCGCGATTGTCCTACTTGCGTGGCGTCGAGATTCGCTACGTGAACGGCAAAGAGCTCTCTATCCTCGAAAAAGACGATTACCCGACTGAGTGGGATTACTCTGATGCAGAAGGGAAGCGAAAACGATACCGCGCGGCGTATGATAAGTTCATCACTCAAAAGACGGTTCCCGTCTCTGGTGGTGAGATCGACAAACGAGACGTAATGTCGACGATACAAACTGAGTTCTACAAGCCACAAACCGGACTCAAAGCGCCTGGGCCAGGGGAATCCGGGAAAGCGCTTCGGGACTCAGTCAACATCAAACCGAAACAAGAGAATACGCTTCACGTCTTGACTGACCGGGTGTGGCGTTGGCGGCGTGGCATTGAGTCGCCTGACACTCCGTTTACTGCTGGTGAGTCGTTGGGGTTAGACGACTGGGGGTGAACAATCTCACCTAACTCACCCGCTGGTCCACCTTCGGTCAACTATCTCTCCTACTCGCCCACGATGTACAGGCGGAGCGGGCCGCGTGTCTCGGAACTTGACCGCGAGGCGATTCACTCGTCGGGTGTACTCTCGAGAACGGACACAATCTCGGACAGATCGAAGAGGCGAACCGCATCTCGTTCGTCTGCGGCTTCTTTGACGGATCGGTTGAATCCAGAGCGACTGAACGTTCCGTCCGGGGCGCCGTACACGGTCGACGAGCAGCGGAATTTCGTCGCGAGCGACGAGCGGGACACGACGAACCACGGAACGCGAGTCGCGTTCATCCTGTCACGCTTCGCCCCGAAGGCTGTCTACAGCTTCTGTAACCCCACTAATGGGCTCGGCTTTGAATGTTGAGTTTTTAATACTCATCGACCGAAAATGGCGGTTAAGACGGTGTGTGAAGTACCTCGGGATCAAGCCCCGAGGCTTCCCGTTTCCACGACGCGCTTTACAGATTCCGCGAGGGAATCCACAGGGAGCGCAGTCTCCGCGCGCGTGGATTCGGAGTCTCCCACTCCTACTTGGTGGTCACGGCAGAGCGTCTGACCCGGCTTGTTTTATCCGACTAAGCCAGACGCGAAGTGTGCCGTCACACCACTCTGTTTGAGATGTTTCGAGTTAATGGCTTGGTTCACGAGTTGTCGGCTTCATCCACGGGGTCAAGCCCCGTGGCATTCGCCTCGCACCGCTTGTAAACGAGCGCTTCACGCCGCCGCGGGCTCCTCACCGGAGCCACTCGCGGTGAGCTCGACATCGAGGCGGATTCGCTCGTACGGGAGGTATGGGCGCTTCGAGCGGTCGTCGTCTTCGACGATGAACACAATGCCGTAGTCCGCCAGCAGCGTGACATCGTCGTGGACCGTCTTGTAGTCACGATCAAGCGCCTCCGCGAGCGCGCTGATGCTCTCAGCAGCCCCCTCGGTGTTCATGAGTGTCTGAAGGACCTCAATCCGCCGATCAGTGAGAATCTTCCGCAGCTCGCCGACCGTCGCGAACGACACCACTGCGGGCTGTGGGTCGCTGTCTGCGACTGCGTCAATCGCGGTGAGCGTGTCCTCGAACGCATCGTCGAACGATTCGACGGTGATGCGAAGGACATCGGGATGGGGCCGGTCACGAGGGTCACTGTACTTGTCGGGCCAGCCGTCGTGGTCGGGTTCAGTCATTGGTTTCCTCCGTGTCCGTCAGCGTCGCGATCTCGTTTAGGAACCGAGTCACGTGCGCCGAGAGCCCGTGGAACTCGATCGCTGTGTCGTCGCCGAATCGAACGTGTCGGTGATGCCAGCCGAGATCGTCGTCGTCGTGCGCGTCGTCGTACCGGAGCAGTTCGCCGGTTTCGGGGTGGTAGTACTGAAACCGGTAAAACCACCCGTCCGGATACTCCTCGTCGCGGACAGCGAATATCTCCACGCGCCCACCGGGAACAGCGCGGTTCAACTCGATCGGGTGACGCTTTGGCATCCCGTTGTACTATGATGTATGATGTTATAGGTCATAAGTATACGGGAAGAGATGTCAAAAGACAAGCTGCTCTGTGGAATCCGTAGAAGGCGTCAGGATTAGCTGAATACAGGCGCTAAGCCCCCTTCCTCACGGAGCGAACGGCGTCAGCCGTGAGCGAGTAGGGTGGGGTAGTTCACCAGTCACGATCTGGTAGACGGTTCAACTGAACTGGTAGCGCGGAGTCCCCTACCTAGCGGCCTCGTCAATGAGCTCGTCGGCCTTCTCGCGAAGTGTTCCAGTCATATGAAGCCCGTGTGAGTCAATCCGTCTTACGAGATCGTGTGCTGCCTCTCGATCAAGTCCCTCCTCTACTGCCCGAACGATCACACCGACCGTTCCAGTGACTGTCGCCCCAAGCCCACGAGCCGTGGTTCGAACACGCTGGTCATCTGAGACGACACCGACTGGTCGCTCCTCAGCCGTGTAGGCCAACACAGCAGCAATCAGAGAGACGTCTCCATTCTGTTCTACTTCGCCAAGGACCTCTTTGGCTTGCTCAACACGATCCTGAACAACTGGATCGGCCGTCGCAACCGCATCCTGCGCAATGAACCGGCTCAGATTTGTCTGTGCGGGCTCTGTCGTGACCTCACGTTGGACTGTGGGAAGGACAACAAGTGTACCGCTAAAACTCGTCAGCTGTTCGAGCTCACCGATCGTTCCGAGTACGATAAGCGTCGTCGCATCGAGAAAAATCCGCGTCACAGCTCACGCGCAGCAGCGGCGTCTGCTTCGATATCCTCTGGAGACAGTTGCGTTGTGAGATTATGTTTACGGGCGATCTCGAGCCACTCTGCGAGACTGACACCGGCAAGTCGAGCCGCCTCATTAACCGAGAGCTCGCCACTTTGATACCGTTCGATCGCGACTCGTCGACGGATAGATGAGAGACCTTCTGCGAGTGCTTTCCGAATGACTGTACTCTTGTCTTCATCTAACAGCTCACTCACCGCTTCAAGTTCGTCTTCATCGTCATCAGGAACTCGGGCACTAATTGACGGCATGTATACATCGTAGCACGTTGTACTACATAATGGTTTCTCATAGCGGAACACGGAGGAAGCCCGCAGCTTCAGCTGTGAGAGGATATCTAGCCGAAGTCGTAGTCGCTGTCGCAAGCGTTGACGTACTCATCGTTGCCCGCTCGATCCGGCACGAAACACGGACCACTCGCACTCGCGATTAACACCGGCGCCTCGATGTCGAGATCACTGCGTCGATCCACCAGCTGGGCACGGTCTCGCGGAGCTCGCTCACCCGCGGCTCGCGGCGAGTGCGGAGCGTCCCCTGGGGTGGGCGATGTTCAGTCAGCGGTGGGAGCGACTTGTTGGAGAGATCGTCGATGGTGACGATCCGCACGTCAAGGAGTTGTGCGAGGTACCACGCCGGGGTGGTCACGCCCCACGCCACCACAAGCCGGGGCTACTCATCACGCCATGAGCCCCATACCTCTCGATACTTGCCGAGTTCACGGTACTCCTTCTTCCGCTCGAAAGCGTCGATGGCGTAGATCACCTCGTTGTCTTTGTCCCAATCGATTAATACGCGGAAGTCACCGATTCGAAGCTTGTAGCCGGGGTGGTTCTTTAGCCGATCAAGAAAGTGGTCGGGGAAGTCCACGATGTCCTCCAATTTGTTGATGATCCGTTCAGTGTCCTGTGTTTCAAGCTTCTCTAACGTTTCGACCAACGTCTCTGTCAGAACGACCTCGTGAGCCACTGTTCACCCCCTCACTCGTCGATACCAAGTCGTTCGCGGGCCTCATCCGTGGACATCGTTCGGCCCGCCGCCACGTCCGCATAGCCCTCCGAGACTCCCTCTTGCGCACCAGGGGTCAGAATTGGCTCCGTGGTGTCGCGTAGCACCTCACGAATGAACTCCGACCGGTTGGTGTACTCCAATTCCTCCGCAAGCTCGTCGATCTCTGCGAGAAGTCGTTTCGGGACCTTCACGTTCAATTTGACCATGTCCCCGTCGCTGTCGTTGTCTGCGCCCGTACTCATACATCGTGGTACACGGGTGGTACTAATAGAACTGTCGCCAGCTGGCTGGATGTCAGCATCGTCGCCAACTTGTTGCCAAGAGAGTGAATCTTGTGTCTACAAAGCCGTCATATATTTACACCATATTGTCACAAAAGAATCCCGCCGAGTCGTATCTCATCACGGTACTGGTGGCAGTGTGGCCGGAAACGCCGCGTTCACCCGAAGTCGTAGTCGCTGTCGTAGGCGCTGACGTACTCGTCGTTGCCCGTTCTGTCTGGCACATAACACGGGCTTGTCCCCCCAGCGAAGAACACTGGCGCCTCGATATCGACGGTGCGCTGCCGGGCCACGATCGACGGTACGTGTTCACGGAGTTCCCTCACGGAGGGCTCTCGGCGGGTACGGAACGTTCCCACGGGTGGCCGATGCTCTGTGAGCGGCGGCAGCCCGTCTTTTGCGAGATCCTCGATGGTGAGGATGCGAACATCAAGTTGTTGCGCGAGCGTCCACGCCGAGGCCGTGACGCCTCTGGCGACGACGAGGACGGGCATTGCGCGAGCCAGTGCGGCCCGGTGGGAGATGGCGGCGACAGCGTCGCGACCGACGAGGGTTGCGTGCCAGTCTTTACACTCACCGACGATGAAATCGTCCGGCTCGTTTCGTGGGGATTGTCGGCGCGCGAGGACGTCGGTCTCAAGCCCGAAGAGCTGCTCATTGCGGGCGGTGAGATACCCCCACGCTTCGAGCGCGTCAGCGAACTTCCCTTCGAGCCACCGGCCGTTCGTAGGGTCGTGATCCGAGGGTGTCTCGTCGGGGTCGCGGCCGCCAACCTTCGGGATCTCCTCGTGGTCTTTGGAGTCGTCACTCATCTGTGGCCTCCAGAGCGGGTGCTCGCATGGCGGTTTCGACAAGCGCAGTCCCGAGTGCCTCTGCCGCGGTTGGGGTGAGTACTGCGTCCGTCGTCTCGTCTGGTCCCTCGACACTGAGCGTGACCGTCGGCTCTGTGGATGTATCGAGGCGCACGGTGAGCGAGCCGTCGTGGTGGGTGACGAGCCGATCGCGTGTAATGTGGGTGGTGAACCTGAAGGTGGGTGCTGTCATTGTGTGTCACCCATCTGGTTGGAGTGGAGCGGGAGCGATGCCTGTACTGTTGGGTGGTTGGAGTACATGCTGGTGGGTTGTGAGTGGTCTGACGGCGGTTCGATGGGGTGGTCTGGTGGCTGTTCGTCAGGGTGGGAATCGGGTGGGTGTCTGTGGTGACGCGCGTGCGTACTGGGTGAATTCATTGGGTGGGTGGTGGTGACTGTGGTTGGCCTTACGCCGGCGCTCTCCGGGTGCGGCTGGCCGGTGGCGTGGCTCATCACCACTTGATCGGGTGTGGTTGGCTGTTGGTGCGTCTCCAGCGTACCTGCCGACTGTCGAGCGCGCGTTGCTCGGATGGTCCAGCGGCGGTGGCCATCCACCTGTACCGCACAGACCCGATCAAGCGCGCGAACATCGCGGAGTCGCCGATCATAGCTGCTCGCAGAGATGTCGGCGCGCTTGAGGAGCTCACTACGGCCGAGCGGCTTGTCGGCACGCAGCAAGGTGGCGTACAGTTTGGTCGCGCTTGGCGCGAGATCCGGCCGGAACCGCTCCGGCGGGAGCGTGGCCATCGCGCGCTCGACGTCGGCAGGGGTTGGGTGGTGAGACTCGTTTAGCGCTTGGTGGAGACTCGCCACGACGTCGTACGGACACGCTCTGTGGGTGTCCGCCGGGCCAAACGAGCGGAGACAGAGCCGCACGAGCCGCTGGCGCTCGCGGGGTGTCCACTGTACGTCGTGGGTCATCGCGACCTCGTCGATCACCCGCCGGATGGCGGGGTACGTTGTCGCGTCTCGAACGGGGATAGCGAGAGTGGGTGCGTCTTCAGTGCCCTCGGCGATCGCTTCACGAACGGTGGCGAGTTCCGTTTGGAGGGTGGTGGTGATCTCCTCGTGGAGTTCGGTGATTGTCGGGCCCGCAATCACCCACGACATCGTGAGATTAATTCGATCAGTTGGGTCGACATCGTAGGGGAGTCGCCGGCACAGTTTTGCGGGCCGATCTTCGAATAAGAGTCGGTAGCCCGAGTGAATTCCATACGCTGATTGTTTGGGGACCGTCTTGGCGAGGAACTCACAGAAGTCTTCTCGGGTCTTGTGATTGCGAGCAAGAGACGCGGTGTCTGGGACTCTGAGCGTGGTTGTGAGGTTGAGTCCGGCCGCTTGGTACAGTTGGGTGACAGAGGCGATGAGCCCGTGGAGATCTGCGAAGAGATCGCTGCGAGCAGCGGTGTCATCGCTGTCTGTGAGTTCAGCGAGGCGGGCGAGCAGCTGATCGCGAACGGTGGTGATTCGATCCCGCCACGCCTGATAGGTGGCGTCGTCGTCGCTAAACCACCCGACTTGGTGGCCACGCTGGATGATGCGGGGTGTGTCTTCAGTGGAGTCAGTAATGTTCTCGAACTGCTGGCCAAGCCGTGTTGGGGTGAGGATTTCTGCGAGTGCTTTCTCGCTCAGTAAGGCACTCGCGAGACGTCCCAACGTGGCTAAGGGGCCACCCCACTGGAGCACGACGAGCGTTTCTGTGTTGGTGTGGCTGAGATACGCGACACGGCCGTCCTCGAATGCGTCGAGTGGATCGTCGACGAGCGTGATGCTGTCATCAGTGGCAGGGATGGCGAATCGCTGGTGGCGGGTGGGTGAACTGGCGTTCGGGTCGCTGAGCCACTGGACGTACTCGGCGTCGTCGGCTGTCTCGCCAGTTGCCGTGACCCACTCCTCGGTAGTGGGGCCCCCTGCCCGGCGGGACGACACTGTACTTGTGAGTTCCTGAGGGGTCCCAGTAAGACGTTCTCCCAGTTGGCGCTGATCCGGGTGGATGAGCGCCTGTGTGTCGTCAAGACACGCTTCGACGGCCGTCTGTCCCAACGCGGTGAGCTGGACGGTGTTTTGTTGGCCACGCCGATCGACCGTGACAAGATCGCGTGCTTCGAGATCGAGGACGTACCGACTGATGGTGCCTTCAGCGATGTCGAGTGTGGACTCATTCGCGAGGTCAGCATACGAGCACGCGTCCTCGTCGGTGAGACACGCGAGCAGGCGGCGTTTCGTTGGTTCCGTCTCGAGATCGCGGATGGCTGCCCACGCGTCGGCGACGCGTCGTGACTGCTGCTGGTGGTGGCCCGGAGTGGGGGACCGATCCCGACTGTTAGTAAGATCGAAATGAATCTCGGTCCACTGTGGATACCGCGCGCTGAGGTGTCGTTGGAGGGCGGGTGAGACACCGACCCGAACACAAAACCCGTGTGCGAGTACGGCGATCGTCGCGAGCGCGCGCACCCCGGTGCGGCGATCCTTGAGGCTGGTCCAGGCGGCCCCATCAAGCAAGAGCGTGATGACGCGTGGGTCGCTGTCGAGTTCTCGATGGAGTGCGACCGGGCCCTTGGCGAGCGCTCCCAAGCCGGCGTTGACGGGACCACGCCCAGTGCCGATCGACTCGACAGTGTCGACGAGGTCAGCGTGACGCTGCTGGTGGTACGTTGATCGTTCCTCGGCCGTGTCGTAGGTGGTCGCGAGTGTGGTGATCGCGTGGGTGTACGCGACCGCTTCGGCGACATCGTCGGTCCACGCGTCGTCGAGGGAGTTCCATTCAGGGTGGAGTCGCGAGCAGAGCGCGGTGCTTGTCCGCCACGAGTCGATGCGAGAGTGGTTGCGGATTGTTGCTTCGGTACGTGGTCGAAGTTCAGAGAGCAGGTCTGGAAGCCACTCTGTTCGCCGTGGCGTGACTCCCGAACAGACGAGTCCGTCTGTGGATTCGGCCGGCTTGTTGCTGGCGAGATGGACCCCTCGCTCAGGGGCCGCAGGCTGGTGTGCCCGCACCAGCAATCACCGTGGGTTGGCTGCGGAGTAGCGTCGTTCGGGCCGCATTACTCCGAGCCTCCATCACGCGGACCACCATCAGCACGCGTCTGCTCGCGAACAGCGGTGAACAGTGGTGTTGGCTCCCGCTGGGTAGGTCCAGTGGGATTGCGTGAGGTTGTGGTGTCTGGGTGGACGTGCGGCTTCGTGTGTGTGGTAACGCTCGTGACGACAATGGTCGGCGCGAGAAGGACCCAGGTCGTTAATTGGGTCCGGGTGTTCGCACAGCTGCCGATGTGGCCAGTGACGACGAGTTCACGAACGCCGCGGGTGAAGACGGTCGGATGCTCGTGGGTATCGTGGCCGCACATGAGATAGCCAATCTCGTAGGTGGGCTCGCCGGCTGGGCGGTACGCATAGACGGTGATGTCGTCGCCTTCCTGGAGGGTCTCCCCACAGACCTGACATCGCGGGTCACGTGTATCGAGTGCGATCCGGGTGAGGTGACTGCGATCGGTCTGGCGGCTGTACGAGTTATTCATCGCGGCCCTCCAGAAGATCAGTGTAGAACTCGCCGAACGCAGTCGCGCACGTGGTACAGAGTGGACCGCCAAACGCGGCGTCATAGCCGCTTGCGGTCTGTTCACAGAGGCGACAGCTGCCTTTGTAGGTATACGACTCCGTGGTTGTCTCGCAGGGCTTAAGCCCCGCAGTTGGATTGGTTAACATGGTTCTGTGGTGCCGCACAGAACCCGTCCCGGCTGGGTGTTCCAGCACCGCAGCCGGGGTTCCTACATTTTCTCGCGAGCCGACGGGTCGTCAGTTGGGTTCTGTAGCTAAACTGATGCGCTTAGGTCTTATCAATATTACGATGGCACTTAGGATAGCTTGTAGACATCATAAGTGCTATGCGACTGTAATAATGACCTTGGCACAGTAGAGAGACCTATGAGATATGCGGGCAGTTGGATGACTGCGGCAGATGATCGTATCTTGGAGTATCTATCCGAGCATAAATCTGGGTCTCCTACAAAGATGAAGCGCGAAGGTCCTATTCGGTATTCGCGTCAACAAGTAGACCGGAGATGTAAAAAATTAGCCGAAGAAGGGCTTATAGATCACCTTGGAAACGGCGTTTATGTGATCACGGAAGACGGAGAAGCATATCTTGATGGGCGGTTGGACACTGAAGAGTGGAGATATGTTGATGAGAATGATAAACTGGATCGATAGTTCCTCGCCAAGTGTGTGAGGAACATAAAAGCGACACCCCTAGTAGATCAGACCCTCCTACACCCTCGGTAGACTCGCTACAGAGTACGATAGCGTCAGTCAGTGGTCGTTGATTTCCGGGTAGCAAGATCAGGTGCTGTCGCCGCTATACCGACAGCTGTTGACTGGGAGTCACACACTCGTTGCTGGGCTTTCGCTGGGCGGACCCATTCATTATCTACGTGTTCAGCACTGAGCTCAACGCTATCATCAACTGGCTCACAGTCATAATGGACGGCAAACCGCCCCTCGTCTGCCGTGTTGACCCACGAGTTTGCCTTCACAATATCAGCAATCTCGATATCTAGTCCGGTCTCTTCGCGAATCTCCCGGCGAAGTCCCTGGCGTGGAGATTCACCCCGACTGAGCCGGCCTCCAGGAAGTTCCCATTCCCGATCCGTACTCCGCTGGACAACCAGTATCTGGCTGTCGGTGTTGTGGATCACTCCACGGACGCTTACGGTCGCACAGAGGAGGTTCTCAGTCATTACCTCAAGTGGTTAGCGATACATCATAACTGTAGAACAAGTTTCATATAGACGCACGCTACAGGATACAACAACTGAATATTCAGACAAATGGCATCTACTACCGCGCCCTCACAAGGAGATCACAACACGCCGCGCCCGGACCGCACACGAAGTGCCGA
This sequence comes from Halorubrum sp. Atlit-8R, assembly GCF_003666025.1. NCBI lineage: Archaea > Methanobacteriati > Methanobacteriota > Halobacteria > Halobacteriales > Haloferacaceae > Halorubrum > Halorubrum sp. Atlit-8R. The sequence continues at coordinate 273,112 of NZ_QPLV01000001.1, forward strand.
TGAGTTGTTAGTTGGGCGTGACGCAACCATCACGCCGGAGTTGTCTGTCGTGATGCCGACACTGAACGAGGAAGCCGGCATCCGCACCTGTATCAACTGGATCAAGAACGCGGTTGAGGAGTTGCAGGTGCCGACAGAGATCATTATCAGCGACAGCTCGACTGATCGGACACCCGAAATTGCGCGTGAGATGGGCGCAATTGTTGTCGAGCCCGATGGGAAAGGCTACGGCTATGCGTACCGCTACGCCTTCGAGCGGACGCGGGGCGACTATATTGCGATGGGAGATGCCGACACCACCTACGATTTCAAACAGATTCCACGACTCCTCGATCATCTCGATGAGACGGGTGCGGACATGGTGATGGGGAGTCGGCTTGCCGGTGAAATCGAAGATGGAGCAATGCCACCGCTCCACCAACACATTGGAAACCCCGCGCTCACCCGGTTTTTGAATTTGTTCTACGGGGCTGGTGTAAGCGACGCCCACAGTGGTTTCCGGATTTTCACGCGAGATGCCTATGAGACGATGGAATGGGAGACGACTGGGATGGAATTTGCCTCTGAGATGATTATGGAGGCCGGAGCGAAGGATCTCGAGATTGCAGAGGTGCCGATTGTCTACCACGAGCGAGAGGGCGAAGAGACACTCGAGAGTTTCCGTGATGGCTGGCGCCACGTCCGATTTATGCTGGTGAACGCGCCTGGGTACCTGTTTTCGGTGCCAGGGTTGTTGTTGACGATCTTCGGTGTCGCAGTGATGACAGTTGCACACACTGGGGTAGCGCTTGGCGAGGTGACGCTTGGCATTAACTCAATGATAGCCGGGAGTCTCGCCACGATAGTGGGCACCCAGGTTGGGTCGCTTGGCGTGTTTGCAACGGTTGCCAGTGACCCAATTCAGCAGCCTGATGACCCACTGACAACCGGGATAACTGAGTACGCAACCCTTGAGCGTGGTGCGACAGCAGGCGTTGTCGTACTTGTTGCTGGTGGCGCGTACGCCAGTTGGCTGGTTGGTAACTGGATCCTGAGCGGGTTTGATGCCGTTCCGTTCACGTCGGCAGCGCTAGTCGCGTTTACCGCTGTTGTTGTCGGGATTCAGCTTGTGTTCTCGTCGTTCTTTTTGAGTACGGTCAATTAATGAGAATTCAAGTGTAGTTGGCTAGGTCGCTTATTTGCTATTGACCTTTTTCGGCACCCGAGTACACGAAATTCCACCGTCCCGACCGCGTGATTGGGCTATTCGGGTTTACAATCCACCACTCTGTCTGAAGTTAGAATCCTCAAGAGAACTCATAGAGATAGACTCCAGGCTGTGTCAGCTGACGATGCTCATCCTCCTTGGCGAAGTCGATCACATCGGCGACGATTCACGTTTGGCGAGGAGCACGCCGCTGTCGCGTTCGATCGCGGGGTCGACCGGGACGAGCGGGACGTTTGCGACGATCGTGTGCTACTCATCGTTTGGGAGATCTGTCGTGTGTATCACTTGCGTCGTTTTGTGGCTCAGTCACCATGTGAGTCCCTCGTACACGATCCCGTCACGGCGGTCGATCGCCCGCCGGCCGTCGACGACCACAGGCGTGCTCATGGCATCGAACTCCTCGTCGAGGGCCGTTATCTCCTCCCAATCAGTCACGACGAGGGCAGCAGCTGCCTTGGACAGCGCTGCGTTGAGGGTGTCGACATACTCGACGTCAGGGAACCGCTCACGCATGCTCTCGATCGCGACCGGATCGTAGGCGACCACTTCAGCGCCGCGCGCCTGAAGTCCCTCGATGACAGGAATCGCACGGCTGTTCCGGATGTCGTCGGTGCCGGGTTTGAACGCGAGCCCAAGCACTGCCACCCGCTTGCCGGCGACATCGACATGGTCGTCCATGAGTGAGAGTAACCGGTTCGGTTGGCGGTCGTTCACCGCGGTCGCGGCATCGAGCATTGCCGGCTCGTAGTCCTGTTGTCGTGCGGCCGCGCGAATCGCTGCGGTGTCCTTCGGGAAACAACTCCCGCCCCAGCCAATCCCGGAGCGAAGGAATTGCTCGCCGATACGGTCATCAAGCGCGATGGCGTCCGCGACCTCGTAGGCGTCGATCCCGAACTCCTTACAGATGTTCCCGATGTCGTTGATGAGGCTGATCTTGGCCGCGAGAAAGCCGTTGTTCGCGTACTTGATCATCTCGGCTGTGCGAGTGTTTGTCTCGACGACCGGGGCGTCGCTTCGCTCGATGAGTGGGTCGAACACCGAGTACATGTCCTCGAGTGCGCGCCCGTCGTCGGCGCCGAGCACGACCTTGTCGGGGTTGAGGAAGTCGTGAACTGCCGTTCCTTCGCGGAGGAACTCAGGGTTCATCCCGACGCCGAAATCCTCGCCTGCTGTGTTGTTGCTAGCTGCTTCGAGAATGGGTGTGATCGCTTCTTCGGTGGAGCCCGGCACAACGGTGCTTTTAATCACTACCGTATGCCACGCGTCTTTGGTTGCGAGTGTGCTTCCGAGTTGCTCGGCGGCAGCTTCCATGATCGAGAGGTCGATGCTCCCGTCGTCGTTTTGCGGCGTCGGGAGACAGAGGAACGTGATCTCGGTGTCCAAGACCGCCTCGTAATCGGTGGTGGCCTCGAGTTTACCTGTGCCATTCGGCCCGACGTGGTCAGCGACAAGGTCTGCGAGTCCGTCTTCGTGGATTGGAGCGGAGCCGTCGTTGATCGTGTCAACGATTTCCTGATCGATGTCGACGTTGATGACTTCGTGGCCGAGGTCGGCGAAGCATGCGGCGACCGTTGTCCCGACATAGCCGCTCCCAATGATACTGACGCGCATACACAACGGTTGCGTGGTGGCCTCAAGATGATTTGGTTATCACGATGAAAAGACATATCACCGTCTCGGGGGTGGGTTAGTGACATGAAAGCTGTCGTACTCGCCGCGGGGGAAGGGACGCGGCTTCGCCCGCTTACCGAAGACAAGCCCAAAGGGATGGTCGAGGTCGCGGACGAGCCGCTGCTCACCCACTGTTTCGACCAGTTGATCGAGTTGGGCGCCGACGAGCTTGTTGTCGTCGTCGGCTACCTGAAAGAGGTGATTATTGATCATTACGGCGATGAGTACGAGGGCGTCCCCATCACCTACGCCCACCAGCGCGAGCAGAACGGGCTGGCCCACGCGTTGTTGACGGTCGAAGAGTACATCGACGACGACTTCATGTTGATCCTCGGGGACAACGTCTTCGAGGCGAACCTCCAGGACGTGGTGCGGCGCCAGCGCGAGGACCGGGCGGACGCCGCGTTCCTCGTCGAGGAGGTGCCGTGGGACGAAGCATCGCGATACGGCGTGTGTGACACCAACCAGTACGGCGAGATCACCGACGTGGTCGAGAAGCCCGACGACCCGCCGTCGAATCTGGTGATGACCGGCTTTTACACGTTCAGCCCCGCGATCTTCCACGCGTGTCACCTCGTCCAGCCGTCGAATCGTGGGGAGTACGAGATCTCGGACGCGATCGACCTGTTGATTCAGAGTGGGCGGACGATCGACGCGATCCCGTTGGACGGGTGGCGTGTCGACGTTGGGTATCCAGAGGATCGAGAGGAGGCCGAGTCGCGGTTGGAAGGGAAGGAAGTAGAAGCTTGATTTTGACTTATTAGACGGTATGAAAATGAGCCAAGCAATGTGCTTTTGGTCAATCTGAAGCGTTAAAATCCCTTTTCTAGGTGTTATTAGGACTCGTAGACTAAGTCATCAAGCACGAATCGTACTTCTAGACCAGAAATTGTGAAATCGATCTGTTCACCAATGAGAATCATCAACATAGTATGTCAAGTCAAAATTGTAAGAATGAAGTAGGGCACACTTTAACCCATGTCTATGGATATCTGCTTCATTAATGGGTCCTTCCCACCACAGATAAACGGTGGGGCAGAAAACTATATAATCAGAACAGCTAACGAATTAATGTCAAGAGGACATAATGTAACCGTCATAACCACAAAACCGTTGAAGAAGGTCGACGACATTTCAATAGAAAAAACCAAGATTGAGGGAATTACGACATTCAAATTTTCTCCAATAAATATTTCATCAAGATACTCTTTCCCTGAAAAGTCAACAATTGAGCAGACAATCTGGAGATGTTTTGATCTAATTAATCCGCACTCTGCTTTCGTGGTCAAAAAATTGTTGTCAAAGATTGATCCGGATGTCATACATACAAACAACTTAATCGGAATTTCTTCCATAATTACTAAAGCCTTGAAACAGTTGGATGCTAAACATGTTCACACCCTACATGACTACAATTTAATTTGTCCAAGTGGAAGCCCTAGAACGGATGTGGATAGAGATTGCGTTCGAAGTTTTCTGAATTCTGAGATTGTCCTGAGGCCTTTTTCAAGGATACAGCAGTCAGTCTTAGAATCTCCAGACATAGTCACTGCTCCAAGTCAACACATCATCGACACACACCTAAATCGGGGGTTTTTCTGTTCGACTCCGACTAGTTGTTTGCCACTTGGGGTAACAACTACAAAACAAATAAGTACAAAACAAGAACTGTCATACAGGGCCTTATTTGTTGGTCGAATAACAGAAAGGAAGGGATTGGATGTGCTATTCGAAGCAGCCGAGCGTGATAGAAAGTATCAATTTGATATCTGTGGTGATGGGACATACGGTGAAAGAGTAAAAGAAAGATCCGCTAAACACTCTAATGTGAAATACCATGGATATGTGAGTTCAGAAAGACTAGCTAGACTCAGAGACAAGGCAGACACAGCGGTGGTTCCTTCGTTATGGATGGAAAACTCGCCGTTGACGATCTATGAATCCTTTGCGAATGGATTACCCGTCGTTGGAAGTAATATCGGGGGAATACCAGAACTAATTAGTCCAGGCACTAATGGAGAATTATTCACTCCCGGTAATGCAAAATCACTTATTAATTCCTTGGATAGCATGATGGATCAGCAAAAGCTTGCCAACATGCGTAAAGAGGCAATACATTGGGCTGAAAACCACACCATGGAAAAGCATGTGAATTCTCTCACAAAAATCTACACAAAATGACCACTGATTCACAGGACGGCTCTACAGTCCTCTTTCACAATATTGTGGCACCGTATCGAAACAAACTATTTGAAGAAATATCAGATAGCATTAATTTGACAGTATACTTTAGCAAATCAAACAACAAAGATAGATATTGGGAATCATCCCCAGAGAACTACAACTATAAGTCACGTATGTTAAAAGGATTTGAGATTGGACCATTTATTATAAACCCCTTCCTATGGATCCATCTTTTGAGAGATGACCCGGAAACAGTCATAGCTGTAGAAACGCTTCAAACAGTAGTATCCACGTTTATGCTGGTGATACTCACTAAGCTCACCGGAAGCTCATTAGTGCTCTGGAGTGGGGTCTTTGAGGATGAATATAAGTACAAGCGTTCTCCTGAAATGATTCATAATATAGATAATGCTGTAATTAGAAACACTATTCTTTCCATATTTAGAATTTGCTCGGAGTTTTACAGGAAATTATTGTACAGATATTCAGACAAACATATCGCCTACAGCCCTGACGCAAGAGACTATCTAATAGAACGTGGTGTCCCGGAAGAGCGCATCCGTGTCGGTGGGCAAGTGGTACCACAGAATCAAATACCTGAACCATCAAATGACGACGTTAAGTCAGATCAAGTAAATATTCTATATCTCGGTTATTTGAGGAAGGTGAAAGGAGTGGATCTGCTAATCCACTCATTCAAAGGCATAGACTCAGAAAACATACGTCTAACTATAGCGGGGGATGGACCTGAATACGACTCTCTAACAACCTTGGCCAGCGGAGATGATCGGATCACTTTTACTGGCTACGTTGAAGGGGTACAGAAAGCAGATGAATATCAAAAGGCAGATATTTTTGTACTTCCCACATATCATGACCCATGGGGGCTAGTTGTGAATGAGGCTATGGAATATGGTTTACCAATTATTACAACAGCGAGCGCTGGGTGTCGACAAGATCTGGTAAACAAGAACGGTCTGGTTGTGCCAACAGACGACAAGCATGCTCTTAAGGTAGCTATTGAGACACTTGCCGATCATGATGAATTAATGAAGGCAATGGGTAAGAAGTCTGAGAAACAAATAAGAGAACTGAGCATTCAAGCAGGTGCTGAACCATTCATTAAATCGTCCAGTGGTAATTGAATTACGAAATCCGTTCGGCCAATGTATTACTGACAGTTTCAACTTTTTCTTTGTCATTGATATATATTGAAATTAGATGGACAATGCCAAACGCCAACGAAAACGTTACTACTCCGACGATACCGCCTATTCCTTTGATTCCTAAGAACAGGATGGGGATAGAGCCCGTCGAAATGAGTGTACACTTTATGAGTCGCATTTTGATTGGAAATATACTATATCGGGTATATAAGCGATAGTTTAGAGAAACATTCCAAATAACATAAGAAACAACTGTTGCAGTGGCAGCTCCTACTAATTGGTATTCTGGAATTAGAAGTATATTCAATACTATGTTTATTGTAGCTATTATTACTGCTACCTTCGAAATGTAGTCAGTATCACCGATAGCAGTTGTTGCGTTTCTGTTTGGACCCAAGACAGTGTGCGTGAAGAAACCAATACATAACAATATTAATACATTTGCTCCATCAGTGTAAGCTGGACCGTAAAGTACCGAAATGATTGTTTCTGGGAATAAAATCAACGTGATAAATATAGGAAGGGTCAGCAGCACGATCCACTCTGTCATTTCGTTGTATGTTTCTCTCATCCTCTTTGTATTGCCCTCACTGTGAAACTCCGAAAAGATCGGCATGAACAAAAACCGAAATGCGCCGAGAACAAATATCAACAATTTGGTAATAGGATACACCGCGCTGTATATGCCAACAAGTTCACTAGGGTGGTAGTAACCAATTACAAATATGTCCATATGTGTCAGTATCTGAAACATTATCAAAGTGATAGTAAGTGGTGCGGAAAATCTTAGCAATTCTTTACCTCGAAATTTATATCCTGTCAAGTCGAAAGTCGAAGTTCGACTATATATAAAATATAAGCAAACTACTGCAATAAGTACATACGAAATTAGGTAAGCGTACGAGACTGCTTCTGCTGTTTTCCATTGAAACGCAGCAAATATCCCTAAGACAGACAAAAATACTGGTAGTGAGACATCTTGAATAATGGCTTTTGCCTGTGCATTTTGTAGGCCTTGAATGACTCCGACAGTCAACTTCATTAATGCGGCGAGAGGTATAACCATAGCAAAGATCAAAATGGGAACTACCTGACTGGTGTCAAAAAAAGCGCTAGAGATCTCTTGTCTAAAGAGTATAATCGCTATCGAACAAGTTACTGAGGCTGGAATTACAGTAACGAATGCAGATATCACATAGTCTCTTATTTGCTTATCAGAGCTGAGCCGTGGTATGTAGCGACCCACTCCTGTATTTTGCCCAAATAAAATTATTGTTGATATCAATGTGAACATTGAGATACCGATTGAAACGACCCCAAAAGCACTTTGACCAAGTTCTCTTGCAAGTACAAGTTTTATAAGAAAGAGGGTTCCTAAACTGAATACTTGGCTAAATAAAAGAAGAACTCCACTCTGTAAGAGCTGTTTACTTTGATCGGGCATTATCCGTTATAGCGGTTATTCTACCAAACATAAAGCATTTCATCTTTCCGCTTTTTCTAAGCACTCTCTCGTCTGGATCCTTATACGGATAATTGCCAATAAGATTCTTACATTTTAATTACACCAATAGCCTGTTTCTCCGCCTGAGTAGATTCGATTTAAACTTCGATCAAACGAACCCTTAACGGGTCCTGTTCGCAGGTAGGAAGCGTTTGCGTGCGTTACCCAGTCTTCACGGTACTTCACAACCCCATCATTCAGATTCGCACTACCTAAGTACATACAAATATTTTGATCTGTCTCTACACTCACGTTATCTCCAGAATATGTGTATCCTGTAGGGGAGATGGACCGTTTTCCAGGGTATCGAATCACGTCGTGTATCTCCCGATCGCGGGTAGCCCTATCTAAACCACCATAAGCAGTAAACGGAGTATCCAGTAAACTATCTGTATATACTCTTTCAATCTCACCGTGCGATTGTATCCATGTGATAGCCCTGATGTCTGCTTCCGTAGTACGAGAACTGCTATCCAAGATATCCGCTACTTCAGCTAACGAATCACTTTCATCAGGAGTCTCGATTACGAAGTTATTATGATCATCACCGGCAGCTTCCTGCGGTATACCCGCATTTAAGCTAAAAAAGACTATGACAAAAACCATAACTAATGTAGTTGTCGCAGGTGTTCTACTAACCGCCCTACGGGCAAGACTACTGCTACTCTGAACACCAATTACAAAGAAAGGAACTACTAGAATCGACACGATTGCATATAGCCGGGTCGTTGTAAAGTACGGATATGGAAGTGCCAGAGTTGAGACTAAGATTGTAAATCCACTCCCTGCGATTATAAGAAGCTCATCATCGATCTCTCTAGACCATTTGTCGAGGAAGCCGAAGAAGTGTGAGAATACGACGACTGCTATGCCGAGACCTATTAGACCAATAAGTGCGTACATCAAAATTCGAGTCAGAAGTGGAAACACCTGTGTGGGTACATCACCAACTTCTCTTGCTGTTTGAGAGCTCGATGAGGCCTCAGAAATTGAGTTCATGAGATAGACTCCTAGACGCACAAACCCATTGAAAAAGTTAGATGTATACATCTGCCACACAACATTTCCAATCAGTATTATGGAGAAAGCGGGGATTATTCTCTTTCTGAAATCTAAATTTAAGCGATTCTTAATTTTAGGGTTGAAATGGGTGAGAACGACAATTCCTATGAGTGGAACAAAAGATAACATAAATAAATAACTCGTCGCATAGTGTGATATCACAATCCCGTATCCAACAAGTGCCAGCAATATAGAGCGGCTTCGAGAGACGGTATATTCTAGCAGAATGTAAAGAAATAGGGTTATAAAAAACATACTGAGAGCTTGTCTGTAAAGCCTAGGGATTCCGAGGATAGTCGCATCAAAAGATAAGAATAGGCCCGCTGCCAAGAATGATTCTTTTTTGTTAAACCCCTGTCCCTTGACCATTTGATAGAGGGTGACAGGAAGAAATGAGTAAATAGTCGGATAGAGTATCTTCATCACAGTCGTAAGAGAAAGTTCAGACACTTGTACGAATATTGGTGCAGCAACAATCACAGGTATAATTGAATTTTTAGCAAACGCCGTTTGATCCGGTTCCCACAACCCGGTAGTTATGACGTTTTCAATTGAGGAATAGACAAACGCAGTGTCCCAATTTGTAACATATTGAGAACGGAAAGACACTAAGAAGAAAATAGAAAATGCAATTGCCCAAAGTGTAAGCGGATAAATGCGCTCGTCGAGATCACCTGCGACTACAGCCCAGATTAAAAATATGATTGCTACAAAAACAAACGATGTGATTATATCAATTCTTAATGTATTGATGTAATACGAGCCGATGAGGGAAAAGACAGGAAGTAGTATGACAGAGAGTGTAATGCGGGGGTAATTGCGCACAAGGGCTAATGGATCTTTACCGTACCTACTACTTTTTCCGGACACATATGATGCTATTACTAACCCTCCAATCAAAATGTTCACACCGATAACAACACCAATGGAAGACAAGGGCGGCGTATCACTAACTACTTGCCAAAAGAGTGATAAAACAAATCCTAATATAGAAACAAGTACAATGCTTAGTCCGATACAGAACGGTACGATATCACGTAGATCAGTGAAAAAATCCTCATCTAGAATCTGAAGCAATAGAGCACCAGGAATAATTGCTAGCAAAATGAATGAGCAAACTGGCCTCAAAGCCATGATATTCATGTCAGACACGTAAGTAACATTTAAGCAGAATAGACATAACAAAGATGTAAATCTTAATAACCCAAGTTTACGAAAGAGATTTAAGATTTCTATTTTTCCAATATCTAATGCTTGCATACCATCACTTCCCTCCACAGATAGATATTGGTTTTCCTTCGCGGTAATAAGTTTCTTCACCCCCACTCCAAGCAATTCGAGCAAGCATCTCGGAAGACTACCGAAATAAACTTAGATTAATTTAAATTGAATTTAATTAGCCGCCAACTCATATCGCAGCAATTGGCTGTTTGTCAACCCGTGCGTAGTCATTCGTATGACTCGTTATATTGCTTATGTTGTTTATATATGTCCCCTATTTGTACGTCCAAGCCATCGCGATTAGATCCGGGGGACATAATGGATGGAACCCGCAGGTTATGAACCCGGTTTTGTAATATAAAATGCTGTTAAACTAATATTAATATAAATTGTCTATACAAGAAATGCGCTCATACACTCGATAGCAGGAGACAGACCATACCGCTTATTTATTAGTAGACAAGTTAGTATCTAGTAATGACATCGCCTAATATCGTTATAGCACTACTGGACGCAGCCCGTGCGGATCATTTCTCTTGCTACGGATACAATCGCAAAACCACTCCTTTCATTGATGAAATCGCTACTAACGGAGACCTTTACACATCAGCGTACTCAAATTCCATCTGGAGTCTGCCCGCATACGCGTCACTTTTTACTGGGAAGTATCCATCCGAACACAAAGCAGTCGATTGGGGACAGAGTATCGATCCCGAGGAGAATACTCTTATCGATGGCGTCAAAGAGCAAGGATATAAGACTCACGCAATCACAACGCATCTACTATCCTGTGGACACGGTATCGCTGATTCATTCGATACCGTAGAATGGGTTACCAACCCTAACCGGCTTCCTTATCAAAATGACCCTGTGCTTGACTTAGTTCAAAAACAAGCTGATACAGGTGAAATCTCTCCTGAGACGTTTATAGACGCAATTAGCGTAATGGCCCGAGAGAGATCCTGGCAAACGATCCCAAATACCATCCAGTATATTACTCGTAAGTGGAGGCAAGCCACTGGCAATTGGAAGGATAACGGTGCTTCTGAAATTATCAGCAAAGCTAAGGATATCGTTCGTGAAACTTCCGATCCATATCTACTATTTACTAATTTTGTTGAGACGCATGATCCGTATCGACCCCCAAAAAACTATATTCGCGAATTTCTACCCAAAGACGTGAGTATAAAAGAAGCAAATAGGGTTGCTGACTCACACTTGGTTGACCTTTCTCTTGGGATAGACTCGCTCTCAGAGCGAGAGCGTGAAATACTGGTTGCGCTATATGATGCCGAAATACGATACATAGATGATGAGCTGCGGGAGTTTGTGGAATATCTTAAGCGACGTAATGAATTTGAAGATACGATTTTTATTGTATGCTCTGACCACGGTGATCTGTTCAGTGAGTGGGGTATTTGGGGACACCAGGGTGTCATCCACCGAGATCTATGCCGCGTGCCGTTAGTCATATCAACACCTTGGAATAGAGGAAAAAGACACACTAAGCCAGTTGAATTACGTAATCTCGCTCAATACTTAAATGAAGTTGCCTCGGGGTCTCAAATATCACTAAAACCACAGAGTTCTGCTGTTGTTGAATATCATGGTTGGGATTGTCAAATATCCAATGAGCAGTGGACAAAGTTTGATCTAGATCAGAAAGATCGTTGGAAAGCGTATTCAGCGAGCTATTTCACTGATGATTGGCAACTACTAGTTGACTCAAATGGTAATGACCGGCTGTTTGATCTATCCAATGGAGAGTACCCAATCAATATAACGCACACAGTTGAAAATCCAGAAGTTAGTAACAGATTGAAAGAAAAACTAATCAGTAGGATCGGAAAGCCGCAAGACAATCATGAAAAGTACCGAAAACATCTTGATAATGAAAATAGCTTATCGGAAGCCAGTGATGAAGTAAGAAATCATCTTGAGGACCTTGGATACGCATAGCTAACTGTGAATCCCGACTGTGTCAAAGTCCGGTGAATGTTTATGAGCTCAATGCTGGATATGATCCAGTTTCATAAAAAATGCCGATTGACATCCGAAATCAAGAAATTTTAAATTCAAAATAACACTTAACACAGTTGTATATTTGCTTACGAATATCAAGTTTTAATCATTATAAATATCAGCGGTGCGTGCGGCGATTGATTTCCAAGAATAATTTTTGGAAGTACATTGGAACTCATTAATTAGTTGTTGTTGTACGGCCTTGTTCCGATCCATTTCTTGGATCGCCGCCGCGTAAGCTCGTCCATCCCGCCGAGTAACGAATGCCTCTTCACAGTCAACTACATGACGAAAAGCCGGGCAGTCTGTCAAAACAACGGGAACCTGCCAGCTAATCGCATGACTAAGAATTCCCGACATTGAAGTGTGAGATTCATAAGGGAGAATGACTAGATCTGCTTTTTGAAACTCACTAAATAACTCATCATCGGAAACAAATCTGTTGAGCCAGTCGATTTGGTTGTCAACCCCGAGATCTTTTGCCTGCGACCGAAGACCCCGATAGTATCTCTCGTTTCCAATACCCCCTACGATTCTTAGATTAATTCCATCGAGAGCGGTGAGCGCACTAATAGCTACTTCATGACCCTTGATAGGACGAATTCCCCCTGGGAAAAGGATTGTTTCGATCTGACGTGGTTCTCTATTCACATTTTCACGGGCAATAATTCCGTGTTCAACGACTTCAACGCGTGTCTGGTGTCTATCCCAAATCATCTGCTTCCGATATTCAGTGTGGACGATGACTGTGTCGACAAAATAGTACAACAATTGGTGGTACAGAAACAAAATATCTGACATCCAGAGATTATCAAATCTCTCGTGTTGCGTTACTATTACACGAGTCCGAAAAAGTGCACTAATGAATAATAGAACTGGGAATGAAAGAAGATATCGTCCGAACGTGTACTGGATGTGAACTACATCCTGTTGTAGCATACTTGTTAGTAATTTATAACGAAACACGGGGATTCCACTTCCTCGAACGTATATTGGTTCACTATCCCAAGGTACGACATTGATATCACATGACTCTCGAAGGTGTGGAACAAGTTCGCGACTGTAGGTAGCCAAACCTCCATCACGATTCCACGGAGAAATGAACGTCGCCGAAATTTTGTCATTTGCCATTACTTGTACCCCAACGCGTCCAGCCGCCGTTCTATCTCTTCGTCTACCTCCTCGTCGTCCTCGACCGACTCGCCGTTCTCGACGCGCACCCGCTTGTCGACGTGCGCTTCTAACTCCTCGCGCAACGTGGAACCGGTACACTCCCCGAACTCGATGGTCCCCGACTTCTGATCGCGCTCACAGAAGCACGCACCCTCGGCGGTTCGCGACGCGTACCGCCGGAGATGACTGTGTTCGTCTTCGCCCCGCGCCTGACAGAAGATCGTCCGCTCGTCCGGAAGTTCCTCGAGCAGCGACACACCCACACCGGCCGCCTCGGCACCGACTGCCGCCTCGATCGTCGCACCCACGTCCAGTGTGCTCGTGGGAGTCGCTATCTCCTCCACATGCCCCCCAGGAGGTCGCACGTACAGGGGCACCTTGGTGATCTCGTCGTGGAGGTACCGTGGGTGTTCGTAGTAGTCGTGCTCGCCGAAAGCGTCGCCGTGGTCGGCGGTGATAATCAACAGCGACTCCTCCAGCAGATCGCGCTGCCGAAGGGCCTCCAAGAACTCTCCGATTTTTGCGTCGTTGTAGCGGATCTCGCCGTCGTAGAGGTCGATCAGTAGCTCGCGCTCGTCGTCCGTGATCGACTCCGGATCCTTGATCGCCCGCTGGTACAGCGACTGGGCCTCTCGGCCAGACACCGACTCGTCGGCGTACAGCGTCGCGTACTCGCCGGGCGGCTCGTACGGCCCGTGGGTGTCCATGTAGTGGTTCCACAGGAAGAACGGCTCATCGTCCGCCAGCGAGTCCAGCCACGACAGCGACCGCTCGTTGATCTCCTCAGCCCGCGCGTAGTGCCGGTTCCGGAGCTTATCGATCGCTCGCTGGGCGAGCGCGACCAGCTTGTGCTGGCCGAGGTGGAGGTCGTCGTCGAAGTGATCGAACCCCTCGTCGAACCCGTACGCCCGCGAGACGAACGGGTTCGAGTGGAACCCGGCCGTCGCGAACCCCGCCGCCGAGAGCGTCGACGCCACCGTCTCCGTCGCGAGCCGATACCCATCGTCGACCGCGACATCCGGGTACTCGCCCGTCAACAGCGCGGGCACCGCCTCGCGGGTGTGCGAGCTCGCGCTGTAGGCGTTTGCGAACCGGATCGACTCCTCGGCCAAGTCGTCGAGCACGGGCGAGGTCTCGCGGTGATACCCGTACGAGGAGAGGTGGTCCGCACGGAGCGCGTCGGCGGAGAGAAGAATGATATTTCTCAGATCCTCACTCATCGAATCGACACAGCACGTGAACTGATAAAGGTGTTACGTGAGTGGAGAGAACGGCGATCGAATTGGCAGTTCCGCTTTGGAAATGAACTTCCTACGTCTCCCGCGGATCTGTCACGAACCGATACAACCCGCGATTGACCTTCTCGATCCACCCCGCATCGACGAGTCCCTGTAATGCCCGATTGATGTACTGCCGCCGGATGTCGAGCCGCTGCTCCAGCCGTTTCGGATTCGCATACCCCCACGGGTTCCCCTCCGCTTGACCCTCTCTGAGCACATCGAGAATGGCTTCTTGTCGGTCGTCGGGCTCGAACTCTTCGTTGACCATCTTGCTCGGAGGTACCCGGTGGGGATATTTACGAATTCGGGACAGGTACACGATCGACGAGGCTGTTCTTTTAGAAGTTACAAAGTAACTATTAAGTTTGTACCTATCTAATACCCGTTGAGAAGCGCGGGCCGCCTCAGAAGTGGGGCCGGTGCTGGAACACCGACACCCGTGCTTCGCCACCACGACGAAGCATGACTAACTCCAAAGACGAGCGGCAAGAGCCTGTCGAACAGCCAGACGATTGTGTGGGACCACCGCTAGCAGAGTGTTTAGTCTGTGGCGCTGTCGGTCTCCCAGAACGCATTCTGAATCACGACTGCCGTGCGTTCGATCGGGGAAGCCAATGAGCGAGCGCTACGAGTGGCTCGACGAGCGGGTCGACGAACTTGCCGAGCGGTACGAATCCGGCCAATCGCTCCGAGAAATCGCAGATGCCTTCGACGTGACGCCGCCGACGATTCACAGCCGACTCCGAGATCACGGTGTCGAGATGCGAAACGGGGGCCCGGACCACCGGAAGTTGGCGGACCTCACCTCGGAACTACGCAAGCAGTACGTGGAGGACGACTGTTCCATCCAAACGATCGCTGATCGTTACGAGACATCGGTCAGGGCAATCCGGTACCACCTCGAACACGCCGGGATCGACTGTCCCCAACGGAATCCGCGAACGACCGATGTCGACTGGCGACCCTTCCAGACCTCGGTGATCAAGGGCGAGCTCCTCGGCGACGGCTGCCTCCACCGCCGTCGACACGCCGAATCGTGTTTCTTCCAGCTGTCGACCACGACGAAAGCCCACGCGGACCGCCTCATCTCGAAACTTCCGGCGGGACTCTTCCCGGATGCTCAACCGAACTCGGTCACGCGTCCGAACCAGTTCACAGAGGAGGACTACACGTGTTGGACCGTCACATCCCGACCGCAACCGTATCTCGACCGACTGTACGACACGTGGTACGAGGTCCGCGACGAACATAACCGCAAACGAGTCCCGGACAACTTCAGACTCGATTACACGGCACTCCTCCACTGGTACTGGGGAGACGGGAACTGTTCGATCCGTGACCGGGGCGCGCCTCGTGTGTCTTTCGCGACGCACGGATTTGCCGAACCGGGCGTGCGGCATCTCCAATCCGAACTCGACGCGATGGGCTACGACAACTACGCTGTTGAACAGCAGGAGGTCGACGATGGGTCAGGGCTGTACATTCGACTCCGTGACTACGATGCGCGTACCTTCCTCAATGACCTCCGCCGGGTGAACACGCTCCCGCAGTACGACCGGAAGTTCCCCGTCCCGATAGACGACTGAGAGGAGATCACGCAATCCTTCTCTCTCAGTCACACGAAGCGGAGCGTTCAAGCGTCGTCCGACGAGCATACGACTATCAGTCGATGAATATCTGTTATGTCAGCAATGTGGTTTATCCGTACATAACTGGAGGCGCCGAAAAGCGCATCCACGAGATCGGCACCCGACTCGCCGATCAGGGCCACGAGGTCACCGTGTACGGCCGGCACTTCTGGGACGGGCCCGCGGAGATCACCCACGAAGGGATGACCCTCCGCGCGGTCGCACCCGAAGCGGACCTCTACGCCGAGGACCGGCGATCCATCACCGAGGCGATCGATTTCGCGGCCCGCGCGCTCCCGCCCCTCCGGAGACGCCTCCGCAACGACGAGCACGACGTGGTCGTCGCCAGCGTCTTCCCGTACTTCCCGGTCCTGTCGACGAAACTCGCGAGCCTCCGGACGGACACGCCCCTCGTCACGACCTGGCACGAGGTATGGGGCGACTACTGGGACGAGTACCTCGGGCGCCTCGCACCCTGTGGAAAGATTACCGAGCGCGTCACCGCGCGCACGCCCCAACACCCCACCGCGATCTCGGCGATCACGGCCGACCGTCTCGCCGCTATCGGTCCCGACCGCGAGGACATCGAGATCGTTCCGAACGGGATCGACGTGGAGCAGGTCCGCACCGCGCCGCTTCCCGATCAGGGGTACGACGTGCTCTTCGCGGGCCGACTGATCGAGCACAAGAACGTCGACGTGCTCTTGGAGGCGTTTGACGCGGTCGCCGCAGAGCACGACGCCACGCTCGGGGTCATCGGCGACGGCCCCGAACGCGACCGGCTCGACGCACAGCGCGACTCGCTCGTGTATGCCGACCGAGTGGAGCTGTGCGGCTTCCTCGATGATTACGAAGACGTGCTCGGCCACATGCGAGCCGCCGACGTGTTCGCGTCGCCTAGCACCCGCGAGGGATTCGGGATCACCTTCTTGGAGGCGATGGCGGCGGACTGTACCGTCATCGCGGCCGATCACCCGGAGTCGGCCGCCGACGAGGTGATCGCCGACGCCGGCTTCCTCGTCGAGCCTACGGTCGACGCGCTCACGGAGCGACTCGACGCCACGCTGGGTGGGGCCCGGCCACCGACATCGCCCGTCGACCACGCCCAGCAGTATGACTGGGACGCGATCGCCGCGCAGGCGGAAACTGCCTACCGGCGGGCGATCGACGGCGCGTGGTGACGACTCCACCTAAGTATTGTTTCTCTGACAATGATATTTTACACGTCACCACGTACCCATCACCATGCCTACCAGCAATCCCCGGAGAATCTCTGGGAGGGCAACGTGAACGAGGCCGTTATCAAGCAGTGGACCGACGACACGACGGCATTCGACCGCGTGCGCCAGGTCGTTGACGTGACGACCGAGCCGCAATCCGCCGAGGAAATCGCCGATCGCGCCCGCGTCAGCCCGCCGACGGCGCGCAAGTACCTCTCGACGATGGCTGCGGACGGTCGTGTCAAGCGCATCAACACCGACGCCGGCAGTCAGTACATGCGCCCCCCCCCCCCCAGATGCTCGCGATGCGTCGTATCGCCGCGATCCACCGTGAACACACGAAAGCCGAGATCCGCAAATCGATCAAGGAGCTCCAAGAAGAGCGCGCGAACATCAAGGAAAGCCACGAGGTCGGAACGATCGACGAACTCACCCTCGCGCTCGACGCCGGCGACGACGGGTGGGGTGATGTCGCGCGCTGGCGCCAGATCGAGCAGAACCTCGAGATCGCACAGGCCGCGCTCGCGCTCTACGGGTTTGACACCGACGATAGCCACGCAGCCGCAGTGCGTACCGCTGAGTCTACAACCGAGCGCCGAGAGCGTGGTGCATTCGGTGACGAAACCTCACGCACCACCGCGTAGATGGACGAAGACATCGAGGGGGATGCCGGGTCGCTCGACATCGCAGCCCTCGAAGAGATCCGCGCAGAGTTCCGCGCACTCGACGGGCTCGTCGACCACGCCCAGCAGTACGACTGGGACGCGATTGCCGAGCAAGCAGAAACAGCCTATCAGCGCGCCATCGATAGAACCTGGTAGAAATACCTCAAAATAACGATAGAGGTCCAATTTCTCTTAAATAGGCAAAATGCTTCTCGGGCTGTCGTTCTGGAGAGTTAGGTGTAGATCCGCTGAATTTTGCGACACTATTATATACTAGTGTCAAGTGCCGCTATGAGGCCGTAAGAGTATCTCTACAGATATAATATCAGATTTTATTAAAAAAATCCCCCGATTTATCACTCCCACACTAGTTTGTGTATCCAGCGAATCACCAGACGGGATCGGGCGTATCGTGCTGCGTCACGATATCAACGGCAGAAACGGGGGGTTGTATTATAAGCAACCCGCCGCCGTATGGCGTACGTGGACCTGTATGCGCGGTGACGATCCCTGTAGGCTCGACTGAGCAAGCGCCACGTATGGATACAGTCGACGATGGCAACGGTATCGGTTACTCACACTTTTGGACAGTCACGTCAATATTACTGGTAGGCGAATGGCGACCCTCTGATTGGCGTTCAAACCAGGGACAGACGACATCCGCAACAGTCGGGCGATCCCCGTCATCGAGGGGCTCCAGGCGCGCGGCGCCGAGATCGTCGCCTACGACCCGGTTGCGACCGACAATATGCGCGAGCGGTTCCCCGATATCGAGTACGTCGACACCCCCGAAGCAGCACTGTCCGAGGCGGTCGCCGCCCTCGTCGTGACCGACTGGGAAGAGATAACGGCCCTCGACGACGAGTTCGATGGCATGCGAACACCCGTCGTCGTTGACGGGCGCCGGGCGATTGACCGCCGCGACGGGATTGTGTACGAGGGACTGACGTGGTGGCCGATCCTCGGAATTCCGTGCCCGACGAACGCGATCGATGGATCCCCGACGACGAGTGGGGGACGGTCGTCGCGAACGTCCCGCTCGTCTCGGTCGACCTCGTGATCGACCACGACGGCGGCGTGCTTCTCGGGAAACGCGAGAACGAGCCCGCGAAAGGCGAGTGGTTCGTGCCCGGTGGAACGGTATTCAAAAACGAGCCCCGTACTGATGCTGTTCACCGCGTGGCCAACGAGGAGCTTGGTGAATCCGTCATGATAGACGACTGTCTCGGCACCTACGAACACTTCTACGAGACGGCTGATGTCGACGGCGTCGACTCGAAACACTACCTCGCGACCGCCTATCGCTGTCACTTCGAACGAGACGATCCAAAGATCGTCGGTGACGACCAACACAGCCATTTCAAAGTCTTCCGGCCGCCGTTCGAGAATCTCCATCCGTACGTCGAACGATATCTCGACGATCGCTAACCTGACTCCAACTCCCCCACTCAGTCGCTATTTGTCTCCCCCACAACTCCATCCTCGAACTCTCCCTCCAACCGCACCTCCGTCTCCTCCCGATCCTCCGGATACCCGACGTCGATACGCCACCCGTCGAGTGGGGTCGCGTCGATCGTCTGCCCGCACTGGATCAACAGGTCGATCGCGTCCAAGATCTCGCACACCCCACGCCTAGGCGACTCGACGGGGTGACAGGCGTGGAAGAACGCGAGGGTAAACGTGGAAGAGCCAGTCATCACCAGATTCGACGGCGGGTCGTCGGGCTTCTCGACCACGTCGGTGATTTCGCCGTACTGATTCGATTCACACACCGTACCGCGTCGCCTCCTCCCACGACACCTCCTCGACGAGGAACGCGGCATCCGCTTGGTCCTCGCGCTGGCGCCGCACCATGTTTTGGAAGTTCGCGTCAAAGAGGATATCGCCAAGGATCGGCATGACGTCGTCGATGTGTTCCTCGACCATGAGGAGGGTGGGGCAGCCGCTGCTGCTCGTGCTGGTGAACGGTATCGCTGTACAAGGTCGAATCAATCGGGTCGTGGGTAGGAGCAACTCAGTGGAACTCATGATTATCGGTTCTGAGTAAGCTGACAACCAGCATTAAATATCAACAGTCTATTGCTAATCCGATGGACTCAGATTCCGTATCGGCGGTGGCAATAAACGTCGGGTCACAAACGGGTGAGCCGCTGGGCAGAGGGCCGATTTTCAGTGATGGTTCATTTCAGTACGTACCGATCACTGAGAAGTACGACGAGGCCGTCGACTGGCCGACCTATGCTGATCTTGGGTACACGAATCTCACCAGTGGTAGCTCAGGAGAGTTAGTAACCCATTTTGATCCCGAATTTCCAGAACTCCCTGGTGGCGAACACTACACGTTTGCTGATCCCGGCCGAACGAAAACCCGCCACTTAGCAAAACTCTCAGAGGGCGACTACGTCTTCCTTTACGGCACGCTGGATTTTGTCGGGAGTCGACGGCAGCAATACTGGATTACCGACGGCTGGGGTGGCTACGTATTTGGACATTTTCAGCTTCAGCGGGATCCAATATCTATCCAAGAGTACCGAGAGTTATCTGAAGCCGAGCAAGCGCCGTTCTCGAATAATGCTCACCTCCGCCGTCCAGAGCAGGATTCCAATCTCGTGATGCTGCTTGGAGATCCGGAGAACTCAAAATTGTATGAAACGGCTGTGCCGCTCACACTTCCTGAGGGGTCGTTAGGCGCAGATGAAAAACGAAGTGCGTTCTTTGATTCAGACGAAGTTGACATCAACATGGTGTGGTATCGTGGACCAATTCAGCTGACCGCAGCAAAGCGCGACGAATTGCTCACGGCTCACCAAACGGGGAATGCTCGTCACCTCTACGGGCCATCGCTGTCAGCAGCGCCCGGATTCGAGGATTTTGAGGCGGAGCTGCGGCCCCCCTCGTCATTTTCTGCGTTCCGTGAATTTATCCAAACCCAAGATCTCCATCGTGAGCAGGAGCTGCTAGCAGCATTTTCGTATATTTCTGGCGGGTGGACAATCGAGGTTCCCAAGGCCTTGGTGACTGAAGACGGGTTGGACATTCAGGCCCTGTCAGAGCTCTCTACAACAGATGGCGTCCATGAGGCCCTAACTGATGTTTTCACCCGAGTCCATGCCTCAAGCGACTGGCCCCACGGCCACCGTCGTAATGTGCCACGAAACGCAGGAAAACGACGAGACGACAACGAGCAACTTGGGCCGTATGAGGCGGAAATTCTGATTGAGTCTGTGGAGACCTTCAAAACAGATGTTGCGTCCTCATTTATGAACTTCTTAGATGGGTTGGATCGCGACGAACCGTTTGTCGATGGACTTGAAAAACTGAAACGCGTGTACTCTTTCCAGCGACTCGCAGCATTCGACTTGCTTGAATTAATTGTCCAGGTGTTAAACTACGAGTGGTTGGCTCCGGATCAACTTCGATACGAATACGTCAACTCAAATGGGCCAATCAGCGGCTTAGAACACGTATTCGGAGACGATGTCCGAACTCTAGGGGTGCGAGAGCAGACGCACTATCTCACCCGCCTTGTTGCGTATGCGGTTGAAGAACGTGAAATGTCACTTGCGGATGCTATTTTTGCGGTTGAGTCAGCTCTTTGTAACTGCCAAAAAGCGAATGGTGGGGCTGCGTAGCTCATCTTCTGTGATCTTATCCGGTTCCGAGTTGCCATCTTTGTGCTTGTGAGACCGTACAGAGATAATTGCCCCTCGTAACGCTGGAATCAAGTCAGATGACGCGAATCTGGCGCATACAGAATATGGACTCCTCTGGGACACTCCAAACGCTCTATACGGCAACTGTTGAGCAAAATGATGGTGCCTACCAAATTACAATCCCAGAACGAGAAATCACGAACGGCACACTTGCTGAAGACGGGACGTACCGTATTGCGCTGATTTCGACGGCGGTGTCGGGTACTGACACCGCAGTACCTGATTCTACCCATTCTGTTGCCCACGATGAACAACAAGAGGACGACGACGGCCCACCTGTTACGGAAGGCGAACATCGAGACGTTGAAATCGAGCACCTCGGTGACCAGGGTGATGGAATCGCGAAGGTCGAACACGGCTACGTCGTGATCGTTCCTGACACAACGGTTGGCGACCGCGCCACCGTCGAGATCCAACAGGTGCGTGAAAACGTCGCGTTTGCGGAGGTTGTAGACCGCCACCCGCGTAGCGCATTGTAGCACCGCCAGCTCGCGAACCGATGCGCGGCCAGCCAGAAAGCTTTCACACGGGCACGCGAGATAGCATCTGTGTCGCTGGCCATCACTCACTTCGCAGTCGGAGGCATCTGTACGGCGCTCGTTGCGCTGTATCTCTTGCCGCCGACACGGTACGCACGCACCCTTGTCCTCCTTGGCGGTGGCTGGGGCATGCTGCCGGACGTCCACTGGGTGGCGCCAGTATACGCCCCCGAACTCAAAGCCCTCCACTCTTCCGTGTTCACCAACATCTTCTGGTTTCACCAGACGCTCGACGTCGTCGATCCCACTGACTCATACACGGCGGCGGCGCTCGCGCTCGGTGCGTTCATCCTCATCGTGAGCCTTGGCGACCACTGGACCTACCGGACCGCTGAGCGCACCACCGCCACAACTGATCCCGGTCCGCTCACGACAGTCCGCTCGCTTGACACGCTTGTCGGGACTGCTGGCGTCCTGGCGCTCACGTGCGGGGTCGGGATCCTCGCTGTCGGGAGCCTCCACCCTGGTGTCGACGAGCTCCGAGGATTGTATCTTGGCGTGGGAACAGCCCTCGCGAGTACCGGGGGATTCGTCCTCGGCGGCCACCTCACGCTCGCCCCGTGGGTGACGAATCGCCTCTCAGCGACGGTGACGCGTGTCCTTGCCGGTGTGGGGAGTGTTGTGCTCGTGGTTGGTGGCGGGACACTCGCCGCCAGCCCCCTTCGATACGGCCTGACGGCACACTCAGTCGTTGTGGCTAGCGTCGGCGCGCTACTGCTCGTGTTGGCTGTTGTGTGTGCGCAACTCCGGCTTCAGAGTTAGCCAGTCACTAGCCGATCTCTCTCAGCTCTGATTGTCTTCCCGTGTGTATGAGGCCCCCATCACGTGGTCGAATCTGTATTCCTACCCGAGCGCCCCCGTATGCCGCGCTGTAACATTGTTTTCGTCACTATCTGAAACCGCGTAGAGCCCTGCTTCGGTGCTGACATACAGCGTGCCATCCTCATACGCCACGTCGTAGAACACGTAGTTGGTCCGCGATTGCCACTCGATGGCTCCCGTCTCTGTGTCGAGGATGGCCCCGCGTTCTCCATAGTCATATTCCACAAGTGCGGCGTCATCAGCAATCGTCAGATCAGGGAACTCCGCCGGAAGCGTCTGATCCCACGCAACCGAGCCATCCGTGCGGTCACGGGCAGACACGCCGCCCTCGCCGGCCAGAATCACGTGGTCGTCGGCGACTTGTAGTTCAGCGGAGTCGCGGGCGGCGGTGCGCCAGTTTTGCTCGCCAGTGGGCTCAATCGCGGTCACCCATTCGGTTGTGCCCGCATCACTGGTGGCGAAGATTGTCCCGTTGTCGATCTGAACAGACCGAACGTACGAGTAACTCGACTGGTTGCCAGCCGGTTGTTGGGACCACGCAACCGCACCGGTATTGACGTTGTACGCCGTGATAGTGCCGGATTCGGACAGGATAAGCCGCCCGTCAACGATGCCCTCCACCTCTGGATAATCATCACGGGTGAGCTGCCAGCGGACAGCCCCGGTGGTAGCGTCACGGACAACGATGTTGCTAACGGAGCCCGTCTCCGTGCTGACGATGCGTTCCGTGGCAACCGTGTCGCTCCCAGCGACGAGTGTCGACGGATTTGAGCTGTTGTCCGCATCCACATCCCACCGCACAGCACCAGTCGTTTTGTTCAACGCGGCGATCGACTGGTCATCCGCCACGTAGACCGTATCCTCTGTGATCTGTGCCTCGACGTACTCAGCTGTCGTCCACGACCAGTCGATCACACCAGAGTCCTGCGTGATCCGTGCGACACCCTGGCCAACGGCGTAGACGGCGTCCCCCTGGACGTGTGTGTCGCCCGCATAGAAGGGGGTAGTGACAGCCCACTGTGTCGACCCGTCAGCAGGATCGAGCGACCGGACCGTTGAGTCGCTCTCGTTCTCATCGTCTGACTGTTCTTCGCCGTCGAGCACGTACAGTGACTCACCAGCCCTGGCTCCTATCTCCCCGCCGCTGTCGCGCTGCCAGTCAAACGTGAGGCTCTCATCAACAGACACAATCGGAATGCTCTCGCGGTCGACAGCCGGCGAAGCGTTCGGTGCGTTCACCCGGACTGCGACTTCGTACTCTCCGGGCTCGGTAATCAGCCGATTCTGTGCCCGACCATCGCTCTCAAACTGTCCGTCACCATCGAGATCCCACTCATACGTGACTGCTTCTCGGTCGATGCTATCCGGTGTATCCACGGACGCCTCTGAACTGAGCACGCGATTCCCTAGTTGGGTCCGGACGTACACTCGTGGGTCGAGGCCCGGATTCACCGCAATCGTCTCGTTGACGACGGTCGTGGCGCCAGCAGTATCGGTGACCTGGAGACTAACGGGTATTACCTCCCCGCCATCGGCGTTGAACGTCACGTTCGGCCCGGAGTAGGTCCGTCCCTCGACCTCCCAGCTGTACTCACTGATCTCACTGTCGGGGTCAGTTGCGTCAGCTTCGACGGTCACGTCCTCGTTCGCATCAACGCTATCGGGGGCAACGATGGTGACGTCTGGCGGCGCGTTCACGCGGAGTGTTCGGTTTGTGGCTGTCGTGGCGCCATCGTCATCAGTGACTGCGGCGGTAACGCTCCAGTTCCCACTCTCGTTGAACCGCACGGTTGCGGTTCCAGCGGGCGTTACCGTGCGGGTGACTCCGGTGGATGACGTGACGGTGAGCGTCGTATTGTCGATTGCTCCGTCATCGTCACTCGCATCGATAGCGTATTCGACTTCGTCGCCCGTTTCGACCGGAGTCGTTTCAGGCGAGACACGCGTTAGCCACAGTTCTGGCGGGCGATTCTGAACCGTGACGTTCGTCGTGACGCTCGCTGTTGCGCCATCGTCATCGGTGGCTGTCAGGGTGACCGCGTAGCTTCCATCATCAGTGAACGTCCGATTCACATTGGCACCCGCCGCGTCAGGCGCAGCTTCAATTGTCCACTCGTAGGCGACAACGGTGCCGTCTGGGTCGTTACTCTGTGAGCCGGTGAGTGTCACCGGTTCGTTCGAGAGCACTGGGTCAGACACGTTCACGCGCGGGTTGGGTGGCCTGTTCACGTCGACAGTCACGTTCGTGCGAGCTGTCGCCCCATCATCGTCAGTCACCCGTACCGTGACAGACTGATTGCCTGGCTCGCTGAACGCTCTAGTGACTTGCTCGCCAGTGAAGTCGTAAGTGCCGTCGTTGGTGATGTCCCAGGCGACAGTGGCGATCGCACCATCGACGTCAGTGCTCTCGCTCGCGTCGAACGTCACCGGTTGCCCAATCGCCGGCGTTGTATCGTTAGCCGTGGCCGTTGCGTTCGGTGGCCGGTTGGTGACGGTCACGTTCCGCGTGAGCGAGCGATCGGTCCCGTCGTTGTCCGTGACAGTCAGCTCGATGGAGTAGGTTCCATCGTCAGCGAACTCAACGCTTGTCGTGGACCCGGTTGCCTCGCTGGTTCCATCGGTATCCAGATCCCACTCGTACGACTCTATCGTTCCGTCGGGGTCGACACTGGAGTCAGCCACCAGATCAATCGATTCAGCGGTCGGCACTGGGGCAGATGTGGTGAACGCCGGGGTGGGCGGGGCGTTCACGTCGAACGTGAGCGTCGTCTTGTTGCGGGCCCCGTCGTCGTCAATCACGGTCAGTGTCGCCGTCTGCTCACCGTAGTCGTCGTACGTTGCGGTTGGTTCCGAGGCGTTAGATTCGACGTGGCCGTTAGCGTCCAGATCCCAGCGTGTCTCAACAACCTCGCCGTCAGCATCGGTGCTGTCCGCCGCGCTGAACGCCACGGGATCACCAACGACAGGGGTAGCTGTCGTCACAACCCCGTTCGGAATCGGCGGCCGATTGGTGATCGCAACAGTCGTCGTCGCGGTGTCCACAGCTCCCTGGTTATCAGTCACACGGAGCGTAACCGAGTAGTTGCCATCGTCAGCGAACGTGCGGGTTACCGAGACATTGCTCGCGTCAGCCGCATCCGCAATGCTCCAGTCATACGCGATGATGTCGCCGTCTGGGTCTGTGCTGTCAGCGGCGGTGAATGTGACATTGTCACCGGTGAACGCCGGCGCTGTCGTTTCGAGACTGGCCGTTGGCGGCGCGTTCACGTCGACAGTGACCGTCGTCTCGTTTGTTCCACCATCATCATCGGTTGCTCGCACTGTAACGGGCTGTTCGCCCGGCGTGTCGAATGTGGTCTCAATTGTGCGCCCCGAACGTTCGTACGTACTGTCCCCGTCAAGATCCCACTCGTACCGTTCGATGTTCCCATCCGGGTCCACGCTGTTGCCGGCTTTGAACACGACGGGGGCGTTGACAGCGGGTGTCGACTCATTAGTTGTCGCGTCCACGACCGGTGGGCGGTTGGTGACAGTCACGTTCGTCGAAACGGTGTCTGTCGCGCCCACCCCGTCCGTGGTGGTGAGCGTGACCATGTACGTCCCGTCATCAGGGAAGCGGACCGTCGCGTTCGACCCGTCTGTGGTGCGGGTTCCGCTGTTTGGTACCGTCCAGTCATAGGTCGCGATTGTTCCATCGGGGTCCACGCTGGCGCCGCCGGAGAGCCTGATTGGCTCGTCGGTGAGTGCTGGGCCAGTTGAGCTGATCGCCGCTTGTGGCGGCGCGTTAATGGACACTGTCGTCTGGTTCGTTGCAGACGCTCCAAACGCGTCGGTCAACCGAAGGGTGACAGTTCGGCTTCCAGGCTCTGTGTATGTGGTAGTCAGTGTGGCGTTTGTGGTCGTCTGCTCGTATGCGCCATCGCCGTCAATGTCCCACTCGTACTTGACAACAGCCTCGCTTGGTGCCCGGTTATTCGAGGGAGCAATCGTGACTTTTTCTCCCGTGGTTGCGTTCGTCGGCGTGCCAGCAATCGGCGGCACGTATGGAGTCCGGTCAATCAGCCGAAGGCTATCGAGCACGACGGTTCCGTTACCCCTCACCTCAACTTCAAGTTGGGAGTCATCTGTGAGGTTTCCGGGGAGATCAGCAGTGACCGTCTGATTGCGTTCTTCCGTGAACGTGATTGACGAGAGGGGGTAGCGGTCGCCGTCACGGGTGCTGACGTACAGGTCTAACAGTAGCTCTCCATCGATCTCGTCCACAAGCGCGTTGTACGCGACGATGGCGTCACCAACGTCCGAGCCGTCTGGCACGGTGTATGACTGGTTCGAGCCACCAGAGAGCGAGTTCCCATCGTCATCTTCGTCGTCATCACCGTTACCCCCTCCACCGAGAGGCTCTGACCGGTCTCCTGGGAGGCTATTGAAGGGTACTGGACCGGTCCATTCGCCAACATTCCCAACGGAGTCAACGCCGCGTGCCCGGAGCTCAAAGGCACCAACTGCGTCTAGCTGAACCGCAGTTGTCTCTGATGAGTCAAGGGTCGTCCAGTCGGTCCACGCAGCGTCATCATCAGTGCGGTACTGGAGTTGGACAGACGAAAGCGGCTCATCTGCGGTTGGAGTGACGATCGCGCCGGTTTCATCGGCTGTCGCCGACACATTAACGATTGGCGCGTGGTTGTCGCGACGCACGCTGACTGACCGGGTAGCGATATTACCAGCCGCGTCGCGTACGTTGACAGTCACGTCGGTCCCATCTGTCGCCACATCAACGTCCACGCTCAGGCGGCCGTTCTCTGTCGGCGTCCATTCGGACCACGCCTTGCCATCGACCTGAACACGATACTCCAAGTCACTGGGGGACGTTTCAGCATCGTCTGCGGACCAGGCTAAGCTGACTGTCTGCGCTGCGACAACCCGGCGTTCAACCCGTTCACCGTCAACGAGTGTTGGCCGCTTCAGCGGAAGTGATTCAGCGTCAATATCCGGCGGCGTGGTATCTGGCGGGAAGTACCTGACGGTCTCGCTTGCCCAGGGACCGGTTTCGTTTGTGAGATTTGTAGCCCGCGCACGGACCTCAATCTCGCCTTCGATGGGCACTTGTAGCCGGCCAAAGCCATCAAGATCGTCACCGGTAACCCGCCGCCAGTCAGTCCAGTTTGCGTCACCGACTTGGCGGTACTCAACCTCAACAGACTCGATTCGTCTCTCGGGCAGTACCTTGACGTACACGTCATCGGTTGTGGGGTCGTCCGCAAGTGGCGCTGCGACGCGCGTAGTCGGCGCGCCAGCCGTAACGACCACATCAGCGTTCCGGACGGTGGTCCGCCCGACGCCATCGCGCACCTGAAGCTGGACCCGGGTGAGTCCATCACCGTAGGTCTGCTCGGGCGAAATCCGCCCGTTTTCGGGGAGCGTCGTCCACGCAGACCAGCCGTCGCCGGCTTCGCCGCCGGTGAACCCCTCGCCATCATCAACCCGGAACCGGTACTCAATGTCTGTCGTAGCCGTTTTGGCATCCCACACGTCCCAGATGAGATCGATGTCACCGTTGTCCGTCGGGTACACCGCATCACCGTCTCTCAGCGTCACCGGGTCAGGGCCTTCAACAAGCGTGGCATCCGGACGTTGGATATCCGGACCGGCACGCTCTGCAACGGCCACGTCGACAGTGCCACCAGTACCGCTTGCGCTCAGTTTCAGCGGGCCAAGACTGTCGCCGGCACGTACAACGAGGTACGTGGTGGCTGCCGGATCTTCAATACTCGCAGAGAGCGTCTCGGTGTCAGCCACTGACAGTTCTCGCCCGGTGGTGAGCCGGGGAGTGTCGGGACGCTCAGTAACAAGGGCCGTCTCGAAGGCGGCTGCGTTTGCGCCTGTCACATCGATGTTGAGTTCATCAGCAGTCGTCCCATTGGGCGCAGCATCGAGTTCAAACACAACGTAGTCGTCTGCGTGGTCCATTGTATCGTACACCTGTGCGTTACCGAAGGCGGTCCAGCCATGGGTTGGCATGGACGTGTCCCGCGGCAGCGATTCATCAGGCGCACCATAGAGCCGATCTGTGGTCTCTTCGTAGTCGAGTTTCACCAAGAGACGAAGTGACTCGACATCGGAGCGAATCTGTTGGTATGCCTGTGGGTCTTCGATGCCAGCGGCGTTGCTGACCACGTCGGCATGGACGTCCTGGAGATACGTTGGCAAGAGAAGGTACGTCTCTTGGAGTAGTGTTTCGCGCTCTCTGAGGAGCTGCTCCACCTCAGCAGCGTTTCCACGCTGTTTTGCCTGCTTGTAAGCTATTGAGTTCCGTTCGAGCTTCGCAAGATTCTCCCGTAGATTATCGTAGGAGTCAGTCCCGGGATCGACGTGAATCGCGATTGCCTGTTTTTGAATCCCTGGGCCAAGTGAGCCCGCAAATTGGTCTGATTTCAGCGCAATGTCAATGGCCGTGAGTGCGGTGCCGATACCACTGAACCCGGTGGCTGATTTGAGTGCACCATCCGCATACGAGATTGCTTGATCAATCGCCGCGTCCTCCACCTCCGATTTGAGGTTAACACGGAGTTCTTCGCGAATGACTGCGGCCGCGTCATCGGCGTCTTCGCGTGCGTCGACCTTCCAGTAGGATGCGTTGAGTGCCTGGGTGTGGTACGTGTTGTACGCAGTTGCGGGGAAATCAACCCGTGGGTCGGTAATGAGACTGGCGTCAACTGCCTCAGTGGTACCCTCTGTCTGAACGTAAACCCCTCGAGCCGCCTCAACAAGCGCAAATAACGAAAGTTGCTCAGTTTGGCTCCTGTAGACGTATCCAGCGGACGTGTTTTCTACGAATGTAACGCGCGTCGAGATTGTCTCCCAGCCACCAGTCGTCTCGTTGTAGCGTAAGAAGGAGACGTTCTGTGCCGGCCGGTCACTGTCGTGTGGGACCGTAAATAGGAACGATGCCTCCGCAATTGCGGCATCGGGGGTCGCCGGGTGGGAGACGTTGACGTACGTCCGGACAGACGCGTCCGGTGGGGCCGGTCGGTCGCCGGGCGCTGTAGCAGTTGACTCCGAACTGTCGACGACGGAGACGGTTGTGTTAATATTCTCGACGCTATCCGCGTATGAGATCGTCGTTGAACGGACGCTGACATCGTCTTGGGTTGCGCTGTCGAGGCCAGTGAGATTGAGCGTAACCGACTCACCGGCGGCGACCGACCCAGTCGCTTGCGCAACATCCCCATCGGTTCCAGAATCAACGGTGTCATTATCAGAGCCGTCTGTACCGTCAGTCGGGGTGTCGTCGTCTTGATCTCCATCAGAACCATCGCCTGAATCCCCATTTTCACCGGAACCGTCGCCCGGGTCTTCACTGTCGTCTGACCCGTCGCCTGGGCTCCCATCCGTGTCTGTGGCAACGGCGTTGATAGTGATCGCCTCGAGCGATTCAAGTTCAGTCTCGTTCGAGGAATCGATCTCAACTGAGACATTTGCCGATTCGCCGACACCGATAGTGACGCCGTCAGCGTCGGTGCCATCGAGTCGACGCTCGGTTTCCCCCTGTCCCGCAAACAGCGACAGTCCATCTACGGTGTCATCTACGGATACTGACACAGGGGCCGACCCACGATTTGTGACAACGAATACATTGGCAGCATACGTTGTTGCGTCCGGGTTCAACCCGTCAGCAAGCGTGTTGGTCCCATCAAAATTCAGTTGAAGTGTCCCGTCAGACTGTTCAGCGTACACGCCGTTGGGGCCTGTCGAGGGCTCCAACGAGAGATACGCCGCATCATCTTCTGCGACAGCAACCGACACTGTTCGGTCGGCTGTCACACTGGAGAACGCTCCAGTCATTGGAATTCCAGCTGTCAAAACAGAGACTGCGAGTAGTACAACAGCGACGCGACGCCACCGGGTCATTGTCGATCACACAGAGTGTCGACTCCGTCTCTCATTGCTCTTTTACACACATAATATAAGGATAGTAATGACCAAGTTGAAACATTGAAACTACCGCCTGAGTAGGTTCAATGAGTGCCTGAAAATGGCTGTACCATCGATATTCGCGGTCGTGGGGACTAAGGTAGCTGGCCTCCCGAGCGCAGCCGCACCGGTGTTGCCACCCAGGAGAAGACGCGTGGAAGATGCTGCTTGGAACTAGAGGGCCGTGCTCGGCCTGAAATCACATTCATTGCTGAATTATCTGGTGAAAGTATACTGAGTCGTCCTGGTGCTGATGGAAATCCAGTCAATACCCGGCCTAGCAGCAGCATCTGCTGAGTTGAAACCTTGTTGTTAGTCCACTGCTGGCCAGCTATCTCTCTCGTTGACATCGTCTCTGGGTTACGTTCGAGCGAAATTTTTTGGCAAGGTCGCGAGAAGTGGCCGTATGGCTCGGCTGGGGACACAATCGACAAGCGCTGACCGGCAGTTCGCGTTCGCATGGGTGGGGATGGGTGTTATTATGTCGGTCGCTGTTGCGACCATTGAGTTTCTTCCGCTTCCCTTGGAGGCAGTCTACGTGTTTGCTGCTGGTGTCATGCTCCGCGAGGCGCTCGGCTTGGCGTATTGGCTTGTCCAGCAGTGACCGATCGGAGCTAGATACACCATCCTGACTGACTAACGGGTGGCCGTCGAGTTCACTGACACCGGTCCTTTGACGACTGTTCTGTTTCCAAATCTACATGCCGGTTGCTGCTGTTGTTTACATATGGATTTGACAGATGCCACTGTGCTCGTCACGGGCGGCGCAGGCCTAGTCGGGAGCCACCTCGCAGCGACACTTGACGATGCGGGTGCGACAGTCCGCGTTGCTGATGACCTCTCGAAAGGTGAGCGTGAGCAAGTGCTAGAGTCCGTCACGTTCACCAAAGCCGACCTGACGGATCGCGACGACGTCGAACAGATCGTCACCGGTGATCTCGATATGGTGTTCCACCTCGCCGCGTACACAGACACGAACTTCGACGACGATCGGAAACTGTTCGAGGAAAATACCGAGATGACGTACAACCTCCTTGAAGCGATGCGTGGTGCCGATGTCAACCACTTCGCGTTCACCTCCTCCTCAACGGTGTACGGCGAGGCACCACGGCCGACTCCTGAGGATTACGCCCCACTTGAGCCAATCTCAATCTACGGCTCCTCAAAACTCGCCGATGAAGCGCTCATCTCGACATACGCGCACTCGTATGGTATCCAGTCGTGGGTGTTCCGCTTTGCGAATATTGTCGGGCCGTACCAACGTGGCAACGTTGTCCCTGACTTCATCGAGAAACTCATCGACGATCCCACTGAACTCGAAATTCTCGGTAATGGCTGCCAAGAGAAGTCTTATATGTACGTTGAAGAGTGCGTGTCGGCGATGAAATACGTCGTTGAACATGCCGACGAGCCGCTCAACATCCATAACTTGGGGACGAAAACAACTACGTCTGTCACCGACATCGCAGACATCGTCAGCGACGAACTCGATGTCGATCCGGAGTACACCTACACTGGTGGCGACCGCGGTTGGACGGGTGACGTGCCGAAGATGCGGCTCTCAACCGAGAAGCTTGCCGCACTCGGGTGGGAGCCGACACGCTCGAGTGATGAGGCTGTGCGGCAGGGCACTCGCGATCTCATCGACGAAATCGTCGAGTGAAATAGCTCACCCCCGTTGTGAGGTGTATAGACTCGCTCAGGAGTATCTCTCGTGGAGCTTTCACGCCGAACTCAGTCGTCCGTGCGTCATCCCGAGGTCATCCCACACAGCAGGTCCTCCAAACCGCCAGTACATTGATATCCGTCACACAACATGAGCGGTGTATCGATGGAGCTGAAAGACGTGCTCCAAGCTGTGCTCACTCGTGGAGACAGCTCACGCGCTTCGACAAGACATCGTGAGTGTCGCAACTGCGGGGCAAATCTCACGTGGAACCACGAACAGTGTCCCGGCTGCGGCGGCGATGTCGCCGTCTACGAGCTGTGAGCTGTGTAGATGCTGAGCAAGAACTATTACTCAGAATATCTCACATAAATCTATGTCTGAGACCGCAAATGGTCCGCGGTGTGACTGTGGCCGGCCAATTCCACGCGGGCTCTCAGCGACCGCTAAATGTGACCGGTGTCGAAGACGGTCGAAGTCACGATAATCTTCGGACCCGGTCATTCTCAAACGAGACGACCGGACTTCGTAGGCTGAAGAGTTGGTACTGCCTTTCTTGACTGTCTCCCTACGCTTCCGGTAGTTCACAACTGTTCTGTATTGCGGTGAGATGTTCTGTTGATAGTATTTTTCACAGATTAATTGGCCGACAACGCATCGGAGACCACAGGAGAGATGTCGGCGAGAAAATCCCGCAAATTCGATGCGCTTGCGGCATCAACACCGATGATAACCCCGGACGGCGGCTCCGTATAGTGTAGCAGAAGCCACTCATCATACAGTTGGACCGAGCATCGGTGCTCACCAAGTGGGAGTGTCTGATCGGTAGTCTGGTCAGTACAGCTTCGCTTGATCTGTGTCAGGGTGGGGTGTGACTCAGTTATTGGCTCATCGGAGTGGCGGAGGGCGCGTTTCGCATGTGGTGAGACGTACAAGAGCTGGCTTGATTCGTCATGATAGACAAGCACAACATACAGATACTCGCTGAGCTCGGTGCGGAGGCGTTGGACGAGTCGCTGCTCGCTAGGAGGGGGGGGGCCGTCCGGGCGGGGCATAATACAAATTCCTGTAACCGAATAATAGCTATTCCGGATGCTATAGGTTCCGAAATTCGAGGGAATAATAACTGATTATTAATCCGTATAGGGTGAGACAGATGGGAATACTTTCAGTATCGTAACGTTTTCACGGACACATTGAGCAGTCCACTACATGGAAGCGCAACGTGTCCTCGTCACAGGCGGCGCTGGCTTCATCGGCTCCAATATCGCCAACCATCTCGCGGCACACAACGATGTGGTCGTTGTTGACGACTGCTACCTTGGAACGCCTGACAACCTCAACGATGATGTTGAGTTTGTCGACGCTTCGGTCGTCGACGACGATCTCCCCACCGACGTTGACGTCGTGTTTCACCTCGCAGCCCTCTCCTCGTACAAGATGCACGAGGAGAATCCCGCACAGGGCGCTCGCGTCAACGTTGAGGGATTCGTGAACACGATCGAACAGGCCCGTCAAGACGGGTGTGACACGGTCGTGTACGCAACTACGTCCTCTATCTATGGAGATCGGACGAAACCCTCACCTGAGACAATGAACGTCAAAGCCCGCACTGGCTACGAGGCCTCAAAACTCGCGCGTGAGCGCTACGCAGAGTACTTCCACAATTTCCACGACATGACTCTTGCCGGGATGCGCTTTTTCTCCGTGTATCAGGGCTTTGGCGGCGCCGAGAAACACAAAGGCGAGTTCGCCAACACGGTCGCGCAGTTCACCGACAAGATCGCGAATGGGGACCGCCCAGAGCTCTTCGGTGATGGCACCCAAACGCGCGATTTCACCCACGTTGACGATGTCGTGCGTGCGTGTGAGCTCGCTGCCGATCACGAACTCCAGGGGATCTACAACGTCGGGACCGAAGAGAGCTACTCGTTCAACGAGATGATCGAGCTGATCAACGAGGAACTTGGGACCGATGTCGATCCGAAATACATCGAGAACCCGCTGGATGAGTACGTCCACGACACGATGGCGGACTACTCAAAGCTTCATGAGGCCACCGGCTGGGAGCCCAAAATTGGATTTGAGGAGGGTGTGTCGCGGGTGTGTGAACCGTACCAGTAGCTACCTCAGAAGCTGTTAGGATTCTCAGTCAGCTAGTCTTATTTACGACATCCACTACTAGTGTTTTGACGTGCTTCCATTAGGCCACCTCTCCTTCGCGTATCTCTGGTATGTCCTCTACGCGCTGGTTAACACCCATCGACTCCCCGCCCGGCTTGCGCTTGTCCCGCTTGCGTTTGGGAGCCAATTTCCGGATCTCATCGACAAACCCCTGGCGTATCTCGAGATCCTCAGATATGGCCGTTCGCTCGCCCACTCCGTATTCACGTTCACGATATGTTCGCTTGCGGTCTGGTGGGCCACGACCCGCCTTCGCAGCCGCTGGACAGCTGAGAGCCTCCCCGAACGACTCCGAACCGCCACCCCAGCAGCGTTTGCGCTCGGATATGCGAGTCACCTGCTTGGCGATACGTACCAGTTTTTCCTCGCAGGTGATCTGTGGGCTACACGCTTTCTGGTGTACCCGCTCTATTCTGTGCCAGTATCTCCGGCCGACGATGTCGCGCCGTGGGTTCGACTCTTCCGGATCTACCAAGAGATGGGGACTCATCCGCAGGTGAACTTGATCATTCTTGCTATTGCTATGTTCGTAGGACTACGACTCTACCACCGGAAACACCCACGCTCAGACTGCGTGTGAGATACCTACGCTTGGCTATCTCTTGTCTTACCCCTGTACTGTCTCCACAGATCCCGCACCACAACACCCAGCGTCACCACAAGCACGGCCACCGAAAACGCAGTCCACAGTCGCACATTGACACCGTCGACGCCAGCCCAAAACGGAACTTCAGGTCGCGCTTGTGCCGCAACGAAGGGCCACAACAGATCGGCCGGAATCTGCCCAGTACGCAAGACCTGATAGGTGTCTCCGAGCACATGGAGTAGATACGCGACGACAAAGGCACCAGCCACCCGCAGCCGATCCGTCTGCCAGCCATACAAAATGACACAGGCAGCGATCGGGATCGCGAACGGAATCGAGTGCATGAATACTCGACCACTCGGAATCACCTCAAACTGGTGGGCAAGCGGCTTATCAATCAAATCGGGATACTGACTCCCAACTACTGTCGCAAATGCGACTCCCCGTGTTGGTAGTTGTCGATCCCGGATACCGACGTACAAAACGACAGGAAAGAGAGCGACGAACAGATGCTCGTGCGGGAACACGCTACCTGTTCATCGAGCAGGCCTCAAGAGTTTTCTTTTGGCTAGAACCCACTTGACATCCTCTTCCGTGGTCACGCAGAGAAACCCCACGCGGCGGGCATGTCTGGTTCACAAGCGCCTGTCCGCACACCTCAATAATTCTAGATCACGTGTTTCTGGTCACTACACGGTCATGCTGAGTGTGTTTCTAGAGCTCCCACAATAGATGGCAACATCCCGACGACTGTTTGAGCCGTCTCTGTTGACACTGACTCAGGAGCAAACGTCGCTTGCTCGTATGCGGTTGTAAGCTGATGTATCTCTGAAGAGTCAGAATGATCTATTCCCTGCCATCGGTCATACAGCTCCCAGTGTGTCTCTGGGAGGTCTCCATCGGCCGGTGTCATCTGGGTCCTGAACGCAGCGTACGCGAACTGTACAGCAGCATCAGGGTCACCAGCATCAAGTGCGGTTTGCGCACGCTCAATAAGTGTATCACTCGAAGAATCGATCGCCTCAGAAGCCACACTACTAGGTAGGGATTCGTCGCGCGTATCCGTCGCCGACGGGACTGCTGATTGGGTGGACGTATTTTCGCCTGCCACTTGATTGCGGAGCCATCTCCAAACAGTTGTGTCCCTCCACCAAGTTAACAGCCCGCCAGCAATCAGTAGCGTCAGTATGCCTCCGACGAGTATCGGGCGACGGAACGGGCTCGTCGATGATACAGGCAGCGTCTGTTCTGCTGTACTTGCTTCGATATTACTCCCGGTGGGAGCAAACTCAACAGTTAACATCTGCGTCTCTTCAGAGATTTCTGCGCGGTCGATGGTCGTTTGGTACTGTCCAGTTGCGTCTGTCTCGACTGTCTCAATTGGTGTGTCTGCGAGTTGGAGTTGTAAGGACCGATCAGCAAGTGGCTCGCCCTCTTCGGTTGTGAGTGTCCCAGCAATTGAGACATTTTGATCAGTTCCTTCGTTATCGGCCATCTCAACCGTCAGCACAGTCGGTGTCGAAGCAACTGTTAGTGGTACCGTTGTATTCGACGGTGGCAGAATCAGGTCCTCGGTGGCAAGCACAACCCGGAGTGTCGTCTCACCGGCAGGGATCTGCTCGGGAAGCCTTATTTGAAACCGAAAACTGCCATTGGCTGTTGTTTCAGTTTGCGCCAGTTCTTCGCCAGCAACCTGTAGTGTAACCGGCAGCCCAACTCGTGAGCCAGCGTCCCGATCAGTGATATTTGTATAGCCGGAAACATTGACTGAATCTCCAAACTGAGCTTCTGTGGTCGCATTCGTCACCGTAATCGAGGTAGCCGGTTGCCCATGAACAGAAATGTTCGTTGACGCTGTACTCGATAAATATGGAGCTGCTGGAGCCGGCGTGTATGTCGCTGTGAGAACCGACGCATTTGGTGCGACGACGAGTGGCTGATACATTGCAGTATACGTGCCATTGTCCCTCGTCCGAGCGGTGATCGTATCCTCACCAATCCCAATCTGGATTGTGGCGTTTGCGATCGCCGTTCCATTCGCAGCCGTCAGCCGGCCACTCACCGCTGTTGGCTCTGTCGCCGACAGATTTGATTGCGCTGGCTGGATGGTGAGAGTTGTCTCTGTAAATTCACGAGCCGCAACCGCGCCAGCTGCTTGCGTGAGGCGCCGTTGACTCACGTTGAGTGCCTCCTGCGCAGCGTCAAAGTTCAGATTGGTCTCTGTTTCGAGCGTACCGTACCGTTGGTTGAGTGCTGTTGTACTCTGATTCAGTTCGCTCGCATTTTGGACGATGTTACGGGCAAGTGCCCGTGCTTCTTCCTCATTCCCATTTTCAACAGCCTGCTGATAGGCGGCGGCCGTTTGGTTGAGCTGCTGGGCCGACGTAATGATTTCACGTTGCTGTTCACGCGTGAGGTTAAACTGTGCTGCTGTCTCCGCTAGGTCAGTGTCGGCCGATACAGTAGCATACTTTTCTAATAAGACATCATACTCGTTGCCAATGAGGGCCAGTCCAGTCTCATACTCTTCATCGCTGGTAGCAATGGCACTCGCGTTAAGCCGAGAGCCAAGCTGTCGGGCGAGGTATGACCCAACTTCTTGGCTGTCGCCGCTCTCAGATACTTCTGTTGGGTTCTGGTGTGACGGCGTGGTGTTCGCCTCCGTCGAATTGAGTGGCTCGGAAGCAGGTGTCGTCGCACTCGCGGTGACCGCAAGTCCACTCACAAGAACGATCGTGGCCACGACGAGTGCGAAACGACGCGTACGAGCCGACACAGTTGCCATCTAATGGCGACCACAATAAAAAGCGCGACGACCGTCGCTTAGGTAGCAGTCAGTATCATATAAACGTGATCACAACTGGCACAGCATCTATCACCAGTATCCCAAACAGTCCCTGTCGCTTAATTGGCCACGTTGGTGCCTCTCGAAGTGATTCCCACGCTGTAGCTGATACGTCCAAGTCAGCGAAGTCTTGTCGTGGTTGCTGGTCGTCGCTCTCTGTCACCCGTTGTAGCTCTTCGATCCGCTTCTGTCGTCCTTCTTCCATTTTTTGATGAAGTCGCCAAAATGAGTGGTACAGCCAGAACAACGCCAATGATGCGTACGCAGCAATCGGACCGATATACAACACCACCCATGTGAGTCCGAGAAGCGTTGGCTCAACTCCCCCAGCGGGAATATTAAGCACACCTTCAGCGTAGAATCGATACGCGACATAGCCACCGGCAATAACCAAAATCACGTTGACACGAGTGGCAAACCGACCAAAATCACGAAACCCACCGTGATCGTCGGGATGGAATGGCTGATATCTGAGAATATCTCGCTGGAGAAGGTCTGTGAATTTGTACACCAAAACAAACACATCATACAGCATCGCAATCACGAATAGTGTCACAATGGCATAGACGACATACGCAATCTCACCCCAGCCAGCCCACGGACTCACAATGACTGGCAATAGCAGTGGACCTACTGCGACAACGAGCGCAAACGCCGCTGACCGTGGTATTGCTATCGGCCCAATAGTTAGTGTATCACCTAACACCGCAGTGAGTTCGGTATAGAACTCGTCATACGCTGGCTGTGAGACAATACTGCTGTTTTTCAATTGAGTTAACAAGTTCTCAGTCTTGAGGGCTAATCCATCATAGACGAGATGCCCAGCGACCAAGACAAACAAAAAATAGCCGGCTTGAACAGTCAGGGCTGGTTCAGCATCGCTTCCGGTGACTATCAATGCGATGTAGACTGCGTAGGCGGTTCCAGCTACTAATGGAAGTGCTGTTGCGAAAAATAATAGACTTCGATACATCCCAGAGCCACTTATGACGGATGCCAACAGCCGGTAGACGAGATATGCCCACACCAATCCAACCCCAATCCCACCAACGAGAACTGCGCCGCCGCGGAGTGTCGGCTGTGGGAGCACAAGTTGAACCTCACCGGTCCCAACAGCTCGGGCCAAATTGATGCCGAAATAGAGTGCCATCGAGACTCCCAAGACTGTTGGAAGATGTCGGAGTAACTGTCGTGTAATGCCTGTGGTGAACTGTACTGGTGGTCGATCTTGGTTTTCTGTCGTCGTGGGTTCGCTGCCCGAATCAAGCGGCCAGACAGCACACGATCGGTAGAAGGGACCACTATCGTCGGTCCACCGTTCCCAATGTGATTTGTGTGCCAACTCTGTATCCTCGTCAGTC
The DNA here is from genome assembly GCF_003666025.1 of Halorubrum sp. Atlit-8R. Classification (NCBI taxonomy): domain Archaea; kingdom Methanobacteriati; phylum Methanobacteriota; class Halobacteria; order Halobacteriales; family Haloferacaceae; genus Halorubrum; species Halorubrum sp. Atlit-8R. The sequence goes on from NZ_QPLV01000001.1 coordinate 312,802, forward strand.
ATAGTTCAGTTGAATTACAGCTCCATTTTCAAGTTTTTGGCCCCACACCACAGGTGGGTAACACGAGAACCGAGAAGCCAAGTTTCAATTTACCCCGCACTAAGACAGAAGTAATGGAGGTCACGGAGCAGTGGTGGACGCTTGCGAGCGCCAGCCTGTTTTTAGTCGGCCTTGGAATTCTCGCAGACCAACTTGTGTTTCTCGTCGCCGCAGCTGGCCTTGGAGCGTGGCTCCTTGGCGGGGCCATTACCGCCAGCCAGTCATTCCGGACACAGCAGCGACAGCTCTCTGTCGAGTACACACTTGACGCCACGACACTATTTGTTGACACAGCGACGGAACTCACGCTTCATGTCTCTCGCTCTTCAGAAGCGGCACAGGAGCCACTCGTTATCGATGCCGAACTGCCTGCTGGCGTCACTACTGACACCGACTATCCCTCTGTCGCGCTCAAGGCCGGAGCGACAACCGGGACAACAACCTGTACGATTTCCCCCTCCGTTGTTGGCCAGTTCGAGTTCCCGCCCGTCGCAATCACGATCGGTGATAGATACCAGCTGTATACGGTGACACTTTCACATACGGAGACACCGACGTTAACGGTCCAACCCCACACGCCAGAGCTCCATATCGGTCAAGGCGGGACCGGTGTCCAAAGTGCCTACGGGCAACATCGCTCAGATCGTCCCGGGCCGGGCGTGACAACCCGGGAGCTGCGTGAGTATGTCCCAGGCGATGATGTTCAACAGATCGACTGGAACGCAACGGCTCGGCTTGGGGAGACGTATGTGCGCGAAACAGAGGGCGAAACAGACCGCCAAACGCTTCTCATTGTAGATCACCGCCACCGCATGGCTGCTGGGGTTGACGGCGGGACAATGCTTGAGTACGCACGTGAGGTCGCCGGTGGGATCGCACAGACAGCCGCGGACTACGGCGACCCACTTGGTCTTCGCGCGGTCGGTGCACAAGGAATCACCGCCCAAATCGCTGCGGGCACAACGCCACAGACGTACACTCGGATTGAGTCAACACTGTATACTCTCCAACCGACGGCCGAGACGCGTACGGAAGGCACTCGATCGGCACCCCAGGCACGCCGGCTTGCCACCCGGCTGGAAGGAGATACAAGCCCCTTTGGAACCGTCCTTGGCGCATACGTCGGAGAGCAAACACAGTACGTCCAGCGGTTTCAGGATGACCCGCTTGTGAGTACTGTCCGCCAAGCACACTCAACCGGTGGGGGTGACGGAATCATCGTGATCGTCACCAGCGATAAAGACCCGGAAAAACTCCGTGAAGCAGTCAAGACAGCGATTCAAGGAGACAGCCGGATATTGGTGTTTCTGACGCCATACTGTCTGTTCGAGCCACCAGCACTCGCTGATCTCACCGAGCTGTATGACCGCTATCGTGAGTTCGAGGAGTTACGGCGCGATCTCGAGCGGCACCCCCGCGTTAGTGCGTTCGAAGTCGCACCCGAATCACGCATCCAGCGTGTGCTTGCTCACCGCCAAGCGACAGGGGTGAGACCGCAATGACACAACAGCCATCGAAGCTCCCGTACCCAGATGAACCTGCTGTCTTCGAGCTGCGCGCTCGTGACTGGGGCAGCATCTTCGGGCTTGGGCTCGCTGCGGCCGCGCTGGTGAGTCTGTCATCGTCGTTGCCAATCGCCTCACTCGTGGCGCTCGGCGTTGCGGGGGTCGTTAGTTCGGCCCCGCTTGCGTTCGTCCTTGGCCAGCTGGCGCTTATTCCAGTCGTGAGTGGACTCTCACCGGCCGTCGGCGTTGTACAACTTGGCCTCCTCGCTGTGTTAACAGAGCGAGCCCGGTCGTCACGTGATCCGACTACACTCGTCGTGACAAGTCTCGGGTGGGGCGCTCTAATCGCCCTTGTAGTAGGAACAAGCGAGCAGGGACTGCTCATCACAGGCGGGCTGTTGGTTCTCGCTGTCGCGGGGAGCGTCTACCTCACGTATCGGGTGACGCTCGTCCGACTTGACCTTGTCACCCCCGCTGAGCCAGCCGAGAACCCAGACCCGGAAACACAAGGATAATTGGGAGTGACATGAATCAGAGGATATCATAATGGCGCACTCTGGCGGTACTGAGTCCGCACACTCACCAGCATCTGATGAGTCTGGCTCTACGGCCGACACCTCAGACGCACTCCAGACTCGCGTGGCGGTGCTTGAAGCCGAAAACAGACAGCTTCGAGAGGAGTACGCCCGCGCCCGCCAGGCCGCGTATCGTCGGACCGCGGTGAGCCTGTTGATCGTAGGCTTGCTCGGGATCGCTGGTGGCGTCGTGTTTCCCGATGCGCGGACTGTCCTGTTTGCGCTTGGTGGGACTGGGATCTTTGCCGGGGTGCTCACCTACTTTATTACGCCTGAACGCTTCATTTCAGCGGAGATTGGGGGGCGCCTCTTCGAAGCGGTTCACGCTGACCGTGAGGCGACAATCGATGAGCTCGGGCTTCGGGGTGATCCCGTATACGTCCCAGGAGATGAGGTCCGGCTCTTTGTCCCACGGGACACAGACGCGCCACTCCCTGAGTCACTCACCGATCTGGATCTATTTGTCGTGCCTGCGGATCCAACCACAGGCGGCGTTGCGTTTCACCCGACCGGTGTTCCGCTCTTCGAAGAGTTTTCCGACACCATGGACCAATCGCTCGGCACACGTCCACAGTCGGCTGCGCCCGTTCTCGCTGATGCGCTGGTTGAGGTGTTTGAACTCGCTGACAGCGCTGAGTCCACAGTCGATACTGACACACAGCGTGTCACGTTTGAGGTTCGTGGCGCCGGGTTAGGCGATCCGAGAGCCATTGACCACCCAATTGCCTCGTTTCTCAGCGTGAGTCTCGTCGAGGCACTTGCGGAACCCGTTGAGGTAACCGTCACAGAGGAAGACCCGCTTACGGTAACGTGTCGATACGGTCACCGCGAGTAAGCAAGGGCCCGTCTCAAAACGCACCACTGACATACGTTAGCTGACGTCGACTGTTCTCTCCGTAAGTTCTCAGAGAGCTACTCGCTCGGCACCGCTTGGTCGTCTGTCTCAGCAAATGTGGTGTCGGCACTAGGAGGTGTCACATCGGAAAGCACCCCGTCGATAATTTCGGAGACAGATTCGTCAGCGAGTTCGGCGTCAGTCGTCCGGATCACACGATGTTTGAGTACGGGTGCTGCGAGCGATTTGACGTCGTCTGGAATCACGTAGTCACGCCCCTGAATCGCAGCACGTGCCTTGCCAGCACTCAAGAAGGCAAGTGTGGCCCGTGGGGAGCCGCCGTGTTGTAGCATTGGTGACGCACGTGTTGCCGCCACGAGATCCAGAATATACTCTTTGACTGGATCAGCAACGTAGACGTCCGTTACTGCGTCGCTTGCGAGCTGAAGTTCGTCCGGGTCGATGACCTGCTCAACCGCTGATGGGCCAAGACCGGGTGCCGTGTCAAACCGGTCGAGCACCTTCCGTTCGTCAGTCCGGTCGGGAATCTCAACGGTGTATTTCAGCTGGAAGCGGTCGCGCTGGGCTTCCGGCAACTCGAACACGCCCTCCATCTCGATTGGGTTTTGAGTTGCAATCACCATGAACGGCGCTGGCAGCTCAAGAGTTTCACCGTCAATCGTAACCGTCGATTCCTCCATTGCTTCTAACAACGCACTCTGCGTTTTTGGCGTGGCCCGATTGATCTCGTCGGCTACGACCAGATTTGCGAACACAGGCCCCTTTTTCAGCTGGAACTCGCCAGTCGCCTGCTGGTAGACGTTTGTCCCGACGACGTCAGCGGGCACCATATCGGGTGTCATCTGAATCCGGCTGTACGAGAGCCCGGACGCCCGCGCGAAGGCGTTGGCAATCGTCGTTTTCGCGACGCCTGGTACGCCCTCCAACAAGAGGTGCCCATCAGTAAGTAGCGCGATCGTCAGGCCTTCTAAAATCTCTTCGTTGCCAACGATGACATCGCCAACCGCCTCGCGGAGCGTCTCGTACAGCGCCTCGGGACTACTCATCTTGTTCGTCTCGTGACCGCTCAGATAAAACAGCTGCCATCACCTGCTGAAGCTGTGCCTCATCAAGATCAAGCTCGGGATACTCTTTTTGAACGATAGCCTGTAGCGTCGCTGTATCAACGTGAGGTGGCCGTGTTGTGCCAGGGCTGTCTCGCAGCCAGCGTGGAAGCAGCGACAGCACACGCGCTGGGAGAAGGGTTTCGACAGCGCCACCTACTGTCTCCGTACGGATGCGGCGCCGCACCAGCAGCCACACACTGAGTGTGGCGAGTCCACCACCCACCTGAAGAAGTGGTGATGTACGCAGCAATACTACCGCACGCGCGAGCGGTGGTTGTGGACCGGCGTGTGAATAATCGAGTATCGCCCGTTCGTGTGTGTCAACGAGCTGCGTCGCAAAGATCCGGTTATCCGGCTGTGTCAACATTGAGTTAATAAAGAGACTCGGATCGCTGACCGTGATGACCTGTCCCTCTCCAACGGGCTCGACAGCGACGACAGGATACGCTCCCAGTTCATCGCCAGCCGAGAGGCTTCCCGTCGCATTCCGATCAAGATAGGCGAGTTCCGAACTCGTCACGATCGGCGTCGCATTCCCAGGTTCAACCGCAGTAGCGCCATTTAACGCGAGTTGTGAGACCCCCTCTGTATACGGCGTGGCCGTTACATTCGGCGCGATTGGGAGTGAGGGCCCACGGTAATACTCTCGCTCATCACGTAACGGGAGGCGGCTAAACCGAGCGTCGGCCCCAATTGTCTCGAGGAGCGGATTGCTGTGTGACCCGAAGTCATCAGCGATGAAAACAGTCCCTCCCCGCTCAATGAACTCACGGATGCGTTGTGAATCAGTCTCCGAGTACGACTCTGTGGGCGCAAGAATAATCGCAACGGCATCTGTCGCGTTCTCCGTCTCGTATGGAGTCGTCTCAAAAGCGATTCGGCTGTCTGGCCGCTCGTTGACAAGCTCTCGAAACTCACTCGTACCGTCCCACTGGGGGTTATACGCCCCAAATGAGGCTGTTGAGGTGCTCGCAGCAAAAATTAGTGCGCCTGCGAGAAGCCCGATCAGCACGTACAAGACGAGGCGTGGAAGTGGTGGTCTCCGCATTTAGAATGTCCCCGCTGGCAGGATCTCGATAATGCGGCGGATGACAATGTAGCTGAACCCAGCCAGTCCGATAAGAACGATTGGGAGCAGCCGTCGTCGCCAGCGTGGTGTGACATTGAATGGAGCAGTCAACTCAACAACGACGAGCAGGCCAATCAGAGACACGACAAAAAACAACTCTAGTTCCAACGCATCAAGTACGGTGAGTAGAAGAATTACGCTTACCATCCACGCAACGAGCGCGTACACAAATTGCCGTCGCTTCTCCAAGCTCATTAGTTACTCATCATTAACTTCTGTATTGCCGGGTTGAGCGTACGATTCTCTTGTATGTATTTTCCCAGTATGTATTCAACTTAGGATTCATCCTCTGTTTTATATCACGCTCTTCTTTCTTGTACGCCCGTGTCAACAATACAAATCGCATTGTTTGCTGGTGGAGATAGCCTGAGTACAACAAAATTACAGCATATTGGCGATTCGACGAAGGCCCGCACCAACTACTGTCGCGATCAAGATTGCCTGTACCGCATATAGTGGCATGCTATCGTTGGAAGTATCAGACGAGATGGATCCCTCGTTAGGCTCAATTGTTTCATCCTCATTGGTAGTCCCGTTCGTACCCGTCGAATCATCGTCTTTACCCCCAGCCGAACTGTCTGTGTCAGATGACGAATCCGTCTCCCCATCCGTTGAGTTGTTGTCTGTCGATGAACCAGTCTCTGCTCCGTCCCCGGAAGTATCAGATTCGTTCCCACTAGAGGTATTAGTATTGTCTGTTTGCTCGTTACTTGTGTTTCCGCTGCCGTCGTTCCCACTACTGCTATCTCCGTTGCTATCCGTACCTCCGCTACTTCCATCACCACTGTCGCTTCCGCTACTTCCATCATCACCGTCGCTTCCGCTACTTCCATCATCACCGTCGCTTCCACCGTTATCTGAATCCTCGTCCGTCTGGGTAACAGTTAGTGAATAAGCCTCGCTCAATCCTATTAGAGAGGGCCGTCCATCTACATCTTCACCCCCGCGAATCCTAACCTGTGTCTGGTACTCTCCTTGCTCGAGCGACGATATGTTTCCTTCATACTGATCATCAGCTGTCTCTGTCAGCGTGATATTCTGACGTTGGTCGTCATCCCAGACAGTCAAAGTCACTGACTCGACTGATGTTGGCTCTAGTGTTGTGAGAGAAGCTTCGACAGATACATTTTCAGACGGATTAATCTCTGCGTTTTCTGGTGCCGATCCATTGATACTTAGCGACTCCACCTCATGTGACGCAATCACGACCGGTAATACTGACTTGATAAGACCCTCATCGGGATCGAGGATATTCACCCCATAGCTCCCGGGTGACTCTACACTATCTGCGAATTCATACGTTGTTTCCGCTCCAGTAGTACTTTTAGCGTCAATTAGCGACTCATCAGAGTCACGGAACTGTATTTCATATGTTTTGTTCTCTCGATCTGGTACTGTTGCTGTCCCAGTAAGCGATTCATCTGGGGTAATAACTGCGGTCTTGTCGACCTCTAACTTTCCATCAATAAATCCATCTGATACTGTCTGAGAAGGGATTGTAACTGTCGCCTCTGAGTCTAACGCGAAGTCACTCGTCGACTGACCGCCAACAGTCACGCTTCCAACGGTGATTCCGAGACAAAGGAGAGCAACAAGGAGGGCTAACCGACGGTTCATAACTTTCTATGGCTCCTGACATGGTATCAATTTTCTGGTCGCAACTCATAATAACCTCGTCATTAGTACCCGTAGTCCTCTCGTAAGAAAGATATAAACGTGATGCCAAAAATTACAACGTATGACACATTCAGCGAGACAAGTAACGCTCGCTATTTTATTCAGCCTCGTCATGATAGGATCCATGATGGGGCCATTCGTTGGAGGTGCCGTGGCTGCCACAGACGGGAGTTTCTCCCCATCAGAGAGTGCCATTCAGCCCACAGGGCAGCCAGTCCACTCAGACATTGGTACAATCAACGTTACTAATGAGTTAGCGGTCTGGGAGCGTGCCCCCCTCCGTCCTGTAAAGGTTGACCGAACAGACGGCCCTGACAGGCCAGCAACCACGGTTAGTTCCCCTGAAGTAACTCTTGAGGGTGTCAACATCGAAACCTCCCAAGAAGCTATTTTCGAGCAAGGTGATGATGTCTCGTTTAATCTCGACGGGACATCAGACCTCCCTGAGAAAGAGTTCAGAGTGCTAGTCACGCGTATTGACGCAAATCAAGATACGACTGAGGTGTTTCTCAACGCTCAGAACGTGAGTGTTGACGAGGTTGAAAATGCCTTTGAAGATGTTCCGGGATACAGTGACTTCGAATCAACCGTTCAAAACCAAAACGAGGTCCGGTTTGGAACTGTCCGTGACTTCTTCAACGAGACGAGCCAGTTTGAGACGTTTGCCGACTCCTTTGCTGAGAATCAAACGTTAACTACAGAACGATTTGAGGAGGCACTGACTTCGGAAGAGTTCTTAGAGCTCACGGAGTTTAGCACTGTTTCCGCTGGTGAGATCCGTGCCGACGGAACTCAAGAGGCAACTGTCAATCTTGACCAGGCAGGTACATACATTTTAATTGGGCACATTGGCGGTGATGTGTATGACGAGGGTGATGACCGCCCCCGATTCAATAACACAACCGCACTTGGGGTTGATGCTGTTACGGCTCAAGAGGCCTCCTCAACAATTGAGCTTGACAGTAATGAGGTCACAGCCGGAAATAATGTCTCGATAACTGCGACAGCTGCTCTTGATACTGATACAGATATTTCACACGCAGTTGCCGTCATTGACGAAGATACGTTCAGCGAGAGTAAAACAGAAATCCTAGTCGACGGTGGCTTCTCGCGTGACGTACGCGCCGAGGATGTGACAGTTGCTTCAACAATTTCGGAGATACAAGGAGTTGCTAATGTACAGCCGAATATAGAGATATCTGGAACTGATATCGCCTCTGAGGAATTCTCAGGCACGGTAAGCACAGAAGACCAAGCAGACAGCTTCTTTGATATCCGGAATGCGCTGGTTGATGGATTCAATATCCGTGACCAAGCCGGCGACGCGGCCACGTTCAATACCATCGGAGATACAACGTTGAACGCCTCGATGACTGCTATTGGCGACGCCACCAGCCAAGAAACAATCGAAGTTGAGACATTGGAGGAGTGGGAGGCTGGCACATACACCCTTCTTCACATCGCATCTGATCAAGAAGACGGGCATGTCAGCACGAACAGTACCACGATCACTATTGTCGATAGCACTGATACGGGCGGTGACGGCGGTGACGGCGGTGACGGCGGTGACGGCGGTGACGGCGGTGACGGCGGTGACGGCGGTGACGGCGGTGACGGCGGTGACGGCGGTGACGGCGGTGACGGGGCACCCGAAGTTGTTGAGCCATCGCCTGAAGATCTTAATATTGTTGAACGAGAGGGTGGCGCGTCAGTCACGGTTGAAAACATTCGGGCGAACACGCCGACCCGGTTCGGCGTCGGTCGGAACGTGTCCCGGAACGGCGCCTCGGTCCGGAACTTCACGGTGAATCTCGCACAGGACCGCGACACTTTCTCCGTGAACGTCTCGACGAGTGACGATCCGCCGGAGACGACACCGCCGGTTGAGACTGGCACCCCGTTCACATACGTCGACGTGGACGCGGGGAACCTCACCGACGAGGATTACAACAGTGTAGAGTGGGACTTCACGGTTGACCTCGAGCGACTTGAAGAAAACGACGTCGACCCAGAAGATGTCCAACTCCAGCGGTACAACGAGACTCAGGGTGCGTGGGAGCGCTTCGAAACGACGCACCGTGGCGATGGTGTGTTCGTGGCTGAAGTGCCTGGCTTCTCCACGTTCGCGATTACGGCAGTTGAGCCCGCCTCACTCTCGGTTACTGCCGCCAGCCTCAGCGCAGACGAAGTCAACGTCGATGAGACGTTCGACGTGACAGCCACCATCGAAAACACTGGCGACGAGAGCGGTGAAACCGAGCTCGAAGTGCTCGTTAATGGCAATGTCGTTGAGACGCGCACAGTGACGCTTGATGGCGGCGCAACAACAGAGGAAACCTTCGAGGTGAGCGTGACCGAAGCAGGTGACTTCGAAGTTTCTGTCAACGCTGTCAGCGCTGGTGACATCTCTGTTGTGAGTGCTGATGCGGATGGAGGCGACGGGACCGGTGACGGTGACGGGACCGGTGACGGTGACGGGACCGGTGACGGTGACGATGGTGGGAACCTCGGCATCGCTCTCGTTGCCCTCCTGTTTGGCCTCCTAATTGCCGGCGGGTTCATCTACTACTTCGTCAATGAGCAAGAGTAGCTAACACACGACTCTTTCACCCGCCCTCCACATGGCAACTCAGCACAGCTCAGCCCCGGTCGTCTGCTCGGACGTGACCCGTCGGTACGAAGGCAGCACAGGCCGGTTCGGAACGAGCGGGACCACCGTGACGGCGCTCGACAACGTCTCGTGTGAAATCACACACGGGTCGGTCGTCGGGGTTGCGGGACCGAGTGGTAGCGGCAAATCCACACTGCTTCACCTGCTCGCAGGTCTTGATACGCCAACGGCCGGTGATATTCAGATCTACGGAACCTCAATCCAAACCCTCTCGTCGCGTGAACGAACAGCATTTCGCCGGTCGCATATTGGGATGGTATTCCAACGCTTCCACCTCTTGCCCGCGCTCACCGCGGTAGAAAACGTCGCAGTGCCACTCGTTCAGGCCGGTGAGAGCCGCGCTACACGGCGTGACCGCGCCACGGAGTTGCTTGACGCGGTCGGCCTCGACGGCCGTCACAAACACCGCCCCGGCTCGTTAAGCGGCGGCGAACAACAGCGCGTCGCGATTGCGCGGGCGCTCGCTGCGGATCCAGCGGTTGTAATTGCTGACGAACCAACCGGTGAACTTGATCGTGAAACGGGTGAACAGGTGCTTGATGTGTTGACTGACATTGCTGCGGATCGCGCAGTTGTCATCGCGTCGCACGACGAGTACACCCTGTCTCGAACAGACCGCGTGATCAACCTGCGAGATGGACGCCGAGAGACGTGAGTAGTCGACGACGTCAACTGGCGGGGATCTGTGGCCTTGGTGTCCGACGCGTTGTTGGTCGCCTCCGAACTGGCGCACGCGGCCGCACACTCGTCTCAATCACCGGTGTTGCCCTTGCGGTCGCGTTGTTGGTCGTTGTCACGAGTCTGTCAGCGGGGCTCGCTGGTGGCGCAACCGTCCAGAGTGAGGATATCGACTACTGGATCGTCCCTGACGAGTCGGGCGCAGGGAGCGTCCCACTCAACGCAGAGGGAGCCCAACTGAGCGAGGTCCATCGCATTACAGCCCAATTACGGGCAGATTCACGGATTAACTACGTAACTCCCGTTGCGATCACGCCGATTCAGCTTCGGCACCCAGCAACCAACGAGCAGACGTATGTCCTCGTGCTGGGCGTGATCCCCGAATCAGGGCGACATGTTGCCGGACTCAATACGACTCCATTAGCGGACTCATACGTCCATTATGACAACGGGTCATACGCTGGGCCGTGGACAGGACAGATGGTCATTTCCCCTGCTGTTGCCACTGAACTCAACGTGACACAGCGGGATGAACTCGCACTCGGTGGGAGCACGCGAACTGGGACCGTCTCCCACGTGACAGACACGAATCTCGATGCTGGCGTGGGTGAGGTGCCGGCGATTGTGATGCCGCTTGCTGAACTTCAAACACTCACCGGCCAAGCCAGCAGTGATACCGCTGACCAGATTCTGGTGAGTACGACTGACCCCAGCGTTCAATCACTACTTACTGACATCTATCCGGGGACGAGTGTGGTTTCACGTGTCGGGCTCGCAGGCGCAGAGACATCGACCACGAACTTACCACTCGCGATGGCGCTGGCTGCCACTGTTGTTGCTGGAGGGATTGGGGTCGCGTTCGTCGCGACAATGATGGGCTTAGAGCTAACTGCGAGCCGTCAAGAGATAGCTATTCTTGGTGCTGTCGGCTTCTCGACGCGGGCTCGGGTACTCGTTGTGATTACGGAGACAGTTACCGTGGCGATCCTTGGCGGGCTGCTTGGCGTTGCTCTCGGGAGTGTCGGGATTGTTGGTCTGAACGCCGCCATCGCGGAGTTTGTTGGTGTTACGACACTAGCGACACTCACACCCGGTATCATTCTGTATGCGCTGGCCGCAGCCGTTGCGGTGGGCGTACTTGCTGTTCCGTATCCATTGTATCTGGCAACACAGACAGACGTGCTAGCAGCACTTACACGCTAATGAAAACACGACTCAGACAGATTTTCGGGCAAATATGGATTGCGCTTCGCCAACTCCGCTGGGATAAAACCCGAACTGTCCTTGCGGTCATCGGCATTGCGCTTGCCGTCTTATCTGTCACCCTGCTTGCTGGTGTTGGGACTGGCGTGACCGAAACTGGCAACGAGCTATTCAACGAAGCTGACCGTGATCTGTGGGTTACTGGCGGCCCGATCGACCTCGCACCCGGGACTGTCGGCGGCTTCCAAAACCCGGTTCCAAACGCACACACCATTGCCAACCAGATCGAGCAACACGAGGATGTGCGAGTAGCGGTTCCACTCGCCTTCCAAGTCGTGTACGTCAGCACTAATGGTGAGGAGTTCGAGACGATGATTGGCAGCGGAACGCCAGGCACAGGTGGCTCCGTACGCGTTACAGCTGGCGAGCGATTTACGGGTCCAAACACTCACTACGCTGATGGCACCTACAGTGGGAATTTCACGCATCAAGCACTCATCTCACCAGAACTTGCTGCCCAACAGAACCTCACGGTCGGCGACACCATCCACGTCGGTGGGACCATTGCGAGTGCTCGCGCGAACGAGTTTGAGATTGTCGGAATTTCTCCTACCTTCTCGAACTTTTTGGGGACATCCACAGTCACGTTGCGGTTGAGCGAACTCCAAACGCTCACTGGTAACGCGTATGATGACAGCGCAACACTGATTACCATCACTACTGTCGACGGCGCCGATCGTGAGGCTGTACGGGAAGACCTCGCCACGTCATATCCCGAGTATACGTTCCGCACCAATCAAGAGCAGTTCGTTGAGGTCCTCCAACAGCAGGCGGTCGTGCTTGCTGCCGGCACGAGTCTTGTAGTGTTGGGCATAATTGCTGGTGGGATGCTCGCGCTGAATCTGCTCTTGTCGTTAGTGTATATCCAGTGCGAACCGTTTGCTGTCCTTCGTGCCACCGGCGCAACCCGGCGTGGCATTGCTGGGATCGCGATCGTCCAAGCCGTCAGCATTGCCGTCGGTGGGTATCTGTTGGGCGCACTGTTGACTCCGCCACTCGCAGCTGCTCTTGACCAGCTTGCGTTTGCTGTGACCGGATTCGAAGGGCTCGTACAGATCCCACGGTACGCCTATGTTGCTGGGGGAGTTGTTGCTGGGGGGTTCGCACTGCTCGGTGGCCTTCTGGGTGTCTGGCGTGTTACGCGGGCGACGTCCACTCGGGGCTTAATCAATTAATAAGATATCTGATCTGTCTGATCCCTTTCACAGCTGAAGCTGTGGGGCTTCCTCCTTGTTCCTCTGTGAGGGTTGCCCCAATCGACGTTCGTTCTAGACGTGGAGCCGTCAAGTGAACACCTTAATTAACACATGTGTTGATGTATACTCACAAATAATGTTTGAGCGGGCGAGAGAGTGGCTTCGCGACATCTACGTTGGCGAGATCAAGCAGTCGCTTGAATTGACACCGGACCACGTTGCTGTCATCCAAGACGGAAATCGACGGTATGCCCGTGAAAGAGGGCTTGATCCCTCGGATGGGCACGCTTACGGAGCAGAGACGACCGAAGACATGCTCCATTGGTGTACTGAATTTGATATTACTGAGGTCACCTTATATACCTTCTCGACGGAAAACTTCGCACGGCCGGATGAGGAACTTCTCGACCTTTTTGATCTGATTGAGGATCGACTGTACTCGTTTGCAGATGCGGATCTTGTTCACGATAACGAAGTATCAATACATGGGTTGGGTGAAATTCAACGACTCCCAGACCGCGTGGCTGAGGCAGTTGCGTACGCTGAACAACGTACCCAACAGTATGAGACACTCAACCTAAATATCGCATTAGCGTACGGCGGCCGAAACGAACTTCTGCGGACGGCCCAGCAACTCACACGAGAAGTTGCGAACGGTGAGTTGGAGCCAGACGCAATCACGGCAGAAACGATCGGAAAGAGGTTATACCGGAGGCCAGTCCAAGACGTCGATTTAGTAATCCGGACTGGTGGAGATGAACGCACCTCGAATTTTCTTCCGTGGCATGCGAGTGGAAATGAAGCTGCGGTCTACTTTTGTACACCGTACTGGCCAGAGTTCAATAAAGTGGAATTTGCGCGGGCCATCCGCACGTATGAAGCACGCGAACAGTCCTGGCAAGAGACCCAACTTCACCGTGCTCTCTCGCTTGTTCGTGCGGCTACACACATGGAATACCAGCCGCGAGTACAACTAATCCACCGGCTTCGTAGCCAGCTTCCACAAGAGACTGCCACCCAACTCGCGAACATAGTCAATATTGATACCGAAATAACAGCCACAGACGCGGACACACAGCAGTGTCAATCTCTCTCAAACGATTAACTCCAGAGGGTACAAACTCTTCACTTGAAAAGGTGGAGCGACTACGACTCTTTCTTTTCGTATTAATCACAGCCGGGATGCCACTCAGAAGGTAAGCTCCTCTAACCGCGACCTCGGAGATCCAACAGACCAAAACTCACAGACGGATGCTGGTGTTCACAATCTTTTTGTCAGTAACATACATGTGGCATTATCGGTCACGCCGGTACCTGGATCAAAGCCTCCGTGATTTGTATTTACGGGCACTGATCCGGCGGTGTTAAGATAAGGTCGAAGGATAAGGCGGTCAACAGATCGAGTGGTTCATGCTCTCGTTTGACCGCCTCAGCGGCGATAACGGTCGTATCGAGTTAGATTTTCTAGAGCGAGAGGCGACACCCGAGTCGGCGATGAAGCTCGGTATCCAACTCCATTTGGCTGAATTATCACTTTCAGATACAGTTTTATTTTTGAGGGTTTGGGTGTCAATCGCCATCGAACTACCGTTCATCGGTGGCTTCAGAAAGCCGATCTACAGCCGACAGACGATGCGAATCCGACTCACGTTGTGGTCGATGAAACAGTGATTCAGCTCAACTCTGAGCAATATTGGCTGTACGCTGCTGTCGATCCCGGCACAACCCGCCTGCTCCACGTTTGGCTGTATCCGACGAGAACGAACGCTATCACGTCGATGTTTCTCTCGAAACTGCGTGAGAAACATCAGGTTGACGATGTGGTCCTTCCCGTCGACGGTGCGCCGTGGTTACACGCGGCCTGTCATCGTCACAGGCTCCGATTCCACCATGTCACACGTGGGAATCGGAATGCCGTCGAACGTGTCTCCCGAGAAGTAAAACGACGAACAAACTAATTCTCAAATACGTTTAGTCACGTCGAACCGAAGACCGCCGAAAATTGGCTCTAAGCGTTCGCCTTCGCATGGGATCAACTTATCCAAACACTACCCTGATCCCCGCTCGGATGTACATACTAACCGATCACGATTAATGAACCGTTCTATAACTCTTCCAAGACTTGTCGCATTTGCTGTCTTTGTAGTTTTATTTTTGATGATAATGGAAAATTTTTTAAACAATGCGGGTTCATGGTGAGATATCGAGTAGCTTGAGCGGATCATTTTAACAAGTTTCTCCCTGAATTCGCGCTGTAGATGTTGTCAATTTTTCCTGATAATATTATAATATAAAATTCATCACACACCAACCAAATGAATGTCCTGACTACCTGTTTGATTCTGAAATCGAGGATACATTTCTGCCTTTATTCTCCGCGATCCTCGTTATCGCCTCTAAGACAGTTTGAACTACTCCTCGTCAGATCTTTTGTTTTCGGGTGGACCACGACCAGGGGGCTCTTCAGGCGGATCACGACCAGGGGGCTCTTCAGGCGGATCACGACCAGGGGGCTCTTCAGGCGGATCACGACCAGGGGGCTCTTCAGGCGGACCACGGCCGGGACTGGTCTTGTTTTCATTGCCTTCACAGAACACCTGGAACTGCTCAGTTGTTCTGACAGTCCCCCTTCCATCGCCGATCTCCCCAGCCAAGTTGAGTGAAAATGTAGCTTGTCCGGTGTCTCTACACTCTGTTTTGATTTCTACTGGTGGATCTCCAATATCAAAACCTATTTGTACGGTTGAGTTGGTCTCGAGACTTTTCCCGGCAACTGTTATTTTGTCAAGTGGGCCGCTGGTGCTGTCAAGCGTGACTGTGAGTTCAAGTGGGGTAGGAAACTGATTGGTGATCCGGGCCACTGTCTCGCCATCAGATACGCTCTCCTTCTGTTGTGTAATTCCCAGATACGCGTTCTCGTCTTTAACGACATTCACCTCCACGCCGCGCTCGGCCTCGATGCTGCTGAACGCGCCGGTGCCGACGCTCATCGCGCCGGCGCTCGCGCCGCCGAGTAGCAGGATGAGGTTCCGTCGTTTCATTTGCGTTGAGTTCGCACAGTCCGTTCACTCGAACTAACGCGTCCGGACTGTAAGGTTATGCGTCCCCGGAACGTCGGAAAGCACTGCTTGAACGCTGCCGCCTTACCTCAGTTCCGGTGGTTCCCCGGGTTCGCCGACCCTCATCTCTGCGGTGTAGTACTTGTGGACGACCGCGGAGAACGCGAACGCCACGACGATGGCGACCGCCCACGCCATGTCGGGGAGGAGGACGAACGGCCACGCGTCGAGCCACACCGCACCGGTGAGCGCGGCGGCGACCCCCGAGAGTCCGAGGTAGTAGTCGCTCCACGGGATCTCTTTCCCCTCCACGACGTCCATGTACAAGTCGACGTTCTGGAGCGCGGGCGTCGGCTCCACGATCCCCCGGTCCTTGTTGAACTCGACGACGCCCGCGTCGTCCATCTTCGGCAGGTGCGACTGCTGGAGCGCGGTGTACACGCGCTTGCGCTCGTTTCCGGTGATCTCGGCCGTGTCGATCCCGTTTTCCCACGCCGCGATCTGTTCTGCCATGTCGCCGATCTCCAGTTTGTCCGCCTCCTCCCGCTTCAGCAGATGAACTGCGAACCGTCGGCGCTGGTTCGCCAGCACGTCGAACAGCTCGTCTTCGGACACCTCCGTTGTCGGTTCCGCTCCCTGCCCGTCTAACTGCTGTACCGACGCCATTCCTGTCTGATATATATGAACAAATCAACATAAAACCCATGGGTATGATAACCTGCTAAACTTTTTTCTCGTTCATTCGGCGGTCAACACGAACGCGTAAATTTGCTTTTTGCGGCCTAAGAACCCGAGAAACGCCGTGATCAAATTCTATCCGCGAGCGGTTCGCCCGATATTATCAGGTTCCAGTAACTACCCCTCTCGTCACAGGGGCGGCGATCACCACTTCAGGCCGGGCTTGAACGCGGTCTCAGGACCGGCCTGAACCGATCGAACCGGGGTTCAGGCGGGGTCGGAACCGACCGGCCGGGAGTTCAGTCCCGCCCGGAAGTGTTTCTGGAACTTCATTACGATATGGGATAGGCCCCATGGGTGTTATAGAGCGACCCTGGGTGACGCGGGATGTCCCGCGTCGGCGGTCCACGGGTCGTGTGCGAACACAACGAGGTTACACAACTATGGCAAACCGACGCAAGTTCCTCGCCGGACTGGGCGCATTGGCTTCTGGTAGCGCGGCCGCAGTGGGTACGGGCGCGTTCACGAGTGTGAGCGCAGACCGGACCGTGAATGTAAGCGTTGCGGATGACTCCGATGCGTTACTCGCGTTTGAGACGGGTAGTGCTGACAACAGCGCGTATGCGGACGCAAGCGATACTGCGGTCAGCATCGACGTTACTGATTCGAATAATTCTGGGTTTAGCGACACCGATCCGAACGGCGTAAACCCCAACGCGACCACCCAGATCAACGACATCTTCAAAATCCGCAATCAGGGATCGCAGGCGGTTGTCGTCTACGTCGACCCCTCGAGCATTAGCAGTAACAACCGGACGACCTCCGATGGGTTCGGCGTCGACCCGCAGGCATCTAACCGTCCGAACGGTGACTACGAGAATAGTCCGGACAGTCGGGCTGACGGCGTCGAGAACGACCAGATCTCGCTGACGGGACTCTACAGTACGCCCCCGTACGAGTACTCGGCGTACGCCGACGACGGGACCGATGACGCGATCGAGGAGTTCGTCCTTGAGCCCGGGGAAGCGTTCGACTTCGGGCTCTACGTGAACTCAGGCAGCAGCACCACCTCTGCGACAATCAACATGGATATCGTCGCTGACGCGACACTCGTTCCCGATTCCTTCGCTGGTCAGGAGAGCTAACGATAGACCATGAATCGACGCACCCTCCTCGTTGGGGCTGGCAGTCTTGCGATGAGCGGGACACTTCTCACTGGAACGGGTGCGTTTACATCTACGAGCGCAAATCGAACGGTCACGGCGCGCGTCGCTGATGATGACCAGGCGTTGGTTGCGTTGCGTCAACAAGGGGCTGGGCGCCGAAGCCTTGGTGTCGGGACTCCTGAACGCGTTGTCTTTGATTTTCCTGGCTCGTTGGAAGCAGCTAATGCTGAAGATCTCGGGGTAGGTGCGAATTCAGTGTATGAGTTTAGTCAGGATTCTGGGAAGACAATTACCGGCCAGATCGACCCAGTTGAGGGGCTGCTCGCAATCGAGAATCAAGGGTCCCAAGCAGTGTCCGTTTTTACCCGTGACGCGACCGACTCTGCCGTAACAATCGAGCTGTTTGATGTCAACGATCCGGAGCGGATTGCACTTCGAGACGAGCCGGCCCAGCTGGCGACCGGCGAGTCCGTGAACACTGGTGTGCGGATTCGAACTGGTGATACGGGGCCACAGGAGTTCGAAGAAACACTTGTGATTATCGCGCAAGAGCAGTAACCCACACTGGTCGTCACTGCGGCGGTTCGATCCCGCCGGTGGGCATCCCCACACCCGGGGAGATACACCATGCAACGGAGAAAATACCTTGCTGGGCTCGGCGCCCTTGCGGCTGGTTCAGGAGCGGCAGTTGGAACAGGTGCGTTCACGAGTGTCACTGCGGATCGGGGTGTGTCTGTCGCCGTGGCGGACGACGCAGATGCGCTCTTAGCTATCGAACCCGAAGACACCCCTAACGGGAACGAATACGCAGACGTCTCCGGTGGAGAGGTTTTGCTTGACTTCTCAAATACGAACGAAACCTTCGCTGAAAGCTCTGATGACGGTGCGAGTGGGATCAACGGTGATGCTGATACAACGATTCGTGATGTACTTCAGGTTACAAATCAGGGAACTCAAGACGTGATCGTCGGTATTGGAAGCCTGCCGTCTGCGACGAGTGCGTACACTGACGATGGAGACGTGGCAGCTAACGGCAACAGCACTAGTCTCAACTGGGACAACTACTCTCCGAGCAGTGGCAATCTCGCGTTGGTCGAACCAGGTGAGACGATGAATCGTGTTGGGTTCATTTTCCGGGACCCGCCGAACTCCCTGAATCTGACCGGTGGGACGCTGACGCTCAACGCTGTTGCGGTGGACTCACTTGCTGACCCGGCCGCTGTTCGGAGCAACTATAGCAACGTTACGAATAACAGCTAACTCTCTCTTTGCTTCAACTGCTGTCTAGTCCTTTCTCAGCCGTGACAGCGGTGGGTTTCCCGTAGTTGTCCCGCTGTTTCACTGATTCTTACATTTTCAGTTTTGACAAGTAATATATTCAGGATCAGGCAACCCCAGAGTTCGGGCCTTCAGAATCGAGGCCCGTTATCGTTGGTTGCGTGTGGTATCAGAGTGACAATGAATGGTCAACTAGAGCCTTCGATATCTTCAGGAACACCATACTCATATCCCAGCATCACTTACGCTCTATATAATATATACATGCCCGCCACTCGCCGTATGTTGGGCTTTGCTCTCCTCTTCGTAGCCGCGGGGTCACTTGCGTTCGCCACAGGTGGGGCGGTAGTTGATGACACCGACCCCCTCACGACCGATGACCTCGTGGTCCAGCCAGCCGACAGCTCCAATGGCCAGTATGTCTATTTCACTGACGACGGTGAGATTTCGATCGACATTTCGGCGTCAAATCCAGATTCTCCCCGATCTTTCGAGGGTGTCAACGTCGACTCGACCGCAGCGATCGACGACGTGTTCACGGTCACGTACACGGCCGACGAGTACGCGCACGTGTGGATCGGGGACGCGAGCGAGAACGTCACGTTCGTCGCCGGCGGCGACTCGATCGAGGGCGAGGCGAACAACGTTACGCTCGCGCCGAACGAGACGGTCGCGATCGGCCTCGCGCTCGACACGCGCGGGAAGACCGCTGAGACGCAGCTGGGTGCCGACGAGTTCTCGATCGAGGCAAAGATCGCGGAGCCGGAGTCGCCGGCGATGTCGACCGGGAGCGATAACGGTGGCCCGACCACGACTGTTTTCTCGCCGAGCGGGGACCGGCGCGAGCTCGTCGCGAGCGGCATCGAGCGCGGCGAGGGCGTGCGGTTCCGGGCCGACGGGATGTCGCTCGACGGCAGGGACGTCACGCTCGAAGGGATCGACTTGGAGGGCGTCCGGACCGAGCGCGTCGAGCTGAACGCCACGGGGAGTCCGACCCCCTTCGCGAACGAGAGCGCGCTGGCGGCGCCGACGACGCCGCGGTCGCTGGCCTACCTCGCCTTGGAGTACGACTTCGCGCCCGACGCGGTCGATTCGATGACGGTCCGGTTCAGCGCGGACCCGGACTACCTCAACGCGACCGGGACCGACCCCGCGGACGTGACGCTCTACCGGCGGACGGACGCGGGCGAGTGGGAGGAGAAGCCCGCGACCGTCGTCAACGACGCGGTCGTCGAGATTCTGGGGCTCCCCGAGGACCGCGTCCACTTCCGCGCGCGGACCGCCGAGTTCTCGACGTTCGCGGTCGCGGCGCACGCGCCCCGGTTCGACGTGACCGAGGCGTCGGTCGTGCCCGGGGCGATCGACCCCGGCGACGAGGCGACCGTCCGGGCGACCCTACGGAACGGGGGCGGCGCGGCGGGCGAGCGCGGGGTGACGCTGACCGCCGACGGCGATCCGGTGGCGACCGAGACGGTCGCGCTCGCGCCGAACGAGACGGCGACGGTCGCGTTCGACGCGACCTTCGAGACCGCCGCCGAGTACGAGCTGGCGCTCGACGGCACCCCGGTCGGCACCCTGCTCGTCGGCGACCCCGCGGAAGACCCGGCCGGCGGCGAGGGGGAGGAGTCCGGCGGGACCGGCGGCGGATCCGCCGGGACGGACGGGAGCGACGGGGGCGGCGCCGGAAGCGATCCCACCGAGGAGCCCGGCGGCGTCGACTTCGCGCAGCTCGGCGGGCTGTTCGCCGCGGTGCTCGTCGCCGCGGCCGGGCTCGCGCTGTACCGGCGGACGTCGCGCTCGTGACGGCCGAGCGGCGCGCGGTCGAGACCGACGCCCCGTCCCCGCGGCCGGGCGTCGTCGACAAGTTATCACCGCCGAGACATGCGCCGACAGTTCTTCCCGTCTGGTCGGTCGTGTTACGCCCGTGACAGCGCCCGCGACCGACGAGCGCGACCGCACTGGCGACGCGAAGCGTCGAGCGGACCGCGACTTCCGTCGGGAACTGCTCGCGAGCGCCCGAGCGATCGACGTGTTCGCCCTGCTCGCGGTGCCTGGGGCCTTGATCGCCGTCTTCGCGCTCCCCGAGGCGACCCGGCGGTCGCTCGTGTTCGCGTACACCGACCCCACGCTCCGCTCGGCGTTCACGGCCCACTACGTCCACCTCAGCGCCGACCACCTCCTCGGCAACCTCGCCGGGTACGGGCTCCTCGCCGGGGTCGGCTACGCGCTGGCGGCCCTGAGCGGGCGGCGGCGGCTCTTCTTCACGGCGTTCGCGACGTACCTCGGCGCCTTCCCGCTCGCGCTCTCCGCGCTGAACCTCGCCGTCCCGCGGAACGCGATCGGCTTCGGCTTCTCCGGGGTGAACATGGCGCTCGCCGGACTGCTCCCGATCCTGTGGTACTGTTACGCCCGCGAGCGGTTCTTCCCCGCGGCGTCGGTCGCCGCGCTGCCCGCCGTCTTCTTCGGGCTGGTCGGGTGGATCGCGCTACTCGCGCTGCCCGTCTCGACCGAGGGGATCGGGCTGGGAGGGCTGGCGATCGGCGTCGCGAGCGGGCTCCTCGCGGTGCTGTACGCGGCCAGCAGCGAGGTCCGGTTCCCGCCGCCGGTCCGCGAGCACGTGCGCACGGTCGCGTCGCGCCCCGGCCACGGCGACCTGCTCGCGGTCGCCGCGGTGGTGGCCGTCGGCTACCCCGTCGTCGGCTTCCCCTCGGACCCCTCCGGCGGCGGCAGCGTCGTGAACCTCTACGTCCATCTCCTCGGGTTCTGTCTCGGGTTCATCGGCCCGTTTGCGCTCCTCGCGGGCGGCGCCTTCGACGGGTAGGCCGGGTCGCCGAACGACCTCGTCGTCGGGCGGCCGCCCGTGCCGATCGGATTCGCCTCCACCCACGAACTTATTAGGGCAGGCCGACGTTCAGCGATCGACGGATACCTGACGGTCGCACGACAGGAACGCCGGTCGCGCGGTCGCTCCCGGGACCGCTCTCTCGCCCGAACCGACGCATGTCACTCAAACGAACGCTGTCTCTGGCCGTTCAGGCCGCCGCGGTGCTGGTCGTCGTCTCGCTCGTCGTCGGCCAACTCCTCGGCCAGCCGGTCCTCCTCAGCTACGTCGAGACCGGGAGCATGCAGCCGACGCTCGACCCCGGCGACGGGTTCGTGGCGATCCCGGCGCAGGTCGCGGGCGGGATCGGCACCGGCGACGTGGTGACGTTCGACGCCCAAGAGATCCAGGGCGGCGGGCTGACGACCCACCGCGTCGTCGAGGAGACCGAACGGGGGTACGTCACCCGCGGGGACAACAACCCGTTCACCGATCAGGACGGGGGCGAGCCGATCGTCCAGGACGCGGACGTGGTCGCGAAGGCGCTTCAGGTCGGGGGAAGCGTCGTCGTGATCCCCCACTTGGGCACCGCGGCGATGGGGTTCCAGTCCGCCCTCGACGCCGTTCAGACGCGGTTGGCGGTGACGTTCGGCGTCCGGTCGCTCCAGGGAACGCAGGGGCTGGCGTACATCGTCTTCGGGCTGTCGGTCGTCGCGTACGCGGTCGACTGGTACCTCAACGCGGGCGGTCGCGACCGCGACGCGCGCGACCGGTCCCGCGACGACGGCACCTCCGTGTTCGCGATCCTCGGCGTGCTGGCGCTGGTGCTGATGGCGACCGCGACCGCGGCGATGGTCGTCCCGGGCGGGACCCAGGAGTACGGCGTCGTCAGCGCCGAGTTCGAGTCCGAGAACCCGACCGTCATCGAGCGCGGCACGAGCCAGGAGATCGAGTACGTCGTCCCCAACGCCGGGCTCGTCCCGGTGTACGCGTACGTCACCCCGGCGAGCCCCGGCGTCGACGTCGAGCCGCAGCGCCTCGCCGTCGGCAGCCGCGGCGAGGCGTCGACGACGGTGACGCTGTCGGCGCCCGACGAGACCGGCTACTACCGCCTGTTCGTCGTCGAACACCGGTACCTCGCGGTGCTGCCGCCGGGCGTCGTCGACGAGCTGTACGGCGTCCACCCCTGGGCGCCGCTCGTCGCGATCAACGGCCTGCTCGGCGGCGGTATCGTCGGGATCGGACTGCTACTGCTGCGCGGCGAACCGGCCCGGATCCGGTCGCGCGGCTCCCGCGAGCGCCCCCCGCTCTACAAGGGACTCCTCCGCGAGCTCTACAGGTAACACATGTCTTCAGCGCCCGACGAACGTCGACTCCGACTCCGCGCCGTACTGAACGCACAGTCCACCGCGATCCTCGCGGTCTGTCTCCTCCTCGTCGCGGTCGGGGCGGGGCTCGTGTACACGACGCACGTCGATCCCGGGACGGAGACGGAGCAACGGACGGTCTCGTCGCTCACCGTCGAGAGCGAGTACCGCCACAGCGCGACCGTGACGGAGCCGAACGCCGTCTTCGAGACCGGGCGCGTGCTCGACGGGCGCGACACGTACTTCACGCGGGTGGCCCCGGAGCTCGACGTGAGCGTGGCGACGAGCTACGCCGCGTCGACCGCGGAGAACGTGACCGTCCAGGTCGACTCCGCGCTCGTCATCCGCAACGTCGGCGAGGGCGACACCGTCTACTGGCGCGAGACGGAGCCGCTCGCGTCGGAGACGGCCTCGGGCGTCGCGCCCGGCGAGACGGTGAACGCCTCCTTCACGCTCAACAGCACGGCGATAGACGGGCGCGTGGCCTCGATCGAAGAGCAGCTCGGCGCCTCGCCGGGCGAGACGGAGACGTTCGTCACGACCGAGGTCGCCGTCGACGGGTCGATCGGGGGCGTGCCGACGGCCTCGACGCAGACGCTCGACATGACGGTCACCCACGGGGGCGACACCTACTCCGTCTCCGAGCCGGGCGTCCAGTCCGACACCACGGAGCGGACCGAGCCGGTGACCGTCAAGCGCGAGTACGGCGTGCTCCGGTCGTTCGGCGGCCCGCTCCTCCTGCTCGTCGGGCTCGCGGGCGCCGGCGGGATCGCCTACGCGCGGCGGGAGTACGACCTCGCGCTCACCGAGGCGGAGCGCGAGTACCTCTCGTACCGCGACGACCGCTCGGAGTTCGCGGAGTGGATCACGACGTTCCGGCTCCCGGCGTCGGTCCACGAGCGCCCGACCGCCGAGGCCGGGTCGCTTCGCGACCTCGTCGACTTCGCGATCGACAACGACACCGGCGTCGTCGAGGACCCCGAGACCGGCGCCTTCCACGCGGTCGCCGGCGAGTTCGTCTACACCTACCGCCCGCCCGCGCCGTCGACGGGCGACGGCCCCGCCGACGGCGAGGCGGTCGCCGGCGACGACCCGGGAGCGACCGCCGCGGTCAGTTCGGACTCGGCCGCGACCGCCTCGGCACCGGCCGAGGACGGCGACTCGCCGGGCGCCGCCCGCGACGCCGCCGACCTCGACGCCGCCGACCTCGATGGCCGCTCCGCCGACGCGACGGGGTCGGACGAGCGGGACGAGCGGGACTGACCCCTCCGGCCGCGCTCGCCGCTTCTGACCGCGGTTCAGTCGCCACCGCTCCCGTTCGCCTCATCGTCGCGCCAGGAGTGTTCCGGCTCCCACCCGAGCAGCCGCTCCGCCTTCGTACAGTCGAAGACGGACTCGTCGCCGTCGAGGTCGCAGTCGGCGGGCAGGTCGCCGAACGCCGCCTCGATCGTCGCGGCGGTGTCGCGGCCGAGGAAGTTCTCCGCGGCGACGATCAGCACCGCCTCGTGGCCCTCGATCGCGGTCTCGGGGTCGATCGCAGCCTCGATCGCCGAGACCGCGTCCCGCACGTCGACGTACGACCAGCAGTTGCCGCTCGGGTCGGCGGTCGCGGGGTCGAACGTCTCCCGGGCCTCGCGGCGCCGCTCGTCGCCCGGGTAGGTCACCCACGAGAATCGCAGCGAGACGACGGGGACGCCGTGGCGGCGGGCGGCCGCGGCCGCGATCTCCTCGCCGACGACCTTTGAGAGGCCGTACGGGTCCTCCGGCTCGGTCGGCGTCGCCTCGTCGATCGGGAGGCGGTCGGGGAGCCAGTCGTCGGCGGCGAAGACGGTGCCGTAGAGGCTCTCGCTCGACGCCCACGCGATCCGGGCGCCCGCGGCGCCGGCCGCGTCGAAGACGTTGTACGCACTCTCGACGTTGTTCGCGAACACCCGCGAGCCGGCGTGGTCCTCGGGGTGCGGGATCGCGGCCAGGTGGACGACCGCGTCGGGCGCGGCCGCCTCGATCACCTGCCGCGTCTCCCCGTAGTCGGTGAGGTCCGCCGCCGCGTAGTCGACGTCGGCGCGCCGCTCGTCGCGCGGGGGCGTCCGCCGGTCGACGGCGACGACCTCGCGGCCCGCGTCCGCGAGCGCGTCGACCGTGCGCGCGCCGACGCCGCCGGCGCTTCCCGTGACAAGTACGGTGTCCATGTCACCGCGAGCGCGACTCCGGGCCATAGGTGCGACGATCCCGGGACGCTCGGTCGTGTCGGTCGCGTCGGTCGCGCTGGTCGGGGCGGATGCCGCCGGGTATGATGGCTCTGCTCGCGCTGCGCGTGCGAGTCGTGCCAACTAGTAGCAAAAATCCGATCGCGCTCGGGCTCGGACCCCCCGCCTACGCCGAGGCCTCGTAGCCGGCGTCCTCGATGGCGGCCACGACGGCGTCGACGTCCACGTCGCCCTCGACGGTCGCGGTCCCCGCCTCGTGGTCGGCGCTCGCGGACTCGACGCCCGGCAACTCGCCGAGCGCGTCGGTGACGTTGTCCTCGCAGCCGGTACACGACATGCCGTCGACGTCTATCGTCGTCATGCGCGTCTGTAGCCACCGCGGACACAACTGCCTTTCCGTCGCCCCCGCAGACGACCGGTTCCCGGGGTCGTTCTCGCGTCGCCCGACCGTCGGACCGCTTTTGCCCGCGCCGGTCGAACGCCCGCCCATGCGCACCCTCGACGAGACGGACCGGGAGATCATCCGGCTGCTGCTGGCCGACGCGCGGCGCCCGTACAGTGACATCGCCGAGCGCGTGGACCTGTCGGCGCCCGCGGTGTCCGACCGCGTCGACCGCCTCCGCGAGGTGGGCGTGATCGAGGGGTTCACGCTCCGGATCGACGGCGACGCGCTCTCGGACGGGCTGCGGGTCCTCGCGACGCTCGCCGTCGCGCCCGCGGACGCCGAGCGCGTCCACGAGTCGGTCGCCACCCACGAGCGCGTCGAGCACGCCTTCCTCACCGCCGACGGCGAGGTGACGGTCGTCGCGCGCGTCGAGGAGGGGACCGCCCGCGACCTCGTCGACGACGCGGTCGGCCTGGACGCCGTGACCGAGCTGTCGGTCCGCCCGCTCGACGCCCACGACTGGTCGCCCGCCGTCGGCGACGCGGACCTCGCGGTCGAGTGCGTCGAGTGCGGGAACACCGTCACCGCCGAGGGGGAGTCGGCCCGGATCGACGGGACGCTGTACCACTTCTGTTGCGGCTCCTGCCGGGAGAACTTCGAGGAGCGCTTCGACCGGATCGAGGAGGGCGCGTAGTCGGGAGACGCTCCCGACGCGCCGCGGAGAGTAACGTACTTGAGTGCCCGCCGGTTAGCCGAACTCGCAGTCCCGTGGTGTAGTGGCCAATCATAATGGCCTTTGGAGGGAATCCGTCCGCGTCCGCGACTCACACGCGGCTGTTGGGCGTTTCTGCTGGAACGCCCCGTCGGATGCCCGAAGTCAGCCATTGACGGCGGTTCGAATCCGCCCGGGACTATCTTCCGAACTCCACCGCGAGCCGCGGGCTCCGAAGTCCGGCGCCGCCTACGCCTCGTCGAGGAACTCGTCGAAGAGGGCGACGACTCGCCCCTCTATCTCGTCGCGGATCTCGCGGACGCGCTCGATGTCCTGCCCGTGCGGGTCGTCGAGCGCCCAGTCGCGGGCCTCGACTCCGTCGGCGAGCGTCAGCGTCGAGCACCCCATGGTGGCGACGACGTCGCAGGCGTTCAGCTCCGCGGTCGAGACCTCGCGGGGGACGCGGTCGGAGAGGTCGATCCCGAGTTCCCCCATCGCTTCCACGACCTCGGGGTGGACCTCCTCGGCCGGATGCGTGCCGCCGGTGACGACCTCGACGCGGTCGTCGAGGCCGCGCTCGCGGCGCTCGCGCTCCGCGAACGCCGCCGACATCTGGCTGCGACCGGCGTTCTGGACGCAGACGAACCCGAACGTCACGACGTCGTCGTCGTTCATACCCGTGCGTCCCGGCGCGCCCGATTAACGCTTCCTAAGAGGGCTATAGAGCGCTATGTATTCCGCGCGTCGGCGCCGAGGGGCGGGCATCGGCGACGGGCACTCACTCCAGCACTACCGAGAACCCCCACGCCGCCGACGACCGGGGCTCGGCGTCGTCGGCCACGACCGACACCGTCGTCTCGAACCGGTACTCGCCCACCGGGAGACAGGCGTCCTCGCCGAGCGTCGCGTACAGGTCCACGAGCCGCTCGCTCGACTCCCCGGGGTCGAGCGCGAACGTCCAGTACTCCTCCGTCGTGGCGATCGCGTCGGTCAGCCGCCAGCAGTCGGGTTCGGCGGGGTACTCGCCGTCCGCCGGCAGGCAGACGAGCGCGTTGTCCCCGTCGGAGACGTACTCGAAGTGGACGGCGCGCCCCTCGCCGACGCGCACCCGGTCGTCGCCCGCGTTCGTCAGCGTCGTGCGCAACTGCGGCGGGTGGTCGGTCGTCGCGGCCTCGCGCGTGACCGCCACGCTCGGCCGGACCGGGAAGTCCACGTCGCCGTCGGTGGCGACGATCGAGACGCCCGGGCCGCCGGTCCCCTCGGGGCGCGTCCCGCCGGCGTCGGTGTCGTTCCCGTCCGAGCCCGGCAGGCCGTCGCTGTCGGACCCGTCGCTGCCGGGACCGCCGCCGTCGGAGCCCGTCGACGCACACCCGGCGAGTGCGAGCAGTCCGCCCGCGCTCGCCCCGCACACGCCGCGGAGGTACCGCCGTCGAGTCGGTGTCACAGGTCCGACAGCACCGGCGCGCGTATAGCCTTGTTGTCGGGGGTCCGCCCGCCGATCGTGTGTGTCATTTTTTACCATGCGGATCGTGGGTGTCACATGGACATCTCCGATTACCGGGCGGCGGTCGCGGCGAACCGGCGCGAGCACGGCTTCGAGGCGGTCGACGAGCGGACGGACGCGTTCGAGCGGCTGTGGACGACCCGCGAGACGGACGACACGCTCGGCGAGATGGTCGTGTTGGCGACGCTCGTCGAGGCCGACGGGGCGGACCCGGAGACGCTGCTCGACGCCGCGGCGGCGCTCCGCGACGTGTTGGCCGACACCGTCGACCCCCGCCCGGGACGCGCCGACGGCGGCGAGGCGCCGACGCCCGTCGGCTACGTGACGCTCGCGACGCCGGATCCGGACGCGTCGCTGCTCGACGCGATGTCCGGGTTCACGGTCGCGAAGCGACGGACGAACGTGTTCCCGCTCGTGTACGACACCGAGGCGGAGCGGCTCCACCGTCACGAGGTCCCGCGGCTGAAGGGGCGGGGCATCTACCGCCGGCAGGCGGACGACGCCGAGCGGCTCTTCGACGTGTAAATAGCGGTGGTTGAACCGGAATTCCCGTCGCTGACGCGTCGGGTGACTGCGGATGACTGATTGCCGATAAGTCGTCAGCGAACACCGCCGAAGCCCCACGCCGCGACCGCAACCTCACGCCTCCCCAGCCTCGCGGTTCGCGCTCCGCGAGCGCTCACCGCTCCCTCGCGCGTGCGACTCACGCCCTCCGGGCGTTCGTCGGCACGCGCCACCAAGTCGGTCCCGATCAGCGAATCGCGGAGCGGCCGCTGTGGGTCTGAAAATACGGAAAAATCGCACCGCTCGCGCGCCGTTCAGACGAGCCGCGCCGCGATGCGCGCCGCGCCGTCCGCGGCCGCGGTCGCGGGGTCCTCGGGCGAGACGACCTCGACGTCGCGGTCGAGCTCCTCGCTGAGGCGCTTCTCGAACTCCTCGGTGAGCCCCGGGATGCACGCCATGCCGCCGGTGATGGCGAGCGGGCGTCCGAGCGCCAGCTGGTAGGGCTTCATGTGGTCGTTCGCGAGCTCGGGGAGGAACTCGTTGGCGACGACGTCGACCGCCTCGTCGATGTACCGGTCGATCGGCTCCTGGACGCCGCGGTCGACGGTGAACTCGTGGCTCCCGCCGCCCGGCTGCTGGACCACGTCGGTGAACGGCTCGAAGTCGTACACGTCGCCGTGCTGCTCTTTGTACTCCCGAGCGGTCGTCCGGTCGATGTGGACGCGGCCCTGCGTCTCCTCCTCAACGGCCGCGACGATGCGGCGGTCGACCTCGTTGCCCGTCACCGAGCCGGTCGAGAACGGCGAGAGCTGCTCACCGCGCCGGTAGGCGCACGCCTCCATCGTCGTCGAGCCGAGGTTCACCGACACGAACACCTCGTCGATCGCGTCGAGGTCGTCGCCGTAGGCGGGGATCGCCCCGCACAGCGACTCGGGGTAGCTCCGCGTCTCGACCCCGCCGATCGAGGAGCCCTCGATCACCGACTTGAGGTTCTCGACGCCGGCCTCGTTGTCGATGGTCGGCACGGCGTAGACGACCGCGCTGTCCTCGGGCACGTCGTGGGCGTCCACGACCGCCTCGAAGAAGCGCTCGGCGTCAGCGACGCTGTCGTCGTCCTCGGGGAGGCCCGAGCGCAGCATGAAGCGCACGCGGTCGGGGTACTCGACCGCGGCCTCCTCGCCGAACAGCACCTTCTCCTCGCCGGTGATGGCGTCCTCGTAGGTCGCTAGGCAGGTCAGCACCGAGTGGCGCTCGCGTCCGCCCCGGCCGTCGGGGATGTCGAGCACCGTTCGAGTGCTGCCTAATTTCACGCCGACCGCTGCCGATTCGTCCGATTCGTTGATGTCCGTGGATTCGTCGTCGCTCATTGGTCACTCGCACACGAAGCGATCCGGACGATGGAGACGAGGCTGATCCGGTGGTCCGCGGGCGTGAACGGCCGGTCGCGCGTCGGGGCGTCGAACCCCTCGAGGCGGCGCGTCAGCGCCGCGACCGCGTCGTCGCCGACCCAGTCGAGTTCGCCGTAGTAGGACAGCGCGTCCCGGCTCCGCACGTGGCCGCCGACGTCGACGAGGTAGCCGAGCCACTCGCCGATCTCGCGTTCCGCCGCGGGCGACGCGGGGATCGCCGTCAGGTACGGCTTCTCCCCGGGACCGTCGCCGTTCAACCGCGCACCACGTCGACGCTGGAGCAGCTCCGTGAACGCGGCCGAGCGCGCCGCCTGCTCGGCTCGGTTCCGGTTGGGCCGCCGGAGCGCCCGCTCCCGAGGCGCTCCGTCCGCACCGTCCCGCGGCGCGTCCGCGATCCGGCGCAGCTCCCGTACGTCGTACCGTCGTGGATTCAGACTCATGTTCCGTCCGTCGTTCGCGTCCGTACCGGCACTGTCGCGGCGGGGTTATATGATAGTTGGCTCTCAGTTATCAGCGGTGAGAAACTACCGGCGGGGCCGCGGGGCGATTCGATCTCCCTTCCGCTGCGAGGGGACCGACATCGCCGCTCAGTCGACGATTCGGTTCGCCGCCGCGACGCTCCCCGCCGCGAGGACCCCGCCGGCGACGACGTCCGTGACCCAGTGGATGCCGAGGAACACGGTCGCGACGACGATGCTTCCGGCCAGCGCCCCCGCGACGTAGGTCCAGCGCGGGAACTCCTCGTGGGTCGAGACGGCCGCGAGGAACACCGTCACCGACAGCGCGGTGTGGAGGGAGGGGAAGACGTTCGTGGCGGCGTTCACCTGCGAGGTGAGCTGGGTGACTCCCCCGAACCAGTCGAGGAGCAGGGGCTCGACGGGCGCCGCGCTCGGGTCGGCGCCCGGCACCGTCGGGTAGTTGCGCGGGCCGTACGCGACGACCCCGGCGTAACAGGCGATCGCCACCGCGTAGTTGACCGCGTACGCCGCGACCAGCCGCTTCAGCGGGCGCAGTCGCTCGGCGAACGCGTACGCCGCGACCGGGAACGCGACCAGCACGACGTAGCCGACGACGTACATCGGGCCGAAGTAGTACACCGCGAATCGCGGGACCGCGTCCTGTATCGCGGCCACGAGGTCGCCCTCTATCGCGTAGATGGCGGTCGTCGCGCGGTAGCCGTACTCGAAGGAGAACGCCTCGATCCGCCGGATAGAGCCCTTGTTGACGGCGAGGACGAGGGCGAGCCCCGCGACGTACGGCGCGATCCCGACGGCGCGCTCGCGGAGCAGGTCGCGGTCCGAGAGGACGGTCCGCATGCGGTCCGGACCGACGCAGACCGGAAGCAGCACCGCGAACGCGGCGAGCGCGGCGCCGCCGACGAGCCCGGCCACCCCGACGAACCCGGCGGCCGCCGCGGTCATCGCGACTCACCAGTCATCCGTTCACGGACACCCGGGGCGGCGGAGCAATCAGTCTCTCGGTAGCGGTGGGCCGTCCGCGTCACCGGGCGTCCGACTCGGCCCACGGGAGCGGCTCGGTACACCAGTGACAGAAGTCGAGGTCGGCGTCGACCTCCTTGCCGCAGTTGGGACAGGACACCTCCAGCGTCTCGCCGTCCTCGACGGTCGCGGCCGCCGGCGGGGGGGACTGGCCGCCTCCCGGTCCGTCGTCGCCGTCGGCGCTCGCGGCCCGCCGCCGCATCGCCTCGGCGGCGGCGTCGGCGCGGTCGCGTTCGGCGGCGTCGGCGCGGCCGACGAGGTACGCGTCGAGCGCCGACAGCGCGGACAGGAGCACGATGGGCAGCGTCACGTCGGTCGGGACCGCCGCCGTCAGCGCCGCGGGGTCGGCCAGCGGGTCGACGGGCTCTACGTCGTACAGCGCGAACAGCGCGACCCCGCCGCCGACGATCGTCAGGTGCCACAGCAGCGCCCGCCCCCACCGGCGCAACGCGAGGTGGCCGAGCCCCGGGAAGACCAGCGCGAGCAGGGCCGCGAGGACGGGGCGCAACTGGTTTCGCATACGGCCCGGCTTCGACCGGCCGGTACTTAGGCCTGCGGTGTCGCCCCGAGCGCCCCCGTCGACCGAGCCGTCCCCCGGTCCGCCACCGCTTCGGCCGGGATAACAACCGTTAATCGCGGCCCGTTCGTCGGCGGGCACATGAGCAGCCAGCGGGCGACCGCGTTCGTCCCGGGCCACGTCACCGCCTTCTTCAGCGCGCACCCCGCCGACGACCCGGCGGTCGCCGGGTCGCGCGGCGCCGGGCTGACGCTCGCCGACGGCGTGACCGTCCGGGTGTCGGCGCCGGCCGACGCGGTCGACGGCGACGGCGACGGCGACGACAGCGACGCGGCGGACGCGAGCGACCGCGACGCGAACGCCGACGCCGGGTCGCGCACCGTGGACGGCGAGCCCGGATCGATCGGCGCGGTCGACGACGTCCTCGCCGAACTGGACGCGACCGCTGCCGACGTCGCGGTCGAGACCGACCTCCCGATCGGGGCCGGCTTCGGCGTCTCCGGCGCCGCGGCGCTGGGGGCCGCCCTCGCCGCGAACGACGCGTTCGACCGCGCCCGCACCGAGAACGACCTCGTCCGGATCGCCCACGCCGCGGAGGTCGGCCGCGGGACCGGCCTCGGCGACGTGGTCGCACAGGCGCGCGGCGGCGTCCCGGTCCGGCTCGAACCGGGCGCGCCGGGCGCCGGCCAGCTCGACGGCGTCCCGGCGACCGCCCGCGTCGAGTACGTCACCTTCGGCGAACTGTCGACGGAGACCGTCCTCGGCGGCGACACGGACGCGCTCACGGCGGCCGGCGAGGACGCGCTCGACCGGCTCCGCGCGGACCCGCGGCTGCCGACGCTGATGGACGCCGCCCGTGAGTTCGCCCGCGAGGCCGACCTCCTCGTCCCCGAGGTCGCCGAGGCGGTCGAGGCCGTCGACGCGGCCGGGGGCGAGGCCGCGATGGCGATGCTCGGCCGCACGGTCTTCGCGCTCGACACCGGGCTCTCCGACGCGGGCTACGACCCCGAGGTCTGTCGGATCGACGCCGCGGGCGCGCGGCTCGTCGACCGCTGACTCCTTCGGCGGCTGCCCGGAACGGTCGACGGTCCTTCACCGACGTGCGGGTGCGGTCGCCCCGACCAAGTCGGGGTGTCGTCCCGGGCCCGTCGGCCAGTCGACCGTCGGCTTTTGCGATGCTCCGCGCTCGATATCGTCCCGAGTGTGCTGCCACTCCTCGTGGCGACACAGGACGTTCACCGGAATTCCTTCGAGCCCTGCTACCGATGCGATCGCCGTCCGGTGGAACCCCTCGCAAAGCTGTATCTCCCCGTCCCGTCCGATCGCGACAACCGGTTCGAGTCGGTGGATATACGCGCTCTCGAAGTCGTTTTCCGTTGACGCCGGCTCGTGTTTGGCCTCGGCGTTTGGCCGGTACCCTTCTGTCTCGATCGATCGGATCAGGTCGTCGAGATACGCGAGCCGGACCCGCCGATACTCGTCGACGCTCTCGTATCCGCGGACGCGTTCGTCGGCTTCGAACCGCTCTCTCGCGCGACGGTACAGGGGTGTCTCCTCCCACGCGTCCCCCTCCTCGTATCGCTGCCGTACCGACCGGTACACCGGCGTCTCACGGACTGGTTCCCGTCCGTCGATGTCCCAGTCACCGCCCTCGACCCGGCCGATACCCCGATCGAGGCGAAGTCGCTGGTTATGGTGTCGTACTTCCGTCGGATCGACCCGTATCGTCGCCCACGGGTCCGCCGGCGCCCGGTACCGCCGGTCGTTCGCGAACGCGTGCCACCGGGTGTAGTAGCGGAGTCGATCGAGATCCATCGGTGCGAGCGGCCGAATGTCGTTCGGCGCGGCACTAAACGGATCGCTTCGTCGGGTCGACGGCGACAAAATAACCGACGTCCGCCGACGAACAAAGCTTTACCGCGTCGCCCGCCTATCTCCGGCAAATGGTACTCGACGACCTCGGTACGTCCCTGCGGAGCAGCCTCAACAAGCTCCAGGGGAAGTCCCGACTCTCCGAGAGCGACGTCGAGGAGATCGTCAAGGAGATCCAGCGCTCCCTGCTGTCCGCCGACGTCGACGTCTCCCTCGTGATGGAGCTGTCGGACTCGATCAAGTCCCGCGCGCTCGAAGAGGAGCCGCCGGGCGGCACCACCGCGAAGGACCACGTCCTCAAGATCGTCTACGAGGAGATGGTCGAGCTGGTCGGCGACTCCACCGAGCTCCCCTTAGAGAATCAGACGATCCTGCTGGCCGGCCTCCAGGGGTCGGGGAAGACCACCTCCGCGGCGAAGATGGCTTGGTGGTTCTCGAAGAAGGGCCTCCGCCCCGCGGTGATCCAGACGGACACCTTCCGGCCGGGCGCGTACGACCAGGCGAAGCAGATGTGCGAGCGCGCCGAGGTCGACTTCTACGGGAACCCCGACAACGACGACCCGGTTGACATCGCGCGGACCGGCCTCGAAGAGACCGCGGACGCCGACGTTCACATCGTCGACACCGCCGGCCGCCACGCGCTCGAAGACGACCTCATCGCGGAGATCGAAGAGATCGAGGGCGTCGTCGACCCGGACCGCTCGCTGCTCGTCTTAGACGCCGCGATCGGGCAGGGCGCGAAGGAGCAGGCCCGCCAGTTCGAGGAGTCGATCGGCATCGAGGGCGTCGTGATCACCAAGCTCGACGGGACCGCGAAGGGGGGCGGGGCGCTCACCGCGGTCAACGAGACCGACTCCTCCATCGCCTTCCTCGGCACCGGGGAGACGGTCCAGGACATCGAGCGCTTCGAGCCCTCGGGGTTCATCTCGCGGCTGCTCGGGATGGGCGACTTAAAGCAGCTCTCCGAGCGCGTCGAGCGCGCGATGCAGGAGACCCAGGAGGAGGACGAGGACTGGGACCCGGAGGACATGCTGAAGGGGGAGTTCACCCTGAAGGACATGAAGCGGCAGATGGACGCGATGAACAAGATGGGGCCGCTCGACCAGGTGATGGACATGATCCCGGGGCTCGGCGGCGGGATGATGGACGAGCTGCCGGACGACGCGATGGACGTCACCCAAGACCGGATGCGCCGCTTCGAGCGCATCATGGACTCGATGACCGAGGAGGAGCTGGAGAACCCCCGCGTCGTCGGCCAGTCGCGCACCGAGCGGATCGCCCGCGGCTCCGGCACCGACGAGGAGACGGTCCGCCAACTCTTGGAACAGCACTCGATGATGGAGGAGACCATCGGCCAGTTCCAGGGGATGGGCGAGGGCGACATGCAGCGCATGATGAAGAAGATGGGCGGCGAGGGCGGCGGCCTCGGCGACATGATGGGCGGCGGCAAGGGGCCGTTTTAAATCAGTAGGAGCTGTCGGGATTCCACTTCTCAGACGGATTCTCGCCTGAAACAGTAGCTGCCGCTTCCTGCGACTGAGTCGCGTAACAGGAGAGCAGACGTTCTACTGGAATCACAGTAAACCATCATTTAGTATCGTTAGCAGAAACACGTCAACTATGGTCCCCCATATCAGCGACGTTCTGTTCAACGAGCCGCAGGGCCGACCCGTCTCACTCGTTCAGTTCGGCGCGTCGGTCTTCTACCTGTGCCTATTCGCGTATGCGTGGAGCGTCGGCGAAACTGGAGCGGTAGTCCCGTGGCTACTATTCTTTGTTGTCGGAACCGCGCTGTCTGGAATTGCCGAATCCCTTCCGAAAGCCCGACGACGGGCGGCCGGTCTGCTGCGTCTCACGGCCGTCCTCGTATTGGCCTGTTTTCTCGCCATTCTGTTCCTTGCCCCGGAGTCCATCATCGGGTGACCGACGGTCGTTCTTGACACGGGGCAGATCCGTACCGTACATCAGTATGTGTACTTCCTGTACGGAGCGAGTCCGACGAGGACCGCACGAAAATAAGCATTTCAACGGAGCCAAACGGTATCTCATCAGCAAACGGTCGTGTTAACTTAAGCATCGGTTCCAGCAGACGGCGAAGGCCTGGAGCCACGATTCTGCCGCCGTCGGCTCCGCGTTTCTGAACGTATTTGAAAACAAAGAGGTTCTGCGTTTTACTTCTCTAAAGACACGTTCGACAGCATTCCGATTTCCATGACGAGTGATTTGAAATCGGAGTGAGGTGCGTGAGAGCGCAGCTGTGAGATGTCCGCCAGCATCAACAAGAAAGAGCGCGTCGTCAACGCGGTGTTTCTCTCTGAGATCGCGGAGAAACACCAGGGTGAATTGTTGGTTTTGGACGGGAAATACGTCAACATGAAGGAATTCGTTGGTACGAGGATCGACAGCGGCATACAGCCAGAATCTATCTGAGTTGATCTGAATCGCAGTCTCATCGACCGCAACGCGATTCGGGCTCGCACTGTCGGCTGGCTGTAGATCGGCCTTTTGAATCCAATTATGAATTGCTGTTCGGCTTCGATTGACACCCAACTTCTCAAGATACTGTTTAGTATTCGAAAGTGATAATCCAGCAAGATGGAGTTGAATACCGGTTTCAATGATCTCGCGGGGTGTCCGCTCTCGCTCCACAAACTCCAAGTCGATCCAATCAGTACAGCCGTCGAGGCGGTTGGATTCGGACATAGAGCATTCGAAACACCGACCGCCTCGTTCTTAACTTAACATCGCCTCAGCAAACCGATTGTACATTCATAAATGACTACGCGGTGTCGGAGGTGCTGAATCACGAAGTTCCAGCCGATTATTTATAACTCGTCGCGGCGGCAGTGAATCCCTCCGACCCTCCGGCCGCTCGCTTATAAATGGTTGCTGGGAGATCGGCGGAGAACGCCTCCAAAGCCCCAGCCACGAGGCGGGCGCACACTCGTTGTCGTTCGAGACGCCGAAGGCGTCTCGTGATGACGAGAGAGCGAAGCTCTCTCGAACCACGCTCCTCACTCAGTCGCTCACTTCGTTCGCTCCTTCGTTGCGGTGCTTAGGTCGTCTGCGCCCGCCTCGCGGCTGCCCCTCTGAGCCCCGCCCAGCACCGTTCCGCACAGCACCTCACGCCTCCCCAGCCTCGTCAGCCGGCCTCCGCTACGCTCCGGCCGGCTGACTCCCCCGCGCGTGCTGACTCGCGGCCGCCAAGGGCGGCCGCTCGCAGGCACGCGCCACCGCGGAAATCGAAATAATAGATCGATCCTTCCCGGCAGCCAGCGAGCGCTTCAGGCCTTTTATACGGGTGACCGGGCTACGCTTCGCCGATGAACCGAGACCGGATCGGCGAGTACGACGCCCTGATCCTCGTCTCGCTCGTCTGGTTCCTCGGGAAGTTCGTCCGCTACCTCTTCCCCCCGCTTTTCGAGTCGATCCAGGGCGCCTACGGCGTGAGCAACGCCGTCGTCGGGACCGCGTTCACGGGGTTCATGATCGTGTACGCCCTCCTCCAGTTCCCGAGCGGCGCGGTCGCCGACCGGCTCGGACCGGTCCGGGTGATCGTCGCGGGCGCGCTCGTCGCCGGCGCGGGGTCGCTCGCCGTCGTCGTCGACGCGCCCTTCGCCGCGCTGGTCGCCGCGATGCTCGTCATCGGGGCGGGCACCGGCGTCCACAAGACCGTCTCGGTGCGGCTGATCGCCCGCGTCTACCCCGCGCGCACCGGGCGGATGCTCGGCGCGCACGACACGCTGGGCGCAATGGGCGGCGTGGCCGCGCCGGCGGTCGTCGTCGCCGTCCTCTCGGCGCCGCCCGCGCTCGCGGCCGTCCTCGCGCGCCTCCCGGGCGCCGACTGGCGCGCGCCGTTCCTGCTCACCGGCGCCCTCGCGGTCGGGCTCGCAGTCGCGACCGCGGTCCGGCTCTCCGGGTCGCCGGCGGCGACCGGCTCGACCGACGGCGACGGCGACTCGCCCGGCACGAGCGAGTACCTCCGGCTGTTCCGGAACCCCCGCTTCTCGGCGTTCGTGCTGGTGACTGTCGGGTTCTCGTTCGCGCACAACGGCCTCGTCGCGTTCCTCCCGCTGTACCTCTCGGAGGCCGCCGGCCTCGCGACCGCGACTGCGAACCTCCTGTACTCGCTCGTGTTCGCGGTGACGTTCGTCCAGCTGGTCACCGGCGACCTCTCGGACCGCGTCGGCCGCTTCCCGGTGATGGTCGCGGCGCTCGGGCTGGCGGCGGCGGCGCTCGTCGCGCTCGTCTCGCTGCCGAGCCTCGGGCTTGGCGCCGTCGCCGCCGCGGTCGTCGTCGCCCTCTTCGGCTTCGGCTCGCACGGGTTCCAGCCGGTGCGCAGCGCCTACCTGATGGAGCTGCTCCCGGAGCGGCTGGCGGGCGGCGGGCTCGGCGTCGTCCGGACGCTGCTGATGGGCGCCGGCGCGCTCGCGCCGAGCGCGGTCGGCATCCTCGCCGACGCGGTCGGGTTCCGGCCGGCGTTCGCCCTCCTCGCCGGCTCGATGGGCCTCGCGGCGGTCGTCGCCGCCGGGCTCTGGGTGACGGAGTGAGGCGCCGGTTGGCCCTCCGACCGGACCCCTGACCGGCCCGCGGCGCTCAGTCGAGGCTCCCGGGCTCGAACGCCTCCGGGTCGAACTCGTGTTCGCGGAGGCGGTCGGCGTCGACCGCGCGCAGCACGGACTCGTTCGTGGCCTCGAGGACGACCGGCGGCGCGACCCCCGCCTCGGCCGCCTCCGTCCAGCGACCGACGCAGAGGCACCAGCGGTCGCCCGGCTCCAGCCCGGGGAAGTCGAACTCGGGGCGCGGCGTGATCAGGTCGTTGCCGCGGTCGCGGCTGTACCGGAGGAACTCGGCCGTGACGACCGCACAGAGCGTGTGTTCGCCCACGTCGCCGTCGACGTCGCGGCAGTACCCGTCGCGGAGGTAGCCGGTCGTCGGCTCGCCGCCGCAGGGGGCCAGGTCGCCGCCGAAGACGTTGCGCTCGCCGGGCTCCCCGTCGGAGTCGTCGGTCGACATGGAACGGGGTTCGGCCGCCGCCGACATAAGCGACCGGCGGGTCGCCGCCCGGCGGCCGTCGGGCGTTCGGCCGGCCGTATAAGTGCCGCGCCGTCGAACGGTCGCGGCATGAGCCGGAACGACGAGGTCGCGACCCGCCTAGAGGAGTTCGCCGACCTCCTCGAGGCGACGGGCGTCGAGTACAAGCCGACCGCCTACCGACGGGCGGCCGAGAACGTCCGCGACCACCCCGCGCCGATCGAGGGGCTCGCGGCGGAGGGCGAGGAGGCTGTCGCCGAGATCGACCGGGTCGGCGACGCCATCGCCGCGAAGATCGTCGAGTACGTCGAGACCGGCGAGATCGAGGAGCTGACCGAGCTCCGCGAGGAGCTGCCGGTCGACATGGCCGGGCTGACCGCGGTCGAGGGCGTCGGCCCCAAGACGGTCGGCTCGCTGTACGACGCGCTCGGGGTCGCCGACCTCGACGAGCTCGAGGCCGCCGCGGAGGCCGGCGAGATACAGGAGGTGTCCGGGTTCGGCGCCAAGACGGAGGAGAACATCCTCGAGAACGTCCCGTTCGCCCGCGAGGCCCGCGAGCGCACGCGCCTCGGCGACGCCCGGCCCGTCGCGGACGACGCGCTCGGGTACCTCGCCGACCGCGACGCCGTCGAGTCCGTCGAGGTGTGCGGCTCGATCCGGCGCTGGAAGCCGACGATCGGCGACGTGGACCTGCTCGTCGCCAGTGAGGAGCGCGAGCCGATCGTCGAGGCGTTCACGGACTGGGACGCCGCGGACGCGACGATCGAGGCGGGCACCGGGAAGGCGAGCGTGCGCGCCGACGGCACCCGCGTCGACCTCCGGATCGTCGACCCCGACGAGTTCGGCGCCGCGCTCCAGTACTTCACCGGGTCGCGGGCGCACAACGTCGCCGTCCGCAACCGGGCGATCGACCGCGGGCTCAAGCTGAACGAGTACGGGCTCTTCGACGTGAGCGACCTCGACGAGGACCCCGCCGCCGACGCGGACGACGGCGGAGACGCCGCCGAGGCGGACTCGACGCGCGCCGGCGAGCGCGTCGCCGGCGAGAGCGAGGACGAGGTGTACCGCGCGCTCGACATGGAGCCGGTTCCGCCCGAACTGCGCGAGGACCGCGGCGAGGTCGACGCGGCCGCCGAGAACCGGCTCCCGCCGCTCATCGGCGAGGGCGAGCTCCGCGGCGACCTCCACACCCACACCGACTGGTCCGACGGCGGCTTCTCGATCGCGGAGATGGCGCGGGCGGCCGACGAGCGCGGGTACGACTACCACGTCGTCACCGACCACGCGACCGGGCCGGGGATGGTCGGCGGGGTCGGTCTCGACGAGTCCGACATCGAGGAGCAGGCGACGGCGGTCGCCGAGGCGGCCGACGAGGTCGGGATCCCGATATTCCACGGGATCGAGGCCAACATCGACGCCGACGGCGGGCTCTCGACGGACGACGAGACCCTCGCCGCGCTCGACCTGGTGGTCGCGTCGCCGCACGCTGCCCTCGGACAGGACCGCGAGGCGGCCACCGAGCGCCTAGTCAACGCGGTCGAACACCCCCACGTCGACGTGCTGGGCCACCCGACCGGCCGCCTCATCAACGAGCGGCCGGGGCTCGACCCGGACGTGGAGGCGATCGCGACGGCCGCATCGGCTGCCGGCACCGCGATCGAGGTGAACGCGAACCCCGCGCGCCTCGACGCCGACGGGGAGTTCGTCCGGGCCGCGATCGAGGCGGGCGCGACGATCGCCGTCAACACCGACGCGCACGCCCCGCGCGAGCTCGACAACGCGCGCTACGGGGTCCACACCGCGCGGCGGGGATGGGCGCGGGCCGCCGACGTGCTCAACGCGCGCTCGCTCAACGGGGTCCGATCGTTCCTGCTCGAATGACGAGCGGCGATGGCGGCGACGCGCTCGACGGTCCGGGTCCCGCAACCGGGGAGAACCCCCCGGTCCTGCTCGACGTCATGTGCGGGAAGCTGGCCACCTACCTGCGCCTGTGCGGCTACGACGCCGCCTACGCGCTCGACCGCGGCGTCGAGGCCGACGACCGGCTCCTCGACCTCGCGGCCGACGAGGGGCGGACCCTGGTCACCCGCGACCGCGACCTCGCGGCGCGGGCCGACGCGGCGGACGGCTCCCCCGAGGCCGTCCTCCTCACCGAGCGCGACGTGCTCGACCAGCTCCGCGAGTTCGACGCGGCAGGATTCGCCGTCGAACTCGCCGCCGAGCCTTCCCGGTGCGGCTCGTGTAACGGTCCCGTCGAGCGCGTCGGCGCCGAGGGGAATCCCGCTCCCGTCGACCGCCCCGACTACGTCCCCGACGACGTGGGGACCGACCGACCCGGATGGCGCTGCGCCGAGTGCGGGCAGTGGTTCTGGAAGGGCGGCCACTGGGACGACGTGGCGGCACGGCTGGACGGGCTCTGACTCGCTCGCCCGACGCCCCGAGCGTAACCGGTTTGCCGGCCCGCCGCGTAGCGAGGGGCAATGGACCGCGACCGCGCCGTCGACCGCCTGGAGTCGCTCGTCGACCGCGTCGAGCGCGAGCCGATGCCGGTGCCCGTCCGCGAGGTGTGGGCGTTCGGCGACGTGGCGCTCGGGCTCGACCCGGTCGACCGGCTCGACGTCTACCTCACGAAGGACGTGATCATGGGCGGCGACGGCGACGCGGCCGCCGCCTTCGAGGCCGAGTACGGCGTGAAGGGCGTCGGCACCACGGTCGACGCCGACTGGGCCGAGGCGAACCCCGACCGCGTCCGGACGAGCGACAACGGCTACGCGGCGCCCGAGAAGTGCCTCGCGGCCGAACTAGTCGACGACGACGAGCCCATCCACCTCGAAGTGTGTAACGCCGGCTTCGAGGACAACGTCCGCCAGCGGCTGAAGGGCGCGCTCGCCCGCGACGCCTACGAGGAGGTGCTCGACCCCCGGGGCGTCTGCCTGTGGGTCGACGGCGAGCGCGACGACGAGGCGTTTGACCGCCTCCGCGAGGCCTCGCTCGCGATGCCGACGCTGCCCGCCGCGCTGGGGATGCTCGGCGCCGACGAGGACGCCGCGAATGCGGCCGCGGACGTGCTGAAGCGGCAGCGCGCCGAGCAGGAGGGGGCGTCCGTCCGCGGCGACATGGTCTGAACCGGCTCCCGGGAAAACGGGGGTCAGCCGCTCGACGCCACCCGTCCGACGGTCACGTCGAACGGGACGTACTCGACGCGCTCGTACTCCTCGGCGCCGATGGCGTCGACGACCTCGCGGCCCATCTCGCGCCAGCGCCCGCGGAGATCGTCGTAGGCCGCCTCCGAGGTCGCGGCCACCAGCTCCTCGCGGTGGTCGGCCAGGCCCGCGCCGGAGGCCTTCCGCGCCGCCGACCGCAGCGCGGCCTCCGCGTACGGCGGCTCGGTCCGCTTCTCGTGGACGTAGCGACGGGTCCGCACGTCGACGAGCCCGGCCGCGTCGAACGCCTCGCGCACGCGGTCGCCGAGCGCCACGTCCGTCTCCACGCCCGCGACGTACGCCTCGCGCGCCTCGCGCTCCAGCCGCTCCTCGGCGTCGACCGTCGAGGCCACCCGCACGTCGGCGTTGTCCGGCTCGACCGCGGCGACGAGGTCCCCGGAGACGCGGGCGAGCTCCCGCACCGCCGCGGTCGGGTCGGGCAGGTTGATCAGGAGCGCCTGACAGACCGCCAGGTCGACCGCGTCGTCGGCGACCGGCAGCCGGGTCGCGTCCCCCGCCAGGTAGCCGATCCGCCCGTCGCTCTCCTCGCGGGCGACCCCGAGGAGGTCGCGGTCGGCGTCGACGCCGATCACGGTCGCGTCCGCGTCGCCCGCCGCGTCCGCCTCCGCGGCCAGCACGCGGGTCAGCTCCCCCGTGCCGCAGCCGACGTCGAGGACGCGCTCGCGGCTCCCCAGGTTCAGGTCCGCGAGCGCGTCGCGGCCGTCGTCCCACATCCCGCGGCGGGTGTGTTCGAGGTACTCGGCGGAGAAGCGTCGCACGGGCCCGCTTCGCGGCGGGCGGAAATAAACGTCAGGAGATCGGTCGCGTGCGGCCCCGCGTCCTCACTCCGCGTCGCCGCTTTCGCTGTTCCCGCTACCGGACCCGACCCCGATTAGGTCGGCGGCGAGGACGGCGGTCACGCCGGCGCAGTAGCCGACGAACGCGCTGGTCACCCCGACCGCGGCGAAGCTCACCGTCACGTCGCCGATCGCCGGGTTCCCCCCGTTGATCCCGGGGACGCCGACCACCGTCCCGAGGAGGACGAACCCGCCGAGGACGGCCGCCGGCACGACGCCGACGGTCAGGCACGCCGGGCCCCCGCACCGCGCGTACGCGCCGGCGGCGGCCAGCGGCCCGGGCGCGTAGAAGACCAGCAGCGGCAGGACCCGGTCGGTCAGGGCGCTCGCCGTCGTCACGCCCGCCGACTCGGCGAGGAACGCGGCGACGAGCGCGAGCGCCACGGCG
The DNA here is from genome assembly GCF_003666025.1 of Halorubrum sp. Atlit-8R. Taxonomy (NCBI): domain Archaea; kingdom Methanobacteriati; phylum Methanobacteriota; class Halobacteria; order Halobacteriales; family Haloferacaceae; genus Halorubrum; species Halorubrum sp. Atlit-8R. The sequence goes on from NZ_QPLV01000001.1 coordinate 355,957, forward strand.
CCGGCGAACCCGACCACCAGCCCGACCGCGCGGCCGCGGCGGCGTCCCAACAGCAACGCCTTCGTGATGGGCATGTCCGTGGATCGCTCGCGAGGTCACTTAAAACCGCGTCGGACGGACGGCGTCCTCGGAGCCGACGGCGCTCGGTGCCGCAGAGCCCGTCTCAGTCGTGACGCAGCTCGCGGACCCGGTCGATGTTCCACGCGAAGCTCTTCCCGTCCTCCGTCGGCGTCTCTAGGGCCAGCGGCACGTCGACCAGGTCGGGGTGGTTGAGGATCCGCTCCATCCCCGCCTCGCCGATGTGCCCCTCGCCGATGTGGGCGTGCTCGTCCTTGTTGGTGCCGCACTCGTGTTTCGAGTCGTTGAGGTGGATGTACTTCAGGTGCTCTAACCCGACCACGTCGTCGAACTCCGCGACCGTCTCGTCGACCGCCTCGGGCGTCGAGAGGTCGTAGCCCGCCGCGAACGCGTGGGCCGTGTCGACGCAGACGTCGATGTCGGTCTCCGTGCGGTCGATGATCCCCGCGAGGTGCTCGAACTCGCCGCCCAGCTTCGTCCCCGCGCCCGCGTCGCTCTCGATCAGGACCGTGACGCCGTCGGGCACGTCGAGGTCGTCGATCACCGACGCGGCGTTGTCGAGCCCGCCCTCGACCCCGGCGCCCGTGTGCGCGCCGAGGTGGACGTTGACGTACGGGATCCCCAGCTTGTCGGCCGCGTCGACCTCCTTTTGCATCGAGTCGAGCGACTTCTCCCGGAGCCCCTCCTTCGGCGTACAGAGGTTCACGAGGTAGGAGGTGTGGATCACCCACGGTCCCTCCAGGTCGCGCTCGGTCCCCTCGCGGAACCGCTCGGCCTCGTCGTCGCCGATGTCCGGGTCCTGCCACACCTGCGGCGAGTGGGTGAATATCTGTCCGCAGTTGCCGCCGACCTCGACCTGGTTCGCCACGGCGTTGTCCACGCCGCCCGCGATGGAGACGTGCGCGCCGACCTTGAGGCTCATACCGGCTACACGGAGGCGGTCGAAAAAGCCCCTTCGGAACCGGGAATCCCCGCCTTGCCCGCCGAGGTCGCTACGCTCCGCCGCCGCCGGGCCGCGTTCGGACCCACCCCTCGTCGCGGTACTTCTCCGCGACGAGCTCCTCGGCCCGTTCCAGCTCCGCGTCCGTCCACGAGCCGTCCGTCTCCACGGTCGCGTCGGGCGCTCCTCCCGCCCAGTCCGCCAGCGCCGCCTCGACGGCCGCGACCGCGTCCGCGCGGTCGACGTCGACCAGCTCGTCCATCCCGACGACGCGCTCGCGGAACCCTTCGGGCGTCACCGGCGGGTCGTCGAAGACGCCGAGGTGGCGGTCCGCCTCCGCGGAGAACGTCAGCGACCCGTGCTGGATCACCGCCTCACGCTTGCGGTACTGCGCGTTGCCGGCGATCTTGCGCGGTCCATTTCGGCCGTCGTCGGCCACCACGTCGTGCGCCGGGTGAAGCTCGCGGAGGTAACACGCCGGGTGGTACAGCTCCGGCAGCGGATCCTCGACGTAGTCGGCGTCGATCCCGAGCCGGTCGAATGCGCCGAGGACGGGCTCGCAGAGCAGGTGATAGCAGTCGAGCAGCTCGCCCGGCACGTCGTCCGCGGGGACCGCGATGGAGTACGCCACGTCCCCGCGGCCGTCGTGGTAGATCCCGCCGCCGCCCGTCTGCCGCCGGGTCGCGTCGATCCCCTCGCGCTCGCAGAACCCCCAGTCGACCGTCTCCGGCTCCTGGTGGCGCCCGAGGGTGAGACAGCTCGGTTCCCAGCGGTAGGTGCGGAGCGTGGCGGGCCCGCCCGCCGCGGCGGTCTCGGCGGCGACCTCGTCTAACGCCATCTGCATCGGGCCGGGGCGGGCCTCCTCGCGGATCAGCCGCCAGTCGACGGCGGGCGCGGTCATACTGCTCCCGTGAGGCGCCGCTCCGAAAGCGGTTGCGCTCGGCGTCGCGAACGGCGAGATTCGGATTTGCTATCGCAGTATGCGATTTATCGGCCACCGATCCCGAACGCGCGTCCCTTTTAGGAATCGGCGGAGTAGGGGCGCGTATGGTGCGAAACGTCGCCGGCGACATGGCGGAGCTCGACCCCGAGGACTTCTACCTCCTCTCGGGCGTCGAGCAGGGGATGCGCTTCTCGGAGTGGGTGCGCCGCGACAAGCTCCCCGACTACGCGGACCTGACGCGCGAGGAGGTCGACTACCGGGTCGACCGGTGTCTCGACCGGGAGCTGATAGAGCGGAAGACGATCCAGTACGAGGGGTACCAGCTCACCTTCGAGGGGTACGACGCGCTGGCGCTCCGGACGTTCGCCGAGCGCGAGACCATCGACGGCGTGGGGTCCCCCCTGGGGCTCGGTAAGGAGGGCGACGTGTACGAAGCGCAGTCGTTCCGGCCGCTCGCCCTGAAGTACCACCGGGAGGGGTACACCAACTTCCGCGAGGTGAACCGCGAGCGCGAGTACACCGCCGACCGCGACCACGTCTCGTGGCTCTACACCGCGCGCAAGGCGGCCGAGCGCGAGTACGAGGCGATGGAGGAACTGTACCCCGACGTGAGCGTCCCGCGGCCGGTCGATCACAACCGGCACGCCATCGTGATGGAGAAGTTCCCGGGCGTGGAGCTGTCGCGCGCGAAGCTCGACCCGGAGCAGGCGGTCGGGGTCCTCGATCTGATCCTCCGAGAGCTGGCGACCGCACACGACCTGGGCTGGGTCCACGCCGACGCGTCCGAACACAACGTCGCCGTCGCGGAGAGCGGCGTGACCATCTTCGACTGGCCCCAGGCCGTGCCGGTCGACCACGAGAACGCGCGCGACTTCCTGAAACGCGACGTCGAGAACCTCACGCGGTACTTCGCTCGCAAGTATCCCCACGAAGTGCCCCGAGAGGCCGATGTCGACGGTATCGCCGCCGCTATCGCCGACGGCTCGTTCGACAGCGTTCGAGCGTTCGACGACCGATAAATCAGATAGCGCGATATACAATTTCTATCGGGCAGTACGACGACGGCCCGGTCCGACGCGGAACCACCGCGTTGAAACCGGTCGCTCGCGAGATCCCCGAACAGCCCATGGAGGACTCGGACCCCAGCCGCCTCGCAGCCCGGATTACCGAGGGAGACGCCGAGGCGGTCGTCGCGACCGTCGCGCGCCTCGAGGCGGTCGACGCCGAGACTCGCAAGCGCGCGCTGCGCGCCGTCAGAGACGCGGTCGACGACGGGACCCGCCTCGACGAGGCGGCCGTCGAGCCGCTGACGTCGTTCCTGACCGACGACGACCGGGCGGTTCGGCTGACGGCCGCGAAGCTGTTCGTCGCGCTCGCGCGGACGGCCCCGGAGGCCGTGACCGCCGCCGCCGATTCGCTCGGGGGGCGGCTGGCGGACGACGCGGAGTTCTACTACGTCCGGGCCCGCTGCGCCGAGGCGCTCGGGTACGTCGCCGTCGAGTCGCCCGAGGCGGTCGCGGACCCGGCGACGCTGGCCGACCTCCGCGTCGGACTGGAGTTCGACGAACCGGAGGTGAAAGAGAAGCTCGCGAAGGCGCTGGCGCACGTCGCGCTCGGCGATCCGGGCCGGCTCCGCCACCACGTCGACTCGCTCGCCGAGCACCTCGACGCCGACGACGAACTCGTGCGCTACCACCTCTGTACCGCGCTGGTCGCGATAGGCTGTGAACGCCCCGAGCGGTTGACGGCCGCCGAGGCCGCCCTCAGCGAGCGCCTCCGCGACGAGAGCCCGTACGTCCGGGGACGCGCCGCCGAGGCGCTCGGCCTGCTCGCCGGAACCGAGCCGCCGGGAGAGCGCGTCGGCGCGGGCGACGCGCTCGACGAGGTCGTCGCCGACGCGGCGCCGTCCTTCCTACTCGACCGCGCGGAGTTCTGCCGGCGCCGACTGGCCAATCCGGCGTCAGATCCGGTGTCCGGCGTCGGCACCGTCGAGTCGGTCCGCGAGGGGACGGCCGACGCGGTCGCGGCGATGACGGCCCCCGACGACGGCGCCTGCCCGCACTGCGGCCTCGACTTCGCCGACGGCGGCCCGCCGATGTGCCCGCGCTGCGGGACGCCTCGCTGACAATTTTGGCCGGCCTAAAGATTCGGAACTCTTTTGAATAGTTAGGCGAGCCTAAAACGTATGGCAGATGAACGGCCTGACCGGCTGGAATCGTCTCGACGGGACTACGTCAAGTACGGCGCCGCCGTCGGGGTCGGCGGCCTGCTCGCCGGCTGTACCTCCGACGCCGGCAATTCGTCGGGGGCGACGGACGACGGCCCGGAGACGGAAAACGAGACGACAGAGGGGGACGACGGCGGGACGACGAGCGCCGAGGAGTCGACCGAGGACACCGGGTACTCGGTGACGATGTCGCCGGCCGGCACGGTGGAGTTCGACGCGGTCCCGGAGACGGCGGCCGTGTACTCCAACCACGACGCCGACATTCTCGTGTCGCTCGGTCAGTCCGACGTCATCTCGTCGCTGGGCTTCCCCGAGAACTACAGCGCGCAGTACTACGACGAGCTCCCGGGGGTGTCCCTCGACACGAGCGCCCTGACGAAGCTCTACGACGACGGCGTCGACAAGGAAGTGTTCTACGAGCTCGACAGCGACGTTCACCACATCGACCCGGTGTGGATGAGCGGCTGGTCCTCGTTCGACGAGTCCGACTTCGACGAGATCGAGTCCAACATCGCCCCGTTCTTCGCCAACTACCACAGCCGGACGAACATCGCGCCCGACAGCGCGTCCGACTACCAGTTCTACACCATCTGGGAACTGGTCGACAAGTACGCGCAGGCGTATCAGGTGCCGGAGCGCGGGGCAGAGCTGAAGGCCGTCCGCGACGAGATGGTCGCGGACATCCGAGCGGACCTCCCGCCGCAGTCGGAGCGGCCCGAGGTCGGCGTCGTCTGGTACGATCAGAAGAAGGAATCCTTCTGGGTGTACCACCTGAACGAGCCGGGATTCCAGAACGCGCACACCCGGCCGCTGCGGGCGAACGACGCGCTCTCCGAGTTCGACAGCGGTCCCCGGAGCGGCTGGTCCGACAGCGCGCTCATCGACATGGAAGCGATGCTCGACGCCGACCCCGACGTGCTCCTCCACTTCTCGGACTGGCAGAATCCGGACGGGGCGACGGAGGCGTTCTTCGCCCTCGACGAGCACCCGGTCGGGAAGGAGCTCACCGCCGTCGAGAACGACCGCCTCTACGCGAGCGGCGACGCGTTCCAGGGACCGATCATCAACATCTTCCAGATCGAACTCACCGCGAAACAGATCTACCCCGACCTGTTCGGCGAGCCGCCGGAACCCGGAAACACCGGCGGACTCGGTGAGATGTTCGACCCGCAGCGCGTCGCGGACATCGTCAACGGCGACATCTGACCGATGAGCACCACCGACCCCGAGGCGACACACGACTGCGACCGCGACGTGGCCGTCGTCGGCGGCGGCCCGGCCGGCTGCTCCGCGGCCGTGTTCTGCGCCCGCGAGGGGCTCGACACGGTCGTCTTCGACCGCGGCCGGTCGTCGCTCAAGCGCTGCGCGCACCTCGAAAACTACCTCGGCTTCCCGGCCGGAATCGACATCGAGACGCTGTACGGGCTGATCCACGACCACGCCGAGACCGCCGGCTGCGAGATCGACTCCGACCTCGTCGAGTCGGTCGACCGCGCCGACGACGGTGAGGGCTTCGTCGTCGACCCGCAGGAGGGCGACCCCGTCACCGCTCGCCGCGTGATCGCGGCGACGCGCTACGACGGCTCGTACCTGCGCGGGCTCGCTGACGACGCGGCAATGTTCGAGACGTACGAGGAGGGCGGCGAGGAGCACGACTGGTTCGACCGCGAGTACCCCGACCGCGACGGGACGACGCCCGTCGACGGGCTCTACGTCGCCTCGCCCTCGGAGGAGGCCGACACGCAGGCGATCATGGCCGCCGGCCGCGGCGCGCGCGTCGCGCACCGCGTCATCGCCGACGCCCGGATCGACGACGGCTGGTGGGAAGCGGTCGCGGACGGCGTCGACTGGGTGCGCCGAGAGGCCGAGCTCGACGACGAGTGGAACGACCGCGACCGGTGGACCGAGTGGTTCGACGACCACTACGGCGACGACGCGCCCGTCGACACCGACTCCGACCGCTACCGGCGCGTCCGCGCGGCGGCCATCGACGAGTCGCTCTCGTCGTACGTCGAGCCGGACGAGATCGAGGAGCGCGCCGCCGAGGGGCAGGCCGCGCTCGCGTCCCACCTCGACGCGGACCGAGTGGCCGGGGCCGTCGACGCCGAAACGCTGCTGGACGCGGTCGACGACGAGACGCTGCTCGACGCGGTCGACGAGGACAGCGTTCGGGACCGCGCCGCCGAACTCGGCGCGACGCGGGGGGGATCCTGACCGTGGCGACGGGTACCTCCGCCGAGGCGGCCGGCTGGCGCGAGCAGTGGTTCGGCTGGTTCGACGGCTCGCTGTTCACGCTGTGTGCGGCGAGCCTCGCGGTCGTCGTCCTCGGCGGGCTCGCCCAGGTGAGCTTCGGCGCGTTCTCGATGACGATCGTCGACGCGTGGCAGGCGGTGTTCGACCCCCGCGTCGTCTTCGACGCGCAGGCGTGGCGAGCGTTCCTCCTCGGGGCCGAGCTCCCGGAGATGGGGAAACAGAGCCTCATCGTCTGGAACATCCGGCTGCCGCGGGTGTTCGTCGCGATGCTCGTGGGGATGAACCTCGCCGTCTCCGGCGCCATCTTCCAGGCCGTCACGCGAAACGAGCTGGCGAGCCCGTTCATCCTCGGCGTCTCCTCCGGGGCGGGGCTGATGATCCTGCTCGTCCTCGTCGCGTTCGCCGGCGCGACGCTCGCGATACCCTTCCTTGCGGTGTCGGCGGACCTGTCGCTGTCGCTGACGACGGTCGAACTCGGGATCTCGTCGCTGTTGCCCGTTCTGGCCGCCCTCGGCGGCGCGGTCGCGTTCCTGATCGTCTACGCCATCGCGTGGAAGAACGGCACCTCGCCCGTCCGGCTCGTGCTCGCGGGGGTCATCGTGGGCACGGTGTTCAGCAGCCTCCAGACGGCGCTGTTCTTCTTCGCGAACGACATCGGCGTCGTCCAGTCGGCCATCGCCTGGACCACCGGCTCGCTGACGGGCACCGACTGGGAGCAGGTCCGGATGGCCCTGCCGTGGACCGTCGCCGCGATGCTGCTCGCCTTGGTCAGCTCTCGGCAGCTGAACGTCCTGTTGCTCGGCGAGCGCACCGCCAGTTCGCTCGGGATGAGCGTCGAGAAGGTCCGGTTCGCGCTCTCGGGCGTCGCGGTGCTCGCGGCGGCCGCGAGCATCGCCGTGGCGGGCATCGTCGGCTTCGTCGGGCTGATCGTCCCGCACATGGTGCGCAACATCGTCGGGAGCGACTACCGGAAGCTGGTGATCGGCTGCCTGTTCGCCGGCCCCGCCCTGCTGGTCGCCGCCGACGTGGGCGCGCGCCTCGGCATGGCGGTGATCGTCGGCTCCGACGCGCAGATCCCGGTCGGCATCGTGACCGGGCTCGTCGGCGGACCGTACTTCCTCTACCTGATGCGCAGACAGGAACAGATGGGTGAGATCTGATGGCGCTCGAACCGACCGCGGGCGAGTCGAAGCGCCCGACCGAGGCCGAGGCCGACGCGGGTCGGGACGCCGAGGTCGACGCGGGCCGGGACGCCGAGGCCGACGGCCGCCTCGACGGAGAGGACCTCGTCCTCTCGTACCCCGCGAGCGACGGGCCGGTCGTCGACGGCGAGTCGATCACGGCTCCGAGCGGGGCGGTGACGGCGCTCGTGGGTCCGAACGGGTCCGGCAAGAGCACGCTGCTGAAGGGGCTCGCCGACCAGCTCGCGCCCGACGCCGGCTCGGTGCTCGTCGACGGCCGAGAGATCGGCTCGTTCGACAAGAAGGAGCTCGCACGGACGATGGGGCTGCTCTCGCAGGAGAGCACCTCGCCGAACAGCATCACCGTCGAGGACCTGGTGTACCACGGGCGCTACCCGCACCGCGGGTTCTTCGAGACGACGACCGACGAGGACGAGGCGGCCGTCGACCGCGCCATCGAGCTGGCGGGCTGCGGTCACCTCAGGGACCGCGAGGTCGGCAGCCTCAGCGGGGGGCAGAAACAGCTCGCGTGGATCGCGATGGTGCTCGCGCAGGACACGGACGTGCTCCTCTTAGACGAGCCGACGACGTTCCTCGACCTCCACCACCAGATGGAGGTAATGGAGATCATCGAGACGCTCCGGGACGAGAGCGAGGTCACCGTGGTCGTCGTCCTCCACGACATCGAGCAGGCGGCGCGGGTCGCCGACCGCGTGGTCGCGCTCAAGGACGGCGCGATCCGCGCCCGCGGCACGCCGGAGGAGGTCGTCACCGAGGACCTGCTCGCCGAGGTGTTCGAGATCGACGCCGCGGTCGACCGGACGCCGCGAGGGCCTCGGATCGAACCGCTCCGCGCCCGGCACGACGACCGCGAGCGCCCGAGCGAGCGCGTCGCGCGGGCCGACGGCGGCGACGAGTAAGCTCGCGAGCGACACGGTCGATCCCGGGTCGCCGGCGAACGGCGCTCCGCCGGGAATCGACGGATCAGAATCCTTTTCAATTTTTAGGTTAGCCTAAAAGTATGGCAGACGAACGAAGCCAGCGTCGGGCGCCGACCCGGCGAGACTACCTGACGTACGGCGGCGCGGTCGTCGGCGCGGGACTGCTCGCGGGCTGTACGGGCGGCTCCGAGGGCCCCGGGTCGAACGCGACCGACGACGAGACGACCGGCGGGTCGAACGCCACGGACGGGTCCGACGTGACGGGAGACTCGAACGGTTCGACGGCCGACGCCGGCTACACGGCGACCATGGCGCCGGCCGGCGAGGTCGCGTTCGACGCGGTCCCGGAGGACGTCATGGTGTACAGCCTCCTGTACGCCGACCTGGCCGTCGCGCTCGGGCACGGCGACGCGGTCAACTCGCTCGGGTTCGACGCCGACGCCGGCGGGAACACGCTGGACGCCTACTACGCCGACCTCGACGGCGTCTCCTTCGACCGCGACGGGCTCGCGCAGCTCAACACGGGCTCCGGCGGCGGCATCTCCGTCGACCGCGAGCTGCTCTACGAGCTCGACAGCGACCTCCACCTCGCGGACCCCTGCCTGTTCGTCTCCTTCGACGGGTGGACCGAGGACGACGTCGCCGAGATCCGTGACAACGTCGGACCGTGGTTCGGGAACATCTACAGCCGGCGGCGCTCGCAGCCGCCGGAGCCGTGTCGCGACCGGTACGAGTACTACGCGCTCCCGGAGATCGGCGAGCGCGTCGCCGCCGTCTTCCGGGAGGAGGAGCGGTTCGCCGCGCTCGACGCGGTCCGCGAGGACCTGATCGAGACGGTCCGGAGCGACCTCCCGCCGGCCGAGGACCGGCCGACGGTCGCGACGCTCATCTACATGGACGGGACCTACTACCCCTCGCGGACCGACGGGCCCGGGTTCGCGAACGCGCACGTCCGACCGCTCGGCGCTCCCGACGCCTTCGCCGGCGACGAGGTCACCTACGAGACGACGTACGACCACGAGGCGCTGCTGGAGGTCGACCCCGACGTGGTCCTCCACCAGTTCGGGATCGCCTCCTACTACGACGTGGGCGCGGTCCGCGAGGAGCTGGCGGACCACCCCGTCGCGAGCGAACTCGCCGCGGTCGAGAACGACCGGTTCTACCCGTCCGGGAACCCGGTTCAGGGCCCGATCATGAACCTGTTCCAGCTGGAGATGACCGCGAAGCAGCTGTACCCGGAGCGGTTCGGCGAGTGGCCCGGCTACGACCACGGCGACGCCTACCCCGCGATCCCCGACGGCGAGCGGCTGTTCGACCGACAGCACGTTGCGGACATCATCAACGGAGACGCCTGACATGAGCGACGACGACATCACCACGACCGGAGAATCGACCCGGCGCGACTACCTGACGTACGGCGGCGCGGTCGTCGGCGGAACCCTCCTCGCCGGCTGCGCGGGGCCCTCCGACGAGTCGGATTCCGGTGCGGACTCCGGCGAATCGGACACGGGTGCGGACTCCGGCGCCCGGGACGCGAGCTACTCGGTGAGCATGGAGCCGATGGGGACCGTCGAGTTCGAGTCCGTCCCGGAGACCATCGCGCCGTTCACCGCCGACTACATCGACATGTTGGTCGCGCTGGGCAAGGCCGACGCCGTCCGGTCCATCTGGTACCGCGGTCGCTACAAGACGAACCACTACGACGAGCTCGACGGCGTCTCCGTCGACCTCGACGGCCTCACCCAGCTGTGGAACGACGGCGTGTCCAAGGAGCTGTTCTACGAGATGGACGCGGATCTACACCTCATCGATCCGCACTCGCTGACCGACTGGCTCGCCGCCTGGGACCAATCCGACGTCGACGAGGTCCGGGACAACGTCGCCCCGTTCCTCGGGAACCTCATCTTCCGCCGCACGGACGACTGGCACGACTACCGGTACTACTCGCTGTACGAGGCCTTCGAGAAGGTCGCCGCAGCCGTCCAAGAGCGAGAGCGCTTCGAGGCGATCCGATCGATACACGACGACCTCGTCGCGACGGTTCGGGACCGACTGCCGCCGCAGGCGGAACGCCCCGACGCCGCGCTCATGTTCGCGGGCAAACAGCCCGAGGAGTTCACGCCATACCGGATCAGCGGCGAGGGCGCGAACAAGGAACACTTCCACGCGGTCGGCATCGAGGACGCCTTCGAGGGGACGGGGGTCGAGGGGTACACCGGCTCCGAATCGCTGGACTACGAGACGCTGCTGGAGATCGACCCCGACGCCTTGCTGCTCCGGTACCACGGGCGGGGGATGAGCCGTTCGGAGTTCGAGGAGACGGTCGTCGCGTACCTCGAGGACCACGACCTCGGCAGCGAACTGACGGCCGTTCAGGAGGGCCGGGTGTTCCGCGGCGGGCCGATATACGCCGGGCCGCTTCACAACCTGTTCATGATCGACCGGTACGCCACCGGCCTCTACCCGGACCGGTTCGAAGACGAACGGCTGTTCGACCGCCAGCGACTCGCGGACATCATCAACGGAGACGCCTGACATGAGCGACGACGACACCACCACGACCGGAGAATCGACCCGGCGCGACTACGTGAAGTTCGGCGGCGCGGTCGTCGGCGGCGGGCTGCTCGCCGGCTGTGCCGGCGAGGCCGAGGAGGGCTCGACGCCCGCGGACGCCGAGACGACCGACACCACCGAGTACAGCGTCGAGATGGCGCCGGTCGGCGAGGTCGCATTCGACGGCGTCCCGGAGACGTGGGAGTCGTACTTCCCGGGCTACGCCGACATGGGCGTCGCGCTCGGACAGGCCGACGGCCTCGCCGCGGTCGGCGTCAAGTCGCGGTACCACACGTCGTACTACGACGAGCTCGACGGCGTCTCCGTCGACAAGGACGAGGTCACGCAGCTGTACGACGAGGGGATCGACAAGGAGCTCTACTACGAGCTCGACAGCGACGTTCACATCACCGACCCGCAGTGGCTGCTCAGGAACTCCTTCTTCGGACTCGACGAGGGCGACGTCGAGGAGCTGACCGAGAACGTCGCTCCGTTCGTCGGGAATACGGTCTTCCGTCGGACCGACCCGTGGCACGACTACCGGTACTACACGATGTACGAGGCCTTCGAGAAGGTCGCGGAGATATTCCAGGAGGGCGACCGCTTCCGGGCCTTCGCGTCCCTCCACGACGACCTCCTCGCGCGGGTCCAGGCGGACCTCCCGGCGGCCGACGCCCGGCCCGCGGGGCTGCTGTGTTTCGCCGGGTCCGATGAGCCCGAGAAGTTCTCGCCGTACCGCCTCACCGACAAGGGGACTAACAAGAAGCACTTCCGCGACCTGGGCGTCTCGGACGCGCTCTCCGGGACCGGTGTCGAGGGGCTCTCGACGGACGACCGCGGACAGATCGACTACGAGACGATGCTGGAGGTCGATCCCGACGCGCTGTTCGTCCGCGGCCACGAGAACAAGACCCGCGCCGAGTTCGAGGACACCGTCTTGGCGTTCATGAAGGAACACAGCGTCGCAAGCGAACTGACCGCCGTCGAGAGCGGCGCGGTGTACCGCGGCGGCCCGATATATCAGGGACCGATCCAGAACCTGTTCCTGACGGAGCGGTTCGCGACGCTGCTGTACCCCGACACGTATCGCGGCGAGCTGTTCGACCGCGACGCGGTGAGCGCCATCGTCACCGGCGACGCCTGACTGCGGGCGGACGTTCCGGCGCCGCGGTCACGCCCGGGAGCCCGGCCCGCGGGCGGGTCGCGAGCGCGGACTCCGTGTGGAGCGGACCGTGGCGACGCGTCCCGTTTCGGGGCCGTGCTGACCGGTACTTTCTTGTGTTTTTAGGCTGGCCTAAAACATATGCTCGGAGGGAACCGCACCGACACCGGATCGACTCGGAGGGCCGTTCGAACCCGCGCGAGCACGTCGCCCGGTCGGCGGACCGAGGCCGGCCGTACGGACCACGACTGAACCATGGTACGGAGCGACACTGTCGGGTGGACGAGCGCGGCCACGCGGTCGCCGTCGTCGACGGAGGGGACCTGAGATGAGCGTCGACACGTACGTCGAACGAGCTCGGACCCGCGTTCGGACGGAGCGGGAGGCCCTCGACGCGAAACGGACGGCGTTCGAGCGGTTCGACCGCCGCGTTCGGTCGATATCGGCCGATCCGACGCCGGTCGCGTCGACGGGCGCCGCCGTCACCGGAACGGAACAGCGCGTGAAACCGGCGGGCGACGCCCGCTGCCGAGACGTCCGTCGGGCGTTCGAGGAGACGGTCCGGCCACACAGCCTCGACGACGTCGAGGGCTCCGGCGACGAGTCGCTGCTGGAGACGGTCCGCTCGGAGCTCACCGAGTCGATCGCGCTGGCGCTCTCCCCGGCGACCGACGCCTCGTTCAGTCCGCAGCTGAAGCGAACGGTCGTCGCCGAGACGGCCGCCCGTCGCAACGAAGTCAAGGCGCTCGAAGGGGCGCTCGCCCGCGAGGCGGCGCACCTGTCCGACGCCGCCGACGCCGTCGACGGCGTCGTCGATCGCCTCGCGGTCCTCGACGAGACGCCGCTGACGGCGCTCGGCTTCGAGGCGCTCGAGGCGCGACACGAGGCGCTCGACGAACTCCGATCGCGGTGTGCGGACCTGGCGCGGCGCCGACAGGAGTTTCTGAACGGCACGACGAGCAACGGAGCCGAGGCCGCCGTCGCTCACCGGCGGCTCCCGCCGTACCTCTACCGCGACTTCCCCGTCGATCACCCCGTCCTGTCGACGGTCGCGACGCTCGACGCGACGTGTGACGACTGCCAGCGAGCGGTGCGGAGACACCTCGTTCGGAGGGTATGACCGTGGGAAGCGGACCGCGAGGTCGGCGCGCTCGGGCGTGGGCCTGGACGTATCTCGCGATTTTCGGTCCCGGTGACGGGCGTGAGGAAGAGGACGGCGCCGACGACGCCGACGGACCGTCGTCGAGCGGGGTCGACGGCGGGACGCGAGGGGGCGAGCGATGACCGGCGCCCCGCAGTACCTCTTGGCGGTGTACATCCTCGGACATCGGAACGGGGAGCCGATCCGGACGAGCGCGGTGGCCGAGGCGCTCGACCGGTCGCCGGCCACAGTCACCGAGACGTTCCAGCGGCTCGACGATGACGGCCTCGTCGAGTACCGGCCGTACGAGGGCGCGACGCTGACGGACGCGGGACGCGAGCGGGCCGCGGAGCTTCACGAGACCTACGTGACCGTCTCGTGGTTCTTCCGGAGCGTCTTGGACCTCGACGACTCGGAGGGCCAGGCGATGCGGGTGGCGGGGCTCGTCAGTCCGATCGTCGCCGAACGCCTCGCGGAGACACTCCCCGTCGAGACGGGCGATGGCCCGGGAACCGACTCGGACGACCCGAACTCGACCGACGGCGAGCGGTCTTGACCCCGGCCCTAACGCGCCTTCACCCCGGCAGAATCCGGGTGGCGGGTACCGACTGCCGTCCCGTTTTAGGCGGTGCGAAAAATAACAGAACATAATTACTTGTCAGTGAAATCTCGGTATATATCCTATATATAGGCTCTATCGCGTGTTTTTAGGGTACCCTAATACCACAGTTTTATGATACTATGCGTTGAACGTGAGAACGCAATGAGCGCAGAAGGACTCGAACGGCAGACGCGGAGTTACCTGAGCAACGAAGTCCCGCAGATCCAGCAACACGGCGGCAGCTTCGAGATCCGCGACGTCGACGAGGAGGCGGGAACGGCGACCGTCGCTATCGGCGGCGCGTGTTCGGGCTGTGGTATCGCCCCGATGACGATGAAGGCCATCGAGCGCCGCCTGCCCGAGAGCGTCGACGGCCTCGAAGACGTCGAAGTCGTGCGGTCCGGCGGCCCGCGAGCCGCGGTGATGCCGTCGAAGACCGACGAGATGGACGAGATGGACGAGTACGAGGACTACAGCCCGCCGTTCTGACCGGGGCACCGGACGAGTCCGTCCCCGTCTTCGGGGAGAGCGCTCGAACCACGGACCCCGACCGGTCCCCGTGACCGCGCTCGACCACCGCCTCGACCGGCCGGTTCGGGCGCGGTTTCCCCCGACTCGCCGAACTCTTTAGGCTCGCCTAAGATTCGAAACCGATTTATTTCTTTAGGGTGGCCTAAAACGCATGGACTCAGACGCAGAGCGGTCCGGGGCGACCCGCCGCGACGCGATCAGGTACTGCGGCGTCGCCGGCGTGGGAGCGTTCGCAGGCTGCGCCGGGAGCGAGTCGCCGGACGACCCGAACTCGACCGACGGCGGCGGGTCACAGACCTCGACGACGGACGACGGATCGTCGGCCGACGGCGACGGAGACGGCTCCGACGGCGACGGCTCGGGCGACGAGACGGCCCCGTACGAGGCCTGTATCGAACCCGTCGGCTGTCTCACCTTCGAGTCGGTCCCCGAGACGTACGCCGTGTACAACGGGGGCTGGGCGGACATGGCGTTCGCCCTCGGCCAGCAGGACGGGTTCCTCACCGCGGGGAACATGATCCCGTCGTTCTTTTTCGAGCCGTTCGACCTCGACGTGCCCTCGCAAGACGAGCTACCGTCCATGTGGGCCGACGGCGGCTGGGACAAGGAGAGCTTCTACGAGCTCGACCCCGACGTGTTCCTCATCGACCCGAACTACCTCCACGGGACCGGCTGGGACGGCTCGTGGAGCGAAGCGGACACCGCCGAGATCCGCGAGAACGTCGCTCCGTTCTTCGGCAACAACATGCGGCGTCGCCGCGGATTCCACGACTACGAGCTGTACGGGCTCTACGAGGGGTTCGAGCGGCTCGCCGACCTGTTCCAGGAGCGCGAGCGCTACGAGGCGCTCGCGGCGGTCCACGAGGAGCTCCAGACCGAGATCGCCTCTCGGCTGCCGCCCGAGGAGGAGCGGCCGGAGGTCGGACTCATAAACGGCGGATCCAATCCGGCAAGCGGTGAGATATATCCGCTGTACACCCGCGGCGAGGGGTACGAGATGAAGCCGTACCGCGATCTCGAAGTGAAGAGCGCCTTCTCGGAGGAGCTGGCCGAGAGCGGCGCGATCGGCTACGAGCGACTGCTGGAGGTCGACCCGGAGATCATCGTCGTCCACTGGGGGATCGGCACGACCGGCGACACCGACTCCCACTCCGCCTCCGCGTTCCGCGAGCAGTACGTGACGCCGATGGAGGAAGACGAGGTCGGAAGCGAGCTCACGGCCGTCAGCGAGGGCCGCGTGTATCCGGGCGCGTACGGTGAACAGGGACCGATCGTCAACCTGCTCCAAACCGAAATGAAAGCCCAGCAGCTGTACCCCGAGGAGTTCGGACAGTTCGACCCCGAGGCCTTTCCCGAGGTCCCGGAAGAGAACCGACTGTTCGATCGCGACCGTGTCAACGACATCATCGCGTGTGACCTCTGATGCGCGCGCGAGAGTGGACCGTCGCGGCGACGTACGGCGATCCGTCGGAGTACGGCGTCCCCGCCCTCCCGCAGTGGCGCGTGGCGCGCGGCTCCGACGGCGCGGTCGCGTTCGCGGCGGCGGACGCCGACGAGCCGTTCATCACAGCCGACAGACCGGTCGAGGTGCGCCGATGACGACCCGTCCCGACACCACGCCAGCCGCGGACCCGGACTCGCGGATCGACGCCGACGTGGCCGTCGTCGGGGGCGGCGCCGCGGGGCTGTCCGCGGCGACCTTCGTCGCCAGGTACGGCCTGGAGACGACCGTCCTCGACGGCGGCAAGGCGGCGATCACGCAGTGCGCTCACGTCGAGAACTACCTCGGATTCCCCGCCGGGATCGCCCCCGACAGACTCCTCGAACTGGGTCGAACGCAGGTCGAGACCGAGGGCGGTCAGGTGGTGGACGAGCGCGTCACCGCGGTCCGACCGGCGGACTCCGACGGCAGCGAGCCCGACGCGTTCGCCGTGGAGACGACGTCGGGAGAGCTGATCGCGGACCGGGTCGTCGTCGCCGCCGCGTACGACGGCGAGGTGCTGGACCCCCTTGCCGATGCGGTCGCAGACACACACGCGGACGCGGAGGCGTCCGACGACGCCGACGGGTCGCCGCCCGAGCCGTTCGTCCCCACAGACGGGGGGCGCACCGAAGTTCCGGGACTGTACGTTGCCGGCTGGATGAGCGACGAGACCGTCCACCAGGTCGCGGTGAGTGTGGGCCACGGCGCGCAGGTCGGACTGGCGCTCGCTCGCGACGACATGAGCGAGCGGTACTGGCCCGCGGTCGGCGAGCGCTACGTCGACTGGGTCGTCCACGACGGTCGGTACGGGGGCGACGGCTGGGACGCCCACGTCGACGAGTGGTTCGAGCGGGAGATGCTCCCGGCGGACGGGGACCTCGACCAGGCCCTCGTCGAGCGCGCCCGCGAGGACCTCAAAGCCGAGTTCCTGGGCCGGTGCGTGACGCCGGAAGAGCGCTCTCGCCGGGACCGGCGGGGACAGCGCCGGCTCCTCGACGCGCTCGACGACGACGTGATAGGCGCGTACGTCGCCGAGACCGACATCGACCCGACCGAACCGACGGGCGGGCGGTCCGAGGAGTCGACCGCCGGGCCGGCAGGCGCTCGGCCGGAGGGCGACCGATGACCGGACCAGCCGAGAACGGCTCACCGGCCGCCGCGACCGACTCCCGCGACGTGGTCGTGGTCGGCGGCGGCGTCGCCGGGCTCTCGGCGGCCGTCTACACCGCTCGACAGGGGCTCGACACGCTCGTCGTCGACCCCGGCGGCTCGATCCTCCGCCGGAACGCGCGCTTGGAGAACTTCCCCGGCTTCCCGCTCGGCGTCGACGCGCGCCGGCTGCTGGACCTCCTCGGCGAGCAGGCCGAGACCGCCGGCGCGGACCGCCTCGACGCCCGCGTCACGCGGGTCGCGCTCGCCGACGGGGAACCAGACGCCGCCGACGGGGATGCCGCCGACGCGGACGGCGACGCCCGCTTCGCCGTGACCACCGACGACGGCGACCGCTTCGGGGCGCGCCACGTCGTCGCGGCGACGAAAAACGAGGTCGGGTACTTAGAGGACCTCGACGGCGTCGGAATCGTCGACCGCGGGAAGGCGTACGTCGACGCCGACGAACGCGGTCGGACCGGCGTCGACGGGCTGTACGCGGCCGGGCGGCTCGCCCGCAAGCCCCACCAGGCGGCGGTGTGCGCGGGCCACGGCGCGGAGGTCGCCGTGACGCTGCTGGAGGCGGCGGACGTGCCGTTCTACCACGACTGGGTCGCGCCCGAGGGGTACTTCACCGACCGCGACCGCGAGGTGCCGCCGGGCTGCGAGGAGATCGACGCCGCGGAGCGCGAGGCGCGCGAGGCGGCCGCGCTCGACGCGGCCCGCGACCGGTTCGCCGAGCCGCACCCCGACCCGCAGGAAACCCACCCGAGCCTAGAGGAGTGACCGACCGAGCGATCAGGAGCGACACGTGATCGGAACCACCCTACTCGACATCGCGGACCACATCGAATCGCTCGCGGCCGACGACGGCGAGTTCTCGCTCGTCTGCGCCCGGTACGGCGACCGGCCCGTGCCGGCCGCGGGGCTGCGCTTCGAGAGCCGCGAGACGGCCCGCGCGGCGGCCCGGGCGACCGAGCAGTACCGCGATACCCTCCGCCGGTACGACCCGGAACTCCCCTTCTACGACGTGGTCGTCAGACAGGAGTTCGCGGAGCCGCCGCCGGGGTCGACGGGCCGGGACGACGGCGGCCCGACGTTCGCCCCCGGTGAGGGCGGACCGCCGCCCGCGGAGCTGGCGGACCGGATCGTTGACGGCACCGCCCGCCGGGCGTCCGGCGGGGACGACGCGCCCACGGACCGCCGCCGCGCGGACGAGGCCGGGGGGCGCGGCCGGGGCCGCGACCGCGTCGAGTTCTGCCACGCGGCGGCCGCGGCGACGTTCGAGGCGCTCTCCGCCGGCGGCCACGACCGCGCCGAGTCGGCCGTGATGAACGCGTACTTCTCGCTCGCCGAGCGCGTCTCCGACCCCGACGACCTCTGTCTCTGCCTGCTCGAAGCGATGGCGACGGCGCTCGACCGACACTTGGACCCGGACGCGCAGGCGTCGGTGCTGGCCGACGCCGCCGAGCGCCTCCCCGAGCCGTCGGAGCCGGCCGCCGCCGACCCGGTCGACGCCGCGTTCGACCGCCTCGCGGCCGTCGGTCTCGTCCAGGGGTACGAGCGCGTCGACGAGGCGGGGTCGGCCGCGCGACCCGGGGATCCGGCCGACGACGCGACGGTCCGGGTCTCCGGGTACGCGCTGTCGCCCGCCGACGGGCGGGTCGCGACGCTCCCGGCCGCGCTGGAGCTGTGCCGCCGGGACTCGCGCGGCCGGATCGCCGGCATCGCCCTCCTCGGCGCGGTCGGCGACGCGACCGGCTCCGACTGGTGGGTCCGGGTCGACCCGGACGCGCCCGCCCTCGACGGCGGCCCGTCGACCGCGTCGGTCCCGTCGGCGGACTGACTCTCCCGCCCTACTCCTCGTCCGGCTCGATCCGCACCAGGTCGGCCTCGACGTCCTCGACGAACGCGCCCTGCCCCCCGACGGTGACCTCGCCGTCGTCCGTCGCGACGACGAGCGAGTGCTCGACCGGGAACTCGTTGTTCGTCGGCTCCACCATCCCCTGTTTCGTCTCGACGACGCGCCCGACGACCTCGGCCGGCTCGTCGTCGTCGGTCCACCGCCCGCCGACGGTCACCCGCGGCGGGTCGCCGGCGCGGAGCCGCAGGGTCGCCTGGAGGACGGTGTGCCGGAAGTCGGTGTACTCGGCGGGGAGCGGCGCCGGGTCGGCGACGGCCAGCTCGGTCGCGGCGGGCCAGTAGTTCCCGAGGAACGAGCCGACGATCACCGGCGCGAGCTGCTCCTGCGCGAACGCGATGGCCTGCCGGTCGGTGGTCGACCGGCGGAGCAGCTCCGGCGGGGAGACGACCCCGGCCGCGGAGTCGACGGTGAGCAGCGTCGGCATCGCCTCGCTCCAGGTCCGGACGACGTTCGCGACGCCCGCCAGCCCGGGGTCGTCGGCGTCGAGGTCCGCGGCCGCGTCGGAGACGACGAGCAGGACGAGCACGCCGCGGTCCACCGCGTCGACGAGCGCCTCCCGCACCTCCGGGAGTTGCTTCGCGGTGATCGACAGCGCAACCTCGCTCTCGGCGTCGGCGAGCAGCGACCGGATCCGCTTGATGACGGTGGCCCGCGACTTGATCACCTCGAACTGCTCGGCCTGGCGCTCGACGCGGGAGTACCGCTCCGCCAGCCCGGGCCGCATCGCGTCCACGTCGGACCGGAGCCGGTCGATCACCTCGTCCGGCGGGTTCGCGCGAATCGTCGTCGGCACGACGTGGTCGTTCACCTCGACGAAGCCGCGCTCCGCCAGCGACTCGCTCACGCTGTAGACGTACCGCTTCGAGACGCCCGCCGCGTCGGCGACGGTGCTCGCCTTCGCCTCGCCGTGTTCCAGCAGACTGAGATAGGTGTCGACCTCCTTGTCCGAGAGCCCGAAGCGACGGAGGAGGTCGGTCAGCGTCCGGTCGTCCATACGAACGCCTCTTCCGAGCGACACTTATATGGGTCGGTACCGGGCGACCTCGCCGCGCCGCCGGTCGGCGACGCCCGACCCTCACCGAAGCGCGGCGACGGCGTCGACCGCTATCGGAGCACGGCGACGGCGTCGACCGCGACTCGGACCTCGCCTTCGCCGTCGCCCTCGATCGAATTCCCGCCGCCGAACAGGTCCGCCTCGACCGGTCCGGGGACGGCGACGGTCGCCGGCTCCGCGGCGAAGTTGACGACGACGAGCAGGGGATCGGCGTCGTCGCCCGCGCCGGCGTCACCGGCTCCCGCGCCCGCCGGCGGCGTCCGCTCGTAGGCGACCACGCGCTCGGCGTCCCCGTCGACGACGCGGGCGTCGGCGGCGCGGCCGTCGAACGACACCCCGCCGCGGCGCAGGAGCGGTTCGGCGTCGCGCAGCGCGGCCAGCCCGCGGTGGAAGTCGGTGAGGTCGTTGTCGCCGTCGTGCCATCGGATCGGGCCGCGGTACGTCTCGTTGCCCCGCTCCTGGCCCGCGTAGATCATCGGCGCGCCGGGCAGCGTGAACGTCACGGCCGCGGCCGCGCGGAGCGCCTCGCGCCCGTGCTCCGCGAGGTACCGGTCCTCGTCGTGGTTCTCGACGTAGCGCATCTGTGCGGCGGGGTCGTCGAAGCCGAGCCACTCCCCGCGGGCGAGGGCGGTCTCGACTGCGTCCGCCGTCTCGTCGCCCGCGCCGATGGCGCGCAGCGTCTCGTACAGCGACGTGTCGTAGTGGCGGTGGAACTCCCCCTCGCCGTAGAACGGGTCGTGGGGGAGCGTCTCGTCGAGCAGGAGGGTGTCGTCGGGGACGCGGTCGGCGACCTCCTTCCAGAAGCCGTGCGGGACGCCCCACGCCACGTCCGCGCGGAAGCCGTCGACGACGCCGGCCCACTCGTCGACCACGTCGAGCAGCCACTCGCGGACCGCCGGGCTGTCGTAGTTGAGGTTCGGGATGCGCCCCCACTCGAAGTAGTAGTCCGGGGCGTCCCCGTCGCCGAGTTCGGCCCAGTCGATCCCCGTCACGTCGGCGGCCGCGTCGGTCCGGCGGTAGTGGTCGGCGTACGCGTCGACGCCGGCCGAGTGAAGCTGGAACGCGGGGTGATCGCGGGAGGTGTGGTTGATCACGAGGTCGAAGATCACGCGGATCCCGGCGTCGTGGCACGCCTCGACCAGGGACTCGAACGCCTCGCGGGAGCCGAGGTCCGCGGCGGTGTCGTAGTAGTCGGTGACGTGGTAGCCGTGCTCGGTCGGCGACGCGAGGACGGGGGTGAGCCACAGCGCGTCGACGCCGAGGTGGTCGAGGTACTCGACCCGGCGCTCGATCTCCGCGAACGTCGTCGGGAGCGTGTCGCCCGCGAACGAGCGGACGAAGACCTCGTAGATCGTCGGCGACTCCGCCCACTCCGGCGCCGGGTTCGGGTCGCGCACCGCGACCGAACCGTCGCCGCCGGCCGCGGCGCCCTCCCGCTCGATCCGGACCGTCTCCGCGGCCCCGTACCGCTCGCCGTGCGGGATCGCGTGGATCCGGACACTGTCCGGGAGGTCGTCGAGCGGGACCGAGAGCGTCCGCCCGTCCGCGCGCGACTCGATCGCCGCGACCGTCTCGGGGTCGGCGTCGCGGTCGTCGACGAGGAACGTCGCGTCGAGCGCGTCCGGGTCGCCGCCGCGCTCGACGCCGTCGACCGCGGGCGCCGGCTCGACCGCGGCGGTCAGGCGGAGCCGGTCGCTCGCCGCCGGGTCGTCGGCCCCGACGACCGACGCGTCGAGCGAGAGCCGCGGCCGACCGGGACCGGGCACCTCGCACTCCCCGTGGAACGCCGCCGAGCGGTCGCCGTCGGGGACGAAGCCGAAGCCGTGCCTGCCCGGCGGGACGCGGACCGAGGCGACCCACTCGTCGCCGTCGCGCTCGGCGCGGTCGAGCGCGAGCCGGTTCTCGTTGTGGGGCCACAGCAGCGAGACGCGGTCGACTTCGCCGTCCTCGACGCCCAGGTCGTCGGCCGGGACGCGGATCTCCGCCTCGCGGCGCTCGTCGGGGAAGGCGCGGACGCGCTGCCGGTGGGTCCCGTCCGGCGCGTCGAGCGCGAGGACGTAGGTGCCGGGGGCGTCCGGGTCGAGGTGAACCACCGGGTCGTCGCCGCGACCCGTCTCGCCGGCCCGCAGCACCGCCTTCGGCCCGTCGGGCGCGGGTGCGTCCGTCGCCGCCGTGGCGTCGGGAGCGACCGTCGTCGCCGAACTCGGCGGGCCGGTCGCGGTCGGGTCGGGGCCGTCGCCGGGGGAGAGGTCGCTGTCGGCGGGCGCGTCGCGGACGGTCCAGCGGTAGGTCCCGTCGGGGTCGGGGGACCGCGGCGCCAGTTCGACGGGCTCGCCGACGCTCGTCGTTCGCGGGGGGCCGGGTTCGTGCACGCTCCGCCTCTCGTCGCGCCGCGGTTTGAGGGTTTCCGTTCTCCAAACGAGTGAACAATAATTACACCAAAGGTTCATACCGACCGGTGGCGTGTGTTCGCGTAATGCAGCTTCGCGACGCCCTCGACGACTACAAGCGCCACGCCGGCGACGGGACGCGCTTCCCCGGCGAGCGGCGCACCGTCTCCGGCCGGTTCTCGGGCGGAAACGGCCGGCTCGTCCACGTCGGCGACGACGGCGAACTCCGCGACTTCGGCTACCCGCTCACCGGGCGGACCGGGCTCGTCCGGTCCCGGATCGGGCTCGCCGTCGGCGACGAGATCGCGTGGCTCGACGAGGCCGAGACGAGCCAGCGGTACGTCGGCGACACCGCGCTGGTCGAGACGGTCCACGAGACGCCGCGCGCGACGGTGACCCGCCACGACCTCACGCTCGGCGACGCGCACCTCACCCGGGCGTCGGTCGAGTCAGCGGACGGCGACGTCGACCCGGCGGACGCCTCGCTCGTCGTCTACACCCGCTTCGCGCCCGACGGCCGCGACGACCGCGTGGGACAGCTCCGCTACGACGACGCCGTCGAGGTGTACCACGCAGACGAGCACGACTTCCTCGCGAGCGCGACCGGCTTCGCCGACCTCCGGGGCCAGCTCCCGGCGACGTTCCCCGAACTGCTCGACGACGACCCCACCGAGCTCCCGCGCGACCGCGACGGCGACCGCTACGAAGAGGAGCGCCTCTCCGGCGAGGTCATCGCCGACGTGCCGTTCGACGACGGGGTCGCGACCGTCGCCACGCTCCTGACCGACCGCGCCGAGACCGACCGCGAGGCGGCCCGCGAGCGCCTCGACGACCTCTTCGCCGAGCTCGACACCGTCGACGCGCTCGCCGAGGCGGCGGCCGACGCGCTCCCGTCGGTGCCGGAGTCGGCGCCCGCCCGCGAGTCGGTCGTCGCGGACCTGCGCGTCCTCTCGCTGCTCTCCGCGCCGTCCGGGCTCCGGATCGCGGGGCCGGACTTCGACCCCTACTACGAGCACTCCGGCGGCTACGGCTACACGTGGTTCCGCGACGACGCGGAGATATCCGGGTTCCTGCTCGGCGCCGCCGACGCGGTCGGCCTCGACCTCGACGACTGGCACGCCCGCTCCGCCCGCATGTACGTCGACACGCAGCGCCCGGACGGCTCCTGGCCCCACCGGGTGTGGCCGCGGAACGGCGCGCTCGCTCCCGGGTGGGCGAACGCCCGCATCGAGGACGGCCCCGACGTCGACTACCAGGCCGACCAGACCGGCAGCGTCGTCGCGTACCTCGCCCGGGCGCGGGCGGCGGGCGTCGACGTGGAGGGCCTCGACGCCACGCTGGTCGCCGCGCTCGCGGGCCTCGACCGGACGCTCGAACCCGACGGGCGCCCCGTCGTCTGTCAGAACGCGTGGGAGGACTCGGCCGGCCGGTTCGCGCACACCGCCGCGACGTTCCTGGAGGCGTACAGCGAGCTCGCGCGGCACGGCGAGGGGCTCAGCGTCGACGCGCTCGACGACCCGGAGGCCGTGCCCGGCGCCGCGTCGCTCCCGGACAACCTCGCCGCGCACGCCCGCGACCGGGCCCGCGAGGTGTACGCGGCGCTCGACGACCTGTGGGTGCCAGAGCGCGGCTGTTACGCGGTCCGCGAGACGCTCGACGGCGGCATCGACGACCGGCTCGACTCCGCGACGCTGGCGCTCGCGGCCGCGCACCGCTCGTTCGACGCGCTCGGCGCGGCGGACGGCGAGGGCGGCGCGGTCGACGAGGAGCGCCTCGACCGGCTGGTCTCGCACGTGGAGACGGTCGTCGACGGCCTCTCCCACGAGACCGACGACATCGCCGGGCTGATCCGCTACGAGGGCGACGGCTGGCGCCGCGCGGACCAGCTCTCGGAGAAGGTGTGGACCGTCTCGACCGCGTGGGGCGCGAACGCCTGCG
Organism: Halorubrum sp. Atlit-8R; assembly: GCF_003666025.1. Lineage (NCBI taxonomy): Archaea > Methanobacteriati > Methanobacteriota > Halobacteria > Halobacteriales > Haloferacaceae > Halorubrum > Halorubrum sp. Atlit-8R. Next base: position 380,446 of record NZ_QPLV01000001.1, read on the forward strand.
CGGAGCTCGCCGCCCTGCTCGCGGCGCACGACGACCCGCGCGCCGCCGAGATGACGGCCCGGGCCCGCGACCTGCTCGCGCACGTCTCGCCCGGCGGCTCGCTGTGCGAGCCGACGACGTACCTCCCCGAGCAGTTCTTCGACGACGGGACGCCGGACAGCGCGACCCCGCTCGGCTGGCCGCACGCGATCCGACTGGCGACGGTCGCGCTGCTCGACGACGAACTGCCGCAGTTCGCCGACCGCGCCGCCGCGGACGACGACTGACCGACCCGCGGCGACTATTTCTCGGTAAACCCTGAGCGGCGGCGCGTGCCTGCGAGTGGCCGGAGCGGAGCGGAGGCCGCGAGGAGCACGCGCGAGGTCGCCGGCGCTACGCGCCGGCTGCCACAGGGACCTTCGGTCCCTCGCTGGAGTCGGGCGCCGAGCGAAGCGACGGCGCCCGACGAGGCTGGGGAGGTGTGAGGTGCGCGGCTGCGCGACTGGGGCTTTGGAGGTGTTCGCCGCCGCTCCGCTCACGACGATTTATAAATAAACCCCAAAACTACGACAAAACCGCTCTTATCGCCACTCGTCGCGGGGCACGCAGTCGGACTCGCGGACCGTGATCCACCGCGTGGTCCGCTCGTCCGGGTCGACGTCCCGCTCGAAGAACGTCACCTCGCCGCCGTCGTCGCCGTCCGTCCGTTTACAGACGAGTTCGGGCGACCCGTCGTGAACACGCGCGGATGACGTGGACGTGGACATACGTCACGATTCGCGCTCGGTCGGATAATAACTGTTGGTTTCAGTCGCGCAAAAATAGAAACTACGAGCGTAGTTACTCCCGCGCCGGTCCGCGCTCAGCGCCGCACCGGGACGCCGCGCTCGTCGAGGTACGCCTTCGTCTCCTCGATGGAGTAGTCGCCGAAGTGGAAGATGGAGGCCGCGAGCCCGGCGTCGGCGTTCGCCTCCGTGAACACCTCGTACATGTCCTCGGGGCCCCCGCAGCCGGAGGAGGCGATGAGGGGGGTGGAGACGGCCTCGCCCACCGCCGTCATCAGCGGGATGTCGTAGCCGTCCTTCGTCCCGTCCTTGTCGATGGAGTTGACGAACAGCTCGCCCGCGCCGCGCTCCTCCGCCTCCTTCGCCCACGAGACGGCGTCGATGCCGGTGCCCTCGCGGCCGCCCTTCTTCGTACACTCGAACCACACCGTCTCGCCGTCCTCGTCCTCGTAGAAGTGGTCGCCCTCGTCGTCGTACCGGCGGCGGGCGTCGACGGAGATGACGATGCACTGGCTGCCGAACGCGGCCGCGCCCTCCTCGATGAGCTCGGGGCGTTCCAAGGCGCCGGTCGTGATCGACACCTTGTCCGCGCCGGCCCGGAGCGTCTCCTTGATGTCGGCCTTGGTGCGGATACCGCCGCCGACCGTCAGGGGGATGAAACACTCGTCGGCGACCGCGTTCACCACGTCCAGCATCGTCTCCCGCCCCTCGGCGCTGGCGGTGATGTCGAGGAAGACGAACTCGTCGGCGCCCGCCTCGTTGTACTTCTTCGCCAGCTCGACGGGGTCGCCCGTGTACTCCAGGTTCTCGAAGTTGACGCCGGTGTACACCGCGGCGTCGCCGTCGTCGTCGAGGTCGACGTCAATACAGGGGATGATGCGCTTCGTGAGTCCCATTCGTTGGCGGAGCGTAGACCGCGCCGTCGGTTAAAAGGCGCGGGGCTCACTCGGCGTCGGCCGCGTCAGCCGCGTCGCCGGCCGCCACGTCCTCGCCGCGACCCGCCGCGTCCCGTCGGTCGTACTTCGCGACGGCGCGGTCCGCGCGCGTCGAGACCCCGTTCGGGTTCTTGGCGGGGCTTCGGTCCCGCCGCCGCGCGACGATCCCGTCCGAGGCGCCGCCGGTGAGCCCGACGATCACGTCGCGACCCGTCGCGGCCCAGCGCGAGGGGGTCGACTCGCCGCGGACGACGTCCCGCGCCGCGCCGACGGCGTCGCCGACCGCGTGCGACCCCGTCCGGAAGAGGACGGTCGGCCGCACGCCGTAGTTCTTCAGGAGGCGATAGGCGAGCCCGCGGTACTTCCAGCCCCACTCGTGGGCGCTGCGTCCGCCGTCCGCGGCGGTCGGGGTCGGCAGTTCCTTCCGCGCGGCCATCTCCGGCCGCCACGCCACCTCGCGGTCCATGCGCGCCAGTCGGTGGGCCGCGTCGCGCGCGCCGCCGACCCGGAGGTACTCGTCGAAGCCGTCGAGGTCGCGGAGGGCCTCGGGCCGGAACGCGACGTTCCCGCCCTCGAAGTAGGTGACGTCCCGGCCGGCGATCCGGTTGCGCTCCGGCTCGCTCGGGTCGTCGGCCGCCGCGTCGGCCGCGCGGTCCGCGTCCCCGTCCGCCTCGCTCGGCGGGATCGGGGTCACCGGGCCCGAGACCACGGGGGCCGCGTCGAGGCCGTCGGCGACCGCGTCGCGCCACCCCGGCTCGATGCGGTTGTCGTAGTCGACAAGCGCGACCGCGTCGCCCGTAGCCACCTCGATGCCGGCGTTGCGGGCGACGTTCACCGTCCGGTCGGAGATTTCGACCAACACGTCGACGTCGTCGCGGTCGCGAACCATGCCGGTCGTGCCGTCGGCCGAGGGGCCGTTGACCACGATGACCTCGGCGTCGGGGGCGTTAGCCGCCAGCGCGTCGAGGCAGGCGGCCAACCGGTCCCGACCGTTGAGCGTCGGGACGACGACCGAGAGGTCCATACGACCCGCTATCGGGGCGAGGAGGTAAAAAGGGCAACGTGTGCGTTCGATCGGTCCGACCCGACGCCGCGCCGACCGCGGCCGGCGATGACGGTCCGAGGGCCGCTCAGATCGTCAGGTAGTACACCTGCTTGCGCGCGTCCTTGAAGCTGTACCGCGAGTCGACGAGGCCCTCCTCCTCGAGGCGGTTGAGCGCGTAGCGGACGGTGCGGTCGGGCAGCAGCGACTCCTCGGCGAGGCCGCCCTGCGAGAGGGGCGCGTCCCCCTCCAGTACCTTCGCGACGAGCTTCGCGCTCGGGGGAAGCTCGCGCAGGCGGTCGCGATACTCGCTCTCCGACAGGCGGTCCTGGTCAGCGGTCTCCGCGGGACTGGTACTCATGTCTCACACGAATTCCGTGGGTAGTGGTAAAGGTTGGCTACATATAGGGGAATCCGCCTGTGATAATATAATGTGTTAATATCACTCTTCGGCTCGCTCTCATACACGATCGATCAGGCGTGTTTTCCGGCGGCGGCCCGTACGCCGGCTCGTGATCCCCGAGTCCCACGTCGACATCCTCGAAGCCGAGTCGTACGCGCACTTCGCGACCGTCGGGCCCGACGGCCTCCCCCACGTCACGCCGGTGTGGGTCGACCACGAGGACCGCGAGTACGTCCTCGTGAACACCGCCCGCGGGCGACGCAAGGAGCGGAACGTGCGGCACAACCCGAAGGTCGGCGTCAGCGTGCTCGACCCCGACGACCCGTACCGCTACGTCTCCGTCCGCGGCGAGGCCGAACTGACGGAGGAGGGGGCGCGCGAACACATCGACGAGCTCGCCCGCCGGTACTTCGACGTCGACGAGTACCCGCACCACGACGAGGAGGAGGGCGCCCGCGTGATCGTGAAGATCCCCGCCGAGAACGTCGCCACGAGCGGGTGACCGGCGACCGCCGTCGGAGCGGTCCGGACCGCCCGCACCGAGGCCCGCGCCGGACCGCTTCCAGTACGGTTTTGTCGGTCCGGCGTCCACCACGGACAACGTGAAGGGACAGGACTGGTACCAGGCCGACGAGGTCGCCGAGGAGTACGACGACGTCCGCTTCTCCGGCGGCGGACAGCTCATCGACCGCCGGGAGAAGGAGGCCGTCCTCGCCGCGTTGGGGCCCATCGATCCCGGTCACCGCGTGCTGGAGGTCGCCTGCGGCACCGGGCGGTTCACGACGATGCTCGCCGACCAGGGCGCGGACGTCGTCGGGCTCGACGTCTCCCGCGAGATGCTCGAACAGGCCCGCGAGAAGGTCGCCGCCGCCGGGCACGCCGACGCCGTCGAGTTCCTCCGCGGCGACGCCTCGCGGCTCCCGTTCCCGGACGACCACTTCGACACGGTCGTCGCGATGCGCTTCTTCCACCTGATGGACGACCCGGTCCCGTTCGCGAAGGAGCTCCGCCGGGTCAGCCGCGATCAGGTGTTCTTCGACACGTTCAACAGCCGCAGCCTGCGGACGCTGTACACCTGGCTGCTCCCGATGGGCTCCCGGCTCTACTCGGAGCGGCAGGTCGCCGCCATGCTCGGCGACGCGGGGCTCACGCTCGCGAACGAGGAGCACGACTTCGTGTTGCCGTACGGCTTCTACCGCGAGCTACCGGGCGCGGTCGCGCGGCCGTTCCGGGCGCTCGACGAGCTCGCGGGCGACACGATCCCCGGCGACTACGTCGCCTCGGTGTCGTACTGGGACGCCAGGGTGCCGGACGAGGAGTGAGCGGCGCGCCGCCGCTCGTCGCCTGTCCCGTCGGCAGAAACCGCCGCCGCCTCGCTTCGCCGCCGCTTTAGCCCGCTTCCTCGACGACTTCGCCGACGGCGAAGTTCGACTTCACTTCGGTCACTTCGATCTTCACGCGCTCGCCGACCTCGGTGCCGGGGACGATGATCACGTAGCCGCGCTCGACGCGGGCGATCCCGTCGCCCTGCTTGCCGAGGTCCTCGATCTCGACGTACCGCATCTCGCCGGGCTCGACCGGCGGCTGCGGCCCGTCGTCGTTCCGGGAGGAGGCGGCGTCGGCGTCGTCCGTCGACGCCGCGACCCCGTCGCGGGCGACGAGCGCGACGCGGTACGTCTCGCCCGGCTCCAGCGACCCGGTCTCGATCTCTCGGTTGGGCACGTCGACGACGTACTCGCCGTCGTCGGCCTCGCGAACTTCCGCGCTGAACAGACAGAGGAGCTTCTCGGAGATTTCCATAGTAGACTCCATCGGAAACTGGGTGCGGGTCAGTATAGTTGTACCGCCGACACTGTTAGGCGCCGGGCGGCAAGCGTTCGGCGGGCACCAACGACTTTGTCGGCACCGGTCGAAGGGCCGTCCATGCCAATCTTCGATCTGCCGCACGCAGCCGTCTCGCCGCCGATAGTGACGCCATTCGCCGCCGACGGCGACGCCCCCGGCAGCGAGGTCGACGCCGACGCGCTCGCGAGCCACGTCGACGCGCTCGTCGAGGCCGGGATCGACGGGGTGGTCCCCTGCGGGACGACCGGCGAGTTCGCGAGCCTCGACGACGGCGAGCGGCGGACCGTGATCGAGACCGTCGTCGACGCGGCCGACGGGCGAGTCCCCGTGATCGCCGGCGCGGCCGACACCGCCGTCTCGCGGGTCCGAGACCACCTGTCGGCCGCCGCGGCGGCCGGGGCCGACGCGGGGCTCGTGACCCTCCCGTACTACCACACGTCGACGGACCCGGACGGACAGCGGGCGTTCCTCGAGGCCGTCGCGGACGACGCCCCGCTCCCGATCCTCCTGTACGACATCCCGGCGACGGTCGGCGAGGGCATCGACCTCGACGCGCTCGCCGACGCGGCGAGCCGCGAGTCGGTGATCGGGATGAAGGACACGACCGGCGACCTCACCGGCTTGGAGGCGAAGGTCGGCGGGACGCCCGACTCCTTCGCCGTCTTCCAGGGCGTCGACGCCCAGCTGTACCCGAGCGCGAGCCTCGGCGTCGACGGCGGGATCCACGCGCTCTCGCAGGCGATCCCGGAGGCCTTCGACGCGCTCGGCGAGGCGATCCGCGCCGGCGACGACGAGCGGGCACTGGCGCTCCACCGCCGCGCGGTCGCGCCGCTTTTCGCCCGCTGCGCCGACCACGGCTTCGCGCCGGCGACGAAGGTGGCGGCGGCGCACCGCGGCTTCATCCCCGACCCGGCGGTGCGCCCGCCGCTCACGCTCCCGGACGAGGCCGCCCGCGAGGCGATCCGCGACGACGTGGACGCGGCGCTGGACGTGGTCTGAGACCGCTCCGACGGCGACCCGTCTCCGCCCCCGCTACTCCCCGCCCACCGGGGTCCCGTCGGCCTCCTTCGGGCCCTCGGAGTCGAAGACGACGACGTCCCCGTCGGCCCGCTCGCGCGCCGTCGGGTCGTAGCCGTCCCGCACGCCGATGGCTTCCTCCAGTTCGCGCACCGCGCGCTCCTTCAGCGCCGCGGCCAGTTCCTCGGCGTCCTCGCGGGAGATGTCGCGGCCGAGCCCCTCGCACTCGTGGGCGCGGACGACCCCCGCCTCGTCGACCGCCTCGCCCATCGGCTGGCTCGTCCCCTCTAAGGCGACGCTGAACGGGTAGGTCCGGCAGATGAGCGGGCGCGAGTCGTGGACGGTGCAGGCGCCCTCCCCGCCCGACTCCTCGTAGAAGGTACAGTCGCCGCAGCCGTCGGTCGCGAGCGCCCACTCGAACGTCTCCCCGGTCGGGTCGCCGTCCCCGTCGGCGTCGAGCCCGAACGGCATCGGCCGCGCCACGTCGCGCCAGTCGTACGCCTCGCCGAACTCGTCTTCGGCGGCGTCGGCGACGCGCCGGACCTCGTCGGGAAAGACGGTCGCGGTGTGCGGCTCGCGGTCGGCGTCGCCATCGTGGCAGTCGGGGGCACTGCCCTCGTCGCCGTCCGCTCCGGCCTCGTCTGCCCCTTCTCCCGCGGGCGCGCCCCCCGGCTCGTCGGGGGCGTAGCCGGTACAGCAGCCGCCGCAGCGCGTACACTCGAACCCGATGGACTCGATGGCGTCCGCCAGGTCCGCGACCGCGAGGTCGCGGGCGGCGTCGAGTTCGGCTTCGAGCGACTTCATGTGTTACCCTCCGTGACGCGCGCGAAAAACCCCGACGGTCCCGAGCGAACCGGAGCGATATATATCCCTCTTAGCAAGCCCCATGACCGGGCGGGAGACGAGTCCACATGTATGGCCGCGAAGCCGCACGCGCGACTGCCACCGGCGTACGACTCCCTCCGGGTCGGTATCGCGCTGTTCGACGTCGCCGACGGTACCGTCGAGAGCGCGAACGACCGCTTGGAGTCGCTCGTCGGGTACTCGACCGCGGAGCTCCGCAAGCTGTCCGTCGGTCGGTACACCGCCAACACGTACCGCTTCTCCGAGTCGGAGTTCGCCGACCGCCTCCGCGAGGCCGCCGCCGGCGGCTCGCCCGAGTTCACGTGGCGGATCAAGCGGCGTGACGGGGAGTTGGTTTGGGTCCGCGTCTCGCTCTCCCCGTGGTCCGGCGACCGCGGGCCGGAGGGCGACGCCGACCGACGAACCGACGGCGACGGCGAGTGCGGGACGGGCACGAGACGAGTCCTCGCCGAGGTGCGCGACATCAGCGAGCACTACGCTGCGAGCCGGCGCGAGGCACTGTTCTGGCGCGTGCTCCGACATAACCTCCGGAACGAGGCGAACAAGATCATCGGGTACACCGGCGAGATTCTTCGGGCGACCGACGACGACGGCGTTCGCGAGGCTGCCGCGGATGCGCGCGAGGCCGCGGTGGGGCTTGGCGGCGTCGCGACCTCGGTCAAGGAGATCCAGCAGGCCGTCAGTCGGTCGGAGCCGCCGCGTTCGCACCGACGGGCCGCAGCCGCCGCGCGCGACGTCGTCGCCGCGCTCGAACCGTCGTACCCCGACGCCGAGTTCGTCGTCGAGGAGCGCCGACCCATGTGGATCCACGTCGACGCCGCGTTCGACCACGCGCTTCGCCACGCGGTCGAGAACGCGGTCCGGCACGCTGACGAGCCGGATCCGACCGTCGAGGTGACCGTCCGCCCGTCGCCGAACACCGGGCGCGTGGAGATCCGCGTCGTCGACGCGAACCCGCACATTCCGGAGGCCGAGGTCGACGCCCTCGACGCGTTCGGCGAGGTGACGAACACCCGCCACGGGACGGGCGTCGGCCTCTTCGTCATGAAGTGGTGTATCGAGTCGCTCGGGGGAGAACTCGAGTTCGAGCGGCGGGACCCCCGCGGCAACGTCGTCCGGCTCTACCTCCCGGCGAGGGAGCGGCCGGCGCCGTCGGCCTGACGGCGCCCGGCGAAGGAGCGAAGTGCGCCCGCGACCTACCGATCGAGCGTGAAGGAGTTCGAGCGAAAACAGCTCCTGGAGCGGGTCGAACGGGAGTCGTCGACGATCGGCGTCGACATCCCGGAGTCGATCGAGATCCAGGGGGAGGCGATCGACCTCCGGTCGTTCGTCTTCGAGATCAAGCGGCGCGACTCGGTCCCGCCCGGCGAGCGCGACCGCGTCGAGCGCGCCAAGCGGAACCTCCGCCGCGAGCGGCTCGACCGCCTGGCGCCGATCGAGGACAACGAGGTGAGCTACGAGGAGGGCGAGCGGCTGGCGGCGTCGATCATCGGTATCGACCGCGCGCTGGAGGCGCTGGAGGGACTTAACGCGCCCGACCCGGAGACCGAGGCGAAGCGCCAGGAGGCGGCCGACCAGAAGCGCTGGATGAACTTCCTGAAGAAGGCGCTCGGGCGCGAGGACGCCGGCAGCGGGAGCGGTCGCACGCGGTTCTGACCGCCGGCGAGTGGCGGTCGCGGCCCCGCGGCCGCTCAGTTCCCGGTGAAGTCGATCCGCGAGCCGCTGCCGTCGCCCTTCCCTGCGGAGGGGCCGAGCCGGACGAACTCGTAGGCGTCGTCGTCGAGGTACACTGTATCGTCCGCGACCGTCACGCCGACCGATTCGAGGACGGCGCCCTCGCAGGGACCGAAGTTACAGTAGCCGCCGTCGGCCTCGAAGGTGGCGCCGTGCGTCTGACAGAACACCTCGCCGTTGCGCACGAACGCCCCGTCGTCCTTGTCGAGGCGCACGTCGGTCCAGTGTTGACAGTAGTTCCGGAACGCGCGCACCTCCCCGGCGGCCCGCGTGAGGATCGCCTCGACCTCCGGGGCGCCGTCCTCGCCCTCGCCGAGGTCGCCCTCGCCCTCGTCGACCGTCTCGGGGTCGACCGGGCGCAGGGTCGCGAGCAGCGTGCTCTCCTCCGGGACCTCCTCGACGCCGGCGATCCGGCGGCTCTCGTCCATATCGTCCGGTGGGATGGGGCCGATTTGAACGCTGTGGTCCCCCGCCGACCTCAGAGCCGCTCGCCGTCGTAGTGGGTCTCTTCGATCCGGCGGTCGAACAGCCGCGAGAGGAGGGTCGTGAGCGGGCCGGCGACGCCATCGCCGTCGCCGTCGACCGCGATGCCGTCGACGGTCGCCACGGGTCGGACCTCCCAGGTGGAGTTCGTGAGGAACACCTCGTCGGCCTCGCGCACCGCGTCGGGGGCGTACGTCCCCTCCTCGACGGGGATTCCCTCCTCCTCCGCGACCTCGATCACGGTCGCCCTGGTGACGCCCGGGAGGATCGGGCCGTCGAGCGACGGCGTCTTCAGGGCCGTCCCGTCGGCGAAGAAGAGGTTCGCGGTCGCGCCCTCCGCGACGTTGCCGTCCGGGCCGAGCAGCATGGCCTCGTCGGCGCCCGTGACCCGGAGTTCGAGTCGAGCCAAGATCCCGTTGAGGTAGTTGTGGGTCTTGGCCGCGGCCGGGATCGCGCGGTCGGCGGGCTTGCGCGTCTTCGTCGTCTGGAGCGCGGCCGGGCCGTCGTGGACCGGGTCGCTCCCGACGCCGCCGCGCGCGAGCGGCTTCGCGATCACGACGACCGTCGGGTCGACCGCCGGCTTCGGGTCGAGCGTCCCCGGCTGGACCCCGCGAGTGACCGAGAGCTTCACGTACGCGTCCGCGAGGTCGTTCGCGGCGAGCGTCTCGTCGACCCGGCGCTTCAGGTCCGCGTCGGCGAGGCCGTGGTCGAGCCCGAGCGTCTCGCAGGTGTCCCGGAGCCGGTCCGCGTGCGCGTCCCACCGGAAGACGGCGCCGCCGTACGCGCGCATCGTCTCGAAGGCGGCGTCGCCGTAGGCGAACCCGCGGTCCTCCACCGAGACGGTCGCCTCCGGGGCGGGGACGAGGTCGCCGTCGACGTGGTACAGTCGCTCCGCGTCCTCGCCTCCCTCACGCATCCTCACACACCTCCACGAAGTTCCGGACCATGCGCTTCCCGCGGGGCGTCAGGATGCTCTCCGGGTGGAACTGGACGCCGACGTGCGGCTTCTCGCGGTGGCGAACGCCCATCACGACCTCGCGCTCCTCGTCGGTGCGCGCGGTCTCGACGAGTTCGTCCGGGAGGTCCTCGCGCTCGACGCACAGCGAGTGGTAGCGCCCGACGCGAAGCCGGTCGGGGAGCCCGGCGAAGACGCCCTCGCCGTCGTGGGCGATCGTCGACGGCTTCCCGTGGACGACCTCCGGCGCGTGGCCGACGCGGCTCCCGCGGCTCGCGCACAGCGCCTGGTGGCCGAGGCAGACGCCGAACACAGGCCGGTCGAGCTCGAAGACCGCGGTCGAGACCCCGGCTTCCGCCGGCGTCCCCGGCCCGGGCGAGACGACGACGCCGTCCGGGTCGAGCGCGCGGATCCCGGCGAGGTCGACCGCGTCGTTCCGCCGGACCGTCACCGCGCCCGCGACCTCGCCGACGTACTGGACGAGGTTGTACGCGAACGAGTCGTAGTTGTCGACGACGAGGACCCGGGCGTCGGCGTCGCCCGCGCCGGGGCGCCACCCGCCCGCCGCGTCGGCGTCGTCCGCCGCGGTCGCCGCGTCGACGCCGCCGCCGTCGCTGTCGCCCGTCATCGCTCGGCCGCCTCCTCCGCCGCGGGCCCGTCGTCGGCCTCGACCGCCATCCCGCCGGCGGCGAGCGCCTCGTCGACCGCGCTCACGAGGGCGCGCGCCTTCGCGAGCGTCTCCTCGTACTCCGCGTCCGGGTCGGAGTCGTGGACGATCCCAGCCCCGACCCGGAGGTGGTACTCGGCGGCGTGGCGCACGAGCGTCCGGATGACGATGTTCAGCGTCGCGCGGCCGTCGAACCCGGCGGCGAACATCGACCCGGTGTAGGGCCCGCGGCGCGTCGGCTCCAGCTCGTCGATGATCTCCATCGTCCGCGGCTTCGGCGCGCCCGTGATGGTCCCGCCGGGGAAGCAGGCCGCGACCGCGTCCGCGAGCCCCACGTCCGGGCGGGCCTCGCCCTCGACCAGGCTCACGAGGTGCATCACCTCGCTGTAGCGGTCGACGCGCCGGTACTCGCTCACCTCGACCGTGCCGAACCGCGACACCTTGCCGAGGTCGTTGCGTTCGAGGTCGACCAACATCGCGTGCTCGGCGCGCTCCTTCTCGTCGCCGGTCAGCTCGGCCTCCAGCCCGGCGTCGGCCGCCTCCGTGTCCCCCCGGGGCCGCGTCCCCGCTATCGGCTCCGTGACGAGCCGCGCGCCGCGGTCGGGGTCGTCGGTCGGCTCGCGTGCCAGGAGGAGCTCCGGGCTCGCGCTCACGAGGTCGCCGCCGGTCGGGCGGTCGCCGAACTCGATCAGCCCGGAGTACGGCGCCGGGTTTACCTCGCGGAGCGCGTCGTACGCCTCGACGGGATGGACCGCCGCCGGCGCGGTCAGCCGCTGCGAGACGTTCGCCTGGAACGTGTCGCCGTCGCGGACGGACGCCTTGACCCGCCGGACCGCGTCGGCGTACCCCTCGCGGCCCACGTCGCTCTCGAAGGTCGCGCTCTCCGCGGTCGGGTCGGGCGGCGCCCCCGAGGCCGCGTCCCCGGTCTCGATCCGAGTTATCAGGTCCGCGGCCCGCGCCCGGCCCTCGTCGAACAGCGCGTCGAGCGCGTCGCGGTCGGCCTCGGGGTCGTCCAGCCCCGCCGGCACGCGGGGACAGGCGGTCACGCGGAGCGTGACGGTCTCGTCGTCCTCGCCGTCGTCGCCGTCCTCGGCGTCCACCGGGCACTCCCAGGCCGCGATCCGGTCGAAGAGCCCGGCCTGGAGCCGCGGGAGCCCGCGGTCGTCGACCGCGCCGGGGCCCGCGGGCGGCACCGGCGGGAACGCCTCCAACTCGCGCGCCACGTCGTAGGCGAGCCAGCCGAACGCGCCGCACGGGTACGGCACCTCGCAGTCGCCACGCGCCAACGTCTCGCCGTCGAGGACGCCCTCCAGGGCGGACAGCGAGGCCGACGGGCGCCGGTAGTCGCCCGCTCGGGTCGCCCCCTCGCCGCGCTCCGCTCCGTCCGCGTCGCCCGCGCCGGCGACGACCGACTCGGCGGCGACGGTCAGCCGCTCGACCGGGTCGACGCCGAAGTACCCCCATCCGGACTGGCCGCCCGTCGTCTCGTAGAAGACGCCGCCGGGCCCGTCCCGCGCCCGGCGGTAGGCGTCGAAGGGGTCGTCGACGGCGACCCGGAGCTCGACCGGGACCCGCGCGCCGTCCGGCGCCGCGGCCGCGACCGCGCGGAACCGCTCCCGATCGGTGTGTACCGTTCGCCTCATGGGACTCCGTTCGGCGGGCGCGACGAAACAGTTGCGGTCGCCCGACCGCCCCGTCAGAACTCGCTCGCGCGGTCGATCCACGTCGCGGCGCGCTTCTCGCCGACGCTCGTGCCCTCCGCCACCTCGGCGGCGTCCGCGTCCGCGAGGTCGGCCACCGTCTCGATCCCGATCTCGGCGAGCCGCTCGGCGTACGCCGGGCCGATCCCCTTGATCTCCTCGACGCTCGGGCCGCGGTCGTCGTCGTCGACCGCGACGTCGTCCGCCTCGCCCGCCGCGGCCTCCGCCTGCTCGGCCGCCTCGTCCGCCCCCGCGCCCTCGTCGTCGACGAGCGACTCCGTCGAGGCGGCCGCCTCTGTCTCCGCGGCGACCGCCGCCTCGTCGCCGTCGCCGTCGCCCGCCTCGCTCTCCGCCGGTTCCGCGGCACTCGGCTCGCTTTCCGCCGGTTCCGCGTCGTCCGGCTCGACCGAATTGCCGGCCGCGGGCTCGTCGGCCGCGGGCGGCTCGGCCGCCGGCTCCGATTCCCGCTCTACCGTCACTTCCGTCTCGCCGGACTCGCGCTCGCCCGAATCGCTCCCGAATCCGAGCTTCTCTTTGAGCTTCTGGAGTAGAGCCATTGCCGGCGGCTACACGTGCGAGATATTTAAAAACCCTCTCCGCCGCAATCGACCGCCGGCCCCGTCCCGCCTGTTTATAAGTGACGCCGGGCCGTCGCGGTCGTATGAACGTCATCAACCCGGTCATGTGGTCGGTCCACGTCGGCTTCGCCGTCCTCTGGGTCGGCAGCGTGCTGTTCGTCACCCTCGCGGTCCTCCCGCCCGCGCTCCGCGGCGAGATCGGGACGACCGCGCTCGGCTCGGTCGCCGGTCGCCTGCGCTGGATCACCCGGATCAGCGCGGTCGCGTTCGTCCTCTCCGGCGGCCACATGGCCGGGACGCTGTACACGTTCGAGGCGCTGACGGGCACGCCCCGCGGCCACCTCGTGTTGACGATGCTCGGGCTGTGGTTCGTCGGCACCGGGCTCGTCGAGGTCGCCGGCTCGAAGCTGGCCGACGGGCTCGACGCCGACAAGCTCCGCGAGCCCGCCCGCGAGGCCAAGCCGTTCCTCTACGGCGCGTCCGCCGTCTCACTCGGTCTGATCGTCACCGCCGGGCTGCTCGCGAGCCCGTCGCTCCTCTGAGCGGCCGCCGAGTCCTCCGCCCGTTCACTCAAGCTCCGCCCGCAGCGCCGCGTTCATCGCATCGACCGGCGCCGACTCGCCGGTCCAGATCTCGAACGCCTCCACCCCCTGGTACAGCAGCATCCACGCGCCGTCGACCGTCGTCGCGCCAGCGGCCGCGGCCTCCCGCAGCAGCCGGGTCTCGATCGGCGCGTACACCGCGTCGAGGACGGCGAGGTCGCCGTGGAGGTGTTCGGCGGGCACCGGGGTCTCGTCGGGCGCCTCCATCCCCACGCTCGTCGCGTTGACGAGCAGGTCGGCGGCCGCGACGCGCTCGCCGAGGCCGTCGAGGCCGCCGCCGGTCGCGCCCGGCACGTCCCCCGCGAGCTCGACCGCGCGCTCCGCGGTGCGGTTCGCGACGTGGACCGCCGCGCCGGCGTCCGCCAGCGCGAACGCGGCCGCCCGCCCCGCGCCGCCCGCGCCCACCACGAGCGCGTCGCGGCCGTCGACCGTCACGCCGTGGTGTTCGAGCGCCCGCGTCACCCCCGCGGCGTCGGTGTTGTGGCCGCGCGGTCGGTCGGCCTCGCCCGCCCGGACCGGGCCGTAGTCGACCGTGTTGACCGCGCCGATGCGCTCCGCGAGCGGGGCGGCGTCGACCGCGTCGAGAACGTCCCGCTTGAACGGGACCGTCACGTTGAGCCCCGCGACGCCGAGGTCGGCCGCGCCCGCTATCGCCGCGGCCGCGGCGCCGGCGTCCGGCTCGAAGGTGACGTAGCGCGCGTCGAGGCCGAGCGCCTCGTAGCCCGCCTCGTGCATCGGCGGCGACAGCGAGTGGCCGACCGGGTTCCCGATCAGTCCGTACACGTCCATGCCCGCTCACGCGGCCGCGACCGACAAAAGCGGGTCGGTCGCCGGGTCGCTCCCGCCGGCCTCGCCCGTCTCACTCCCGCCGGCCGTCGGCGTCCCGCTCCGCGTCGATGACGTCTTCGAGGGTCTCGGTGCCGACGTCGCTGGCGACCTTGACGCCGACGAGCGACACCACGATGCCGCCGACGATGAACGCCGCGAGCTGTTGGACCGGCGTCAGCGTCATCCCGTACGCCGACAGCGGCTCGTGGATCGCCTCCTGCGCGAGGAAGTACCCGGCGAACCCGCGGACGACGAGGGCGACCGCGGCGATGACGAACGGGAGGTTGAGGTACGGGGTCCGGATCCCCTCGTCGCGGATCAGCTCGTCGAGCAGCCGCCCCACGGCCGCGGTCACGCCCGCGACCGCGAACCACGGGACCGCGGCGTAGGTGAACTCCACGACCTCGACGAGCCGCGCCGATCCGGGGGTCAGGTTCGAGGCCGCGAGGAAGCCGAAGAACCCGCCGACGAGGGCGAGCCCGCCGGCGACGACGTACGTCACGACGGACACCTGACCGGCGTACAGCGCCTCGCGGACGCGCTCCGGCAGCCCGGCCACGAGCCGGTCGACCGCGAGCCCCTTGTACAGCAGCGCGGCGCCGAGCAGCCCGGCGACGCCGGCGACCGCCTCGCCGGCGGAGAACCAGTAGAACAGCGCGGGGACCAAGAGCAGCGCGACGCCGAACGGCACGAGGATCGTCGAGCGAAGCTGCTCGTCGGCGAGGAACTGCTTGAGGAGGTAGTAGGTGGACTCGATGTCCCGGGCCTGTCGGACGACGACGCGGTCGACGGAGTCGACGGGGACCCGCGACTCGACGACCGGGAGGACGCGCTCGTCCTCCGCGGAGTCGACGACGACGATGGCGGCCCGCGGGTCGTACCGCTCCACGAGGTCGTCGAGCT
This sequence comes from Halorubrum sp. Atlit-8R, assembly GCF_003666025.1. NCBI lineage: Archaea > Methanobacteriati > Methanobacteriota > Halobacteria > Halobacteriales > Haloferacaceae > Halorubrum > Halorubrum sp. Atlit-8R. The sequence continues at coordinate 395,766 of NZ_QPLV01000001.1, forward strand.
GGGAGGCGATGGAGCGGTCGGCGCCGACCGGGGAGTCGCTCTCGGCGGAGACGACCGCCACCACCGACTCCTCGCGTTCGTCCCTGAGGTCGCGCGCGACGCGCAGCGACTCCAGCAGGCAGTTCACGCTGGCGTCCTCGGGGTCGTCCAGCCCGGCGTCCGTGACCAGCGACCGGACGGCCTCCCAGCCGGCGACCGGCATCGGGACGTTGGTGGCGCGACCGATCGCCCCCGAGCGGTCGACGCAGATGACCAGCGTCGTCACGTGTCGTCTCACACCGCGGCCGGACAAAAATCCTCCCCGTCGGTCCCCGGCCGCCTCTTCGTTTCGGCGGCAGTCTGCCCGTCGCTACCGGAACTCCACGTCGATGTCGCCGCCGTCGTCGGCGAACACGCCCGCGACCCCGCTCCCGGCGGCGAACGCGACGCGCTCGGCGCCGATGCCGAGCCGCTCCGCGAGCCCGCGCTCCGGGGTGAACTCGCGGACCTCGGGCTCGGCGCCGATCAGGTCGGCGAGCCGGTCCTCGACGTCGTCCTCGGTGCCCAGCTCGTCGACTAGGCCGAGCTCGGCGGCGTCGTCCCCGAGGTACACCCGCGCCTCGGTCTCCCGGATCGCTTCGGGGTCCATGTCGCGGCCCTCGCTCACGGTCTCGACGAACTGTTCGTAGTAGCCGTCGATGATCCCCTGGAGGTACTCCCGTTCGTCCTCCTCGATCTCCTTCAGCGGGACGCCGGCGTCCTTGTACTCGCCCGCGGTGAACTGCTCGTAGGAGATGCCGAGCTTGTCGGCGAGCCCCTTCGCGTTCGGCCGCGAGCCGACGACGCCGATAGACCCGACGAGGCTCGCCTCGCGCGCCCACAGCTCGTCGCAGCCGCTCGCGATCCAGTACCCGCCGGAGGCGCAGGTGTCGGTCGCGTACGCGACCGTCGGCCCGTCGAAGTCGGCGGCGGCCCGCCGGATGTCGTCGCTCGGCACGACCTCGCCGCCGGGCGTGTTGAGCTCGACGAGCAGCGCCTCGGCGTCGTCGTCCTCGTCGGCCGCCTCGATCTGCTCGACCACGTCGTCCGCGGTCGCCCCGCCCGGGCCCGAAAGCGGCGACGGCCGCCCCTGATTCCGGCGGATCGGCCCCGAGACCGTCACCTTCGCGACGTTGTACTCGTCCGCGTCACCGAATCGCCCGCCCGTGAGCCGCGCGAGGACCGCGCGGCCCGCGATCGTCGTCGCCGCGCCGACCGCGGCGGCCGCGAGCAACCCCTTCCGTCCGTTCGCCGGCGCGTCGTCCATACCGTCGGTTGGCGGCGCTCCCGTTTATATGCTGTCGTGGGCGACGCCGGTCGCCGGGACCGGCCGCCCGCGCTCGACGGGCGCGGGGCTGTCGGCCGTGGAAAACCGCAGAAAACCGCGGACCGCGTCTCGCCCGGCTTACAGGAGGCCGGTCTTCTGGAGCTTCATCAGGTCCTCGGTGTCGAGCGTCTCGCCCTCCTTGAACTTCTGATAGATCTCCTCGGCCTCTTCCTTCTCCTCTTCGCGCTTCTCGGCGCGCTCGTCCTGCCGCTCTTCCTCCTCCTTCTTGTCGAGCTCGCGCAGGCGCTTCTGGACGCGGACGAAGTCCTCGTGGTGGCGGTCGGCCGCCTCCTGGGCCTCGACGAACAGCTCGTGCATCTCGTCGGCCTCGTCGCGGATGTCGTCGGCCTCGCGGTAGGCCTCGATCATCTGGTTGTGGTGCTCCTGGGCCTTGTCGGCGAGCTCCGTCACCTTCTGGTGGTGCTGGGACGCCTCGGAGCGGACCTCCTCGGCCTCCTCGACGAGCTCGTCGAGCTCGCTTGTGTCGTCGACCTTCTCCTTCTTCTCGGCGAGCTTCTCGCGCTTGTCGTCGATCTTCTCGATGAGCTCGCGCTCGTCTTCGGCGTCGAGCACCTCCGTCTGCTGGCGGAACTCGAGGTCCTCGATCTCCTCTTCGAGCTCCTCGATGGACTTGCCGGAGCCGAGTTCGAGGTCCTGTTTGAGCTCCTCGACCTCGTCGAACAGCTCGTTGGCCTCGGCGTTGAGCTCGTTGCGCTTGTCCTTGTGCTCTTGGACCTGCTCGTTGAGCTCGTCGCGCTTCTCGCGGTGTTCCTGGGCCTCGTCGACCTTCTCGCGCGTCTTCGCGTTGAGGTCGTCGCGCTTGGAGGCGCGCTCGGACGCCATCTGGTTCAGCTCGTTGCGTCGGTCTCGCAGCTGTCCGGCGCGTTTGATGAGCTGACCCTTGGAGCCGTTCTCCAGGTCGTCCTCAGAAAGGTCCACGTTGTCCGCCTCGTCCATCGCTTCCACGTCGTACTGCTCGATGACTTCTTCTTTCGTTACCATTTGTTATCTCTCCATCACCGCTCCGGCGATAGCGGACGCTCGCTGTGGTGCGTCGGGCCGTCTGCAAGAACTCCCGTTCATTTCAGCGTGCGATTCCACCAGCGCCAGAGGCGTTCTGGTACCCGCAACTACCCCCGGGCGATACATAAATACTTCGGTGATTTTCGTGCGTACCGGTGCCACGGAGCGTGTACCCCGCGATTTCCGTGGTTACCGTTCACACGACTCGCTTACGACTCGCCGTCCTCCCCCACCGCGTACGAGAGGACGATCCCGTCGTCGAACCGCTCCGTGCCCGTCAGCGTCAGGTCGGGGAACCCCTCGGTGAAGCCCGCGCCGTCCGCGAGGGTGGGCGCGTCGCGGCCGCCGATCACGAGCGACCCGACGTAGACGTGTAGTTCGTCGACGACGCCGGCCTCGAAACACGAGAAGATCACCTCGCCGCCGCCCTCCACCATCAGGCGGTCGACCCCCCGCTCGGCGAGCCGATCGACCCCCTCGGCGACGTCGACGCGCTCCTCGCCGGCCACGATCACCTCGGCGCCCGCGTCGGCGAGCGCCTCGCGGCGCTCCCGGTCGGTCGCGGCCGAGACGAGCAGGTACGTCGCGGCCGCGTCGTCTAAGATCCGGGCGTCGGTCGGCGTCCGCCCGGTCGAGTCGATCACGACGCGGGCCGGGTCGCCGGGCCGCCCGTTCCGGAGGCGCTCGACGCGCCGGTCCTCCTCGTCGAGCGTGAGGTGCGGGTCGTCCGCGAGGACGGTCCCGACCCCGACCAGCACCGCGTCCGCGGCCGCCCTGACGCGGTCGACCCGGTCGAAGTCCTCCGGGCCGGAGATGCGGAGCTGCTCCCGGCGGCGGGTGGCGAGCTTCCCGTCGACGCTCTGGGCCGCGTTGACGACCACGTGCATACGCGACGGTCGGCCGGACGCGGAATGGTCGTTTCGGTCGGGGCGGCCGCAGCCACCTCCGACCGCGGCGGTCGCTCCGACCCAAAGCGTATCCGGCGCCGGACCGAAGCGAGCGCGTCATGAGAACCTCGACGATCGTGGTCCTGATCGGCGTCGCCCTGTTCCTCCTCCCGATCCCGGGCACGTTCATCCTCGGCGCGCTGGTCGTGCTCGCCGGGCTCGCCGCCCGCCTGTTCGGGCTCTGACCCGACACGGTTTCCCCGGCGGGGGCCGTCCGACCGGCCGTGTCCGACCCAACCGCGCACCACGTCGGCGTCACCGTCGCCGACCTCGACCGCGCCGTCGAGTTCTACGCCGAGACGTTCGACCTCGACGTCGTCGCCGAGTTCGCCGTCGGCGGCGACGCCTTCGCCGAGGCGGTCGCCGTCGAGGGCGCCGCGGCGGCGTTCGCGCACCTCGCCGCCGGGGACGCCATCGTCGAACTCGTCGAATACGACCCGGCCGAGGAGGCGGGCCCCGCGGACGGCCCCGACCTGAATCGCCCCGGAGCGACCCACCTCGGGCTCACGGTCGACGACGTCGAGGCGTTTCACGCGGAACTCGCCGACAACGTGGAGACGTTGAGCCCGCCGCGGACGACCGAGAGCGGGACGACCGTCCTGTTCATCCGGGACCCGGAGGGGAACCTGATCGAGGTGCTCGACGCCTGACGGGCCTCGCCCGCGCGGGCCGTGCGCCCCCTTACGCCGACATCGACTCGCGGAGCACGAGCAGCGACATCGGGACGCTCGCGGCCACGAGCCCGTACACGCCGCCGAGGATCGGTTCGACGCCGAACTCGGGCGCGAGGAGGTAGCCGGCGGCGAACCCGATCGGGTCGCAGACGACCGCGACGGCGATCAGCTGTGCGGCAAACGACATGGCTTCGAACCGACGGAGGAGGGCCATATCCCGTCGTCGCACGTCAGTCAAATAAAACTTCGAGGACCGTCGCCGTCCGCGGGGCGCCGCGGCCTCACTTCACCTTCGTGCCGGGCGCGGCGTCCTCGTAGGTGGTGAGGAGGTCGGCGTCCTCGCCGGCGGCCAGCACCATCCCGTTGGACTCGACGCCGAACAGCTCCGCCTTCTCCATGTTCGCGAGCACGATCACCTTCGTGTCCGGCAGCTCGTCGACCTCGTGGAGCTGTTTGAGCCCCGCGACGATCGTCCGGGTCTCCGCGCCGAGGTCGACGGTGAGCTCGACGAGGTCGTCGGCGCCCTCGATCCCCTCGGCCGCCTCGATGCGGCCGACGCGGATGTCCAGCTCCTGGAACTGTTCGAAGCCGATGCGGTCGTCGCTGATGGGTTCGATGTCGCTCATGTCGGTGTCGTCGGTAGCGTCGGTCTCGTCATCCTCGTCGTCGGCGCCGCTCTCGTCGTCAGCGTCGTCGCTCTCCGCTTCGGCGACGCGCGCTTCGAGCTTCTCGTTCAGGTCCGCGACGCGCTCGTCTTCCACCTGCTCGAACAGCTCGGTCGGCTCGCTCAGGTCGCCGGCGGGGCCCTCGCGGGCGGCCTCGACGGTCGCCTCGTGGACGGAGCCGGGCTCGCCGAGCTGGGCCCAGAGCCGCTCGCTCTTCTCGGGCGCCAGCGGCTCGAAGAGGACCGCGATCGCCTTCGCGAGCGCGACGCAGTCGTAGATGACCCGCTCGGCCTCGGCGGGTTCCTCGTCGACGAGCTTCCAGGGCTCGTTGCGCTGGATGTACTCGTTGCCGTACCGCGCGAGGTCGGTGACGGCGTCGCCGAGCGCGCGGACGGAGTAGTCGTTGACCGCGGCCGCGAACTCGTCGACCGCCTCGTCGATCCGCGCCGCCACGTCGTCGCTCGGCGCGTCGGCGTCGGGGCCGTCCTCGTAGTTGCGGTGGGCGAAGAGGAGCGAGCGGTAGAGGAAGTTGCCGACCGTGCCCACCAGCTCGGTGTTGACGCGCTCGGCGAACTTCTCCCACGAGAAGTCCACGTCCTGCTGGAACCCGCCGTTGGTCGCGAGGTAGTAGCGCAGCGGGTCGGGGTGGAACCCCTCGTCCAGGTACTCGTCGGCCCAGACGGCGCGGTCGCGGCTCGTGGAGAACCCCTTGCCGTCGAGGGTGACGAAGCCGGACGCCATCACCGCGCGCGGCTCCGCGTGGTCGGTCGCCTCTAACATCGCGGGCCAGAAGATCGTGTGGTGCTGGATGATGTCGCGGCCGATCACGTGGACGATCTCGCCGCCCTCCGGGTGATCGTCGCTCGCGCCCTCCTTCCAGGCGGCCTCCCAGTCGAAGGCGTCGGCGCCGACGCGCTCGGAGTACTGCTTCGTCGACGAGATGTACTCGATCGGTGCGTCGACCCAGACGTACAAGACGAAGTCCTGCGGGTTCTCGCCGGGCAGGTCGATCCCCCAGTCCATGTCGCGGGTGATACACCAGTCCTGGAGCCCCTGCTCGATCCACTCGCGGGGCTGGTTCCGGGCGTTCGAGGTGCCTTCGAGGCGGTCGAGGAAGCCGGAGAGGTAGTCGGCGAACTCCGAGACCGCGAAGAACTGGTGGGTGCGCTCGCGGTACTCCGCGGGGTTGCCGGTGATCGTCGACTCGGGGTCCTCGACCTCGCCGGGTTCGAGGTGGCGCTGGCACCCCTCGTCGCACTCGTCGCCGCGGGCGTGGGCGCCGCAGTACGGGCACGTCCCCTCGACGTAGCGGTCCGGGAGGTACTGGTCGTCGACGGGGTCGTACGCGACCATGATCTCCTTCTCGTAGAGGTGGCCCGCCTCGTCGAGGTCGCGGACGAGCTCCTGGGTCAGCGCCGTGTTCGTCTCGTCGTGGGTGTGGCCGTAGTTGTCGAACTCGACGTTGAACTTCGGGAACGTCTCGGCGTAGCGCTCGTGCCAGTCGAGCGCGAACTCCTCGGGCGAGACGCCCTCCTGTTCGGCGTTGACCGCGACGGGCGTGCCGTGCATGTCCGAGCCGGAGACGAACGCGGTCTCCTGGCCGAGTCGGTCGAGCGCGCGGCTGTACACGTCGCCGCCGACGTAGGTGCGGAGGTGGCCGATGTGGAGGTCGCCGTTCGCGTACGGCAGTCCACAGGTCACCACCGCGGGCCGGTCGGTGGGGTAGTCGTCGTGGCTCATGTGGTGCGTGTGTGTCGTGTGTCGGTCGATCGGGTCTAAAGCCCGCTGGTTCGAGACCGTCGACCGCGGCGAGACCGGCGCTCGCGCGGTCGTCGGTGTCGACGCCGGCGAGGCGGTCGACGGTCCGGGCGCTGCGGGAAGGCGACGGGATTCGCCGCCGCGTCGGCGCCGACCGCGTTACCGGCCGGCGGCGACGCGACGGGTCCGCCCGCCGCTAGAAGGAGCGCATCTGCATCCCGAACCGTCGACGCCGTGTCACGCCCCACGCTTCGGGCGGTTCCGTCTAAAAAGCGTCGCCCCGGGTCGACGGCGCCCCCGGCCGGAGCCTCAGGGCTCCATCGCCTGCTCGGCGCGACCCGTGAGCCGCTCCGGATCGAGCCGGTAGTACTCGAACGTCACCTCGCTCGTCGGCTCGCCGAAGACGTCGACGATGGGGATCTCAGCCGTCCGCTCGAGTCCGGCGAGCGACTCGGTCGCGCTGGCGTCGTCGCTGGTCGACACCAGCCGGCCGCTCGCGACCACGCTCTTCCACCGTCCGTCGTCCCGCCCGTAGGCGACGAACGTGACGCCGCGGTCGGCGGCGTTCGCCTTTCCGCTGTCCGCCCCGACGGCGAGCCGGAAGTAGAACGTCCCCTCGACCGGGTCGTAGCCGTACGAAACCGGGACCGAGTGCGGGGGCCCGTCGCCGTCCGTCGACAGCGAGAGGACGCCGGTCCCCGACCGCCCGAGGAACTCGTCGCGCTCGTCGTCCGTCATCCGAACCGCGTCCGTGTCTCTCATACGGGATCTACGTCCCATATGTTAATGAATACCTCTCATGGATCACGCGGCGTGCGGACCGTCGCGGGCCACCGGCGACCGCCCCGCCTACAGGATGTCGCGGACGATCGCGGCCGCCTCGGACGCCGTCGGAGCGAGCACGTACACGATCGGCTCGATGCCGACCGCGCCGGTCTGGTAGAGGACGAGCGTTCCTCCGTCCCCCTCCGCCGGGGAGCCGGCGGCCGCGACCGCGTCCGCGACCGCCTCGCGCGTCGGGCGTTCGGCGTCGAACTCGACGGTCGGGTGCGACTCGGCGAGCGCCTCGACGGTGTCGGGGTCGTACCGGACGTTCACCGCGCCGCGGGCGGTCGCCCCGCCCTCGCGGGCGGCGAGCAACACCGTCGCGACGTGTTCGCTCACGCCGAACTCGGGCTCGCCGGGGACCATCGCCCGGCCCTTCACGTCGACGAGGCGCCCGGGGACCGCCGCCACGTCGTCGATCGCCCGGGCGTCGCCGAGACACTCCGCCACGTTCGCCCCGACGTTCGGGATGAGCCCGGCGAAGCCCGAGGTGTTCGTCAGGGTGCGGAGCCCGCGGCGGACCGAGGTGAGGACCCGCTCGCGCTCCCGGAGCCCGCTGTCGGGGTCGTGGACGGAGAACTCGACGTCGGCGTCGGCGAGCGCGGGCATCGCCGTCTCGTGGAGGTCGGCGAGCAGGTCCCCCTCCTCCAGCTGCCGGATCAGCACCTCTATCTCCACGAGCGCGGCCACCGGCGTGAGGTCGCCGCTCGCGAGCCCCTCGCCGACCCGCTCGACGAGGTCGCGCACGCGCTCGTCGGCGACGATCCGCTCGTGTCTCGCCACGTCGCCGGCGGCGTACTTCGACACGGCCGACTGCGAGATGCCGAGCGCCGACGCGACCTCCGACTGGGTGAACCCGCGGTCGCGGAGGTCCTCCGCGAGCATCGAGCGGACGGTCGGCAGGAACTCGTCGACGACGACCTCCTCGATGAACCTCATTCGCGATCACCGCCCGACGGCGTCGCCCCGCCGTCACCCTCGCGTCCGTCGCCCGCCGCGCCCGCGAACTCGGGGTCGTCGCCGATCCGCGACGCCTGCGGCCCGTCCTGTCCCTGGTACTTCGAGCCGCGCTCGGCGCCGTAGGGGCGCTCCGCGGGCCGTTTCAGCTCCGTGAAGGTGAGCTGCGAGACGCGCATGCCCGGCGAGAGTGCCACGGGCGCGGTGCCGAGGTTCGAGAGTTCGAGCGTGATCTGCCCCTCGTAGCCGGGGTCGCACAGCCCCGCGGTCGCGTGGACGACGATGGCGAGCCGGCCGAGCGACGAGCGCCCCTCGACGTGGGCGACGAGGTCGTCCGGGATCGCGACGCGCTCGGCGGTCGTCCCGAGGACGAAGTCGCCGGGGTGGAGGATGAACTCGTCGCCCTCGTCGACGGTCGTCTCGGTGACGTACTCGCTCACCTCGCCCGCGTCGGTCGGGTGGATACAGGGGATGTTGGTGCGCTGGAACTCCAGGAACCGCTCGCCGAGCCGCAGGTCCACGCTCGCGGGCTGGACCTGCTGGTCGACGTCGTCGAGCGGCTCGATCGCGAGGTCGCCCTCGGCGAGCCGGTCGAGGATGTCGGCGTCGGACAGGATCATACCGGGAGGGGGAGCGCCGGCGGCTTAAAAACTCCCGAATTCGGCGTCCAGACGGGACCGAGCGTCGCCCGCGACGGGATCCGACCCGGGGAGTTACACCGCCGCGAGCAGCAGGGTCGGGACCGCGAAGAACGTCGCCACGCCGGCCGCGGCCCCGCGGTCGAGGTCGTACTCGGCCTCCAGCCCGCCGACGACGATCACCCACTGGACCGCGATAGCGACCCCCGAGGCGACGAGCAGCGGCCCGGTCGCGCCCGTGATCGCGGCGGCGACGTCGGCCGCCACCGCCTCGCCCGTCGAGCCGGATATCGTCGCGGTCGAGAGCGTGTACCAGATCCCGACGATCCCGGCCCCGAGCCGGAGCAGTTCCGCGCCGACCGCCCAGCCGGCGATCACGAACGAGTCGCCGACGGAGCCGGACCCGCCCGCGACGCGCGCGCCGACGTGGAGCGCGACCGCGAACAGCGCCCACCAGAGCGGCACGCCGATCAGCCCGTAGTGGATGAGCCCGGTCGCGGCGTCGCGCAGTTCCTCCCCCGCGTCGACCTCGATCCGTTCCGGTTCGTCGCACTCCTCGGCGAACATCGACCCCGGCTCGTCGCCGAACGTCTCGCAGGTCGACTCCGACGGCCGGTCGGGGTTGTCGACGGTGATCCGCTGGTCGACCGTCGCGTCGAAGACACCACCGAGCGCGACGATCCCGAGGCTGGTACCGATCGTGGCCACGACCAGCATCGCGACCGCGACGGTCCCGGCGTGAGGGGAGTCGAACCCGTCGCGGACGCGGTCGAGCACGCTGCCGGGCAGGCTCGCGAGGGCGGCGAGCGGGGAGGGCATCGTCGGGTTGTCCCCGCCGACGGACAAGTGCTTTTCCGCTCACAGCTCCGGGGCGGGGCGGCGTCCGGCCGCCCGCGTCACTCCCGGTCGAGTTCGGTCTCTCGCTCGACCTCCTCTGTGTCGGCGTCGTCCGCCTCCGCCGCCTCGTTCGCGGCGGCCTTGCGGGCGCGGTCGGCCGCCAGCTCGCGGTCGATGTCGTCCTCGACGTACCCCATCGACTCGACGGTGACGACGTTGCCGCCGCCCGGGTCGACCACCATCACCTCCTCGCCCTCGTCGATCGTTCCCTCCATCGAGCGGGCGGAGTAGTGGGGATTGAAGCCGCCGCCGGCGAGCTTCACCTCGCCGCCCGTGGGGGTCACCCGCTCCGTGACCGTCCCCGTCTTGCCCTTCAGCGAGTCGCTGTCGCTGGTCTGTTGTTGCCCTTTCCCGCCGTAGAGGTCGAACTCGTGGTAGCCGTAGAAGGCGGCGGCGCCGAACGCGAGCGTGAGGAGCGCCATGAGCAGCGTGAGGAGCGCGCCGGCGACGCCGAACGACGCCAGGAGCAGGCCGCCGAGCCCCGCGCCGATGAGCGCGATCCCGACGACGATGAAGTTCGCCCCCGGCGCGAGCGCCTCCGCCATCGAGAGCAGCAGCCCCGCGGTCAGGAGTAGGAGCGGGAGGGTGTCCGGGGAGAGGAGCCCGGACTGTGCGAGCGCGTTCATAGTCGGTCCTACGGCCGCGGCCTGATAAGTGGTGGTGCGCGCGGCCGCGGCGCCGTCGGTCGGCGGCGTCCTCGGCGGTCCGGGTCGTCGACCGCGCGTTCAGAAGCCGACCAGCAGGGTCCCGACAGTGAGCGCGACGCCGAGGACGACGAAGGCCGCGTGTTCGAGGTCCACGTCGCCCGGCTCTATCGGCTCGTCCGCCGGGGTGGCGGTGTCCTCGGTGACGCCGTTCGGCCCCACGTCGTCGACCGAGAAGCGCCACTCGCCGCCGTCGTCCGGCTCCTCGTCGCCGGCGTCGTTGGCCCGGCTGCGGTCGCCGAACTCCGTCGACTCCGCGGCGTCGGACGCGCGCTCGTCGCGGGCGTCGTCGCCGGATTCGTCGCTCATGGCCGGGTCTACGCGACTCCGTAATAAATGGCTGGCGGGCGCGAGCGGCGCGGGGCCGGGGCGGTCACGCCGATGGCAGCGCGTCGGGTGGGGGCGTGTCGGGTGGCGGCGCGTCGGGTGACGCTGTGTCTGGTGACGCTGTGTCGGCGGGATCGGGCGCGGCCTACCGCTCGCGGGCCGCCCGGAGCACGTCGCCGTCGTAGACGACGCCGCGCTCGCCGTCGAGGGTCACGGTCGTCCCGTCCGCGACCGAGTCGGGGAGGCCGGCGCCGGAGACCATCGGGACGCCGAGTTCGCGGGCGACGACGGCGGGGTAGCCGGTCATCCCCTCGCGGGCGTCGATGATGCCGGCGATCCGGTCGAGGTCGCCGGAGAACTCTCCGTCGAAGTCGGCGCCGAGCGCGACGACGGAGCCCGCCGGCAGCGCGTCGAGGTCGCCGTCCGCGGTCCGGTGGACCGGGGCGGCGACGCGGCCGGCGACGACCGCCTTCCCCGTCACGAGCGTCTCGGCGGCGACGTGGACCTTCAGCGTGTTCGTCGTGTTCGTCCCCTCGAACTCGGTCAGCATGCCTGAGAGGACCACGAGGGTGTCGCCGGACGCGGCGCCGCCGCGGTCGAGCGCGGCGTCGACCGCGTTGTCGAGGATCCCCTCCATGTCGTGGGCGTACTCGGTCAGCACCGGGCGGACCCCCCACGAGAGCGCGAGCTGGCGGCGGATGCGGTCGTCCGGCGTCGTGGCGACGACCGGGACGCCCGGCCGGAACATGGCGGTCTTGCGCGCGGTGAAGCCGGACTCGGAGACCGCGACGACCGTCGAGGCGCCGATGTCGCGCGCGAGGTAGCGCGCCGAGCGCGCCAGCGCCTCGGTGCGGGAGCCCTCCTCCGCGGTCGGGACGCGCTGCTCGCGCGTCTCCGCGTACTCGTCGCTGGCCTCGACCTGCCGGACGATCCGGTCCATCGTCTCGACGACGTTGACGGGGTCGTCGCCGACCGCGGTCTCGCCCGAGAGCATCACGGCGTCGGTACCGTCGAGGACGGCGTTGGCCACGTCGGAGGCCTCGGCGCGGGTCGGGCGCCGCGAGGAGACCATCGAGTCGAGCATCTCCGTCGCCGTGATGACGGGGACGCCCTCGTTGACGCAGGTCCGGATGATCCGCTTCTGGATCACGGGCACGTCCTCCAGCGGGCACTCGACCCCGAGGTCGCCGCGGGCGACCATCACGCCGTCGGCGGCGTCGACGATCCCCTCCAAGTTCTCGACGGCGCCGGCGCGCTCGATCTTCGCGACGATCGGGATGTCGCCGCCGCCGCGGGCCTCCAGCTCGTCGGCGATCCGGTAGATGTCGTCGGCGTCGCGCACGAACGAGGCCGCGACGAAGTCGGCGTCGGTGCGCGCGGCGAGGTCGAGTTCGGCCTCGTCCTCCGGCGTGATCAGGTCCACGTCGATGGCGACGCCCGGGAGGTTCACGCCCTTCCGGGAGCCGAGCTTCCCGCCGGAGACGACCGTGGCGACGACGGCCTCGCCGTCGACGCGCTCGACGCGGCACTCGATCCGGCCGTCGTCGAGGAGGATCGTGTCGCCCGGCTCGGCGGCCCCGATCGAGTGAGTGAGACCGACGCGCTCGGGCGTCGCGTCGTCGGCTTCGAGGAAGGTGACCTCCGAGTCGCCGGCGAGTTCGATCGGCTCGTCGATCTCGGCCGTGCGGACCTCGGGGCCCTTCAGGTCGACCATCACCGCGAGCGGGTCGTCGATCTCGTCGTCGACGGCGCGGGCGCGCTCGATCACCGTCTCCCGGTGGTCGGTGGTCCCGTGGCTGGCGTTGAGTCGGACGACGGACATCCCCGCGTCGGCGAGGCCGCGGATCGTGTCCCGGTCGTCCGAGGCGGGACCGATCGTACAGACGATCTTGGCGTTTCGCATACCGCCGGGTTCGACGTAGCGCCGGAAAAAGGCACCCGGTTGAGTCGCTCCCGAGTGAACGTTCGTGACGGACGGGCGCGTTGCGGGTTCAGTCCGGTATCCGGCGTCGATGAGTCATGGTCCGAACTGCGGCGGCGCGTGCCTGCGAGCGGCCGGAGCGAAGCGGCGGCCGCGAGGCAGCACGCGCGAGGGACGCCGCGAACGCCCGGAGGGCGTGAGCGGCGAGGTTGGGGAGGCGTGAGGCTGCGGTTGCGGTGCTGTGCGGGGTGGGGGCTCAAAGGGGCAGCCGGGAGGGCGAAGGCGCGCGACGCAAGCACTGGAAGGAGCGAGTGAAACGAGCGACTGAAGCGCGTGGTTCGAGAGAGCGAAGCTCTCTCGTCATCCCGAAAATCTCCGATTTTCGGGCGACAGCGAGCGCACCGAGCCCTCCCGGCTGGGGCTTTGGAGGTGTTCGCTGTCGACTCCCGGTCGAGCACGTGTACTCGACCAGCGGCGGACGTGGAGGGAGCAGCTACCGGAGCGTCAGCGGTGATCGCTCGTCGAAAGACGGCGACTTCGCCGGGTAACCGACTTTCGTATCAGTCGTCGGCGGGCGCGGGCGCGCCGCCGGCCGACAGTTCGACTTCGGGCGCGTCGACGCCGAGCTCGTCGAGGGCGGCCTGCGCGGCGCGCTTCCCGGAGACGAGCATCGCGCCGAACGTCGGGCCCATCCGCGGGAGGCCGTGCGCGGTCGCGACCGCCATCCCCGAGGCGATCAGCCCGTCGTGGACGACGCCGGTGTGCTCGACGACGGCGTCCTCGCTCTCGCCGACCCACATCGAGTCGTGGCCGGGCGAGTCGTGACCGGGGGCGCCGTACTGGTCGTCGCCGGTCTGGTCCATGCCGGTGTTGTGCTCTTTCGCGTGCTCGATGCCGGGCGCCGAGAGGACGCCGCGCTCGTCGAGCTTGCTGATCGCGACGGCGTCGTGGCCGGTCGCGTCGATGACGAGGTCGGACTCGACCGCGACCGGGTCGACGCAGGTGATCTCGCGGGGGAGCGCGTGGACCGGCGTCCAGTTCATCACGATGCCGCCGACGCGGTGGTCGTCGCGGACGACGAGGTCGGTGAACTCGGTCATGTTCTGGACGCGCGCGCCGGCGTCGCAGGCGGCCTTGATCAGCCCGGAGCAGGCCTCCGGCCCCGCAGCGGTGTAGAGGCCGTCCACGTCCGCGACCGGCTCGTAGTCCACGTCGAGGTCGTCGAGGATCTCCTGGGCGGGGTCCCGGACCGTCACGGTGTTCATCAGGAACCCGCCGAGCCAGAAGCCGCCGCCGAGGTAGTTGTTCTTCTCGACGATCATCACCTTCACGCCGCGCTCGGCCAGCTCCTTCGCGGCCATCAGGCCCGACGGGCCGCCGCCGAGGACGATCACCTCGGAGTCGGTGAAATCGAGGAACCCGTCGGTCCACTCGGTGCCGATGGCCTTCGTTACGTCCGTCTCGCTCACGTCGCTGAAGCCGTCGAATCCGTTCATACAACTTGGTAGTATTACTTGGTTGTGAAATACGTTGCGGTCGATACGTAGCCGTGTCTGTGAGGACTGCCGGCAATCTTCCGGCGAACACCGCTAAAACGCCAGTCAGTCGGTTACAGGTGGACGCCACTGACACGAACCCCTCCAAAGCCCCAGCCGGGAGGCGGGCGCACGCTCGCTGCGCTCCTCGCTCAGTCGCTGCCGCTCCTTCGCTGCGGTGCTTACGTTGCCTGCGCCCGCCTCCCGGCTGCCCCTTTGAGTCCCGCCCCGCACCGCACAGCAGCCTCACACCTCCCCAGCCTCGCCGTTCGTTCCGGGCTCCCTGCGGTCGCCCGTCACTCACGGCGTCCCTCGCGCGTGCTGTCTCGCGGCCGCCGAGGGCGGCCGCTCGCAGGCACGCGCCACCGCATCCGATCACCCCTCTTTCGTCGTCGCCGTCGGCGGTTCCGACCGCCGCAACTCGCAGCCTTTTTACCTGCGCTGGCGGTAGGAGTGGCTACTATGGCTGAGGACAAGGCTCGAAGCACCGGCAGCGCGGGCCGATTCGGCGCCCGTTACGGCCGGGTCTCCCGCAAGCGGGTCCAGGACATCGAAGAGGAGATGCGCAACGCGACCGTCGACGGCGACGACGTGAAGCGCGTGGGTACCGGCATCTGGGTCAACGAGGAGACCGGCGAGACGTTCACCGGCGGCGCGTACCGCCCCGAGACGCCCGGCGGTCGCACCGTCCGCCGCTCCATCCGCGCCGCGCTCGCCGACGAGGAATAAGGCGATGAGCTACAAGTGCTCCCGCTGTAAGCGCGACGTCACCCTCGACGAGTACGGCGGCGTGCGCTGTCCGTACTGCGGCCACCGCGTCCTCCTGAAGGAGCGCGGCGGTGGCATCAAGGAAGTCAACGTCGAGTAACGCCGTCTCCCCCTCCACGGACCGTGACGCGCGCACACGAGACGGTCCTCTCGTTCACCTACCCCTCCGAGCGGCGCGCCCGCGTCGTGGCCGACGCGCTCGGTCCCGAGGTCGGCGAGATCGACGACGCCCGCTCGACCGCGACCGTCGACCGCGAGGGCGACGCGGTCCGCGTCCGCGTCCTCGCCGACGACCTCGTGGCGCTGCGCGCCGGCGTCAACAGCTGGTCCCGGCTCGTCGCGGTCGCCGAGCGCGTCGCCGGGCTCGACGACTAAACCGACGCGAGCGTTTCCGAGACCCGTCGTATTGCCGACTTGTCGGGGCGGGAGAGATGTAGTGGGTTTTTCCGTCCGGGCCGCCTCGGTCCGCCCATGCAAGGGAACATGCCGCCCGAGGCACAGGAGAAGATCGAGGAGCTGCAGGACCTTCAGGAGACCGCACAGCAGGTCGCCGAGCAGAAGGAGCAGGCCCAGTCCGCGCTCAACGAGTCCAAGACCGCCCTCGACGCCCTCGAAGACGTCGACGAGGACGCGGGGATGTACCGCGAGATCGGCAAGGTCCTCGTCGAGACGGACTACGAGTCCGCCTACGACGACCTCGAGGACAAGGTCGACTCGCTCGAAGTCCGCGTCGAGCAGCTCGAGAAGCAGGAGGAGCGCGTCGAGGAGCAGTTCGACGACCTCCAGAGCGAGCTCCAGCAGATGCTCCAAGGCGGCGCGGGCGGCGGCGGCCCGATGGGACCGGGCGGTCCGGGCGCCGGCGGCGCGTAAGGCCGTGACCGACGACGCCGACGCCGCCGCGGAGCCGAGCGACGACGAGGTCGTTCGCACCGCTGCCGAGGCGGCCGAGGGGATCGTGTTCAAACACTACGACCAGTCCACCGTCACCGACCTCGACGTCACCGTCACGTTCGAGGAGGGCGTCCTCGACGTCGACGTCTACCTCAACGCCCCGGAGGACGCCGGGCCGGACCCGGACGCGGTCGCGCAGGAGGCGGTCGAGACCGCGGGCGAGGCCGTCGACGAGCTGTTCGAGGCGTAGGCGCCGGCCGTCTTTTCCGACCGGTGCGCCCCCGACACGACGAGCGGCGCGACCGCGTCCGGCGTCCGCGCATCGGGTACTGTTAACGTCTCGCACGTCGTGGGTCGGGCCGACATGTACGACGCGATACTGTGTCCGATCGACGGGAGCGCCGGGAGCGCCGCCGCGACCGAGCAGGCCTGCGGCCTCGCCGCCCTGACGGGCGCCCGGGTCCACGCGCTGTTCGTCGTCGACGAGGGCATCGCCGGCGCCGGCGAGTGGGACGTGGTCGTCGAGCGCGAGGAGGCGCGCGGCGAGCGCGCGCTCGACGCGGTCGCCGAGGCGGCCGCGGCGCGCGGCGTCGAGTGCGAACTCCACCTCCGCCGCGGCCGCCCGCACGAGGAGATCCTCGACGCGGCGGCGGACTACGGCGTCGACCTGATCGCGATGGGCACGCACGGCCGTACCGGGATCGGGCGCTTCGTCGCGGCGGGGTCGGTCGCCGAGCGAGTCGTGCGTTACAGCGAACTCCCGGTGTTGACGGCGCACGTCGGAGAATAGTCCGCGGCGCACGCCGAAGAATAGCCCGCGCTGTGCGTCGAAGAATAGCCCGCGACGCACGTCGGCGAACCGCTCGCGTTCTACGCCGACTCGCAGATCGCGACGAAGTTCTCGAAGACCTCCTCGCCGCGCTCCGTGTGCGCGACCTCGGGGTGCCACTGGACGCCGTACAGGTCCGCGTCCGCGTCGGCCATCGCCTCGATGCCGCAGACGTCGGAGGTGGCGGTGCGGGAGAACCCGTCCGGCAGCTCGGTCACCTCGTCGGCGTGGGAGGCCCAGACGCGCGTCTCGGGGGCCAGCGAGCCGACGAGCGGGTCCTCGTCGTCGGTTATCTCGACGTCGACGTCCGCGTAGCCGCCGTAGTCGCCCTCGCCGACCGCGCCGTCGAGCTCCGCCGCGATCAGCTGCATCCCCAGGCAGATCCCGAGGACGGGGACGTCGCGGTCGAGGTAGTCCGGCGCGTTGCCGACGCGGTCCATGTCCGGGCCGCCCGAGAGGACGACCCCGTCC
This sequence comes from Halorubrum sp. Atlit-8R, assembly GCF_003666025.1. Lineage (NCBI taxonomy): Archaea > Methanobacteriati > Methanobacteriota > Halobacteria > Halobacteriales > Haloferacaceae > Halorubrum > Halorubrum sp. Atlit-8R. Next base: position 412,941 of record NZ_QPLV01000001.1, read on the forward strand.
GCCTCGACCTCGTCGGCCGGTGTCTCCGCCGAGACTATCTCGGTGTCGACGCCGAGGTCGCGGAGCGCCCGGCGTTCGAGGTGGGTGAACTGGCCGTGGAGGTCGATGACGACGATCCGAGTCATGGCCTCGATTGACGGCTGTCGCACAAAAACGGCTCGGAACGGAACACAGTCCCGTGGTGGTTTCGACTCCTCGAATCCCGAAGTGATCCACGAATCCGGATCGATCAGAGGTCGAGCGGGCCGCGCTTCGTGAACTCCCGCAGGAGCGCGGTCGCGTACGACCCGCTCGGGAGCGCGAAGGCGAACCGCGGGTCGCCGCCCTCGAACGTCACGTCGAGGTCCGTGCGCAGGAGGGCCGCGCGGCGCGTCCCGTTCGAGTCGAACTCGCCGGGGAGCGCGAAGTCGCCCGGCTCGACGCCGGCGTCGGCGAGGACCTCGCGCTCTATCTCGCCCGGCTCGCCGCCGCCGAGGGTCGTCTCGGTGCCGACGAGCGGCGCGGTGACGAAGGCCCGCCCGCGCTCGCAGTGCCGCGAGACCACGTCGACCCGGTCCGCGTCGACGCGCTGGAGGCGGTCGGCGTCCGGCGCGTACAGCCCCTCGGGCGCGTCGCCGTCGGCGAAACAGACCACGTCGCCGGCGACGGGACGGTCGAACGGGAGCCCGCGGCGCAGCCGCTCGCTCACGATCCGGTTGAAGAGGAACGACTGCGCGGCGTTGACGAACAGCCGCTGGAGGTTCGAGGGCACCGCCTCCAGGGCGTGCCACCAGTCCTCGTCGTCCGGCGGCGCGTCGGGGGCGACGCCGCGGTCGGCGAGCCGGTGGACCATCGAGCGCTCGAACCGGAGCTTGCCGGGGATCGCGTCGAGGCAGGCGGCCCAGTCGCCGTCGCCCGTGCCGTCGGCGGCGGGCCCGCCGTCGAGTCCGGAGTCACCGCTCACGCCGAACGCCGCGTCGACCTCATCGCGTGCGGCTCGGGTGTCCTCGGGCTCCGCCGCGGCGGGGTTCCCGGCGTACAGCCGGACCGCCTCGCGGGGGTCGTTCCGCGCGATCGCGAGCCCGACGACGTGAGTGACGGGGCGCCGGCTGCCGAACCGCTGCTGGCCGAAGTAGTTCGGGACGCCGACGGTCGCCTCGATCGACTCGTCCCCGCTCGGACCGCTGCTCCCGTCCGCGTCGCCCTCGTCCGCGTCGCCCGCGAACGCCCGGAGGTCCCGCACCGCCTCGGCGACGCGCTCGGGGGCGCCGTCGACCGCGTCCGCGACGCGGATCTCGAAGGCGTTGCCCGCGAGGTCGCCGAACGAGAGGCTCCGGCCCGCCCGGCCGAGCGCCGCTATCTCGGCGCCGCGGATCTCCGGGAGGTCGTCGGCGTCGACGCCGCGGACGGTGAACAGCTGCGTCGTGACGGCGCGCTTGTCCTTCGTCCCCGCCCACGAGACGCGCTCGCGGCTGACGCCGAGCGCGTCCGAGAGCCGGCGCGCGAAGTCGTTCGTGTCCCAGTCGCGGAGCGTCGCCCGGACGACGAGGTCGGGGTAGCTGCCGGGGTCGGCATCGAGCGGCTCCGCGTCGAACGCCTCCAGCTCCCGGACTCGGAAGTCCTCGGGCGACTCGCGGAGCCGCCCGCCGATCCCGTCGGCGCGGCTGGCGTAGTACTCGATACCGACCGCGCGCTCCGTCGGGTGCGCCTCGCGGAGGGAATCGCCGTCGGCCATTCAGAACAGCGAGAGGTCGCCGGTCACGCGGTCGACGCTGTCGTCGCGGGCGGGGCCGACCGCGAGCGCGGTGACGGTCCCCGGCTCCAGCTGGGTGTGGCCCGCGTCCCGGACGATAGCGTACGGCAGCCCCTCCTTGTCGGCCTTGTCGGCCAGCTCGAACAGCTGGCTCTCGGAGCTCCCCTTCAGCACGACCTTCTTCTGTCCCTCCCCCTGCCACTTCTTCCGCGCCCGGTCGCTCGCGTCCTGGTACGCCGACAGCGACGCGTGCGCGACCTGCGCGGCGAGTTTCCCCTCGCCCATGCCGATGTCCGTCCGGGCGACGATGGCCTGTTTCATACCGTCTCCACCGCCGCCGCGGGTTTAGCGCTTTTCTCTCCGCCGCCGGGCCGCGGCGCTCGTCGGCGGTGGAAATAGCGGGGGACCGACCGCGGCCGATCAGTCGTCGGCGGGCGCCGCGCCGCCGCGGGAGGCCGCGCCGAGACCGGCGGCCATGTCGGCGACGGTCCGCTCGTTGTTGACGACCCAGCGCAGCAGGAGGAACGCGAAGAGGTACTTCGCGATGATGTCCATCCCGCTGTACGCCCACGAGGTGATCGCCACGTCGAGCACGGCGAAGCCCTCGGCGCCGAGGGCCCAGAAGATGGGGTAGCCGAGCCAGAGGACGACGGTGAGCACCTTCAGCGTGTTGAAGATGTCGGCGGTGCCGGCGACCTCGGCGTCCTTCGCCCACTCCGCGAGCAGGATGTAGAGGACGACGACGAAGAACGCGCAGCTGATGCCGTACCAGACCCAGCGCAGCAGGAGCGAGGACGTGGTCAGCGCGGCCGCAAGCCCGGTGACGCACATCCCGACGTCGGCCACCACGGCGGTGAACAGCTTGCTCAGGTTCGAGCCGGCGAGCAGGCCGAGCGCGACGAGGATCATCGGCGTCGAGAACGCCCACGTGAGGTACCGACCCCACGGGGTGAACACCCCGCCCTCGGGGCCGGCGCCCGCGCCGGCCAGCGCGTGGCCGGCCGGCATCTCGAGGAAGCTGACGGTGAGCCCGGAGACGAGCCCCGTGTAGCTGGAGATGGACACCAGCGGTACCATCAGCGTGGCGACGAAGATCAGCTGGGCGCGCGGGTCCTCCACGTTCCGTCCCATGTAGACGAACAGGAGGATCGACAGCCCCGCGAGGGCGATGTTCACCCAGAGCGACGCGCTCAGGAGGGTGTTGCTCTGAATGAACTGGAATATCTCTGTCTGCGTCATTTCGAGCGGAACGGTACTCTGCGCGAGGAGGTCGGCCGCTGCTGTTTCTATCATGCGACGTTCTATTACACGTGGCGTATTTATTAAATGTACTAACCTGACTGGTAAGGTTTTCCTGACAGTTTCCCGTCTCAATCCGTATTTTTTGATATATTACCGTTCTCGAACTCGTATTTGGACGGCTGTTGCGACTCTCTCCGGATTCAGCGCCCGACCAGCGGCAGTCGGTCGAGTGGGCCGCCGGCGGCGTCCGCCTCGACCGCGGCCGCGCAGTGTTCCCCGCCGAGCAGGCACATCGGCACGCCGATCCCCGGGTTGCTGCTCCCGCCGACGTAGTAGAGGCGGTCGGTCCCGCGGACGCGCGGTCCGGGTCGGAGCGGCCCGGTCTGTCGCATCGTGTGCGCGAGCCCGAGCGCGCTCCCGCCGGGCTGGTCGAACCGCGCCGCGAACTCCGAGACGCACGCCGACTCCTCGGCGACGATCCGGTCGCGGAGGTCGACGCCGGCCCGCGAGTCCACCGCGTCGAGGACGCGCTCCCTGAGCGCCGCCCGCCGGTCCGGCGTGTCGTCGAGCCCGGGCGCGAGCGGCACGAGCGTCACGACCGCCTCGTGGCCGTCGGGGGCGACCGACGGGTCCGTCCGCGACGGGACGTTCACGTACACGACCGGCTCCGTCTCGCCGGTCGGCCACGCGGGGTCGTCGAAGATGGCCGCGAAGTGCGGGTCCCAGTCCGTCGGGAGCGCGAGCGTGTGGTGCGCCAGCTCCGGCAGCTCGCCCTCGACGCCGAGGTACAGCAGGTGCGCCGAGGGGCCGTACGTCCGCCGCTCCCAGTAGTCGCCGAGCCGCGGGACGGTCCCCTCGGGGAGCAGCTCGCGCTCGACGTGGGCGGGCGGCGCGTTACAGACCACGCGGTCGTGGACGTAGCGGTCGCCGCCGAGCTCGACCTCGACGCCGCCGTCGACCGGTTCGAGGCCCGTCACCTCGACGCCGGTGTGAACGTCGGCGCCGGCGTCGCGGGCGACCGTCTCGACGGCCTCGACCACCTCGTACATCCCGCCCATCGGGTAGTAGACGCCGAGCCCGTAGTCGACGTGGCTCATCAGCTGGTACAGCGCCGGCGTGTTGTGGGGCGACCCCCCGAGGAAGACGAGCGTGTACTCCAGCAGCTGCCTGAGCTTCGGATGGTCGACGTACGACCGCACCCGCTCGTCGAGGCTGGAGAGCAGGTCGAGCTCGCGGCCGCCGGCGAGGACGTCGAGCGAGAGGTAGTCGCGGAACCGCGACCGCCCGGGGAGGACGAACCGGTCCATCCCGGCGTCGTACGCCCGCTCGGCGTCGTCGAGGTACTCGCGGAACGCCGCGCCCGCGCCCGGCTCGTACGACTCGAACAGGTCGGCCGCGGCGTCCGGGTCGGCGGGCACGTCGGCGCGGTCGCCGTCGTCCCAGAACACCCGGTAGTGCGGGTCGAGCCGACGCAGGTCGTAGAACTCGTCGGGCGACCGGCCGAAGTCCTCGAAGAACCGCTCGAAGAGGTCCGGGAGCAGGTACCACGACGGGCCGGTGTCGAACCGGAACCCGTCCAGCTCCAGCCGACCGGCGACTCCCCCGACGCGCTCGGCGCGCTCGTACAGCGTCACCTCCGCGCCTCCGGCCGCGAGGTAGGCGGCGGCGGAGAGCCCGCCGACGCCGCCGCCGACCACCCCCACCGAGGCTCCGCGCAGCGGCTCGTCGCTCATGGGGTCGGTAGGGGCTCGCGCCGTGAGTGTGGTCGCCAACTCTCGACGGTCCTTTATAAGTCGGTCCGACGAGCCGCCGCGACGCGTACTCGTTCGGCTTCCTTTTTTTCCGGCTTCGGGCACAGGATCGATACATGGAACGGCGGTCGCGGTCGTCGGACAGCGGCTCCGCCGACAGCCCCGGTACCGCCGGCCGGCCCGGCTCCGACGGCCTCGCGCGCTCGGGGACCGCGCGGAGCGGGTCCGACGCCTCCCGAGACGCCGACCGGTCGAGCGCCGGCGGCCGCGACGGCGCCGGCGTCCGCGTCGAGGTGGTCGTTCACGACCCGAGCCCCGCGCCGGTGGCGGCGGCGCTCCCGCCGGGCGCGGTCGCGGAGGACGTCGACCGCGTCCGCGTCGACGAGGCGGTCGTCTCGCAGTTCCGCGCCGACCGCGCGGTCGACGCGGAGCTCGTCTTCGACGGCGGCGACGAGTTCGTCTACCGCTGCCGCAGCCCCGCGGCGGGCCAGTTCCCGTCCGACGCCGTCGAGTCGCTCGGATACCCCGTCTCGTCGGTCACGGTCCGCACGGCGCCGGACCGCGTCCGGCTCCGGCTGTCGCTGCCCGCCGCCGACCCGCTCGGCGACGTGATCGACGCGCTGGAGGCGACCGGCGGGTCGGTCCGTCTCGAACGGCTCACCAGCTCCGGCGCTGCCGACAGCCGCTCCGACCCGGTCGTGGTCGACCTGGGGCGGCTCACGGAGCGCCAGCGCGAGGTAATCCGGACCGCCCAGCGGCTCGGCTACTTCGAGCACCCCCGCGAGGCGAGCGCGACGGAGGTGGCCGACGCCATCGGCATCGCTCGCGCGACGTTCTCGGAGCACCTCGCGGCGGCGCAGCGCCGCGTCTTCGACGACCTCGTCGGCGGGTGAGCCCCGCCGCGAACGGCCCCGCGGGGACGGGCTGGCCGGGGACGGATCCGTTCCCACGCGGCGGGGTCGACCGCGGTATTGAAACCCCTCAGGCGCCCAGGTAAGGTATGTATCGCAGACGGTTCCTTCGCCGGACCGGCGCCGCCGGGAGCGCGGCGGCCGCCGTCGGGCTCGCCGGGTGCGCCGGCGTCGGCGGCGAGCCGGACTACGACGTCGGGATGCTCGCCGCCGCGTATCAGCCGCGGGAGGTCACGGTCTCGGTCGGCGACACCGTCGTCTGGGAGAACACGAGCGCGCGGGCCCACACCGTCACCGCGACCGAGGGCGGGATCCCGGACGGCGCCGAGTTCTTCGCCTCGGGCGGCTTCGACGACTACGACGCCGCGCTGTCGGCGTGGCAGTCCGACTTCGGCGGGCGGCTGGAGAGCGGCGACCGGTACGAGCACACGTTCACCGTCCCCGGCGCCTACGAGTACGTCTGTATCCCCCACCGCGAGGGCGGCATGTTCGGCACCGTCGTCGTGGAGGAGTGATCGGCGTGGCCCCTCTCGCCCCGCGCCGGCGGCCTCCCCGACGCGACGCCGAGCGACGAAACCCATTCACGCCCGCACGCCGAACGGGAGGTGACTGACTCGCATGGCCCTCTCGCCGCTCCTCGGGACCGACGTGCTGCTGTTCGCCGCCATCGGGCTGCTCGGCGGAGCCCACTGTATCGGCATGTGCGGCCCGCTCGTCACCGTCTACGCCAGCCGGATGGACGCCGACGGCGGCCGGACGGACGGCGGCGAGCCTGGCGCGGCCGGCGTCGCCGGCGCGGGGACCGGCCGCGAGGGCCACCTGACCACCTACGAGGTGCGCCAGCACGCGCTGTTCAACCTCGGGCGGGCCGCGAGCTACGCGGCGATCGGAACCCTCCTCGGCGCTCTCGGCGGCGCGGTCCTCGTCACCACGGCGACGCTGACCGGCGCCGCGACGGCGGTCCGCGGCGGGGTGGGGCTCCTCGTCGGCGCGGCCGTGATCGCCGTCGGCGTCCGGTACCTCCTCGGCGGCGCGACCGGCGGCGTCCACCTCCCCGGGCTCGAACGCGTCACGGGCTGGCTCACGGGGCACGTCGACCGGCTCGCGAACGGGCCGGGGATCGTCGCGCTCGGCGCGGTCCACGGGCTGCTCCCCTGTCCGATCCTCTACCCGGCGTACCTGTACGCCCTCGCGAGCGGCTCCGCGGCCGCGGGCGGGGTCGCGCTCGGCGCGCTCGGGCTCGGGACGATCCCCGCCGTCTTCGCGTACGGGACGCTGATCGAGAGCGTCGACCCCGTCCACCGCCGCCGGATCCACCGGCTGCTGGGCGTCGCGTTCGTCGCGCTCGGCTACGTGCTGTTCGCGCACGGGCTGATGTCGGTCGGGATCCGCGTGCCGCACCCGCGGCTCCCGTTCTGGAACCCGCTCGACGCCGGCATGGGGGGTATGTGAGATGAGCGCGACCGACGACGCCGCGGACGCGCGCGACGACCCCGCCGCCTGTACCCTCTGCGAGCTCCCGACCGAGGGGGTCGACGTGACCGACGACGCGGGGAACCGCTTCTGCTGTACCGGCTGCCGGGACGTGTACGGCGCCCTCGGCGACGCCGACGTGGACGCCGACGCGGTCCGAGAGCGGCGACGGGAGCGGGACGGTGCCGCGGGCGACGGCGACGAGACGGACGCCGACGGCGACCGCGACCTGCCCGACGGCCACGAGGCGGCGTTCCTCGAGGTCGACGGGATGCACTGCGCCACCTGCGAGGCGTTCATCGAGGCGGTGGCGACCGACGCCGACGGCGTCAGCGGCGCGAGCGCGAGCTACGTCACCGACACGGTCCGGATCGACCACGACCCGGAGGCCGTCACCATCGACGACCTCACCGAGACGGTGAGCGGCCTCGGGTACAGCGCGTACGCCCGCGACGACGCCTTCTCCAGGCGGCAGGCGAGCAACATGGCGACGGCGCGGCTCGCGGCGGGCGTCCTCGTCGGGATGGCGGTGATGCTGCAGTACATCGTCCTCATCTACCCGACGTACTTCGCGTTCCCGTTCTACGACGAGCGCACGCTGACGTACCTCAACGAGGCGATGGCCTCGACCTCGGGCACGTACTTCTTCATCGTCATCGGCGTCCTCACCACCATCGTCCTCTTTTTCACCGGGAAGCCGATCCTCCGGGGCGCGTACGTCAGCGCGAAGACGCGCTCGCCGAACATGGACCTCCTCGTCGCCATCGCCGCGGTGAGCGCGTACCTCTACAGCACGCTCGCGGTGATATTCGTCGAGTCGCCCTCGATATACTACGACGTGACCGTCGCGATCATCGTCATCGTCACGGTCGGGAACCACTACGAGGACTCGGTGAAAGACCGGGCGACGGAACTGCTCTCCGAGGTCACCGCGGTCCAGGTCGACGACGCGCGGCGGCTGACCGGCGACGGCGAGGCGGAGTCCGTCGCCGTCGACGCGCTCGAACCGGGCGACCGGGTCCTCGTGCGCGCCGGCGAGCGCGTCCCCGTGGACGGCGAGGCGGTCGACGGCGACGCGGCGGTCGACGAGTCCGTCGTCACCGGCGAGTCGCTGGCGGTCCGGAAGGTCGCCGGCGACCCGGTCGTCGGCGGCTCCGTCGTCGCCGACGGCTCGCTCACGGTCGCGGTCGGGCCGGACGCGACCTCCAGCCTCGACCGGGTCGCGGAGCTCGTCTACGACCTCCAGAGCGGGAACCACGGCGTCCAGAAGCTCGCGGACCGGCTCGCGACCGTGTTCGTCCCGGCGGTCCTCGTCATCGCCGCCGTCGCGGCCGGGGCGTCGCTCGCGCTCGGCGGCGCCCCCACCGACGCGATGCTCGTCGGGCTGACGGTGCTGATCGTCTCGTGTCCCTGCGCGCTCGGGCTGGCGACCCCGCTCGCCGTCGCCGCCGGGATCCGCGACGCGCTCGAACGCAACATCGTCGTCTTCGACGACACCGTCTTCGAGCGGATCCGCGACGCGGACACGGTCGTCTTCGACAAGACCGGCACGCTGACGACCGGCGAGATGCGGCTGACCGAGCGCGAGGTCGACGACGACCTGCTCCGCCTCGCGGCCGCGCTCGAATCGCGGTCCGCGCACCCGGTCGGGCAGGCCATCGCGGCGGCGCGCTCCGCGGCGGACGCGGCCGGGGCCGGTCCCGGCGAGGCGGGCGACGAGGGCGCGACGCCGGCGGTCGCGGACGGCGGGGCCGCGGCGGCAGCGGGCGAGTCCGGAGAGGGAGGCGACGGCCCCGCGGTCGAGTCCTTCGAGAGCCACGCCCGCGGCGTGTCCGGCGTCGTCGACGGCGTCGAGGTCGTCGTCGGCCACCCGGACCTGTTCGACGAGCGGGGCTGGACCGTCCCCGACGGGATTCGCGCGGCGGTCGCCGACGCGCGCGATGTGGGCCGCGTCCCCGTCGCGATCGGTCGCGACGGCGCGGCCGAGGGGTTCGTCGTCGTCGGCGACGAGCTGCGCGAGGGCTGGGAGGAGACGGTGACGGCGCTCGACGAGTCGGGCGTCGAGGTGATCGTCCTCACCGGCGACGACGAGCGCGCCGCGACGGTCTTCACCGAGCACGACGCCGTGTCGTCGGTGTTCGCCGGCGTGCCGCCGGAGGGGAAGGCGGAGGCAGTCGGGCGGCTGAAGGAGCGCGGCGTCACCGTGATGGTCGGCGACGGGACGAACGACGCGCCGGCGCTGGCCGCGGCCGACCTCGGGGTCGCGCTCGGCGGCGGCACCGCGATGGCGGCCGACGCCGCCGACGTGGCGATCGTCGACGACGAGCTCGGCTCCGTGGCGACCGTCTTCGAGCTCGCGCGGGCGGCGGGCCGGCGCGTGAAGGGGAACATCGGCTGGGCGTTCTGCTACAACGCGGTCGCCATCCCGCTGGCGGCGACCGGCCTGCTGAACCCCCTCTTCGCCGCCGTCGCGATGGGGGCGTCGAGCCTGCTCGTGGTGACGAACTCCTCGCGGGCGCTGCTGTCGGACGACTGATCCGCCGACACGACCCGCGGCGGCGCCTCGCGCCGCGACCCGGCCGCGCCCGCCCCTACCGCAAGCGACTTTCGGCTCACGCGAGTAGAGGCGGGCGATGACAGACCAACAGCAGCAGCCCGCGGTCCCGACCCGGAACGACATGCCCGTCCTCGGGCTCGGCACGTGGGAGAACGACGAGCCCGCCCAGTGTACCGAGTCGGTCGCGAACGCGCTCGACGCCGGCTACCGCCACGTCGACACCGCCCAGATCTACGGCAACGAGGCGGCCGTCGGCGAGGGGATCGCGGAGAGCGACGTCGACCGCGAGGACGTCTTCCTCGCGTCGAAGGTGTGGATCGACAACCTCGCGCCCGAGGACGTGGCGGCGTCGACCCGCGAGAGCCTCGACAAGCTCGGCGTCGACTCGGTCGACCTCATGTACGTCCACTGGCCGGCCGGGGAGTACGAGCCCGAGGAGACGCTGCCGGCGTTCGCCGAGCTGCGCGACGACGGCCTGGTCGACCGCATCGGCGTCTCCAACTTCGAGCCGGAACACCTCGACGCCGCGGCGGACGCGCTCGGCGAGGCGCCGTTCGCGAACCAGGTCGAGATGCACCCGCTGCTCCGCCAGGAGGAGCTCCGCGAGTACGCCGACGCCAACGGCGTCGAGCTGGTCGCCTACTCGCCGCTCGCGCGCGGCGAGGTCCTCGACGACCCGGCGATCGTCGACATCGCGGAGAAGCACGGCGTCAGCGCGGCGCAGGTGAGCCTCGCGTGGCTCCGCGAGTCCGGCGTCACGGCCATCCCGAAGGCGACCGGGATCGACCACATCCGCGACAACCTCGCCAGCGTCGACCTCAACCTCGACGACGAGGACGTCGCGGCGATCGACGACCTCGGCCGCACCGACCGCCAGCTCAACCCCGACTTCGGGCCGGACTGGTAACCGCGGGGCCGCGGCCGCGTGGACCGCCTCACTCCGCCGCGCGCGGCAGCGACACCGTGATCCGGTTGCCGCGCTCGTCGCCCGCCGTGCCGACCTCGACCGACACGCTCCCGTTCGACAGCTCCACGCTCCAGTAGACCAGCCAGAACCCGAGCCCGCTGCTGTGGTACACGTGGCTCATGTCGTGGTCGCCGGTGAGCACGTCGGCCTCGACCGCCGGGATGGGCGCCAGGTCGTCCTCGACGACGAGCTCGGCGCCCCCCTCGGTGCGGCGCAGGCGCACCGTCACCGTCGGACTCCCGTCGTCGCTGTGCTGGAACGGGTTCTCCAGGAGCTCGATCACCGCCGAGCGGAGCTCGCAGCGCCCGTCGACGACGACCGCGTCGAGCCCGTCGACCGCGATAGATCCCTCCGGGTACCGCTCGCCGACGGTCTCGACGGCCTCCTCGACCACGCTCCGGAGGTCGATCGCGTCGGTCTCCCGCTGGTCGGTGATGAGCTCGATCACCTCCCGCTCCTTCTGTGCGGTGTCGAGGAGGCTCTCGCCGACCCGCCGGATCACCGCGGTGTGCTCCGCCGACCCGGGGACCTCGTCTTCGAGGTCCTCGGCCGTCCCGAGGACGATGTTGAGGTCGTTCCGGAGGTTGTGGCGCAGGAGGTTGTCCATCACGACGAGCTGGCGCTCGCGGCGCCGGCGGTCCGTGACGTCCTTCGTGAACCCCGTGATCCGGACGACCTCGCCGTCCTCGACGATCGGCTCGCCCTGGACCCAGACCCACCGCTTGTAGTTCTCCGCGGCGTTCACGCGGTACTCCATGTCGACCGACTCGCCCGCGGAGAGCCGTTCCATCGCCTCCTTCACGGCGGAACGGTCCTCGGGGTGGATCGCGTCGAGGAACGTCGCGGGGTCGCCGCGGAGCTCGTCGAGCGAGGCCCCGTACATCTCCTCGTACGCCGGGTTCGCGAAGAGCAGCTCCGACCAGTCGGCGTCGAACATCCAGAGCACGTCGCTGGAGACCGCCGCGATCTCCCGGAGGTGCGCGGTCGCCTCCTCGCGCTCGCGCTCGGCCCGAACGCGGTCGGTGACGTCGCGCGAGCTGACGACGAACCCGTCGAGCTCCCCGTCGGTGAGGTTCGACATGCGGCTCTCCAGCCACACCCACGAGCCGTCCTCGGCGCGATGTCGGTACTCCGCCGTGACCTCCGTGAACTCGGCCGCCTCGACCGCCTCCTCGAAGGTTCGGCGGACCCGCTCCCGCTCGTCGGGGTGGATGTACCCGAAGGCGTTCGTTCCGACGAGCTCGTCCGGCTCGAACCCGAGGATCTCCTCCGCGGCCGCGTTGACGTACGTGTACTCGCCGTCGACGCTCAACAGGGCGACCTTGTCCTGCGCCTGGTCGAGCAGTAGCCCGTACGGCTCGGAGGCACTCATTCCCCCTATCCTCGTCGGCGAGCCCGTATAACCGTCACGGCCGTTCGACGGCGGTGACGACGCGCGGGGCGACCGCGCGGCCTGCTCAGACGTGTTCGGCGAGGAAGTCGACGATCTCGCGGTACGCCTCGATCCGGTTGTCGAGCTTCGCGAAGCCGTGCCCCTCGTCCTCGAAGATCAGCTTCCGGACCGGCACGCCCTGCTCGCGGGCCTCCTCGACGATCTGTTCGGCCTCGCCGACGGGCACCCGCGGGTCGTTCTCGCCGTGGAGGACGAACAGGGGGGCCTCGATCCGCTCGATGTTGTTGATCGGCGAGACGGACTCGAGGAACTCGCGGTCCTCCTCCAGCGAGCCGTACTCGGCCTCGCGCAGCGAGCGCCGCCAGTCCCCGGTGTTCTCCAGGAACGTGACGAAGTTCGCGATCCCGACGATGTCGACGCCCGCGGCCCACAGCTCCGGGTACTCCGTCAGCGACGCCAGCACCATGAACCCGCCGTAGGAGCCGCCCATCGCGACGACGCGGTCCGGGTCGACCTCGGGGTGGTCGTGGAGCCAGCCGACCCCCTCCCGGATGTCCTTCACCGAGTCCATCCGGTTCTCCACGTCGTCGAGCCCGGAGTACGCCTTCCCGTAGCCCGACGAGCCGCGGACGTTCGGCTCGAAGACGGCGTACCCGTTGTTCAGCAGGTACTGGGTGACGGAGGCGAAGGAGGGCCGGCGCTGCGACTCCGGGCCGCCGTGGATGTCGACGACGACCGGGTAGCCCGACTCCGGCGGCTCCGTCTCGGGCACGGAGAAGAACGCGGGGATCTCCCGCCCGTCGAAGGTGGGGTAGTGGACCAGCTCGCGCTCGACGAACGTGTCCGCGGGGATGCCGGCGGTCGAGGCGCGCGTCCACCGCTCCGTATCGCCGGTGGTCGCCTCGACGACGAAGACGTTCGCGTTGTGCGTGCTGCCCGTCGACGTGACGGCGAACCGGTCGCCGTCGGGCCCGAAGCTCACGCCGCCCGCGACGCCCCGCGGCAGGTCCGGTGTCGGGAACTCGTCGATCCGGTCGGGCGCGACGAGCTCGCCGGCGGTGAGCTCGGTGTAGCCGTCGACGTTCCGGGAGTAGACGAGCCGGCGGGTGTCCTCGTCTATCGCGACGCCGTCGACGTTCCACTCGCCGCCGTCCGCGACGACGGCGAACTCGTCGGTCTCTAGGTCGAGCCGCTCCAAGCGGAGCGTGTCGGTCTCGCGGTCGGTGACGAGGTACACGCCCTCGCCGTCGGGCCCCCATTCCGGGCTGCTGTACCGCACGTCGCCCTCGTGGGGCGTGTGGTGGGTCAGGTCGCCGGTCGACAGGTCGAGGGTGTACACGTCGTGGTCGAACGACGAGTGCGCCTCGTGGACGATCAGCCGGTCGTCGCTCGGCGACCAGCCGGCGACGGAGAGCCAGCCGTCGCCCTCGTACACCAGTTCGGCGTCGTCGCCCGTCTCGTCGCGCCCCTGGACGTACACGTCGAAGACGGCCTCGTCGCGGCGGTTCGACGCGAACGCGAACCGGTCACCGGCCGAGTCCCAGCCGCCCCACCGGTGTTTCGCCTCCGGCATGTCGGTGAGGTTCTCGATCGCGCCGGACTCGTAGTCGAGCCGGTACAGCTGCGCGCGCTCGTTGCCGCCCTCGTCCATGCCGAAGACGGCCTCGGAGCGCTCCGGCGAGGAGTCGACGAAGGAGACGGACTCCTCGAAGAAGGTGTGCTGTTCGGGCCACGACTCCGGCTCGCGGAGCGACCACACCTGCCCCGTTCCGGTCGTGTTGAGGAGGAAGGACAGCCGTCCGTCGGGACCTAAGTCTGCGCCGCCCGCGTTCCGCACGTTGAGGTAGCGGTCGATGTCGTACTGTCGCATGCGGACCCGTTCCGCGCGCGGCGTGAAACCGCTTCGGGTGACGGAACCCCGGCGAGGGGGAGGCCGGTCCGGTCGCCGTCAGCGCGCCGTCTCCCGACCGGATGCCGTGTCTTTTTACCGGCGCCCCCCGTGCGGTCGGCGTATGCGCGTCGCGTTCGCCTCGCTCTTCGCCCCCGGACACGGGGAGACCCCGGCGCGAACGCGGACCCTGCGGACCGCCCGCGGCCTCGCCGCCCGCGGCCACGAGGTCGTCTGGCTCTGCGCCCGGTGGTGGGGCGGCGACGTCGACGCCTTCGACGAGGACGGGATCGAGTACCGGTCGGTCACCGCCGAGCCCGCGCCCGGGGCCTTCGCCGCGCGGCTGCCGGCCGCGGTCCGCCGCGTCGACCCCGACGTGGTCCACGCGGTCAACAGCCCGCCGACGCCGGCGCTCGCCGCCACGGTGGCCGGGTCGCTCTCGCGGGTCCCGGTCGTCGTCGACTGGTGGCGCGACCACCCCGCCGACGCCCGCCGCTGGTACCGGCCGCTCGCCCGGCGCGCCGACGCGGTGACGACCCCTTCGCGGACGACCAAGACGCGCGTCCGCGAGCACGGCGCCGACGGCGACGACGTGCGGGTGCTCCCGGAGAGCATCGACTTCGACGCCGTCGAGGCCGCGGGCGTCGACGACCGGTTCGACGCGGTGTACTCGCGGCGGCTCGACCGTCACGCCAACGTCGAGACGTTCCTCCTCGGGCTCGCCGAGCTGCGCGGCCGCGACTGGACCGCGGCGGTGATCGGCGACGGGCCCGAGCGCGGCCGGATCGAGGCGACCGCGAGCGACCTCCGGATCGACGACCGGGTCGCGTTCCTCGGCGACCTCCCGACCGAGGAGCGGGTCCCGATCTTCAAGGGGACGCACGTCGCCGTCGCGACCGCGACGTGGGAGACGTTCGCGACCGACCTGCTGTGGGCGGTCGCCTGCGGCTGCGTCGCCTTAGTCGAGTACCAGGCCGACTCCAGCGCCCACGAACTCGTCGAGGGGCGCGAGCGCGGGCGGCTCGTGACGAGCCCGGCCGAGTTGGCCGACGAGTTCGTCGCGGTCGGGGACCTCGACCGCCGCGCGGTCGACCGCGAGTTCGCCTCGTTCGACCACGACGCGGTGATCGACCGCTACGTGGCGCTGTACGAGGACGTCGTCGACGGGGAGTGAGCCGCGCGAGGGCGGCAGAAAGGGGTCGGTCGCCGGCCGCTACCCCTGCTCGCGGCCGGTGATCGTGCCGCCGTACTTCATGAAGACGAACGCCAGCCCCAGCGTGCTCACCATCGCGATGAACGTCGCGATGCCGAGCGCGCGGGCGGCGTCCGGGACGAACACCGCGTTCGAGCTGCCGCCGCCGCCGGTCTCGACGGTGGCGACGTCCTCGCCGACGGCGATGCCGCCGTGCATGCCGACCGCGGTGTGGGGGACGCAGTGGTAGTGGGTGATGCCGGCGTCCTCGCTCGACGTCTCGTACTCGTAGGTGTAGCCTTCCTCGCCGACGGGGCTCCCGCTGTCGAGGCTGGCCGGACCGCCGCCGTCCACTGTCTGGACGTTGTGGTCGCCGCCCGCGCCCGTCCACTCCCAGGTGATCGTCGTCCCCTCGTCGACCCAGACGAGGGTCGGGTCGAACGCGAGGCCCTGGTCGCCGGCGCCGACCGAGATGGTCACCGAGTCCTGGCCGCGGGCGTCGGTGTACGACCCGACGTTCCCTTCCGCCCCGCTCGGCCAGTCGGGTGCCACTTCCTGTGCCGCCGCCGTCCCCGCCGTCGCCGTCGCCGCGCCGGCGGCGGCCGCCGCACCGCCGGCCGTCCGCATGAACGCGCGCCGAGAGACGTCGTCCGAACTCATACGAGGCGGTTCGTGGCGGCCCGTAGTGAATATGTTGATCCGAACGCGGCGCGAGCGATCGCCCCGGACCGGTCGCTCGCCCGGTCGATCGGCCGGTTACCGGCGAATCCGGTCGAGGTCGTCGAGGAACGCCCGCAGCGTCGACCGCGTCACGTGCGGCATACACACCACGCGGAGCTCGCCCGCCCCGGTCCGCGACACCTTCCAGCCGGCGTCGCGGAGCGCGGCGAACGTCGGCTCGGGCACGTCGGCCGCGACGAGCGGCAGCTCGGGCTCGACCACGTCGTACCCGCGGTCGGCGAGCCCCTCTGCGAGCCAGTCGGCGTTGTCGGCCGCGCGCTCGGCCGCCTCGCGGTAGCCGTCGGGCCACAGCGCGTCCATCGCCGCGACGGCGCCGGCGACGCCCGCGCCGCTCCGCGTCCCCGTCAGCGTCGCCTGCGACCGCGTCTCCAGGTAGGGCGTGTCGACCGCGAGCGCGTCGAGCGCGGCGTCCTCGCGGGCCAGCAACCCCCCCGCCGGGACCGGCGCTTGGCCGAACTTGTGGGGGTCGATCGTCAGCGTGTCGACCGGCGCGTCGGCGAACGACCAGTCGCGGTCGGTGAACGGGAGGACGAACCCGCCCCACGCCGCGTCGACGTGAAGCCGCGCTCCCGCCTCGTCGGCGATCGCCGCCAGCTCCGGGATCGGATCGACGCGGCCGTACTCCGTGCTGCCGGCGACGCCGACGACGAGCGCGGTGGCGTCGTCGACCGCGGCCGCGACGGCGTCGGGATCGGCCCGGTGGTCGTCGTCGAGGGGGACCGTCCGCAGCTCCACGTCGAGCAGCGCCGCGGCCTTCGAAAACGAGAAGTGCGCGCTCTCGGGGGCGACGACGTTGACCTCGCCCGCGCCGCCGCCCGTCGCTTCGCGGTGCCTGTTCCGCGCGGACCGCACCGCCTGGATGTTCGCCTCGGTGCCGCCGGAGGTGACGTACCCCGCGGCGTCGGCCGGCGTCGGGTGGTCCGCGAGCGTCGCGAGCCCCGCGACCGCGCGGGCCTCCAGGTCAGCGACCGACTCGTAGGTGGCGGGGTCACCGGGGTTCGTCGCGAGGAACCGCTCGGCGGCCGCGCGGGCGTCCGGGTGCGGCTCGGTGCACATCGAGGAGAGCACCCGGTCGAACGACTGCGGCTCCGGTTCCGGCTGTCGCATCTGCCCTCCCGTTGCCGGGGACGGCTCTTACCCGTTCCGCTCTCGGCTCCGGCGAGGGGTCTCGGCCCCGCACGGCCTCAGCGGACCGAATCGAGGAGCAGGCGCTGCTCGGTCCGCTTCACCTCGTGTTGGACGTCCCGGACCGCGTCGATGTTCGCCGAGATGGAGGAGACCCCCTTCTCGACGAGGAACTCGACCATCTCGGGCTTCGACCCGGCCTGCCCACAGATGCTGGTGTCGACGCCGAGCTCGCGGCACGTCTCGATGGTATCGCCGATGAGCCGCAACACGGCCGGGTGGAGCTCGTCGAACCGGTCGGCGACGTGCTCGTTGTTGCGGTCGACCGCGAGCGTGTACTGCGTGAGGTCGTTGGTGCCGAAGGAGGCGAAGTCGATGCCGGCGTTCGCCAGCTCCTCGATCTGGAGCGCGCTGGCGGGCGTCTCGATCATCACGCCCCAGCGGTGCGTCTCGGGGTCGATCCCGGCCCCGCGCATGTGGGCCGTGATCCCCTCGATGTCCGCGGCGTCGTTGACGAGGGGGAACATCACCTCCAGGTTGTCGTACCCCATGTCGTAGAGGCGCGCGAACGCGGCCAGCTCCTGGCGGAACGGCTCCGGCTTGTCGAGGCTCCGCCGGATCCCCCGCCAGCCGAGCATCGGGTTGTGTTCGACGGGCTCGCCGTCGCCGCCCTCCAGCTCGCGGAACTCGTCGGTCGGCGCGTCGATGGTGCGCACGCGGACCGGGCGGGGGTAGAACTCGTCGGCGACGCGCCGGACGCCCTCGATGAGCTCGTCCTGGTACGCGCGGGCGTCGTGGTCGGCGATGTACCGCTCGGGCGTCTTCCCGAGCGAGAGCACCATGTGCTCGATCCGGAGCAGGCCGACGCCGTCGGCGCCCGTCGCCGCGGCGCGCTCGGCCGCCTCCGGGATCGAGACGTTCACCTTCACCTCCGTCGCCGTCATCGGCTTGACGGGGGTCTCGGGGCGCGCGGCCTCCACCGGCTCGAACTCCTCGCCGGACTCGGCCGACTCGGACTCGCCGGCCCGGATCGTCCCCTTGTCGCCGTCGAGGGTGACCTGCCGGCCGTCCTCGAGGACCCGCGTCCCGTTGCCGGTGCCGACGACCGCGGGGACGCCGAGTTCGCGCGAGATGATCGCCGCGTGGCTCGTCATCCCGCCCTCGTCGGTGACGATGCCGGCGGCGCGTTTCATCGCGGGCACCATGTCCGGCATCGTCATCTCGGTCACCATCACGTCGCCCTCCTGGACCTGGTCGAGGTGGTCGAGCTTGTGGACGATCCGGACGGCGCCGGAGACGACGCCCGGGCTCGCGCCGAGCCCGTCGACGAGCACGTCCGCGTCGTCGTCGCCGTTCGAGGCGGCCCCGCGGTCGGGGCCGTCGTCCGTCACTCTCCCGTCGCCGTCCGCGGTTGCCGCGCCGGCCTCGTCCGCGCCCGCCTCGCCGCCGGCGTCCTCGCGGATCGTCGTGATCGGGCGCGACTGGAGCATGTATATCTCGCCGTCGTAGATCGCCCACTCGACGTCCTGGGGGGCGCCGTAGTGGGACTCGACGCGCTCGCCGAGCTCGACGAGGTCACCGATCTCCGCGTCCGAGAGGACCCGCTCGTGTCGGCGCTCCTCCTCGACGTCGAGCTGGACCGTCTCGCCGGTCTCCGCGTCCTTCACCATCTCGACCTTCTTGTCCGCGACGGTGACCTTGTCGACCGCGCCGCGCTCGCGGTCGTAGACGTAGTTGTCGGGCGAGACGGTGCCGGAGACGACCGCCTCGCCGAGCCCCCACGCCGCCTCGATGGTGACCTGCGGCTCGCCCGTCGAGGGATGGCTGGTGAACATCACGCCGGACTTCTCGGCGTCGACCATCCGCTGGACGACGACCGCGATGTCGACCTCGGAGTGCGGGAAGCCGCGCTGCTGTCGGTAGTAGATCGCGCGCTGCGTGAAAAGCGAGGCCCAGCACTCCTTCACGCGCCGGAGCAGGTCCTCCTCGCGGACGTTGAGGAACGTCTCCTGCTGCCCGGCGAACGAGGAGTCGGGCAGGTCCTCGGCGGTGGCCGAGGAGCGCACGGCGACGAACGCCTCCTCGCCGTCCTCGCCCATCGCCCGGTACCGGTCGAGGATCTCCTCGCGCACCGGCTCGGGGAACGGCGTGCCGAGGATCAGCTCCTCCGCCCGCTCCTCCGCCTCGCGGAGCGCCGCGGAGTCCTCGGGGTCGACGTCGACCGCCTCGAACAGCTCGTCGTCGATCCCGGCCTCCTCGATGAAGGTGCGGTACGTCCCCGCGGTGACGGCGAACCCCGGCGGCACCGGGAGCCCCGCACCGATGAGTTCCCCGAGCGACGCGGCCTTCCCGCCGACGGTCCCGACGTCGTCGGCATCGACGTCCTCCAGCAAGAGTACTGCCATTCGTGTGTCCGGAGGATCCGCGAGCCGACGTATGAAGCTTCCGGCAGCCGTAACGATGAATAAAAGATTACTCGCCGCCGAGTTATCTCCGTGCGTCGGAGTCGACACACCGAATCGCTGAACAGCAACCCCGGTTCGGAATTCCTACGCCGCTGACTGCGGTGACCCCGGGCACACCCTCTCGGATTCGGGCATGGATCCCTCGCTGGTCAACCGTCACCTCTGTTCGTTCTATCCCAGTCCACACCCGTTGAGTGACCACGTGAACGGACCAGTGCGACGCGGGGATCCGACGGCACAATAATGTCTGTCAGGGTCGAGAGTAGAACCGGGGCCGCGACGAGACCGCCGCGGCCGCGAGCGAAAACGAGGGCCGAAGGTCGGGGACAGCGAACCGACACGCGGTTCGTACCACTCCGTAATGGTCGAACTGGTCTATACTTACCTTCCGTTTTGCGATCGGATACTGTAACTTGTTACAGGAGCTGTAACATATTTTCCCGCCAGCGTCCGGTGTGACTCAGTCGGTCGCCGATCCCGATCAGTCGCCGCCGATTCCGTTCAGTCGCTGTCCACTCCGTTCAGTCGCTGTCCACTCCGTTCAGTCGCTGTCCACTCCGTTCAGTCGCCGCCGAGCCGCCGCCGCTCGTCGCGGAGGAGCCGCTCCCAGAGCCCGAACAGCGCGCTGTCGAGGCCGTACGCCTCGTCGACGCGGCGGACCCAGCGGTCGTCGCCGAACAGGTGTCGCTGGAACCGCCGGACCTCCGGGGAGAGCCGGTCGCGCTCGCCGCCGTAGTAGGACAGCGACTCCTCGCGGGCCCGCGCGACGAGGTCGTCCGGCACCTCGATCCCGTCCGCGGCGGCGACGTGGTCGAACCACTCCAGGTGGAGCAGCGAGTCGGCGAGGAGGAACCGCTCGCGGAAGCCGTCGACCCGCGACAGCGCCGGCGCGCCGTCGATCCGCACGTCGGTCGGCCGCGAGAACCGCGGCGCGGTCGCGGTCACGGACGCGCGCTCGGCGACCGCGCCGGCGACCCGCCGCAGCCGCCAGTCGGCGTACCGGACCGGCGCGATCAGGGCGAGCTCGTACCACGTCGGCAGCCACTCGCAGTACGGCTCCGAGAACGCGCCGTCGGCGAGCAGCGTCGTCGCGACCGAGCGCGCCTCGTCGGGGGTCAGCTCGTCGGGGGCCGTTCGGAGCCGACGGACCGCCCGGTCGCCGTCGAGCGCGTCGACGCCGGGGAAGCCCATGCCCTCGGCGACGGCGGTCGTGTACGCGCGGCCGGCGGCGTACCAGGCGGCGAAGTCGGCGGGCGCCGTCAGCCGCAGGAGTCGGAGGACCGTGATACCGATCGGATGGGCTCCGCCGAGATAACTCGGTCGGTCAGCCGTCGACGCGGGCCAGCGCGTCGCCGAGCGAGACGCCGTGGTCGGAGCGGACGGCGACGGCGTACACCACGCCCGCGGCGACGGCGGCGAAGGCGACGGCGAACGCGACCCCGGCGAACGAGAGCGGGCCGAACACCGGGAGCCCGGCGGCCCATGCGCCGAGGACGGCGCCTGTCGCGAGCGCGAGCGCGCCGAGGGCGGTCCGCCTGACGTTCGCCGTGTCCGGTTCGATCTCGATCACGAGCTCGTCCGGGAGGTCCGAGGTCAGCCGCACGGTCCCGTCGCGGTCGTCGAACTCGACGAGCCCGGCGTCGGCCATCTTCGGGCAGTGGAACTGTCGGAGCGACGTGTACACGCTCTTCCGCTGATCGTAGTCGACGTCCGCGGGGTCGACGCTGTTCTCCCACGCCGCGATCTGTCGGGAGGCGTCCGACAGCGCCGCGGCCGCCTCCTCCGCGCGGAGGTGTCGCCACAGGAGGCGCCGGCGGCGGTTTCCGAGTAGCTCCAGGAGCTCGTTCGCGCAGACGCGGTCGCCGTCCGCCGGCGCGTCGGGGTCGCTGTCGGGCTCGCCGCCGTCGCCCGCGGCGTTACCGTCCACGCCGCCGTCGTCCGCGCTGCCCGTTCGCTCTCCCGTCCGCTCTCCGGCGTCGGCCGCGCTCCCGCTCCCGGCGTCCGTCACGCCGGCCGACCCGGCGCGGTCCGTCGAGTCTCCCGCCTCGGGCGACCCCTCGACCCCTCCGGCCGCTCGTCTCCCCGCCTCTACTCGTCCACTGAATGACATGTTATATCTTCACATTACCTGTGTTCAAAAAATTACCGGCGAGACGGACGTTTTGAACGCGCGTCTGATTTCCGTATCACGCGCGTCAGGCGTCGGAACTCGGGTCGAGCGGCGGGGCGCGGTCCGCCGGATCGCCGGACTCGTCGAGCGCGTCGTCGAGGCCCCACTCGGCGGCGCGGTCGCGGGCCTCGGCCCGCGCCTGCTCGCGGATGGCGTCGATCCGCTCGTCGTCGGCGAGGAAGGCGGCGACGGCGTCGTCCTCGTCGGTGCCGTCGCGCAGGCGCTCGTCGGGCGCCGCCTCGCGGGTCCGCTCGGCGAGGGCGGCGTCGTCGGCCAGCTCGGTCGCGGCCGCGTCGGGCGCGACGCGCAGCGCGTCCTCCTCGTGGGCCGCCGCCAGCCCGCTCGCGTCGACGGCGTACAGCTCGACGCGGTAGGGGCCGGGGACCGCGAGCTCGGCGAGCGCGTCCGGGCCGCCGCTGTCGGTCACGGTGTTGTACGCCAGCACAGGCACGCCGTCCTCGAAGGTGATCACGCCGCGGGCCTCCCCCGACAGCAGCAGCGTCTCTTGGGGCACGAGCGTCGCGTAGCCGGTGAGCCCGCGGTCGAGCGCGCGCGAGAGCGTCGTCCCCACGTCGGAGACCACCCGTGAGCGCAGCAGCGTCCCCCGCGGGATGGTGAGCGCGGGCGGCTCCGAGCCGTCACCTTCTACACCGTCGCCGTCCCGGCGCCCGCTCATGGCGTGTCGGGGACGACCGCGCTGCGGAACCGGTCGGCGACCGCGTCGCCGTCGCCGTCGCGCACGTCGAGCCGGTCGGCCGCCCGGCGGTAGCGCGCCGCGGCCTCGCTCTCGGGGGCGTGCGCGAGGAGGGGCTCACCGGCCCGGTGCGCCGCCCGGACGGCGTCGCTCTCGGGGACGTTCGCGAGGACGGGGCCGCCGAAGTGGCGCTCCGCCTGTGCGGCCACGTCGTCGGCCTCGTCTCTGACCTTGTTGAACAGGACGCCGGCCGTCTCGGTGCCGTACGACCGCGCGTACTCCTGGACCTTCAGCCCGTCAGAGAGCGCGGGGATCGTCGGCTCGACGACGACCACGACGCGGTCCGCGAGCACGACCGGCAGGACGGCCGACTTCGAGCCCAGCGCGGCCGGCGAGTCGAGCAGGAGCACGTCGGTGTCGCGCGCGAGCGCCGCCACCACGTCGCGGAGCCGCTCCGGCTCCGCGGCCTCGAAGCCGGCCAGCGAGGTGCCGCAGGGGACGACTGAGAGCCCGAACCGCTCGTAGACCGCCTCGCTCACGTCCGTCGCGGTCCCCTCGACGAGCAGGTCGTGGAGGGTGACCGCCGCGTCGTCGAGCCCGGCGTGGAAGAGGAGGTTCGCCATCCCGGTGTCGGCGTCCACGACGGTCACGTCGTGGTCGGCCGCGAGCGCCATCCCGAGCGCGAGCGTGCTCGTCGTCTTCCCCGTGCCGCCCTTCCCGCTGGCGACCGCGAACGCCTCGACCATACGCCCGCTGGCCGGTCGCTCCGAATAAATCCTACCCATCGCGGTCGCGGTGGCGCGCCCCGCCGAGCGGCCGCCGCAGTCCGTCCGTCGACGGCCGTCTCCGCCTCCCGTCCACCGAGCGCTTTTGCTCGCTCGGCACGCCACCCCGGTATGGTCGAGACCATCTCCGCCGACGAGTTCCGCGACAGGATCGACGCGCGCCGGCGCGGCGACCGGTCGTTCACCGTGGTCGACACGCGACCCGAGGAGAGCTTCGAGGGGTGGCGCGTGGCGGACGCCGTCCACTACTTCTACAAGCCGTTCCACGAGTTCGACCTCGCCGACTTCGAGCGCGAGACCGGCCTCTCGCCCGGCGACAGCGTCGTCACGCTCTGCGCGAAGGGGAAGGCCTCGGACGACTTCGCCGCCGAACTCGCCGCGGCGGGGTACGAGGACGTGACCGTCGTCGCCGACGGGATGCGCGGGTGGTCCGCGGTGTACGACCGGACCGAGGTCCCGCTCCCCGACGGGCCCGACGACGCCCCGCCGCTCGACCTCGTCCAGGTCCAGCGCCGCGCGAAGGGGTGTCTGGGCTACCTCGCCGTCGGCGGACGCGAGCCGGGCGAGGCCGACCACGTCCCGGCGGGCGCACCCGCAGACGACGCGGACGGCGCCGACCGCGTCGCCGTCGCTGATTCCGACGGCGCCGACCGCGTCGCCGTCGCTGATTCCGACGGCTCCGACCGCGTCGCCGTCGCTGATTCCGACGGCTCCGACCGCGTCGCCGTCGCTATCGATGTCTCCAGACACGGCGACGAGTGGGTCGCGGCGGCCGCGGAGCGCGACGCGTCGATAGCGGCCGTCCTCGACACGCACGTCCACGCCGACCACCTCTCCGGCGGCCGCGCGCTCGCCGACGACCTCGGCGTCCCGTACTACCTCCCGGCCGCGGCCGCCGAGCGCGACGTGGCGCACGCCTTCGAACCGATCGGGCGCAACGAGACCCTCGACGTCGGCGGCGTCGACCTGAAGGCGCTCGCGACGCCCGGCCACACCGACGACGGCGCGAGCTACCTGATCGGCGGCGCCGCGGTCCTCACGGGCGACACGCTGTTCACCGAGGGCGTCGGCCGCACGGAGCTCCAGTTCTCGGCGGGCGGGGGCGACGAGTCGGCCGCCGCCGGAGACGGCGACGAGGGCGCCGCGGGCGCGGCTCGTCGGCTGTACGACTCGCTTCACGGGACGCTGCTCGCGCAGCCGGACGGCGTCGTCGTCTGCCCCGGTCACTTCGCCGTCGCGAACGATGGGACGACCGGCGGCGCCGAGCCCGGCGAGCCCGTGTTCACGACGGTCGGGGACGCGCGCCGCGGGATCGAAGTCCTCGACCTCGACCGGGCGGCGTTCGTCGACCGGATCACCCGGACGCTCCCGGAGAAGCCGCCGAACTACGAGTCGGTGATCGCGGCCAACCGCGGCGTCGAGTCGCCGCCGGACGAGACCGCGGCGATCGAACTCGAAC
Organism: Halorubrum sp. Atlit-8R; assembly: GCF_003666025.1. Classification (NCBI taxonomy): domain Archaea; kingdom Methanobacteriati; phylum Methanobacteriota; class Halobacteria; order Halobacteriales; family Haloferacaceae; genus Halorubrum; species Halorubrum sp. Atlit-8R. The sequence goes on from NZ_QPLV01000001.1 coordinate 437,486, forward strand.
TCGGCCCGAACCGCTGCGCGGCCGAGCCGGACGCCGGTTCCGCCGCGGACGACGACTGAGACCTCCCTCTCACCGCGGTTCGGCGCTCACTCGTCGTGGATGAAGACGAGCCGCTTCGACTCCGTGTTGACTAGACAGAGGTCGATGCCGTCCCGGGTCGCGCCGATCTGCTGCCAGCCGTGGTCGCTGACGAACAGCGTCTGGAAGACGCCGCGGTCGCAGTCGGGGTTCGGACAGCCGACCCCCGCCGCGTTCTTGTAGACGGTCGTTCCGCCGCCCGAACTCTGTCGCACCAACCCGTCGGTCAGCGACCGGAACTCCTCCGCGGACATCGGACTCTTCCCGTCGTCGTCTGTCATGTCTCCGCGTTCGCGGCCGACCGCCTAAAAACCGCCTACCGTGGCAACTGCTGACATGCCGCTCGGCGCGGGAGGCGGTCCGGCGCTCACTCCGCGTCCCGCTTCGCCCGCTCCGCGTGGGCGTCCGCGAGCCGCGTCGGCTCCGGGAGCTTGTACCCCGCGCACAGGGCCGCGACGAGGGCGACCGCGGTCTCCGCCGAGACGCGGTGCCCCGGGCTCACGTACAGCGGGTTCACGCGCCTGCTGTTCGGGTACTGGCGCGACTGGAGCGCGTGGCCGATGACGGTGCCCGGCTCAGCCGTCGTCACCGCCTCGTCCGCCCGGATCGGCGTGCGCCAGCCCTCGGGCCGCTCGTCGGTCGCCTCGTCGGGCTCGCCACAGAGGAGGCTCTTGGCGACGCCGACGCTGGGCACGTCGCGGAGGACGCCGACGTGCGTCGCGAGCCCCGCCTCCCGGTAGTGGATCCGGCCCGAGCCGTCACAGACCAGCAGGTCGGGGTCGGCGTCGAGCGCGTCGAGCGCGGCCAGTATCGGCTCTCCCTCCCGGAACGCGAGCAGCCCGGGGACGTACGGGATCGACAGCGGCGTCGTCGCGCTCGCGTACTCGACCACCGTCCCGCCCCGGAGCGCGACCGCGGCGGAGACGGCGGCGTCCGGGCGACCGTCCGCCCGGTCCGTGAGGAACGCCTGGTCGACGCCGACGACGGTGGGGGCGTCCTCGCCGCCTCCCTGGGGTTCGGCGTCCGCCGGCCCCGCGCCGGTCCCCAACCGCTCCTGTGCGCCGTCGTGCGCCGGGGGAAGTCCGTCCGCGAGCGAGGCGCCCTCGTCGACCGCGACGGCGGCCGGCTCGGGCGCGCCGTCGTCCGCGAAGACCGCGGCGGCCGCGATGTCGCGCTGGAGGGCCTCCATCTCCGCGCGCGACAGCGACGGGTCCGGGCGGAGGTCGGGCCGCGCGAGGTCCATCAGAACCGCCCGCCGGGGCCGCCCGGACCGCCGGGACCGCGCGGGCCGCGGGCGCCGCCCATCGAGACGCCGCCCATGCCGCCCGCGGAGCGCGCGAGCCCCTCGTTGCGCTTGCCGAACGCGAGGCCGATGGCGAAGCCGATCAGGTGCGCGAGGTGGGCGATCCCGCCGACGCCGCCGGTCCCGGTCTGGACCACGAGCGCCGCGGAGACGATCGCGATCCCCCACGTCAGGTACTTGATCTTCATCGGGACCACGAAGAACAGCAGCACCTGCATGTTCGGCCGCCAGACCGTGAGAACGCCGAGGATCGCGAAGCCGGCGCCGCTGGCGCCCAGCACGCCCGTCGGCGGGGCGTTCGTCGCGATCGCGAAGAGGACGTGGCCGAGGCCCGCGAGCATCCCCGACAGGAAGAAGAACGCGACGAACTTCTTCGAGCCCACCGCGCGCTCGACCAGCGGGCCGAAGAACAGGATCACGACGCTGTTGCCGATGATGTGGAACAGGCCGACCCGCGAGTGCGACAGCACAGAGGTGACCCACGTCCAGACGTTGCCCACCGCCTCCGAGCGCAGCACGAATATCTGACTGTGCGCCGCCTCCCCCAGCGTCAGCGTCACCGCCCACTGGAGGAGGAACGTCACCCACATCGCCAGCAGGAGGGCGTACGTCGCGTTGTTGCGGAAGTAGCTGATCAGCCCGCCGGTGCTGGTCTCGTGGTCGATCCGCCGTTTGACCTGATCGACGACCCCCGCGGACGCGCCGCCCGAGCGGGAGCCGCCCCCCGACCCGCCCTCGACGCTCTCGTCGAACCCGCTGTCGAAGACGCCGCCGGGGTCGTCCCACTCGGCGAGGCCCGGGCAGTCGTGGTTCTCCGGGAGCCGGTGCTCGGCGCAGAACGTCTGCCCGCACCGCTTACACTGGTACGGGAGGTTCTCGTACTCCCCGCACTCGTCGCACGTCGCCATTGCCCGCACTTACGGGGGCGGTCGTAAAGCGGTTTGGCTCCGCGCCGGCCCTGACGGACGCCCGACCGCGACGGACGGCCGACCGCGCGACGAGCCGGCGGCTGGCGGGCGGCTCGAACCGGTCGGCGGCGCGTCGCTCAGTCCAGTAGCCGCGCGGCGACGACCGCGACCGCGACCCCGGCGACGGCGACGCCGATGAGGGTCGAAACGAGCCGGCCGGACCCCCACTCCCAGCCGAGGAAGCGGGTGCCGACGACCGCGACGAGGGCGATCAGGAGGCCGAACGCGGAGACCAGCGACGACTGATTCGATCGGCGGAGGGCCATCTCACCCCTCACGTTCGACGGCGCCGGTGAAAAATATTCGTCCCGTCCGACCGTTCAGCGATTCCTTACGCCTCCGATTCGACCGCTCGCAGCCCGTCGACGAGGTCCCTGAGCGTCGCGAGCGGGTACTGTCCCGGCGCGGTCGCGTCCGCGGCGTCGACTGGCGCGTAGCCGATCTTCGACCCGTACAGCGGCGTGACCGCGCGGGTGTGCCGGCCCGGCTCGCCCATGCACATCGTCGCGACGCGGTGGCCCGCCGCGGTCGCCTCGTGGGTCGCCTCGATCATCGCGAGCGCGTCGCCCGGCGCCGTCGCCGTCGTCGCCAGCTTCCCAACGTCGCCCTCGCTCGCGGCGTCGGCGAGGAGGTCCACCAGCGCGGCGGGCTCGGGCGTCGACTCGAAGTCGTGGGCGGACGCGACGACCGCGACGCCGGCCTCGCGGGCCGCCTCGCGCAGCGCGGTCGCGTGCGACGCCTCGGCCGGGTCCGGGTGCGTCCCGCGCAGCGCGGCGAGCTCGACGTCGACCGCGGCGACGGCGTCGCGACCGATCGCGTCCGAGAGCGCGTCGTAGCGGCCGAGCCCCTCCGCCTCCCCGCCCTCCCACGACGCCCGGTTCGTGACGAGCAGCGGGAGCTCGCCGTCGTAGTCCGCCAGCTGGTCGAGCGGGTCGCTCGCGAGGTCCATCCGGAACTCGACGGCGTCGGCGTGCCCGCGGGCGGCCGGCTCCGCCGAGAGGTCCGCCGTGCTCGCGGCGAGAACGTACTCCTCGAACATACGCGGGCGTTCCGCGGGCGGGGACTTAGCTGGTCGGGTTGGCGGGACCCCGTGGGGTCGAGGAGTCGAGGAAGAGCGCGCGAGTTACGCGACGAGGCCGTCCTCGGCCTCCAGCAGCTCGTGGTAGCGGTTCCGGATGGTGACCTCGGAGATGTCGGCGACCTCCGAGACCGCGGCCTGCGTCGTCTTCTCGTTCGTGAGCAGCGCGGCGGCGTAGACGGCGGCCGCGGCGAGGCCGACCGGCGACTTGCCCGAGTGGACGCCCTTCTCCTTGGCGTTGCGCAGGAGGCTCTTCGCGCGCATCTCGGACTCCTCGGAGAGCTCTAGGTCGGAGGCGAACCGGGGGACGTACTGCTCGGGGTCGGCCGGCTTCACTTCGAGCTTGAGCTCGCGGACGACGTACCGGTACGTCCGGGCGATCTCGGCCTTCTCGACGCGCGACACGTCGGCGATCTCGTCGAGCGAGCGCGGGACGCCGGCCATCCGGGCTGCGGCGTACACGCAGGAGGTGGAGACGCCCTCGATGGAGCGGCCGGGGAGGAGGTCCTCGTCGAGCGCGCGGCGGTAGATGACCGACGCGGTCTCGCGGACGTTGTCCGGGAGGCCCTGCGCCGAGGCCATGCGGTCGATCTCGCCGAGCGCCTGCTTCAGGTTGCGCTCTTTCGAGTCGCGGGTGCGGAAGCGCTCGTTCCACTTTCGGAGCCGCTGCATCTTCTGCCGCTGGCGCGCGCCGAGCGAGCGGCCGTACGCGTCCTTGTCGCGCCAGTCGATGTTCGTCGAGAGCCCCTTGTCGTGCATCGTGTTCGTGGTCGGGGCGCCGACGCGGCTCTTCTCGTCCTTCTCGCGGGAGTCGAACGCGCGCCACTCCGGGCCGCGGTCGACCGAGTCCGCCTCGACGACGAGGCCGCAGTCGCTACAGACCGTCTCGCCGTGTTCCTCGTCGTTGATGACGTGGCCGCCGCACTCCGGGCAGCTCAGCGTCTCGTCGGTGCTCTCCGATTCCTCCTCGTTCGTCTCCGTTCGGGAGCGACTCCCCCGTGTGTGTAGTCGTTCACTCATAGCTCGGTTGCCCCCGGAAACTGAAACTGCCCGAGAGCGATCTTGGTTTACCGTCGGCGGAGCACAACTTAAAACGACCGGAACGTGTCGCTCGAATCCCGACGAAAGGACACGATCTATCACGTGTTTTCGCCGATCTCGGGATCGACGGCGACGCGCCCTCACGTTCCCTCGAACCCCGCCTCCGGCGGCCGTCGGGACCGAAACCGTTGACACGGTCGCGGACGGATCGACGGGCATGTCCGCGCCCCGCGTCGTCTCGCTCGCGCCGAGCGCGACCGCGACGGTCGCCGCGCTCGGCGCGGCCGACCGCCTCGTCGGCGTCACCGCCCACTGCGACATCTCCGAGGCCCCGAACGCCGGGTCCGCGCACGGCCTCGACGCCCCGACGGTCGTCGGCGGCTGGCTGAACCCCGACCTCGACCGCGTCGCCGACCTCGACCCCGACGTCGTCCTCACGAGCGACGGGCTCCAGGCCGACCTCGCCGACGACTGCCGCGAGCGCGGCCTCGACGTCGCGCACCGCGAGCCGGCGACCCTCGACGACGCCCTCGACGGGTTCGCCGCCCGGGGGAGCGACGTCGGCCGCCCCGAGGCGGGCGAGCGGCTCGCCGCCGACGCGCGCGAGCGCCTCGACCGGATCGCCGAGGCCGTCGCCGACCGCCCCCGCCCGACCGCGTACTGCGAGGAGTGGTCCGACCCGCCGATGGCGGCCGGCAACTGGGTCCCCGACGCCGTCCGCGCCGCGGGCGGCCGCTACCCGTTCGTCGACCCCGGCGAGCGCTCCCGCGAGGTCGACCCCGCGGCCGTCTCGCGCGCCGACCCGGACCACGTCGTCGTCCACGTCTGCGGGCGCGGCGACCGCGTCGACCCCGCGGCCGTCGCGGCGCGCGACTGGATCGACGCCCCCGTCCACGTCGTCGACGACTCCCTGCTCAACCAGCCGAGCCCCGCCCTCGTCGACGGGGTCGAGCGCCTAGCGCGGCTGCTCCATCCCGACGCGTTTTCGACCCCGGGCGACGAGGACCGACCATGACGACCCTGCGAGTCGGCGTCGGCAGCGGTAACCCGGTGAAGCGGCGCGCGGTCGAACTGGCCCTCGGATCGGCGGCGGACGCCGACCTCCCCGGCGCCCCGACGGGCGTCGCCGTCGAGTCGGTCCCCGTCGACTCCGGCGTGAGCGAACAGCCCCGGGGCCACGCGGAGACGATCGCCGGCGCCGAGAACCGGGCCGCGGCCGTACTCGACGCGGCGCCGAGCGGCGGCGACGCCGCGGCGTTCGACCTCGGCGTCGGCGTCGAGGGCGGCGTCGCGGGGTTCGACGGGACCGACGACCGCTACCTGATCATGTGGGCAGCGGTGACCGACGGCGACCGCGTCGGCCGCGGGGCCGGCCCGAGCCTCGCGCTCCCGGCGAGCGTCGCCGCCCGCCTCGCCGACGGGGCGGAGCTCGGCCCCGTGATGGACGACCTCCTCGACACCGAGGGCGTCGCGGAGCGGGGCGGCGCCGCGGGCGCGCTCACCGCCGGCCGCGTCGACCGAGCCGAGGCGCTCGCCGCCGGCGTGAGCGGCGCGCTCGGGCCGTTCGTCTCGGACCTGTACTGAGCGACCCGCGGCGCCGCCGCCGGCGGTCGGCGCGGTTCGAACACCGTACCCAAACGCGGCCGCGGGGCGGCGCTTTCGCTCCCGTTCCGGGACGAAACCGCACGACAGCGGCGTGTTAACCCCGTCTACCAACCGCCTTATGTCGGATGGCGGCGTGGATCGGGTATGAGTACTGCCCAGTTGGACGCGGTCGCAGCCGAATCGAGCGGCCTCTCCGCGAAACAGTCGCAGATACTGCGATACCTCCGCGAGAACGCGGGCGACCGGACGTACTTCAAGTCGCGGCTGATCGCCGACGACCTCGGCCTCTCCGCGAAGGAGGTCGGCGCGAACATGAGCGCCGTCGCCGACGCGGCCACCGACATCGACGTCGAGAAGTGGGGCTACTCGTCGGGGACGACGTGGATGGTGACGGCCTGACCGCCGGCCGCACGATTAGGGGTCGTACGAGACCAGCGACGCCGCGTCGTCGGCGACGGCGACCGCGGCGGCGTCGAAGGAGTCGGCGTACCGGACGACGAGCGTGAGCAGCCGCTCCGGCTCGGTCAGCGCGTAGCCGTCGGTCCGGTCGAGGAGGCCGGCGCGCTCCAAGTCGGCCGCCGCCGCGCTTATCGCCGGCCGCGAGACGCCGAGGGCGCTCGCGAGGTCGGCGCCCGTCGCGTCGGGGTCGCGCAACAGCGCGAGGATCATCCCCCGCGGCGTCTCTCGGCGGAGGTAGCCGAGCGCCCGCTTGTCCGTCTCGTCGAACCGGTCCGCGGGGAAGAACCGCCGGTAGTCGTCGTCTTTCACCGACTCTATCGCGCCCGCCTCCTCCAGCTTCCGGAGGTGGTACTGCGCCTCGCCGGTGCCGAGTCTGAGGTCGTCGCGGAGCTTCGAGAAGTGCGCGCCGGGGGTCGTCGGCACGTAGCCGCGGATCGCCTCCCGCGTCTCGTTCCCGTCGCCGCCGTCGTCGGCGCTCGCGGTCCCGACGAACGGCGCGGCCGCTCCGACCGCGGCGAACCGCCGGAGCGTCTCTCGCTTCTGCCCGTCGAACCCCTCTGTCACAGTTCCAGTAGCCTACGCCGCGACAAAAGCACTTCGCTCGTGACAGGTCCGCGGCGGAAAACGCGGTCTTCGACGGCGTCTCGCGCCGATTTACTCCTCTTTCTCGACCTCGGCGGGCGCCTCCTCGTCGTCCATCTCCTGGATGACCTCGTCGGCGGACCTGATGTTCGCGCCGGCGTCGCCCGCCTTCACGGCCTCCGCCTCCTTCTCTAGCTCCTCGACGTTCATCTCCGCGGACTCCTCGATCTGGCCGAGGATCTCGTCGATGTCGTCGAGCCCGAGCATCTTCCGGGTGTCGGCGTCGAACTCCTTGCCGTCGAGCCCCTCCATCTCCTGGACGTCGGAGCCGGAGAGGGCCTTCCCGTAGCGGCCGACCAGACTCGTCAGCTCCTGCGGAAGGACGAAGGTGGTGGACTCGCCCTTGCCGATCTCTTCGAGGGTCTCCATGCCGCGCTCGATGATGGCGCGCTCGCCCATCGACTCGGCCGAGCGGGCGCGGAGGACGGTCGAGATGGCGTCCCCCTGCGCTTCGAGGATCTGGGACTGCTTTTCGCCCTGCGCGCGGATGATGTTGGACTGCTTGTCACCTTCCGCCTGCTCGACGGCGGAGCGGCGTTCCCCCTGCGCTTCGAGGATCATCGCGCGGCGGCGGCGCTCGGCGGAGGTCTGCTGCTCCATCGCCTGCTGGACGTCCTTCGAGGGGTTGACCTCGCGGACCTCGACGCTCTCGACGCGGATCCCCCACTCGTCGGTGGGCTCGTCGAGCTCCTTGCGGATCTTCGCGTTGATCTCCTGGCGCTTGTTCAGCGTGTCGTCGAGCTCCATGTCGCCGAGGACGGCCCGAAGCGTGGTCTGCGCGAGGTTCGAGACGGCCTTCTTGTAGTCGTCCACTTCGAGGAACGCCTTCTTGGCGTCCATCACCTTGATGTAGACGACCGCGTCGGCGGTCACCGGTGAGTTGTCGCGGGTGATCGCCTCCTGCCGCGGCACGTCGAGCGTCTGCGTCCGCATGTCGAACGGGTACGTCCGGGAGACGAACGGCGGGATGAGGTTGATACCGGGTTCGAGCAGCTTGCGGTACTCGCCGAAGACGGTGAGCGTCTTCTTCTCGTACGCGTCGACGATCTCGAACGACTGCCAGAGCGTGACGACCACGAGCAGCAGCGCCAGCAGCCCGACGCCGACGAGCCCGAGGCCGAGTCCGGATTGGAGGGTGATCGGATCCATACCCCCGTTTAGACCATCGAACGGTTAATAGTTCGCCCGCCGGCACCCCGATCGCAACGCCGTCCCCCGGTCCGCCCCCGGCGTCCCCGTCGATCCCCTCACTCGTCCGCCTCGAACTCCGCGGCGACGTTCCGCAGGGCCGCGCGGAGCTGTCGCTCGTTGAACCGGCGGATCACGGGCGCGCCGACCCTCGTGAGCGCGTTCTCCGGCAGGCCGTACGTCGCGGCGTACGTCAGCTCCGTCCCGCCCTCGACGGGGGCGAGCCGGAGGTCGATGGTGCCGGTGAGGCGCCCGCGGAGCTCGAATCGGTGGCGCTCGGGCGGGTCGTGGACGGTCTGGACGATCTCGCCGTCGATCCCGACGCCCGCCATCCGATAGGTGTACGCCAGCCGCTTCCCGCCGTTCTCCAGCGGCTCGACGTCCCGCACGTCCGTGAGCCCGGGCGTGATCGCCGCGTGGTTCTCGGGGTCGTCGAGGAACGCGAACACCGCCTCCGGGTCGGCCGCGACGGTGACCGCGTCGCTCGCGGCGAACGGGTCGTCGCCCGCCGCTGACGGGCCGCCGGCCGCGTCGTCCCCGTCCGTCATGCGCCGTCGCGATCGGCCGCCGACGCTCGGGTCATCCGTCCGACCGGGGGTCGACGTACGCCTCGACCAGCTTCCGCTCGGCCGCGCGGAGGTGCTGGTGGAACGTCTGCCGGGTGATCCCCATCCGCTCGGCGATCTCGGAGCCGTCGACCGGGCGCGGCCACTCGAAGTAGCCGTTCAGCTCGGCCGTCTTCAGCGCGGCGCGCTGCCGGTCGGTGAGGCGCTCGTCGACCGCGGCGGCGAACTCGGCGACGGTGCGGTCGCGGCTCTCGCGCTCGACGCGCGACCGGAGCTCGACGCCCTCGTACTCGTCGCGGAACACGTCGAGGATCGACCGCACGTCGTGCTCGGGCGGCGCCTCGATCGTGAGGGTCGCCTCGTCCGCCGTGGCGGTCGCCTCGGTGACGACGCCGCCGTGAGCCGCCAGCTGGGTGAGCGGCGGCGAGTCGGTGACGGTAACGGCGAAGCTGACGCCGTCGTTCGTCTCCGAGACGGTCCGCATCGACTCGACGAGCGGGAGCGACGCGAGCTCGTCGAGGTCCGGGTCCTCGCCGTCGGCGCGGAAGTACAGCTCGCACTCGTCGTCCTCGAGCCGCGTCGTCCCGAGGTGTACCACCTCCCCGCCGACCGCGTCCGCGATCCGGGCGAGCGCCGCGGTCTCGTCGCGGATCCCGACCACGAGCTCCACAACCCGGTCGGTGGTGAGGATCTCCGTCGTCTCGATGGAGTGGAGCCCGTTCGCGATCATCTTCCCGACCGACTCGCACACCCGCCGCTCCCGGCGGGCTAAGACGTCCGCCCCGTTGCCGTAGATCCCCAGCAGGCCGTACTGCCGGTCGCCGTACGTGAGCGGCACGACGAGGAGCCGGCGGCCGCCCGCGGACTTGGGTTCGAGCGGCCCGTCGGCGACGTGCTCTATCGACCCGCTGTGGAGCTCCTCGGTCTCGATCGCCTCCTGTACCTCCGCCGGCGTCTCGGCGACGTCGTACGACGCGCCCGGCTCGACCGACACGCCGCTCGCCGCGCGGATCTCGAGCCGACCGGTCGCCGACGAGACCTCGCCGATCCAGCCGCCGGCGTACCCCGGCTCGCCGGCGATGACCTCGCAGACGCGCTCGGAGATGACCCCCGAGTCGCGGTTCTCGACGAGGATGCGGCTGATGTCGCTGAGGAGCCCGTTCACCCGGCCGAGGACCCTGTCGAGCGAGCGCCGCTCGGTCGCCAGCTTCTCGGCGCGCTCCTCCGCGAGCCGCTCCGCCTCCTTCCGGTCGCTGATGTCGTTCTGGAAGCCGACGTAGTGGGCGAGGTCGCCGTCCTCGTCGTAGACGGGCGCGACGGTCAGCTCGTTCCAGAACGGGGTGCCGTCGCGCCGGTAGTTCCGGATCTCGACGGTCACCTCCTCCTCGTTGCCGATCGCCTCCGCGATCTCGTCGACGGTCTCCGGGTCCGTCCCCGGCCCCTGGAGGAACCGCGGGTTGCGACCGAGCGCCTCCTCGACCGGGTAGCCGGTGTGTTCCTCCCAGGCGTCGTTGACGTACACGAGCGGGTAGTCCGGGAGGTCCGGGTCGCTGATGCTGATCCCGATCGGCGCGTCCTCGACGGCCCGCGTCACCTCCGAGGCGGTCGGTTCGTGGTCCGACACGTCCTGGCGGGTCTCCGAGGCGGAGACGCCGGAGCAGACGGTCGACACGTCGGAGACGAGCCGGTCGATCGACGCCGACCCGTTCTTCTGGAGGAACCTGTCGACGCCGTTCTCGAAGGCGGCCTCCGGCACGCCCTCCTCGTCGGTCGCCGTGAACATCACGACGGGCACGCCGGCGTCGGACTCCTCGATCGCGGTCGCGAGGGCCACGCCGTCGTCGCCGGCCAGCGCGTACTCGCTGACGACGCAGTCGTACTCGCCGGTCGTCGCCTTCGCGACCGCGGACGCGGCGGTGTCCGTGCGCGTCACCTCGAACCCCGCGGCGCCGAGCGCAGTCTCGATTCGATCGCTCCCCTCCTCCGGGTGGACGAGGAGCGCCCGAGCATTCGCCATGAGCAGCAGTTCGCACCCGTACGGGTTAATGCTTACCTGTCTTCCGAGGTCCTGAATCGCCCCCGGCCGCGCGGTCGGTGCCCCGAAACGGTCGAAACGCGATCGGAATCGTGTCGATAGATCAACCGTTCGATCGCGTTCGTGCGTATCATTCTCACATTCGATTCGTCGGCCGACGAGCACCGCCGGTCCGCGACTGTCCAGTTAGGCCGTGGGTACTTTGTGGTCGCTGGGCGTGAGATCGACGTATGGTGTCGACCATCGCCGCCGAGCCCCGCGAACGACCCCGCGGACCATGAGCGTGCGCGTCCCCGTCAGAGAGCCGCCCACGTCGGTCCCCGGAGACCGGATCGGGCTCCCCCGGGCCGTGCTCGACGACCTCGGGGTCGGCCGCGGCGACTCGGTGACCGTCGCGGGCGCGCACCGCGTCGCCGCCCCGGTCGTCGCGGTCGACGACGGGACGCGGGCGGCGTTCCTCCCCGAGCGGCTCCGCCGGACGGCCGGGGTCGAGCCGGGCGACACCGCGACGGTGGCGGTCTCGGACCTCCCGGTCGCGTCGTCGGTCACGCTGCGGCTCCGCCAGTCGGTCGACGTGGAGCGGAGCGAGGACGCCATCCGCCGGCGGCTCGCCCGGCGCGTGGTCGCCGTCGGCGACGAGGTCGAGGTCACGCGCCTCGGCGGCGCCCTCACCCTCCGGTTCGACGTGCGGGACGTGGCCCCCGCCTCGCCGGCGGTCGTCGACGACACGACCGAGATAACCGTCACGTCCGACGAGGCGGACGCCGCCGTCGTCTCCGAGCGCCCCGGGGACACCGGCCCCGACGACGGGTTCGTCGCGACGGCGACGTTCGAGCGCCTCCGCGACGCCGTCGCGACCCGGTTCGACGCGGCCGAGGCGTTCGCGTCCGCCGGACATCCGACCCTCGGGCTGCTCCTCCACGGACCGCGCGGGTCGGGGAAGACGACGCTCGTCGAGGCCGTCGCGGCCGCGACCGACGCGTCGCTCGTCCGCACCTCCGCGGCCCGGCTCCGGGGCGAGCGCGCGAGCGACCAGTCGGACGGGCTCGACCGCGTCGTCGACGCCGTCTCCGCGGGGGAGCCGACCGTGGTCCTCCTCGACGACCTGGAGGCGCTCGGGGCAGACGACGGCGGGGGCTCCGCGCTCGCCGACCGCCTCCGGTCGACCGTCGACGAGCTCCGCGACGGGGACCGGACGGTCGTGATCGGCGCGACGACGGACCCGAGCGCCGTGCCGTCGGCGCTGCGCCGCGGCGGGCGGTTCGACCGCGAGATCGGGGTCGAGCCCCTGACGACCGCCGAGCGGCGCGACGCGCTCGAAGCGCTCTGCGAGGGCGCGCCCCTCGCGATGGACGTCGACTTCGAGCGCGTCGCCGCGCGGCTCAACGGCTACGTGTTCGCCGACCTGGCCGTCCTCGTGGACGCCGCCCTAGAGCGGGCGGTCCGCCGCGACGGCCGGACCGCGATCCGGATGGCCGACTTCGAGGCCGCGCTCGACGACGTCGAGCCCACCGGGCTGCGCGAGGTCACCGTCGAGTTCCCCGCGGTCGGCTGGGACGAGGTCGGCGGCCTCGACGACGCCAAACGCGAGCTGGTGCGCGCGGTGTACTGGCCCCTGGAGTACGCCGACCGCTTCGCGGAGATGGGGATCGACCCTCCCTCCGGCGTGCTCCTGTACGGGCCGCCCGGCACCGGGAAGACGCTGCTCGCGCGCGCGGCGGCGAGCCTCAGCGACGCGAACTTCATCCCGGTGAACGGGCCCGAGCTGCTCGACAAGTACGTCGGCGCGAGCGAGCAGGCCGTGCGCGACCTGTTCGCGACGGCGCGCGAGAACGCGCCGGCGGTGATCTTCTTCGACGAGGTCGACGCCATCTCGCCGAAGCGCCGCGGCGACGACACCGGCGCCGGCGAGCGCGTTGTCTCCCAGCTGCTGACCGAGCTCGACGGGCTGGAGCCGCTCACCGACGTGGTGGTGATCGCGGCGACGAACCGCCCGGACAACATCGACGAGGCGCTGCTCCGGCCGGGGCGGATCGAGAAGGCGGTCGAGACGCCGCTCCCGGACCGCGAGGCGCGCCGCGAGATCCTGCGGATCCACGCGCGGGAGATGCCGGTGGCGTCGGGCGTCGACCTCGACGCCCTCGCCGACCGCACGGCCGGGTACAGCGGCGGCGACCTCGCGGCGCTGGTCCGCGAGGCCGGGCTGCTCGCCATCGAGGACGCCATCGTCGACGACGGGCCGCCGGCCGACCCGACGGTCGGGCGCGACCACTTCGAGCGCGCGCTCCGCGAGACGTCGCCGTCGACGAGCGACGGGCGCGCGGACGCCGAGCGAGTGGGACGCGACTCGCCGGCGGAGTGAGCGGCCGGCAAGAAGCCGGACTCCCCGGCCGACGAACCTCGCCTTACTCCGGCTCCTCGTGGAGGTTCAAGACGAAGTAGACGACGCCGGCCATGGCGAGCAGCTCCAGGGCCGCCATCGTCCAGAACCGGACGTTGATCCCGTCGACCGGCTCCGACAGCGTCGGAATCAGGAAGATCCCGACGAGCGCGACGGTGATACAGATGGCGATGCCGGCGACGGACCGCGTACGCAGCTCTGGCGGCTGTTCGGTGGTAGTGTCAGTCATGTCGAAAAATGAACGGTGGAAACGGTTGAACCGTGCTGTTCGGTCGCGTCGAGTCCGCCCGCCGAGAGGCCGGTGGCCGCTCCGATCAGTCAGCGGCGGAGGCCTCAGCGCCCGCGGAGGGCTCCGGGGCCTCGGTGTCGCCGAGGATGGCGCGGCTGCGGAGCAGGACGAACCCGAACCCGACCTTCGCGGTCACGTCGAGGACCATGAACGCGAGGGTCTCGACGCCGAGCCCCACGACGCCGGCGCCCTCAGTGCCGATGATCCACAGGATCGGGTACGCAGTCCAGAGGACGGCGACGAGCGCCGTCAGCGTGTTGAAGGTGCTCTGGACGTCCTCGGAGCGCTCCCGAGCCGCGCTCCGGAGCGAGGTGAGGAGGTAGTACAGCACGAACAGGAACGCGATCGTGCTGAACAGCCACCAGGTGTACCGGGCGAGCGGCGTGTGCGAGAGCGCGCCGATCAGGCCGGTGACGATCATCAGCGCGTCGACGCCGATGAGCGTCCCGGTGGTCACGCGATCGACCTTCGCCAGCAGGCAGAGGTCGAGCAGCAGCAGCGGCGTCGTGAACAGCCAGTCCGCGTACCGGGCGTAGTAGATGTCGAGCACTTCACCGCCGACGAGCTCGACCTCCGTCAGCCCGATGCCGAAGAACATCGACAGGTATGCCGCCGATGCGATCCCCGGCACGAGGATCGTGATCGCGTAGTACTCACGGGCCTCCTTGTCAGTCACGCCCCAACCGCGGGCGATGAAGTAGAAGGTCCCGATGATCATCAGTAGCGTGCCTATACCCAACCAGAGCGTCTCGGGGCGACCGTCCCCGAGCAGGTCGTATCCCGCCTGTAGCGCTATCGGGTCCATACCCACATCTTGATACAGTATATACTCTATTGAGACCGATGCCAACCCAGTTAGGTATCGGGGTCCGCGGGCGGTGCGTCGCGGGGGTGGATCGGGCCCCGTCGTCGTCGCCGAACCCTGACCGGGGGGAGACGTTGTCGGCCCGAAAGTAATGACCCTGGGGCTCCACTGGTGTCATATGGCAGACGAAGAGACCGAGGCGGAAGCGGAATCGACCACCGAAACCACCGCGGAGCGCGAGGCGGAGGCGATCGACGACGTCACCATCGACGTCGAGGCGATCGACGAGTACGAACAGCGCATCGACGAGCTGTCCACCGCGGTCGAGGAGCGCGACGAGACCATCGAGGAGCTCCGGTCGGTCGTCGAGGAGCAGTCGGAGCAGATCGACAAGCTACAGAACCAGTTCCTCGACCTGTCCGCGCGCGTGGCTGACGGCCGGAACCTCGGCGTCTGCCCCGAGTGTAACGGGCCGACAGAGAAGAAGGAGCGGCTGTTCCGCGCGGACACGATCGAGTGCACGCGCTGCGGCGAAGTGATCCACACGTACTGAGCGCCGCGGCGAAGCGATCCACGACCGAGGCGCCGTCCCGGCCCCCCCCGTCCCGCGCTGTGTCGCGTGACGGTATATAAAAGACCCAATAATGGCGACGAGGCCCTAACCCCGTAACGCCCCTACGTACGTCCATGTCGACGTCGACGGCGAGTCCGGTGCGGCGACTCCTCGGTGAACCGGAACGGACGGCCATCGGTGCCTCTCGCGCGGCGTTGCTCCTGCTCGCGGTCGGGTTCGGGGCCCTGTCCGCGGTCGGCACCGACGTGTCGCTCCGGACGCAGATGATCGCGTACCTCGTCGGGATGGTCGCGCTGAACCTCCCGCACGGCGGGTACGAGCACTTCTCGAACCTCCGGCGGCGGGGGCTCCCGTTCGGCGCCCGGTACGTGGCGCTGTACCTCGGGTTCGTCGCCTCGTTCGTGGCGCTGTTCGTGTTCGCGCCCCTGCCCGCGCTCGCGCTCGCGTTCGGGACGGCCGTCGCGAAGGGCGGGCACGGCGACCTCCGCGTGATGGACGCGCTGGTCGGGACCGAGCACCTCCCGACCAAGCCGCAGCGCGCGCTCGCCGCCCTGATCCGCGGCGGCGCCGTGATGATCGTTCCCGCCGTCTTCTGGACGGAGACGTTCTACGGGTTCACCGGCATCATGCTGGGCGTCTTCGACGGCCGGCTGGCCGGGCCGGCCGCCTCGAACCCGGAGGCGTTCACCACGGCGCTGGGCGCCGCCTTCGGGCTCGGCGTGGTCGCCCACCTCGGCGGCGGGCTGGCGACCAGCCTGCGCGCGACCGGCGGCGTGAGCCGGTCGTGGCTCCTCGACGCCGCGGAGACGCTGCTGCTCGTCGCGTACTTCGCCCTGGTGCCCGTGGTCGTCGCCATCGGGCTCTACTTCCCGCTGTGGTACTCGATGCGGCAGTCGGCGCGGAGCATGGTCGTCGAACGCGAGCAGCCGGACCGGACGGAGGGCGTCTCGCTCGTCGTCGCGTGGGGCGTCCTCGTCGTCGGCGCGCTGGTCACGGCGAGCGTCGCCACCGCCCTGTGGACCGTCGCCCCGAACCCGCTGGCCGGCGGCTCGCTCCTCTCCGGCGCCGTCGCCTTCTACACCATTTTCGTCTGCGTCATCGCGATGCCGCACGTCGTGGTCGGCGAGTGGCTCGACTTCGGGCGCGGCATCTGGTACGTGCCCTGAGCGCCGGCGCATGTTCCCGCGTGCGGCCCGACCCCGCCCGCGGTCGACGAGATAACAAGCCCTAAAACCCGGCTCGTCGACCGATACGGTATGCCTCTGCGGTTCGCTCGGCGGCTGGGGCTCGCGGACGCGGTCACCGTGGCCAACGCCGCCGTCGGCTTCCTCGCCGTCGTCGCCGCGACGGTCGACGTCGCGCTCGCGGCCCGGCTCGTGCTCCTCGCGGCGGTCGCCGACGGGCTCGACGGGGTCGTCGCCCGTCACCGCGGGTCGACGCCCGCCGGCCCGTACCTCGACTCGCTGGCCGACGTCGCCTCCTTCGGCGTGGCGCCCGCCGCCCTCGTGGCCGCGGTCGTCCGCGACGGGCGCTCGTTCGCCGCGGACCCCGCCCTCGTCGCGGCCGGCGTTGGCGCGGGCGCGCTGTTCGTCGCCGCCGCGGTCGCCCGGCTCGGCCTCTACACCGTCGACGAGGACGGCGCCCGCGAGACGGTCGGCGTCCCGACGACGCTGGCGGCGACCGTGCTCGCGGCCGCCGTCATCGCCGGCTACACCGCCCCGCTCCTCCTCGTCGCGGCGACGGCGGCGTTCGCGCTGCTGATGGGGTCGACGGTGACGTACCCCGACCTCCACGCGCAGGACGCGCTCGTGATGGGCATCGTTCAGGCCGCCGTGATCCTCACCCCGGCCGGCCACATGGCGACGGACGCGCTCCCGACGTGGATCGGGGAGGGGTTCGCGTTCGCGCTGCTGTTCCTCTCGGCCGGCTACCTCCTGCTCGGCCCGCGCTTCTACTGGGGCGACGGGATCCGCGCGCCGCCGGGACTCCGACGCTGAGTCGCTACGGTCGGCGAGTTCGGCACGGCCGGACACCGGACTCGCGAACGAACGGACGCCGACGCGATGAGGCGGCGGCTCAGGAGTTCGCAGACGGTCGAAATCGCAGTGAGAAGCGGTCGCCGGGGCCGCCGCTCGGCCTTACAGGAGGTCGTCGAAGTCCTTGTACCGGGTGATGTCGACGCCGTCGTCGGTGACGACCGCGACGTTGATCCCGTTGCCGGAGGCGAGGTCGCGCTCGACGGCGGACTGGATCGCCTTCGCGGCGATGGTCTCGGCCTCGTCGATGGTGACGTCGTCGTCGTACTCCTGCTCTAAGACACCGAGCGCGTACTGCGACCCGGAGCCGGTGACGGTGTACTCCTCCTCGGTCGTGCCGCCGAGGGCGTCGATGGAGTAGATGTGCGCGCCCTCGTCGTCGACGCCGCCCAGGATCGGCTGGACGACGAAGAACGCCCCGGAGCGGAGGAGGTTGCCGGTCAGCGTCGACAGCGCCTCCATCGACATGTCCTTGCCGCGGCGGGCCTCGTAGAGGCTCGTCTCGGCGCGGAGCGTCGAGATGAGGTTCTGCGCCGCCGAGACGGAGCCCGCGATGGTCAGGGCGCCGCGCGGGTGGATCTCCTCCACCTTCTGGACGTCCTTCGAGGAGACCATGCCACCGAGGGAGGCGCGCATGTCGGTCGCCATCACGACGCCGTCGTCGGCCTTGATGCCGACGGTCGTGGTCCCGGTCTTCATCTCGCCTTCGCCCTCCGCCTTCGCGGCGCGGCGGTCGCTGTGTTCGAACTCGCCGAGCTCCGGTCCGAAGACGGGCTGGTCACGGCCCAGGTCGGCGGCCGGCCCGTCGGAGAGGTCGCCAGTCGGTGTTCGCATTACACGCTCGTTGGCCCGGCGCGCTGATAAAGGCAACCCTTCGGGGGCCGCCGACCGGTTCCGACGGGCCTATCCGTCGCCGGGTCGGGACCGCCCGACGGCGGCCCGACGAGCGTCTCGGCGGCGACGGCGACGCGGCGAGGGCCCGCGGGGCGCGACGGCGCCGTCGCTCGGCGTCGGGTCGGTTTCGCAGAACGGGGGCTACGGCCGGTCGATCACTCCTCGGCGGCGGTCTCGCACGCCTCGGTGGTGGTCTCGACGAGCCGGCCGACGGGGACGTTGACGCCGAGGTGTCGGCGCGCGAAGACGGCCACCGGGAACAGCGAGATCCCGACGGCGACGGTCGCTTGGTGCAGCCCGAAGAGGGCCGCGGTTCGGATGCGGTCGAACATTGGACTTCTGCCCCAGCCCAACCGGGGGATGTATAAATATCTTCCGTGGCCGGCGCCGAGGAGACCCGGACGCAGTCGTGCGGTTTTCGGTCATAAATTAACGATCCTGAAACTTCCCGCGTTCCGCGCGGATCGTCGCGTATCCCAAGCCGGCCCGACCGAGTTTATTCTCGTAACTTATGCGAATCCACGCCGGCTCGTGCGCCTCGCATCGGCGCCCTCCGGGCGGGTCCGTCGCCGCCTCGCCGACCGCCCTGCCGACCTCGTCGCCCCGCGCCGGACCGAACGGGATTTAACGGCGTGCGCGCCTATCGGGTCGCGTGTAGAACGTCACGGACCGGATCCGGAACCCCTTCGGGATGCGCCCCGACTGCCCCTCGTTCGTCCCCGGCTACGGCGACGCCAACGCCGACTTCCACGTCGTCGGCGACCGCCCCGGCGTCCACGGCGGGACCGCCGCCGCGGTCCCGTTCACCGGCGAGCCGTGGTCGCCCGCGTTCCTGTCGGCGCTCGAGTCGGCCGGACTGATCGCCGGGCTCGCCGAGGGCGTCGCCCCCGACGGCGTGGCGACCGACGGCGACCCCGCCGCGGTCGACCCCGTCTCGACTGACCGGACGTTCCTCTCGTACCTCCACATGTGCGAGAGCGAGGGGCCGCCGGACGACGACGCCTACGACGACATGGAGCGGTTCTTCGACGCGGAGCTCCGCGCCATCGCGGCCCACGTGCTGCTCCCGGTCGGCGCGCGGGCGACCGAACACGTCTTAGAGACCTACACCGCGCGGGCCTGGAAGACCGAGATCGACATGGACGCGCTCCACGGCGAGGAGCTGCTCGGCGCCGGCTGGCTCGTCGTCCCGGTCAAGGACCCGGCGGACTGGACGGACGGCGACGCCGACCGGCTCGTCGACGCGCTCGGGGAGCTCCGGTCGACCGACTTCCGCCGCGAGAGCGACCTCGGACGGTTCATCGCCGGCAGCGACCCGTACCTCGTCCGCTGACGGGGCGACCGCCCGCGGGGCGCGCGACCCCGTCGGTCACCCGCCGCATGGTCGTGAACTTTCCCCGGCAAAGCGCGTCCCCATCGGTTCGATTCGGCAGTAATCTCCTCCGTCCGCGGACGATCGTTTTCTACCCGCGCCCGGGAGTGTCATATTTGTCGCTACTGCCCGGATTTTATAGCTGTCCTGTCGATCCGTACCCAGACGCCCGATCGATCGGGCGTCGGCCGCAGGACTGGTACTCCGCGCGGCGACTTGGTCAGCTCCGGCCCTCACCGGCCGGTTTTTCCTCGGCGCACAGCGACTCGACGTACTTCCCGACGTGGTCGTCCAGCCGCCGCTTGAACCCCGCCCGCCGCGCGAGCCGGTCGAGCTCGCGGGAGACGTACGTGCCGTACTGGACCGCCTTCTTGTCCGCGGCGTGGACCGACGCCGGGACGCGCTCGGCCGCGACCCGACGCAGCGCGACCTTGCGCTCCTCGCCGTCGACGAGCAGATCTCCGGGGAGCGCCAGCGCGGCGGCGACGACCCGGTCGTCGAGCAGCGGCGTCGCGGGCTCGACCCCGGCGGCCCGGAGCGCGAGAGCGTCTCGCTCCAGCTGTGCGGGGAGCGTGCGGACGGTCTCGGTCCGCGCCCCGCGGACGGTGTCGGCCTCGACGCGGGGGTCGTCGGCCGGGTCGACGACCTTGCTGTAGCCGCCGAACAGCTCGTCGGCGCCCTGGCCGACCGCGAGCCGGTCGAACCCGTCCGCGGCGGCCGCCTCGGCGGTCAGGAACAGCGGCACCGCGATGGCGACGTCCATCGGGTTCCGGCGGCCGGTCGCGGCCGCGACCGCGCGGACGGCGCGCGTGAGGTCGTCGTGCGTGACCTCGACCACCCGCAGGTCGCGGCCCATGGCCGCCGCGGCGTCGCGCGCGGCGGCGACGTCGTGGCTCCCCTCGAAGCCGGCCACGTAGCAGGGCGCCTCGGGCACGGCGGCCGCGACGAGCCCGGAGTCGACGCCGCCGGAGAAGGCGACCGCGAGGTCGCCGCCGCTCTCGGCGCCGTCCGCGGACCGAGTCGCAGCGAGGTCGTCGAGCGCCGCGCTCACCGCGTCGTCGACCGCCGCCAGCGCGGCGTCGCGGTCCGCGGTCGGATCCGCGTCGGGCAGCCGCCAGACGCGCTCCGTCCCGGCCGCCGAGGCGACGCTCCCGGCCGGAACCGGCTCGGGGTCGTCGAGGTCGCCCCGGTCGAAGCTCCACGCGCCGGGCTCCGTCGGCCGGCGGTCGGACTCGGGGTCGAGCGCCGCGGCCTCGGCGAACAGCGGCTGTCGACCGAGCACGTCGCGGACCAGAACCGGTCCGTCTTGGTCCGGCGGGTCTGCCAGCAGGCCGGCGAAGCCGCGCCCGCCGGGGAGGGGGTCGCCGTCGCGGAGCGCGGCCCGGACGCGGTCCGGGGCGGCGCCGCGCAGGTCGGACGCGGGTGAGTCCGGCATCGCGGTCACCGGAGGGCGTCGAGCGCGCGGAGCGCGCGGCGCTTCGCGCCCCCGCCGAACTGGCGGAGCGAGACGCGCCACGGGGTGCGCTTCCCGACGACGCTGGTCCGGCCGTCGGCGATGCCGTCGAGGATCGCCGCGGCGGAGCGCTCGTCGGCGCCGACCTCCGTCACCGCCTGCCCGACCATCTCGGAGATGTGCGCGTCGCTGCCGGCGGTCATCGGCAGGCCGTGGCGGACGGCGAACTTCTCGGCCTGTCGGTTCGAGCGGCCGGTGAACAGCCGGGAGTTGTACACTTCGAGGGCGTCGGCGCTCGCCAGCTGCTCGTCGCTGATGTGCGCGGCGACGCCGTGGCGGGACTTCTGGAAGGGATGGGGGACGACCGCGATCCCGCCCTGGTCGCGGATCCGGTCGAGCGTCTCGTCGAAGGGGAGGCCGCTCTCGACGCGCTCCTCGATGCCGAACGCGAGGACGTGGCCGACCGCCGAGGTCACCTCCATGCCGACGATGCCGACGAGGCCGTAGTCGGGGGCCTTCTCGGCCGCCTCGATGCTGGCGTCGATCTCGTCGTGGTCGGTGACGGCGAGCGCGTCGAGCCCGACCGCGGCCGCCTGCTCCAAGAGGAGGTCGACCGGGTCGCGCCCGTCGTACGACAGCGCGGAGTGCGCGTGGAGCTCGACCGATAGCACATCCGACGGTTCGAGCGTGGTCATAAAAAGCGCCCCGGTCCGGGCCCGGTTCCCGCGGATTCGCGGCGGTTGAACCCCGTTCTGACGATCTGCTATTTAAAACCACAACCGCGGTGGCGCGTGCCTGCGAGCGGCCGCCAGGCCGCGAGGAGCACGCGCGAGGGAGTCGGCCGACCGAAGGGAGGCCGACGAGGCTGGGGAGGCGTGAGGCTGCGGTTGCGGTGCCGCGGGTGGACTCGAAGGGGCAGTCGCGAGGCCGTCGTAGGCGACGCAAGCACCGCAGGAGCGAGTGGAACGAGCGACGAGGAGCACAGCGAGCGTACGACGGCCTCGCGACTGGGGCTTCGGCGGCATTCTCCGCGGTGGCAACCGCATGGTTTCGAGCGGTGGGCCCTCGACGGCGTTCGCCGCAGGGTCAGAAGTAACGACGTACGAGCAAACGGCCGGATCGACGAAATTGAAAGATGATCCGACGAAACCTGATTAGAACGCGCTCTCGCCCACCGTCTTCCGGTAGGTCGCCCGCCCGCTGTGGGTCGCGTCGTCCCACGACTCCACGTCGACGATCACGCGGGTGTTCACCGCGTCCGGCGGCGCCCCCTCGATCCGGAGCGTCGAGTCGCCGATGCGGGCGACGTGGTCGCCGCCCTCGCCGGCGCCGCCCCCCTCGCCGGTCACCATCACTTCGATCACGTCGCCGGCCGCGTAGTCCGGCGTCGGACCGCGGAACGACCAGCCCGCGAGGAACTTGTCGAAGACGCTCATGCGCGGGACACCTCCTCGGAGACGCGGTCGGGGATGTACTCCCGCCCGAAGCCGGTGATCGCGGCGAGGACGAATATCGCCACGAGGAACCAGCCGTGGAAGACGTACGGGACGACCTCGATGGGGTTGACGACCATCTCGGGGCCGTACTCGGCGCCGAGGCCGTCGGGCCCGACCATCACCTGGTAGCCGACCAGCACGCCGCCCGCCCACGGGAAGATGTAGCCGAGCGCGGAGGTGTTGGCGTCTAAGATGTTCGCGCGCCGGTAGCCGTTGATGTTGAACTTCTCGCCGATGCGGGCGACGTACGGGGCGATCGCGATCTCGGCCGCGGTGTTGATCGTGATCATCCCGTTGATGGTCGCGGTGCCGAGGACCATGGTCAGCTCCGCGCGGCGGACGGTCGTCGCGACGCGGTCGAGGAGGAACGTCTGGATCGCCTCGAAGCCGCCGCCGCGGATCATGATCTGCGCCATCGCGACGATCAGGAGCGTGAGGACGATGAGCGGGAAGAACCCGACCGCGCCCGCGTAGAGGCTCCCGCCGACGCCGGCGGTCTCGCCGACCTCGACGACCGGGAGCCCGGAGAGCGCCCCGGCCTCGGTGACGGTGAAGACGACGATATCGCTCGCGGCCGAGAGCCCGAAGAGGAGGTTGAACGCGACCGCCACGAGCAGCCCCCACGAGATCGCCTCGACGATGTGGCGGCCGGCGACCGCCGTGACGATGACGACGGCCATCGAGAGCAGGTGGACCAGCCCGAGGGCGTTCGCGGACTCGCGGAGCGCGGCGGCGCCCTCCAGGTTCACGCCGGCCATGACGGAGCCGGCGATCAGGTACGCGGCGAACGCGGGGACCGCCGCGCCGATCGCGTACTTGAACCGCGAGGCGACGACGCCGCCGATGTCGGCGTCCTGGGTCACCGCGCTCACGATCGTCGTGTCGCTCACGGGCGCGAGGTTGTCGCCGAAGACGGCGCCCGAGAGGATGGCGGCGAACAGCAGCACGGGGTTCGCGCCGATGAGGACGCCGGCCGGGAAGAACAGGGTGACGAACGCGACGGTCGCGCCGTACCCCGTGCCGATCCCGGTCGCCAGCAGGCCGCAGAGGACGAACGCGGCGGCCGGGAACGTGGTCGCGCCGACGTTCAGGGCGTCGGCCGCGAAGATGAGCCCCTCCACGAACCCGCCGACCTGGAGCGTCTCGGCGAACATGCCGGCCCAGAGCCACGCGACGATGGCGGTCGCGGCCACGCGCTGGGTCATCCCCTCGAAGATTGTGTCGGCGTACGCCTTCCAGTCGCCGCGAACGAGGAACATCCCGAGGGTCGTCCCGATCAGCGCGCCGACGACGAGGCCGTTGGTGTCGCCGATGCCGAGGACGCCGCTCTGGAGGATCGCCCAGCCGATGAAGAAGACGAGCGGGACCGTGCTCGCCCACTTGCCCCCGCGGAACTCGATCCGCGGGCCGTCGCCGCCCTGGTCGCCGACGCCGAACTCGCTACCGTCTGGCGGGTCCCCGCCGTCGGTCGCCGACGGAGCCCCGTCTCTGGTCTCGGTCATCTGTCGGTCACATCGCCCCGAACACCGACGACTCACCTAAATCCTCCTTTCCGCGGAGAACTCGCGCGGAACAAAACCCCGGGCGGCGCGGAGCGAGCGCGGACGAGAGCGCGGCCGCACTCGTCGCTCGCTCCACGGGAACGCTCGCCCCAACGAGAACGCACCGATCCACGAGGGCGCTCCGGCCGACAAGAACACTCCATCTCACCGGAACGCCCCGACCCACAAGAACACGCTTAAGAACCCCGACGGCGACCCCTCACACGGGAACAGCACAGCTGCAGATCCGACTCGCCGGGGCCCTTTCGCCCGCGGCTTGGGAATGTAGCAGTGCGCCGACGCCTCCGGCGTCGCGGTCTGGCGGTCCGCTCGCGCGGGCCGTCCGGTCGGATCGCTCGGTCCGCGAGCGGTCCGTAGCCGCGCCGCGCGGAGTCGCGGTCACGTTGCGGTTGTGCCGTTCCAACCAGACAGACAATGGCACGAATGCACACGCGCCGTCGCGGTTCGTCCGGTTCGGACAAGCCGGCGACGGACGAGACCCCGGAGTGGAGCGACGTCGACGCCGAGGACATCGAGTCCCGCGTCGTCGAACTGGCGGAGCAGGGCCACGACCCCAGCGTCATCGGCCTCAAGCTGCGCGACGAGGGCGTCAAAGGCGTCCCGATCCCGGACGTGAAGCTGGCGACCGGGAAGAAGGTCACCGAGATCCTCGAGGAGCACGACGCCGACGCCGACCTCCCGGAGGACCTCCGTAACCTCATGCGGCAGGCGATCCGCCTGCGCGAGCACATGGAGGAGAACGGGCAGGACCACCAGAACAAGCGCGCGCTCCAGAACACGGAGTCGAAGATCCGCCGCCTCGCGAACTACTACCGCGGCGACGAGCTCGACGAGGAGTTCACGTACACCTACGAGAACGCCGTCGAGCTGCTCGAGGAGTAACGCGGCGAGACGCGGCGACGACACCCCACGAGACCCACCCATGACCGAAGCGACGTCCGCCACGCCCGCCCCCGACGCGCTCGCCGGCGTCCTCGCAGACGCGCCGTTCGTCCGGCTCGTCGCGACCGACGACGGCGACGCGCTGGCAGCCGCGGGGCTGCTCGCGCGAGCGCTCCGAGCGACGGGCACGCCGTTCCAGGCGCGGGTGGCCGCCGACCCGGTCCCCGACGATCCCGACGACGGGGTCGCGGTGACCGTCGGCGTCGACCGCGGGCCGCACGCGATCCCCGGCACGGGGCGCCCGGCCAGCACGGCGGCCTTCGCGATCGCCCGCGCGCTCGGCGGCGACCCCGACCCCGTGGTCGCGCTCGCCGGCGTCGTCGCGGCCGGGTCGATCCCCGGCGCCGACGGCTCGGGCGACGCGCTCGACGCCGCGGAGCGGGCCGGCCGCGTCGAGCGGCGCCCCGGCGTCGCGCTCCCGGTCTCGGGCGGCGCGACGGGCGACGACGCTGACGCCGCGCCCTCGCGGGCAGAGGCCCTCGCGGCCTCGACGCTCGCGGCGACGCGGTACTCCGGCGATCCCGAGGCGGCGCGCGACGCGCTCGCCCCGCTGGGGCTGCCGGCCGACCCCGACGCGGACGACCGCCGCCGGTTCGCGTCGCTGGTCGCTGTCGACGCCGTCGACGGCGACGACGCGAGCGAGCGTGCGGCCTCGGCGGTCGAGCGCGCGCTCCGCCCGTACGCGACGGACGGCCCGTTCGCCACGGTCGGCGGCTACGCCGACGTGCTCGACGCGCTCGCTCGGGAGGCGCCCGGGACGGGCGTCGCGCTCGCGCTCGCGAGCGACCCGGACGACTCGCTCCGACAGAGCGCGCTCGACGCGTGGCGCCGCCACGGCCTGGCGGCCCACCGCGCGCTCGACGCCGCGACGGTCGGCCGGTACGACGGCTGCGTCGTCGCCCGCGTCGACGCATCGGAGGCGGTCCTGCCGACGGTCGCCCGGCTCGTCCGGGACTTCCGCTCGCCGGAGCCCGTCGCGGTCGCGCTCGACGAGGGCGCGGGCCGGCTCGCCGCCGCCGCCACCGGCGGTGGCCGCGCAGCGGGCGACGCGACCGGCGAGCCGACCGACCTCGGCGACGCCTGCCGGGCCGCCGCCGGCGCGGTCGGCGGCGACGGCTGGGGCACCCCCGAACGCGGCGGCGTCTCGGTCGCGACGGACGCGAACGACCCCGGCGACGCCGACGTCACGGCGGCGCTGGCCGCGCTCCGGGAGGCGATCTGAGATGGCGGGCGACGCCTCGCCGGGCGCCGACGCGGCACGGACCGCGACGGTCCGGACCGAGCACGCCGACGCCGCGACGGTCGCGGCCGCGCTCGCCCCGGACGAGACCGACTCGATGCGCACGCGCGTCGACGGCGACGTCGTCGCGTGCGCGGTCGAGCGGCCGACAACCGGCGGGCTCCAGTCGACGCTGGACGACCACCTCGTGAACCTGCGGGTCGCCGACCACGTGATCGAACGCGCACGCGACCACGCAGACGCCGCGCACGCCGACTCCCTCGACTCCGCAGACGAACCGCAGACGACCGACACCGACACACAACCCGACACATGAGCGAACGATCCGTATCCAAGAGCAGAGAACAGAAGCGCTGGTACACCGTGCTGGCGCCCGAACAGTTCGACCGGCAGGAGCTCGGCGAGACCCTCGCCGAGGAGCCCCAGCAGGTCGTCGGCCGCACGATCACGACGACGCTCGACGAGCTGACGGGCGACTCCAACGCGAACAACACGAAGCTGACCTTCAAGATCACCGACGTGGGCAGCGACTCGGCGTACACCGAGTTCATCAAGTACGAGCTGACGCGGGACTACCTGCGCTCGCTCGTCCG
The DNA here is from genome assembly GCF_003666025.1 of Halorubrum sp. Atlit-8R. Classification (NCBI taxonomy): domain Archaea; kingdom Methanobacteriati; phylum Methanobacteriota; class Halobacteria; order Halobacteriales; family Haloferacaceae; genus Halorubrum; species Halorubrum sp. Atlit-8R. The sequence goes on from NZ_QPLV01000001.1 coordinate 464,106, forward strand.
CCGCGGCGCCTCGAAGGTCGAGGCGTCGATCACGGTGCTGACGACGGACGACTACCGCATCCGCGTCCAGCCCGTCGCGCTGACGACGAAGAAGGCGGACCGCTCCCAGGAGAAGGCGATCCGCCGCGTGATGATCGACAAGGTCCACGCCGCCGCCGAGGAGCGCACCTTCGAGGCGTTCGTCGACGCCATCGTCGACGGGAACCTCTCGTCGGCCATCTACGGCGACGCCAAGGAGATCTACCCGCTCCGCCGCGTCGAGGTCCAGAAGCTGACCCTCGAAGCGCGCCCGAGCGAGGTCGCCGCCGAGGAGGAGGCGTCCGTCGACGTCGACGCCGACGAAGTCGCGGTCGACGCCGACGAGTAACCCCTCGGCCGACCGACGCGACCCGTTTTGCGTTTATCGACCGTCCAGCGGCGGCGCCGGGGGCTCATCCCTCGTCGACGCGGTCGACCGCCATCGTCATCTGCTTGCGGTAGTCCTCGAACCCGATCCGCTCGTAGAACGCCACGGCCCGCTCGTTGTCGACGTCGACGTCGAGCCGGAGCTGTTCGCAGCCGTGGTCGCGGGCGTCGGCGGCCGCGCGCTCGACGAACCGCTCGGCGAGCCCTGTGCCGCGGAACGGCTCCGCGACGTATATCTCGCCGATCACCAGCCGGTCCGGGCGGTCGAACGGGTCGGGACACTCGTCGACGCTCGTCATCAGCAGCCCCACGAGGTCGAGGGCGGGGTCGGTCACGTCGGCGGTCGCGGGGTCGACTTCGGCGTCGTCCGCGCCGTCGCCGGCGGTCGCGGCGACCCAGCCGCGGCTCCCCGCCTCCTCCAGTCGGTCCCGGGAGAAATCCACGTGTCGCTCGATGAAGCGCTCCGCGGGCCAGTCGGCGAGGTCGTGGGCCGCCACGGCGTCGGCGAGGTCGCGGTTGTACGGGAGCCACAGGTCGGCCGCGTACCGGCGGAGGGCCGCCTCGTCGAGCGGTAACCGTCGGATCGCGGGTCGATCGGCGGACATACCCGCCGTCTCGGCGGGCGATGGAAGTGCTTTCCGGGTGCGTGCGACCCGTCCGCATCCGGCGATATCCGGGAGACGAAAGCTTGAAACGCCGCTCGCCCGACCTGACGGGTATGGAACTGCGGGTCATCGAGAAGACCGACACGGAACTCCACATCGAGATCGCGGGCGAGGACCACACGTTCATGAACGTGCTGAAGGGCGCCCTGCTGGAGTCGGACGACGTCGCGGCCGCGACCTACGACATGAACCCCGAGCAGTCCGGGGGGCAGACCGAGCCCGTCCTCACGGTCAAAGCCGAGGAGGGCGACCCGCTCGACGTGCTCGCGGACGCCGCCGGCTCGATCACCGAGCGCACCGACGCGCTGCGCGACGCGGTCCGCGCGGCCTGAGCGCGGTCCGACCGCGTCCCCCGCCGACTCCTTTCCTCGCCCTCTGTCTCTCCGTTCTCCCACGCCACGAGGGGCATACCTAAGTGGTGACTCCAGAAACGAGGGTGTATGCCGCCGAGCGTACTCATGCTGGGGTGGGGGTTCCCGCCGAACATCACCGGCGGGCTCGACGTCCACGTAGGGGAACTGTTCACCGGGCTCCGCGACGACCTCGGGGTCGAGGTCACCCTGGTGTTGCCCGCGGAGTTCGCCCCCGACGACGAGCCGGGCCTCGAACCCGTCGAGACCGGCGAGGGCGACGTCGCGGCGCGCGTCGGCGAGCTCTCCGACCGCTTCGCCGAGCTCGCGCCCGACCACGACGTGATCCACACGCACGACTGGTTCGGGTACGGCCCCGGGCGCGCCGCCGCCCGCGCGTCCGACGCCACCTGGGTCTCCTCGTTCCACTCGCTGGCGAGCGACCGCAACATCGACCCGCCGAGCCGCGAGGTCGAGACCGAGCGCCGCCTCGCGAACGCCGCCGACACCAACATCGCGGTCAGCGAGATCGTCCGCTCGGACATCCGGGAGCTGTACGACGCGGACTCGCGGGTCGTGTACAACGGCTTCTCGACGCCGACGTTCTCCGGCAAGGACGTGCGCGAGGACCTCGGCATCGACGGCGAGATGCTGTTCTTCGTCGGGCGCCACACCGACCAGAAGGGGATCTCCCACCTCCTGTACGCGGTCAAGAAGCTGCGCGGCCGCGACGTGACGCTCGTCGTCGGCGGCTCCGGCCACCAGACCGACCAGCTCAAGCGGTTCGCGGAGCTGCTCGGCATCGAGGACCGCGTCGAGTTCGTCGGCTACGTCCCCGAGGCGGAGCTCGGCGACTACTACGCCGCCTCGGACGCGTTCGTCTCGCCGTCGTACGCGGAGCCGTTCGGGATCACGATCACGGAGGCGTTAGAGGCCGGGACGCAGGTCGTCGCGACCCCCTCGGGCGTCGCGGAGGTGCTCCCCGACGGCTGCCTCGTCGAGGTCGCGACGGACTCGGAGTCGATCGTCCACGGGCTCATCGAGGCGCTCGACCGCGAGGAGCCGCCGGAGTACGAGCGCCGCGAGTGGCTTGACGTGGCCGAGGACACGCTCGCCGTGTACGAAGACGTCGCCTGACTACTCCCGCTCCAGTCTCGTCCGCCGCCCGCGGCGGGCTCAGTCCTCGTCGCCCCGATACACGTCGAACTCCGTCACCGGCTGCGGGTGCGTGACCCGGAAGCCGTCCGCGGTCTCCATCACGCCGCGCGTGCTGCCGGTCGTCCCGCCGTACGGGCTCTCCTCGCCGCCGGCGCCGGCGCCCTGATACGGCGAGGTGTACGGCGACCCCCCGACCGGGTCGTCGAACCCCTCGGGCGGGAGGTAGATCCGCTCGCCGTCCGCGGACCGCACGACGACGGCGACGTCTCTCGTTCCCGTCACGTCGATGACCGTGCGGTCGTCGGTGATCCGCGCGTCGACGTCGATCTCGTCCATGCCCCACGTTGCGGACGGGGGCGGTTTAGCCCTACCGGCCGTCGCGGCCGCTGTAATTCCATCGGCCGTCGCGGGCGCTGCGCTCCCGCCCGCCGCCGGCTCGAACGGTGGTGAATCCTTTTGTGCGGCCGCGCCGAACCTCGCTTCGATGGACGTCAACAGCCATGCCGAGGAGCTCGCCTCCGACCTCGGCGTCGACAAAGAGGAGGTCAAAGCCGACCTACAGAACCTGCTGGAGTACAGCGTCCCCATCGACGAGGCGAAACAGAGCGTCCGCCGGAAGCACGGCGGGGGCGGCGGCGGGTCGTCGCCGACGCCCGACGCGGTCGACGTGGGCGAGATCACTACCGAGAACGACGGCGTGACGGTCACCGTCCGCGTGCTGACGCAGGGGACGCGCACCATCCGATACCAGGGCGACGACCTCACGATCCGCGAGGGTGAGATCGCCGACGAGACCGGCGTCATCTCCTACACTGCGTGGCAGGACTTCGGCTTCGAGCCGGGCGACTCGCTGACGATCGGCAACGCCGGCGTCCGCGAGTGGGAGGGGGAGCCGGAGCTCAACCTCAACGACTCGACGACGGTCGCCATCGCCGACGAGCCCGTCGAGGTGGACCGCGAGGTCGGCGGCGACCGGAGCCTCGTCGACATCGCGGCCGGCGACCGCGGCCGCAACGTCGAGGTCCGCGTGCTGGAGGTCGACGAGAAGACCATCTCCGGCCGCGACGGCGAGACGGAGATCCTGGAGGGGGTCGTCGGCGACGAGACGGCGAAGCTCCCCTTCACCGACTGGCAGCCCCGCTCCGAGATAGCGGTCGGCGCGGATCTCCGCATCGAGGACGTGTACGTCCGGGAGTTCCGCGGCGTCCCCTCGATCAACCTCACGGAGTTCTCGACGGTCACCCCGCTTCCCGACCCCGTCGAGGTCGCCGAGGACGCCCCGCGGCTGTCGATCGCCGACGCGGTCGGCTCCGGCGGCATGTTCGACGTCGAGGTCGTCGGGAACGTGCTGGAGGTCCGGGACGGCTCCGGGCTCATCGAGCGCTGCCCCGAGTGCGGCCGCGTCGTCCAGAACGGCCAGTGCCGGAGCCACGGCGACGTGGACGGCGAGGACGACCTGCGCGTGAAGGCCATCCTCGACGACGGCACCGACACCGTCACCGTCGTCCTCGACGACGAGCTCACCGCCGAGGTGTACGGCGGCGGGCTCGACGACGCCCTCGAAGCCGCGAAGGACGCGATGGACAAGCAGGTCGTCGCCGACGACATCGCCGACTCGCTCGTGGGGCGCGCCTACCGCGTCCGCGGGAACCTCTCGGTCGACGACTACGGCGCCACCCTCGACGCGGTCGAGTTCGCGCTCGCCGACGACGACCCCGCCGAGCACGCCCGCGCCGCGCTCGCGGAGGTGGGCGAATGAGCGACGACGGCCCCGGCACGCGAGAGGTCGCCTACCGGGTGTTCGCCGCGGAGTTCGACGACGCCTCGCTGTCGTACTCCGAGAGCGACGAGGAGCGCGCCCCGAACTACGTCGTCACCCCGACCGGCGCGCGCGTGAACCGCCTGTTCACCGCCGGCGTGCTCACCGAGGTCGAGCGCGTCAACGACGAGACGCGGCGCGGCCGCGTCGTCGACCCCTCCGGCGCGTTCGTCACCTACGCGGGCCAGTACCAGCCGGAGGCGCAGACCTTCCTGGAGCGCGCCGACCCGCCGGCGTTCGTCGCGCTCACGGGCAAGGCGCGCACCTTCGAGCCGGAGGACTCCGACCGCGTGTTCACCTCCGTCCGCCCAGAGAGCCTCAACGAGGTCGACGCCGACACCCGCGACCGCTGGGTCGTCTCCGCCGCGGAGGCGACGCTCGACCGCCTCGCGGTGTTCGCGCGGGCGCTCGACTCCGACCTCCGGGGTGACGACCTCCGCGCGGCGCTGGAGGCGGGTGGCGCCCCCGCCCCGCTGGCCGCGGGGATCCCGAAGGCCATCGACCACTACGGCACCACCGCGGTCTACGCCGAGGCGGTCCGCCGGCTCGCGGTCGACGCCCTGGAGATGATCGCGGGCGACCGCGACGAGGTCCGCGCCCTCGACCTCGCCCCCGACGAGGGCGGCGAGACAGCGCTCGGTCCGCTCCCGGAGACCGACGTGACGGTCGCCGAGCCGGCGGCGACGACCGATACCGACCGAACTCCGAGCGAGGCGAGCGCCCCCGAGGCGGAACCGTCTCCCGCCGCGAGCGACGCCGAACCGAGCGCGGAATCGGACTCGGCCGCGGAGTCGGAATCGACCGCTGACTCGGAACCGACCGCCGACTCCGGGGCAACCGCCGACTCCGGGGCGACCGTCGACTCCGGGGCGACCACCGACGCCGACTCGTCGTCCCCCGAGACCGACTCGTCGCTCGGCGACTCTAGCGAGGCGTCGACCGACGACGCCGTCGGGTCGCCGACGGACGAGACGGCCGAGCCGGCGTCCGCTTCGACCGCCGAATCCGACTCCCTCGGCGACGCCGACGACCCTGCCGCGGATCCGGCCGACGCGGCGGCCGACGACGGCGGGCTCGGCGACTTCGACGCCGGCGGCGACGCGGACGCGGCGTTCGACGACGGGAGCGAGGCGGACGCGACCGCGGACCTCGACGCGGACGCCGACGCCGACGACATGTACCAGCTCGACGACGAGGAGCGCGAGGAGATCGAGTCCGAGTTCGGCACCGACTTCTCGACCGGCACCGAGGTCGACGAGCCGGGCGAGGCCGACATCGACGTGCCGGACCCCGAGGACCTCGCCGAGGAGCCGGTCGACGACCCCGCGGCGGCCGCGGACGAGGCGACCGGCGCCGCGACCGAGGAGAGCGAGCCGGCCGACCCGGCGACCGAGGCCGCCGAACCGACGGAGGACGACGAGGCCGACGCGACCGAGGCCGACGAGGACGTCGACCTCGAAGCCGCCGCGGTCGCGGCGATGGGCGACCTCGACGACGGCGACGGCGCGCCCCGCGAGGCGGTCGTCGAGCGCGTCGCCGACGACCACGGCGTCGAGCCCGGCGCGGTCGAGGACGCCATCCAGGACGCGCTGATGAGCGGGCAGTGTTACGAGCCCGGCGACGGGCTGCTCAAGCCGATCTGATGGCGCGGGTGGAGCCGGTCGTCGGCGAGCCGGCCGCCGTGGCCGACCTCGGCGGCGAGCGCGCGCTGCTCGTCGCCGACGTCCACGCCGGCATCGAGGTCGGCCTGCGCTACGAGCGCGGCGTCGAACTGGACTCCCGCGCCGACGCGCGCCGCGAGCGGCTCTGCGACCTCCTCGCCGAGACCGACGCCGATCGGCTCGTAGTCCTCGGCGACCTCGCGCACCGCATCGGCGCGCCCGACGGCGACGAGCGCGAGGAGTTGGAGACGTTGGTCCGCGCCGTCACCGACCGCGTCCCGATGACGCTCGTCGAGGGGAACCACGACGCGGGCGTCGCCGAGGCGTTCGCGGACGACCTCGACGTGATCGGTCCCGAGGGCGGGCTGCTCGGCGACTCCCCGGGAGCCGTCGGCGTCTGCCACGGCCACACCTGGCCGGACCCGGGGCTCCTCGACGCCGACGTGGTGTGTACCGGCCACGAACACCCGCAGGTGCGGCTGGAGGACGCGGTCGGCGGCTCGCGCGTCGAGCGCGCGTGGCTCCGCGGGGAGCTCGACCCCGCGGCGTTCACCGAGTCGGGCGACGAGGGGGACCGCGCGGCCGACTCGCCCGAACTCGTCGTCTTCCCCGCGTTCAACGAGCGCTCGGGCGGGACGTGGGTCAACGTCGAGGGGCAGTCGTTCCTCGCGCCGTACCTCCCCGCGGCGCTGCCCGCCGCCGACGCCTACCTGCTCGACGGGACGCGGCTCGGCGACTACCGGGGGGTCTGAGCGTGGCGACCCCGCAACCTCGCGTCGCGACGGACGGGACCGTTTTCACCCGCGGCGCCGAACCGACGCCATGGTCACCGACCGGTCGCCGACCGCGATCGACGAGGCCGGCTGGCACTGGCTCCGGGTCAAGCACGTGACCGGGTTCCCGCGACAGGCCCGCGACGCCTACTTCCCGACCCACGACGTGACGCGCCCGGCAGCGACGACCGAGGCCGACCTGCCGGGGGTCGACCGGGAGCGGGCGGATGCGCCCCCGGCCGACCCCGAGACCGTTCGCGACGCCGACCGCCTCGCGCTGGAGACGACGTACCTGAGCGGGAAGTGGCTCGTCGAGCGCCCCGCGGGAGCGGTCGACGACCTCTGGGAGGGCGTGGTCGACGACGTCGCGGCCGGGCGGTTCTGGGACGCGAAGGTCACGACCCGCGCCGGCCGCGAGGCCTTCGGCGAGGAGAACTACGCCGTGCTGGTGTTCACGCCGAACTACTTCGACCGCGAGGACGTCGACCGGGTGCGGCGCCGGCTCCGGGACGCTCACGGCGTGACCGAGGAGATCCGGTACCGCCCGGACGTCTACACGCTCGACGGCGTCCACGCGGAGCGGCTCGGGCCGCTCACCGACACCGACGCGTCGCGGTTCCGGGCCTGAGCCCGTGCCGCGCGAGGGGGACCGCTACTCGACCGGGCGGAACCGGAACCCGTCCCAGTCCTGGCTCTCCGGCTCGCGGATGCCGGCGCCCGGCTCGCGCAGTTCGCCGGCGTGGACGGGCTCGACGCGGTCGCCGATGGCGACGTCGAACTGCTCGCCGTCTCCGTCGTCGCCCGCTCCCGCGTCGCCCCGCTCGGCCACCTGTCCGAGCGCGCGGACCGGCGGTCCGTCGTAGTCGTCACCCATCTCGAACTCGACGATTGCGAGGGTGTTCGGCTCGCGGACCCCCGGCGGCGTCGCGGTCGAGGTCGTCCACGTGACGACCCGGCCCTCGTACTCGCGGAGGTCGACCGTCCCGACGCGCTCGGCGCCGTCCGGGCTCACGGTGTGAGGCGGGTAGGTGACGGTCCCGTCCGCGTACTCCGCCGCCTCGAAGGTCGGTTCCTCGCCGGGCGCTGCCCCGTCCTCGCCGTCGGTCGTCTCGTTGTCGCTCATTGGCTTCCCTCCAGGATAGTGGTGGTCACGCAGTTCCCGAACCCGCCGACGTTGCAGGCGAGGCCCGTGTCGGCCTCGACCTGTCGCGGGCCGGCGTCGCCCGTGACCTGCTTGAATATCTCGTACACCTGCGCGACGCCGCTCGCCCCGAGGGGGTGGCCCTTCGACTTGAGCCCGCCCGAGGTGTTGATCGGCAGGTCGCCGTCGCGGTCGGTGACGCCCTCCTCGACCGCCTTCCACCCCTCGCCCTTCTCGAAGAAGCCGAGGTCCTCGCTCTGGAGGAACTCCAGGATGGTGAACATGTCGTGGAGCTCGGCCACGTCCACGTCGTCCGGACCGATGCCGGCCATCTCGTAGGCGACCTCGGAGGAGTCGACGACCCCGCCCATCGTCGTCGGGTCCGCGCGCTCGTGGACGACGTGGGTGTCGGTCGCGCCGCCGATCCCGCTGATCACGGCGTAGCTGCCGTCCGGCGCGTACTCCTCGGCGACGGACTCGGGGCAGAACACGAGCGCCGCCGAGCCGTCCGTGATCGGACAGAAGTCGTACAATCGGAGGGGGTCGGCGACGACCGGCGAGTCGAGGACGGTGTCGAGGTCGACCTCCTTCTGAAACTGCGCGTGGGGGTTGTCGACCCCGTTCCTGTGGTTCTTCACCGCGACCTTCCCGAGGCTCTCGCGTGGCGCGTCGTACTCGTCGAGGTAGAGCCGCGCGGTGAGCCCCGCGAACGAGGGGAGCGTCACGCCGTGTTTGTACTCGACCGGGTGGGTGAGCGACGCGATCACGTCGGTCGCCTCCGCGGTCGTCCGGTGGGTCATCTTCTCGCCGCCGACCAGCATCGTGAGGTCGCTCGCGCCGGACGCGACCGACTGCCACGCGGCGTACACGCCCGCGCCGCCCGACGAGGAGGTCTGGTCGATCCGCGCGGTGTAGGCCGGCTGCGCGGCGAGGTCGTGGGCGAGGGCGTTCGGGACGCCGGTCTGCCCCTCGAACTCGCCGCTGGCCATGTTCGAGACGTACAGGTGATCGAGGTCGTCGCCGTCGACGCCGGCGTCGTCGAGCGCGGCCGCGCCCGCCTCCGCCAGCAGCTCGCGCACCCAGGCGTCGCGCTGCCCGAACCTGGTCATCGACGCGCCGACGATCGCTACGCGTTCCATACCGCTGGGTCCGTCGCAGTCGCCTAAAACGTACCTCTCTGCGGTCGCCGTCGTCGGGGTGCCCCGGCCCGGTTGCGGAACGGGAGGCCCCCGCGAGGCCTCAGTCGGCCCCGGTCGGCGTCTCGTCGCCGAGCGACGGGGCCGCGCCGTCGCGGTCCGCGGCCGCGGCGGACACCACGTCGGTGAACGCCTGCCGCCGCGCGTAGAAGAAGTAGACGTACGGCACCTTCGCCAGCACGTCGAGGAAGGCGTACGTCAGCGCGACGCCCACCGCGCCGGTGAACCCGACGCCCGACGGGCCCATCAGCCAGACGAACGGGTACGCGAGCCACAGCAGCCCGACGTGGTTCTTCAGCAGGCTGAACAGGCCCCGCTGCATCGGGTCGTCGGGGACCGACCGCGGGAAGATCACGTACAGGTACGCGAACAGCGTGACGTGGAACAGCGCCGAGACGCCGAACAGAACCCACCTGAGCGTCCCGCCGGCGACGACCGCGCCGGCCCCGAACGCGATCATCAGCGCGTCGGCCACCATCACGCCCGCGATGGCGCGGCGCGACGCGCCGGCGACGTAGCCGATGAACCCGACGAGCAGCGGCGTGGTGACGATCCAGTCGACGTAGCGGAGCCCGACCAGCTCGTTCCCGTTCACCGTCACGGTCCCGACTCCGAGCGCCATCCCGACGTACGCGAGCCCGGCGAACCCGGGGATCACCGCCAGCGCGGCCAGTCGGCCGCGGTGCTCCGACCCGTTGAGCTTCGCGTACAGCGCCGCCGTGATCCCGAGGCCGACGAGGAAGCCGACGGCCGCGATCCAGTACGCGGCGGTGACGGCGCCCGTCATCGCGCACCCCCGTCGGTCGTCGCCCGCGAGCGGCCGGCGCCGCCCTCGGCGGCCGGACCGCCGGTCCCGGCGTCGCTCCCCTCGACGGTGAAGGCCGCGACGCGGTCCTGGAGCGTCGTCACGGCGTCGGTCTGGAACTCGCGCAGCGAGTCGGACACGTCCTCGACGACCGACTGTCCCTCCTGTATCTCCGCCGCCGTCTCCTCGGCCGTCTCGGCGGTCTCAGTGCTGAGCTCCGTGATCTCGTCGACGGACTCCGCCGTGTCCTGTACCGTGTTCGCCTGGTCGGCGGTCGTCCGGCGGATCTCCGCGAGCGACCCGCTGATCTCGTCGACCGAGTCGGCGATCGACTCGATGTCGGAGAGCGTCGACTCGACGGTGTCGGTCCCGTTCTGGACGCGCTCCTGCGTCGAGCGGATCGACACCGTCACCTCCTCGGTCTGGTCGGCGATCTCGTCTATCATCTCGTCGATCTCGTTCGCGCGCGACTGCGTCTCCTCGGCGAGCCCCTTCACCTCCTCTGCGACCACGCTGAACCCGTCGCCCGAGCCGTCCGCGCGGGCCGCCTCGATCGAGGCGTTCAGCGCGAGCATGTCGGTCTGCTCGGCGATCTCGCCGATGATGTCGACGATCTCGGTGATCTCGTCCATCCCCTCCTGGAGCCGCTCGACCCGGTCGACGGCGCGTTCTGCCTCCGACTCGACCTCGGCCATCTCGTCGAGCGCGCTCTGGGAGGAGCTGCGCGCGTCGTCGCTCGTCGCCGCGACCGCCTCGCTCCGGTCCGACAGGTCGTCGACGGTCGCCGCGATCTCCTCGGCCGAGGCGCTGATGTTCTCGACGTCGGCGGCGATCGACTCCAGCTCCGCGCGCTGGTCGCTCGCCTGCCCCCGGATCGTCGTCGCGCTCCCGGTCGCGCTGGCGACGCGCTGTTCGACCTCGTTGCTCATCTCCGCCATCTCGCCGGCGTCGGCCTCGATGCGGTCGGCCATCTCCCGGACCGTCTCCACGGTCGCCTGGAGGTCGTCCATCATCCGGTTGAACGACTCCCCGACGGTCGCGAGGCTCTCGTCGCTCTCGTCGACGTCGACCCGGCGCGTGAGGTCGCCGGTCGCCGCCTCCTCCATCACCTCGGCGTAGCGGTCGGCCGTCCGGCGGTACCGTTCGGCCATCTCCGTCGCCTCCGCCCGCGCGTCTTCGAGCTCGTCCTGCGTCCGCTCCATCTCCGCGAGTCGGTCCTTCAGCGAGACCCGCATCTCCTCGATGGAGCCCGCCAGTTCGCCGAACTCGTCGGTCCGTGTAGACCGCACCTCGCGGTCGATGTCGCCGTTCGCGACGCGCCGCGTCTGCGCGCCGATCTCCGTGACGCTGGCGATCGTCTCGGCCGCGTTGATCGACCCCAGCGTCAGCAGTCCGGCGACGGCCGCGACGACCGTCGCGTTCGCGTCGTTCGTGACCACGCCGACGGCGACGATGAACGCCCCCGTCGCGACGTACCCGACCCCCAGTTTCGCCCCGTAGCTGTCTTTCACCGATGCGATCGGCATACGATCTATCACGAAAACCAACGTGTTAAACGGCGGCCCGCTGGTATCAACCGTGATATTCGGGATCGGCGGTGAGTCGGGCTCCGCGTCCCCGCGCTGTCAGGGTCGCTCCCGGCGGACGCTACTCCGCGCGCCGCCCGCCGTGGCCCGGGTAGTCACGCTCGAATCGCGACCCGATCTCCTCACGGTCGAGCCGGATCACGACCGGGCGCCCGTGCGGGCAGGCGTAGGGGTTCTCGCAGGCGTCGAGCCGGTCGAGGAGGTCGACGACGCGGCCCTCGGTCAGCGAGGTGTTCCCCGTCACCGAGGGGTAACAGGCGAGGTCGGCGAGCAGCTCGTCGACCGCGTCGGCGACCGGCTCGTCGCCCGCGGCGGCGTCGTCGACCAGCGCGGACAGCGCGTCACGCAGGAGGTCGGGGTCGAGCGCGGCGTCGAAGACGGCCGGGACCGCCGTCACCGCGACCTCGCGCTCGCCCGCGCGCTCGGCCCGGAACCCGATCCCCGCGAGGTCGTCGACGAACTCCTCGAACAGCGCCGCCTCGCGCGCCGTCAGCTCGATGCGGACCGGCTCCGCGAGCGCCTGCGCGTCCGCGCCGTCCGCGAACGCCGCCTTCAGCCGCTCGTAGTTCACCCGCTCGTCGGCCGCGTGCTGGTCGATCAGCACGAGCCCGTCGGGCGCCTCGGCGACGACGTACGTCTCGTGGAGCTGTCCCAGCACCCGCAGCGAGGGTAGCGAGTCGAACTCGCGCTCGCGCTCGGTCCCCTCGCCGCCGAGGGTCCGCTGCCGCGTCGCGGGGCGCGCCCGCGGAGAGGGCCGCGACGACTCCTCGGCGGGGGACCGGTTGTCCTCCTCCTCGCCGGCCGGCGAATCGGAACCCTGCTCGGCCGCGTCGCTCAGCGTCTCCGCGCTGTCGCCGGTCGCCCCCGCAACCTCGTCGGTCTCCGTCGGCGGCTCGCCGTCGCGGTCCGCGGAGTCCGCCTGCCAGCTTCGCGGGGACGGCCGAGCGTCGCCGCCCGCGTCGGTGCGCCCGGAACCTGTCCGTTCGCCGGCCGGTCCGTCCGTCGACGCGCCCTCGCCGCCTAGCCCGTCGACCGACCACGCCGCGTCGTCCGCGGGGTCCAGCTCTGTCGGCGCCGACGGGTCGTCGTCGCCCTCGGCGGCGGCGGCCCGGTCGGTGTCATCGTCGGGCCGAGCGGCGTTCTCGTCAGCCCGGTCGGTGTCATCGTCGGCCCGAGGGACTTCGCCGTCGCGAGCGTCCTCCGAGCCGCCTCCGGCGTCCGTCGGGTCGCCCGACGCCGCGGACTCGGTCGCGCGCTCGCGCCCCTCGCGCGCGGCGCGCTCGTGGCCGGTGTCCGCGCCGCCGACGGCCTCGACGTCGGGCGTCTCCGGGGCGACCGCGGTCTCGTCGGGCGCCGACTGCCCGCGGGGCGCCGTCGAGCGGATCAGCCCGTGGTCGAGGAGGGCGTCCTCGACGGCCGTCTCGACGGCGGCGCGGACCGCCGGCTCCTCGTCGAAGCGGACCTCCAGCTTGCGGGGGTGGACGTTCACGTCCACGTCGCCGGCCGGGACCTCGACGAAGAGGACCGCGAACGGGTAGCGGTCGGGGGCCAGCTGGCCGCCGTAGGCGTCGAGGGTCGCCTCGCGGAGCGCGCTCGCGGTGACGTACCGCCCGTTGACGTACGTCGAGAGGTAGTCGCGCGTCGAGCGCGCCGTCTCAGGGTGCGAGACGAGTCCCGTCACGCGCTCGACGGGGGCGCCGTCGGCGTCGGCCGCGCCGTCCGTCTCACTCCCCTCGGGCGTCCAGTCCACGTCGATCATCGACTCGGCGACCTCGCGGCCGTAGACGGCGAGGACGGCCGACCGGAGGTCGCCGTTCCCCTCGGTTGCGAACGTCTCGCGGCCGTCGTGTTCTAAGGAGACCGCCACGTCCGGGTTCGCGAGCGCGTAGCTCGTCACGACCGTGTTCACGTGGTCGAACTCCGTCGCCGTCCGCTTGAGGAACTTCTCGCGGGCGGGCGTGTTGAAGAAGAGGTCGTTGACCTCGACGGTCGTGCCCGCGGGGCAGCCGGCCGGCCGGACCTCGCCGACCTCGCCGCCCTCGACGGTGATCTCCGCGCCCGCCTCGGCGTCCGGAGGCCGTGAGCGGACGGTGAGCCGCGAGACGGCGCCGACGGTGTACAGCGCCTCGCCGCGGAAGCCGAGGGTGCCGACGCCGCGGTCGAGGTCCTCGATGTCGCCGATCTTCGAGGTGGCGTGCTCCGCGACGGCGGCGTCCAGCTGGTCTTCGGGGATGCCGACGCCGTCGTCGCGCACGCGGATCCCCTCGGTGCCGCCCGACTCGACCGACACCGCCACGCGGCTCGCACCCGCGTCGAGGCTGTTCTCGACCAGCTCCTTCACGACGCTCGCGGGGCGCTCGACGACCTCGCCGGCCGCGATCCGCTGGACGGTCCGCTCGTCCAACCGCTCGATGTCTGGCGGCTCCATGCTTACGGACTGTCCGACGAGCGCGCACTTCAAGCCGTTGTCGGCGGCGACGCGAGACAGAGGACTCGCCGCGACGCGGCTCGGCATGACAAATCCGCGGCGGCGCGCGCCTTCGAGCGGCCGACAGGCCGTCAAGGAGCGCACCGAGCGCATCGAGTCGTCGCGGCCGGAGCTTCGGCGGTGTTCACTGCCGAAACGGCGGGTTCCCACCGAGCAGCGGAACTCACGATGTCCGCCTCCGATTCAGCGAGAAAGTACGAACGCTCGGTTCACACCCCGACGCCAGCTCCGAAAATCGCCCGTCTCTAAGCGACCGCGGCCGCGATCTCCTCCTCGGTCAGGAACACGTCCTCGCCGGTCTCGGGGTCGAACAGGTGGAGGTCCGCCTCGTCGAAGGTGACGCCGACCTCGTCGCCGGCCTCGGGCTGGACGTCCGCGGGCGATCGCGCGAGGAAGTCCTCGCTCACGTCGAGGTGGACGTAGTTGTCGGAGCCGATGGGCTCGACGACCTCGACGGTCGCCGTGAGGGTCTCCTCGCCGGTCGGCTGCTCGACGACCTCGATGTTCTCGGGGCGGACGCCGAGGGTGTACGGGCCGCTCTCGAGGTCGTGGCCCGCGACGTAGTCGCGGCTGAGCGGGAACGCGAGTCCGGACGCCTCGTCCCGGATCGTCGCCGTCGTCCCGTCGGTCTCCACGTCGACGTCGAGGAAGTTCATCGACGGCGAGCCGATGAAGCCGGCGACGAACTCGTTGACCGGGTTCTGGTACACCTCCGTGGGGGCGCCGACCTGCTGGAGCTTCCCGTCGTTCAGGATGGCGAGTCGGTCGCCCATCGTCATCGCCTCCTCCTGGTCGTGGGTGACGTACATCGCGGTGACGCCGAACTCCTTCTGGAGCTTCTGGATCTCGGCGCGCATCTCCGTGCGGAGCTTCGCGTCGAGGTTCGAGAGCGGCTCGTCGAAGAGGAACACCTCGGGCTCGCGCGCGATGGCGCGGCCGAGCGCGACGCGCTGCTTCTGCCCGCCCGAGAGCTCGTCGGGCTTGTCGTCGAGCAGGTCCTCGATGCCCATCATCTCGGCCATCTCGCGGACGCGCTCGTGGCGCTCCTCTTTCGTCATGTCCGTGCTCATCTTGAGCCCGAACGCCATGTTCTCGCGGACCGTCTTGTGGGGGTACAGCGCGTAGTTCTGGAACACCATCGCGACCGGGCGCTCCTTCGCGTGGATGTCGGTGACGTCCTCGTCGTCGAAGCTGACGGTACCGGAGGTCGGCTCTTCGAGCCCCGCGACCATCCGGAGCGTGGTCGTCTTCCCGCACCCCGACGGCCCGACGACGGTCACGAACTCGCCGTCGTCGATCTCCAGGTCCAGGTCGTCGACGGCGACGATGGTTCCTCGGTCGAACTCCTTCCGGAGCGTGTCGAGCGTGACGCGTGCCATTTCCCTGAAGACCGGTCCGCTGGCATATGAGTTCTTTGCTGTTTTCCTGATATATGGTGAACAATCTCTTCTCAAATATTCGCACCCGCCCGTTCGGCTCGGTCGGCCCGGCAGAACCGGCCGGAACCGGCCCTCCCGAGCGGAAACCGCTCTTTCGACTCGGTCGAGTCGATCGTCGAACGGTTCGGTCGACGCGGATCGATCCCGATCGATCGGAACGTACCCCAAACACTAAATGTATGAAAATATAATTCATCATTTGTTCTGGACGCATGAGCGAGAAACGTAGAACGCTGCTCAAGGCGATGGGGGGAACGACTGCGCTCGCGGGGCTCGCGGGCTGTATCAGCACCGGCGGCGACGGCGGTGACGGCGGCGACGGAAGCGACGGGTCGGACGGCTCCGACGGGTCGGACGGAAGCGACGGTTCCGACGGCGGCAACACCGGGTCCGCGCGGCTGTGGACGGACCTCTCCGACGCCGAGGACGAGGCGATGACCGATTACATCGACCAGTACGAGTCGGAGACGGGCAACACCATCAACAAGGAGGCGCCCGGCGGCGAGCTCGACCAGCAGCTCGAAACCGCGATCCCGGCCGGCGACGGCCCCGACTCGTGGATCTGGGCGCACGACTGGGTCGGCCGGTTCGCGGTCCGCGAGGACCCGCCGTTCCTCTACGACGCGAGCGACGACGTCGACGTCTCGCTCGACAGCTACACGCAGGCGGCGCGCGAGGCCGCGCAGTTCAACGACGGGCTCTACGGGCTCCCGTTCGCCTCCGAGACCGTCACGCTGTTCTACAACGAGGACATGGTCGACGAGCCGCCGGAGACCCTAGAGGAGATGGTCTCGGTCATGGAGGAGCACCACGATCCCGAGAACGGCCAGTACGGCCTCTCGTACCCCGTGACGGACCCGTACTTCGCCAGCGGGTTCATCCAGGCGTACGGCGGGAACATCTTCGACGAGCAGAATCTCGAGGTCGGCGTCGACAGCGACGCGTGTAAGCGCGGGATCGACGCCCTCGAGACGGTGTCGCAGTACGTCCCGGCCGACCCCGGCTACGAGTCGCAGATCGTCGCGTTCGCGGACGGCCTCGCGCCGTTCGCGATCAACGGGCCGTGGGAGCTCGGGAACCTCCAGGAGTCGATCGAGAACCTCGGCGTCACGACGCTGCCGACCATCGACGGGAACCACCCGCGCACGTACTCGGGCATCCAGCTGTTCTACTTCTCGTCGATGCTGGCCGACGCCGACCAGTCCACGGTCGACGCGGCGACCGGCCTCGCCGAGTGGTACACCACCAACGAGGAGATCATCCAGACCAACGCCGCGGAACAGGGGTACATCCCCGTCCTGGCCGACGTCGTGGGCAACGGCGACCTCTCCTCGGAGGTCCAGGCGTTCGCCCAGCAGGTCGACCACGGCGTCCCCATCCCGACGCACCCGGACATGGACAGCGTCTGGACGCCCGTCACGGAGGCGCTGGAGCGCGTCTTCAACGACGAGCAGGACAGCGACGCCGCGCTCGACCAGGCAGCCTCCGAGATCCGGGAGGCGCTGTAGGCACCGCTCGGAGCGATGGCCTCTTCGCAACCCGGAACCGGCGTGAGCGGACTGGCGCGCCTGCGGTCGGCGCTGCCGTTCTCCAGTCGCGACTGGGGACTGCTCCTCGTCGCGCCCGGCGTGCTGCTCTTCTCGAGTTTCATGCTGTACCCAATCTTCTACCTCTTCTACATCTCGCTCACCGACGCGACGTTCGCCGGGTCGGTGATCGGCGGCGGCGCCGAGCTGATCGGGCTGGCGAACTACGTCCAGCTGATCGGCGACTCGCAGTTCTGGACGTCGATGACGACGACGTGGCTGTTCGTCGCCGTCTCGCTCGTGATCAAGGTGATCCTCGCCGTGGGGATCGCACTCCTCTTGAACCACGTCCGGGTCGCGGGCAAGCGCTACATGCGCGCCGCGGTGATCGTTCCGCTGGGGTTCCCCGGCATCTTCACGATCACCGTCTGGCGCGGGATGTTCAGCGACGCGCGCTTCGGCGTGTTCAACACCATCCTGGGCCGGTACAACGACGTGATGTCGTCGCTGTCGGCCCCGCAGGCCCTGCTCTTCGACGTGCCCATCGGGTTCCTCAGCGGTCGCTGGGAGGCGTTCTTCGCGTACGTCACCACCGAGGTGTGGCTGGCGTACCCGTTCATGGTGATCATCATCGTGAGCGCGCTCCAGGACGTGCCGAAGTCGCTCCACGAGGCCGCGATGGTCGACGGTGCGGGGGCGCTCCAGCGGTTCCGGACCGTGACGCTGCCCGCGATCAAGGGGCCGGTGCTGTTCGCGTCGATCCTCACGGCCGCGACGTCGTTCCAGCAGTTCCTGATCCCGTGGGTGTTCAACCAGGGGGGGCCGTCGAGACAGAACGAGCTGATCATCGTCTACGGCTACCGCGAGGCGATCACGTTCAACCAGTTCGGCCTGTCGGCCGCGATCCTGATCGTCGGGATCGGGTTCGTCGGGCTGTTCATGTACGTCGCCGTGCGCTACGGCGGCCTCGCAGAGGGGGTGGGTGACGAATGAACCCCCTCGAGTC
Organism: Halorubrum sp. Atlit-8R; assembly: GCF_003666025.1. Classification (NCBI taxonomy): domain Archaea; kingdom Methanobacteriati; phylum Methanobacteriota; class Halobacteria; order Halobacteriales; family Haloferacaceae; genus Halorubrum; species Halorubrum sp. Atlit-8R. The sequence continues at coordinate 482,124 of NZ_QPLV01000001.1, forward strand.
CGCGGCCGCGCTGGTCGCCGGCGCGCTCGGGCTGGTCCGCTCGAAGCTGATCGGCCTCGCGACCGCGCCGAAGCGGTTCGCCGTGGTGATCCAGCGGGCGATATACGACGTCCGCACCGGGAAACGCAGCGCCTGGGACGTGGCCAAGAGCGTGCTGATGACGCTGTTCGGCCTCGCGATGGTGCTCGTGCTGCTGTTCCCGCTGTTCTGGATCACGACCGCGTCGCTCGCGGAGGGGTCGCGGCTGTTCAACACGAGCGGCATCTTCCCGGACCCGTCGACGTACAACCTCGGCGCGTACCGGTGGGTGATCTTCGAGTCCGACTTCTTCTTCGTCGACGGCGACTGGGGGTACCCCCAGCTGGTCCTCGGCGGCGCGGACGGGCTCGTGAGCTTCCGGTGGGCCGGCACGGAGACCGGTCCCGGGGCCGTGTTCAACAGCCTCTACATCGTCAGCGTGACGCTCGCGGCCGGCTTCGGAATGATCGTCCCGGCGGCGTACGCGTTCTCGCGCCGCAAGTTCGTCGGCCGCAAGCGCATCCTCTACGGCTACGTCCTCTTCACGCAGATCGGCGCCGGTCTGTCTATCGCGACGCTCGTGGCGCTGTACTCGCTGTTCAGCACCTACGGGCTCACGAACAACCTGTTCGTCCTCGGGCTCTTCTACGCCGCGTCGGCGATCCCGTTCAACACGTGGCTGCTGAAGACGTACATGGACAACATCCCCGTCTCCTACGAGGAGGCGGCGATGGTCGACGGCGCGAGCTTCCTCGACACGATCCGGGAGGTGATCCTCCCGCTGACGAAGCCGGGGCTCGCCGTCGTCCTGATCTTCGTCTGGCTGGCCGGCTGGAACGAGTTCATCATCGCGCAGACGCTGCTGCGCCCCGAGAACTACCCGCTGTCGGTGGAGCTGTACAACATCGCGACCGAGGGGCGGTTCTCGACGCCGTGGACGCGGTTCGCGGCGTTCGCGAACCTGTTCGCGCTCCCGGTGGCGATCGTCTACTTCGCGGCCCAGCGCTCCGTCGAGGACGGCCTCTCGTTCGGCGGGATGGAAGGGTAGCCGACCCGACCGCCCCGTCTCGACTTCTTCGACTTCTTTGACTTCTTCGACTTCTTCGATTCCTCTGACGACGCGGCCGACTCAGTCGTCCGCGGCCGGCGTCGGCGCCTCACCGCCGAGCCGCTCCCGGTCGTGTGCCGCCTCGAAGTCGAGGTCGGGCCCGCGCGCGATGATGCCCGAGGGGGTCACGTCCGGGTGCGTGGTGTAGTAGTGCTCCTTGATGTGGGCCATGTTCACCGTCTCGGCGACGCCCGGCGTCTGGTAGAGGTCGCGCAGGTACGGCCAGAGGTTGTCGTACTGGTGGATGAACTTCCGGTTACACATGAAGTGCGTGTGGTACACCTGATCGAAGCGGATCAGGGTGGTGAACATACAGATGTCCGCCTCCGTCAGGGAGTCGCCGACGAGGTACCGCTGGTCGGCGAGCCGCTCGTCGTAGCGGTCGAGCGCGCCGAAGAGGTCGTCGATGGCCTCGTCGTACGCCTCCTGCGAGGTGGCGAACCCGGCGCGGTAGACGCCGTTGTTGATCGGCTCGTAGATGTCCGTGATCACCTCGTCGACGTCCGCGACGGTCGCGTCGTCGTCCGCGTCGGGGAGCAGCGAGGCGCCGTTGCCGAGGTCGGCGAACGCGGTCGAGAGCATCCGCAGGACCTCGCGCGACTCGTTGTTGACGATGGTCTCCTCCTCTTTGTCCCACAGTACGGGGACGGTCACCCGGCAGGTGGCGTCGGGATCGGCCTCGACGTACAGCTCCCGGAGGTAGTCGCTGTCGTGGAGGTGATCCCGCGTACAGCCGTCCTTCTCCGGGCTGAACTGCCAGCCGTCCTCGCCGCGCCACGGGTCGACGACCGAGACGCTGATCGCGTCTTCGAGGCCCAAGAGGGAGCGGGCGAGGAGCGTGCGGTGCGCCCACGGGCAGGCGTACGAGACGTACAGGTGGTACCGGCCCGCCTCCGGCTGGAAGCGCTCGTCCGGCTCCGCGTCGACGTGCTCCGGCACGTCGCTGCCGGCGATCCAGTTCCGGAAGGTGGTCTCGCCGCGCTGGAACGCGCCCTCCTCGTCGGTCGCCTCGTAGGTGTCCGTGCGCCACTCGCCGTTCACGAGCTGATTCATGTTCGCAACGTGGGGTTCGACGCCTATAACGTGGGCGGGGACACGCGTGTCACCGGTTGAACGCAGAGCAAGATGCCGCATTCTGAGTACCCTACAGATAATTGATCGACGGAGAGCAAACGAGAGGCTCCGCCATAACCCCAATTACTCGCTGATAAATCGATGATGGTAGATCGGCGGTGAACACCGCCAAAGCCCCAGTCGCTCGGCACTACGTCGTTGCCACTACGGGGAACACCGCCAAAGCCCCAGTCACGAGGCCGCAGTACGCTCGTTGCGCTCCTCGCTCGCTCCGCTCGCTGTGGTGCTTACGTCGCCTACTGCGGCCTCGTGACTGCCCCTTTGAGTCCCGCCCGGCACAGCAACCGCCCCTCGCGCCTCCCCAGCCTCGTCAGTCGCCCTCGCTCCGCTTCGGGCGACTGACTCCCTCGCGCGTGCTGACTCGCGACCGCCTCCGGCGGCCGCTCGCAGGCACGCGCCACCGCAGTAGCGTATACACAATCGTCGTCCCGGTGGCTTTTCGTCGTCGCTCGCGTGTCACGGGGTATGACCGAAGCAGACGAGCCCGCCCCGTCGGTCGCGGTCGTCGGCGGCGGCGCGGTCGGCGTCACCGCCGCGCACGACCTCGCGGCCCGCGGCGCCGACGTGACCCTGTTCGAGCGCGGCGATCTGGCGGCCGAGAGCTCCGGGCGCGCGGCCGGGCTCCTCTACGACGCCTACGCCGAGGACGTCGACGCCGCGGTCGGGGCCCGCGCGCTGGAGCGGTTCCGCGCGTTCGACCGCTCGCTGCCCGGCTTCTCCTTCGCCGCGTGCCCGTACGTCATCGCGGTCCGGGAGGGCGACCCGGACGCCGACGCCGTCCCGGCGATGGTCGACCGCATGCGCGAGCACGGCCGCGAGGTGTCGGTCGCCGAGCCCGACGCGCTCGGCGACCGCTTCCCGTCGCTCCGGACCGACGACCTCGCCGTCGCCGCGGTCGCGGAGGGCGCGGGGTGGACGGATCCCCCGAGCTACGTCCGCGCGCTCGGCGAGCGCGCCGCTCGCGAGGGCGTCGCGGTCGAGACGGAGACCGCGGTCGCGCTCGGTCCGCGGACCGACGCCGGACGCGAGGTCCAGGTCCGGGACGCCGGCGAGGAGGAGAACCCGCAGACCGAGACCCGCGCGTTCGACGCGGTCGTCGTCGCGGCCGGGGCGCACACGCGCTCGCTGCTCGCGGACGCCGGCGTCTCGGTCCCGGTCGTCCCCTACCGCGTTCAGGCGCTCGTGGCCCGGGACGCCTACGACGGCCCGATGGTCTACGACGCCACCGCGGACGCGTACTTCCGCCCGCACCCGGACGGCCTGCTCGCGGGCGACGGCACCGAACCGGTCCCGGCCGACCCGGACGACTACCGCCGGGAGGCGGACGACTGGTTCCGCGAGGACGTCGGGGCCGTCCTCGACGAGCGGCTCGCCCGCGGCGACGCCCCCGGTCGCTCGACGGGCACCGGCCGCGACCTCGCCGACGCGCGGGCGTGGGCCGGGCTCTGTACCGCGACGCCCGACGGCGACCCGCTGATGGGGCCGGTCGACGCGGGCGCTGAGGGGTCCCCGACCCTGTTCGTCGCCGCCGGCTGGCAGGGACACGGGTTCATGCGCGCGCCGGCGACGGGCGAGACGGTCGCCGAGGGCGTGCTCGCGTCGCTCGCGGGGATTACGTTCGACGCGCCGGACTCGCCGTGGATCGGCGCGTTCGACCCCGAGCGGTTCCACGGCGACGAGTCCTTCGAGATCACGGAGGGGATGTCGCTGTCGAACCGGACGGACGGGGAGTAGCCCGCCAGCACGGGGCCGGAAACGGCGGCGTCAGTCGCTCTCTTCGACGACGTCGACGTCGCTCGACCCGCCGCGCTTGGGTATCTCGACGTGGAGCGTCCCGTTGCGCGTGAGCGTCGCGTTCGCGCCCTCGGGCGTCACGTCGGCGTCGCGCGGGAGGTCGACGCGCCCGGACAACGAGACGCCGCGGCCCGGGAACACGAGGTCGTAGCCGTCGTAGAAGTCGCGGAAGCGTTCGAGGTTCACCTCGACGGTGCGGTCGAGGAAGGTGACGTCGACGTCCTCGCCGCGGACGCCCGGGGCGTCGAAGACGACGAGGTAGGCGTCGTCGCTCTCGAGGAGGTCGGTGGAGAGCGGGCGCCGCTCCTGGACGCGCCCCCACCCGCGACCGACGCGTTCGAGGGCGCTTCGGAGCGCCGAGCGACCGGTCTCAACGAGTCGGCCCACGGCTCACACCTCGATTTCGACGAGGTCGCTCCCGCCGCAGTACGGACACGAGAGGTCCTCCACGGCGTGGTCGTCCGGCACGTCGTACGTGTAGTGGTTCTCGAACATGTCGAGCTCGCAGTCGTCGCTCTCGCACTTGACCTCCATCGTCGATGGCATATACGAGCCAGTTGTGTCGGCGAGGGCTTAAACGGCGTGGCGGCGGCGACCCGGGAGCGCCGAACGCCCCGCGCGGCGGTCAGATACCCGCGCCGCGGAGCCGCTCCGGAACGACGGTGCGCTCGGCGACCGCGACGACTGCGGTGCCGACCGCCACGCCGGCGAGGAAGCCGGGACCGTACGGGTAATACGGGACCCCGAACGCGAGCGCGACGCCCAGCCCGACGGGGATCGCGAGGATCGCGGCGCCGAAGGCGACGTAGGTCAGCGTCTCGTAGCGTTCCGGGGAGAGGCGGTCGCGGGCGAGCCACGCGACCGGTCCGAGACCGACCGCGGTCGCCGCGGCCCACCCGGCCGCGAGCCCCCAGGGCCGAGGGTCGGCGCCGAGGAACTGTATCGCGGCGAGCGCGCCGAGCGCCGCGAGCGAAACGACGTTCGAGACTCGTTTCCAGCGAGAGGGCTCGTCGGCGGCCGAAGGGGGGCCGTCACCCGAGCGCGTCTCGGCGGTCGGGGGCGTCTCGGAGGGCATAGCCGGCGCTTCCGTGCCTCGCGACATAAGCCGTCCGGCGGAGTCCCCGGCGTTCCGCACGCTTTTCCCCTCTCGGCCGACTACGGGAGGTAACATGACCGATTCGCCCGCGTCGGCCCGGGGGTCGCTCCCGGCCGACCCGAACGACCTCGCCGTCACCATCGTCGACGGGTACGTCGACGAGCCGGCCCACTTCGGCGTCCCGCCGTACCTCTCGACGTACCCGCGGTACACGGCCGGCGCGCTCGTCGACGCGGGCGTCCCGGAGTCGCAGATCACGTATCACACCATCAACGAGCTCCGCGAGGACCGCTCGAAGCACGCCGACGTGGCGGACGCGGACCTCATGATCTACGTCGGTGGGATGACGGTGCCCGGCAAGTACGTCGGCGGCACCCCCGCGGAGCCCGACGAGGTCCGCGAACTCGGCTGGACCGCGGACGGCGTGACGCTCTTGGGGGGTCCCGTGCGGTTCGGAGTCGGCGAGGAGAACGCGGGCGCACAGGAGACGCAGCGCGACGACCTCGACTACGACTTCGTCGCGATGGGCGACGTCGAGGCGGCGGCCCACGACCTCGTCCGCGAGGGGTTAGAGGGGTACGGCAACCGGATGCGGACGAACGAGGAGGTCGACCGCTGGGCGCGGCGGGGCGCGTTCGTCGTCGAGCAGCACCCGAACCACCCGGACTACCTCATCTGCGAGATGGAGACCTCCCGCGGCTGCGCGTACCGCTGTTCCTTCTGTACGGAGCCGCTGTACGGCGACCCGGCGTTCCGCGCGGCGCGGTCGGTCGTCGACGAGGTCGACGCGCTCTCGGACCGCGGGGTCAGGCACTTCCGGCTCGGGCGGCAGGCCGACATCCTCGCGTTCGGCGGCGACGGCGAGGCGCCGAACCCCGACGCGCTCCGGGAGCTGTACGGCGGGATCCGCGAGGTCGCGCCCGACCTCCGCACGCTCCACCTCGACAACATGAACCCGGTGACGATCACCGACTACCCCGAGGCGTCCCGCGAGGCGATCCGCGTCATCGCCGAGCACAACACGCCGGGCGACACGGCCGCGTTCGGGCTGGAGTCGGCCGACCCAGTGGTTCAAGAGGAGAACAACCTGCTCGTCACCGCGGAGGAGTGCCTGGAGGCGGTCCGCGTCGTCAACGAGGAGGGCGGCTGGCGCCCCGGCGACGCCCCCGAAACGACGCCCGGCGACGCGTCCCGCGTCACCGGACCCTCGACCGGCCCGGACGCCTCGCCGCGGCTGCCGAAGCTGCTCCCCGGGATCAACCTCGTCCACGGGCTGACCGGCGAGCGGCCGGAGACCTACGAGCACAACAAGCGCTTCCTCCAGACGGTGTACGACGAGGGGTTGATGCTCCGCCGGATCAACATCCGGCAGGTGATGGCGTTCGCCGGCACGGAGATGGCCGAGACGGGCGCCGAGGTCGCACAGGAGCACAAAGACCAGTTCCAGGCGTACAAGCGCGAGGTGCGCGAGACCATCGACAACCCGATGCTCGACCGCGTGGTCCCGCCGGGGACCGTCCTGCCGGACGTCCACCTGGAGTACCACCAGGACGGCAAGACGTTCGGGCGCCAGCTCGGCACCTACGCGCTGCTGGTCGCGGTGCCGGGCGAGCGCGAGCTGGGAACCAGCATCGACGTGGCGATCACGGACCACGGCTACCGCTCCGTGACGGGCGTCCCGTACCCGCTCGACGTGAACGCGGCGTCGATGGACGAGCTGACGGCGATCCCCGGGATCAACCGGAGCACGGCCGGCGACGTCGTGGTCGGCCGCCCGTACGACTCCGTCGACGCCGTCGACGCGGTCGCCCCGGGGACCGTCGACCTCGCCGCCTACGCGGTCGCGGGCGACACCGACGTGCCGATCCCGGGCCGCGACCGACGCGGGTCCGGCCCCGGTCCGGCCGCGCGGTCGTCGCTCGGCCGCGGGGACTGAGCGATGGCGGCCGACGACCCCGGCGACGCGGAGCGGCCCCACGACCCCGCGGTCACCCGGGTCGAGGTCCCGGTCGACACGCGCGCGCCGGGCGGGACCACGAACGCGTACGTCGTTGACGGCGTGCTGATCGACCCGGCCGCCCGGACGGACGCGCTCGACGCGGCGGTCGCGGCGGACCGTCCCGGTGATCCCGGCCTCGAGGCCGTAACAGTCACCCACGCCCACCCGGACCACGTCGGCGCGGTCGCCGACTACGCCGCCGCGACGGGGGCGACCGTCGTCGCCCGCGAGGGCCACGCGGACCGGTTCGCCGCGGCCGCCGGGGTCGAGCCGGACGAGACGGTCGCGCCCGGCGAGTCGGTCGCGGACACAGCGGTCCGCGCCGTCGACACCCCGGGACACGCGCCGGACCACCTCGGGTTCGCGGCCGGCGACCCCGACGCCCCCGGGCGCGCGGTGCTGTGCTGCGGCGACCTCGCCGTCGCCGAGGGGAGCGTCGCGGTCGCCGCGCCCGAGGGCGACCTGTCCGCGTACCTCGCGAGCCTCGAACGGGTCCGCGACGCCGGCTACGGTCGCTTGCTCCCCGGGCACGGGCCGCCGATCGACGATCCCCAGGCGACCTGTCAGCGGCTGATCGACCACCGGCTCGACCGCGAGCGCGACGTGACCGCCGCGATCGACGCCGGCGCGACGGACGTCGAGTCGGTCGTCGACGCCGCCTACGAAAAAGACCTCACCGGCGTGCGGGACCTCGCCCGAGCGACGGTCGTCGCGCACGTCGAGAAGCTGGTCGCGGAGGGGCGGGTCGACGAGGCGTGGCGCGCGCGGCTGGCGGACCGCGGCTTCGACTGACGCGGCCGCTCGGCGCCGTCGGTCCCGCCTACGGCTCGGCCTCGAGTTCGCCGACGACCTCGGACAGCGGCGTCTCCGTCACGTCGACGAAGCGGCCGCCCGCGGCGACGATGCCGCCGTCAGTCTCGGGGTCGTCGCCGACGTGGACGAGCCCGGTGGTGGTGGTCCCGAGCGCCTCGGCCGCGGCCTCGAACGCGGAGGGATGCGGTTTCCGCCAGCCGCAGCCGACGCTCGTCGTGACCGCGTCGAACTCGCCGCGGAGCCCCGCGCGGATCAGCGTCCGCGGGACGAGCTCGGGGACCGCACAGTTCGAGAGGAGGCCGACCGGGCCGCGCTCGGCGGCGCCCCGGACCGCGTCGAGCGCGTCGTCGCGCCGGGTCACGTCGGGGTCGAACGCCGCGATCACGGCGTGCCTGGCGACGTTCTGGGGCGCGTCGACGCCGCGAGAGTCGAGCGCGCGGGCGACGTGCGCGGGGAGGGGAACCTCCGCGCCGGCCGGCGCCTCGACGTGCTGCTCGCCGTACGCGACGTGCCAGTCGTCGGGGACCGTCACGTCGCGGGACTCCAGTTCGCGCGCGACCGCTTCCGCCGGGTCTGCCGGGTACTCGACGTCGACGAGGGTCCCGAAGAGGTCGAAGGTGACTGCCACGATACCACCGTTAGGGCCAAACCCGGATTGAACCTGTCGGTCGGGGAGACCGCGCCTAGAACGCCGACCCGAAGTGGAGCGTGACCAGCCGGTAGAGCCCGGTCACCCACGCGCACAGCCACAGCAGCATGAACCCCGCGACGCCGGCCCTGAGGCGTTTCCGCCAGTGGCCCATGTCCTCGTGGAGCTCGTCGATGTCCACGCTGGGGTCCTCGTAGGCGTCCGCGTTCCGCTTCGCCTGGAAGATCCGCACGATGCCGGTGAGCGCGAACGCCAACAGGGCGTACGCCTGAACGCCGAAGAACGCGTGGAGGATCGCCATCCCGCTCACCTGGTCGAGGACGCGCGGGATCATCCAGGTGACGATGGGGACCGTCGTGAGCACCAGCCCGACGAGGATGTACCGGAGGTGCCGCATCAGCACGTTCCACGACACCGTTTCCGCGTCGATCATGATCCAGGCCCCGTACAGAAGGAACGGGAGGCTCGTCGTCACGGACACCCCGGCGAGCGCCGCGATGACCGACTCGTCGACCATGTCGACGGGTACGTGCTCCGGCGCGTAAAGCCCCGCGATCCGCGTCCGGCGACGCGGTCGCCCGGCCCCCGTCCCGTCTTCCCGGCGGCCGGGCGCGGACGAAAACAGTTAGCGTCAGGAGCACGTAGCGCCGGGGTGATGGAGGACACCTCGACGCGGTCGGAGCCGGAGTCGCCGCCGGAGGAGTCGGCCGATCCGACTCCCGACGGTCCGGACGACCCCGGACCGACGGGCGAGGACGGAGAGCCCTCGGCGGCCGACGAGGAGACTCGGGACGACGAGACCGACATCGAGGCCCTCCGCGAGCGGGTCGAGTCGGAGTACGACTTCGACGACTTCGGCCCGTCCGACATGGCGCAGATGAGCGCGGAGGAGTGGGACGCCGCGTTCGACCCCGACACGTGGATCACCGGCGACCGACTCTTAGACCGCGTCGACGCCGAGCTGAAGTCCCGGATCGCGACCCGGGACGTGTTCGGCGTCTTAGAGCGCGTCCGCGAGGACGGGGAGGAACGCATCCTCGTCTACTCCGACGAGGGGTACGCGATCATCCGGCCCACGGGCGAGGTCCGCGGCGAGGGGACCGTGCTCCGGGACATCGAGCCGGTCGTCGCGCTCGCGGCGATGGACTCGTACGAGGTGCCCGAGCCGCCGGAGGACTGGTCGCTCCCGCACCCGGACAGCGTCCCCGAGGGATCCGGCGAGTTCGGGAACCTCGTGGTACAGGTCGTCGCCGCGATCCAGGTGCTCGCCGGCGCCGCGCTCCTCGTCGCGAGCGCCGTGGCCGACCTCGGGACCATCGTCGCTCCGGTGATGGGGATCGTCTTCCTGCTGGTGGGCGTGTTCCTGTTCGCGATGGTGGCGAACGCGCGGCTCTCCGACCGGTTCCGCTCGGAGGAGTACCGGGAGCGGCTCCGGGCGCTCCGCGAGGCGAAGGAGCGGCCCGAGTTCGTGCCCGTCGAGGACGGCGTCGTGACCGACGGCGACGCCGCCGCGACCGACCGCGACCGAGACGAGTAATTACGCCGATTTCGGCCGTCTCAGCCCCTCCAACCTCCTCCACGTCGGCGGTTTCAGTCGGAGGGTTTAAGCGGGGCCCGTCCTGAGTGAAACCGTATGAAAAGGCGGGACTTCGTGCGGACGGCCGGCGGCGCGACCGCCGCCGTCGCGGCCTCCGCCGGGGCGACCGGAACGGTGGCTGCACAGGAGGTACAGCCCGACTGGCCGAGCGGCGCGTCGAGCGGCAACGTCGGGTCGTACACCGACGCCCGCGGCCAGGACTCGGTGACCATCTCGGTCGGCGCCGGCAGCAACGGCCTCGCGTTCGACCCGACCCTGGTCTGGGTCGACGAGGGGACGACGATCACCTGGGAGTGGACGGGCGCGGGCGGCGACCACAACGTCCAGACCGTCGACGACGGCGGCCCGGCCAGCCTCGACAGCGGAGACCCCGTCGGCGAGGAGGGGTACACCTACGAGTACGAGACGTCGAGCGAGGACGCCGGCATCACCCATTACCACTGCGTCCCCCACACCGCGGTCGGCATGCACGGCGGCATCGCCGTCGGCGAGGACGTCGCCACCGTCGAGACCGGCGGGGCGAACACCGGGTGGCCGGAGGACATCGCCAAGGTCGGCGTCCCCCTCCACGCCCACTGGGTCGGCATCTCCGCGATGCTCGGCATCGGGATGACGTTCGTGTTCACGTTCTACATGCTCAAGTACGGCGAGTCGGCCCACACCGGCCACGGGGGTGCGAGATGAGCTCCGGCAACTCCTCGTACGGGGACATCCACCGGTACGAGCCGGCCCGCGAGAGCACCGCCGCCGCGATCGCGATCGTCCTCCTCACCGTCATCGAGGTCGTCTTCGTCTCGCTTTTCACCTACGGGCTGATGTCCGCGTGGGCGTCGACGGAGGCGGGGAACATGTACGTCGGCGCGCTCCTGGCCTTCATCTTTATTGATCTCGCGTTCATCCTCCTCCTGTACCGGAAAGAGTTCCTTCCGGACGTGATGATCGTGAAGAAGCGCCGCCGCAAGTGGGAGGACCTGTACGTCCGCGAGGAGGACAAAGACGGCAAGGGAATTGACACCGGCGGGCTCGCGGAGACGCTGAAACGCGCGGTGTACCCGTACTACAAGAAGTGATTCGACAATGAGTCTGAAAAAACAAGACGACATGGACCACAACGCGTGGCTCAAGAGTCAGGACCTCACCGCCATCGAGACGGCGTTCCTGACCACGCTCATCTGGCTGGACAAGCGGCTCCGCATCGTCGACTACCTCGAGCTGCTGGAGACGATGTACTACCGCGCGAACCTCCAGATGCCGAAGAGCCACACGGAACAGTACGACCTCGACAACAAGTTCTGGTACTGGTACCCGCTGTACTCGCTCGGGTCTCTCTCTATCATCGCGTACCTGCTCGCGGCGGTGTCCGGCGCCATGCTCGGATTCTACTACGCGCCGTCGACCGCGGGGGCGGCGGCGCAGGGCGACCCGACCGCCGCGTACGACTCGATGGTGATGATCATGCAGGACGTCCAGTTCGGCTTCATGCTCCGGTCGATCCACCGCTGGGCGGCGCAGTTCATGGTGGCGGCGGTGTTCCTCCACATGCTGCGCGTCTACTTCACCGGCGCGTACAAAGAGCCGCGCGAGGTCAACTGGATCCTCGGCGTCGTGCTCATCGCCCTGACGCTGCTGTTCGGGTTCTCCGGGTACGTCCTCCCGTGGAAGCAGCTGTCCTTCTGGGCGGCGCAGATCGGCGTCGAACTGGCGCTCGCGACCCCCATCGTGGGCGAGTGGGCGGCCCAGCTGCTGTTCGGCGGGTTCACCCTCGGACAGGCGACGCTCGTGAGAATGTACATCCTGCACGTGTTCGTGCTGCCGTTCGTGGTCACCGCGCTCATCGCGATCCACGTCGGCATCGTCTGGGTGCAGGGCATCGCGGAGCCGCACTAATCCAATGACCGACGACACCACCCCCATGACGGACGGAGGCACCGACGACGAGGCGCGGACCGACGGCGGGCCGCCGGCGACGGTCCCGCCGGACGACGAGACGCCCACCTGGTCCGAGCGGAAGGAGCGCAGCCAGGGGCTCGCCCAGCTGACCTACCAGTACTTCGAGCGCTCCCGGCGCGAGGACGAGGACCTGCGCGCGGAGTCGACGTACGTCGAGCGCGACGTGCTCGGCTTCCCGACGTGGCCCCACGAGACGATCCGCAACCTCGCTATCACCTCGTTCTTCCTCGGGATCATCCTGCTCGTGGCCTCGATCCTCCCCTCGCACTTCGGGGACCCGGCGAACCCCGGCTCGACGCCGGCGATCATCCTGCCCGACTGGTATCTCTACTGGTCGTTCGGCCTGCTGAAGCTCAGCCCGATCAACCCCGAGCTCGCCGTGCTGGGCGGGAACATCGTCATGTCCAACGAGCTGTACGGGCTCGTGGCCCACGGCGCCATCTTCGGCGTCATCACGCTCGTCCCCTTCCTCAACAAGGGGAACGCGCGCCGCCCCGTCGAGGAGCCCGGCTGGGCCGCGCTCGGCGTGACCGGGGTCATCCTGGCGATCACGCTGGCGGTGCTGGCCATCCAGAACTTCTTCTCGGTCCCGCTCGAGCTGCTGTTCTCGCTCGTGTTCATGTTGCCCATCGCGGGCGGCGTCATCACCTACGCGGTGCTGAAGACGATGCGCGAGGGGTACATGTACGACCTCAACCGCCGGTACTACATGCTGCGCCCGCCGAAGTAAGCGGCCGAGACCCGCCCGCCCCGACCCCGTGACCGACGCGCGGTCGCGGTCACCGTTCCGCCTTCCCGTGTCACACATGTCATCCTCAACAGACGGCGACGCCTCGCAGGCGTTCGACGAGACCGGCGACCCGATCGCGGCCGACGACGACGCCGACCCGCGCAACGAGCCGACCGGCCCGCGGGACGGACCGAGCGGCCGGGAGGTCGTCGTCCCGTTCCGGCTGTACAAGGCCGTCACCGTCTTCTCGACGCTGGCCGCGGTCGTCACGTACTTCATCGGGTTCACGCTCATCGACGCCGCGACGCTCCAGATCAGCTTCGTCCGGACGACCATCGTCTACCTGCTCGACAACGCGGGGATCCTCCCGCCGGAGGACGTGCTCGTCGCGATCATGGCCATCACCGGCGTGGGCTTCATCGTCCTCGGGACCGCCGTGTACGTGCTCGGGACCCGGTTCCGCGGACAAGGGATGGGAAAGTCTCAAGACGACTCCAGCGAAACGTAAGATAATGGCAGACGAGTTCATGAAGGGCTTCGCCCTGTTCACGATCGGCGGTCTCGGGTGGATCACCTTCGGCGGCTGGTACCGGACGCCGTCGTACTACCAGATCTCGCAGCTCGTGAACCCGGCGGAGGGCGTGAACACGGCGTACGGCGAGATCGGCCTGCTCGCCGGCGACGTGCTGTTCTGGCTGATGATCCTCGGCGCGCTGACGTTCTGGGTCCTCATCCCCGCCAGCCGCCAGCTCCGCGACGCCCTCAACGACGGCGAGGACGACGCGGCCGCGAACTGAACCGGACAGCGCTCGTCTCCGTTTTTCCCTCGTTTCGCTTCCCCGCGAGCGACGCGACGGCCCCCGCCGACGAACCGAGAGCTTTTCACCGCCGCTCGCCCCAGCCTCGCGCATGAGTGAGCCGACGCGCGGCCTCGCGGTTCTCGGCGACGGCGACCCGGCGGCGGCGATCCGATCGGCGGCGACCGCCGCGGGCGCCGGCCTCGTCGACCGCTCCGCGGCGGACGCGGTCGTCGCGGTCGGGGACGCCGCGCTTCGGGAGGCGATGCGCGCGGCGGCGAGCGACGCGCGGCCGGCGCCGATCCTGCCGGTCGGCGGCGGCCGTCACGCCGTCGCCCCCGACCGCGCGACCGAGCGGGTCGCGGCCGTGGTCGACGGACTCGACGACGCTTCGGACGCCGTCGAGGGATTCTCCCGGATCGGGCACCCGCTCTTGGCGGTCGCGGACGCCGGCGACGGCGAGCGCCGGGTCGCGGTCGCGGACGTCGCGTTCGTGACGGCGGCGCCGGCCCGGATCTCCGAGTTCGAGATCGCGCTCGACGACGGGGAGTCGGCGTCGGTGCGCGCGGACGGCGCCGTGGTCGCGACGCCGTTCGGCAGCGACGGGTACGCGGCGGCGGCCGGCGGGCCGGTGGTGTCGCCGGGCGGCGGCCTCGCTGTCGTCCCGGTCTCGCCGTTCACCACGCGACCCGACACCTGGGTCGCGAGCGGCGGCGTCAGGGTCACGGTCGAGCGCGAGGAGGAGCCGGTCGCGCTGGTCGTCGACGGGACGCGGCGCGGGACCGTCGAGCCGCACCGCGCGGTCGCCATCGAGGTCGCGGCGCGGGTCGATCTCCTCGCGCCGACGGCCGAGTGACCGGCGGCCCGTCCCCCGTCCGCGGCGGCGTCACCCGCCCCGCGCCGGCGCGCCGATCGGAAACACTCTAATACGTCGTGAACGGAAGTGGTGGATATGGACCCACTGCAGTTCCTCGTACCCCTCGGCTGGCTGTCGGCCGTCGGGCCGGCGCTGCCGTACGCGATATTCGTGATGACAGTCGCGAACCTCGCGACGCGGCACCTCGCGCACAGGCGGCACGTCGAACAGGGTCAGGACGCCGACAGCGTGGAGGCGTACACGCCCCACGTCTTCACGAACGTCGGGCTCGTCCTCCTGACGTTCCTGTACATCCTCACCGCGCCCGTGCGGGGGACGATCCTGATCGTGCTCGTGCTCGCGATGTTCATCGCCGACCTCTTCGAACTGGAGGCCCGGAACGTCGAGGCCCGCAACGACATGGAGATCGAGGCGCCGAAGAGCTCGATCGCCGCCTCGCTCGTCGTGCTGATCTGGTCGTCGTACTACGCGTTGTTCTTCCTCGTCGAGGGGATCTGGAACCAGTTCGTCGTCGCCTGACGACTCCCCCGACGTCCCGTTTTCCCCCGCTTTCGCCGCCTCAGAACGTCCAGTCGCCGGTGAGCTTCATCCCGGTCGCCTTGCCCTCCGCTTCGAGCGCCGCCGCTATCTCGTCGGTGTCCCGACGCGGGATCGACGCGTCCGCCTCGGCGAGGTCGACGACCAGTTCGGTCAGCAGGATCGCCTGCTCCCGGAGGTTCCGCGACTCCAGCTTGTCGAGCGTGTCCGCGTGGGTGTGGCCCCAGCCGCGGCCGCGTCCCTCTGTCTCGCCGGAGATCATGTACCCCGGAATCCCCCGCTTCACGAACGGCCAGTGGTCGCTGTGGGGGACCAGCTCTCCGCCCGTCGACACCGGGTGATCGAAGCGGTCGCTCACGCGCTCGGCGGCGGCCGCCAGCGCGTCGAAGTCGTGGTGGTCGACGCGGAGCGTCCGCCCGAACACGTTGCTGTCGACGTTGACGACGGCGCGGACCGCGTCCCTGTCGGCCGCCTCGGCGGCCACCGACGATCCGACGAGCCCGACCTCCTCGGCGCCGAACGCGGCGAACCGCACCCGCACGCCGAGCTCGTCCTCGCGCGCCGCGAGCGCC
Organism: Halorubrum sp. Atlit-8R; assembly: GCF_003666025.1. Classification (NCBI taxonomy): domain Archaea; kingdom Methanobacteriati; phylum Methanobacteriota; class Halobacteria; order Halobacteriales; family Haloferacaceae; genus Halorubrum; species Halorubrum sp. Atlit-8R. Next base: position 497,795 of record NZ_QPLV01000001.1, read on the forward strand.
CGGGCGACCTCGACGATCGTCGCCGTGCCCGCGCCGTTGTCCATCGCGCCCTCGGCTAGATCGTGCGCGTCGACGTGCGAGGAGACGATCAGGTGCTCGTCGGTGTCGGGGCCGAGCTCAGCGACCGCGTTCCCGCTCGTCGCGGTCGGCGTCTCGCAGTCGACCGCGACGGCCAGCTCGTCGCCCTCGCTCCGTCGCGCGAGGCGGGCGCCGGTCTCCTTCGAGACGCCGACTGCGGGGATCGCACCGATCGGGTCGTCCGCGGTCCCGACGCTGCCGGTCGGCGGGAGGGTCCCCTCGACGTGGTTGGCGAAGACGAAGGCGGCGGCGCCCGCGTCGACCGCGCGGTAGTACTTCTCGCGGCGGTGGATGAAGCGGTCGACGGAGTCGGGTGTGTCCGACGAGACCATCACGACCTTCCCCTCCAAGTCGGCCTCGAAGTCCTCGGGGACGCCGTGGCCGAGGTCGACGAACTCGCCGGTCGCCTCGCCGCTCGGGCTCCGCGGCAGCGCGATACAGGCGTTCGGGCCGACCGCGACGGGGTCGCCGCTCGCGGCGTCCCGGACCGCGCTGTCGCCGCGCTCCCAGCCCTGTATCTCGAACTCCTCGATCGCGGCGTTCCGCGCGCCGGCGTCGGCGAGCGCGTCGCGGGTCAGCTCGAGCGCCTCGCGCTCGCCCGGGGACCCGGCCATCCGGTCGCCGACGTCGACGAGGTCGGTGAGGTGGTTCCAGCCCGCGTCGCTCGTGAACGTCTCGCCGATCCAGTCGGTCATGGGTAGCGGTGTCGCGGACGCCGCTCAAGCGTTTCGGTGGCGGCGGGGGCGGCCGGAAGCGGGCGGCCGGCCCGCCGGGTCGGCGGGGGAGCGATCAGACCGGGACGGCCGGCAGGAGGGCCGTCGCGGCCTCGGCGGCCGCGAACGTCGAGTCGTACAGGTGGTTCAACAGGAGGTAGGTGACGACGCCGAGGACGAGCGAGAGGATCCACGCGCTCGCCGCGATCCGGCCGACGCGGCGGTGCGGCGTCTCGTTCCGAAGCTCCCGCTCCGTGTGCGTGAGCCCGAGGACGATGGCGTACAGCACGACCGGCACCGAGACCACGGAGAGTATGATGTGGATCGCGAGCATGAGCAGGTACGCCGGGTACACCCAGTTCCACAGCGGGACCCACGCGTACGACGAGTCCAGCACGAACTCCTTGGTCCCGCCGCCGGCGACCTTCGGGAGGTACATCCCGAGGAACAGGAGGATGAGCGCGAACGACGTCGTCATCGCCGCGGCGTGCTTCTTCACCTCGTCGTTGCGGATCCAGTACCACCCGAGCGAGAGGCTGATCACGGCCATCGTGTTGACGACGGCGATGGCGTGCGCGAGGAGGTTCACGGTCTCCTGCGTGAGCGTCGGGAACAGCGCCTGGAACTCGGGGACCAGGAAGACGCCGCCGACCGCGCCGTAGCCGACGACGGTGAGGAGGACGGTGATGGCGGTGGCCCGCTCCTTGGCCCGCTCGCGAACGCTGGCGGTGGACATATCAGGTGTACTCCCGGGAGCGTTATTGGCCTTTCGAGCGCGGCCGCCGTCGCCGGAAGCGGGCGGGGGTCGCGGCCCGCGTCGCGCCGGGACCGATCGACGGCCCGCGGGCCCGAAGCGGGGTCACTCGTCGATGACGCCCGTCGCCGTCGCGACCTCCACCGCGGCCGACTCGTTGATCCCGCCCTGGAGGATCGTGTAGCGGTCGCGGATCTCGTGGGCGCTCGTCAGGGCGGCGATCAGCTCGGCGTCGTCGATCCCCAGCTCATTAGCGGTCGTGGGGGCGTCGAGCTCGGCGAGCGCGTCGCGGATCGCCGCCCACCGCCCGTTCTCGCCGCTGTGGAGGTACTCAGTCATGATCGAGGCGACGCCGACCTGGTGGCCGTGGAGCGCCTTGCCGGGCGCGATGCGGTCCAGCTGGTGGGAGATGAGGTGCTCCGCGCCGGAGGCGGGCCGCGAGGAGCCCGCGATGGACATCGCGACGCCGGAGGAGACGAGCGCCTTCACGACCACCCACGCCGACTCCTCTAGGCCCGGGCGGATCATGTCGGCGTTCTCGACGAGCAGCTCCGCGGTCATCTCCGAGAGCGCGCCCGCGTACTCGCTGTACTCGACGTTGCGGAGGCGGCGGGCGAGCCGCCAGTCCTTCACGGCGGTGTAGTTGGAGATGATGTCGGCGCAGCCGGCGGTGGTGAGCCGCCACGGCGCCTCCGCGAGCAGCGTCGTGTCCGCGACGACGGCGAGCGGCGGGTCGGCCGCGACCGAGTGGCGCGTGTCGCCCTCGGGGATCGAGGAGCGGCCGGAGACGATGCCGTCGTGGGAGGCGACGGTCGGGACGGAGACGAAGCCGACGTCGAGGTGGTCGGCGGCCATCTTCGCGATGTCGATCGGCTTCCCGCCGCCGAGGGCGATCAGGTAGCCGGGGTCGACCGCCTCGGCGGTCGCCTTCAGCTCCTCGACCGCGTCGAAGGAGGCGTCCTCGACGACGGCGGTCGCGGGGTCGTCGAACTGCGCCCGGACGCGGTCGCCGGCGATCTCGTTCGGCGTCGGGCTCGTCACGATCAGCGGCCGCCCCGTCAGGTAGAGCTCGCCGACCGCCTCGCCGAGGTCGTCGATGACGTCGTGTCCCACGAGGACGTTCCGCGGGAGCTTGATCCACGTCGTCTTCTCGAACATATCGGGCGGTCGCGCCGACGCGTCAAAGCCGTTGTCCATGCGCGTCGCGGGCCGCGCGGACGCGACCGGGGCGGCGGGCGCGCGGTCGGGGACAGGCGCGCGCTACGCGCCGAGGGCGGCCAGCGTCGTCGCCGCGTCGTAGAGGAAGTACACGCCGAACCCGGCGAGCACGACGGCGGACAGCACCGCGACGATCGGCGCGAACGTCTCGATCCGGCGCTCGGCAGCGACGAGCCCGGTCGGGAAGCCGACGATCCACGTCAGCACGCCGAGGAAGAACCCGCCGATGAGCGCCGGCGACCCGGTCGCGACCACGAGCGTCCCCGCGAGGTCGCTCCCGACCACCGGGAGCCGCGCGAGCACGTCGAGCTCACCGCGCTGAAGCAGTCCGACGCCGATCGTCAGCCAGAACAGCACCTGGTACGGGTTCGTCAGGGCGAGCACCAGCGCCTTGCGGAACCCCTTCCCATCTGCGACCATCGGCTCCTCCCCGGCGGTCGGCCGGAACGACTCCCGGGCCCCCCGGGCGGCCCCGGCGGCGAAGTACAGCATCAGCACGCCGCCGACCGCGACCATGAGGCCCTGTAACAGCGGGAGCGACTCGACGACCGCGACGACGCCGACGTACGCGAGGACGAAGAAGATCGCGTCGGCGGTCGCCGCGCCGAGCCCGGCCCGGAAGCCGGCGAGGCGGCCGCGGAGGACGGACTCCTCGGCGATCACCGCGTTCATCGGTCCGGGCGGCGCCGCGAGCGCCAGGCCGAAGACGACGCCCGCGCCGAGCGTGACGAGGGTACTCACGTCGCTCGAAACGGCCGATTTCGTGAAAAACCCCGCGAAGAAGGGGCGGACAGCAGCGGACGGCTCCGGCCGTCACGCCCGGGATCGGGACATCGACGGACGGATCCGAACGTCGGTGCGCGCGGCGGACGACCGCCCCCGGCCGGCGGCCCCCCGGCGCCTACGCGTCCTGAAGCTCGGCGTCCCGGAGCGCCTCGTTGAGGTCCTCGCGGACGCGCTCGCCGGTCTCGCGGTCCATCGCCGTGGTGACGATCCGGTTCTCCTGAACGCTGGAGCCGTCCCGGAGGAGCAGTCGGACGTTGCCGTTCGTCCCCGCGCGCGTCGCCTTCGCGCGGAGCCCGGTCCGCGAGCCCGTCCCGCCGGCGTCGATGGGGCCGGGGACGATCTTCTTGACGTGCGGGTGCTCCGCGACGGTCTGGACGGCCTTCCGCCCCTTGCGGTCGCCGATGAGCGTCGAGTGCGAGCCGCCGATCTTCTCCCGCGGCGGCGTCTCGACCACCGCCAGCGACCGGTCGCCCCGGCGGTCGAGCACCCAGCGGACGACCGGGCTCACGTCCGCCTCGCGGTCGTCGTCCGAGGGGTCGCCCGCGGTTTCGGCGCCGTCGTGGGCGCCCTCGCTCGCGCCGCCGTCCGGGACGCGGTAGAACTCGTGGTGGAGCTGCGCGCGCGTCTCGCGGAGCGGCTCGCGCTCCCCGGCGGCGTAGACGGTCTCGGGGCGCTTCCGTCGGATCTCGTCGGCGACGCGGCCCGCGAAGTTCCGCAGTTGGACCTCGCTCAGCCGCTCCCGGTCCTCCGGGCGCGTGGTGACGGTCGTCTCGCCCACGACGTCGTCCTCGTCGAGCAGCGTCAGGCGCGCGCGGTCGGGCTCGAACTCGGCGACGACGGCGTCGGCGTTGGCGGTGTTACAGGTCAGACAGTAGTCCCCGGGCTTCTCTAACGGGGTCCCGCACCGCCGGCAGTTCATACCGATCGGACGGTCGTGTGCGGTAAAAGGCCGTCCGTTCGCCGTGCGACCGGCCCGTCGGGCCGCGGTACGGGACCGCCGCCCGGGTCGGAGCAACAGGTTATAACCCTCGCCGGTCTCCCTACCGGGTATGGACGGAGACCGACGCCGCCGCGGCGACGACGGCGCCGAGCGGGACGGCGGGGAGCCGGAGACCGTCGAGGACCGGCTGGCGCGGCTGGTCCGCGACGGGCGGTTCAACGCGCTCGCGGCGTGGACGATGATCGCGGTCCTGGCGGGGGTGCTCGTCGAGAGCGCGCTCGACTACGACCTCCTCTCGGCGGTCATCGTCGTCGGCCTCGGGGCGGTCGTCCTCGCGCCGACGGTCGCGGCGCGGGACTGGCGGGCGATGCTGCCCGCGGAGCTGGTCGGCCTCGCGCTGCTTCCGGTCCTCGTGCGCGCCGTGTTCGGCGGCGAGCTGGGCACGTTCGCCACCTACGTCGCCATCGCGGCGCTGGCGCTCGTGGTCACCGTCGACCTCCACATGTTCACGTCGCTGCGGGTGACCCACTGGTTCGCGGTCGTCTTCGTCGTGATGGCGACGCTGGCGACGGCGGCGGTGTGGACGGTGCTGCGCTGGAACCTCGACCAGCGCGGCGGGACGGCGTACCTCACGACGAACGACGCGCTGATGATCGAGTGGCTGTACGTCACGCTGGCGGGGCTCGCCGCGGGGCTCCTCTTCGACGGCTACTTCCGCGGCCGCGGGCGCCGCCTCCGTCGCGCCATCCGACGGGTGGTGCGGCGATGAGGCTCCTCCCGCGCCCCTCCATCCGGTCGCAACGTCGCCTCACCGGCGCGATGCAGGTCCTCCTGATCGCCATCGTGGCCTACGGCTTCCTCGCCGGCGAGCAGAAGGCGATAAGCAACGGGATCATCGCCTTCCTCGTCACGCTGGTCCCGGCGACGCTGGAACGCCGGTACGACCTCCCCCTGGACCCGTGGCTTGCCCTGTGGATCACGATGGCGGTGTTCCTCCACACGGTCGGGTCGGCCGGGTTCTACGCCCGCGTCGAGTGGTGGGACCACATGACCCACGCGCTGTCGGCCTCGCTGGTCGCCGCGGTCGGGTACACGACGCTCCGGGCCGTCGACCTCCACAGCGACGGCATCCGCATCCCGCCGCGGTTCGCGTTCGTCTTCATCGTCGTCGTCGTGCTCGCGTTCGGCGTGCTCTGGGAGCTGTTCGAGTTCGGACTCGACATCATCGCGACGGAGACGGGCATCGACATGCCGCTCGCGCAGCACGGGCTCGAGGACACCGTCAAGGACCTCACCTACAACACCATCGGCGCGGTGCTGGTGGGCCTGTTCGGACAGGCGCACCTCACGGGGGTCGCGGAGCTGGTCCGGGACCGGCTCCTCGGGAGCGCGGCCGAGTGAGGTTCTCCGAGAGGCGCCCCGACTCACTCAGTTCAGGCAGGCCGCCACGACCCGCAGCGCGGCCTCGCCTCTGACCTCGTTCGCGAGCAGGGGCACCCGCTTCACCTCGCGGCCGCGGAAGAGGTCGGTGGCCTCGCGGAGCGCGTTCTGCTGGACCTCCCAGCGGCGCGCGCAGAACTCGCAGGTCTCCGGGTTCGGCTCGACCACCCAGTCGGGGTCGATGCCGGCGCCGCCCCCGCCGGTCACGTCGCCGACGCCCTCCATCACCCGGTTGACGACGAGCGTGTCCACCGGAATCTCGAACTCGTCGAGGCGCGCGACCAGCCGCTCGGACTCGACGACGCTCATCTCCTCGGGGATCATCACGACGCGGAAGTCGGTCTTCGCCGGGTCGCGGAGGACGGCCCGCAGGCGCTCGATGCGCTCGCGGAGCTCGTCGAGGTCGGCCGACGGGTCGGGCTCGTCGTCGCCCCCGCCGAACATCCCCTTGAGCCCGTCCATCATCCCGGAGAAGCGCTGGCGGAGCTTCATCACGCGCCCGAGCATCGAGTCCATGATCTCGGGCAGCTGGAGCAGCCGGAGCGTGTGGCCGGTCGGGGCGGTGTCGACGACGACGCGGTCGAAGCGCGGGTCGTCGAGGTACTCTAACAGCTGGCGCATCGCCGCGGCCTCGTCGGCGCCCGGCATCGTCCCGCCGAGCAGGCCGCCGAGCCCCTCGCCGTCGCCGGCTTCGTCGTCCATCTCGCCGGGGCCCATCCCGCCCATCGCGTCGCCCATCTCGCCGAGCCCGCCGAGCGGGTCGGCGTCGGCGCCGAACATCCCCTCCTCCATCGCGGCGTCGGGGTCGATCTCGGCGGCGTACAGCGGCAGGTCCTCGCGGATGCGCGCCGGCTCGGCCGGGATCTCCGTCTCGTAGGTGTCCGACAGCGAGTGCGCGGGGTCGGTGGAGACGACGAGCGTCCGGACGCCGCCCGCGGCCGAGGCGAGCCCCGTCGCGGCCGCCATCGTCGTCTTCCCGACGCCGCCTTTCCCGCCGTACAGAACGTAATCGGGCGCGTCGACGCCCGCCGGGAGGTCGGCGAGGTCGTCGTCGACGGTCAGCGCCTCGTCCGTCTCCGCGGGCTCGACGGCGGCGCCGTCTCCCCCCTCGTCTTCGGGCCCGTCGACTCGGTCGACGGGCTCGACGTCGATGTCGTCCATGTCCCCGTGTCGTTTCGGCGGACACCTGTACCCGTCGGTCCCGAGAAGGCGATCGCGCGGGTCGCGTCGGACAGTCCCGCTCTCAGCACTCCCGCTCGTAGACGACCGACGGGTTCGACTCGCCGACCACGACGATCTCGCCCGTCGCGCGCGGCTCGAACCCCTGCGCCTCGTAGAACGCGCGGCTCTCGTCGTGGGCTTCGAACGCCTCCAAGACGAGGCGATCGCGCCCCGCCGGAACGCGCGACAGGACCGCCTCGACCAGCGCGGCCCCGACGCCCGCGTCCTGATACTCGGGGTCGACGTAGCAGGCCCGCAGCTCCGCCTCGTCGTCGCCGACGAACTCGCCGGTCCACTCGTCGTCCCACAACAGGGTCGCCCAGCCGACGACGGTCGTCGGACCGCCCGCCCCGTCGTCGGCGACCGCGACGAGCGCGCGGTTGTCGACCTCCGACCCGGTGAACTCCGCGTGTTCCTGCTCGAAGTTCTGGTCGAGCATCACCTCCTCTATCGTCGACAGCGCGTCCGGCGAGAGGAGGTCACCGTAGCCCTCCGCCCACGCCCGGACCGTCAGTTCCCTCCCCGCACGAACCTCCGCCGCGCTCTTCGGTTCGCGTACGTTCACGGCTCCTCCCTCTTATCGTCCGACAATAGTTCCGTCGGACTCGGTGAACCACCCGAAACGCCCCGTCGCGTCCCCGTCGCCGCCCCCACCGATCGGAGGCGGTTCGCGTTCGATGCGGGGTCCGCGGTGGAGCGCCCGCAAGACAGTTACCTCGACTTCACCGACACGCGGTATGCTCGTCCTCCAAGCCCCGCCGATGGGGGTGCTGATACTCGCAACCCTCGCCGTCCCGCTCGTGCTCGTTTACCTCGTCTACAAGCTGGTTCAGGCCTTCGAAGCGCGCTGACGGACGAATCGGCGTCGCGCGGGACGACCGCGGCTACTCGACCGCGCCGTCGCGCTCGACGTCCATCCCGAGGTCGGCCATCGCGTCGAAGAAGGCGGGGAAGGAGACGTCGACGTGCTCGGCGCCGCGGACCGTCGTCGTCCCCTCGGCGGCGAGCGCGGCGACGGACAGCGCCATCACGATCCGGTGGTCGCCGCGGCCGTCGACGGTCGCGCCCCGGAGGTCGCTCTCGGAGCCGTGGACGGTGAGCACGTCCGGTTCCTCCGCGGTCTCCGCGCCCATCTTCTCGAGCTCCTCCGCCATCGCCGAGACGCGGTCCGTCTCCTTGTAGCGGACGTGCTCGCAGTTCTCGATCCGGGTGTCGCCGTCCGCGACCGCGCCGAGCGCGGCGATCGTCGGGAGGAGGTCGGGCGTGTCGCCCACGTCGACGGTGACGCCGGCGAGGTCGGCGCGCTCGACCGCGATCTCGCCGGCCTCGCGGTCCCAGTCGACGGCCGCGCCCATCTCCTCGACGATCCCGACGATCGCGGCGTCGCCCTGCGCGCTCGGCCGCGCGCCCTCGATCCGGACCGCCTCGCCGGGGTCGGCCGCGACCGCGCCCGCGCCGAGCAGGTACGAGATGGAAGAGAAGTCGCCGGGCACCGCGTACGTCCCGTCGCTCGGCGCGTACGTCTGCCCGCCCGGGACCGAGAAGCCGGCCGCGCCCGCGGCGCCGTCGAGCGGGTCGCCGTCGGCGTCGACCGGCGTCGCCTCCACGCCGAAGTCGGCGAGCAGTTCGAGCGTGATGTCGACGTACGGCGCCGACTTGAGATCGGTCGTGAGATCGACCTCGACCCCCTCGTCGGTGACCGCGCCGGCCATCAGCAGCGCGGTGACGTACTGCGAGGAGACGTCGCCCGGGATCGCGACCTCGCCGCCCGCGAGCGGGCCGGCGACCACGAGCGGGGCCTGCCCGTTCGACCGGGTCGACTCCGCGCGGACGCCGAGGTCACCGAGCGCGTCGAGGAGCGGCCCCTGCGGCCGCGAGCGCAGCGACCCGTCGCCGGTGAGGACGGTGGCGCCGTCGGCGAGCGCGGCCGCGGCCGTGACGAGCCGCATCGTCGTCCCCGAGTTCGCGCAGTCGATCACGTCGTCCGGGACGGCGGGGCGGCCGCCGAACCCTTCGACGGCGAGCGCGTCGGCGTCGGCGAGGGCCGGATCGGCCTCGGTTCCGCCGTCGACTCCCGCGGGCGCGACCGCCCCGCCGAACGCGGTGACTGCGCGGGCGGTGGCCCGCGTGTCGGCGGAGACGAGCGGCGACTCGACGGTCGCGCCGTCGCTGTACCCCGCGGCGAGGAGCGCGCGGTGCGTGTAGCTCTTCGACGGCGGCGCGCGGGCGGTCCCCCGAAGGGTCGAGCGCGTGACGTGGACGTCCATACCCACTCTGCCGCCCCCGGCGACAAGTCGGTACCGGCCGCGGCACGATTGCGGCCGCGCGGTCGACGGCGGGCGACGCGCCGCGGACCCTCCCCGCGACGCCGCGGCACACCCTTTATACCAACGGGAGCGTTAGCGTCGCGTATGCCCCAGTGTGAGATGTGTGGCGCCGAGGAGGCCTCGCTGACGACGACGAAGGTCGAAGGCGCCGAACTGGAGCTCTGTAGCTCGTGTACGGACTTCGGCACCGAGGTCCGCGACGAGTCGACGAGCTCCGGCGGCGGCAAGTACTCCACCAGCTCCAGCACCGGGAAGTCGTCCTCGTCGTCCGGCTCCTCGGGCTCCGGTGGCTCCTCGGGGAGCTCGACCCGCCGCCGCGACATGTTCGACGACATGGACGAGATCGCCACCGACTACGACGAGCGGATCCGCGAGGCGCGGGAGTCGCGCGGGCTGAGCCAGGAGGAGCTGGCCGACCAGCTCAACGAGAAGGCGAGCCTCATCCGCAAGCTGGAGCGCGGCGACACGCTCCCGACCGACGAGGTCCAGCGGAAGCTCGAACGCGCGCTCGACATCTCCTTGGTCGAGGGTCAGTCGGCCGACGACGCCGACTGGGAGACCGACGACGCGGGCACGATGACGCTCGGCGACGTCGTCAAGCGGAAGGACTGACCGGCCCGCTCGCCCCGACCGCCCTTCTCGTCCCCCGTCAACCCCCTTTCTCAGACGCGTCGCCGGAGTCCGACCAGCGCGACCGCGAGCAGCCCGAACGCGACGAGCGACAGGTTCGGAATCGTGAGCCCGAAAAGCGGGCTCTGCCACTGAACGGTCGCGCAGGGGCCGCCGACCGTACACTGCGTCATCGTCGCCTGGAGGTACGAGTGGTACGCGGCGAGAGGCAGGCCGACGGCCACGAGCGGCAGCGCGGTCCGCCAAGCCGCCGGGCGACGCTCGACGGTCGCGACCCCGAGGACCGCGACGAGCGGGTACATGAGGATCCGCTGGTACCAGCACAGGTCGCAGGGAACCAGCCCGAGTCCGAGGCTGAACCAGAGGCTCCCTGCGGTCGCGACCGCCGCGACGACCGTCGCGGCCGACAGCCACGCGGTCGCCGGGGACGGGCGGGCGGTCACACCGTCGCGCCGCCGTCGTCCGTCTGCTCCGAGCCGCCGTACCGCTCCGTGAGGTAATCGATGATGTACTCGACGGTCTCGGGGTCGTAGCTCCAGAAACCGTAGAACTCGCCCGGCGCGCGCTCCTCGGCGAGCAGCGCGCACTTCGCCTCGTCGTAGCCGCCCCCGTCGTACGCGACGAACCACGTCTCGCGGATCTCGGCGGTCTCGCCGACGTGGACGGTGTAGTGTTCCACGTCGGGCGCCTCGCCCTCGTCGGCCGCGTAGGCGTGGACGTCGAGCCGCTCCTTCTCGCCGAGCAGGTCGTAGGTGTCCGCCTCGCCGGTGAGCACGTCGAGCGTCTGGAACCCCGCGTGGAGCTCGCCGTCGCCGACCCGCCAGGCGCGGTCCTCAATCTCTCTCGACGCGGCGACCATGTCCTCCCGGGAGTAGGAGGTGAACATCGTCTCGTCGAGGTGGTCCAACACCGGTCGCCCGACGCGGTCACCCGCGCCGGCTCCCCCCTCGGACTCGGCGGACTCCACCCCGGTGTCCGCCGTTTCCCCCTCGCCCGGCCGCGACAGCAGTTCGTCGACGGTCACGGCCGTGACGAACTCCCCGTCCCGCGCCAGGACGGCGAACTCCTCCGGGCCCGAGGCGGTCTGGTCGTCGACGATCCGGACGTTGCGGTCGGCGAAGTGCTCCCGGAGTTCGTCGGTCACCGCCGGATCGGCGTTGAACACGGTCAGCGTGGCCTCGTGCGCCTCCACGCCCGCGATGAGCTCGATGAGGGACATCCCTTGTCCGACCCACAACAGCGGGGTATAAGGACGTTTCTGCTCCCGGGACCGCGACCGTCCCCGGAAATCGGTATTCGAGGGGGCCGGCGAACCGGGCCGCCGTCGGGCGCGGTGCGGCGCGAAGCACGAACCTATTTGCGCCGCGCTCCCCCAGCGTGGGTATGTTCATCCTGGTGAACCTCAAGGCGTACCCGTGCGATCCGATCGAGGTAGCGACCGCGGCCCGCGACGTCGCCGAGGCGTCCGGCGCGCGCATCGCCGTCTCGCCGCAGGCCGCGGACGTCGCCCGCGTCGCCGAGACCGGCGTCGAGACGTGGGCGCAGCACGTCTCGCCGAACGGGCACGGCTCGCACACGGGCTCGACGCTCGCCGAGGCCGTCGCCGACAACGGCGCCGAGGGGACGCTGATCAACCACTCCGAGAACCGGCTGAAGCTCGCGGACGTCGACGGCTCCGTGCGGGCGGCCGAGCGGGCCGACCTGGAGACGATCGTCTGCGCGAACAACCCCGCGCAGGTCGGCGCCGCGGCCGCGCTCGACCCCGACGCGGTCGCCGTCGAGCCCCCGGCGCTCATCGGCGGCGACGTCTCCGTCGCCACGGCCGACCCGGGGATCGTCGAGGACGCGGTCGCGGCCGCCGAGGCCGTCGACCCCGCGGTCGACGTGTTCTGCGGCGCCGGCGTCTCGACCGGCGAGGACGTGTCGACCGCCGGCGACCTCGGCGCGGCCGGCGTCCTGCTGGCCTCCGGCGTCGCGAAGGCCGACGACCCTGAGGCCGTCCTCGAAGACCTCGTGAGCGGGATCTGAGCCGCTGCGGGGGCTCGACGCCCCGATCTCAGCGGCCCGGTCGCGGCGAGCGACCCTCCCCCTCCGTCCCGGAGCCGCTGCGTTTGCGGATCTGTATAAATACATCGATGTGAGCGACTCACACGATCGAGAAATCGCACGACGGCAGCGGGTTCGTTTGTGCGGCCGTATGGCAGCATCTAGTAACCTTTAACCGAAACAAGCCGCTACCTATGACCAAGATGGCGAGCAACAAGATTCTCGGTATCGACCTCGGTACCACCAACTCCGCGTTCGCGGTGATGGAGGGCGACGAGCCCGAGATCATCGCCAACGCGGAAGGCGACCGGACCACCCCGTCGGTCGTCGCCTTCGCCGACGACGGCGAGCGCCTCGTCGGCAAGCCGGCGAAGAACCAGGCCGTCCAGAACCCCGACCGCACGATCCAGTCGATCAAGCGGCACATGGGCGACGACGACTACACCGTCGAGATCGGCGACGACGACTACACGCCGGAGCAGGTCTCGGCGATGATCCTCCAGAAGATCAAACGCGACGCCGAAGAGTACCTCGGCGACGACGTCGAGAAGGCGGTCATCACCGTCCCCGCCTACTTCAACGACAAGCAGCGCCAGGCGACGAAGGACGCCGGCGAGATCGCCGGCTTCGAGGTCGAACGCATCGTCAACGAGCCGACCGCGGCCTCCATGGCGTACGGCCTCGACGACGAGTCCGACCAGACCGTCCTCGTGTACGACCTCGGGGGCGGCACGTTCGACGTGTCGGTCCTCGATCTGGGCGGCGGCGTGTACGAGGTCGTCGCCACGAACGGGGACAACGACCTCGGCGGCGACGACTGGGACGAGGCGCTCATCGACCACCTCGCCGACGAGTTCCAGAACGACCACGGGATCGACCTCCGCGACGACCGGCAGGCGCTCCAGCGGCTGAAGGACGCCGCCGAGGAGGCGAAGATCGAGCTGTCGAACAAGAAGGAGACCACGGTCAACCTCCCGTTCATCACCGCGACCGACAGCGGCCCGGTCCACCTCGAACAGTCCGTCACCCGCGCGACGTTCGAGAACCTCACCTCGGACCTCATCGAGCGCACCGTCGAGCCGACCGAGCAGGCGCTCGCCGACGCCGACTACTCGAAGTCCGACATCGACGAGGTCATCCTCGTCGGCGGCTCCACGCGGATGCCGCAGGTCCAAGAGCAGGTCGAGGAGCTCGTCGGGCAGGAGCCGAAGAAGAACGTCAACCCCGACGAGGCGGTCGCGCTCGGCGCGGCGGTCCAGGGCGGCGTGCTCTCCGGCGACGTCGACGACATCGTCCTGCTTGACGTCACCCCGCTCTCGCTCGGGATCGAGGTGAAGGGCGGCCTCTTCGAGCGGCTCATCGAGAAGAACACCACGATCCCCACGGAGGAGTCGAAGGTGTTCACCACGGCCGCTGACAACCAGACCTCCGTCAACGTCCGCGTCTTCCAGGGCGAACGCGAGATCGCCGAGGAGAACGAGCTGCTCGGCGCGTTCCAGCTGTCCGGCATCCCGCCGGCGCCCGCGGGCACCCCGCAGATCGAGGTCTCGTTCAACATCGACGAGAACGGCATCGTCAACGTCGAGGCCGAGGACCAGGGCTCGGGCAACGCCGAGTCGATCACCATCGAGGGCGGCGTCGGCCTCTCCGACGAGGAGATCGAGGAGATGCAAGAGGAGGCCGAGAAGCACGCCGAGGAGGACGAGGCCCGCCGCGAGCGGATCGAGGCCCGCAACGAGGCCGAGACGACGATTCAGCGCGCCGAGACCCTGCTCGAAGAGAACGAGGAGGATCTCGACGAGGGCCTCGTCGGCGACATCGAGGCGGCCATCGAGGACGTCGAGGACGTGCTCGAAGACGAGGACGCCGACACCGACGAGATCGAGTCCGCCACCGAGGCGCTCACCGAGGAGCTCCAGGAGATCGGCAAGCAGATGTACGAGGGCCAGGCCGCGCAGGCCGGTCCGGGCGGCGCGGGCGGCGCCGGTCCCGGCGGCATGGGCGGCATGGGCGGCGCCGCCGGTCCGGGCGGCGCGGCGGGCCCCGGCGGCGCCGGGCCCGACGGCGACGACGAGGAGTACGTCGACGCCGACTTCGAGGACGTGGACGACGACGAGGAGTAAGCCGCTCCGACCCGATTCTCGACGCCGCGACCCCGCCGTTTAAATCGACCCGTCGATCAACACCAACCAACGAACGCAACGCATGAGCGAAGATTTCTACGACGTCCTCGGCGTGTCGCGGGACGCCAGCGAGGAGGAGATAAAGAAGGCGTACCGCAAGCAGGCCGCCGAACACCACCCCGACGTCAGCGACGACGAGAACGCCGAGGAGCGGTTCAAGAAGATCCAGAAGGCCAAGGAGGTGCTCACCGACGAGCAGAAGCGACAGCAGTACGACCAGATGGGCCACGACCGGTTCACCGAGGCCGACAAGCGCGGCGCGACCGGCGGCGGTGGCCCGGGCGGCGCCGGCGGGCCATTCGGCGGCGCGGGCGGCGCCGGGGGCGCCGGCGGCTTCGAGGACATCTTCAACCAGTTCTTCGGTGGCGGCGGCGGTCGCGGTCGCGGCGGCGGTGGCGGCGGCAACCGGCCGCGGCAGGGGCGCGACCTCAAGACGGGGCTGACCATCGACCTCGAAGAGGCGTTCGAGGGCGCGACCAAGGAGGTCACGCTCACGCGACCCACCACCTGCGCCACCTGCGACGGCGCGGGCCATCCCCCGGACGCGGACGTGGAGACGTGCCCGCAGTGTAACGGTCGCGGGCAGGTCCAGCAGGTCCAGCAGACGCCGCTCGGGCGCGTCCAGCAGACCTCGACGTGCCCCCGCTGTGAGGGCGAGGGCGAGCTGTACAGCGAGGACTGTTCCGACTGCGGCGGCGACGGCGTCGTCCGCGAGGAGGCGACGCTCTCGGTCGAGATACCCGCCGGGATCCGCTCTGGACAGAGCCTCCGGATGGAGCGCGAGGGCGCGCCCGGCGAGAACGGCGGCCCGAAGGGCGACCTGCTCATCGAGGTCGACGTCGACGTCGGCGACCGGTTCGAGCGCGACGGCGACGACCTCCGCGTCAACGAGGCCATCTCCTTCCCGCAGGCCGTCTTCGGCGACACCGTCGAGGTGGAGACGGTCGACGGCAGCGTCGAGATGGACGTCCCCGCCGGGACGCAGAGCGGCGAGACGTTTCGCCTCCAGGGGAAGGGGATGCCCCGGCTTCGGCGCCGCGGGCGCGGCGACCTCTACGTACAGGTCGCCGTCGTCGTCCCCGAGTCGCTCAACGACGAGCAGCGCGAGGCGCTGGAGGCGTTCGCCGAGGCCGGCGGCGAGGACATCGACGTCGGCGGCGGCTTCTTCGAGAAGCTGAAGAGCTCGTTCTGAGCGGAGCGGGGCCCTCGTCCGGCGCTCGGAACGTTTCTCTTCCGCGGCCCGTAGCTTTTCGGCCGTCCGCGTCGTCCGTCAGCACATGGGCTACGACACGACCGCCTACGACGACGTCGAACCGCGCGCGCCCGGCATGTACTTCCTCCGCGACGCGCTCGACTGCGAGCGCCTCGGCGTGACCGTCGTCGAGGCCGACGCCGGCTGGGAGGGGATGGAACACGACCACGCCGACGCCGACCACGAGGAGGTGTACGTGCTGCTCCACGGCGAGGCGACGCTCACCGTCGACGGGGACGCCGTCGACCTCGCGCCCGGCGACGCGGTCCGCGTCGACCCCGGGTCCACCCGGGACCTCGCCTTCTCGGCCGACGGCTCGAAGATGGTCATCGCCGGCGCCCCCTGACGCCGGCTCCGACTCGGTACGGTCCCGGACGCTCCTCGCCGACGCCGCAGCGTTAAGTCTCGCGCGCTCCGAACACCGCGTATGGACCTCGTCGGGGATCTGCTCGCGCGCGACCGACGCACCCGCGAGACGGCGCTCGTCACGGCGGACGGCCGGGAGCGGAGCTACCACGACCTGATCACGAACGGGTACAAGGCGGCGAACGTGCTCCGGTACCTCGGCGTCCGCACGGGCGCGACCGTCGCCGTCGACCCGACGCCGGGCTTTCAGACGACGCTCGCATTCCTCGGCGCCGCCGCCGTCGGCGCACCGGTCCGGTTCGACCCGGCGGCGGGGATCGAGGCCGGCGACCGCGTCGTGCTCGCGCCCGTCGCGACCGCCGCCGCCTTCGACCCGGCGCCCGGCACGAACCTCGCCGCGTTCGGCGGGTCGCCGGAGCGCCCCGAGACCACGCACTGGGAGCAGGAGCTGTGGAGCGAGAATCCGGGAACCCCGCCGAGCGACGTCAGCACCGACGACGACGCCGTCGTCGGCCCGGACCGGGCGTTCAGTCACCGCGACCTCTGTTCGACCGCGGCGGCGGCCGTCGAGGCCGGCGCGATGGACGAGGGGACGCGCGTCGTCCTCCGTCGCCCGTTCTCCGATCCGCCGGCGCTCGCGGCCGGGCTCGTCGCGCCGGTCTCGGTCGGTGCGACGGCAGTGCTCGCGCCGCCGGACGGCGACGGCGAGCCGGACGTAGAATCGCGCGGGGACGTGGCGGTGGCCCCGCCGGACGCGGACGTTCCGGAACCCCAACGGATCGATCCGTCGTCGGTCGGTTCGGCGGCCGAGTAAACATCGCCGACCCGGGTCGCGCCCGGATCAGTCGTCCGCGGGGTTCGGCTCCGCGGGCGTCCGCTCCCCGTGGAGGAGGCAGGCGGACTCGTGGTCGGGTCCGTGAACCGTCTGTTCGGGCACGGTCTCGGCGCACGGCGTCGTGATCTCGTTTGAGAGCAATTCGTCGGCCATCTCGGCGTTGTCCCCTAATAGCAGGTTCATCGCCTCCGAGAGTGTCTCCTCCAGATCGGGGTCATCGACCGTCTCGCTGATGTCGAACTCGCGTCGGATCTCTGCTCGGACTTCCGAGTCGGTCGGCTCGGTCCCGCTAGCAGCAACATTCTCACGGACCTGTTCGATGTCTATCTCGCCGGTTGCGACCTTGTCGCGCAGGTTCAATAGCCCCCGCCAGTCCTCTTGGTCGATGTCGACGCCGTCGGGCTGGATCACCTTGTGACACCGCGTGTGGAACCGACACCCGCTTGGCGGGTTCGTCGGGCTGGGGACGGTGCCCTTCAGCTCGATGCCGCCGACGCTCGCGCGTGGGTCCGGCGTCGGGATCGAGGACAGCAGCGCCTCGGTGTAGGGATGTTGCGGGTTGGTGAAGATCTCCTCGACCGGGCCGATCTCGACGATCTCGCCGAGGTACATCACGGCGACGCGGTCGCAGATCTGGCGGATGACGGACATGTCGTGGCTGATGAACAGCAGCGACAGCCCGAACTCGTCTTGAAGATCGTTGATCAGCGAGAGGATCTCCGCCTGGATGGAGACGTCGAGCGCGCTCACCGGCTCGTCGGCGATGATGAGGTCCGGGTTCAACACGAGCGCCCGGGCGAGCGCGATCCGCTGTTTCTGCCCGCCGGAGAACTCGTGCGGGTACCGGTCGAAGTCGTTCGCCGAGAGCCCGACGCGTTCGAGCAGGTCCTCGACGATCGCGCGGCGCCGGTGGCGGTCGCTCATGCCGTGGACCTTCAGGAGTTCACCGACCCCGTTGCCGACGGACATCCGCGGGTCGAAACTCGACGACGGGTCCTGAAAGATCATTTGCGCGCCCCGACGGAATGTCTTCAATTCGTCGTCGTCGAACTCCGTCACGTCGTTCGGGTGAGTCCCATCTGGGTTCCGGCTCGCGCTGCCGCGTCCGTTGCCGTTGAAGATGACTTCGCCAGCCGTCGGTTCCTCAAGACGGATGACCGAACTGGCTGCGGTTGACTTCCCGCAGCCTGACTCGCCGACGAGCCCCAGCGTTTCGCCTTCCTCGATGTCGAAACTGATCCCGTCGACGGCGCGCGCGGCGCCGACCTGCCGGTTGAACAGTCCCTTCCGGATCGGGTAGTGCTTCTTCAGGTCGCGGACCGAAAGTAGCGGCTCAGTCATCGGCGGGACCCACCTCGCTGTCGCCGTCGGCCGCGCCGGCGATTCCGAACTCCTCTCCGCTGATCACCGAGGGATCGCCGCCCGGACCGTAGTGGACGCAGGAGACCCACTGGCCGGGTTCGACCTCGACTTCCTCCGGCTGCTCACCGGTTCGGCACGCCTCTTCGGCATATTCACAGCGCGGCGCGAACCGACAGCCGTCCGGTGGATTGTGCGGGTCCGGGAGCGTCCCCGGTATTCCGCCGCCTGTGCCGCCGAACTCCGGCAGGCACTCCAGCAACTGCTGAGTGTAGGGGTGTGTGGGGTTGTCGAAGATGTCGAGCACACTGCCGCGTTCCATGACCTTCCCGGCGTACATCACCACGATCCGGTCGGCGATCTGTGCGACGACACCGAGGTCGTGCGTGACGAACAGGATTCCCATCTCGAACTCGTCCTGTAGGTCGTCGAGTAGTTCCAGGATCTGCGCTTGGACCGTAACGTCGAGCGCAGTCGTCGGCTCGTCCGCGATGAGCAGGTCGGGGTCGCCGACCAGGGCCATCGCGATCATTATCCGCTGTTTCTGTCCGCCGGAGAACTCGTGGGGATAGTCGTCGAACCGCGAACTCGCGTTCGCTATCCCCACGCGGTCCATGAGGTCGACCGCCTTCGTACGCGCCTCCTCGTCGGAGACGTCCTGGTGGATCTGGAGCGCCTCAGTGATCTGCCACCCGACGGTGTAACAGTGGTTCATCGCCTCCTGCGGGTTCTGGAAGATGTGCGCGATGTCGTTGCCCCGGATCTGTCGGAGTTCAGACCCGGGCATCGACAGCAGGTCGCGGCCCTTGTATCGGACGGACCCTTCGATTTCTCCCGGTGGGGTGTTGATGATCCTGGTGATCGACTCCGTCGCGACCGTTTTTCCGGATCCAGATTCGCCGACGATACATACCGTCTCGCCGGTGTCGACGCTGAAGTCGACCCCGTCCACCGCGGTGAGCGTTCCGTCGTCGGTGCTGAACGTCGTCGTGAGGTCTTCGACCTCAAGTAGTGGCTGATCGTCGGACATTATTCGTTCTCCGCCTCCGCTTCGGGGTTCAGCGCGTCCAACAGCGCGTCGCCGAGGAAGTTGAACGCGAGAATTGTCAAGAACAGTACGATACCGGGTGCCAACACGATCCACGGAGCGTACGAAAGGTCACTCCGTCCAGCCGAGATGAGCTGTCCCCACGAGGGCACCGTCGAGTCGCCGACGCCGAGGAACGCCAACTGCGCCTCGAACAGCAGGAAGCCGGGGATGAGAAGCGTGAGCTGGGTGATAATGCTGCTCGCCACGTTCGGCACCACGTGGCCGCGGATCACCTGATACGTGCTCGCGCCGCTGATCCGGCTCGCCTTAATGAACTCCTCCTCGGAGATTGACAGCGATTTGCTGCGGACGTATCTGGCGGTTCCCCCCCACGCGAACAGAGAGAACACGACGATGAACATGCCCAAACCGCCGCCGTAGATGTACAGGATAAGCAGGAACATCAGGAACGTCGGGAACGAGAGGATGATGTCGACGAAGCGCATCATGATCTCATCGACCCACCCGCCGGAGTACGCGCTCAGCGTCCCGAACGTGATACCGATCGTCGCCACGATGGTCGTCGTGATGAACGCGATCTGCATGCTGATCGTCATCCCGTAGACGATCATCGTGAACACGTCTCGACCCGCGTTCGTCGTCCCAAGCGGGTACTGCCAGGTCCCGTAACAACGCCCGTTCATCACTTCGCCGACGCAGGTCGCCGGCGTCGACTGGACAACAGAGGTGAACACTGGTGGCTGGTAGGCGACGAGCAACTCTTGTTGCGGTGCGCTCATCACGAGCGGCCCGATGATCCCGCCCACGAACACGATCCCGAGCCAGATCATGCTCACGACCGCCGGCCGGTTACGCTTGAACTCCTTCCAGTAGTACCGCGTCATCCGCGGGTTCTGGTACAGCGGCAAGACGAGGTACCAGAACGCCAAGAACAGCGTGAAAATGAAGAAGAAGTCGACTGTCTCCAGCGTCCGGTCGAGCCCGATGAACCCGAAAGTCGGTGTCCGCTGACCGATGAACTGCCAGTCGTACACGGCGAGCAACACGAGCGGGAAGGTCGTAACCAGCATCCCGATCGAATTGACCGACAGGTCGAACCGCCCGGACCGTGAGAGGTTGCTCCAGTCGACCTGATCGAACCGTTCCGAGCCTTCAGTTGCCATTGTTTTCTGTTGAGTTACCTGTCATCGTAGCTGATACGCGGGTCAAGCACGGTAAACACGAGGTCCTCGATAAGGTTCCCCACGACGGCGACGAACGTGAAGAACAGCGTCGTCCCCAGCACAAGGTTCGTGTCCTGTGAGAGCAGTGCTTCGAAGGTGAGCCGGCCGAGTCCGGGTATTCCGAACACGACCTCGACGAGCAGCGACGACCCGAGGAACAGCGCGAGGAGCTGTCCGACGAGCGTCGTCGAAAGGGGGACGAGCGTCGGCCGCATGACGTGGTACGCGTACGCGCGAAGCGGCGACATCCCCTTGGCCTTCGCCGTCTTCATGAAGTCCGCGTTCTGGAACTCGGCCGACTCGTTCCGAGAGACGCGCATGACCGCGCCGATCGAACCGGTCACCAGCACGAACACCGGAATCGCCAGTTGAATCGCGTTTTCGACGCTGAAGACCGCAACGTCCGTGTTGTACACAATCGGAATCACCTCTAGCCACACACCGAAGATCAGTAGCAGGATGATGCCGAAGAAGAAGTTCGGGATGGCGTAGCCGAAGAACGCGAACCCGGTCGCCGCGTGGTCCCGCCAACTGTACATGTTCGCGGCGGAGTACACGCCCACGAGGGGCCCGAGGATGACCGTCAGGATCGTCCACGGAATCGAGTACTGAGCGGTGTAGTACAGCGCGTTCCCGACCGCCTCGATGACCGGCTGACTCCGACTGCTCGACCATCCCCAGTCGAGGGTGTACACGCCCTGAATGAAGTCGAAGTACCTCACGTATAGCGGTTCGTCGAGCCCTCGGAGCTCTCTGGCCCGCTCTACGGCTTCCGCCGGGTCGCCTCCCTGGAGAGCCGCCTGCGTTGCGGCCCGCTGTACGTCCGGGTTCGGCGCGGCCGACAAGAGCAGAAACGTGATCGTAGTGATGATGAGCGATACGACTCCTGCCCAGAGGACACGAGCGGTAACGTACCTTCCAAATCCCATGTTGATATCGTGAAAAACGTGTGGTGAAGATGAGCCGCCCTATCCCTCGTATCTCCACGCCGGGAGGTTCCAGCCGTTGGAGAAGTTCTCGATGGGACCTTCGAGTCCCTCACGGTATCCGACCGTGCTGTCGGGGAACGCGAGCATGATGTACGGCTGCTCCTCTGCGAGGTTGGCGAACAGCTCAACGAGCGCGTTCGCTAGTTCCTCCTCGGACGTTGCCTGCCGCGCGTTCTCGAACAGCTGTTCCGCGTCGAATCCAGGGTAGTAACCGACAGGGTTGTACAGCGGGTTTGCACCCTCAAAGAAGACGCTGTTGGCGAGCGGATTCCGCGGGTACGTGTTCAGGCCGAACACGACTTCCATGTCCCACGACTCGTTCGACGTGATGTTACGTGGGCCGGGGTTGGTAGAGGTGGGTTGGGTCCACTCTACTTCCTCGCCGTTCACCGTGTCGACGAGCTCTTCCGGCACGCTGACGACCTCGCCGTCATCGTTCGTCTCCGGAGTGGGGAAGTCGGTCTGCGTCCAGTACTCGTTGTTGAATCTGGTCCCGTCGATCGCCTCAACGTTCACGCTCATGCCGAGGTTCTCACCGAGCTCCTGCGCGATGAAGTCGGCCATCAGCTGCTCGGTGTTCTGTCCGGCGCTGTGGTAGAGGCTGAGCTGGACCTGGTTCCCGTCGGGATCGACCATCGTCTCCCCGTCGAACCGGTAGTCGTACTCGGACTGCTCGAACGCGTCCTCGGCCAGCCCGCGGGCCACTTCGCTCCCGTAGCTATCACCGACGCCGAACTGGGGGATGTCGCTCTCGGGCGGATAGAAGTTACTGAACCGCGGCTGCCAGGTGAAGTGCGTCTCCGCGAAGTCGCGGAACACGCCCTCGATCAGCCCCTGCTTGTCGATCGCGGCGGCCATCGCCTGCCGGAACGGCACGTGCCGGAACATGTTCCCCGGCCCGGTCGTCCAGCCGTTGTCCCGCATGTTGACCGATATCTTCTCGTTGTACGGCTGCGGGATCTGGTTGACGTATATTTCGTCGTTGTTCTGATACGACTCGACCTGGTTCGGCGGGATCGCCGCCGTGTCGACTTCTCCGGTTTCCAGCGCACCGAGTCGCGAGGCCTGCTCGCCGATCACGCGAATTTCGGCCTCCTCGAAGTACGGGGCCTCGTTGAAGACGTCTGGGAGGTCGTCCGCGTCTTGAAGGTAGTAGTCGTCATTTCGGCTGTACCGGGTTCCGCCGTCCCGCTGCCACTCGTCGAGGACGTACGGACCGAGGTTCCCCGAGAACTGAAGTTCAAGCAGTTCCTCGTCCTGTCGAAGCCCTTCTGCGTCCTCCTCTTCGACGTACGGTTCGAGGAGGCCCTGAGGAATCGGGTACAGCTGTGGGTCATAGCTCTCGGGCCAGAGGAGCTGTGGCGTATTCAGCGTGGCCTGGAACTCGTACTCGCCAGTCTCTTCGACTGTGACTCCGTCCCAACTCGCTGACGCGACCGAACTAGCCCAGGTACTCTGATGGACCTCCTGAATGAGGTAGACGAAGTCGCTCGCGGTCACCTCACCGTACGGATCGCTGAATTCGAGTCCCTCGCGAACCTCGAACGTCCACACCTCGCCGTCCTCGGTGGACATGTCATAGAGGAGCGGAACGTACTCGTTCTCCTCGTCGAACGTGTACCCCAAGTCGAGGGCGCGGGCGATCGCGTTCCCGGCGCCGTTCTCGTCGTTGTATATCGGGTTAAGCGTTGAGAAGGAGGACGCTGCGGCCGTCGCGTATATTTCTTCCTGACTGAGTTCGTCCGAACCGGAGCCGCTGTCGGAGTTGTTTCCGCCGCCGCCGCCGTTTCCGGAACAGCCGGCGAGCGTTACTGCGCCAGCGAGGCCGAGTGCGGAGAGCCATTGTCGCCGGTCGAGATGCCGGGGATCCTCACGATCTTCAATGCTTCGCCGTGGCATACCATTTGGTACGAGCGTGTGTATAAAAAACTTCAGACTTCGGGACAGTTGTCCGGAACGATCACCTTACATTCGTTTCGATTATCGCCAGATTTGATGTGGAATTCGGTCTACAGCCGGATAATCCCTCGTGTATCGGGGGTTTGATCCAAGCGATGTAGTGACATTTAATTCGTCTGTCCGGTTTCCTGTCATGCGCAGGTAAGCAACGCCTACCGAGCCCGGTTTCTGGGAGAGACAGACCGGTCTCGGCGATTCCCACCTCGCCTCGTCCGCCCTCGTCAGTCGCCGCGACCGTCTCGACCGGCGACGTCGTCGGGCTCGGTATCTTTCCCCCCGTTCGTTTGATCCGAGTTGGCGACCTCCTCCGTTCCGATCGCCCGGTCGCCGCCGTCGGCCGACGACCTCCCCGTCGATCCGCTCCCGGCCGCCCGCTCGTACCGCGCGATCTGCTCGCGGTGGAGGGAGTGAATCATGTCGGCGAGGACGCCGAACACCAGCAGCTGGATCCCGAGGATCGTCGCGCCGACCGCGCCGACGGCGACGATCTCGTGGCTGATCCCGAACGCGAGGTACCGGTAGAGGACGAACGCGCCCATCGCCAGCCCCGCGGCGGTCGCGGCCGCGCCGGCGCTCCCGAAGTAGAACAGCGGGTTGTTCGTCTTCGCCTTCCGGTACAGCTCCAGGAAGATCACGCCGCCGTCCCGGACCGGGTGGAGATTCGTCGCGGAGCCGCCGGGCCGCTCCCGGTACGTGATCGGGACCACGGCGACCGAGACGCGGTTCTTCACGCACTCGACGGCCATCTCCGTCTCGATGCCGAACCCGTCGGCGGTGAGGTGGAGCCGCAGGAACGACTCGCGGGTGAACGCGCGGTACCCGGAGAGGATGTCGCGGTAGCTCTCGCGGTGGATCGCCCGGAACGCGAGGTTGATCAGGCGGTTTCCGATCCGGTTGAGCCGGGTCATCGCCCCCGGGCGCATGTCCGCGAACCGGTTCCCGATGACGTGGTCGGCCTCGCCGTCGAGCAGGGGGTCGATCATCGCCGCCGCGTCGCTCGCGTCGTAGGTGGCGTCCGCGTCCGCCATCAGGACGTACGGCGCCCGGACGTGGTCCCTGACCGCCTCCCTGACCGCCTGCCCCTTGCCGCGCCCCGACTGCTCCACGACGCGCGCGCCGGCCTCGCGGGCGATCGACCGCGTCTCGTCGGTCGAGCCGCCGTCGATCACGAGGAGGTTCTCGAAGCCGGCGTCCCGGAAGTCCGCGACGACGCGTGCGACCGTCTCGGCCTCGTTCATCGTCGGCAGTAGGACGCAGACGTCGTCGTGGTCGCTCATCAGACGAGCGATCACGGGGGAGTCGGTAAACTCTGTCCCTCCCGGTCGCCGGCCGGGGCTGCGGCCACCCACACGCTCATGTATGTGAACATTGATCGTGAGTGTATGCCCCACCCACCGGACCAACGCGCAGAGGAACTGCTCAGCGCCGCCCGCACCGCGACGGGAGACGAGCTGCGGAGTCTCACCTACTTCACGGAAGCGGACGTTGACCAGCTGTACCTCCGCAGCGACCTGAGCCGGACCGCCGACCTGGTCGGCTTCGCCGAGAACGAGCGCCAGGGGTTCCACGCCCAGTCGATGTACGCCAACACCCAGCTCGGCGACTACCAGTTCACGGTCCGCGTGTTCGAGAACGGCTACCTCACGCGCGTCATCGCCAACGACCACGGCGTGTGGGTGACGACCGACTCGATGGAGATGGACCGGTTCGAGGAGCTGGCGAGCGCGCTCGCGTCGATCCTCCGCTCGTTCGATCCCGCCTGATCGCGCCTGATCGCGCCCGTTTGATCGCCGCCCGATCCCCCGTTCGGTCTCGCCTGCTCCCGCGTCGGCTCCCGGGCGCCGCTACCCGAGGTGGCTCTCAAACTCGCCGACCAGCTCCTCGGCGTCGACGGGCTTGGTCACGTAGCCGTCGGCGCCCGCCTTCACCGCCTCCATCATCTTCTCCTGCTGGTCGACGCTCGTGCACATCACGATCACCGCGTCGGGCCAGCGGTCCTTAATGGCCGCCGTGGCCTCGATCCCGGTCATCTCCGGCATCACGACGTCCATCGACACCGCGTCCGGCTCGTACGCCTCGAAGAGTTCGACCGCCTCTGCGCCGTTTTCCGCCTCGTCGACCACCTCGAACCGCTCCGCCAGCGCGTCTCGAACGACGGTCCGCTGGAAGGAGGAGTCGTCGACGACGAGTACCCGCTCGGTCATACCCGTTCTCTCACCCTGACCGACATAAGCGCGCGGATCGGTCGCTGCCCCGTCCGCTCGTCGTGAATCCGATCCCGGCCTCGATCCGTCTCGTCGTCGCGTCGGCGGCGTCCGACCCTACCGCGGCGCGCAGGGTATCCCTTGTATATTCGGTGTGGCGTATAATGAACATGGGAACAAGGTTAAGGTCTATCCGGCGGTACGGTCGGGCATGGAAACCCGGAAGGTCCAGCGGTTGGGGCCGTCGACGCTGGCGATGACCCTCCCGGCCGAGTGGGCGCAGGAACACGGCGTGAACAAGGGCGACGAGGTGTCGCTGCGGATGGGCGGGAAAGGGACGCTCACGGTGCTTCCCGAGTCGGTGAGCACCGAGGAGTCGGAGGCGGTGATCAACGCCGACGGGCTCGACGCGCGCTCGCTCGAACGCGCAATCGTCGCGCAGTACGTGCTGGGGCGGCGCGTCATCCACGTCCGCAGCGAAGGGGCGCTCGACAGCGAGCACATCAACGCGGTGTACAAGGCCGAGACCCAGCTGATGGGGCTCGGCGTCATCGAGGAGACCCCGGAGGACATCTCGATCCGCTGTTCGGTCGACCCCGAGGACTTCACCCTCGACAACCTGCTCGAACGGCTGGAGAACACGGGCTCGACGATGCGCGGCGAGGGCGTGAAGGCGCTCGCCCACGGCAACCCCGACCTCGCGCAGCGCGCGCTCAACCGCGAGCGGCAGGCGAACAAGATCTTCGTCCTCCTGCTCCGGCTCATCTTCACCGCCTACCAGAACCCCAACCTCGCGCGCGCGGTCGGCCTCGAAGAGGGCTTCCCGCTGATCGGCTACCGCTCCGTGGCGAAGAACCTCGAACTCACCGCCGACAACGCCGAGGACATCGCCGAGATCGTGATGGAGGCGGACGGCCACACCCTCGACGTCGACAGCGCGACGATGCGGCAGATCCGCGAGTTCACCGACCAGGTGGACGAGCTGACGGCGCTCGCGGTCCGGGCGGTCGTCGAGCGCGACTACGACCTCACCGTCGAGTGCCGCGACCTGTTCTCCCGGTTGGAGGACCGCGAACAGGAGATCCTCGACGAGCTCCCGAACGACCTGGACAACGAGACGCTGCTCATGACCCGGGAAGTGCTCGTCAGCCTCCAGCACACCGCGGAGTACGCCATGCGAAACGCAGAGATCGCGGCGAACCTCGCGCTCAACGAGGCGTCGGACCACGTCGAGATCATCTGATCGCGGCGTCCCGGCCCGCAGTCTTTCCTCTCGTCTCCCCGACGCGCGTCGCGCGGTTCGCATGAACTAAGTGGCCCCCCGCGAAGCGACTCGTATGAGCGAGGGTTCCATCGAGTCGGACAAGGAGGTCGGCGTCGCGCTCGCGCTCGGCGCCATCGCGGTCGTCGGCGCCGTTGTGATGGCAGCGTACCCGGGTCAGCTCGGGAAAGCGTGGGGGT
Organism: Halorubrum sp. Atlit-8R; assembly: GCF_003666025.1. Lineage (NCBI taxonomy): Archaea > Methanobacteriati > Methanobacteriota > Halobacteria > Halobacteriales > Haloferacaceae > Halorubrum > Halorubrum sp. Atlit-8R. The sequence continues at coordinate 524,830 of NZ_QPLV01000001.1, forward strand.
TCGCGGGCGCGTTCCTCTTCGCGACGCTCGCCGTCGGCGCGGTCCAGCTGTTCGACTGACCGGTCCGCGCCCCGGACCGGTCGGCCGACCGCGAAAGACGAGAAACCGTTAAGGATGTCAGACGCGTAGGTCTGATAATGAGCGAGTACACCGAGGAGGAACAGCGGATCCTCGCGTACCTCACGGACAGCGTCACCCGTGGTGAGCGGTACGTTCGCTCGAAGACGATCGCCGACGCGATCGGCCTCACCGCGAAGCAGGTGGGCTCCCGGCTCCCGCGGCTCGCCGAGAAGTCGGACGACGTGGACATCGAGAAGTGGGGCCGCGCGAAGTCGACCACCTGGCGCGTGACCCCGGAGGGCTGAGGTCGTCGGGCGGCGCGGCGACCGCGTTCCCCGCACCCGACACCGTCGACGCGCATTTTTAACCCCCGTAGTCCCAAACGGGTACGTATGACCGTTCGAGTCTCCCGGACGTTCGAGTTCGACGCGCCCCCGGCCGACGTGTGGGCGTTCATCTCGGACGCGGAGCAGCGCGCGGGCGCCATCAGCGTGGTCGACTCCTTCGAGGTTCACGACGACGGCAGCGCGACGTGGCACGTCGCGCTCCCGATCCCGATGATCCGCTCGACGATCGACGTCGAGACGAAGGACATCGCGCGGGACCCCCCGAACCGAGTGAAGTTCGTCGGGAAGTCGCGGGCGTTCCGCGTCACCGGCGAACACGAGATCACCGAGACCGACGGCGGCTGCCGGCTCGCCAACGAGTTCGTCGTCGACGGGAAGCTCCCGGGCGTCGAGTCCTTCTTCAAGCGGAACTTCGACGCCGAGCTGGACAACTTGGAGGACGCGCTCCGCGCCTCGCTCGCCTCGCCGGCATGAGGCTCGCCGGCGTCCAACTGGCGGTCGAGGGCGGCGCGGTCGAGGCCAACGTCGAGCGGGCGCTCGACCGGGTGCGAGAGGCGGCGGCCGACGGCGCGGACCTCGTCGTGCTCCCCGAGCTGTTCGACGTGGGCTACTTCGCGTTCGACGCGTACGGGCGGGCCGCGGAGAGCCTCGCCGGCGACCGGCTCGCCCGGTTCGCGGCCGCGGCCGACGACCACGACGTGGCGGTGCTGGCCGGGACGGTCGTCGAGGACCTGTCCGCGTCGGCCGCGGACGGCCTCGACGTGCCGGCCGACTCCGGGCTCGCCAACGCCGCGGTGCTGTTCGACGCCGACGGCGAACGGCGCCTCGTCTACCGGAAGCGACACCTCTTCGGGTACGGCTCCGAGGAGACGGACCGGATGGTCCCCGGCGAGCGGACGCCCGTGGTCGACCTCGGGGGCGTCACGGTCGGGGTGACGACCTGCTACGACCTCCGCTTCCCGGAGCAGTTCCGCGGGATGGTCGATCGGGGCGTCGAGTGCGTGCTGGTGCCGAGCGCGTGGCCCTACCCGCGGATCGAACACTGGCGGACGCTCGGTCGCGCGCGGGCCATCGAGAACCTCGCGTACGTCGCCGCGGTCAACGGGAGCGGCCGGTTCGGCGACGACGCGCTCTGCGGCCGGAGCGCGGTGTACGACCCCTGGGGAACGACGCTCGCGTCGGTCGGCGACGAGCCGGGCGTCGTGACCGCGACGGTGGACCCCGACCGGGTCGCGGCGGTCCGCGAGGAGTTCCCGGCGCTGCGCGACCGCCGGTGAGCCGGCCCGCGCGTGCCTCGCGGGGGGCGCCGAATCCCGCGTGTCCCGATCTCGCGCCGCCGGGCCCCACGTGCTCCGATTCCGCCTCGCCGGATCGCGCCGTTCCGGATCTCACACCTTTATACGCCTGAGGGACATAGCGCCTTTTGCCGAAGACCGACGCTTTTCTCGTTGGAATTCGGCGTTAATCGATCCGCGCGCCCGTCCCGACCACCCGGGCGGCGACGCCGACGACAGCCTGGGGGTCCGCTGTCCGGCCGCCGCCCGCCGCCTCTCGCCGCCGCTTCGCCTTTCGCCCGCCTCCCACCTCTCCCACCCCTTTCGCTCGTTCCCTCGACGACCAGTGTCGCTCTCGTTCCGTCCGGTTTCGTCCCCCTCGTTTCGTCCGATTCCGTCCCCTTCACACTCCGAGTATCTTTCCTGATAACTCGGACGGTAGGTTCTTACGTCGCTCGGGGAAGGAAGCAAACGCCGCGGACGAATCCGACCGGCCCCATCCCGTTCCGGGCGGGCCGGTCGGCCACTCGCTTCCACCGTCCGTCGTCCGTCGGCTTGGGTTCGGGTCCACCCGCTCCCACACCGAGCCCGAACCCGTTTCTGTTCGCGCTTCGCTCCTCGAACAGCGACCGCCGTCGCCGCCGCGCGCGGCCGAAGCGCAAGGACGAAACCCTCGGCCGACGAACCGGCGGTCGAATGTTCCCCCGCGAGTACCGCGGCGTCGCCTTCGTCGTCGGGCTGTTCGTAGTCGTCCAGGTGGGCGCGCTGGCGCTCGTCCCCGAGTTCGCCGAGAGCGGGTATCAGGCGGTCGAGAACCCGGACAACCCCGTGAACAGCGTGGTGTACGTCGCGGCCATCGTCGTGATGACCGGACTGATGCTGGCGGCGTTCCGGTACGACTTCGACGGGGCGATCCGACTGTTGATCGTCGGCGTGTCGGCGTGGCTCTCGTGGTACGTGTTCTCCGCGCTCGTCCCGCCGCTCGCGGCCGCCGTCCCGGCGGTCGCGGTCGCGGTCGGCCTGCTCGTCCACCCCGAGTGGTACGTCATCGACACCGCCGGGGTGTTGATGGGCGCGGGCGCCGCCGGGCTGTTCGGCATCTCCTTCGGCCTCCTGCCCGCGCTGATCCTGCTCGCCGTCCTCGCCGTCTACGACGCCGTCTCCGTGTACGGCACCGAACACATGCTGTCGCTCGCGGAGGGCGTGATGGACCTGAACATCCCCGTCGTGCTGGTGATCCCGCTGTCGCTGTCGTACTCGCTGCTCGACGGCGAGTCGGCCAGCGAGGAGGCGTCAGGAGTCGCCGGGGAGTCGGAATCGGACGCGGAGGACGGCGAGACGGCGGACGCCGGCGACGCCGACGCGGACGCGAATGACACCGAGGACGTGGCCGCCGACCCCGCCGACGCCCCCGGCGACCGCGACGCGTTCTTCATCGGCCTCGGCGACGCCGTCATCCCGACGGTGCTGATCGCGAGCGCGGCGACGTTCTCGCCGGCGGCGGACCTCGCGGTCCCGCTCCTCGGGGTCAACCTCCCCGCGGCGCTGGCGATGGTCGGCACCCTCGCGGGGCTGCTCGTCCTCATGCGGTGGGTGATTCAGGGGCGCCCCCACGCGGGGCTCCCGCTCCTGAACGGCGGGGCCATCGGCGGCTACCTGATCGGCTCGGTCGTCGCCGGGGTCCCGCTGATCGAGGCGCTCGGACTGGCGGGATTCCTATAAGTCGATTCGGCGCACGATGAGTTCGTTCACGGACCACCGACCGACACGAACACCCCCGAAGCCCCAGCCGCGAGGCGACCAGACGCTCGCTGCGCTCCTCGTCGCTCGCGTTGCTCGCTCCTGCGGTGCTTACGTCGCCTCTGGTCGCCTCGCGGCTGCCCCTTCGAGTCCCGCCCGACCGCAACCGCACCTCACACCTCCCCAGCCTCGCGGTTCGCGCTCTCCGAGCGCTCACCGCGTCCCTCGCGCGTGCCGCCTCGCGGCCTCCGCTTCGCTCCGGCCGCTCGCAGGCACGCGCCACCGCAGAGGGGGTTGTCAGTCGTCGTCCGTGGGGTTCCCGTCGCGCGTCTTCACGGCGACGCCCGAGCCGAGTTGTTCGGCCTCCGCGCCCGAGAGCTCGGCCCGCCCGACCCCGAAAATCGCGTCGGACTCGTCGACGACGAGCACCTCGTCACCCGGGCGGATCCCGTTGTCGGCCGCGGTAACGAACTTCGCGAAGGCGTTGCGCCCCTCCCGGACGAACGGCTCGCTCTCCTCGCCGACGACCATCCGGTGTCGCGGCGCGGCGAACGCCTCGTGGATGCGCTTCCCGCCCGCGAGCCCGAGCGTGAACCGGCCGTCGGTGCCGTAGGAGACGAGGCGGTCGCCCTCGCTGCTGCCGGGCGTGTCGTCGACGTCGCCGTCGATCACCTGTCGCGGGCGGCCGCCGCTCGACCGGCGCACGGTGAGCGGGTCGCCCGGCGGGAACAACGCGTCGCCAGCGCCGGCCCCGAACTGGTAGTCTGCCGCCGTCCGCAGGTCCGCGAGCGTGTCGGCGTCGGTCATGGCCGCGGTTCTCCGCGCGCGCCCAAAGCGATTGCGACACCGCCCGCGGCTCACCCGAGCGGCGGGTACGTCGCGGCGCCGTCGCCGTCGACGCGCCAGCGGTCGGCGAGCGCCCGGTACGCCGCCGGGTCGGCGGCCGACTCGGCCGGGACCGCCTCGGGCGGCGACTCCCGAAGCGCATCGACCACCGTTTCGCGGTCCGTCGCGGACGAGCCGCCGCGGCCCTCGGCGAGGAGATCGGCCAGCTCGTCGGCGGCCGCGACGACCGCCCGAACCGCCTCGATCCGGTGGCCGAGGTCGAGCGCCGCGGTCAGCCGGGACGCCGCCGCCTCGCCGTCCCCGCGCTCGGCCGCCGCGGCGCCCAGCGCCGCGAGCGCCTGCGCCTCGACCTGCGTGAACCCGCCAGCGCGGGCCGACTCGACGGCGGACTCCAGCGCGGCCGCCGCGGCGTCGGCGTCCCCCCGAGCCAGCGCCAGCCGCCCCCGGACCCGGTCTAGCTCCGCCAGCCGCTTGTGCCCCGCGTGGTCGTCGAGCAGCGACGCGGTCCGGTCGACCCGCCGCTCGGCCGCGCCGAGGTCGCCGCGGTCGATGGCGACCTCCGCCAAGATGGCGGTCACCATCGCGCAGCGCGTGTCGGCGTCGAGCGCGTCGAGGCGCTCTAACGCGTCCGTGAGGTACCGCTCCGCCCGGTCGAGGTCCCCGGCGACGTGGGCCGCGCTGCCGAGGTGGCTCAGCGCGAACGCCTCGTACAGCTCCGAGCCGACCCGCTCGGCGATGGCCCGCGCCTCCGCCGCGCGGGCGACCGCCTCGCCGACGGCGCCGCGCTGCTCGGCGACCGCCGCGAGGTTCAAAAGCGAGATAGCCTCGCGGTGTTCGTCGCCGACCGTCCGGTAGCCGTCGAGCGCGCGCCGCGCCGTCCGCTCGGCCGCGTCGAGGTCGCCGCGACGCCGCAGCGCGACCGCCTGGTTCGCGCGCACGTTCGCCGCCCCGTGCGTGTCGTCGTAGGCGCGGAACAGGTCGCCAGCCACCCGGTAGTGGGCGAGGACGGCGTCGGTCCCGTCGAGCCCGTCGAGCGCGTTCCCGACGTCCATCAGCGCCTTCGCCTCCGCGATGGGGTCGCCGACCTCGACGGCGATGGCGTACGCCCGCGAGGCCGCCTCGTAGGCCTCCTCGAAGTCCCCGTCGAAGTGGGCCGCCTGGGCGCGGCCGCGGACGGCCGCCGCGAGCCCGCCGCGGTCGCCCGCGGCCGCGAACAGCTCCTCGGCCCGCTCGTACCGCTCGCGCGCCGCGTCGTACTCGCCGCGGCGCCGCGCCACGTCGCCGTACCCGCGCTGGCGCTCGGCGGCGCCCGCCTCGTCGGCGGGCCGCCACGCGTCGAGCGCCGCCGCCGCGCCGTCGAGGTCGCCGGCCTCGACGTACATCCGGGTCACCCACTCCGGCGGCCGGTCGCGGAGGCCGTCCGGGCACGCGTCCGGGAGGTCGATCCAGGCGTAGCGAACGCGCCCGTACAGGGGCGCGAGCCGGGGGTACCGACGGCCCACGCCGTACACCGCCCGGACCGTCTCCGCCGCCCATGCGGCCGGATCGCGCTCGATCCGATCGACCGTCGGTGCGTCGCCGCCCACGGCCCGCCGGACGCGGGCGCGCCGCGTCGGGTCGTCCGCGAGCGCGAGCACCCGCGAGACGGCCCGGCCCACGCGCCTGGCGACGACCGGCGCCGGCTCCCGCTCGACGAGCCGCTCTAGGAACAGCACCGACCACTCGTCGTGGACCGCGCGGTACCCCTCGTCCCCGGAGCAGACGAGGGCGGTCCCGACGAGGCGGTCGAGCGCGCGCCGCACCCCGTCGGCGGTCGGCGACGGGTCGCCGTTGCCCCCATCGAGGTCGCCCCCCGAGCCCTCCGCCGGCCCGTCGACGAGCGCGTACGCCAGGGTCCCGACGTCGCCCACGCCGGCGACGTTGAGGAGGTTCACGAGCACCGCGACGTCCGCCGTCGGCGGCGGCCGGTTCCGGACCTCCCGGACCGCCTCCGCGACCGCCGCCTCCAGTCCGGACTCGGGGCCGGCGTCTGCGCTGCGTCCGACCGTCCCGTCGCCCGTCTCGTGTTCTCCCGAGGCGCCGCCCGCGCTCTCCCCCGGGTCGCCCGCGGCCGACCCGGTCGCGCCCTCGCCGCTCGCGCGGACGAGGCGGTGGACGAGCGCGAGCAGCTCCCCGACGCGCTCGTCGTCCGCGCGCCGCACGTCGTCGAGCAGCGCGTCCGGGTCGGCCGCCGGCGCCGACCCGGTACAGTCGGCGACGTGGGCGACGAACCGCTCCACCTCGCGCGCGTCGAGCCGGGGCATCCGCACGGTCACTATCTCCCGGCGGTAGCGCAGGTCGGCCGGGGACAGCGGGAGCCCGTCGGGGTCGTCGTAGGGCTCCTCGCGGGCGTCGAACAGGAAGGACACGTCGTCGCGGTCGGCCAGCTCGCGGGCGAGGCTCACCGCCTCCGCGGCCCCGGGGTCGACCGCGTCCTCGACGACCACGAGGTGGTGGCCGTCCCCCGTGGTCACGCGCTCGCGCAGCCGCTCCGTCGCGGCGAACGGGTCGCCGCCGTCGCTCGGCCGGTACGTCACCGGACCGCGTCCGGACCGGTACCACTCGACCGCGACGCTCCGGCACACCGTGCTCTTGCCGCTGCCCGGCGGACCGACGAGCGCGTGGTCGGTGCCCTCGGCGAGGCCGTCGACGAGCAGGCCGGCGATCGACCGCCGCTCGCCGTCGCGCACCGCGGTCCTGTCGAGGACGTACCCCGCGTCGACCTCCGGGAACGACGCGGTGGTACGGAGCGGCCCATACGGGTCCGGGTCGCCGGAGAGCCGGTCTTCGTCGACCGCGTGGAACCCCTGCGCCGCGAGCGGGCTCCGCCCGGGGTCGTCGGACCCGGTTCCCCCGAAGAGCCGACCGCCGGTGCGCCCTGTTCTCCCGTCCGCCCCGGCGGATCGCCTCGGGCTGTCGGCCTCCTCCTCCTGCTCGGACCGGTCACCGTCTGTCGACGAGTCGCCCGCACCTTCCTCGGATAGGTCGTCACCGCTCGCGTCGCCCTCGGTCTCGCCCGACTCGGCGTCGTCCATCGCCGCGAGCGCGTCGCCCGTGTCGCGCCCGCGGTCGATCAGCCTCCGCACCTTCCGTTCCGCCCACTCGACGGCCTCCGGCTCGGTCGACGCCGCCGCCCCGTGGAGCGTCCCGTCGTCGAAGGTGAGAAGCAGCGCGGTCCCGTCGGCCGCGACCACCCCCGCGTCGACGGCGTCGACCGCGGCGACCCGGGACCCCTCCCGGCGCGCGACTGCGCCGAGGTCGTCCGCGAAGCGCTCGGCCGCGTGCCGGTACGCCCGGTCCGCGAGCGCCAGGTCGACGGTCCCGCCGCCCGCGGCCGTGCGCCGGAGCCGCTCCGCGACCCGCGGGTAGGGGAACGCGGGCAGCGCGGCCGCGACCGCGTCCGCGTCGGCGAGCGCCCCGTCGAGTACCTCCAGCGGCCGGTAGGGGTCCGGGGCCGCGGCCCGGTACGTCTCCGCCTCGCGGAGGACCGCGGGGTCGACGTCGACGTCCGCGCCGAGCGGGTCCAGCACGTCGCCCGCGGCCGCGAGGTCGTCGGCGGCCGTCAGGAACTCGCGGTACTCGGTGGCGAGGAGGCGCCCGGACAGCGTCGTCCGATAGCCGTCGGTCTCGCTCGCGACGAGCCCGGCCGCCTCCAGCTCGTCTATCGCCCGGTTCACCGTCGACCGGGAGTGGCCGAGCGCGTCGACGAGCTCGTGCTTGCGCAGCGGCTCCGCGGCGAGCCGTTCGAGGAAGTCGAGCCGGCGCTCGACGGCGCCCACGAGCTCCGACGGCTCCGTCATACGTGCCCCCGCACCACACCCACCGGTATAACTGTTTCTTCGGTGACGGCTCTCGCGCGCGGTGGCACACTGTTTCACTGGGTGAGAATAAGGGCGTCACCGACACAGTCGCTCGCATGAGCGAGGACCGTGGGAGCGGGGGCGACGAGGCGGAGGCGTCGGCCCGGCTCGACGAGGCGGAACCGAGCGGCCCGGACGAGGCGCAGCCGGTCGAGGCCGCCGAGCCGACGCCGGACGAGGCCGACGCGCCCGACGACGGCGACGACACCGACTCCGCCGCGGCGGGCGACGGCGGCTCGACGCCCGGCGGGTCCGGGACGGGCGCCGCGGACCTGCCGAGCCGCGCGTCGCGGACCGTCGCGGCGTCGCGGGCGGCCGCCGACGACCTGGCGGCGTGGGGCCCCGACGACGTCGACGCGCTCGTGCGGTCGGTCGGCGAGCGCCTGGCCGACAGGGAGACGGTCAGCCGGCTCGCGCGGTCGGCGGCAAACGAGACCGGCCGCGGCCACCCGGGGACGAAGGCCGAGAAGATAGCGACCGCGCTCGACGCCGCCCGGCGGACGCTGCGGGACGCGCCGACCGCCGGCGTGGTCGACCGCGACGGCGCGCGGGGGACCGTGACCGTCGCCGGGCCGGTCGGCGTCGTCGGCGCGGCGGTCCCCGCGACCCACCCGGTCGTGATCCCCGCGGTCCTCTCGCTGTACGCGCTCGCCGCCCGGAACGCGGTCGTCTTCGCGCCCTCGCCGTCGACCGTCGAGACGTGCGACGTGGTCGTCGAGACCGTCCGCCGCGCGCTCTCCGACGCGGGGGCGCCGACCGGCGCGGTGTCGATGCTGCCGGCGCCCGCCGCGAAGCCCGAGACGGACGCGCTGTTCGAGCGCGCCGACCTCGTCGTCGCGGCCGGCTCCGCGGCGACCGTCGCGGCGGGGCAGCGCTGCGGGACGCCGAACCTCGCCGCCGGCGCCGATGGCGTCGTCGCCGTCGCGGATGGGTCGGTCCCGGCCGAGGCCGTGGCGACGCGGCTCGCGGTCGGCGCGACGTACGACTTCGGCGCGCACCCCGCGGGCGACGCCGCGGTCGTCACGGTGTCGCCGGCGGTCGGCTCGCTGTGTTCCGCGCTCGAATCAGAGGGAGGATACGTCCTCGACGCGGCCGAGCGCGACCGGCTGCGGTCGCTCCTCGCCGACGCCGAGGCCGGGGCGACGGACCCCCGCGGGAACTCGCCGCGGTGGCTGGCGGCCGAACTCGACCTCCCGAGCGCGGCCCGCGAGGCGGCGTTCCTCGTCGCCGAGCCCGACGGCGCCGACGACCGGCTCGCGGCGCTGCCCGGGATTCCAGCGGTCGCGGTCCACGGTCGGAGCGGGTTCGACGGCGCGCTCGCGCTCGCCGCGGGGATCGGGTCCCCGCACGCCGCGGCGGTCCACACCACCCAGCAGCGCCGCGCCCGGCGCGCCGCGGAGCGGCTCGCGCCCGGGCGCCTCGTCGTCAACCAGCCGGGGATCGCGGCGACCGGCGCGCGCTCCAACGGGTTCGAGGCGGCGCCCGTGCTGGGGGGCGGCGCCGCCGAGGGGAGCCAGCTCCGCGGCGGGCTCACGCCCGACCGCCTCGCGCAGACCGCGACCGTCGCGGCGACGAGCGTCGCGGACGAGGCGTCCCACCGGAACGGGGCCGGCGACACGCTCCGCGGCCCCTGAGCCGCGTCGCCGGGCTCGGGCGGGCCGGCCGGCTCAGAGCTCGATGCGGTCGACGATCGAGCCGTTCCCGTCCCGCCCGTCGCTGTGGGTGTTGATCGCGACGGTCCGGATCCGGTCTTCGAGGAGCGAGCCCTCTATCTTCGCCTTTAGGAGGGAGTCGACCTGGTAGACGCCGGCGGCGTTGTTCATCCGGATCACGACCTGAACGGGGGTCTCGTCGCCCTCGCGGAGCGAGACGCGCTCGATCGCCTGCGAGGAGACGGTGTTGATCCCGCGGCCGCCCTCCTCGTAAGGGACGCGCGAGCGCCCGCGTTCCATGTCGAGGCCGTCGGCGATCCGGACCACGCCGGCCTCCAGCGTGAGCGGCTGCTCCTCCGTGTGGTGACACAGGATCGCGTGGAGCACCTCCGCCTTCACGCGCACCCGGTCCGCCACGCCGTAGAACGCCGGGAGCAGGTCGTCGAGCAGGTCCGCCGCCAGCGGGATCGAGTAGTAGGGGTGGTCGTGGCGGTGGACGACGTGGCCGATGTCGTGAAGCGTCGCCGCCAGCGCGACGATCACGGGCTCGTCCGCCTCGTCGAGTCCCTGCTGGCGGGCGCCGTTGAACTCGACGCCGCCGGACTTGAGCAGGTCGTACAGCCGGAGCGCGCGGTCGCGGACGATCTCGACGTGCTTGGCGCCGTGGTCGTTGTACCCCTTCCGGGCGACCGGGTTGACGTTCTGCGCCTCCAGGTAGGCGACGACCTCCTCGTCGGATTCGAGCCGCGCGAGGACCTCGTTGAGGCGCTCGTCGGGGAACGCGTGCTCGGCGTCCGGGTCGTACTCGTGGCGCGCGGCGTCGGTGTCGGCGCCCATCTCGTCGCCCGCGGTCGGTTCGTCCGCCGGGGCCGGGTCGGGGACGTCGTCGCCGTCGGTCGGGTCGGGGGCGTCGTCGGACGGGTCGCTCATGCGTCTCCCAGAGTCGCCCGGCCGGGATAAATGTGCGAGCCCTCGGTCCCCGCCCGGACCGCCGAGGCCCGGGCGAGCCGCGACGGAACCTGCCGGCGTCCCGACCGCTTATCCGGCCGCCGGCTGTGCCACCGCCCATGGCGTTCGACCCGGACCGCGTCTCGACGGTGACGTTCGACTCGTACAGCACGCTCGTGGACGTGGAGGCCGCCGAGGCGGCGCTCGCGGACCGCGTCGCCAACCCCGAGCCGGTGTCGCGGCTGTGGCGGTCGCGGTCGCTGGCGTACACGTTCGTCGCGAACGCGGTCGACGCCTACCAGCCGTTCTACGAGATGAACCGCGACGCGCTGACGTACGCGCTGGCGGCGCACGGCGTCGACCTGTCCGAGGCCGAGCGCGACGAGATCCTCGCGGTGTACCACGAGCTGGAGGTGTTCGACGACGTGCGCGACGCCATCGGGCGGCTCCGCGACGCGGGGTACGACTGCTACGTCCTCTCGAACGGCGACCCCGAGATGCTCGCGTCGATGGTCGAGCACGCCGACATCGGGGACCTGATCGAGGACGCGGTCAGCGCCGACGAGGTGGAGACGTTCAAGCCCGCCGCCGAGCTCTACCGCCACGGCGCGGCCCGGACGGGGACGCCGATCGACGAGGTGGTCCACGCGACCGCCGGCTGGTTCGACGTGCTGGGCGCGCGCCACGCCGGGATGCAGGCCGCGTGGGTCGATCGGAAGGGGACGCCGTGGGAGCCGTTCGGCGGCGACCCGGACGCGACGGTCGAGACGCTCCACGAGCTGGCGGACCTGCTCGGGGCCTGACCGCGTGCGCCCCCGCGGTCGGCACCCCGAGACGCTGGCGCTGGTCGCCGTCCTCGCGCAGCTGTCGGTCCGCGCGCTCGTCGGGGGCGCGGCCCTGATCGCCGCTCCCTCCGGTCGGATCGTCGGCCTGTCGCCCGCCGCGCTCGGCCGCACGCCGTTCGCGGACTACCTCGTTCCGGGGATCGTCCTCTTCGCCGTCTTCGGGGTCGGCGCCGGCGCCGTCTGCTACGGGCTGTACGCCGGTCGCGAGCGCGCCCCCGCGGCCGCGGTCGCCGTCGGCCTCGCCCTGCTGGGGTGGCTGGCGGTCGAGGCGCTGGCGGGGTTCGACAGGCCGACGCTCTGGCTGAACCTCGCGACCGCGGTCGCGGCGGTCGCGCTCGCGACGCGGCCCGCCGTCCGCGGCGACGGCCGCGGAGCGGGTCCGTGAGCGACCGCCGCGGCAGTTTCGACCCGAGACACAACGTATAAGCGCGCGACCGATCCATATGGCGATGTGATCCGATCCGCGTCCGCACGCGGCCCGCAGTCGACGCCAGCGGCGCGGCTCTTCTCGAAAAAACGCGCGTGAGCCGTCCGCCGGCGGGAGTGGCGACCCCGTCCCGGACGACCCCCGACTCGCGCGCATCGACCCGTTCACCGACCCGGACTCACCGCAGCACCCATGACAGACACGACCACCACGACACCCTACGCGACGCACGACGCGACGGACGGCGAACCGACCGACGCGCCCTTCGAGGGCGTGTACCCCGCAATGACCACCCCCTTCACCGACGACGACGCGGTCGACCACGACCAGCTCGCCGCGAACGCCCGGTTCCTCGAACGCGCGGGCGTCGACGGCGTCGTCCCCGTCGGCTCGACCGGCGAGTCGGCGACGATGAGCCACGACGAGCACGTCGCGGTGATCGAGACGGTCCGCGACGCCCTCGACGACATCCCCGTCATCGCCGGCACCGGCTCGAACAACACCGCGGAGGCGCTGTCGCTGTCGCGGCGCGCGGCCGACGCGGGCGCCGACGGCCTCCTCCTGATCTCGCCGTACTACAACAAGCCCGAGCCGCGGGGGTTCCTCGACCACTACCGCACCATCGCTGACGAGGTCGACCTCCCGCAGATCGTCTACAACGTGCCGAGCCGCACCGGCCAGTCGATCCCGGTCGACGTGACCGCCGAGCTCGCCGAACACCCGAACATCCGCGGGTACAAGGCCGCCTCGGGCGACCTCAACCTCATCAGCGAGGTGATCGAGCGCACCCGCGACGAGGCGTTCGCCGTGCTGTCGGGCGACGACGGCCTCACGCTACCGATCCTCTCTATCGGGGGCACGGGGACGATCAGCGTGGTCGCCAACGTCGAGCCCGAGCGGACCTGCGCGATGGTCGGCGCCGCGCTGTCGGGCGACTACGACCGCGCGCGGACGCTCCACCACGAGCTGTCGCCACTCGTCCGCGAGCTGTTCGCCGAGACGAACCCGATCCCGGTGAAGGAGGCCATGCACATCCGGGGCCGGGGCGGCCCCCGCGTCCGCTCGCCGCTCTCGCGGCTCTCCGAGGACCGGCGCGAGTCGCTCCGCGACCTGCTGGCCGCGTACGAGGAGCAGGCGCCGGGAGCGATCGACCCGACCGCCGTCGACCCCGCGGCGACCGGGGGTGCGGAATGAGCGGACGCGACGGGGGTGACCGCCTCCGTATCGCCGTCACCGGCGCGGGCGGCCGCATGGGCCGCGAGGTGATCGGGGCGGCCGTCGACCGCGAGGCCGTCGCCGTCGCGGTCGCGGTCAACCGCACCGAGACCGACCCGGTCGCGGGCGTCCCGGTCGCCGACGCCGCCGACCTCGACGACCTGCTCGCGAGCGAGGCGCCCGACGTCCTGATCGACTTCACCGGCCCCGACTCCGCGATCGCGTACGCCGAGACCTGCGCCGACGCCGGCGTCCCGCTCGTCACCGGCACGACGGGGTTCGCCGACGCCCAGATCGACGACCTCCGCGCCGCGAGCGAGGCGGTGCCCGTGCTCAAGGCCTCGAACTTCGCCCGCGGCGTGGCCGCGCTCCGCCGCGCGGTCCGCGAGGCCGCCGCGGCGCTGCCCGGCTACGACGTGGAGCTGACCGAGACGCACCACAACGGGAAGCGCGACGCCCCCTCGGGCACCGCGAAGTCGATCCTCGACGACGTGGCGGGCGTGCGCGACGACCTCGACGAGCGCGTCCACGGCCGCGAGGGCGACGCGCCGCGGAGCGTCGGCGAGATAGGCGTCCACGCCCGCCGGGCGGGCGACGTGACCGGCGAGCACGAGGTCCTGCTGGCCGGGAACCGCGAGACGCTGGAACTCACGCACCGCGCCGGCGACCGCGGGGTGTTCGCCGAGGGCGCGCTCGACGCCGCCGCGTGGCTCGCCGGCCGCGACCCCGGCTGGTACGGGTTCGACGACGTGCTGGACGCGGGTGACGCCGATGAATAACCGTCGAGTATCCCCGTACCGACACACAAATACCGACACTCATCCTTACACCACCCAATGAGCCTCGAATCCGACGTTGCCGACCTGTGGAACCGTTATCAGGACGGACTGACCGCCGCGGACGCGACCGACGACGACGCGGCCGTGATCGACGAGTTCCTCGCCGCGCTGGAGGCCGGCGAGGTCCGCGCCGCCGAGAAGACCGGCGACGACGTGACCTCATGGGAGGCCAACGAGTGGGTCAAGCGAGGAATCTTACTCAACTTCGGTCTGCGGGAGACGGAGCCGCGCGAATACGGCGGCGTCACCTACCACGACGTGCTCCCGCTGCGCGACACCGACGACCTCGCCGAGCGCGGCACGCGGAACACGCCGGACGGGACGGCGATCCGCCGGGGCGCGTACCTCGGCAGCGACTGTATCATGATGAGCCCCTCGTTCGTCAACATGGGCGCGTACGTCGGCGACGGCACCCTCGTCGACTCCTGTGACACGGTCGGCTCCTGCGCGCAGCTGGGCGAGAACGTCAAGCTCGGTGCCAACACCCTGATCGGCGGCGTCCTCGAACCGGTCGAGGACGCGCCGGTGATCATCGAGGACGGCGTCTCGCTGGGCGCGGGCTGCCGCGTCACCAGCGGGTTCCGCGTCGGCGAGAACTCGATCGTCGGGGAGAACACGCTCCTCACGCCCCGGATCCCCGTCTACGACCTCGTCGAGGAGGAGGTCGTCTACGGCCACCTCCCGGCCGAGCGCCGCGCGTTCACCCGGATGGTGGAGTCGTCCGTCGGCGACCACGACCTCTTCGAGGGCGGCGCGTACAAGCCCGCGGTCGTCGCGACGCACGTCGAGGAGGAGACGCTGGAGGCGACGCGGCGGGAGGACGCGCTCCGGGAATGAGCGACGCGGACGCGAGCGCGGCGCCGACCGCCCCCGACGAGAACCCTCAGGTCCGCCGCGTGAGCGACTGGGACGCCGACCGCCTCCGCGACCTCGCGGCCGAGCACGAGACGCCGCTGTACGTACAGGACCTCGACCGCGTCCGCGAGAACTGCGAGCGGCTGCTCGCGGCGTTCCCCGACGCCGACGTGCGGTACGCCGTCAAGGCGCACACGGGCCGCGCCGTCCTGGAGGCGGTCCGCGACGCGGGCCTCGACGCCGAATGCGCCTCGGCGGGCGAGGTCGACCGCGCGCTCGCGGCCGGCTTCGACGGCTCGCGGCTCCACTACACCGCGGTCAACCCGCCCGCCCGCGACCTCGACTACGTCGCCGGCGTCGCCGCGGCGGAGCCGGACCTCACCGTCACCGTCGGCGCGGTCGACACCCTCGACCGCCTCGCGGAGCGCGGCTACGACGGCCGCGTCTGTGTCCGCGTGAACCCCGGCGTGGGCGCGGGTCACCACGAGAAGGTCACCACCGGCGGCGCCGCGAAGTTCGGGATCCCCTACGACCGCGCCGCGGACGCGGCGCGTGACGCGGCCGAGCGCTTCGACGTGGTCGGGGTCCACGCGCACGCCGGCTCGGGAATCGACCCGGAGCAGCTGGACAGCCACCGCGAGCTGGTCGCGCGGATGGGCGACCTGGCGCGCGACCTGGCCGACCCGGACGGCGACGCGGCCCCCGTCGCCCTCGACTACGTCGACGTGGGCGGCGGGTTCGGCGTCCCCTACGAGGAGGACGCCCCGCCGCTCGACCTGCCGGCGGTCGCCGAGGCGACCCGCGAGGCGGTCGCGCCGCTGCCCGACGGCACCGACCTCGCCGTCGAGCCCGGACGCTACGTCGTCGCGGACGCGGGCGTCCTCCTGACGCGGGTGAACACAGTGAAGCCGACGCCCGACGAGACGGTCGTCGGCGTCGACGCGGGAATGACCGACCTGCTCCGGCCGGCGATGTACGACGCCTACCACCCGATCCGCAACCTGGGCGGCGGGCGGGGCCGCGACGGGGGCGACGCGCCCCCCGTCGCCGAGCGGGAGGCAACCCCTGTCACGGTCGCCGGACCTATCTGTGAGACCGGCGATACGCTGGGTACGAACCGCGCGCTCGCCGACCCGCGCCGGGGGGACCTCCTCGCGGTCGGGATCGCTGGCGCGTACGGGTACGAGATGGCGAGCCAATACAACTCACGACCGCGGCCGGCGGAGGTCGCGCTCGACGACGGGACCGCGACGGTCGTCCGGCGCCGGGAGGCGCTCGACGACCTGACGACGGTCGAGCGAGAGGCGGCGCGCGGCCGCGCCGACCGGACGGAGGGCGGCCGATGAGCACCCACGCTGTCCCGGTCGAGAAGTACCACGGCACGGGCAACGACTTCCTCGTCGTCGACGCGGCCGCCGAGAACGTCGGCGACCGCGCGGCGTTCGCCCGGGCGTACTGCGACCGCGAGACGGGCGTCGACGGCGGCGACTTCGCCGACGCCGACGACCGCGGCGCGCCGTCGGGCCGGCGCGGCGCGGACGGCGTCCTCTTCCTGTCGATCGAGGAGCGGTTCGACCCGACGCGCGTCGTGATGACGCTGGTCCAGCCGGACGGCTCCACCGCGACGATGTGCGGCAACGGCGCCCGCGTCGTCGCGCGCTGGGCCCGCGACCGGACGGGCGACCGCGAGTTCATGATCGACACGCAGGCGGGCACCCGCCGCGCCACGGTGACCGCGGACGGGAGCGCCGCCACCATCGAGATGGGCGCGCCGACGTTCGACCCCCGCCGCGTCCCGGTCGCCCGCGAGGGCGCGCTCGCGGACGAGCCGCTGGTCGACGAGCCGGTCGAGGGGCTGACCGTCACCGCCGTCAACACCGGCGTCCCGCACGCGGTCGCGTTCGTCGACGGCGGCCGCGACGACCCCGACGGGATCGACGCGGTCGACCTCGACGCGGTCGCGCCGCCGGTCCGGCACGCCGACGTCTTCCCCGAGGGCGCGAACGTCAACCTCGCCGCCGTCGTCGACGACGGCGCCGGCGACGGGCCCGCGGTCCTCGACCAGCGCACCTTCGAGCGCGGCGTCGAGGGCGAGACGCGCTCCTGCGGCACCGGCGCGGTCGCGGTCGTCGCGGCCGCCCGCCGCCTGGGCCTGATCGAGGGCGAGTCGGCCGTGAGCCGCCCGCCGGGCGGCGAACTGGAGATAACGGTGCCGGACCGCGGCCACGCCACGCTCGCCGGCCCCGTCGCCCACGAGTTCTCGGGGGCGCTCCCCGCCGACCCCAGATGAGCGGCGGCGGCGACGCCGGCCCGGGCTCGGACGCGGGACCCGACTTCGACCCGGTCGCGTTCCTCGAAGACGCGGTCCGGATCCCCTCCCACGAGTCGCCCGACGAGATGCGCGAGTCCGTCCTCGACCTCCTCGACCGACGGGGCGCCGACCCCGCGGTCGTCGCGGACGGCTGCGTCCTCGCGGAGAAGCGCTCGCCGGCGCCCGAGGCGGGGCCGCACCTCGTGTTGAACACGCACCTCGACACGGTGACGCCGCACGTCGCGTTCGAGCGCGGGCCGGCGCGCGACGGCGAACGAGGGGCCTCGGCGGGAGCCGGGGACGACCCGGACGAGGTGATCCGCGGCCGGGGCGCCTGCGACGCGAAGGGGCCGCTCGCGGCGCTGCTCGCGGGCTTCCTCGCCGCCGACCCCGACCGCGGGCGGCTCACGCTCGCGCTCACCCCCGACGAGGAGGCGCTGTCGCTCGGCGCCGCGGCGCTGACCGGCCGGCTGCCGGGGACCGACGACCGGCTCGACGGGGACCTGTACCTCGTCGGCGAGCCCACGGGGCTCGACGCCTGTACCGCCGCGAAGGGGCGGTTCCAGGCGACCGTCGAGCTGTCCGGGGTCGCCGCGCACGCCGCCGAGTTCGCGGGCGCGAACGCGGTCGCGGCCGCCGAGGACGCGCTCGCCGCGATCCGGCGGTTCGACGCGGACGCGACCGCCCACCCGCAGTTGGGGCCGCCGAAGCTCACTCCCACGGTCGTCGAGGGCGGCGCGGCGACGAACCAGGTGCCGGCGGACTGCGAGATAACGGTCGACAGGCGGAGCGTCCCGCCCGAGACGGCCGAGGAGTTCCGGTCGTCGCTCGCGGACGCGGTGCGGGAGTCGCTCGCGGGTGGCCCGGCCGGCGACCGCGGGGTCGACGCCGCGGTCGCGCTCACCGACCGCGAGTCGCCGTTCCTGGAGGCGTTCGCGACGGACCCGGACCACGACCTCGTCCGGGCCGTCGCCGAGGCGGCGGGGGACGCGGGCGACGCGGTCGGGCTTTCGGACGACCGTGGCGGCGGCGTCCGGCCGTTCGGCGCGGCGACGGAGGCCTCCTACTTCGCGCCGGCGCCGACGGTCGTGTTCGGGCCCGGCGACCTCGCCGACGAGTCGGGCGCGGTCGCGCACGCCGAGCGGGAGTACGTCCGGGTGCGCGAGGTCGAGGCGGCGGCGGCGGCGGTCGAGGAGACGGTCGCCGCGCTGCTCGGGTGAGCGCGGCCGCGCTCGGACGCCCGCTCGCAACTCCGGACGGGGCGTGCGCCGACTACAGCAGGAACGTCTCCTCCTCCTCCGCGAGGTCGACGAAGTCGTCGGCGGCCTCGATCAGCTCGTCGGCGGCCGAGTTGCCGAACCCCATCGCCTCCACGCGGACGCCCTCGTGGCGGAGGTGCGAGCAGAGCCGGGCGAAGTCGCCGTCGCCGGTGCAGAGGACGACCGTGTCGACGTGGCTCGCCAGCGAGACGGCGTCGAGGCTCATCCCGAGGTCCCAGTCGGCCTTCTTCGAGCCGTCGGCGAACGTCTTGATCTCCTTGATCTTCGTCTCGAAGCCGATGTCGCGGAGCGCCTCGAAGAAGCTCTCCTCCTCGGGCGAGTCGGCGCGGATGACGTACGCGATGGCGCGCACGAGCGACCGGTCCGCGACGGCCTCCTCGAGGAGGCCGGAGTAGTCGATGTTCCGCGAGTAGACGCTCTGCGCCGAGTGGTACAGGTTCTGCGAGTCCGCCAACACCGCGACGCGCTGGTCCGGGTGAATCTCGTTCATGGGCCCTCCTTCACCGCCCGCCGTTAGGGGCTTTGGGATCCGCGCGGCCGCGAGCCCCGGGCGCGGGCGAGCCGCGGCGACCACCATGGTTTATGTCAGACGATGGCGACCGTGGCCCATGGACGAAAAGCGGTTCGTCGTCGCCCTCTTCGGCCTCGCGGTCGCGCTCGTCGCCGGCTACGTGGCCTACCGGTTCGTCGCCCCGCTCACGGTCGCCGTCTTCCTCTACTACTCGACGCGGCGGTTCTACCACCGGCTCGAACGCTTCCGGCTGCCGGCCCGGGTGCGCGCGGTGGTGTCGCTGTCGGTAATCGGCGTGCCGCTCATCGGCCTGGTGAGCTACACCCTGGTGCTGCTGATCTTGGAGGCGCGCCGGTTCATCGAGACGTACCCGGTGGCCGACACCATCGGCGCGGAGAACTCGGTGATCGGCGACCTCGCGGAGCTGTCGAACCCGACGGCCGACGAGCTGCTCGCGGCGTACCGGTCCGGGCAGTTCGACCCCCTCATCGACCTCGTTTCCGAGCAGGCGTCGCTGCTGGCGAGCACCCTCTCGGGGCTCGCCCTGAACCTCCTCATCACCATCGTCGTGACCTACTACCTGCTCATCGACGGCTCCCGGTTCCACAGCTGGCTCCTCTCGTTCGACGACGACGCGGTCGTCCGCGAGTACCTCGAGACCGCCGACGACGAACTGGAGGCGGTGCTGTACGGGAACCTGCTCAACGTCATCGCGATCGGCATCATCGCCGTCGTCACCTACCTCGGGTACAACGCGGTCGCCCCGGCCGCCGTCGAGATCCCGTACCCCACGCTCGCCGGCGCGCTCACCGGCGTCGCCAGCCTGATCCCCGTGATCGGGATGAAGATCGTCTACGTCCCGATCGCGGCGGCGATGTCGGTCCCGCTCGCGCTCGACGGCGACCTCTCGCTGCTCGTGTACGTCGCGGGGTTCCTCGCGGTCGCGGCCGTGGTCGTCGACACCATCCCCGACATCGTCCTGCGGCCGTACTTCAGCGGCAAGACCACCCACGTCGGGCTGCTGATGCTCGCGTACATCTTCGGCCCGGTCGTGTTCGGCTTCCACGGGCTGTTCCTCGCGCCGATCATCCTCGTGCTGGCGCTGACGTTCGCGGACACCGCGCTGTTGCGCCTGCTCGGCGTCGAGCCGGACTCGGGGCCCGAAGTCCCCGCGGGCCAGCGCCGGCTCGACGAGTTCTGATCCCCCGCCAGCGCGCGGCGGTCCGGGGACGGCCCGCGCCGAGCCGAAGTCATATATCCCCGGTCGACGACCGGGCCACGTATGCGACTCCACGTCATCGGACTCGGCGGGGCCGGCGGGCGGGTCGCCGACCGGCTCGCCGCGGCGCACGGCGACGACCCGTTCCTCGGGGGCGTCAACGCCTTCGACACCGACATGGACGCGCTCGGGGCGCTGGACGCGCTCGGCGAGGAGCGCCGGTACCGGTTCGGCGACGCCGCGGGCGGGGACGGGCTCGGCGGCGACCTCCACGCCGGACGCCGCCTCGGGGACGCGCACGCGAGCGAGCTCGGCCGCGCCATGGACGACCAGCGGCCGTCGCTCGCGGAGGCGTTCCTGCTCGTCGTCGGCCTCGGCGGCGCGGCCGGCGCGGGCGCGGCCCCCGCGCTCGCCGCGGAGCTCTCGCGCCTGTACGACGCCCCCGTCTACGCCTTCGGCTTCCTTCCCACCCGCGACGAGACGGAGGAACCGGACGACGACGGGCCGCGGAGCGCGTCCGCCGGAGGAGCGAGCGGCGCGGGGTCGGGCGCGGGCGCCGGCGACGGGTCGGCGGCGCCGACGCCGCACCGCCCGCTCGCCGAGCGGAACGCGGCGCGGACGCTCGACGCGCTCTCCGAGGAGTGCGCGGCGGTCTTTCCGTTCGACAACGCGGCGTGGCTCCGCCCGAGCGAGACGCTCGGCGGGGCGCGCGACCGGCTCAACGGGGTCGCCGTCGAGCGGATCGCGGCGCTGTTCGGCGCGGGCGAGACGCCCGAGGGGACGGAGACGCCCCAGCAGGTGCTGGACGCGAGCGACGTCGCCCGCGCGGCGGGCGGCGACGGCGAGGTCGCGGCGATCGGTCACGCGACGCAGGCAGTCGAGGCGCCCGACTCGGGCTCGAAGTTCGGGCTCGGGCTGTTCGGCTCCTCGGAGCCGGCCGAGGTCGACACCAGCGCCGCGGTGTCGGCCATCGAGACGGTGATCCGGAAGGCGACCCGCGGCAAGAACACGGTCGAGGTCCCCGACGGGCGCGCCGACCGGACCCTGCTCGTCGTCGGCGGCCCGCCGGCGTGGCTCAACCGCGAGGCGATCGCCGACGGGCGGCGCTGGCTCGCCGAGGAGGCCGGCTCGGACGCGATCCTGAGCGGCGACGCGCCGGTCCCGGAGGGCGACGAGGTGTTCGCCGTCGTGATCCGATCGGGCATCGACGAGCCGGACCGGATCCGCGAGATCCGCGAGACGATCCAGTGACCGCGCCGCCGCGGGCCGGCGACCGACGCCCGGCGAGCGACCCGAACCGGTTAACCGGGTGGCGCGCCCAGTGATCCCGTGACGACGCAGGCAGACCTCGGGATCGACCTCGACGTTCGCGACCCCGCGGCCGTCGCGGAGCGGCGCGACGAGCTCGTCGCCGCCGTGCGCGACCACGCGGGGGCGATCGCCTACCAGCTCGCGCGGCTCCAGGGCGGCGACTACGGCCGGGAGACGCTGTCGACGCCCGGCGGCGAGTGGACGGTGAAACACGAGGCGGGCGAGCTGGAGTTCCTGCTGTTCTCGCCGAAGTCGGGCTCGGACACGTACGTCATCTCGACGAAGCAGCCGCCGGACCCCGCCGACCTCGCGGTCGCGCTCGACGACTACGCGGCGTTCGTGGCGGCGTGGAACGACCACGTCGACTCGCTGTCCGGCGTCCTCGACGGCGTGAGCGCCGAGTTCCCGGAGCCGGCGACCACCGAGGGCGTGGTGGCGGAGCGCGACCGCGTCCTCGACGCGATCCGCGAGACCTGCGCGGTCATCGCGGGGGAGATCCACCGGTACGAGGGCGACGACTACGGGACCTTCACGGCGCGCGTGGAGGGCGACCGCTGGGAGCTGAAGTACGACGAGGGGAGCGTCTCGTACCTCCGGATCGGCGGGTCGGGCGGCCTCTACCTCCTCTCGCAGTACGGCGCGCCCTCCGCGGCCGACGTCCGGGAGTACGCGGACGGGTTCCGCGGCTTCGTCGCGGCGTACAACGAGTTCGTCGACGATCTCGAGAGCGACCTCGAACGGATTTCGGTCTGACGCTCCGTCCCGGCCGACCGGCCGGCCTCTTCACACTCACCGTTCGGTCCCGTCCGCGGCGCTCAGGAGGTCGCCAAGCCGGACGGGATACCGGCGCGAGACGACCGCCGCGTACACGGCGGCGGAGACCCCGGCGCTCACCGCGACGGCGACCCCGAACCCGACCGGGGAAAGGGAGGCGAGCCCCGGCGCGTTCAGGGCCCACCCAACCCCGACGAGGCCCGCGCCGTCGACGAGCGCGGCTCTCGCCTGACTGATCCGCGTTCGTGCCTATCTGTTTCGCATTTTGGCAATACTTATTCATCTCTGTTGGGTACCGACTCGCACATGTCGATCACCCTTCCGGGGCCGACGCTCGGCGTCGTCGGCGGCGGACAGCTGGGCCGGATGCTGGGCGAAGCCGCGGCGCCGCTCGGCGTCGACCTCGTCGTGTTGGACCCGACGCCGGACTGCCCGGCGGCGCCGGTCGCGACCGAGCAGATCGTCGGCGACTTCGACGACGCGGACGCGCTCGACGAGCTCGCGGCCCGCGCCGATGCCCTGACCTTCGAGATCGAGCTCGCGGACCCCGACCGCCTCGCGGCCGCCAGCGAGGAGCACGGGGTTCCGGTCCACCCGGACCCGGACACCTTGGAGACGATCCAGGACAAGCTGGTCCAGAAGGAGGCGCTCGCGGACGCCGGGATCCCCGTCCCGGAGTTCGTCGCGGTCGCGACCGCCGAGGGGCTCGAACGCGTCGTCGAGGAGTTCGGCGGCGTCATGCTGAAGGCCCGCGAGGGCGGCTATGACGGCCGCGGCAACGTCCCGGTGGAGACTCCGGACGAGGCCGCCGACGCGCTCGATCAGATCGGCGGCGCCGCGATGGCCGAGGAGTTCCTCGACTTCGAGCGCGAGGTCGCCGTGATGGGCCTGAAGGGCGCGGACGGCGAGACGCGGACCTACCCGGTCACGGAGACGGTCCACCGCGAGGAGATCCTCCGCGAGAGCGTCAGTCCCGCCCGCGCCGACGACGCGGTCGTCGCCGAGGCGGAGTCCGTCGCCCGCGACGTGCTCGACGTGCTCGACGGCCGCGGCGTCTACGGGATCGAGCTGTTCGAGACGCGGGAGGGCGAGGTGCTGGTCAACGAGATCGCGCCGCGCCCGCACAACTCCGGGCACTGGACGATCGAGGGCGCGCGAACCTCGCAGTTCGAGAACCACGTCCGCGCCGTCCTCGGCTGGCCGCTCGGCCCGACCGACCTCGTCGCGCCCGCGGTCACGGCGAACGTGCTCGGCGATGTGGACAAACGGGAGGCGGCCACGCTCCGGAACGTTGAGACGGTCCTCGACGCGCCCGACGTCGACCTCCACTGGTACGGCAAAGACGACGTGTACCCGCTCCGGAAGATGGGTCACCTGACGGTGACGGATCGGGGCGCGACCGATGAAGTCGACCGCGACGCGCTGCTCTCTCGGGCGCGAGAGCTCCGCGACGGGCTGACGTTCCGAGACGCGTAGCCGCCGACCGTCCGGTCTTCAGGAGTTTCGATCGATCCACGCGCAGAAGGCGTCGAAGTCACGCGCGCCGGCGTCGTCCGCGATACCGCTGAGGGTACCCTCCCGAAGCTCGTCGTGTAGCGGAACCGTGACGTGCCGTCTGTCCCTCTCGTTCGTCGGATGCTCGTAGTACAGTTGCGCGTGGTCGCCGGTCGTTCGTCGCCACTCGAACCCGCCGCGGTTGACGAGAACCTTCACAACCTCCCGCCCAGAGAACGTGCGCCTCGCCACGCTATTCGAGGACGTCGGGCGGTTCCGCGTCTCCGGTCGCGTTCTCCTCGGGGTCGATCCCGAGTTCCCGAAGCTCCTCGTCGGTCGGCTCGCGACCGATCTCCCCTCGGTGGAGCGCGACGGCCTCGTCGAGGTTCTCCAGCGCGTCGGACCGGGACTCTCCCTGCGTCGTGACGCCCGTCCCGACGTCTCGGGCGATCCACCAGCCCTCGTCTCGCCAGAGGCGGATCTCCCCGTCGCGGTCCGCTCCGTCTTCCGTCGAGCTCGCCATTACCGTATCTTTCGTCCGATTTCGTTGATAAGGGTTGGGCAGACGAACGACTGATACCGGTGCGCCGACCAAGTGACGACTCGATGCCGGACGGTCTCGCACCCGACGCGGCACGCGAACGCCAGTCGATCCGGCTCCGGCCGGACCGGACCGGATCGAGGCGCTCCGCGAGTGGGCGGAGGAGGGAACCGCCCTGACGGCTGCGGCCCGCGTCTGCGACCCCGACGGTCGGCTCGCGCTCGTGAGGACCTCGTGGTCGGACGGCTGGGTCCTCCCGGGCGGGGCGGTCGAACCGGGGGAGTCGCCGGCGGCCGCGGCGGCGCGGGAGGTGCGCGAGAAGACCGGACTCGACGCGGCGATCGGCGACCCGGTCGTCGTCTTCGAGCAGTCGTACGTGGACGCCGAGCGCGACGCGGTCGCGTTCGAGGCCGACTACGTCGTCTTCGCGGCGCGCGCCGAGGGGCGGATTCCCGACGCGGCCGACCTCGGAGTCGATCCGGACGAGATCCGCGCCGCGCGGTGGTTCGACGAAGTCCCGGCGAACCTCCACGACGGGGATCTGCTGCGGGGGTTCCTCTGACCGCGCTTCGAGGAGAAGTTCCCTCCGGCTCGCCGCATCCGGCACTTCCTTACCGGCCTCCGTCGAACCGCCGTGTATGACCACGGTGGACGACCTGATCGACCGGCTCGAAGCGGAGGCAGCGGCCGACGCGGACCCGGCGACCACCCCGGACGTGGGGATCGTCATGGGCTCGGACTCGGACCTCCCCGTCATGGAGAACGCCTACGAGGCGCTCGACGACCTCGAGTTCGCGGAGCAGACCGACTTCGACGAGGCGCCGGACGCCCGGTTCACCTACGAGAGCTACGTCGTCTCCGCACACCGCACGCCGGAGCTGATGTACGCGTACGGGGAGACGGCGACCGCCCGCGGGCTGGACGTGATCATCGCCGGGGCCGGGGGGAAGTCCGCCGACCTGCCGAACATGACCGCGTCGATCGCCTACCCGGTGCCCGTCATCGGCGTGCCGGTTCAGGAGAAGTCGGTCGACTCCGTCATCGGGATGCCGACCGGCGCGCCGATCGTCGCCGTCGACGCCGGGAAGTCGTACAACGCCGCGCTGTCGGCCGCGCAGGTGCTCGCGCGCGAACACGACGAGGTCGAGGAGCGACTGGTCGAGCTCCACGACGAGCAGAAGGCGGGCGTCGCGGACGTCTCCGCCGACCTCCACGACCTCGGACTCGACGGGTTCCGCGAGCGGTAGCGGGACCGCGTCGCGTCCGGCCGGGCTGCTCCCGACGCGTCGCTCCTTTTCGCTCCGCGACGAACCCGTTCGGCGGCTCTCGGTGACATTTCCGGCGCTTCGACCGCGAACGGCCGGTACCGGCCCGCACGCACGCGGACGCACAAGACTCAACGCTTATGAGGGGGCGGTCCAAACGCCAGCACGTTACGGAGACCTATATGAGCGATTGGATAGCGATTGGCGCCTTGGCGGCCGTCGGCCTGCTCATCCCGATAGGGATGATGACAGTGTCGGCGCTGCTCCGTCCGAGCGTGCCTGAGACCGGTAAAAGTACCACCTACGAGTCCGGCGAGACCCCGACGGGCGGGACGCGGATCCGGTTCAACATCCAGTACTACATGGTCGCGTTGTTGTTCGTCGTGTTCGACATCGAGACCGTGTTGCTGTTCCCGTGGGCGGTCATCTACCGTCCGGCCGTCCAGGCCGGCGTGCCGATGGCCGACCTGCTGTGGCCGATGTTGGCGTTCGTCGGAATCTTGGCCGTCGGACTCGTCTGGGCGTGGCGGTCGGGGGCGATCAGCTGGGCCCGCAGCCCCCGCGCGACCAGCAGAAAGACGACGGAGGACCTCAACTAATGAGCAGCGATCAACCGTTTATCACCGACGATTCGCAAGTCGTAACCGAGACCCGAGACGCCCGGATGACCGGGCAGGGAGACCGGTTCAACTCCCGCCTGCGTGAGGCGTTCGGCTCCTCGCCGTTCATCCTCACCAAGTTCGACAAGTTCCTGAACTGGTGTCGGGGATCCTCGATGTTCATGCTGCAGTTCGGCATCGCCTGCTGTAGCATCGAGATGATGCACACCTACGCGGTGAAACACGACCTCGACCGCTTCGGGTCGGGCGTCCCCCGCGCCTCGCCGCGCCAGGCCGACGTGATGATCGTCCCCGGGACGATCGTCTCCAAGTTCGCCCCGCGGATGAAGCGCGTCTACGACCAGATGCCCGAGCCGAAGTTCGTCGTCGGCATGGGCTCGTGTACCATCTCCGGCGGCCCGTTCCAGGAGGGGTACAACGTGATCAAAGGCGCCGAGGAGGTCATCCCGATCGACATCCACGTCCCCGGCTGCCCGCCCCGCCCCGAGGCGCTCGTCTACGGCGTCGTGAAGCTACAGGAGCGCGTCGCCAACGGCGAGGCCGCGCCCGTCACGGTCAAGCCGTACGAGCTGGAGGAGTTCTCGGACCTCGAACGCGACGAACTCGTCGACAAGCTGGCCGACCAGATCGACGACGACGAGCTCGTCATGCGGTACAACTTCGCTGATTCGCCATGAGCCTCGAACGACCAGACACCGTCGACGACGGCGCCGTCGAGCGGACGCCCGACGAGCTGGAGGCGCTGCTCGGCGACCTCGTCGTCGACCGCGACGACCACCTGAACGCGCCCGGCTTCGTCATCCGCCCGGACACCGTCCAGGAGACGCTTCGGACCCTGAAAGAGCAGGCGGGGTACGACCACCTCTCCGTCGTCTCCGCACAGGAGTACGAGAACCGCTACGAGTCGATCTACCACCTGAAGAAGTACGACGACCCGACCCAGGAGGTCAGCGTCGTCGTCCCCGCCGACAAGGACAACCCCGTCTCCGAGTCCGGCGAGCCCGTCTTCCGCACCGCCGACTGGCACGAGCGGGAGGCGTACGACCTCATCGGGATCGAGTACGACGACCACCCCGACCTGCGCCGGATCCTCCTCCCGGAGACCTGGCAGGGCCACCCCCTGTCGATGGACTACGACAAGGACCGGCCGCAGATCGCGACGCTGCCGGAGCACGCGAACCCGCTGGAGGACCACCACAAGGACGCCGAGTCCGACACGATGTTCCTCAACATCGGGCCGCACCACCCGGCGACCCACGGCGTCCTCCACCTGAAGACGGTCCTCGACGGCGAGCAGGTCGCCGACGTCGAGCCGGACATCGGCTACCTCCACCGCAGCGAGGAGCAGATGGCGCAGTCCGGGACGTACCGCCACCAGATCATGCCGTACCCGGACCGCTGGGACTACATCTCGGCGGGGCTGCTCAACGAGTGGGCGTACGCCCGCGCGGCCGAGGACCTCGCTGACATCGAGGTGCCCGAGTACGCGCAGGTCATCCGGACGATGGGCGCCGAGATGTGCCGGATCGCGGCGCACATGCTCGCCCTGGCGACGTTCGCGCTCGACATCAACGGCGACTTCACGGCGACGTTCATGTACGCCATCAACGACCGTGAGCGCGTCCAGAACCTCCTTGAGGACCTGACGGGCCAGCGGTTGATGTTCAACTACTTCCGCCTCGGCGGGGTCGTCTGGGACCTGCCCGAGCCCCGCGAGGAGTTCTTCTCGAAGACCCGCGACTTCCTCGACCAGCTGCCGGAGTCGATCGAGGAGTACCACAACCTGATCACCTCGAACGAGGTGTTCCAGATGCGGACCATCGACACCGGCATCCTGCCGCCGGAGGTCGCGAAGAACTACGGCGCGACCGGTCCCGTCGCCCGCGGCTCGGGCGTCGACTACGACCTGCGCCGCGACGACCCGTACGGCTACTACGACGAGCTCGACTGGGACGTGGTGACCGAGGACGGCTGCGACAACTTCAGCCGCCTGCTCGTCCGGATGCGCGAGGTCGAGGAGTCCGCGAAGATCATCGAGCAGTGCGTCGACCTGCTCGAAGACTGGCCGGAAGACGAGCGGACGATCCAGGCGAACGTGCCGCGCACGCTGCGCCCGGACGACGACACGGAGATCTACCGCGCCGTCGAGGGCGCCAAGGGCGAGCTCGGAATCTA
Organism: Halorubrum sp. Atlit-8R; assembly: GCF_003666025.1. NCBI lineage: Archaea > Methanobacteriati > Methanobacteriota > Halobacteria > Halobacteriales > Haloferacaceae > Halorubrum > Halorubrum sp. Atlit-8R. The sequence continues at coordinate 553,278 of NZ_QPLV01000001.1, forward strand.
CATCCGCTCGGACGGGACGGACAAGCCCGCCCGGTTCAAGATCCGGTCGCCGTGCTTCTCGAACCTCCAGACGCTGCCGGAGATGGCGAACGGGGAGTACATCCCCGACGTGATCGCCGCGCTCGGTAGCCTCGACGTCGTTCTCGGGGAGGTGGACCGCTGATGGGCACGGCGCCCGCGCAGCTGTTCCCCGAGTTCATCACCGACACGCTCGGTCTCGACAGCGTGATCGGCGACGTCGCGGCCTCGCTCGTCGCCGCGTTCGTCGTCGGGAACATCATCCTCGCGTTCACGGGCGTCGCGGGCCCGTGGGCGAAACGGAAGATCACGGCCGCGTTCACCGACCGGATCGCGGTCGACCGGATCGGTCCCTACGGGCTGCTCATCATCCCGGCGGCCGCGGTCCAGCTCCTCGCGAAGGAGCTCATCATCCCCGAGGGCGTCGACCGCCCCTCGTGGGACATCGCGCCGATCCTCCTGCCGGCGTCGGCGCTCCTCGGCTTCTCCGTCATCCCGATGGGGCAGCTCGGCCCGATCAACCTCCACCTCGCGGACCCCGAGGTCGGGTTCGCGCTGGTGTTCGCGTTCGCGTCGATCGCGTCCGTCTCGCTGGTGATGGCCGGCTACGCGTCGAACAACAAGTACTCGCTGCTCGGCGGGCTCCGCGCGGTCGCGCAGAACCTCGCGTACGAGATCCCGCTCATCGTCACGGCGATGTCGGTCGTGATCTTCGCCGGCACGCTCCAGATGAGCGGCGTCGTCGGCGCGCAGACGGAGACGCTCGTGACGATCGCCGGGGTCTCGATCCCGTCGTGGTACGCGTTCGTCAACCCGTTCGCGTTCGTGCTGTTTCTCACCGCGAACATGGCCGAGATCGGCCGGAACCCGTTCGACATCCCCGAGGCGCCGACGGAGATCGTCGCGGGGTACCAGACCGAGTACTCCTCGGCGTACTTCGTCCTGTTCTACCTCGGGGAGTTCGTCCACATCTTCCTGGGCGGCGCGATCCTCGCCGTGACGTTCCTCGGCGGGGCGTCCGGTCCGGGCCCGGAGAGCATCGGCTTCATCTGGTTCGTGGTGAAGATCTGGGGCTTCTTCCTGTTCACGCAGTGGGCCCGCGCGGCGCTGCCGCGCGTCCGTATCGACCAGCTGATCGAGATCGGCTGGAAGGGAATGCTGGTGCTGTCGTTCGCGAACCTGGTGCTCACGGCCGTAATCGTGGGGGTGATCGCCTGATATGATCGGACTCATGAAATCGATGGCGACGACGATGAAACACGCGCTGGACGGGTCGACCTTCACGGTGGAATACCCGGAGGACGCGCCCGAGGTGAGCCCGCGGTTCCGCGGGGTCCACAAGTTCAGCCAGGAGCGGTGTATCTGGTGTCGGCAGTGCGAGAACGTCTGTCCGAACGACACGATCCAGATCGTTCAGGACGACCAGCGCAACGGCGAGCAGTACAACCTCCACATCGGGCAGTGCATCTACTGCCGGCTCTGCGAGGAGGTCTGCCCCGTCGACGCCATCCTGCTGACCCAGAACTTCGAGTTCACGGCGGACACGAAGGACGACTTCGTGTTCAACAAAGAACAGCTCAAGAACGTCCCGTGGTACAAGGGAATCGACCCGCTGGAGTCCCGCAACCCCGATCGCGGCGCGTGGATCGGGGAGGGCGACGGCGAGGTCGACTACCAGTAGCGGGCACGTCTCGAAATCTTCAAAGGGGTTCTCATAGGAGACAAACACAATGGTTTATGCTACCATCGCGTTCGGGCTGTTCGCCGCGGTCACGCTGGCGTTCGCCCTCGGGGTCGTCCTGGCGCGCGACGTGTTCCACGCCGCGCTGCTTCTGGGCGGAGCCCTCACGAGCGTCGCGGTGCACTACGTGATGCTGCGGGCGGAGTTTATCGCCGCCATGCAGATCCTCGTCTACGTCGGCGGGGTCCTCATCCTGGTCACGTTCGCCGTGATGCTCACGCGATCGGATTCAGAAACGGAGGTGAGTAGCGCGTGAGCAGCGACGAGAGCCGCGGCTCCCGGATCGCGCCCGCGATCGCCGTGGGCGGACTGTTCGCGGTGTTGGCCGCGACCGTCAACGGGGCGACGTTCGGCTTCGAGGAGGTCGGCTTCCCGGCCGACGCCTCGGTCGTCCACAACATCGGGTACGCCCTGTTCAACCTCGCCGAGTACGACCTCGGCGCGGTGCCGTCCGAGGGGTTCCTCGCGGCGTTCCTGATCGCCGCGGTCGCGCTCGACGTGGCGGTCGACGGCGCCGTCTACCTGGCCAAGCGCGAGGAGGACGGCTCGGTCGTCGCGGCGGTCGGGCAGGCGTTCACCGACGGCGGACGCGACGGGGGTGACCGCCGATGACGGCGCTCGCGTCCTCGATCCCGCCGTCGTGGTACCTGCTGTTGGCGTCGGCCATCTTCTGTATCGGCCTGTTCGGCGTGTTGACGCGGCGGAGCGCGCTGTACTTCCTCATGAGCGTCGAGCTCATGATGAACGCGGCCAACATCAACTTCGTCGCGTTCGCGCTGTACTACGGCGACCTCACGGGGCAGGTGTTCGCGCTGTTCGTCATCGCGCTCGCCGCCGCCGAGGTCGCGATCGGTATCGGCATCATACTCGTGTTATACCGCAACTTCGGCACGACCGACGTGACTGTTCCCGCGGAGATGAGGTGGTAAGATGGTGAACGCATTCGCATACGTTCCGGCGATCGTACTCCTCCCGTTCTTCTCGTTCCTGGTTGCGCTCGGCGCGGGCAGGTACCTCCCGAAGGGCGGCGCCTTCGGCGGCATCGCGGCGACGGCCGGCTCGTTCCTGCTGTCGATCTGGGTCGCCGCGACCGTCGCGGGCGGACGGGCGTACAACGAGACGCTGTACCACTGGGCGAGCGAGGGCGGCGCGGGCATCGGCCCGACGGACGTCGAACTCACGTTCGGCGTCCTGATCGACCCGCTGTCGGCGCTCATGCTGGTCATCGTGACCCTCGTGGCGCTGCTCGTCCACGTGTTCTCGCTCGGCTACATGAACGACGAGGGCGAGACCGGGCTGCCGCGCTACTACGCCGGGCTCGGCCTCTTCACGGCGTCGATGCTCGGCTTCGTCGTCGCCGACAACCTGCTGATGGCGTTCATGTTCTTCGAGCTGGTCGGGCTCTGCTCGTACCTGCTCATCGGCTTCCACTTCCGGGAGCCGGGTCCGCCGTCGGCCGCGAAGAAGGCGTTCCTCGTCACCCGCTTCGGTGACTACTTCTTCCTCGTCGGCGTCGTCGCGGTGTTCGCCACCTTCGGCACGGCGCAGTTCGCCGGCCCCGAGTCGTTCCCGGCGCTGGCCGAGGCCGGTGAGGTCGTGTGGACCCCCGGCGGAGTCGGGGTCCAGACGTGGTTCACGGTCGTCGGCCTGCTCGTGCTCGGCGGCGTCGTCGGGAAGTCGGCGCAGTTCCCGCTCCACACGTGGCTCCCCGACGCGATGGAGGGCCCGACGCCCGTCTCCGCGCTCATCCACGCCGCGACGATGGTCGCGGCCGGCGTCTACCTCGTCGCGCGGATGTACGGGTTCTACGTGCTGACGCCGACGACGATGGCCGTCATCGCCTTCGTCGGCGGCTTCACGGCCCTGTTCGCGGCGACGATGGGGCTCGTGAAAGACGAGCTGAAGCAGGTGCTCGCGTACTCGACCATCTCGCAGTACGGCTACATGATGCTCGCGCTCGGCGCGGGCGGGTACGTGGCCGCCGTCTTCCACCTGACCACCCACGCCTTCTTCAAGGCGCTGCTGTTCCTCGGCGCCGGGTCGGTCATCATCGCGATGCACCACAACGAGGACATGTGGGACATGGGCGGGCTGAAGTCGAAGCTCCCCGTCACCTACTACACGTTCCTCGCCGGCTCGCTGGCGCTGGCGGGCATCTTCCCGTTCGCCGGCTTCTGGTCGAAAGACGAGATCCTCTACGAGGCGCTCGTCCACGGGCTCAACGACCCGCTGCTGCTCGGCGGCTACCTGATGGGGCTGCTCGCGGTGCCGGTCACCGCGTTCTACACCTTCCGGATGGTGTTCCTGACGTTCCACGGCGAGCCCCGCAGCGACACCGCCCGCGACCCCGAGTCCGTCCGGTGGAACGTGAAGGGGCCGCTGACGGTGCTCGGCTCGCTCGCGGTCGTCACCGGCTTCATCAACATGGTCCCGGTCCAGAAGGTGCTCGGCCTCGAGGGCATCGACCTCCTCCACCGCTGGCTCGACAACGAGTGGGGCGGCATCGAGGGGCTCTCCTCGCACCACTACGCCGACATCGGTCCGTACAGCAGCGCGTACCTCGTCGGCGGTGAGGCCGGGACCGTCCTCGTCGGCGCGGCCGTCTCGCTCGGCCTCGCGCTGCTCGGACTCGGACTCGCCTGGCGGCTGTACAACGTGCCGTCGCCGACGGAACACACCGCCAAACTCGGCGGGATCAAAGACGTGCTGTACAACAACTACTACCTCGACGAACTGCAGGTCTGGCTCGCGTATCGGACGGAAGACGTCGCGGGCGGCGCGAACACCTTCGACCAGGGGATCATCGACGGCGTCGTGAACGGCGTCTCCTCGGTGAGCCTGACCGGCGGCGGCCGGATCCGCAAGCTCCAGTCGGGGGTCGTCTCGCAGTACGCCGCGCTGCTCACCTTCGGACTCGTCGCGCTGTTGCTCGTGCTCGGCGCGACCGGGGGGTGGTTCCTGTGATACTCGAAGCGCTCATGGCGGCCGCGTTCGTCGGCGCGCTGACGGTGTTCCTCGCGCCCGACGAGTGGGCCGGCCGGCTGGCGTTCGCGATCAGCCTGATCCCGTTCGTCGGCAGCCTCTACCTCTGGTCCGGCTTCGAGGCCGGCGGCAACGCGCTGCTCGGCGGCGAGATCGCGTACGCGACCCAGATAGAGTGGCTCGAGGTCGGTGGCCGCACCGTCTCGTGGTTCGTCGGGCTCGACGGGATCAGCCTCCCGCTGTTCGTGCTCACGACGTTCCTCGTGCCGCTGGCGATCCTCAGCGCGTGGACGCCCGTCGACACGCGACAGAGCCAGTTCTACGGGCTCATGCTGTTCATGGAGGCGAACCTGCTCGGCGTCTTCGCCGCGCTCGACTTCTTCCTGTGGTTCGTCTTCTGGGAGGCCGTGCTGGTCCCGATGTACTTCCTCATCGGGATCTGGGGCGGACCGCGCCGCAAGTACGCCGCGATCAAGTTCTTCGTCTACACGAACGCGGCGTCGCTGCTGATGTTCATCGGCTTCATGAGCCTCGTGTTCGCGCTCGGCGACTCGGTGTCGTCGTTCGCCCTGCCGGAGATCGCGCAGGCGATCGCCGCGGGCGACCTGAGCGCCTGGTTCGGCATCCCGGCCGACCGCATCGCGATGGTCGCGTTCCTCGCGATGTTCCTCGGGTTCGCGGTGAAGGTCCCGATCGTGCCGTTCCACACGTGGCTGCCGGACGCCCACGTTCAGGCGCCGACCCCCGCGTCGGTGCTCCTGGCGGGCGTCCTCCTGAAGATGGGGACGTACGCGCTGCTCCGGTTCAACTTCACGATGCTCCCCGAGCAGGCGTCGATGCTCGCGGTCCCGATCGCGGCGATCGCCGTGGTCAGCGTCATCTACGGCGCGATGCTGGCGCTCGCACAGAAGGACCTCAAGCGGATCGTCGCCTACTCGTCCGTCTCGTCGATGGGCTATGTCATCCTCGGGCTCATCGTCTTCACCGAGTACGGGATCGGCGGGGCGACGTTCCAGATGGTCGCGCACGGCCTCATCTCGGGGCTGATGTTCATGGCGGTCGGCGTCATCTACAACGCGACCCACACCCGGATGGTCGGCGACATGGCCGGCATGGCCGACCGGATGCCGGTCACCGTCGGCATCCTCGTCGCCGGCGCCTTCGGCTACATGGGGCTCCCGCTGATGGCCGGCTTCGCCGGCGAGTTCTTCATCTTCGTCGGCTCGCTGTCCGCGCCGGCGCTCCCGTACGCCCCGGTGTTCACGGCGCTCGCGATGTTCGGTATCGTCATCGTCGCCGGCTACCTGCTGTCGGCGATGCAGAGCACGCTGTTCGGTCCCTTCGAACTGGAGACCGACTACGACGTCGGGCCCGCGGCGTTCCACGACGTCGCCCCGCTCGCGGTGCTTTTGGTGGCGATCATCGTGCTGGGCGTCGCGCCCGACATCTTCTTCGAGATGATCCGTGACGCTGCCCTGCCGGTCGTCGAGGGGGTGACGATCGATGGTTAACGGACTGCCCGCCGTGACGGCGCTGCTGCCGGCGCTGCTGTTGGCCGTCACCGGTCTCGCGCTGCTGCTGGTCGACACGATTCGACCGGACGCGCGCTCGAACACGTCGATGGCGGTCGTCGGCGCAGTCGGGTCGCTCGCCGCGCTCGCGGCCACCGTCTGGCTCACCGCCAGCGGCGGCGTGAGCCCCGACGGCGGCGCGGTGCTGCTGTTCGCCGACGCGGTGAAGGTGGACACGCTGGCGCTGTTCTTCACCGCCATCTTCGCGTCGGTGACCGCGCTGGTGTTAGTCGCCGCGCACGACTACTTCCACGACCACGCCAACCCGGCGGCGTTCTACTCGCTCGTGACGTTCGCGGCGACCGGGATGGCGCTGCTCGCGGTCGCGAACTCGCTCGCGGTCGTGTTCGTCGCCTTAGAGATGGTGTCGCTCCCGTCGTACGTGCTCGTCGCGTACCTCAAGCAGGACCGCGGCAGCGTCGAGGCGGGGCTGAAGTACTTCCTCGTCGGGGCGCTCTCGTCGGCGGTGTTCCTGTTCGGCATCTCGCTCGTGTACGCCGCGACCGGGTCGCTCATCCTCGCCGACATCGCGTCGGCGTCGATCGAGGGCCTGGCCGGCGTGCTCGGCGTCGGCGTCGTCATGATGATCGGCGGGGTCGCGTTCAAGACCGCCTCCGTCCCGTTCCACTTCTGGGCGCCGGAGGCGTACGAGGGTGCGCCCGCGCCGGTGAGCGCGTTCCTCTCGTCGGCCTCGAAGGCCGCCGGGTTCGTCGTCGCGTTCCGCGTGTTCACCGAGGCGTTCCCGCTGGAGATGGCGGTGTCCGCGAACGTCGACTGGATGCTCGCCTTCGCGGTCCTCGCGGCCGTCACGATGACGCTCGGTAACTTCGCGGCCGCGGTCCAGGAGGAGGTCAAGCGGATGCTCGCGTACTCCTCCATCGGGCACGCCGGGTACGCGCTCATCGGCGTCGCCGCGCTCACGGTCGACGGGCCCGCCAACGGCACGGTCATGGGCGCCGCGATGGCGCACCTGCTCGTCTACGGGTTCATGAACACCGGCGCGTTCCTCTTCGTCGCGATGGCGGAGCGGTGGGGCGTCGGCCGGACCTTCGCGGACTACGCGGGGCTCTGGCGGCGCGCGCCGGTCGCCTCCGTCGCGATGGCCGTGTTCATGTTCTCGCTCGCGGGGCTCCCGCCGTTCGCCGGGTTCTTCTCGAAGTACTTCCTGTTCCAGGCGGCCATCGACAACGGCTTCCTGTGGCTGGCCGGCCTCGGCGCGGTCAACAGCGTCGTCTCGCTGTACTACTACAGCCGGGTCGTGAAGGCGCTGTTCCTCGACGACCCCGAGTCGCCGAGCGCGCTCGACGCGATCGACGTGCGGCCGACGGCGCTGTACGCCGCGGTCGTCTTCGCGGCGGTCGCGACGGTGCTGCTCCTGCCCGGCTTCGGCCCCGTCATCGAGACGGCCGAGGCGGCGGCGTCGGCGCTGTTCTAGAGCGGCCGCGGACCCGCTTTTTTCGACGCGTCTCACGCCCTAGCGACGGCGCCGACCGTCGCGGCGTCGGACCGACGCGGCGGCTTTCGATCGGCGACCCGCGCGCCGGCGCCCACAGATACTCGTCCGTTCGGCCCCTCCGTACGGTCGTGTCCCGGACTCGCACCTACCGGTGTCTGAACTGCCTCGACGAGACCGTCACGCGCTCGTTCGACACCTCTCACCTCTCGATGACCTGTCCGAGCTGCGGGTCGTTCGAGCGGTTCGCGAACGAGGCGGTGATCGAGCGGTTCGAGTCGTTCGAGGCGTCGCCGCCCTCGGAACTCGACTGGGACCGGCTGGAACGCCGGGAGAAGCTGCTGGTCGCGGAGCGGATCGCTCGCACGGACAAGACGCTCGCGGACTTCGACGTGACCGACGCGACGGAGGCATAGCGCCGCGCGGGCGCTACCGCGCGTACAGCTTCCCGCCGACGAGGTCGGGGAGCCCGACGCCGTCGCCGGGCGTGACGGCCACGTAGGGGCGATCGACCGGCCCGAACACGTCGACGACGCGGCCGACCGTCGAGAGCGACTCGTCGACGACGCTCGCGCCGATCCGCGGGGGATCGGCGCCGGCGTCGCCGCGGGCGATCGCGAGCCCGCCGGCGGTGCGGACGACGGTACCGACGCGCCGCACGGTTACTCCCGGAGCACGCCGAGGTACGCGGCGATCGCCTGGACGAGGTCGTTCTTCGCGGTGTCATCGGTGCCCTGGACCGCCACGTACCCGCGGGCCTCGAACTCCCGGGAGTACGTCGCGTCGCGCTCGACGACCGCGTCGTAGCCGACCTGCTGGACGGCCTTCGCTATCTCGTCGACGGTCGGCGCTTCGACCGCCAGATCCGTCGGGACGCGGCGCCCCTCCGAGCGGGACAGCTCGGCGTCGAAGTAGGCAGGGTAGACGACGTTCTCGACCATACCGTGATCCCCTCGCGCGCGGCGTAAGGTCGTTTCGGACCGCCGCGCGCCCGGCGCCGCTCAGCCGGTGCGGAACTCGAACCGCGCGCCGCCGTCCGCGCCGGTCGTCGCCTCGACGGTCCAGCCGTGCGCCTCGGCGATGCGCTCGCTGATTGCGAGCCCGAGCCCCGTTCCCGACTCGTCGGTCGTGAACCCGCTCTCGAACACGCGCTCGCGGTCCGCCTCCGGGAGCCCGGCGCCGTCGTCCTCGACGTAGAAGCCGCTCGCGGGGCTCCCGTCGTCCCCCTCGAAGGTACCCGCCCCGACCCGGACCGAGAGCGGCTCGTCGGGGGCGTCGCGGCCGTGTTCGACGCTGTTCCGGAAGACGTTCTCGAACAGTTCGCGCAGCCGCGTGGGGTTCGCCTCCAGGGTCGCGTCGGACTCGACCGTCAGCGTCGTGACGTCCGTGTCGACGCCCTCCCAGGCCTCGCGCGCGACCGCGGCCAGCGAGACCGGCTCCGTCTCGCCCACCGACCGCCCCTCCCTGGCCAGCGACAGGAGGTCTTCGACGAGCTCGTCCATGCGCCCGATGGCGTCCGCGACCCTGTCGAGGTGGTCCACGTCGCCCGTCTCCCGGGCGAGGTCGACGTACCCGTCCGCGACCGACAGCGGGTTCCGGAGGTCGTGGGAGACGATGGAGGCGAACTCGTCGAGCCGCTCGTTCTGTCGCCGCAGCGTCTCCTCGCGCTCGCGCCGGTCGGTGACGTCGGTGTAGATGGCGTACCCGGCCGCGTTCGCGGCGTCGAGGTGGATCGGGATGACGTGGAGGATGAAGTGTCGCGGCCCGTCGGCGGTGAGCCGCGTGACCTCCCGCCGGACGTTCTCGCCGCGCTGGAGCTGCTCGTTGAGCTCCTCCGCCTCCGCGTCGGCCTCCGGGGGAACGATGTAGTCGTCGATGGACTCGCCGATCACCGTGTCCGGGTCGTATCCGAACGTCGCCTCGAACGCCTCGTTCACCTGTCGGACGACCGGGTCGCCGTCGGTGTAGTCGTAGGCGATGGCGGGGTCCGGCACGTTCGTGAACAGCGCGAGCAGGCGGTCACGCTCGGCCCTGAGCGTCTCGGTGGCGTCGATCCGGTCGAGGGTCTCTTCGAGGTGGGAGCCGAGCAGCTCCGCCAGCCGGCGGTCGGCGTCGTCGAACTCGTCGGCGTCGTCGCTCGCGTCGGTCGCGAGCTGGAAGACCACGTCCTCGCCCACCGGAACGGTGAGCAGCGTGTCGTACTGGCTCTCGGGGTTCGGGTTCGGCGCGATGGAGACGTCGCCGGTCTGGACCGCCTGCCCCGCCACGCCGGTCCCGACGCGGACCCGGTTGCAGTCCTCGACGGGCGTCCCGCTAGAGGTGACCACGGGCTCGACCCACTCGCCGTCGCGAACCGCGACCACGGCCTGGTACTCCGGGAACACCAGTTCGGCGACGGCGATGGCGGCCCGGTACGCCTCGTCGACCGACCTGACGGCCGCGAGCTCCGTCATCCCGGCGTTGAGCTGTTCGATCCGCGACGGGGTCCGCGTCGGGTCCGCCCGGACGACGGACCGCCGCTCCCGGGCGAGCAGCCACGACACCGTCTCCGAGAGCGACGCCGGCGTCCGCGCGACCGCGTCCACGAGCGGGTCGGTCGCGACCCGGCCGGCCGGATCGTCGACGAAGGCGACGACGGAGCCGACGCGGTCGGCGGACCGGACCCGTTCGAGTCCCGCCTCGTCGGCGACGACCGTCACGTCGGCCCCGGCGATACGCGAGCCGTCGACGGTAGCCGCATCGGCAGTGTAGGCTTCGACCGCCTCGTCGTCGTCGCCGCCGGGGGCGTCGGCGCCGAGGCGTGCCTCGAGGTCGTCGGCGAGTCCCGAGGCGCCGCCGAGGACGAGAACCGATGCGCGCTCGCCCAGCGCAGAAGTCACAATTGTACGTAATAGGTACCGCCGAGAGTATAAATCTTCTTACCGGTCAGCCAAATCCGGCGTGGCCGCCCGTTTCGGCCCGCAACGCGGCCTTCTCGGCGGTCCGCGAGATCGACCCGCGGCGCTCCGTCCGAGCGCCGTCGATCGAGGCCGGCCCGTCGGCGGCGAACGACGCGTCGCGGCCGACGAGCGACCCCGGAACCCTTTTGGAGCAACACGGGCCACGTTCGTGTAATGAGCGATCTCGAAGCGGAGTACCGTCTCGATTACTTCGAGGAGGAGGGGTTCGAGCGCAAGGAGTGTCCCTCCTGTGGCGCGCACTTCTGGACCCGCGACGCGGAGCGAGAACTCTGCGGCGAGCCGCCCTGTGAGGACTACAGCTTCATCGACGACCCCGGCTTCCCGGAGGCCCGGTCGCTGTCGGAGATGCGCGAGGCGTTCCTCTCCTTTTTCGAGGAGCACGGCCACGAGCGGATCGACCCGTACCCGGTCGCCGCCAACCGCTGGCGCGACGACGTCCTCCTGACCCAGGCGTCCATCTACGACTTCCAGCCGCTCGTCACCTCCGGGCAGACGCCGCCGCCGGCGAACCCCCTCACCATCTCACAGCCCTGTATCCGGATGCAGGACATCGACAACGTCGGCAAGACGGGCCGTCACACGATGGCGTTCGAGATGATGGCCCACCACGCGTTCAACACGCGCGAGGAGGTCGAGGAAGACGAGTACGCCTACCACGGCGAGGTGTACTGGAAAGACGAGACGGTCCGGTACTGCGACGAGCTGTTCGAGAGCCTCGGGGCGAACCTCGAGGAGATAACCTACATCGAGGACCCGTGGGTCGGCGGCGGCAACGCCGGCCCCGCCATCGAGGTCATCTACAAGGGCGCCGAGCTGGCGACGCTCGTCTTCATGTGTATGGAGCAGGACCCCGACGGCGACTACGAGATGAAAGACGGGAACACGTACTCGTTCATGGACACGTACATCGTCGACACCGGGTACGGGTTAGAGCGGTGGACCTGGATGAGCCAGGGGACCGCGACGGTGTACGAGGCCGTCTACCCCGACGCCATCGAGTTCCTGAAGGACAACGCCGGGATCGAACACACCGAGGCGGAACGCGAGATCGTCCACCGCGCCGCGAAGCTCTCCGGCCGGCTCGACATCGACGACGTGGACGACGTGGAGGCGGCCCGCGGCGAGATCGCCGACCGGCTCGACGTCGACGTCGACCGGCTGCGCGAGCTGGTGGAGCCGCTCGAAGCGATCTACGCGATCGCCGACCACTCGCGGACGCTCGCGTACATGTTCGGCGACGAGATCGTCCCCTCGAACGTCGGCACGGGCTACCTCGCCCGCATGGTGTTGCGCCGGATGAAGCGGCTCGTCGACGAGGTGGGCGTCGACGCGCCCCTCGACGAGCTGGTCGACATGCAGGCCGACCGGCTCGGCTACGGGAACCGCGACACGATCCGCGAGATCGTCCGCAGCGAGGAGCGCAAGTACGAGCGGACCTTGGAGCGCGGCGCCCGGAAGGTCGAACAGCTCGCCGACGAGTACGCCGGCACCGGCGAGCCGATCCCGACCGAGGAGCTGCTGGAGCTGTACGACTCCCACGGGATCCAGCCCGACATGGTCGCCGACATCGCCGACGAGCGCGGCGCGACCGTCGACGTGCCCGACGACTTCTACGCGCTCGTCGCCGACCGGCACGAGGAGGGCGACGCCGCGGCGGCGGCCGACGAGCGCGACGAGCGGCTCGCCGACCTCCCCGAGACGGAGAAGCTGTTCTACGACGACCAAGGCCGGACCGAGTTCGAGGCGGTCGTCCTCGACGTGCTCGACGCCGAGGAGGGGTACGACGTGGTCTTGGACCAGACGATGTTCTACCCCGAGGGCGGCGGCCAGCCGGCCGACAGGGGCCAGCTGACGGTCGGCGAGACCACCGTCGACGTCACCGACGTCCAGGAGGTCGACGGGGTCGTCCTCCACCGCGCGGACGCGGACCCCGGCAAGGGCGAATTCGTCACGGGACAGGTCGACGGCGACCGCCGCGAGCGGCTCCGCGCGCACCACACCGCGACGCACCTCATCGGCCACGCCGCCCGGCAGGTGCTCGGCGACCACGTCCGGCAAGCGGGCGCCCAGAAGGGCACGGACTCGGCGCGGCTCGACGTGCGCCACTTCGAGCGCATCACCCGCGAGGACGTGAAGGCGATCGAGCGCGTCGCGAACGAGCTGATCCGGGACGACGTGCCCGTCCGGCAGGAGTGGCCCGACCGCAACGAGGCCGAGGCCGAGCACGGCTTCGACCTGTACCAGGGCGGCGTCCCGCCGGGAACGAACATTCGCCTGATCCACGTCGGCGACGCCGACGTCCAGGCCTGCGCGGGCACCCACGTCGACCGGACCGGCGAGATCGGCGCCGTGAAGGTGCTGAAGACGGAGCCCGTCCAGGACGGCGTCGAGCGGATCGCCTTCGCGGCCGGCGCCGCGGCGGTCGAGGCGACCCAGCGCACCGAGGACGCGCTGTACGACGCGGCCGAGGTGTTAGACGTCGACCCCCTCGACGTGCCCGACACCGCCGAGCGCTTCTTCGAGGAGTGGAAGGCGCGGGGGAAAGAGATCGAGTCGCTCAAAGAGGAGCTGGCGACCGCGCGCGCGTCGGGCGGCGCCGACGCCGAGGAGGTCGAGGTCGCCGGGACGACGGCGGTGATCCAGCGGCTCGACGGCGACGCCGACGAGCTGCGCGCGACCGCGAACGCCCACGTCGACGACGGGAAGGTCGCGGTGATCGGCAGCGGCGCCGACGGCTCCGCGAGCTTCGTCGTCGGCGTTCCGGACGGCGTCGACGTGAACGCCGGACAGGTCGTCTCGGAGCTCGCCGGCCGCGTGGGCGGCGGGGGCGGCGGCCCGCCGGACTTCGCGCAGGGCGGCGGTCCGGACGCGGACGCGCTGGACGACGCGCTCGACGCGGCGCCGGACGTCCTCCGCAACCTCCAGGAGGCCTGACGGCCCGCACGGACACCCCATGCCCCACGCGACCAACGCCGGCGTCGAGATCCGCTACGAGGTCGACGCGCCCGACGCGGGCGACCCCGACGAGGCGGTGGTGTTCTGCGGCGACGTCGGCCTCGGCGCGTGGCAGTTCGGCTGGCAACACGCCGCGCTGGCGGGGCCGCACACGGCGATCACGCCCGAGACGCGCGGCGTCGGCCGGTCGGACGCCCCGCCCGGCCCCTACGGGGTCGAGGCGCTCGCGGCCGACCTCGACGCGGTCTGTGCGGCCGAGGGGATCCGCAACGCCCACCTCGTCGGCTACGGCCTCGGCGGGATGGTCGCGCTGACGGCGGCGCTGGCCTCCTCGCGGCCGGCGAGCCTCGCCCTGATCGGGACGCCGCCCGCGGGCGACGCGTACAACCCCGCCGGCGTCTGGGCCGACCCGGGCGACCCGGCCGCGGTCGAGGGGTCGCTCTCCGGGCTGCTCTCGCCCGACTTCCGGCAGGCGCACCCGGACGCGGTCTCGCGGATCGCGGAGTGGCGCCTCGCCGAGGACGCCGACCGCGAGACGTACGCGGTCCACCGCGCCGCGGTCGAGGGGTTCGACCTGACCGACGGCCTCTTCGAGGTGACGACGCCGGCGTTGGTCGTCCACGGCACCGACGACACCGCCTGCCCGGTCACGGCCGGCGAGACGCTCGCCGAGGGGCTCCCGCGCGGGGAGTTCCACTCGATCGAGGGCGCCCGACACCTCGTCGGCGTCGAGGCGTCGGCCGCCGTCAACGACCTCCTCGTCGGGTGGCTCGCCGAACACGCGGGCGACCCGTTCGCGTAGGGCGGCAGGCGAACGCCGCGGTGCGGGCGGCGCGGGCACGTCAACGTCGGCGGCCGGCACGTCCGGCGCCGCAACCGTTTTGTGACTCTCGGCTCTCCGTTCGGTCGATGACCCGCCTCCGGTTCGCCCTGTTGAACGCCGCCCACGACGGCGCGAACACCCGTCGGAACTTCCGCCGCGAGATCGACGCCGACCTCGTCGAGTTCGACGCCGTCGACGGCGACCTCCCCGACCACACCGAGTTCGACGGCGTCGTCGTGACCGGATCGCGCTCGTCGGTCTACTGGGACGAGGCGTGGATCCCGCCGCTCGTCGACTACGTCGCCGAGGCCGCCGACGCCGGCGTCCCGGTCCTCGGCGTCTGTTACGGCCACCAGGTGCTCGCGGAGGCGCTCGGCGGCCGCGTCGCCGGGATGGACGGCTTCGAGATCGGCTACAACGAGATCCGGCAGGTGCGCGACGACCCGCTGTTCAAGGGGATCGGCGAGACGTTCACGGCCTTCACGACCCACGGCGACGCGGTGGTCGAACTGCCGCCGTCCGCCACGCTGCTGGCCGAGAACGACCGCGGCGTCCACGCGTTCCGCGACGGGCACTGCTGGGGCGTCCAGTTCCACCCCGAGTACGACGCCGAGACCGCCCGCGACGTGACGGACGGCAAGCGCGACCAGATCGGCGACGCGCGCGTCGACGCCGTCCTGGAGTCGATCACCCCCGAGGCGTACGACGCCGCCTGCGAGGCGAAGGCGCTGTTCGAGAACTTCACCGCCTACGCCGAGCGGCTGGCGGCCGAGCGAGCGGAGCGGGCCGCCGCGGACGACTGAGCCGGACGGGCGGCCGCGGTCGGTCCCTTCCGCCCGTCGCCGGCGCGGCCCCCGGTCGAACACCCTTATACGGTTCCCGTCCCGAACCTCGGTATGAACGTAGTACCGGACACGAGCGCGGTCGTCGACGGCCGCGTGTCCGAACGCGTCGCGGACGGGACCTACGAGTCGGTCACCGTGTTCGTCCCGGAGGCGGTCGTCGGCGAGCTCGAGTCGCAGGCGAACGACGGGCTCGAATCGGGCTGGGACGGGCTGAGCGAGCTGAAGCGGCTCGCCGACTACGCCGACGGCGGCCGGATCGAGCTGCGGTACGTCGGCGAGCGCGCGAGCGGCGACGCCCGCTCGAACGCCCACGAGGGCGACGTGGACGCGCTGATCCGCGACCTGGCCGCCGACCACGACGCGACGCTACTGTCGAGCGACGTGGTCCAGGCCGAGGTCGCCCGCGCGAAGGGGCTCGACGTCGAGTACGTCGAGCCGGTCGCCCGCGGCGTCGTTGACGAGCTCCCGATCCAGGACTTCTTCACCGACGAGACGATGTCGGTCCACCTCAAGACGGGGACCGTCCCGAAGGCGAAGCGCGGGAGCCTCGGCGAGATGCGCTACGTCGAGATCGCCGACGAGCCGAGCGAGGAGGCCCAGATGCGCGAGTGGGCCAACTCGATCGTCGATCTGGCCCGCCAGTCGAACGAGGGCTTCATCGAGCTCTCGGACGACGGGATGGACATCGTCCAGTTCCGCAACTACCGGATCGCGGTCGCCCGGCCGCCGTTCGCCGACGGCATCGAGATCACCGCGGTCAGACCGATCGCCAAGACGAGCCTCGACGACTACGAGTTCGCCGACGAGCTCCGCGAGCGGTTCCGAGAGCGCAAGCGCGGCGTGCTCATCTCCGGGTCGCCCGGGGCGGGGAAGTCGACGTTCGCGCAGGCGGTCGCCGAGTTCCTGAACGACAGCGACTACGCGGTGAAGACGATGGAGAAGCCGCGCGACCTCCAGGTCGGCCCGGAGATCACGCAGTACGGCGCGCTCGGCGGCGCGATGGAGAACACCGCCGACTCGCTCCTCTTAGTCCGCCCCGACTACACCATCTACGACGAGGTCCGGAAGACGAACGACTTCGAGGTGTTCTCGGACATGCGGATGGCCGGCGTCGGGATGGTCGGCGTCGTCCACGCCTCCCGCGCTATCGACGCGCTCCAGCGGCTCGTCGGCCGCGTCGAGCTCGGGATGATCCCCCAGATCGTCGACACCGTCGTCTACATCGAGGCCGGCGAGGTCCACACCGTCTACGACGTGACCACCGAGGTGAAGGTGCCCGCCGGGCTCACGGCCGAGGACCTCGCCCGCCCGGTCATCCAGGTGTCGAACTTCGAGACGGGCCGCCCCGAGTACGAGATCTACACGTTCAACCGCCAGGTCGTCACGGTGCCGCTGAACGAGGACGGCGGCGAGGCGGACGGCGACTCCGGCGTCGGCCGCATCGCGAAGAAAGAGATCGAACGCGAGATCAAGTCGGTCGCGCACGGCCACGTCGACGTGGAGCTCAACGGCGACGACGAGGCGGTCGTCTACGTCACCGAGGGCGACATCGGCACCGTGATCGGGAAGGGCGGCGGCCGCATCGCCGACATCGAGAGCCGGCTCGGGATCGACATCGACGTCCGGACGCACGACGAGAAGCCCGGCGGGTCGGGCCCGGGCGCACCGGGCGGCGCCGCCGACAACGGCCGCGGCGACGGGCAGGTCGGCGCCGAGCGCGGGACGGTGGTCGCGCCGGAGATCACCTCGCGCCACGTCGTCATCGACGTCGACGACGGCGTCGGCGAGACGGTGGAGGTGCGCGCCGACGGCGAGTACCTCTTCACCGCCACCGTCGGCCGCGGCGGCGAGGTCCAGGTCTCCCGGGGCTCCGCCATCGCCGAGGAGCTGGAGGACGCGATCGACCGGAACCGCACGGTGACGGTCGTTCCGGCGCGGTAAGCGGGGACCGTCCCCGGTCGGTCGCGCCGCGAGCCGGACGTTTCCGAACGCTGTCACGCCGTCGGACGACGCGGCGGGGTACCACGATCGTCGTAACGTATCCCTCCTGAAAGATAACGCTTTTTTGACGGCCTTGACAACTCGGGGTATGGCAGATGAGTTAAAACGCGGGCTCGAGGGCGTCCTCGTCGCGGAGTCGGATCTGAGCTACGTCGACGGCGAGGTCGGAAAGCTCGTGTATCGGGGGTACGACATCGAGGACCTCGCGCGCGGCGCGAGCTACGAGGAGGTGCTGTACCTGCTGTGGCACGGCTCGCTCCCCAGCGCCGCGGAGCTCGACTCGTTCGCCGCCGACCTCGCGGCGGAGCGCGAGGTGAACGACGACGTCATCGAGACGGTCCGCGCGCTCGCGGACGCCGGCGAGCGGCCGATGGCCGCGCTCCGGACCGCCGCGTCGATGCTGTCGGCGTACGACCCCGACGCCGAGGGCGACGACGACGGCGAGGCCACCCTCCGTCAGGGCCGCCGGATCACGGCGAAGATCCCGACGGTCCTCGCCGCGTTCGAGCGCGTCCGTCAGGGCGAGGAGCCGGTCGCCCCCGACCCGGACCTCTCGCACGCCGGGAACTTCCTCTACATGCTCACCGGGACCGAGCCCGACGCCGTGAGCGAGGAGACGTTCGACATGGCGCTCACGCTCCACGCCGACCACGGGCTCAACGCCTCCACGTTCACCGCGATGGTGATCGGCTCGACGATGGCCGACGTCTACTCCGGCGTCACCGGCGGCATCGGCGCGCTCTCCGGTCCCCTCCACGGCGGGGCCAACCAGGACGTGATGGAGGTGCTCCACGAGATCGACGCCTCCGCGAAGGACCCCGTCCAGTGGGTGAAAGACCGGCAGGACGACGGCGGGCGCATCCCCGGGTTCGGGCACCGCGTCTACAAGGTGAAAGACCCCCGCGCGAAGATCCTCGAAGAGAAGCTCCGCGACCTCGCCGAGTCGTCCGGCGACACGAAGTGGCTCGACTACACCACCGCCATCGAGGAGTACCTCACCGACCAGGGGCTCGTCGAGAAGGGGATCGCCCCGAACGTCGACTTCTACTCCGGCTCCGTCTACGACTCGCTCGGCATCCCGCTCGACATGTACACGCCCATCTTCGCGATGAGCCGGGTCGGCGGGTGGATCGCCCACGTCGCCGAGTACCAGGAGGACAACCGCCTCATCCGTCCGCGCGCTCGGTACACCGGCCCCGAGGACGCCGAGTTCGTCCCCATCGACGAGCGATAGCGACCGCGACCGACGCGGTCCGTCGCCCGACGCGCTTTCTCTCTTTCAGCGTCACGGACGCTTCGACGCCGTCGCAGACCCCTTGACGGCGTCTCAGACGTCGAGTCGCTCGCGGGCGAACTTCGTGAGCAGCGGGATGTCGTCGAGGTGAAGCAGCTTCGCCATCGCGCGCTTGTCGCCCTGGTTCGCCCGTTCGAGGGTGTTCTCCTCCGCCTCCTTGAGGTCGCGCATGAACCGGTCGTAGCGCTCGTTGGGCGCGAGGTACAGCAGCCGCGTGAGCATCAGCCGCGCCTTCATCCGCGGGGCCACGTCGCGGTGCCACAGCCGCTCGTACACCGCGAGGCTCTCGGCGTCGAGGCGACGCTCCGAGTCCGTGAGACACCGGTCAACGGTGGCCGCCGCGGCGCGGGCGGACTTCATGCCCTTGTGGATCCCCTCGCCCCACAGCGGGTCGATGGTCGGCACGGTGTCCCCGATCGCGAGGAAGCGGTCCGTGTGCATCTCGTCGGGCATCTGGATGTGCGCGGAGCCGCGGTGGACCTTCCCGTCGATGCGCTCGGCGTCGGCGAACCGCGGGTCGCGGCTCACCCAGTCGTCGAGGTAGCCGTCGACGGTCTTGCCCGCCTCGGCGAACTCGCGGTGGCGGTCGTTCTGGATGTAACAGATGCCGACCTTCGCGGTGTCCTCGCCGGTCGCGAAGATCCACGAGTAGCCGCCCGGCGCGATGTCGTGGTCCAGGCGGAGCATCATCGCCCGTCGGAGGTCCGCGTACTCCGGGTGGTTCATCTCGACGCCCTCCATCTCGTACTCGATGCCGATCGCCTGGTTCTCGCGTTCGAGGTCGACGACGTCGAGCGCGCTCGCGAGCGGCGCGGCCGGGCCGGTCGCGTCGATCACCACGTCGGCGTACACCTCCTCGTCGCCGTTGTACCGCACCCCCTCGATGACGCCGTCGTCGTCGAGGATCGGCCGGGAGACGCGCGCGTCGAAGCGGTACTCGGCGCCGTTCTCGCGGCCGTCCTCGACGAGGAACCGCTTGAAGTCGGCGAACTCCAACACCGCTCCGGGCTGGTAGCTCTCGTAGTACTCGTTGGGCGACTCCAGCACCACGTCGTCGGTGTAGGACATCACGACGTCGTCGGGGATCCCGAACGAGGACATCATCGACGGGAACGTGCCGGCGGTCGACTTGTTGCTCTGTCGCGGGAACTCGTCTTCCGACTCCGTCTCTAAGACGACGACGTCGTAGTCGCGCGTCGCCAGGTCGCGGGCGCACTGCGCGCCCGCCGGCCCGGCGCCGGCGATAGCGACGTCGTAGCGATCAACCATACACGCCAGTTGCGGACCCTCCTAATTAGGCTTGCTGAAACCCGACGGAAAATACGTGCGAACCCCCTCGTTCGCCCGGTTTTGGCCGTCGAGAGAGGTCGGAATGCGGGCGGGTTCGGCGGGCGTTCGCGGTCGGCTCCGACCCTCCGAGCGCGAGCGGAGTAGGACCCTTTGCGCGAGGGTCGATCCGGGCCCCGGCGGCGGGCCCGCGGTCCGGTTCAGTAGAACTCGCGGACGAGGTCCGTCGCGCCCTCGGGGGCGCCGTCCGGGAGCACGGACATGTCCTCGTCGACGCCGTGCTGCTCGTGGTACGGCACCGACGACTCGTCCTTGTAGATGACGCCCTGGTGTTCCTTCTCGTTGTCGAGGATGACGTCCTTCGCCGCCTCGCGGTCGGTCGGGTCGTGGTCCGCCTCCTTCAGGTCGACCAGCGAGTCGCGGAAGTAGTCGTAGGTGTCGACGTCGTTGAAGGTGACGCACGGCGAGTAGACGTTGACGAAACCGAACCCGTCGTGCTCGATGGCCTCCTGGATGATCTCCTGGTGGCGGAGCGCGTCCGAGGAGAACGACTGCGCGATGAACGTCGCGCCCGAGGCGAGCGCCAGCGCGTGCGGGTTCACCGGGGGCTGTTTCGGCCCTTCGGGGCTCGTCGACGTCTCGAAGTCCTCGCGGGAGGTCGGGGAGGCCTGGCCCTTCGTCAGCCCGTAGATGCGGTTGTCCATCACGACGTACGTCATGTCGACGTTGCGCCGGACGGCGTGGACGAAGTGGCCCGCGCCGATGGAGTAGCCGTCGCCGTCGCCGCCGGCGACCATCACTTCGATGTCGGGCCGGGCCATCTTGACGCCGGTCCCGACGGGGAGCGCGCGCCCGTGAACGCCGTGGAGCGCGTAGCTGTGCATGTACGTGCCGATCTTCCCGGAACAGCCGATGCCGGCGACGACGAAGGTGTTGTCGGGGTCGTTCCCCGTCTCCGCGAGCGCCTTCATCATCCCGTTCATCGTCCCGAAGTCGCCGCATCCCGGGCACCACGTCGGCTGCTTGTCGGACTTGAAGTCGGTGAATCGAATGTCTGAGCTCATTGGTTACGCCTCCACCCCCGCTTCGAGGGTCGACTTGATCTCCGCTGCGAGTTCGTCGGCCTTGAACCGCACGCCGTTGTACTTGTTCACGCGGTCGACCCGTTCGAGCACGTCGTGCTCGACGAGGTCCGCGAACTGCCCCTGCTCGTTACACTCGACGACGACCGTCGTCTCGGCCGCCGCCACGTCCTCCGAGAGGTCCGGCCGCGGGAAGATGTACGGGACCGAGAGGACCCGCACGTCCTGGCCCTCCTCGTCGAGGATGTCGACCGCCTCGGCGAGCGCGCCCTCGTTCGACCCCCAGGTGATGACGAGGTCGTCGGCGTCCGCGTCGCCGAACTCGCGCGGGCTCCAGTCCTCGCGCTCGCGGGCCGTCTCCACCTTCCGGTTGCGCTTGTCGACCTGCGCGACGCGCATGTCGGTGTCCTCGGTCCGGCGGCCCTGCTCGTCGTGTTCGAGGCCGGTGGACATGTGCGCGCCGTCGGCCGTGCCGGGGAACGCCCGCGGCGAGATCCCGTCGTCGGTGATCTCGTGGGGCTGGAAGCCGCCCGACTCGCTCATGTGGTCGTCGATCGTCGTCTCGTCGACGACGTTCCCGCGGTCGACCTCCACCTCGTCCATGTCGAAGGTGTCCGGGGAGAACGTCTGCTCGGTGACCGCCATCGAGAGGTCGGCGGTGAGGTAGACGGGGACCTGGTACTTCTCGGCGAGGTTGAACGCCTCGACCGTCTTCCAGAAGCACTCGTCGATGGTGGTCGGCGCGAGGACGAACCGCGGCACCTCGCCGTGGCCGCCGTACAGCATCTGATTCAAGTCGCCCTGCTCCTGTTTCGTCGGCATCCCCGTCGAGGGGCCCGAGCGCATCACGTTACAGATGACGAGCGGCGTCTCCGAGGTGGCGATGAGCCCGAACGTCTCGGTCATCAGGTCGATCCCCGGCCCGGAGGTCGCCGTCATCGCGCGGGCGCCGCCGCGGGCCGCGCCGAGCGCCATGTTGATCGCCGACAGCTCGTCTTCCGCCTGGACGACGTGGCCGCCGTACCGCTCGATGCGGCCGGTGAGGTACGTCATCACGTCGGTCGCGGGCGTGATCGGGTAGCCGGCGTAGAAGCGGCAGCCGGCCGCGATGGCGCCCATGCCGATCGCCTCGTCGCCGTTGAGGAGGACGTAGTCCTCGTCGGTGGTCTCCAGCGAGTAGTCGAACTCGTGGTCGTACTCCTCGGCGACGTACGACTGCCCCGCGCGGGCCGCCTCCTTGTTGTTGTCGACGAGCTTCTGTCCCTTGTCCTTGAACCGCTTTTCCAGCGCCGAGTCGAGGTTCTCGATGGGGAACTCCGCCACCTCGCAGGCGGCGCCGAGCGCGACGACGTTCCGCATGATCGCCCCGCCGGCCTCCTCGGCCAGGCTCTTGAGCGGCACGTCGAGGCCGATCATCCCCTCGGGGATCTCGACGTCCTGCATCGTCGTCCGCTCGCCGTCGTAGATGATCACCGACCCCTCGTGGAGCTCGTCGAGGTTCTCCTCGATCGTCCGGGGCGTCAACGCGATGAGCACGTCGAGCCGGTCAACGACGCTCTGTACCTTGTCGACGGAGGTCCGCACCTTGTAGGCGGTGTACCCGCCTCGGATCCGCGATGCGAAGTCCTTCGACGTGAACACGTGCCGACCCGCGCGGGAAAGCGCCTGTGCGAAGATCTTTCCCGTCGAGTCGATGCCGTCGCCGGCCTCCCCGCCGACAGCCCAGTTGAAATCCGCAGCCATGTGCTATGGGCAAGGTTCCGGCGGACTCATCAAAAGGCTTCTGGAAGGAGCCACCGACACGTTTCTGGACGAACGTGTCCGCTCTCGCGAATATTGTCGCCTCTAAGCTGCTATATCGGATTTGAATGGAGCATAATTAAACATACGTTCACCAAATTCCTCACGATCGACCCCTCGCGTCGGACCGGTTTTCGACGACCGTCGAATACTCTCGGTCGGGAACGGGCCCGCGACGCGGCGACGGGCGCGTCGACTCGAACAGATGAGCGCGTCCGCGCAGCTCCGGAGGTATCGGTTGAGCCGCCCCGGAGGAACCGGTTTCGACACGGGCAGGACCGACGCCGACGGGAAGGCGTTTGTGTCTCCCCCGCCGATCCGGGGTATGGACACGACAGCGACGGTTGAGTCGGTCGAGCGGGTGGGTCCCGACACGTACGCCCTCCGCTTCACCGCGCCCGAGGGGTTCGCGGCCGAACCCGGACAGTTCGTGAAGCTCGGCACCGAGATCGACGGCGAGTCGGTCGCCCGCTTCTACACACTCTCGTCGCCCCGCGTCGGCGAGGCCTTCGAGGTCACCGTCGGGATCGACCCCGACGAGGGCGGCGACTTCTCGGCGTTCCTCTCGGACGCCGAGGCCGGCACCGAGATGACCCTCTCCGGGCCGTTCGGCGACCAGCACTACGACGGCGAGCCCCGCGCCGTCGTGATCGCGGGGGGTCCCGGGGTCGGCCCCGCGGTCGCCATCGCGGAGCGCGCGCTCGACGAGGGCGCCGAGGCCGCGGTCGTCTACCGCGACGACGACGTCGCCCACGCCGACCGGATCGACGCGCTCCGCGAGCGCGGCGCCGCGGTCCGCCTCCTGGACGCGGACGATCCCCTGACCGACGCCGTCGCCGACGTGCTCACCGGGGCGGCCGGGGAAACGGTGTTCGTCTACGGGTTCGCCGACCTCGTCGCGGACGCGGAGGCCGCGGTCGACGCGGCCGGCGGCGACGCCGACGCCGCGAAGGTCGAGAACTTCGGGTAGTCGCGGTCCCCCGGACGGCGCCCTCCCGCGCGCTCCCCGCCGGTGCCGCCACGCTTTACCCACCCCGCGCGAGAGTGGCGCGTATGGACTACCGACGGCTCGGGAACACCGGACTCAGCGTCTCGGAGCTCTGCTTCGGCACGTGGCGGTTCGGGCGCGAGACGAACGGCGTCGAGGAGACCGGCCGCGAGGAGTCGCACGAGCTCCTCGACGCGGCCGCGGACCGCGGGATCAACTTCATCGACACGGCCAACGTGTACGGGACGCCGAACGGCAAAAGCGAGACGTACATCGGCGAGTGGCTCGCCGACCGCGACCGCGAGGACTACGTCATCGCCTCGAAGGTGTACTTCCCGTTCGACGGCCGCGGCGAGCCCGGTCCCAACGACTCGGGGCTCGGCCGCAAGCACATCCGCGCGCAGGTCGAGGGCACCCTCGACCGGCTCGGGACGGACTACCTCGACGTCTACTACATCCACCGCTGGGACGACGAGACGCCCATCGAGGAGACGATGCGCGTGCTCGACGAGCTGGTCGCCGAGGGGAAGGTCCACCACCTCGGCGCCTCGACGATGGCGGCCTGGCAGCTGACGAAGGCGCAGTGGACCGCCGACGTCAACGGCTACGCCTCCTTCGACGTGGTCCAGCCGCTCCACCACGCGGGCTACTACGAGGACGTGAAGGAGTACCTCGACGTCTGTATCGACCAGGACCTGGCGGTCTGCCCGTACTCCCCGCTCGCGGGCGGGTTCCTCACCGGGAAGTACGAGCGCGCTGACCCCGACGACCCGGAGCAGGTGATCGCGCCCGACGGCTCCCGCGCGAGCTTCGACGACCGGTTCGAGCGTTTCTACCTCTCCGAGCGCGGTTGGAAGGTGCTCGACGCGGTCCGGGAGGTCGCAGACGAGCTCGACGCGACGCCCGCGCAGGTCGCGCTGGCGTGGCTCACCGAGTGGGACGAGTTCACCTGCGTCCCCATCGTCGGCGCGCGGACGGTCGACCAGCTCGACGAGAACGTCGCGGCCGCCGACCTCGACCTCTCGGACGAGCAGTGGGACCGGATCATGGACGCGCGCTACGACCCCGACGGGAACCTCTGGGGCCACTGAGCGGTCCGCGGACGTAAGGCGGGTCCGACGACTCCGCGCGAGCGCGCTGCCGGCTACGCCTCGAAGTCGGGCAGGTCGTCCGGCGCCTCGAAGTCGGCCTCCCAGTCGATGTACTCCTCCTTGAGCGTCTCGCAGACGATCTGTCCCAGCTCCGTGAGCCCGGCGTTGATCGCGGAGACGGTGCCCCACGAGTCGAGGTCGGGATGGAGGTCGCGCTCCTTCCAGTCCTCGGGAAGGCCCGGCGCGTGGTAGCCGACGCGGTCGGCGAAGTCGTCCCAGAAGAAGTCGAACCGGGAGACTAGTCCGAGGTCGACGGCGATCTGCCAGTCGTCTTCGTCCATGTCGCTGCCGGCGGCCCACTCCCCGAACGCCTCCTCCCACGCGCCCTCGCGCAGGAACGCTTCGAGCTCGTCGCGGCGGTACTCGCCGCCCGCCACCTCGGCGTCCTCGTACTCGTTCGGGTCGACGGCGGCGAGTTCGGGGGGGTCCGGCGGCTCGACGTTCAGTGTCATGCCCTACGATGGGCGCCGATGAGGCAAAACCCTACGGGAACGGGGCGCACCGAGCCGCCTCCCCGATCACGCGACGTGCTGGCCCGTTACGCCCGTCCGCCGCGACCGATCCGGTCCTTTTACCGCGGCGCCGTCCCGAGGGCCGGTATGGACCTCCGCGCCGTCTCGCGTCGCGTCGGGATCGCCGCCGCCGTGGTCACCGTCGTCGCGCTCGTCGCGCCGTACGCGGTCATCACGGGGCCGGAGTACACGGCCCAGCTGGCGACGTACTACGCCTCCGGCGTCGTCGGCTGGGGCGGCATCGCGCTGTTCGCCCTGCTGTCCGCGGTCGTGATCGCCTCCGTCGAACGCGGGAACGTCGACCCCGGAACGCTCGCGGGCGTGGCGGTCGTCCTCGGCGTCGCCACGACCGCGAGCGCCGCGAGCTGGGCGCTGGCCGTCGAGCCGAGCCCGGTGTTCCGCGACCACCTCTGGCTCGTGTGGCACGCGCGCGTCGTCGTCGCGCTCTCCGTTCCCGTCCCGCTCGCCGCCGCGGCGTACGCTCGGGGCCTCCTGACGTAGTCGCGCCCCCTGCTCCGCGACGCCCCGCTCCGTCTCGCCCCGCCCCGCCCTGCCCCGCCCTGCCCCGCCTCGACGGCGCCCGCCGAACGAAAGGCCCTTATGCCGCACCCGAATATCGTCGAACGGACTAGGTCGGGCGGTTAGGCCCCGCTCGTCACCCGTGAGGCAGTCTTCAGCGGGGACCGAACAGCGGGCACGTCCGGTCAGACCGGCACGGGCCCCGAGAGCCAACGTGGAAGCCTCGTCCGCCGGGGACAGCGGTCCGTGGCGCCCGCTCGCAGGAGCGGTCCGTCGCGGTTCGTCGGCGACACCGGGTCAGGCGCGGAAGCGAGCAGCCCACCGCCGGACGCCCGTCGCTCGTCGGGTCGCGGGGTGGAGGAGGCAATCGGGATACCCCGTGACGGAACGTCGGGCTACCCCGCCTGTCCGCCATTCATACCGATTATCGTTCGCTGAGTGGCGACGATACGACGTTGTTGTCGCCGGCGTGAGCGTCGAACTCGCGAGCGGTTGTTTATAAATGAACGCCGTCTGCGCGGAGTTCTGTGTATAAACAATCGACGTCGCCGCCGCGAACACCCCCGAAGCCCCAGCCGCGCGGCCGCCGTACGCTCGCTGTGCTCCTCGGTCGCTCACTCCGTTCGCTCCCTGCGGTGCTTGCGTCGCCTACGCCGGCCGCGCGACTGCCCCTTCGAGTCCCGCCCCCGCACCGCACGGCACCTCACGCCTCCCCAGCCTCGCGGCTCCCTACGGTCGCCGCGTCCCTCGCGCGTGCTCCTCGCGGCCGCCGAGGGCGGCCGCTCGCCGGCACGCGCCAGACCTCAAAAGCAGTTGTATCGCGACTCAGCGACCGGTGTCGTACTTGTACGTCGCCGAGTCCGGGTCGATGCCGAAGTCCTCGGCGGACTCCTCGGGCTCGTCGTCGCCGGTCGGCTCGGCGTCTTTGAACGCCTTCCGGAGGGAACTCGGCATCTCGAAGGCGTCGACGGCCAGTTCGAGGCCGACGACCCCGCCGCCGAGGAACTCCCGCTTCTCCGTCAGGCGGTCAGAGAGCGCGGGCGGGAGGTCGTCGGTGTCGACGCGCTCGAAGCCGAACTGCGTGAGGTAGTCGGGCTGGTCGGTGAGGACGTACACCGTCTCGAACCCGTCCGCGGCCGCGGTGTCGACGAGGCGCTCGACGACGTGCGCCCCGACGCCGCGCCGGCGCCACTCCGGGAGGACGCCGATGCCGGTGAGCTCGATCCGGTTGGCCTCGTCCTCGTCGCCGCGGTGGAGGCGGAGGCGGCCGAACCCCGCCCGGTCGCCGGACTCCTCGTCGACCGCGATCACGTAGTCCCGTGACCGGAAGGCGACGTCGTCGAGCCCCAACTGCTCGATGGCGTCCAACAACCACGCCTCGTCACGGTTTTTGGCGTCGCGGACGTACATGAACGCTCGTACGAGACCGGAGGTGAAAAGCGGTTCCCCGCGGCCCCCGTCCGCCGGCGTCCCCCGCCGCGACGCGGATCCGCTCGCCCACCGCGCCCCGCCGCGCACGGCGCATCGGGCCGCTTTTGCCCCCCGCCCACCGACCGGACGCGTATGGAGTTCGCCGCGCTGGCCGAACGGGCGGAACGGGTGGCCGCGAACGACGGCGACATCGAGACCACGCTCGCGGTCGCCGACCTGCTCGCGGACGCCGGCGGCGCCGCGGACGACGGCTCGACCGACGACCTCCCGGTCGTCGTCCGCTTCCTCCTCGGTCGCGTCTTCCCCGCCCACGACACCCGGACCCTCGACGTGGGCCCCGCGCTCTGCCGCGAGGCCATCGCCCGCGCGGCGGGGCAGAACGTCTCGGCCGCCGACGTGGAGGACCGCCTCGCGGAGCGCGGCGAGATCGGCGCCGTCGCGGCCGAGTACGACCTCGGCGGCCAGCGGGGGCTCGCCGCGTTCGGGAGCGGCCGCGACGCGCTCACCGTGGCCGCGCTCGACGAGGAACTGCGCGACCTCGCGGCCGCGAGTGGGGAGGGAAGCGAGTCGCGCAAGCGGGACGCGCTGTTCGGCCTGTTCACGCGCTGTTCGCCGAGCGAGGCGGCGTTCCTCGCCCGCCTCGTCCTCGGCGAGATGCGGCTCGGCGTCGGCGAGGGGACGGTCCGCGACGCGGTCGCGGAGGCGTTCCTCGCGTCGCCCGCGCCGCCTGAAGAAGACGGAGCGACCGGAGCGGAGCCCGAACTCGCCGCGCCCGACGACGCGGTCGCGGCCGTCGAGCGGGCGCTCCAGGTGACGAACGACTACGGCCGGGTCGCGGTCCGCGCCCGCGACGAGGGGGTCGCGGGGCTCCGCGAGGAGTCGCTGCGCGTCGGGCGGCCGGTCCAGGCGATGCTCGCGCAGGCGGGCACCGCGACCGACGCGGTCGACGCCTTCGGCGAGGTCGCCGTCGAGACCAAGTTCGACGGCGCCCGCGTTCAGGTCCACTACGACTCCGGAGGCGACGACGGAGCGGGCGGCGCCGACGCCGCGGCCGGCGGCGACGGGGCGCTCGGACCGAGGCTCTACTCGCGGAACATGGACGATGTGACCGAGGCGCTCCCCGAGATCGTCGAGTACGTCGCCGAGCGCGTCGACGTCCCGGTCATCCTCGACGGCGAGGTCGTCGCGGTCGACGACGACGGCGACCCGCTCCCGTTCCAAGAGGTGTTGCGCCGCTTCCGTCGGAAACACGACGTCGACCGCATGCGCGAGGCGGTCTCGCTGCGGCTCCACGCGTTCGACTGCCTCCACGCCGACGGCGACGACCTGCTCGACCGCCCGCTCCGCGAGCGGCACGACCGGCTCCGGGCGGTCCTCCCGGACGCCGCCGCGGACCTCACGCTCGCGGACGACCCCGAGGCGATCGCGGCCGCGGAGCGGGCCGCGCTCGACGCGGGCCACGAGGGCGTCATGCTGAAGAACCCGGACGCGGCGTACACTCCGGGCGACCGCGGGCGCGACTGGCTGAAGCGCAAGCCGGACGTGGAGACGCTCGACGCGGTCGTCGTCGGCGCCGAGTGGGGCGAGGGGCGCCGCGCGGAGCTGTTCGGCACGTTCCTCCTCGCCGTCCGCGACGACGGGGGGGACGCGAGCGACGCAGCGGAGCGTGACGTAGCGGGCCGTGACGCAGCGGAGCGTGACGCGGCCGACCGCGACGCCGACGCCCCCGTGCCGGCGGGGTACGCGACGGTCGGCAAGGTGGCCACGGGGATCACCGACGAGGCGCTGGCGGACCTCACCGAGCGGCTGGAGCCGCACGTCGTCGACGAGACGGGGACGACGGTCGCGTTCGACCCCGAACTGGTGGTCGAGGTCGGCTACGAGGAGATCCAGACCTCGCCGACGTACTCGGCCGGCTACGCCCTCCGGTTCCCGCGGTTCGTCGGCGTCCGCGAGGACAAGGAGGTCGACGACGCCGACTCGCTCGCCCGGGTCCGTCGGCTCGCCGGCGACGACTGAGCCGCGGCCGACGGGCCGGCGGCGACGCGACCGCCCCCGGCGTTCCGCCACGCGAAACCCCTTGACCCCTCGGCGCGTAGTGACGCCCATGCCAGGCCCGCTCGGCGACGCGACGCGGCGCGACCTCACCGACGCGGCCGCCGCCCGGCTCGCCGCCGACGGGTTCGCGGTCGACCGCCCGGAGAGCGGCGCCGAGCCACCGGCGGTCGCGGCCCGCGGCGACGAGCGGATCGCGGTCGAGCCGCTCGCGCCCGACGACGCGACGCCGACCGTGATCGTCTCGCGGCTCGGCCACGCGCTCGACCGCGACCGCAGCGTCCTGTTCGTCGCCCGCGACGACGCCACCGCGGCCGCCGTGCGCGACCTCCTCGCCGACCCGCCGCTGCTGGCCGCGCGCCGCGACGGACGGCGGACCTTCCACCTCGGGCCGGACCGGATCCCGGTCGCCGGCGGCGGCTACGCCTGCGTCCGCGCGGAGGGGCTCGGCGAGCCGACGTTCGCGTGGCGCGAGACGGACACCCCGGTCGGCCCGGTGACGGCGGACTCGGGGGTCGACGCCGCCGCGGTCGACGAGGCGGGCCGCCCGGTCGTCCCGCGGCTCGTCTGCGAGGTCGACGGGACTCCCGTCGCGGTCCTCGCCGGCGTCGAGAGCCTCCGGACGCCCCCCGACGAGGCGTTCCCGTTCGCGTACCGCCGCGACCCGGACGACAAGCGCTTCCGGGTCCGCCGGGGCGACGACGGTGCGGTCGTCGAGACGCTCGGCGGGTTCGGGGCGATGCGCGACGCCGGGTACGTCCCGGTCCCGATGCCGCTCGTCCCGGAGCACGCGCTGGGGCGCTCGCTCGACGACGACGCGCTCGCGGCGGCGTGGGACCTGGTCGTGATCGACGACGGGGTCGACGCGGCCGGCGGGACGCGCGGCGCGGGCGACGACGTCGGCGACCGCGACCGATAGCCACCCTCAAGGCGCCCGCGGCCGGACCCGGTGACATGACGGTCCGATTCGAGGAGCTCACCGTGGAGTGGCTCGGCTACGCGACGGCGCGGCTGGAGACGGACGGGGGGCCGGTCGCCTACACCGACCCCGGTCGGTACGGCGTCCTCGACGACTACTGGGCGCGCGACGGCGACCTCGTCGTCGTCACCCACGACCACCACTACGACAGCGACGGCATCCGGTCGGTCGCGAGCGAGGACGCGACGGTGGTCATCTACGAGGCGGTCGACCCCGCGGGCATCGACCGCGACGTGGAGCCGATCGACGCGCTCGCGGCCGACTACGACGTGGTCCGCGTCGGCGAGGAGGACCGCGTCGACGTCGACACGCCGGCCGGCGAGGTCACGGTGTGGTCTGTCCCCGCCCACAACGACCCCGAGGGACCGAACGCCGACGCGGACGGCTCGGTCGCGCACCCGCCCGGCTTCGGCTGCGGCTTCCTGCTGTCGCTCGGGGGGCGCACCGTCTTCTGGCCCGGCGACTCGGACGCGCTCGACGGGTTCGCCGAGCTGGACGTCTCCGTCTTCCTCGCGAACATCGGCGGGGGCGGCATCGTCGCCGACCGGCGCGCGGCGGCCGACCTCGCCGAGGCGATGGGCCCGGACCTCGTCGTCCCGATCCACTACGACACCTTCGACCTGCTGGAAGCCGACGGCGAGGCGTTCGCGGGCGACGTGGCGAGCCGGTCGATCCCCGTCGCGCTCGACGCGCGCTCGGCGAACCAGTAGGCGCGGGAGCCGGTCGGCGCCGTCGTGGGAACCCGACCCGAACGCTCTCGCGGCCGGTGACCTTTTCACCTCCCCGACTCCTTCCCCGGTCGCATGACCACCGAGTCCGCGCTCGCCGACGGGGTCCGAGAGGCGCTTTCGGTCGACGCCGAGGCGTTCGCCGAGCGCGCGGCCGAGGAGGCCGAGATCGTCAAACAGGAGCTCCGCGACGGCTCCTTCGACAACCACCAGTCGATCGTCGGCTTCGAGTACGAGTTCTACGCGGTCGGCGACGGGCGGTGGAGCGAGGAGTCGCGGGCGGGCGAGTACGCGCTGATGCGCGTGCCGCGCCGCCTGCTGGAGCTGATGGGCTTCGAGAAGGAGCTCGGGCTCCACAACGCCGAGATGTGCACGAGCCCGCAGCCGCTCTCCGACCACGGGCTCCGCGCGCAGCTCGCCGAGGTCCGGGCGCGCCTGGAGGCCGCGGAGAACACCGCCGGCGTCGAGGGGATGCGGCTCGTCTCCGACGGCCTCTGGACCATCCCGCCCGCGGGCGAGACCGCGGAGGGCTACCTCACCGACAGCGTCGAGGTCGACGGCGTCGTCGTCGCGGTCAACATGAGCGACGCGGTCCGCTACCACGCGATGGCGAACGCGGACCCCGACGCGGCGGACGGGGACGGACCCGACGACGCGCGGGCGGCCGGCGGGCGTGTCGAGCTCTCTGCCCCCGGGGTGTCGCTGACGGCGGACACGGTGATGCCCGAGAGCCTCATCACGTCGATCCAGCCGCACTACCAGGTGGCGCACGCCGAGACGCTGCCGCGGCACTTCCGGTACGCGCTCCGGATCGCCGGGCCGCTGCTCGCGCTCGGCGTTAACTCCCCCTTCTTCCCGCCGGACCTGTACGACGACGGCTGGGACGGCGAGCGGATCCTCGCGGAGGGGGCGACCGAGAACCGCGTCCACGTGTTCGAGTCCGTCCTCAACGCCCGCACCGACGCGGACAAGGTGCGGTTCCCGCGCGACTTCCGCGACGTCGAGACCGCCGTCGACCGCATCGCGGCCGACGAGACGCTGATCCCGATGCCCGACCCGGGCGGCAGCGACCGGTTCGACGACGACTTCGCGACGTTCCGGACCAAACACGGCAGCTACTGGCGCTGGGTTCGCCCCGTCTTCGAGGGGGCGAGCCGCTCGGCGGCGAACGCGCGGATCGAGTTCCGCCCGATCCCCGGCCAGCCCACGGTCCGCGATTCCATCGCGTTCCAGGGGGCGTTCGCGGGCCTGCTGCAGTCGCTCGCCCAGCGCGAGCACCCGGTCATCGGGCTCGACTGGGAGACCGCCCGCGACAACTTCTACGCGGCGGTCGCCGACGGGCTCGACGCCGAGATGGAGTGGATCGGCCCGGACGGCCAGCACACGACCGACACCGACGCGCTGTACGAGGACTTACTCGACCACGCGGAGGCCGGGCTCCGGACCGCCGGCTGCGCCGCCGACGAGGCCGCTGAGTGGATCGCGCCGCTCCGCTGGCGCGTCGCGAACCGCACGACGCCGGCGAGCTGGAAGCGCGACCGCGTCCGCGCCCGCCTCGACGACGGCGACGACTTCGAGACGGCCGTGGTCGACACCCAGCGCGAGTACATCCGCCAGCAGGCCGACACGCTCATCGACGGCGGCTTCTCGGCGTGGGTCGACCGCGCCTGACCGGACCGGGGGCCGCCCGCGACCGCGACACAGTACAGTTATCGGCCCGCCGCGTCACGCGCCGGTATGGACGACCTGATCGCCGCGGCGCGCGAGGCCCTCGAGGCCGCCCACGTCCCGTACTCCGAGTACCGCGTCGGCGCCGCGCTGCGGACCGCCGACGGCACCGTGTACACCGGCTGTAACATCGAGAACGCGAACTACTCCAACAGCCTCCACGCCGAGGAGGTCGCGCTCGCGGAGGCGGTGAAGAACGGTCACCGCGAGTTCGACCGGATCGCGGTCTCGTCGGGCGTCCGCGACGGCGTCACCCCCTGCGGGATGTGCCGGCAGACGCTCGCGGAGTTCGCGGCCGACGACCTCGTCGTCGCCTGCGACGAGGGCGGCGACGCCGTGACGGAGTACACCCTCGGCGAACTCCTCCCGAACACGATCAGCGAGGGGACGCTCGACGACGCCGCGGCGACCCCCGCCGACGCCGGCGACGGCGACGCGGACTGACGCGGCCGGCGCCGCCCGTCACTCGGACGCCGACACCGGGTCCGGGTCCGCCGTCCCGCCCCCCGCCTCGCGGCCCTCGTCGCCCTCGGCGTCCCACTCGCCGACGCGCTCGGCGACCCGCCGCCGGTTCACCTCGCCCACGCGGTCCGCGACGGAATCGACCATCTCGAAGAGGTCCTCGCGGACCGGGCTGTCGGGGTCGCGCACCGAGGGGCCGTCCGAGCCGGCCGAGTCGAAGTCCGGGTGGACGGGGAGCCGCGAGAGGACGGGCACGCCGTAGTCGTCGCGGATCTCGTCGCCGCCGCCCTCGCCGAAGACGGCGTGGTCGTCGCCGCACTCGGGACAGCGGAACGCGCTCATGTTCTCGACGACGCCCAGCACCGGCGCGTCGTGCTCGTCGAACAGGCGGAGCCCCTTGCGGGCGTCGGCGACCGCCATCTCCTGCGGCGTCGTGACGATGACGACGCCCGCGACGGGCAGCGACTGGAGCAGGTTCAGCGAGGCGTCGCCGGTGCCCGGCGGCAGGTCGACGACGAGGTAGTCCAGCCGTCCCCACTCCACCTCGTTGACGAACTTCATCATCACGTTGTTCACCATCGGGCCGCGCAGCACCGCCGGCTGGTCGCCGTCGGGCATCAGGTGGTCGGTGCTCATCACGCGGACGCCGTCCGAGGCCGGGGGAACGATCTCCTCGTTCGGCGTGACGCCGGGCTCGTTTTCGGTCGGCAGCAGCCGGGGCACGTTCGGCCCGTGGACGTCGGCGTCGAGGATGCCGACCCGCGAGCCGCGTTCGTAGAGCCCCGCGGCGAGGTTCGCGGCGACGGTCGTCTTGCCGACGCCGCCCTTCCCGGAGGCGACGGCGATCACGTTGCGGACGCCGGGGAGCACGTCGGTCTCGTGGCCGTGCTCCTCGCGGAACTCGGCGCGGAGGTCAGGTTCGAGTCCGGCCTCCTCGATCGCCTCGCGGACCGCGTCGCCGATCTCCATCTCCGCCGGCGCGTGCGGGGCGTTGAACGCGAGCGACACCTCGGCGGTGCCGTCGCTGATCGCTACGTCGTCGACGAGGCCCATCGAGACGATGTCGTCGCCGTTCTCGGGGTCCTCTACCGCGGCGAGTCGGTCGGTGAGTTCGGCTTCGGTGAGTGTCATTGGTCTGGGTTGGACGGCGAGTCGGTTCGGATTCGGTTCGGGCGTCGAGTCGGTTCGGATTCGGTTCGGGCGTCGAGTCGGTTCGGGTTCGGTTCGGGCGTCGAGTCGGTTCGGGTTCGGTTCGGGCGTTGAGTCGGTTCGGACGCTGTACGAGTGCCGCCGGGGCCGCGTCAGAAGAACACGGCCCCGATGATCAGCGTCGCCACGAACAGGCTCCCCCACAGGACGGTCGTGAGGCCGGCGAGGTAGCCGACGCCGAGCAGCCCGGCGAACCGGTCGCTCGGGTCGCCGAGGAACCACGCCGCGACCATCGCGTACACCGGCGCGAGGACGATCCCGAAGATCAGGTACGTCCCCGGACCGACGAACGGGAGCGTGTACTCCGCGGACAGCGGGACCGCGGGCCACGCGGCGGGCGCGAGGGCCGCGACCGCGGCGAGGAGCGCCGGCGGGGGCGCGAGCGCGGTCATGTGTCCACCTCCTCGTGGTCCTCGATCGCGTGGAGCTCGACGACCGGGATCACCTTCGAGACGACGAGGAAGAACAGCACGACGACGCCGATCGTCCCGAAGACCGCCGACACCTCGACCGCCGAGGGGACGTACTGACCGGGCACGCCGTCGTACAGCGCGAAGTGCGCGTGCTGGAGCCCCTCGACGACGAACAGCACCTTCTCCGAGAGCGTGCCGAAGAGCACGCCGACGGAGATGCCGACGAGCGCGCGCAGGTCGAACAGGTCCGGCCGCAGCGCGGTCGCGAAGGCGTACAGCATCGCCAGGACGACGAGCCCGATGGCGACCCAGTACAGCGGGGTCGATATCTTCACCTCGGTCGCGTGCTGGAGCGTCGTCGGCGCCGCGAAGATCCCCGTGATCACCTGCTGGAGCTGGAGCCACAGGAAGATCAGGCTGAAGAAGCCGAGCCACTTGGCGAGCCCCCGAAAGACGGCGCGGGGGATGAGCTCCTCCCAGCCGTACGCGTACCGGAACGCGGCCGCGACGATGATGATCCCCGCGACCGCCGAGGTCAGCGCGATGGAGAGGAACGAGGGGCCCTGGACGCCGCCGGCCCAGCCCGCCATCGACGGCAGCAGCGAGAACAGCCACGGGATCACCCCGCCGTGGAGCAACAGCGGCGCCATGATGATGATCGCGAACGCGATCCACCAGACCATGCGCTCGACGACCTCGTCCTCCGTCTCCGTGTACCCCACGGTCAGCGCCGCGTACAGGGGTTCGAGGCGGTCCGGCAGCCGGTCGCGGAGCCGGTTCACGTCGTAGCGGATCGTCAAGGCGAGGTACGTTGCCGTCAGCACGAAGTAGGCCGTGATGACGGTCACGTCCCACATCAGCGGCGACCACTGGACGCGCGTCGGCCACGCCGGCAGGACGCTCGTCACCAGCCGGTCCGGGCGACCGACGTGGATGAGGATGAACGTCCCGGCGCAGGTCAGCGCGGCGATGGTGAGCAGTTCGGCGAGGCGCGCGACGGGCTGGTAGGTGTCCATCCCGAGCAGGCGCACCGCGGCCGAGAGGATGATCCCGCCGTGGGCGATGCCGACCCACCAGATGAACGCGCCGATGTACAGCCCCCACGGCACGCCGCCGCCGGAGCCCCAGTCCGAGAGGTTCGTGACGATCAGGCCGTGCCGGAGCTGCCGGCTGTAGAAGAACAGCCAGACGCCGATCAGGCCGAGCGCGACCGCGAGCGCCGCGACGTACCTCGTCGAGAACGTCTTGATCGGCCGGACGAGCGCCTCGCGGTCGACGTCGGTCACGTCGACGCCGTCGACGCTCACGCCTCCTCACCCCCGTTCGCGGCCGCGCCCTGATCGAGGACCTCCTTGCGGTCGTCGACGAGCCCCACGTCCTCGTACGCGACCGGCCCCTCGACCTGCTCGGCGTGGGGCGAGGGCTCGTTGCCGACGAACCGGACGTTCGGCTCGGTGCCGCGCTCCTCCATCAGCTTGAACGTCGAGACGGTGTGGCCCTTCCGGTTCGGGTAGTCCGACGTGTCGTTCTCCTGTCCGTCGTGGTACTCTCGGAGGTGTTGGTTCGGCGGGCTCTCCGGGTCGTTGAGGTCGCCGAAGTGGATCGCGTTCATCGTACACGCCTCCTCGCAGGCGGTGGTGCCGACCTTCTCCTCGCCCATCTGTCCGTCCTGCCGGTCGACGCAGAACGTACACTTGCCCATCACGCCCTCCGGGGGGCGGGCGCCGACCCAGCGCCCCCGGTCGTCGATCTGGTGGTCGTCGTCGACCTCGGACTCGGGCACGTCGGGCTCGCCCCACTGGAAGTAGTTGACCCCGTACGGGCACGACACCTCGCAGTAGCGGCAGCCGATACAGATGTCGTAGTCGGTGAGCACGAGGCCGTCCTCCTCGCGGGTGTGGCGGGCGCCGACCGGGCACACTTTCGTGCACGGCGAGTCGGTGCAGTGCTGGCAAGTCCGGGGGAGGAAGTTCGTCTCGTCGCCCTGCCCCTCGTCCTCGAACGAGAACACGTACATCCAGTTCGCCCCGCGGGAGAGCTTGTGCTCCTGGTTACACGCGACCATACAGGCGAGGCACCCGTCGCAGTTGTTGAGGTTGATCGTCATCCCCCAGCGGGTCCCCTCGTCGTCGCCGCCGGCGCCGGCCCCTCCGGCGCCGTCGCCGCCGGTGGTCGCGCCCGCGGTGCCGAGCCCGCTGAGCCCGAGCGCGGCCGCCGCCGCGCCCTTCTTCATCACCGACCGACGCGACTCCGCGTCGTCGCCGCCGACGCTCCGTAGGGCCTCCCCGACGCCGCCGAACGCCTCCTCGACGCGCTCGACGGCGCTCACGTCGTCCGCGTCGACCTCGTCGGGGTCGGGGATCTCCACCTCTCGGTCGTCGACGTCGAACTCCTCGAGGATCCGGTCGTGGTACCGGCGGTAGAACTCGACCTCGGAGAGCTCGTCCGCGGCCACCCGCTGCGCGTCGCGGGCCATCTCCGCGCCGAGGTCGGCGTCGAACCCGGCCTCCTCCAGGAGCCGTCTGTCCTCCTCGTCCACGGTCGTGTACATCGATTCGTCGTCGGTGCTCATGGTGGCTGTGGAGTCGTCTCCCCCCGGGAGTACGCGATCCGAGGGGTCAATCGTGACCCGGGTTCCAACGCCGCGGCAAGGGCGGCGAAGATGTTCGAACCGCTCCACAAGAGGGTCGGAGTCGCCGCCGAGCCGGAACTACTTTTAAAAACCTCACCAAACGCCGGGGACATGACCGACGAACCAGACGCCGGCGGTTCCGGCGCGGACGGCCCGGCCGCCGACGCCGAGAGCGAGGACCCGAACGACGCGGCCGGCTACCACGTCGAGGCCGCGCCCGAGGACGTCGCGGACGCCGTCCTCCTCCCGGGCAACCCCGAGCGGGTCGACAAGATCACCGCGCTGTGGGACGGCCACGAGGAGGTCGCGCGCCACCGCGAGTACCGCACCGCGACCGGGACGTACGACGGCGCGCCCATCTCGGTGACCTCGACCGGCATCGGCTCCCCGTCTGCCGCCATCGCCGTCGAGGAGCTGGCGCGCGTCGGCGTCGACACGTTCATCCGGGTCGGCTCCTGCGGCGCGATCCAGCCGGAGATGGAGGTGGGCGACCTCGTCATCACGACCGGCGGCGTCCGGCAGGAGGGGACGAGCGACGAGTACGTCCGCGAGGACTACCCCGCGGCCGCGGACGGCGAGGTCGTCTCCGCGCTGGTCGCGGCCGCCGAGCGGCTGGGCCACGACTACCACACCGGCGTGACGATGAGCGCCGACTCCTTCTACGCCGGGCAGGGCCGCCCCGGATTCGAGGGGTTCGAGGCCGCCGGCTCGAACGAGCTGGTCGCCGAGCTCCGGGACGCGAACGTGAAGAACATCGAGATGGAGGCGTCGGCGATCCTCACGGTCGCGAACGTCTACGGGCTCCGGGCGGGCGCGGTCTGCTCCGTCTACGCCAACCGCGTCACCGGCGAGTTCCGGACGGAGGGCGAGTCGCGCGCGGCCGAGACGGCGAGCCTCGCGGTGAAGCTGCTCGCGCGCATGGACGAGGTCAAGCGGGAGGCGGGCGCCGACCGCTGGCACGCCGGGCTCTCGCTGTAACGCGCCGTCCCGCCGGGGGCCGGACCGCCGATCGCGACCGTTCCAAAGCGACTTTACCCGCGGGCCGCGGAGCGACAGGCATGAGTTCACAGGTCGTGGTCGTCGGCTCCGGGTACGCCGGCGCAGGGGCGGTCAAGGCGTTCGAAGACGAGGTCGGCGAGGGCGAGGCCGATCTCACGTGGATCTCGGAACACGACTACCACCTCGTTTTACACGAGGTCCACCGAGCGATCCGCAACCCCGCCGTCGAGGACAAGATCACGATCCCCGTCGACGAGATCAAGTCGCCCGAGTCCGACTTCGTCCAGGGCCGGGTCGTCGACGTCGACACCGACGAGCGCGTCGTCGAGACCGACGACGGCACGACCGTCGACTACGACTACCTCCTCCTCGCGGTCGGCTCCACGACCGCGTTCTTCGGCATCGAGGGCCTGAAGGAGAACGCCCACCAGCTGAAGGGGCTCGACGACGCGAAGGCGATCCACGAGGACGTGCGCGAGGCGGCCGCGGACGCGACCCGCTCGGATCCCGCGCAGGTCATCGTCGGCGGCGCCGGCCTCTCCGGCATCCAGACGGCCGGCGAGATCGCCGAGTACCGCGACAAGCACCGCGCGCCGCTCGACATCAAGCTCGTCGAGGGGCTCGACGAGGTCTTCCCCGGTAACGACCCGCAGATCCAGGGCGCGCTCCGCCAGCGGCTCGAAGACGCCGACATCGACATCCTCACCGGCGACTTCATCTCGGAGGCCGACGAGGACGCGGTCTACCTCGGCGGCGGCGAGGACGAAGAGCCCGAGGAGCTCGGCTACGACGTGCTGATCTGGACCGGCGGAATTACGGGCCAGCCCGAGTTGGAGCACGTCGAGGTCGACAAGGACGACCGCTCGAACCGCGTCCACGCCGGCTCCGACTTCGCCACCAGCGACGACCGCGTGTTCGCCATCGGCGACACCGCCCTCGTCGAGCAGGGCGAGGACGACGTGGCGCCGCCGACCGCGCAGGCCGCCTGGCAGGCCGCCGAGGTCGCCGGCGCCAACCTCGCGCGCGCCGCCCGCGGCGCGCCGCTCCGCTCGTGGACCCACGAGGACAAAGGGACCGTCATCTCCGTCGGCGAGGAGGCGGTCGCCCACGACGTGATGGGCATGCCGATCAAGACGTTCGGCGGCAAGCCCGCGAAGCTGCTGAAGAAGGCCATCGCCACGCGCTGGATCGCCAAGGTCTCCTCCGCGAGCCGCGGCGTCAGCGCGTTCGGCGACATGTAAGCCCGAGCGACGCCCCACGCGCCGTCGGCTCCCGACCCTCGACGTTTCGTCGACGAATCAGTCCGCGTTCTCCGAGGATTTCTCGAACCGGTAGACGAGTCCCGCTTCTAGATCAGTGCTCGGCCGGCTCGTCGGGCGCCCGCATGTCGTCGATCCGCAGGATGAGAATGTTCGCGGTGTCGTCTTTGCCGTCGACGGTGCCGTCGATGACGAGCTTCGAGAGCGGCGTCGGGCCGACGGTGACGCTGTCGCCCTCGTGGAAGTCGCGGACCGAGCCCTGGACGTGGATCTCGGCGCGGCACAGCTCGGGGTGGTGGACGCTGGAGAGGTCGATCCCGTCGACGTTGATCCCCTCGACCTGCTCGCCCTCGTGGGAGATCGGCACGTCGGCCGGCTCGTCCATGCGCTGGATGTCGAGCGCCTCGTAGGCGTTCGAGGTGGGCTTGTAGCCGCCCTTCGGGCCGGGGACGCCCTCGACGAGCTGGAGGGCCTTGAGGCTCTGCATCTGGTTCCGGATCGTCCCGGGATTGCGGTCTACTTCCTCGGCGATCGCCTCGCCTTTCACGGCGTCCTCCTGTTCCCCGTACAGGTTGATGAGGGCCGTGAGGATGCTTTTCTGGCTCGACGTGAGCTCGATCGATGACATGGTCGCGAATACACGACGCCCCCGCTTAAATGCGATGGAATTCGCTTATAAATGATCGTGTGAAACCGCCTCGACGGCCGGGCACAGCCGGCGCAGCGCGTTCCGGGCCTACTCCCCGCGCAGCCGCTTCATGCGCACGTACGCGAGCGGGCTCGACAGCGCGACGACCACGCCGACGCCGATCAGCGCGAGCCCGAAGTCGACGGCGACGAACGACACCGCGGCGCCGACGAGCCCGATCGCCGCGCCGGTGAACGCGACCGCGATGGTCGCGCCGATCGGCTCGATGTCGCCGGGGTCGACCGAGTAGGAGTCGGAACTGCCCATGACCGCCCCGTGGCGGCCCGGGCGCAAAACGTGTCCGGTCCGGCGGGGCGAATCGCGCGTCGCCGTCGCGGGCCGCGGCCGCGTCGATCCCCACCATTCAAGCGCCGCGGCGTCGCGTACCCGGTATGACCACGGTCAGGATCATCGGCGCGCCGACCGACTACGGGGCGAACCGACGCGGTGTCGACATGGGACCGTCGGCGATCCGGTACGGCGGGCTCGCGGACCAGCTCGCCGGCGCTGGCGTCGAGGCGGTTGACGCGGGCGACCTCCCCGTCCCGCGGGCGGAGGAGCGCGACCCGGACGCGGACGCGCCCAGCGTCGGGGAGGCGAAGTTCCTCCGCGAGACCGCCGACGTGTGCCGGGAGCTCGGCGACGAGGTCGCCGCGACGCTCGACGCCGGCGACGTGCCGCTCGCGCTCGGCGGCGACCACTCGATCGCCATCGGGAGCCTCTCGGGCTCCGCGCGCGACGCGGACATCGGCGCCGTGTGGTTCGACGCGCACGCCGACCTCAACACGCCCGCGACGACGCCGTCGGGCAACGTCCACGGGATGCCGCTGGCGGCCGCGCTCGGGATCGGCGAGTTCGCGGACGCCGAGTGGGCGACCGCGCCGGGGCTCTCGCCGGAGAACGTCGCCCTCGTCGGGCTGCGGTCGGTCGACGGCGCGGAGGCGAAGCTCATCCGCGAGCGCGACTTCGCCGCGTACACGATGTCCGACATCGACGAGCGGGGGATAACGGAGGTCACGGAGGAGGCGCTCGACGTCGCCTCGGCCGGCGTCGACGGGATCCACGTCAGCCTCGATCTCGACTGGCTCGACCCGAACGCCGCGCCCGGCGTGGGGACGCCGGTCCGCGGGGGCGTCACCTACCGGGAGGCGCACAGCGCGATGGAGATCGTCGACGAGACGGACGCGCTCCGCTCGATGGAGATAGTCGAGGTGAACCCGACGCTGGACCAGCACAACGAGACGGCGGAGCTGGCGACGGAGCTCGCGGCGAGCGCGTTCGGGAAGCGGGTGCTGTAACTCGGGGGCGACGGACCCGCCTCAGACGTCCCGGTCGAGCTCCTTGACGACGCGCTGGAGGTCCGCTGCGGCCTCGATCTCGCCTTTGATCTCCTCGCGGCGCCGGACCGCCGCGGAGTCGGCGTCGTACGCGCGGACGAACTCGGCGCGGGTGTGCTCGTCGAACGCGTGGCGGATCGCGAAGTAGCCGTCCGGGACGATCGTGCCGCACACCTTACACTCGTGGCGCTGGTGGTCGTTCGTCTGGTGGACGATCGCCGCCTCCACGTCGTCGAAGGCGGCGTCGCAGTCGCCGATGCCGCACGTCCAGCGAGGGGCCATACCCGGAACACTCGCCCGAGGGGGATTAACGGTTTCCCAACTCGGCGGGGTCCCGCGACGGTCCGCCGCCCCGCGGTCCGCCCGGCGATCGCGGCACCGTCGTCGTCGAACGA
This sequence comes from Halorubrum sp. Atlit-8R, assembly GCF_003666025.1. Taxonomy (NCBI): domain Archaea; kingdom Methanobacteriati; phylum Methanobacteriota; class Halobacteria; order Halobacteriales; family Haloferacaceae; genus Halorubrum; species Halorubrum sp. Atlit-8R. Next base: position 595,575 of record NZ_QPLV01000001.1, read on the forward strand.
TACGCCTTTGCGCGGGCGCGACGACCGTGCGACCGTGACCCGATCGCAAACGCGCGTCGACGCCCACGTCAAGGTGCTCGACGACGAGGTCGTCGCCCGCGCGAAGGCCCGCGGGATCGACGCGCTCGTGTACGCGCCGCACTTCACGCGGCTCCCGACGGTCCGCGAGCGCGCGGCCCGCTACACCGACGACGAGCTGACCGTCGTCCCCGCCCGCGAGGTGTTCACCGGCGACTGGGGGAACAGGCGGCACCTCCTCGCGCTCGGGCTCTCCGACCCGGTCCCCGACTACATCACCTTCGAGGGCGCCATGGCCGAGTTCGAGCGCCAGGACGCGGCCGTCCTCGTCCCGCACCCCGGGTTCGCCACCATCTCGCTCACGCGGCCCGAGGTGGACGCGCACGCCGCCCGGATCGACGCCGTCGAGACGTACAACACGAAGCTCCTCCCCCACCAGAACGCCCGCGCCCGTCGGACCGCGAAGGAGACGGGCTGCGCCGGCTTCGGCTCGTCGTACGCGCACCTCCCCGGCACGGTCGGCGAGGCGTGGACCGCCTTCGAGGGCGACCTCGACGACGCCGCGGCGGTCGCCGAGGCGTTCCGCGAGCGCCGCCCGCGGACGGTGATCCACCGCGGCGGGATCGGCCACCGGCTCCGGGGGCTCGTCGAGTTCGCGCACCTCGGCTACGAGAACACGTGGGCGAAGCTCGACCGGATGTTCCTCTCCGGCAACGAGCCCACCCTGCCGTCGAACGTCGCCTACGAGGGCCGGTTCGACGACGTGAGCGTCTACGAGTAGCGCGTCGCGGTCACAGCCCGAACCCGGCCGCGGCGTCGGAGGCCGCCGAGAGGTCCAGGCCGAGGCTGACGACGTAGGTGTGGATCGCCCAGAACGCGGCCAGCTCTATCGCGGTGATGATCACGGTAACGAGGTCGGCGTACTTACTGCTCGTCGTCACGCCGCTCGGCAGCCCGAACTCCCGGTCCGAGAGCGGGTGGAACAGCGCGATGCCCCGGCGGCTCCCGACCACGTCGAGGACGTAGTGGGTGAACACGCCGATCCAGACGTACTGGAGGTTCCCGAAGAAGATCGGGTACGCGAGGAAGATTGCCAGCACGGGGAGGCTGTGGAGCGTCTTTCGGTGGCGCCCGAAGGCGGTGTCGACGTCCGGGAACAGCGCCCCCAACACGACGGGAACGGTGATCTCGGCGACGGTCGTCGCGGTCGCCGCGTCGAGCCCCGGTTCGACGATGAACCCGAGCCCGAGGGCGAGCAGCAGGCCGTTGAGGACGTGGCCGCGCTTGTTCATACCACCCGCTGTGCGTGTCGGTAGGTCAAACCACCGGATCGCGGTGGCTCGGCGGGACCGGGTCCCGCGCTCCGCGCGCCCGCCGCGCGCCGGTCGAAAGAGCCACGGCGACCGCGTCCGACCCGACCGTATGGAGTACGAGGAGCCGAAGTTCTTCCACGTGATGCAGTACGCCGCGGCCGCCGACGGCGACGTCATCGACATGGTGAGCGGCAACCCCGACTGGGAGCCGCCCGCGGCGCTCCGCGACGCGCTCCGCGAGTACGCCGACCTGCCGCCCGCCGACTTCCAGTACCCGCCGAGCGACGGGCTCCGCGAGCTCCGCGAGGCGATCGGCGAGCGCCGCGACGTGGACCCCGACCGCGTGGTCGTCACCAACGGCACCGGCGAGGCGAACTACCTCGCGATGGCGCGCGCGCTCGACCGCGACGCCGGCGACGAGGCGCTCCTGATGGACCCGGTGTACCCGTACTACCCGGGCAAGACCCACCTGCTCGGCGGGGAGCCGACGCTCGTGCCCACCGCCCGCGACGGGAGCCTCGACGTCGACGCGGTCCGCGAGGCCGCGAGCGAGGACACCGCGCTGATCGTTCTCAATACGCCGAACAACCCGACCGGCGCCGTCTACGACCTCGACGCGGTCCGCGAGGTCGTCGCGGTCGCCGAGGCGGCCGACGCCGTGGTCGTCGTCGACGAGGTGTACGGTCGGTTCGACCTCGCCGGCTCCTTCGAGTCGGCCCTGACCCTCGACTCCGAGCGCGTGATCGTCACCAGCGGCTTCTCGAAGTCGATGGCGATCACGGGGCTCCGGGTCGGCTACGGCGTGTTCCCCGAGGCGCACGTCGGCGACGCGAAGACCCGCCACATGCTCGTGAACGTCACCGGGGCCCGCCCCTCCCAGTACGCCGTCTACCACGCGCTCGCCGAGACGGAGCCGTCGTACTACGCCGAGTCGCGCGACCTGCTCGCGGACCGGGTCGCGGCGTTCACCGACGCGCTCGACGCGGCGGGCGCGGAGTACAGCCGCCCGGAGGGGGCCTTCTACGTCCTCGTGCGGTTCGACGGGTTCCCCGGCACGATGGCGAACGTCAAGCGCCTGATCGACGAGGCGGGCGTCGCCGGCATGCCGGGCGAGGCGTTCGGCACCGCCCGCGACGAGTGGATCCGGTTCGCGCTGGTGACGCCGCGCGCGACCGAGGCGGCCGAGCGGCTCGCGGACTACTTCGCGGACGCGGCCCCGGACTCCCGCTGAGGGACCCCGGCGGGCCGGCGGGCGCTCGTCAGCCGGTCGCTCCCGACGGCCGCCGCGACGCACTCACCGGCCGCGGATCCGGCCCGCGACGGCCAGCGCGAGGAGAGCGACCGCGGCCGCGACGACGCCGAATCCGGGGTTCTCGTCGTCGGTGGTCCCGTCGCCGCTCGACGCGTCGCCGTCGGACGCGCCGCCGTCCGCGTCGTCGGCGCTCCCGTCGTCGCCGCTCGCCGCCGACTCGTCGACGCCCACGACCGTCACCGGTTCGGAGGCGGTGTCGCCGTCCCGCGCGACGAGCGTCCGGTCACCGGCGGTCCGGATCGTTACTTCGAGCTCGCCGCGGTCGTCAGTCTCCCCGACGGCCTCGCCGTCGAGTTCGACGGTCACACCACCGACCGGCTCGTCGTAGGCGTTCCGCACGGTCACGCGCGTCGTCTCTCCGAGGAGGACGCGATCGTTCGCGGGCTCGGCGAAGAGGGCGGCGCTGCGCTGCGCGGTGGCGTTCACGCTGACCGACGACTCCTCCACCCTGACCCGCTCGGACGTGGCGTCGTATCCGTCCTTGACGACCGCGACCGTGTAGACGGCGTTCACCGGTACGGTGAGCGAGGCGGTCCCGTCGGTCACGCTCACCCGCCCGTCGAACACCGGGGAGGAGGCCCGCACCGCCCCCGTCTCGATCGGGACCGGCGGGTCGAAGTGGTCGTCGAAGACGCGCACGTCGAGCGTCGTGGTGCCTCGCTCGACGGTGACCCGGGCCTCGCCGCCGTCGCCCACAGTCACGGCGACGGACGCCTCCAGGTACCCGGGCTTCACGACGACGACCTCGTAGTCGCCGCGTTCGAGGCGCGCCGTCTCGTACCGCCCGTCCGCGTCGGTCTCGCCCCGGTCGATCGTCCGCCCGTCTTCGCGGACCCGGACGGTCGCGTCCGGCTGCGACCGGTTCTCCCCGTCGACGACGGTCACGGTCGCGGTGCCGCTCAGCGAGACGCCGAGGTCTATGTTCGTCTCGCTGGCGTTCTCGACCCGGAGCGGTCGGTTCCGGACGTAGGCGTCGTCGTCGACGTCCAACTCGACGCCGGCGCCCTCCGGGACGTCGAGGAGGACGTTCCCGTTGCTCGCCGTCGTCCCGGACGCGGTCCCCGTCTCGCCGGCGTCGGTCTCCCACGCCGCCTCGACGGTCGCACCGGCGACGGCGTCGCCCTCCCGGTCGGTCACGGAGACGGTGAGCGTCACCGGGTCGGCGGCGAGCGCGCCGCCGGTCGCGGCCACCGCGACGAACAGTACTGCCGCGGCGACCAGCGTCGAACGTCCGGCGTTCATACGCGACGGACGCGCCCCGTCAGTATAGGTATGACTCGACTACCAGCCGCGAGCGGCCTCGAAACCCGTCTTTCCGGCCGATTCGACGGTCAGAGAGACTGAGAAAACCGCCTCAGCTACCCGCCGCCGCCACCGCCGCCGTAGCCGCCCTTCCCCGCCTCGGCCTCCCGCTCGCGGCGGTCCCGGTCGTCGTCCGCGTTCGCGGTCGATCGCTCGGACGCCGACCGCTCCGACGCCGACTCGGACCCCCGCTCCGTGAGTGCCCAGCCGAGTGCGTACGCCGCGACCGCGGCGGCGACGCCGGCGGCGGTACCGGCGAGCCGCGCGCCGGCGGCGAACGCGACGGCGGCCAGCGCCGGGCCGCCGAGGAGCGCGTACCCGAGGTTCTCGCGGACGAGTCGCGGCGTCTCCATGCTCGGAGCGTCCGCCTCCCCGGAGAAGTGTCTTGTCCCGACTCGCCGCCGCCGAGCCGTTTCTGCGACTCCTTCGCTGAACCGTTCCCACGACTCCGCCGTATTCAAATACGCGCGCCCAGACCAACGCGTATGGAGCAGATCGACGACCAGTACGCGCCCGCGGACGTCGAGGCCGCGGTCGACGAGTACTGGGACGACCACGACGCCTACGAGGCGGCGAAGGAGGCGCACGCCGACGACCCGCCGTTCTTCTTCGTGGACGGCCCGCCGTACACCTCCGGGCAGATGCACCTCGGGACGGCCTGGAACAAGACGCTGAAAGACGCCGTCATCCGGTACAAGCGGATGACCGGCCACCGCGTCACCGACCGGCCCGGCTACGACATGCACGGGCTCCCGATCGAGGTCAAAGTCGAGGAGGAGCTCGGCTTCGAGAACAAGCGGGACATCGAGGAGTACGGGATGGAGGCGTTCATCGAGAAGTGTAAGGAGTTCGCCTTGGAGAACCGGGCGGCGATGGACGAGGACTTCAAGTCCATCGGCGTCTGGATGGACTTCGAGGACCCGTACGAGACCATCTCGCCGGAGTACATGGAGGCCGCCTGGTGGGCGTTCTCCGAGGTCGCCGACAACGGCCTCGTCGAGCAGGGGAAGCGGTCCATCTCGCAGTGCCCGCGCTGCGAGACCGGCCTCGCCAACAATGAGGTGGAGTACGAGGACGTCGAGGACCCCTCCATCTACGTGAAGTTCCCGCTCGCGGACCGCGAGGGGAGCCTCGTCATCTGGACGACGACGCCGTGGACCATCCCCGCGAACACCTTCGTCGCCGTCGACGAGGACCTCACCTACAACGCCGTCCGCGCGGAGAAGGACGGCGAGAGCGAGCTCATCTACGTCGCCGCCGACTGCGTCGAGGACGTGCTCGGCGAGGGGCGCTACGAGGACTACGAGGTCGAGGCCGAGCTGACGGGCGACGAGCTCGTCGGCTGGGCGTACGACCACCCGCTCGCCGACCGCGTCGCCGAGTACCCCGACTTCGAGGGCGCCGGTCGGGTGTACGCCGCCGACTACGTGGAGGCCGACCGGACCGGACTGGTCCACTCCGCGCCCGGCCACGGGGAGGAGGACTTCCAGCGCGGCACCGAGCTCGGGCTCGACATCCACTGCCCCGTGAAGCCGAACGGCGAGTTCACCGAGGCGGCAGGCGAGTACGCCGGCCAGTTCGTGCGCGACGCCAACGAGGACATCATCGACGACCTCGTCGCCGACGGGCACATGCTCGCGCACGGCACCGTCGACCACAGCTACGGTCACTGCTGGCGGTGCGACACCGGGATCATCCAGCTGGTCACCGACCAGTGGTTCATCTCGATCACGGACGTCAAAGACGACCTCCTCGACAACATGGAGGACTCGGAGTGGCACCCCGACTGGGCCCGCGACAACCGCTTCCGCGACTTCATTGAGGACGCGCCCGACTGGAACGTCTCCCGCCAGCGCTACTGGGGGATCCCGATCCCCATCTGGGTGCCGGAGGACGCCGACGCCGGCGACCTCGACGAGGACATGATCGTGATCGGCACCCGCGAGGAGCTCGCCGAGCGCGTCGAGGAGGACGTCGACCCCGAGTCGATCGACCTCCACCGCCCCTCCGTCGACGACCTCACCATCGTCGAGGACGGGACGACGTACCGGCGCGTCGAGGACGTGTTCGACGTGTGGCTCGACTCCTCCGTCGCCTCGTGGGGCACGCTCGGCTACCCGAGCGACGAGGCCGCGCACGACGAGCTGTGGCCCGCCGACCTCATCATCGAGGCGCACGACCAGACCCGCGGCTGGTTCTGGTCGCAGCTCGGCATGGGGACCGCCGCAGTCGGCGAGATCCCGTACGACGAGGTGCTGATGCACGGCTTCGCCAACGACGAGGACGGCCGGAAGATGTCGAAGTCGGTCGGTAACATCGTCACGCCGGAGGAGGCGATCGACCGGGCCGGACGCGACCCGCTCCGGACCTACCTGCTCAGCCACGACCAGCAGGGGGTCGACCTCGCGTTCGAGTGGGACGGGCTCGGCGAGATCCAGGGCAAGCTCAACATCCTCTGGAACGTGTTCCGGTTCCCGTTGGAGTACATGGAGCTCGACGGCTACGACCCCGCCGACGCGGACCTCTCCGACGGCGAGCTCGAACTCGTCGACGAGTGGGTGCTCTCGCGGCTCCAGTCCGTGGAGGCCGAGGTCGCTGAGGCCTGGGACGACTACCAGGTCAGCGACGCGGTCAACGCCGTCATCGAGTTCGTCACGCAGGACGTGTCGCGGTTCTACGTGAAGGCGGTCCGCGACCGCATGTGGGAGGAGGCCGACTCCGCCTCGAAGCGCGGCGCCTACGCCACGCTCGCGACCGTCCTCGACGAGGTGATCCGCCTGCTCGCGCCGATCGCGCCGTACCTCACCGAGCGGATGTACCAGCGGCTCGACGGCGCGGCGACGACGGTCCACGCGCTGTCGTACCCCGAGCCGGACGCCGACCTGCGCGACCCGGACCTCGAACGCGACGTGGCGGTCTTCCGCGACGTCGAGGAGGCGGCGGCGAACGCGCGCCAGCAGGCCGGCCGGAAGCTCCGCTGGCCCGTCCCGCGCGTCGTCGTCGAGACGGACGACGAGACTGTCGCGACCGCGGTCGACCGACTCGAAGCGCTGATCGTCGACCGCGTCAACGCCCGCGAGGTGGTCGTCACCGACGCCTTCGACGAACTGGTCGAGACCGCGGAGCCGCAGATGGCGGCCATCGGGCCGGCGTTCGGCGGCGACGCCCAGAAGGTGATGGAGGCGGTCCAGGGCGCGACCCGCGCGGCGGTCGAGGGCGGCGAGGTGACCGTCGACGGCGAGCCCGTCGACCTCGACGACGAGATGGTCGAGTACGTCGCGGAACCCCCGGAGCACGTCTCCGGCGCCGACTTCGAGGGCGGCACCGTCTACGTCGACACCTCGCTGACCCCCGACATCGAGTCCGAGGGGTACGCCCGCGACGTGATCCGCCGGATCCAGGAGATGCGCAAGGAGCTTGACCTGGACGTGGAGGCGCGGATCCGCGTCGGCGTCGGCGTCGACGACGACCGCGTGGCCGGCTTCGTGGACGACCACGCCGACCTCATCGCCGGCGAAGTGCGCGCCGACGCGTGGCTCGACGACCCGAGCGACGCGGCGGCCGCCGAGGACGGCCTCGTCGAGGAGTGGGACGTCGAGGACGTCACGCTCACCATCGGCGTCGACCCGGTCGCGTAGGCCCCCCGACCGAAAACGCCGTTTCTAGCGTCCGAGTGATCGGTTTCGGAGCCCCCGGCGCCCGCCCTCGCCGACCCGAACCGACGCGGACGAGACCGCCGGAGGGTCGCCTCCGCGACGCGAGTTACTGTGGGAACAATTCGCACCCCGAAACCTATAGGTGCGTTCTTTACTCACGGTTGAACATGGATGTCCGGGCGGCTCGGGCCGACGACGCCGAGGCCCTTCGCACCGCGGTCTCGCGGGCCCGCGAGGAGACGGTGTTCGACGACATCGGCGCACCGCTGCTCGACGTCTCCGCCGCCGGCGTCCGCGAGGCCGCCGCCGAGGCCGAGTGGTCGTTCCTGATGGAGCACGACGAGGAGGGGCCCGTCGGCCTCGCCATCGCGCACCCGGACCCGGACGGCACCGAGGCGGAGCTACTGGCGCTGTGGGTCCACCCGAACCGCGCGGGGGAGGGGATCGCTGGGGAGCTGCTGTCGCGCGTCGGCGGCGCGCTCGCCGACCGCGGCGTCGAGACGCTCCGGGCGACGGTGCCGGCGGACAGACCGAGCGCGACGGAGTTCTTCGTCGCACACGGCTTCGAGGCGCGCGGAACCCGACGGAGCCCCGTCGGCGACGAGGACGTGGTGGTCGCGGCCCCGCGGACGCTCGTCTGAGGCCGCCGGCCTACTTCAGTCGTTCCTGGAGGAAGGAGGGGTGCGCCGCGGTGACGCCCTCGACGCCGAGCAGCTTCTCGGAGATGACCTCGCCGAGCTCGTCGCCGTCGCCGGCGCGGACCTCGGCCATCAGCATGTGGTCGCCCGAGGAGGTGTACAGCGCCTGGACCTCCTCTAGCGACTTCAGTTCGCGCGTCGCCTCCACGTACTGTCCGGAGTCGACGTCCATCCCGACCATGGCGATCGACTGCGACGAGAGCTTCTTCGGGTCGACCTCCGCCGAGTAGCCGACGATCACGCCCCGCTCTTCGAGGCGGTCGATGTACTTCCGCACCGTCGGCTTCGAGACGTCGGCCCGTTCGGCGATCTCTCCGCAGGACGCCTGCGCGTCCTCCTCTAACACGGAGAGGATCCGCTCTTCCGTCGATACGGTACTCATACCACTCCGTTTGTCACCAATGAAAAAATACCTTGCGAATCAAAAAACGAACTCACCGCGCCGTCAACGACTGACGGCCTCGCTCAGGCGTGTTTGTCGAGGAACATGTCGTGGGAGCGCTCCCACTCGTAGTCGTCGTCCCAGTAGCGCTCGGCGAGCGGCTCCTCGGGCATCTCGCCGATCTCGCGCTTCTCCTGGCCGTAGGACGGGCGGTCCTCGTCGACGTAGAAGCGCCCGGTGAGGACCTCGCCGTCGTAGAGGGCCTCCTCGGTCGTGCGCATCATCTCCTGGGCCTCGACGCGGTCCGTCTTGTCGAACTCGTAGTCGTCGGAGTCGTTGACGTCGATGTACGGGACGTACTGGCGCGCGTCCTTGTTCCAGGTCGGACACTGGGTGAGGAAGTCGACGTGCGCGAACCCGTCGTGTTCGATCGCCTCGGTGATGATCTCCTTCGCCTGATTCGGGTTGACCGCGGCCGTCCGGGCGACGTAGGAGGCGCCGGCGTTGAGCGACATCGAGAGCGGCTTGATCGGCTCCTTGGCGCTCCCGTGGGGCTGCGTCTTCGACTTGTGGCCCTTCGGGCTGGTCGGGGAGGTCTGCCCCTTGGTGAGCCCGAAGATCTCGTTGTTGAACACGATGTACGTCATGTCGTGGTTCTCCCGGGCCGTGTGGACGAAGTGGTTCCCGCCGATCCCGTAGCCGTCGCCGTCGCCGCCGGCGGCGATCACTTCGAGGTCGGGGTTCGCGAGCTTCGCGGCGCGGGCCACGGGCAGCGAGCGCCCGTGGATCGTGTGGAACCCGTACGTGTCGAGGTAGCTGTTCAGCTTGCCCGAACAGCCGATCCCGGTGCACAGCAGGGTCTCCTCGGGCGTGCGCCCGACCTCAGGGAGGGCCTGCTTGAGCGCCTTCAGGACGCTGAAGTCACCGCAGCCCGGACACCACGTCGGCTGCGGCTCCACGCCGGGGGTGTACTCGTCGCGGTCGATCTCCCGCTCCTCTCCGATCGCTGAAAACGTGCTCATTGGTTAGTCACCTGCGGCTGGGACGAACGTGGTCTGGTGGCCGGACGCGTCGCCGTCGCCCTCGACGATCGCGGCCTCGAACCCGTCGACGACCTCCGCCGGCTCGAACGGGTTCCCGTTGTACTTCAACAGGCTCGACAGCTTCTCGCCGTAGCGGCCGAGGTTCTTCTGAACGAGCCCGCGGAACTGTCCGGACGCCGTCATCTCGACGACGAGGACCTCGTCGACGCTCTCGACGAACGCCTCGACCTGCTCCGTCGGGAACGGGAGCATGTCGGAGACCCCGTACGACTTCACGGAGTGGCCGGCCTCGTTGAGCCGACCGACCGCCTCCTCGACGGTGCCCTGCTGGCTGCCGAACGTGAGAATGCCGTACTCGGCGTCCTCGGGGCCGGCGTACGAGCCGGTGTCCTCCTCGTCGAGGTCGGCGCGGATCGCCTCCAGCTTCTGGGTCCGCCGGTCGATCTGCGCGACCCGGTTGTCCGGGGACTCGCTGATGTGGCCGGTCGGGTCGTGCTCATTGCCGGTCGCGAGGAAGCGACCGCCCTTCTGCCCGGGCACCGACCGCGGCGAGACGCCGTCGTCGACGTCGTGCTGGAAGCGGTGGAACTTTCCGTCGCCGGAGTGCGGCTCGTCCGCGAGCGCGTCCTCCGAGAGCGTCTTCCCGAGGTCCGGGTTCGGATCGCGGTCGAAGTGGCTCTTGGGGACGTTCGTCAGCTCGCCGCCGAGCTTCTGGTCGTACAGCAGGATCGTCGGGATCTGGTACTCGTAGGCGAGCCGGAAGGCGATGCGCGACTGCTCGTACGCCTCCTCGACGGTCCCCGGGGCCAGGACGACGCGCTGGGAGTCGCCCTGCGAGGTGTAGAGGACGTGTTCGAGGTCGGACTGCTCCGGCTTCGTCGGCATCCCGGTCGAGGGGCCGGCGCGCATGGCCTCGACGAGGACGACGGGCGTCTCCGTCATCTCCGCGAGCCCGAGCGGCTCGGACATCAGCGCGAACCCGCCGCCGGAGGAGCCGGACATCGCCTTGACGCCGGCGTGCGAGGCCCCGACCGCGAGCGCGGCCGCGGCGATCTCGTCTTCCACCTGCTCGGAGATCCCGCCGAGCTTCGGCAGGTTCTGCGTCATGATGGTGAACACCTCGGTCCACGGCGTCATCGGGTAGCCGGCGATGAACCGGCAGCCCTCGTCGATGGCGCCGTAGGAGATGGCGTCCGACCCGGACATGAGCAGCTGGGTCTCGTCGTGTTCGCCCGTCGGCACCGACACGTCCGGGGCGTCCACGTCGTACTCCTCGCGGACCTGGTCGTACGCGGTCTCGAGGATCTCCAGGTTCGGTTCGAGGATCTTCTCCGGCATCGCGTCGCGCATCAGGTCCTCGACGTGGTCGAGTTCCATGCCGGTCAACGCGCAGGTCGCGCCGACGCCGGCGGTGTTGCGCATGACCTCGCGACCCATGTCGCGGGCGAGGCCGCGGAGGTCGAGCGGGTACACGTGCCAGTCGTTCTCCTCGGCGCGCTCCTCGAAGTTCGGGATCTCGGAGGCGTCGAGGAGTCCCTCGTCGTAGACGATGACCCCGCCCTCGCGGAGCTCGTCTAGGTTCTCCGAGAGCGGCTTGATCTCCTCGTTGCCGTAGACGGCCTCCTCCTGCGGGTTACGGGCGAAGGAGTCGCCGAGGGCGAGCAGGAAATTGTAGCCGTCGCCCCGGGATTCGACGGGGTCCGCCGACGCGCGGACCTCGGTGTAGGTGTGGCCGCCGCGGATCCGCGACGGGTAGTGCCGATGCGTGAAGACGTTGAGCCCCGATCGCATCAAGGCCTTCGCGAAGTTCTGGCTGGTGGAAGCGATCCCGTCACCGGATCCCCCCGATATCCGCCAGATGAGTTCGTCGTCAGTCATAGTGGTATGTGAGCCCGAGTGGGCCTCGTGGCCCGACGTTGTGCTGGTTCCCTCTTAGGGCTTGCTATGGAATCCCAAGGGACTATCATGAAGGTCTATTAGGGGCGCTCCGGCGCTCGCCGCCCGTCCGCCGGACCGATCCGAGCGCCTGCCCTCGGTTTCGTCGCTCCCGCCCCTTTCGCGTCCTTTTAGGCCGCCGCGCGCCGAGCGCACCCATGCTCACCTTCATCGGGCTCGGCCTCTACGACGAGCGCTCCGTCACCGTCGAGGGGCGCGAGGCGCTGCGGGCGGCCGACCGGGTCTTCGCGGAGTTCTACACCAGCCGGCTGGTCGGCGCCGACGTCGCCGACCTAGAGGCGTACCACGGCGTCAACGTCGAGGTCCGCGACCGCGCCGGCGTGGAGCGGGATCCGGAGCCCATCCTGGAGGCGGCCGCGGACGGCGACGCCGCCTTCCTCACGGCCGGCGACACGATGATCTCGACCACCCACACCGACCTCCGGCTCCGCGCCGAGGAGCGCGGCATCGACACGCGGGTGATCCACGGCGTCACCGCCCAGTCCGCGGCGTCGAGCCTGACGGGGCTCCAGAACTACCGGTTCGGGAAGGCGACGACGCTGCCGTTCCCGTACGCGCACGGCGGCGACGACGTGCCCGCGAGCGTGGTCGAGACCATCGAGGCGAACCGCGAGCGCGGGCTCCACACCGTCGTCTACCTCGACATCAAGGTCGGGACCGGCCCGAGTGGCCCCGACCCGGACCACGAGGAGTACATGACGGCCGACGTGGCCGCCGACCTGCTCGCCGAGGGGTGGGCCGACGAGCTCGCCGTCGCCGTCGCCCGCGCGGGATCGCCCGACGCGGTCGTCGCCGCCGACCGCCTGAGCGCGCTCGCCGACCGCGAGTTCGGCGACCCGCTCCACCTGCTCGTGATCCCGGGCGACCTCCACCACGTCGAGGCGGACGCGCTGGTCGGCCTCGCGGACGCTCCCGAGGCCCTCGTTGAGGAGTGAGCCGGCGGCGGCTCGGGGCGTCTCCCTCTCTCGCCGCTCGCCTAGCCCGCGCCCGCGTCGCCCGACGCGGACCGGTCCCTCCGACCGGATAATTGATTACCGTGCCCAGCGTTACCACGAGGCATGAACGACGTACCCGTCGATCGGCTCATGTCGACCGACCTCACCACGATCGAACGCGGCGCCCCGGCGGCCGACGCGGCGAAGCGGATGCGCGACACCGGCGTCAGTTCGATCCTCGTCGTCGAGCGCGACGGGCGGCTGGCCGGGCTGATCACCGCGACGGACTTCGTGGGGCTCGTCCGCGACAACGACCCGAAAGACCGGACGCCGGTCGAGGCGTTCATGACGACCGACGTCGTCACGGTGGGCCGCGAGGACACCGTCGCGGAGCTGGCGGCGCCGACCGCGCACGGCTACACCCACCTCCCCGTGACCGACGCGGACGGCAGACCGATCGGGATGGTGTCGACGACGGACCTCACGGCGCACCTCTCGAAGGCGCGCTGACGGCCCCCTCGAAGCGTCGCGTCCCGCCGCCTTTCTGCCGTCCCGAACGGGGTCGCGCCCGCCCCGCGTTGTGCGTTCCGGAAGAGTAATGCCACGCGGTACCACACGTCGTGGCATGGATCTCGACGACAGAACCCGCGTCGCGGACGTGATGTCGACGCCCCTGGAGACGATCGGAGCGGACGCCCCGATTCGGGACGCGGCCCGACGGATGCGCGACGGCGGCATCAGCGCGCTCGTCGTGACCACCGGCGGCGGCTGTATCGTCACGCAGAGCGACGTCGTCGGGGCGGTCGCCGACGGGCGCGACCCCGAGGCGACGACGGTCCGCGACGTGATGACCGAGGACGTCGAGACGGTGACGCCCGACCTCATGATGCAGGAGGTGGCCGCGATGATGACGATGTACGGCGTCAAACACCTCCCGGTCGTCGACGACGACTACGTCGGCATGGTCTCGTCGACGGACATCGCCGAACACCTCTCGTAAGGCGCGGGCCGCCCCGCGCCGGAGCGGGTCCGCCGCCGCGTTTCAGAACAGCAACAGCGGGACTCCGGCGAGCACGCCCACGGCGATCAGCAGGAGGTTCCAGAGGAACACCGGCCGGACCAGCTCCCGGGCGATGCTCGCCGCGAAGACGGTCTTGATGAGGACGCTGGCGGCGGTGCCGGCGATCACGCCCGCGACCGCCGTCTCGACCCCGATCTGTCCGGTCCCGAGCAGCGAGACCGCCGTGGTCGTCGAGGTCCCCGACGACACCAGGCCGGCGAGGAAGGAGGTGACGATGAAGCCGCTCGCGCCGAACGACTCCTCGGCGACCGCGGAGACGAGCAGCACGAGCAGGAAGAGCGCGCCGAACGTGAGCGCGTTCCCGAGGCTGAACGGCGAGGTCAGCTCGGCCTCCATCGTCGTCCGCCAGTCGCTCCGCCACACGGCGACGCCGACCCCCGCGACGGTGATCGCGCCGAGCGGGACGCCGACGACGAGCGCCGCCTCGGGGACGAAGACGACCACCACCGCGGCGTTCCGGAACGCCATCGCCGCGTTCGCGAGGAGGATGGAGCCCACCGCGATGTCGCCGAGGTCCGCGCGCCCCTTCGCCCGCTTAGCCATCTCGGCGACGACCGCCGTCGAGTTGACGAGCCCGCCGAAGAAGCCCGTCACCGCGTAGCCGCGGCCCTGGTACCGCTTGACGAGCACGTAGTTGACGAACCCGATGGCGCTGACCGCGACCACCAGCGACCAGACCAGCCGCGGCTGGACCGCCCCCCACGGGTCGACCGTCTCCGCGGGGAGGAGCGGGAAGACGACGAACGCGAGGATGGTGAACTCCACGGCGCTGCGGACCTCCTGTCTGGAGAGGCCCCACGCGAACGCGTGGAGCTCCCGTTTCAACACCAGGAGTAGCGACGACAGCACCGCCACCGTCACCGACTCTATGAACAGCCCCGCCGCGACGAGGACGCCGACGCCGTACGCGACGAGCATCGACGCCGACGTGGTCAGCGAGAGGCCGTCGACGTCGGCCTCGACGAAGCTCCGCACCGCCAGCAGCACCGCGCTGGCGACCACCAGCACCCCGCCGACGACGAGGAGTCCCGGTTCGCCGACGAGCGAGAACACCGCCGCCGCGAGGCTGATCAGCGCGAACGTCCGGATCCCCGCCGACTTCTGTGACCACTCCCGCTCTAGCCCGAGGAACATGCCGAGCGCGGTCGCCAACACCAGCTTCGCGACGTTCGTCTCCAGGTAGACGAACGGGTCGACGCCGCCGATCACCGCCGCTCACCCCGTCGCGGCCGCGTCCCTCGCCGCGGACCGGGGGATCCGCCGCGCGTCGTCGCAGTCATGCTCGCCCGTACCCGTCGCCCACGTCTATAGCTTGCTATATAGCGCTATGTATTCTCCGCAGTTCTCCGGGACGCGACCGGCCCGCCGGGGCCGTCGAGCGGCCGGCGGGCTACCGGTTCGTCGGCTCGCGCGGGAGGTCGAGCGCCTCGGTCAGGTCGTGTTCCTCGCCGGTGATGAGGTAGAGCACGTCCTCTAGGATGACCGCCAGCTCGGGCAGCTCGCGCACCGCGAGGAAGGTGATCGCGATGAGCGCCACGACCGCCAACAGCTGGCTCATGATCCGGTCGGAGATGAGGAAGGAGACCCGGTACGGGTCGGTCGCGCCGAACATCGTCATCACGAGGTCCGGGTACCAGTGCATGTACTGGTTGCCGGACACGACCGAGATGAACGTCGTCCGGAGGATGTTCAGCCCGTAGATCAGCGGGATCGACACCGCGAGCGCGCGGAGCTTCCTCGTGAGCGGCGCCTCGACGGCGGCCACGAGCCCGCCGAAGATGGCCATGCTCCCGAGCCCCGTACACGCCAGCACGATGTGGATGACGACCGTGTGGCCGTCGTCGAGCGTCCACGAGTACGCCGCGTCGTACCCCTCGTTGCTCGCAACCGCCTCCGGCGCGTAGCCGAGCAGGTCGATGAGCGCGCCGGTCTGTGACGCGACGACCTCGATGAGGACCCGACGGGGCTCCGGGACCGCGACCCCGGCGACGGTGAACGCCGGGATGGTCTCGAAGGGGAGGTAGATGAACAACATGATCGCGATGGCCCGGGTGAGGGTGAAAAGCGACGCCCGCCCGTCGTAGAGGAGGTACCCCGCGTACACGCTGGCCGGGAAGCCGACCAGCGCGAGGATCGACTCGACGTAGCTCTGGTGTTCGAACGCGAAGTACGGCACCGTCGACAGCCAGAAGAGCCCGAACAGCGCCCACGTCGCGGCCGCGAGGACGCGCCCCGCCGCGAGTCCGCGGCTGTCGAGCGCCCACGAGGTCGCGAAGAGGATCGCGACGGCCCACGCGAACGTGAACGTGTCGGGGATCACGCTCAACACCGCCGGCACGCCGTGGCCGAACATATCCGTCTGGTCCGTCGTCGTCGAATAAAGCCCTTGTCGTTGCGTGCGGGACCGCCGTCAGACCGGCGCCGTCACGCGCGCCGCGTCGCCCCGTTTCCGCGCCGGCGGCGCGGGTAGGGAGCTACCGTTCCTCGCTGTCGAGCACGCGGATCTGGTCGCCGCGGACCGTCACCGGGATCGGCACGGTCGCCTCGTACAGCTCGACGGTCACCTGGTCTTTCCCCTCGTCGATCCGCTGGACGCGCGCCTTCTCGCCCTTGAACGGGCCCGCGATCAGCTCGACGATGTCGCCCTCGCCGATCCCCTCCACGTCCGGGGTCGGCGAGAGGAAGTGCTCGACCTCGGAGAAGGGGCTCTCGGCGGGGCCGTCGCCGCCCTGAATGACGCCGCGGGCGTGCGGGATCTCGTCGAGGATCCGCCCGAAGGCGGTCCCGTCGGTCGCCTCGACCATCACGTAGCTCGTGAGCTGGTCGGGGGCGATGACGGCCTGGATCTCCGGCGCCTCCTTCTCGGCGATCATGTCGGCGACCGTCCGCTCCTGGCTCGCCGTCGTCTTGACCGAGTAGATCGGCATTACGCGCCGACCCCCGGGAGGAGGCTCATGATCGCGAACATCAGGAAGCCGATGAACCCGATGAGCAGGATCCCGGCGCCGGCGATCTTCGACACCTGGAGGAACTCGTCGGTGCTCGGCGTGCTCGCCAGCTTCAGCACCCGAATGTAGCTGTTGAGGTCGTACGGAACGTCCATGTTACACGAGGATTCGAGACGAGACGGTTTTTACCTTTTGATGCGCCCCCGAAGCGGCGACGGCGCCGTCGCGGCGGGCCGCCACCGACCCGCCCGCTCGGCGTGCGTCACTCCACGTAGTCGATGTCCTCGACGTCGCTCGGCGCGCCGCCCTCCGGCGGCTCGCCGTTGCTGCCGTAGATCTGCGGCGACTCGACGCCGGTGACGACGATCATCGTCCGCATCTCGCCCTCCAGCTCGTCGTCGACCGAGGTCCCCCAGATGATCCGCGCGTCGGGGTCGATCCGGTCGTAGATCTCCTCGACGACGCCCTCGGCCTCCTCGATGGACATGTCGGTGCCGCCGGTGACGTTCACGAGCGCGGAGTTCGCGCCGGAGATGTCCACGTCGAGCAGCGGCGAGCGCAGCGCGGACTTCACCGAGTCCTGCGCCTTCGAGTCGGAGTCGGACTCGCCGAGGCCGATCATCGCGACGCCGCCCTTCTCCATCACGGTGCGGACGTCGGCGAAGTCGAGGTTGACGAGCCCGGGCATCGTGATGAGCTCCGTGATCCCCTTCACCGAGCGCATCAGCACCTCGTCGGACACCTTGAACGCCTGGCGGACGGGGAGCTTCCCGACCGCGTCGAGCAGGCGGTCGTTGGGGACGACGATGACCGTGTCGCTCACGTCGCGGAGCCGTTCGAGGCCGGCCTCGGCGTTCGTCCGTCGGACCTCGCCCTCGGCGGTGAACGGCGTCGTGACGATGGCGATGGTGAGCGCCCCGGACTCGCGGGCCGCCTTCGCGACGACCGGCGCCGAGCCGGTGCCGGTGCCGCCGCCGAGCCCGGCGGTGACGAACACCATGTCGGAGCCGTCGATGGCGTCCTGGATCTCCTCTTGGGACTCGATGGCCGCCTCCTCGCCCACCTGCGGGAGGGAGCCGGCGCCGCGGCCCTGCGTCTTCTGCTGGCCCATCAGGATCTTCGTGTCGGCCTCGATGTTGACGAGGTGCTGGACGTCGGTGTTGGCGGCGACCAGCTTCGCGCCGTGGATCCCCTCCTCGGTCATGCGGTTGACTGTGTTGCCGCCGGCGCCCCCGCAGCCGACGACCGTGATGTTCGTCTGGAGGTCCTGGAGGACGTCCTGTAGCTCGTCGTCGGTCATCGTCCCCGTCTGCGGCGGCGCGCCGGCGCTCCCCCCGGCGGCGCTCTCGCCGGCTCCCCCGGCGTCGTCTGCGGGGGCCTCTTCGGCTTCGTCGATGGCGTCCTCAACGATGGAGTCCATTATGTGGTGAGGTTGCGACCCGGACGTATTTATTTTTGCCCGTTCGTCTGACGCGGGTCAGACGCCGAAATCTCCGTCGTTCGCGGCCGACCCGAGCGCGCACGGCCCGGACGGCGGCGACGACGCCCGCGGGACCGCTTATAAATTATTTCAGGGCCGCGCCGTCGATCGGGAAGCGGTCGGTCCGCGCGCGCGACACCGCCTCCGGCGTCACGGTCTCGCCGCCGACCTCGACCGGCTCCCCGTCGGCCAACCGCCCGAAAGCGGGCCCCTCCGGGACGCCTCGCTCGGCCGCCAGCGACGGGTCGAACGCCGTCTCCCGGGCGACCACCGCCGTCTCCTCCCGCGACACCTCGACCGCGTCGTACCCGGTCTCCAGCACGTCGACCAGCCCCTCGATCAGGTCGGCGTAGCCCGGCGCCTCCGAGGCCGTCGAGAACGCGACGCGCCCGGCCGCCCGCGCGCCGCCCTGCTCCGTGTCGAACGCGACGGCGACGCGCTCGACCGCCGCGCGCGCCGCGTCCGCGTCGAGCCCCTGTGCCCGGGCGAGCAGGTCCGCCGGGAGGTCACGGACGCGGACCGCGTCGCCGACCGCATCGCTATCGCCCTCGACCGCTTCCGAGTCGGGGTCGAGCGCGTCGTCGTCGACCGCGTCATCGCCGAGCGCGACCGCGCCGAACCGCAGGCCGTCGTCGACGGACCCGATCTCGGCCTCCAGCCGTTCGACGAGCGCGAGCGGCGCGTCGCCGACCTCGCGGACCCACGTCTCGCTCACCACCCCGTACCCGAGATCCTCGATCACCGCCGCGAGGTCGGGGCGGTCGCCGTCGATCACGGCCCGCTCGGCGCGGCTCCGCTCGAACGCGGCCTCGATCACCCGGCGGTTGGCGTCGGGCGCGCCGAGCTCCCCGAGCGCCCAGTCGGCGCCGACGTGCCCCACGGCCCATTCGGTCTCGCGAACGATCCGAGTGAACCGCGGCGCGTAGTGGCCCCCACCGAAGCCGACGACGTGACGGGGCCGGCTCCCGGCGTCGCCCGCATCGGCCGCCGCGGCGGCGTCGTCCGCCGTCAGGTCCGCGCCGGTCCCCCGCAGGTCGAGGACCGCCCGCGCGACCGCCCGGGCGGCGTCCGAGTCCTCCCACTGCGGCTCGTCGGACCCCAGTTCGACGAACAGCGACGGGACGGCGACGTCGGTCGGGCCGTGGTGGGTGCACTCGATGCCGACCTCGTACCCCTCGGGCGCGTGCCGGGCGAGCGCCTCCACGACGCGCTTCTCGGCGCCCGGCGCGGCCCGCGCCAGCGACTCCGGCTCGCCGCCGTACTCGGCGCCGCCGAAGTTCCCGGTGACGTGCGCGGTGAGGAGCCGCCCGGTCTCGCCGGAGTGCCTGGAGACGAACGCGAGGAACGCGGGGTCACAGTCGAAGGCCGCGGTCGGGTCGGACAGCCGGATGTGGAGGTCGTCGAACTGGCGGAGCTCGAACCCCTCCGTCCGGTAGTAGGTCCCGCCCCCGTCGGCGTCGGGGCGCGAGCCGTCCTCGCGCGCCGTCCAGTCGCCGACCTCCAGCAGCCGCTCCCCGATGTGCGCCGAGGCGCTGTCGGCCCGGCTGACGACGATCGCTATCACGGCACCGGCTCGGCCGCCCGCGACCGAATACCCGTCGGTTCCGGTCCCGGAGTCCGTCCCGTCGCGGCCGCCCCGACCGCAACCGGGCACGCCGCGCTACGGGAGCAACAGGTACACGAAGACCCCGTACCCGACGGTGAGCACGGCGCCGTCGAGCCGGGTGATCCGCTCGCTGTACGCCATAATCGCGACGATTCCGGCCGTGAACGCGAGCAGCGCGGGGAACTCGAAGCCGCGGACGCCCGGGGCGACGCCGATGGGCGTCACCACCGCGACGATCCCGATGACCGCGAGGATGTTGTAGATGTTCGACCCGACGACGTTGCCGACGCTGAACTCCGCCTGGCCGCGCACCGCGGCCACGACGCTGGCGGCCAGTTCCGGCAGCGACGTGCCCAGCGCCAGCACCGTGAGCCCGATGAAGATGTCGGAGAAGCCGGCGGCCGCCAGCAGCGACTCGCTGCCGTCGATCAGCCACCGGGAGCCGAGGACGAGCGCGGTGATCCCCCCGACGACCGCCGCGGCATCGCGCAGCTCCGCGTCCGGCATGTCGTCGCGCTCGCTGTCGGAGATTGCCGACTGGTTCGCCTGAACGCGCCGCAGGACCGCGGCCGTGAACGCGGCGAGCGCCGCGAGGAGCACCGAGCCGTCGAACAGGCCGATCCGCCCGTCCCAGCCGAGCGCGACGAGCAGCAGCGCGGCCAGCACCATGAACGGAACGTCCCGGCGGAACACGGTGTCGGAGACGTCGAGCGGGCGGATGAGCGCGGAGACGCCCAACACGAGCCCGATGTTCGCGATGTTCGAGCCGACGATGGCGCCGAGCCCGATGTCGGTCGACACCGTGACGGCGCCGAGGAGGGAGACGAACAGCTCCGGGGCGGTCGTCGCGAACGCCACGACCGTGACGCCGACGGTCGACGCCTTCAGCCCCACGGCGAGCGCGAGGTCCCGCGCGCCGGTGACGAGCAGTTCGGCGCCGGCGTACAGGAGGGCGACGCCGCCGACGATCAACAGCAGTTCGAGGAGTGGCGACCCGGGCAGCACGGCTCCCGGTTCGCAACGGCGTTTCAAAAGGGTCGTGATCCCCGGTCGCTCGGGGGCGTCGTCACCGGTCGAACGCCGCTCGCCGCCCGCCCCGGTCAGGCGTGTCCGGCCCGGAACTCGCCGTGTTTCACGCCGATCGCGAACGCGAGCGCCCCGAAGACGAGCATCGACGGGACGACCATCATCAGCGTCGTCTGGAGGGGCATCATCCCCGCGCCGATGAGGCCGCCGGCGCCGACCGCGACGATCAGTACGAGGATCGCTGCCGCGCGTGGAAGGTCGAACTCCATGGGACCGGTACGTGGCGAGCGATCCTAAACGTTCTGTCTCCGACGCCCGCGTTCCGGCGCGTCACGCCTCGATTATCTCGTCGTCCTCGTCGTCGGGGATCCGGATCTCCCCGTCGAGCGCGACCGTCGCCCGCCCGCCGACGCGGACGCCGTCCGCCTCGACGCGGACGCGGACCCGTCCGGGTCGGTCGAGGAAGTGCCCCTGTTCGAACCGGAGCTCGTCGGGCTCGTCCCCGTCGAAGGCGTCGACGCGGCGGAGGTACCCCCCGACCGCGCCGCTCGCGGTGCCCGTGACCGGGTCCTCCGCGATGCCGAGCGACGGGACGAACGCCCGGCCGTGGAGCGTCGAGTCGGCGTCGAGCGCGTCGAAGGTGAACGCGTACACGCCCGCGACGTCGAACTCCTCGGAGAGCGCCTCGACCGCGTCGTCGTCCGGGTCCGCCTCGCCCAGCCGCTCCAGGAAGTTCACCGGGACGACGAGGAACGGCAGGCCGGTCGACGCGACCGCGACGGGGAGGTCCGCGCCCACGTCGCGCAGCGCGGCGGGGTCGACGCCGAGCGCGGCCGCGACCCGGTCGAGGTCGACGTCGACGACCTCGACGCTCGGCGCCTGCTGTCGCATCCAGACGGTGCCGTCGTCGTCGACGGAGACGGTGAGGTCGCCGACGTTCGTGCGGAGCGTGCGCTCGCCGCCGTCGATTGCCCCCTCGGCGAACAGGGCGCCGTAGGTCGCTATCGTGGCGTGGCCACAGAGGTCGACCTCCGTGGTCGGCGAGAAGTAGCGGAGCCGGTCGTCGGCCGCGCCGTCGCCGTCGGTCAGGAACGCGGTCTCGGAGGCGCCGAGCTCGGCGGCGACCGCGGCCAGCTGGTCGTCGCTCAGCCCCTCGGCGTCGGGGACGACGCCGGCGGCGTTCCCGGCCAGCGGCTCCGCGGCGAACGCGTCGACGAGCATCGCGCGTCTGTGTTCCATGCCGGCCCCTCCGCGAGTCACGGACAAAAACCCTCCCGAGCCGGTCGGCGGGCCGGGCTGTCGGGCGCCGCCGAGCCGGCCGTCGGGCGCTACCGATCCTCGTCTCGCGTGTACGTCGACCCCTACCTCACGTGTACGTCGACCCTCACCTTACGTGTACGTCGACCCGGCGTTTCGCGGCGCGTCCGATGTCAATCCTTTTGCCCTCGACCGCGGATGGGTGTGTATGGGCCTCTTCGACCGGCTGCGAGGGAACGACACGCCGCGGGTGGCGTTCATCGGGATCGACGGCCTCTCGTACCGGCTCGTCGCCGACAACCCGGAGACGTTCCCGGCGCTGTCGGCGATCGCGGACGAGGGCGGTGGGGGACGGATCGACAGCATCGTGCCGGCGGAGTCGAGCGCGTGCTGGCCGAGCCTGACGACGGGGAAAAACCCCGGCGAGACGGGCGTGTACGGCTTCCAGGACCGCGAGGTCGGGTCCTACGACACCTACGTGCCGATGGGGCGCGACGTCCAGGCGCCCCGGGTGTGGGACCGCGCGACCGAGGCGGGGCTTGACGCGACCGTGATGAACGTCCCCGTCACGTTCCCGCCGCAGCGGACCGTCCAGCGGATGGTCTCCGGCTACCTCTCGCCCGACCTCGACGCGGCGGCCACCCCCGACGAGCTCCGCGAGTACCTGACCGGCAGCGACTATCGACTGTCGGTCAACGCGAAGCTCGGCCACAAGCCGGACAAGACGGCGTTCATGGAGCACGCCCGGGAGACCCTCGACGCGCGCGCCGCGGCCTTCGAGCGCTACGTCGAGCGGGACGACTGGGACCTCTTCGTCGGCGTCTTCACCGCCCCCGACCGCGTCAACCACTTCCTCTGGGGCGACTACGAGGACGGCGGGACGTACCGCGAGGACCTGCTGGCATTCCACGCCGCGCTCGACGAGCACGTCGGGTCGATCCGCGAGGCGCTCCCGGACGACGTCACCCTCGTCGTCGGTTCCACGCACGGGTTCCGCCGCCTCCGCTACGACGTGTACTGTAACGAGTGGCTCGAACGCGAGGGGTGGCTCTCCTACGACGGCGACGCCCACGAGGCGCTCGCCGACGTCACCGACGACACCCGCGCGTACTCGCTCGTCCCCGGCCGCTTCTACCTCAACGTGGAGGGCCGCGAGCCGAACGGCGTCGTCCCCGAGTCCGAGTACGAGGAGACGCGCGCCGAGCTGCGCGAGGCGCTGGAGTCGTGGACCGGCCCCGACGGCGACCCCGTCGCCGACCGCGTCGTCGACCGCGAGACGGTGTTCCGCGGCGATCACGCCGCCATCGCGCCCGACCTGGTCGTCCTCCCGAACGACGGGTTCGACCTCAAGTCCGGGTTCCGCCCGCACGACGAGGTGTTCGACCCCGACGGTCCCCGGTCCGGGATGCACGCCTTCGACGACGCCGCGCTGTTCGTCGACCACCCGGACGCGACGGTCGAGGACGCCGACCTCCTCGACGTCGCCCCGACCCTCCTCCGGCTCCTCGACATCGAGTACGGCCGCACCGACTTCGACGGCGCCAGCCT
Source organism: Halorubrum sp. Atlit-8R (assembly GCF_003666025.1). Classification (NCBI taxonomy): domain Archaea; kingdom Methanobacteriati; phylum Methanobacteriota; class Halobacteria; order Halobacteriales; family Haloferacaceae; genus Halorubrum; species Halorubrum sp. Atlit-8R. The sequence goes on from NZ_QPLV01000001.1 coordinate 619,136, forward strand.
CGTCTGAGCCGTCGGCGCCCCGGTCCCCGCGTCGCCCCCACTGTTCCGCTCCCGCCGTCCGGCGACCGAATTGAAGTGAGTCCGCCCCCACCGGCCGGTATGGAGCGCACCCCCGACGGGACCCCCGTCGGCGTCGACGACCCCTACGCGGTCGCCGGCGTCTGCGACCACCTCACCGACGACGGTCGGTGTCGCTTCGCGCTGACGCGGTCCGGAGACGACCCCGAGTTCGCGGCGGCCCGCCGCGCCGACGGCTACGACTGCCACGTCGGCGCCGACGGCGAGTGGCGCGCGTGCCCGCACTACCGGTCGACGACCGACGCGAAGACCTGCGCCCGGTGCGGGCTGGCGGACGTGCGCCTGGCCCACGACGACTCCCGGTCGCTCGTCGAGGAACACCACCTCTCGTACGGCGGCGACGGCTCCCACGAGATCACGGTCGGCCTCTGTCGCTGGTGCCACGCCAAGGTCCACAACTCGATCGCTCGGATCGACGACGACGCGAGCCCGGACCCCGAGGCGATCGCCGAGCGCGAGCGACGGCGGGAGACCGAGCGCTCGGCGTCGGCGTTCGAAGCGGCCAGCGAGGGATACGATCCCGAGGAGTGAGCGACCGTCGCCCGATCCGATTCAGCCGACTGACGACCGATCCGATTCAGGCGACCCCCGACCCGATCAGGCGTCGTCGGCCGGCCGGATCAGGTTCGCCAGCGCGACGAGCAGACCGAGGAACCACCCGAGCGGCACCGAGATCCCGATCCACATCAGCACGTAGCCCAGCCCGGGGAGCCCCCACTGCTCGCCGAACGTCTCCAGGTCGAACGCGCCCCGGAGCATCTCGTTTATGCCCCCCACCGAGAGGAACGTGTCGAGGATCCACCGCGCGAGGTCGTAGCTCGGCGGTAAGATCAGTTCCTCCAGCGTCGGCGTGACGAGGGCGGCGACGACGGGCGGCAGGAACAGCGCCGTCATGGCGAACGGGTACGCGAGCAGGACGCTGACGAACCGCCCGCCCAGCTTCGAGAAGCCGGCGGCGAGCGCGGCCGAGACGACCGCCACCGCGCTCGCGGCGCCGACCGCGATCACCGCGTCGAACGGGAGCTGGAGGTGGGTGATGACGGTCAGCGTCCCCCAGACGACGGCCGCGACGAGCACCGCGCCGGCGACGCCGATGCGGGTGACCGCCGAGTCGAGCTTCGCCGCGTAGTAGCGCGTGGCGAACCCGACGAGCAACAGCGGGTACGCGACCGCGACGAGCGGCGCGCCGAGCACCGCCCAGAGGTAGTAGCCGACCGACTGAACCGCCGTCTCGGGCTTCCACTTCCCCAGGACGGCGCTCGGGTCGAGCTGTCGGGGGAAAACCACCTCCATCCACGTCTCGTGGAGGCGAACAACGTCTAAGAAGAGCGCTTCCACCAGCCCGGTTTGTCCTCGGCGTTCCATTTGCCTCACGTCGCGCACGCCCCGACGTGAACTTTGTGCCTTCGGCCCCGGCGTTCTCGCGACCGATACCCTCGGCGATAGCCTTAAAGAACTGTGTGGACCTACGCGATCACATGAAACGACGTGGACTGCTCGCGGCGATGGCCGCCTCGGCGTCGGTCGCGGTCGCGGGGTGCGCCGGCGAGGACGGCAGCTACGAGTTCGACGCGGAACCGGCGCGCGTCCCGGAGAGCGCGTACAGTGACTCCGGATACGACGGTCAGGAGCCGGAGTCGTTCAGCATCGACCGCGAGTTCAACGCCACGGGCGTGAACGCGCGGGTGACGGCGACGACGTGGGTCGCCCGGTACGTCAACCCGACGACCCAGTCGGCGCTGTTCGTGGCGAGCACCCCGAACGCGTCGGTCGCCGGCCAGTCGGTCAATCCGCTCGTCCGGGTGGAGGGCGCCGAGCTCATCCGCCGGCTCCTCAACCAGGTCAACCAGCAGGACATCGGCGGCGGCAACGCCGACATCCAGACGGACGACATCGAGGCGCGGGGCGAGGAGACGCGGACGATCCTCGGTCAGGAGGCGACCATCTCTATCTTCGAAACGACCGTCAGCGCGGACGTCGAGGGCTCGAACGGGCAGAGCGGGTCGGTCGAGGACATCCCCGTCCTCCTCTACCTCACGACGATCCAGCACCAGGCGGCCGACGCGGACAGCGAGGACGTGATCGCGCTGGTCGGGCTCCACCCGGTCGAGGTCGAGCAGTCCGAACAGCTGCTCGCGATGATGGAAGCGGTCGAACACTGACCCGCTTCGGCGACCGTCTAGTCCGCGTTTTCCGCTCTGTCCGGTCCCGGACCTATCGACCGCGGATTTCTACGAAAGTAACCCTCTCGTGACGCCGCTGTCTTGCGGTTATTTCCCTGAGCGGAAGCTTTCGCGTTCGTAAGCCACTTATAAGCGATCGGTCCGAGTGAGAGATCCCGCGGTGCGACAAGAGCCGCTTCGCGGAGGCGGGCCGACCACTGACGCCGCGCTGCCCCGGGAGCGATCGCTCTGGCATCCGTGGTTCGTTGGCTATGATCCGGACGCGATCGCTTCGATGGCTGTGGGCCGGTATTGTCGTTTGCTTCGTGATCGGTTCTGCTATCGTACTACTGGGAACAAGCATTGTTGATGCTCAAGCAAATAATCATAGACCCACCCTGAACAGCACTGGTGACGCGGAATCTATCCGAATAGGTCAGTCTGGGCAAAAAATAAATAATATTGAAATTCTGGTTTCGAATACATCAGACTCTCCCGGGAAAATCAGACTGTATGTGGATTTAGCTAGTATTGAGTCAAATGGAGTAAACACTTCTTCGGTCTCAATATCAATCAACGGTATCCAAAACGGATCTGTAATTAACACCTCACAATTAGATACTGAAGATACGACTCTACTAGCTGCTACGATACAGCCGAATAGATCCAGTCGCTCAATACATGTTGACTCTGTCCAAATATCTGGCATTAACACCGATGAGGCACAACTTTCGAGAAACATAAAATATCCAATTGTAGTTACTAACAAGACTGATTTCTCATCTACCAACATTACTGAACGAAAAAGCACAAGCTCATTTCAAATAATAGATGGTAATATCCGAATTCACAACCAAGCGACCGGGTCAACACAACTCCATCGGGATTCCTGGACGACTGTCGGCGTAACTGTTGACAATCTCAGCGGGAACACAAATTCAACCCTATTTATCACAAAACAGGAAGATAACGAAATAATCGGTGTTAAAAATCTTAGTAGAGAGATTCTTATGAGAGAAGATTCTATTTCTGTTGATCTGTCCAACCCTGGTGGTGATGTCACTGGATATCTCATAGCTAACTCTACGGTTGACACTTCAAATTTTGACATTGGTGATTATTTACCAACTAATGTAACCGACTTAGCTCTTTCATCCGCTAGTGGTCGAGTAGTTAATGCCTATCTTAAGTTCGATAATTCATCACATGATAAACCACAGACAGAGACCATCGTTGTCTCCAGAGCTAAGGTCTCAGATACAATCAACGATGAGACTCCATACCTAATTTCACTACACCCTGTCAATTCAACTGGTCACATCCTACATGACCAAGTCATTGCTCGTTCAAGAGTTCTAACAGGATGGAGTGAGGATATCCCTCTCCATTTCAATACCACAACCTCTCAAAGTGGAATTTTCCGTAGCAACCGCTATGCTGCGTCCATTCAGTTGGCAATAGGACATAGTGCTGGTAACTGGGTATCTATAAAAAAGGCGGAGCCCCTTCGGAACTCTGATCTTAATCAACAGTTTGTCTCTGATGGCGTCGCCGATGGTGGAGTAATTGTCATCGAGTCTGTTCACACAACTGGGTCAAATACAGATACTGTCCAAATCAACCGCAATCAGTCAATAAACACGCCCGTATACTCCGGACAAACAGTTCTGTTTAATTCTACATTGAATCCGATATCTGTTGAACTTCATAAAGTAGGGGAGGACGGAAACTCTCGGATTGTATCCATAGGGACACAGTTAAATAATTCCCAACAAGTCGGATATAATACTTCAACGCTCTCTACTGGCACATACTACATCCACTCAGATAGAGTGGATTCAGAGAAGTTTGAGATTATTGGAGAGGACAGAAAACGAGTTACTCTGAAGAATATTACTGAAAGGTCAAACTACGGAAGTCCAATGCGGATCTCTATGTCTCACAGCGTGCCAAGATTAAATATAACATTTTCTAGTACGGATAGTAACTCTTCTACAACACTCAACCTGACAACCAACGATACAGGCCCGACACCCGTCACGATTAACACGTACGCGTCGCCGGAATCCCCGTCGGACTTCGTCACGGCAGGCACCGGTATTAGCGTCGAGTCGGTCAACGGAAACTCCGGGTCGCTCACTCCCGGGATGTACGACCTCACACTCCGGTCGGAACACGGCACCGAGGTCGCCAACGACACCGCCACGGTCACCGTGGAACCCCGATCGACGAACAACCTAACGGCGTACACGACGCAGGCGGTCGACCGCGGCGACTTCGAGAACGCGACCGCGGTCCGGGAGGCGATCGCCGACGGAACGCTCACTGAGGCGACGGCCGCGACCGCGAACGACACGGTCGTGTACGCGGTGAACGCGACCGGCCTGACGGGCCTCGCGGCGACCGCGAACGGATCACTGGAGCGTGGCGCGAATCTCGACCGCCTCGACGGCCTCGAGTTCGGGGTCCAACCGACGGCCACGGACGCAGGTAACGGGTCCGACGGGAACGAACTCGGTCGTACGCCGAACGAGTCCGCAGTCCACCTCGACCGGAAGGGTCTGTACCTCGTCGTCGCCGGCGACCGCGCGTTCGGAACCGGAACGACCCCCGACCCCGGAGAGATGTTCGAGGCCGCCTTTCGGGTGGACGACGATCGACTCCGCCGGACCGCGGCGGACGACGGGCATCGGGTGACGACCGGGCTGACCTACGCCGCAGATCCGAGCGAGGGGGACGCCGGCGTCGACTCGACCGCCGACTCCACGGAGACGACCGCGTCGGTCGCGACGGAGCCGTCGGGTCAGTCCGGTGCGGCGACCGGCTCGGACACGGGCGGCGGCTCGGCCGGTGGAAGCTCGAACGGTGGGGGTTCGAGCGGTGGCGCTTCGGGCGGCGGCGGTTCGATTACCGGCGGGTCCTCGGGCACTGGTTCGGCTGGCGGTCCGAGCGGGGCCGGCGGCGCCGCCGGCTCCGACGAGACTACCGCCACCGACGCCGGTGGTCGCGGCGAACCCGGCGGATCGACGGGCTCGGATCTCGGCCGGCCGCCGGGCGTCGGTGTCCCGATCGCCCCCGGAGCGTCCGAGATCCCGCCGGCCGCGGGGCCGGCGAAGCTCTCCGGACCTGCCGAACTCGGGCGCGGTCCAGACGGTTCCGCGGCGGCGAACTCCCGCCCCGAGAGCGGACGGCCGAGCGACGGCGAGAACGGACCGTCGAGCGGCACCGAAAACGGTGATGGCGGCGGCGCAACGTCGGCCGACTCCGGCGACTCGGGCGAGTCCCCGGAATCGTCTGTCTCGGGCGAACCGACTTCGGACGAGGCCGACGCGAGCGATCTGGGCTACGACGACGCGCCGATCCGATCGACCGCGTACGACCTCCCCGGGTTCGGGCCCGTCGCGTCGCTCGCGGCGATGGCGGGGGCGTCGCTGCTCGCCCGGCGCCGCGGGGGCGTCGGGTGAGTGCGGGTGTAACCGTCGTTCGGATGGCCAGTCGGATCGCGGCGCGATCCGCCTCGACGGTCGCCGACCGTCGGTACGTTTTTGCTCGCTGACGCCTTTCGCTCGATCATGGGCGTGACCATCACACCGCCGAAGGAGCGCGCGTGCGAACTCTGCGGGCGCGAGGAGCGATGGGACGACGAGGTGGAGGGGTGGCGGATCGCGGACGACCCCGGCAACGTCTACTGTATCCACGAGTGGGACATCAACGGCTCGTTCGTCCCCCTCCGAGAGTAATTTCGGGCTGGACGTTTCACCACTCTACTCGGATCGAGTGAAACGCTCGCGGTGTGTTATGGGCTAATCCACCAATTATCGGGGCGAAATTCCGACACTTCCGACCGATCCCGGCGGTGTGTCATCTGTTCACCACCCGTGATGAATAATTACCTTATATTCCCTAATGTGTGTACGATGGATCCTACCCCTATCAGGGTCATACCTTTAACTGTTCATCCGTAGGAAAGCGTATGACCAAGTCACGTAGTACCACCCGGGGCGTACGCGACTCGGAGTCCTCGGGTCAGGAGGGGGGGCTCGCGGCGCCGACGGACGACCGGTCGAACTGCGGCATCGGCGGGGTCGTCGACCTCGACGGCGCGCCGTCGCACGACACCGTCGCGGACGCGGTCGAACTGCTCGAAAACCTCGAACACCGCGGGACGACCGGCGCCGAGGAGAACACCGGCGACGGCGCGGGGATCATGGTCGCGCGGCCGGACGAGTTCTTCCGCGACGTCGTTGACGCCGACCTCCCCGAGGAGTACGCGGTCGGCTCCGTGTTCATGCCGCCGGAGCCGGGCGTCCAGGCGGAGATCCACGACGTCATCGCCGAGGTGTGCGCCGTCTACGGGCTGGAGGTGCTCGCGTGGCGCTCCGTGCCCACCGACAACGCCGACCTCGGCGCCACGGCGCTCGACTCCGAGCCCGAGGTGTCGCAGGTGTTCGTCGCGCCCGTCGAGGGCGCGGGGCTCGCCCAGCGGTTCACCAGCGAGGGGAACCGCCCCGACGACGCCGATCCGGACCTGCTCGGCTTCGACCGCGCGCTGTACGCGGCCCGCCGCGAGATCGAGAACTCCGTCTCGGAGGTCGACGGCGCGGGACGCTTCTACGTCTGCTCGCTCGACCGCCAGCGCGTCGTCTACAAGGGCCTGCTGAAGGGCTCGCAGCTCGCGGACTACTACCCCGACCTGACCGACGAGCGCTTCGCGAGCCACGTCGCCTTGGTCCACGCGCGGTTCTCGACGAACACGCTCGGCGCGTGGCACCTCGCGCACCCGTACCGCAACATCGTCCACAACGGCGAGTTCAACACGATCCGCGGCAACGTCAACTGGATGCGGGCCCGGGAGAACGACCTCGAACACCCGGCGTTCGGGGCCGAACTCGACACGATCAAGCCGGTGATCGACGACCCGAACCAGTCGGACACCGCCAGCGTCGACAACGCGCTCGAACTGCTCCTCCACACCGACCGCGACCTCCCGCACGCGCTCCGGATGCTGATCCCGGAGGCGTTCCGCGGCGACGACCTGATGGACGACGACCGCGCGGACTTCTACGACTACCACGCCTCGCTCGTCGAGCCGTGGGACGGCCCCGCCCTCGTCATCGGCTTCGACGGCGAGCGCGTCGCCGGCGTCTTAGACCGCAACGGGCTCCGCCCGTGCCGCTACGAGGTGACGACGGACGAACGCCTCGTCGTCGGCAGCGAGGTCGGCGCGCTCCCGACCGAGCCCGCGGACGTGCGCCGCCGCGGCCGCCTCCAACCCGGTGAAATCTTCGTCGCCGACCCCGAGGCGGGCCGGATCGTCCCCGACGACGAGGTGTTCGAGGAGCTCACCGACGAGAAGTACGGCGAGTGGGTCGAGGACGGCCAGGTCGACCTCGACGCGCTCACCGAGGAGGACGACGTCGCGGCCGGGATCGACGCCGACGCGCTCGACGACGCGGATGACGGGGACGCGGAACCGACCGTCCGCGCCCACCAGGCCGCGTTCGGCTACACGACCGACTCGCTGAACCACCTCGTCGAGCCGATGGCGAAGGACGGGAAGGACCCGGTCGGCTCCATGGGCGACGACACGCCGCTCTCGGTGCTGGCCGACGTGGACCGCCCGCTGTTCACCTACTTCAAGCAGCTGTTCGCGCAGGTGTCGAACCCGCCGATCGACTACATCCGCGAGGAGCTCGTCACCTCGCTCGAGACGCGCATCGGCAACCAGCGCAACCTCCTCGACGAGACCCCGGAGCACGCCGAGCAGATTGTCGCCGACTCCCCGGTCCTGACGGACGCCGAGACGACCGCCCTCCGGGACCTCCCCGGACCGGGCGAGCGGAGCCCGGGCGACGCCGACGGGGCCGCCGACCGCCCTGACTTCACCTCCGTCGTCGTCGACGTCACCTACGACCGCGACGGGTCGCTCGTCGACGCCGTCAACCGGGTCCGCGAGGACGCCGCGGCCGCCATCGAGGACGGCGCCGACGTGGTCGTCCTCTCGGACCGCGCGGTGGGCCCGGACCGCCTGGCGGTGCCGAGCCTGCTCGCGACCGGCGCGGTCCACCACCACCTCGTCCGCAAGGGGCTCCGCAACCGCGCGGGCGTGGTCGTCGAGTCCGCCGAGCCCCACGAGGTCCACCACCTCGCGACGCTCGTCGGCTACGGCGCCGACGCCGTCGACCCGTACCTCGCGTACGCCTCCATCGCCGACGTGGTCGCCGGGCCGGACGGCGCCGACGAAGATGAGGCGCTCGCGGCGTACCGCCACGCGCTGGAGGACGGCCTCCTCAAGACGATGGCGAAGATGGGCATCTCGACGATGGAGTCGTACCAGGGCGCCCAGATCTTCGAGGCGGTCGGGCTCGACTCCGAGTTCGTCGCCGAGTACTTCGAGGGGACCGAGATCCGCACCGAGGGGATCGGGATCGAGCAGATCGAAGACGACCTGCGCACGCGCCACGCGATGGCGTTCGGCGCCGACCCCGAACTGGAGACGATCGGCGAGTACGAGCACCGCTCGTCCGGCGTGAAACACGGCTGGAACCCCCAGACGGTCGGCACCCTCCAGCAGGCCGTCCGCGGCGGCGACTACGAGCAGTACCAAGAGTTCGCGGAGCTGGTGAACGACCAGACCGAGGAGCTCCAGTCGCTTCGCGGGCTCTTGGAGTTCGACTCCGACCGCGACCCGGTCCCGGTCGAGGAGGTCGAGCCCGTCGAGTCGATCGTCGAGCGCTTCTCGACGGCCGCGATGAGCCTCGGGAGCATCTCGCCGGAGGCCCACGAGAACAACGCCATCGCGATGAACCGGCTGGGCGCGAAGTCGAACACCGGCGAGGGCGGCGAGCCGCCCGAGCGGTTCGACACCGAGAAGGAGTGTACCGTCAAGCAGGTCGCCTCCGGCCGCTTCGGCGTCACCTCCGAGTACCTCGCGAGCGCCGAGGAGCTCCAGATCAAGATGGCGCAGGGCTCGAAGCCCGGCGAGGGCGGCCACCTCCCCGGCAAGAAGGTCAACGAGATGATCGCGCACGTCCGGTGTTCGACGCCCGGCGTCGGGCTCATCTCGCCGCCGCCCCAGCACGACATCTACTCGATCGAGGACCTCAAGCAGCTCATCTTCGACCTGAAGGCCGCGAGCCCCGAGGCCGACGTCAACGTGAAGCTGGTCTCGGAGGCCGGCATCGGCACCATCGCGGCCGGCGTCGCGAAGGCGAACGCCGACGTGGTCCACGTCTCCGGTCACGACGGCGGGACCGGCGCCTCGCCGAAGACCTCGATCAAGAACGCCGGCCTGCCGTGGGAGCTCGGGCTCGCGGAGGCGAACCAGATGCTCCGCGCCACCGGGCTGCGCGACCGCATTCGCGTCTCCGCGGACGGCGGGCTGCGGACCGGCCGCGACGTCGCGGTCGCGGCCGCACTCGGCGCCGAGGAGTACGTCTTCGGCACCGCGTCGCTCGTCACCGCGGGCTGCGTGATGGCCCGGCAGTGCCACGAGAACACCTGTCCGGTCGGGGTCGCCACCCAGCGGGAGGACCTCCGCCAGCGGTTCCCCGGCCAGCCGGACCACGTCATCAACTACATGACGTTCATCGCGCAGGAGCTGCGCGAGATCATGGCAGAGCAGGGGTACACGGAGCTTGAGGAGTTCATCGGCCGCCCCGAGCTGCTCGCCCAGCGCGACACCGACCACGAGAAGGCGAAGCACCTCGACCTCTCGGCGGTCATCGCCGAGCCCGCGGGCGAGTCGCGCACCAAGGTCCGCGAACAGGCCCACGGCGGCATCGACGACCTGCTCGACTGGGACCTCATCGAGGAGGCCGCGCCCGCCATCGAGGACGGCGCGCCGGTCGCGCTCACCCGCGACGTGCGCAACGTCGACCGCGCGGTCGGCGCCACGCTCTCGAACCGCGTCGTCTCCGAACACGGCGGCGAGGGCCTCCCGGACGACACCATCTCCTGCCGGTTCGACGGCGAGGCCGGGCAGAGCTTCGGCGCGTTCCTCGCGCCGGGGATCACGATGGAGCTGTCGGGCGCCGCCAACGACTACGTCGGCAAGGGGCTCTCCGGCGGGCGGCTCGTGATCGACACGCCCGCCGAGGCGGCGTACGACCCGACCGAGAACGTCGTCGCCGGCAACGTCTGTCTGTACGGCGCCACCGACGGCGAGATGTATGTCAACGGCGTCGCCGGCGAGCGCTTCGGCGTCCGCAACTCGGGCGTGAAAGCGGTCGTCGAGGGCGTCGGCGACCACGGCTGCGAGTACATGACCGGCGGCGTCGTCGCCGTCCTCGGCGACACGGGCCGCAACTTCGCGGCCGGGATGTCCGGGGGCATCGCCTACGTGTACGACCCCGACGACCGCCTCGACGACCGCGTCAACCGCGGGATGGTGTCGGTCTCCGAGACGCTGGAGGGGTCGGACGAGCGGATGCTCCGCCGGCTCGTCGAGAACCACCGCGCGTACACCGACAGCGAGCGCGCGGCCGACCTCCTCGACGACTGGGAGGCCGCGCTCGACGACTTCGTCCGCGTCTTCCCCGACGCGTACGCGGAGGTCATCGCGGAGGGCACGGGCGCCGACGTGCGCGACGAGCCGCCCGCGCCCGCCGCCGCGGTGCCGGACGCCGACGCCGACGCGACCGGTCAGGTGTCGAGCGACGACTGAGCCGCGAAACGAGCGCCGCCCGCTACTCCAGCGTCTCCGAGTCGACCTCGCTCTCGGTCGCCCGCTCGACCGCGCGGTCGACGTGGCGCTCGCGGGCGCGCTCGACGAACTCCTCCGGTAGCTCGTCTATCTCACCGGCCTGGACGCCCCAGAGCTTCGCGTAGAGCCCGTCCGCGGCGAGCAGCTCCTCGTGGGTGCCGCGCTCGACGACCTCGCCGTCCTCCAACACGAGCGCGGTGTCGGCGTCGGTGACCGTCGAGAGGCGGTGCGCGATGACGAAGGTGGTGCGGTCGGCGGCGAGCCGGTCGAGCGAGCGCTGGATCAGCATCTCGGTCTCGGTGTCGACGGCGGAGGTCGCCTCGTCGAGGATGAGTATCGCGGGGTCCTGGAGGACGACCCGGGCGATGGCGAGGCGCTGGCGCTGGCCGCCGGAGAGCTTCACGCCGCGTTCGCCGATCCGGGTCTCGTAGTCGTTCGGCAGCGACGAGATGAAGTCGTGGGCCTCCGCGGCCTTCGCGGCCTCGACCACGCGCTCGCGGACCTCGTCCTCGTCGAGGCCCTCGGCGCCCGCCTCATCGATCCGCGTGAACCGCCCGTAGCGGATGTTCTCGGCGATGGTGCCGTCGAACAGCGTGGTGTCCTGCGCGACGTACCCGACCGACGAGCGGAGGCTCTCGACGGTCACGTCGCGCACGTCGTGGCCGTCGACGCGGATGGCGCCGTCGGTCACGTCGTACAGCCGGAGGAGGAGCTTGAGCAGCGTGGACTTCCCGGCGCCGGTCGGGCCGACGAGGGCGACGGTGTCGCCCGGGTCGGCGGCGAACGAGACGCCGCGGAGGACCTCCTCCTCGGCGTCCTCGGGGTCGACGAGGGCGTTCTCGGGGTACGCGAAGGAGACGTCGTCGTACTCGACCGCGCCCGCGACGCCGCCGTGGTCGGGGTCGCCGGCCGGCGTCACGCCGCCGTCGTTTCGAGCCCCGTCGTCGCTCCGGCCCTCGCCGCCGAGTTCGACCGCGTCGTCGGCGTCCTCGATGCGGACCGGGATGTCGCGCAGCCCGAACACGCGCTCGCAGGAGGCCTTCGCGTTCTCGTACTGGTCGATGATGTTCGAGACCTCGGCGAGCGGGGCGACGAACTGCTGCGTGAGGAGGACGAAGGTGACGAACGTCCCGACGGTCAGCTCGGTGGAGAACGGGCCCGGCGGGCCGTTCGCGAGCCAGTAGCCGCCGACCGCGAAGGTCGCGGCGAACGCCAGCCCGGCGAGCAGCTCCATCCCGGGGCGGTAGACGTAGTTGAGCCGGAGGATCGACATCGTCCGCTGGAAGTACGAGAACGAGGCGTCCTCCACGCGCTCGCTCTCGTGGGCCTCCGTGTTGGAGGTCTTCACCAGTTCGACGCCCGACAGCGCGTTTTCGAGGGCGGTGTTGAGGTCGCCGACGACGGACCGCTGGGCGGTGTACCGCGGCTCGACCGCGCGCATGAACCAGAGCGTGAAGAGGAACATCAGCGGGATCGCGGCGAGGGTGACGACCGCCAGCTCGTAGTTGTAGTAGACGAGGACCGTCGCGATCCCGACGAGCATCACGCCGAGGCGGGCGGAGTTCTGGAGGGCGTTGTCCAAGAAGACCTCCAGGTTCGAGGCGTCGTTGTTGAGGACGGACATGACCTCGCCGGTCTGTTTGTCGTCGAAGAAGGTCATGTCGAGCCGCTGCATCTGGTCGAAGGAGTCGGTGCGGACCGCGTGCATCACGCGGTGCGCGAAGTTGTTCGCGGCGATGCCGTAGACGTACGTGAACACGCCCGTCACGATGAACGACCCGAAGATGAGCAGCACGGAGAGTCGGAACTGCGCGCCGTCTTCGGTGGGGAGCCACGCGTCGGGAACGATCGGGAGCGTGTAGGGACCGGTGCCGGTGAAGACGGCGTCGATCGCGACGCCGAGGACGACCGGCGGGATCAGCCCCGCGACGCGGGCGACGATGTTGGCGACCATCCCGACCACGAGCCAGTGCGCCTCGGAGGCCCCGTACTCGCGGAACAGCCGTCCGAGGGGTCGATCCACCCGGTCGCGGTACACTTCGAAGGCGTTGCGCTCGTCGGCAGCCATGGGCGTACGAGCGCCGCGACCCCCATGTATCCGGCGGCTTCGGCGGCCCGTTCCGGGTTCGGCTGATCGCGCCCTTTCGTCTCCGTCGCGGTTCAGGAATTCCTTTCTGGGAGCGGTGGCGCGTGCCTCCGAGCGCCCAGCGGGCGCGAGGAGCACGCGCGAGGGACGCCGTGAGCGACGGGCGACCGAAGGGAGCCCGGAGCGAACGGCGAGGCTGGGGAGGTGTGAGGTACGGCTGTGGTGCGGGGCGGGACTCAAAGGGGCAGCCGGGAGGGCGAAGCACGACGACGCAAGCACCGCAAGGAGCGAGCGGAGCGAGCGACTGAGGAGCACAGCGAGTCGCGCGAGTCCTCGCGGCTGGGGCTTTGGCGGTGTTCACCGTAGGGAAGCTAAATCCGTACGAGCGGGAGACTGGGGCTTTGGAGGAGCGCTCCGTCGTCCCGAGGTCGCTCGATTACCACCGAGTGGGTGAGGATCAGACACCGATCACTGCGGAAACGCCGAACACGTACCGTCGCCGGACCGTTTAATAAGCGCCGCGCGAACCCGAGTACGTGGACGAACTCGTCGTGCGAACGGAGGTGTACGCCGACCCCGAGGAGGTGTACGAGTTCCTGCTGGACTTCCCGCAGTACGCGAACTACTCGGAGTACCTCCGCGAGGTCCGCACCGTGGCCGGCGACGGCGGGCCCGGGACCCGGTACGCGCTCACGTTCGCGTGGTGGAAGATATCCTACACCGCCCGCTCGGAGGTGACCGGCGTCGACCCGCCCGCCCGCATCGACTGGGAGATCACGAAGGACATCGACGCCGGCGGCTGCTGGCGGGTGACGCCCGCGGCGAGCGACGACGGGAGCGTCGACACGAGCGGCGACGCCGAGCAGAGCGACGACGCCCCCTGCGAGGTCGCGCTCGAAGTCGAGTTCGACCCGGGATCCGCCAGCTCGGACGCGCTCGATCTCCCCCGGCTGGTCTCGTTCGACTGGGTGTTGAAGAAGGCGGTCCCGCTGATCCGAGACGAGGCCGAGCAGGTCGTCGAACGCGCCGTTCAGGACTTAGAGGGGTCGAGGCGGGACGTGGACCTCGACGTGTACGTCGACTCCGACCGGATCTGACGCGCTCCGGAGCGGGTCCGCCTCGCGTCGGCGAGTCGAAGGCCTTAATATATCCAGCGGGGAACGAACGGATGCGTTCGCGGGCTCGTAGATCAGTGGTAGATCATCCCCCTGGCACGGGGAAGGCCCGGGGTTCAAATCCCCGCGAGTCCACTCCTTCACTCCTTTCAGTCGTTCAGTCGTTCCCTCGCGTGGTCCCACTCGCTCACTCCGTTCGCTCGCGGGACCCCCGCGAGTCCACGTTTTTGCGTCGCGGGCAACGTCACGAGCGGTGTAACCCGTACTGAGGGGTCGAATTCCACTCGCGCGCACCGAATGAAGAGACTCCTTCCCGTTCACCACACGCTCCCCCGATACTCCAGTCGTAGGTGGTCGGCCGTCTCCGGCGGGATCCCCATCTCCTCGAACATCCGTCGGAAGGTCGCGCGAACGTCGGCTTCCTCGAAGGACCGGGAGGCGCGCGTCTGCGCGTCGACCTCGACCCCGCCGTGGTAGTCGAGGTGGACGCGGTAAGTGTATCCGTCGACCTCGTGCGTGACGGTCGCCCGAGAGAGGACGAAGTCGATCGCTCCCAGCCGCGCTTCGCCCGCGTAGTACTCGCGGGTGTGCTGGCCGGAGCCCGGGACGGAACGCTCGGTGACCGTCGTCGCGCGAGCGGTCAGATCGTCGTACGCCGCGCGGAACGCGACCGGCTCGTCGACCCGGATCTCCGGGGCGCCCGCCCCGGGCTCGTCGGGCTCGGAGTCACGGACGTTCGCTTGTAGTTCCTCGACGTACCCCGCCGCGGTCGCCTCGTCCATCTCGAACAGCGTCGTGAGCCGACCGACGAGCCACTCCTCCGGCGGGAGGTCGTCGACGGTGACCTCGCCGCGGTTACCGTCCGCGAAGACGGTCACGACGGTGACGCCCTCGTCGGCGTAGAAGGTGGCCCACAGCCGCGTCGCCTCCGAGTGGTCGAACGTGACCCTGAACGCCTCGTACCCCGGGCCGAGGTCGGCGTCGAGCTCGTCGATCCCCGCCGGGTGGAAGCCGCTCGAACCGACGCGCTCGACCGCGTACCCGGCCGCGTCGGCTCGGTCCAAGGCGTCCTCGTACGCGAGGTCCGACACGGTGACGCCGTCGGAGGAGTACGACGCCACGTCGGACCCGATCAGGGCGCCCGCGAAGACCGCGTACGCGGCGGCGACGACGACGGCCCCGACGAGCGCGACCGCGGCCCAGCGGCGTAATTCCATACGCGCCGATACATCTCAGCGTCGTATAGCCCTGCCGACGGTTCCCTCGCGGCGGTGACGACCGCCGCGCGAAGGACAACGTCCCCCAAGTGACGCGGTCGAGCGAGTCGAGACTACTGCTCCGCCGCCGACACCCGCACCACCTGCTTCCCGATGTTGTCGCCGGAGAACAGGCCGAGGAAGGCGTCGGGCGCGTTCTCCAGGCCCTCCACGACAGTCTCGCGGTGTTCGAGGTCGCCGCTCGCGACCCACCGCCCGAGGCGCTCGCTCGCCTCGCCGAACCGGGTCGCGAAGTCCCCGACGAGCAGGCCCTGGACCTTCGCGCGCACGGAGATGAGCTGCGGGAGCTTCCGCGGCCCGGTCGGGACCGTCTTGTCGTTGTAGTGAGCGATCTGACCGCAGACCGCGACGCGCGCGTCGAGGTTCAGCTTCGTGAACACGGCGTCCGTGATCGGGCCGCCGACGTTGTCGAAGTACACGTCGACGCCGTCCGGCGCCGCCTCGTCGAGCGCGGCCCGGTAGTCGTCCGTCGCCTTGTAGTTGATCGCGGCGTCGAAGCCGAGGTCGTCGGTGAGCCAGTCGGTCTTCTCGTCGCTGCCCGCGAAGCCGACCACTCGACAGCCGTTCAGCTTCGCGATCTGGCCGACGACGGAGCCGACGGCGCCGGCCGCGCCGGAGACCACGACCGTGTCGCCGGGCTTCGGTTCGCCCACGTCGAGGAGGCCGAAGTAGGCGGTCCGGCCGGGCATCCCGAGGGCGCCGAGGTACGCTTCGGGGTCGGCGACGGTCGGGTCGACCGGCGCGACGTCGTCGGCGTCGAGCGTCGCGTAGTCGGCCCAGCGCCCCTCGCCGGTCACGAGGTCGCCCGCGTCGTACGCGTCGCTCTCCGTTTCGACCACTTCGCCGACGACGCCGCCCTTGAGCGCGTCGCCCACGTCCCACGGCTCGGCGTACGACTCGGCGTCGCGCATCCGGCCGCGCATGTACGGGTCGACGGAGAGGTACCGAACGCGGACGAGGAGCTCGCCCGGGTCGGGGTCGGGGACCTCGGTCTCGCGCAGTTCGAAGCTGTCCTGGTCGGGCTCGCCGGTCGGCCGCTCGGCGAGAAGCCACTCGCGGTTGGTGTCCGTCACGGTCGCCGTTGGGGGATGGAACGCAATAGGGTTTGGACCCCAGCAGCCGGCGTGGGGATCCGAAACTCGCAGCCGGCGCGGCGGTCGGGGAGTCGCGGCGGGGGACCGTCGCTCACGGGAATCCGCGAGCGACCGCCGGGCGACTCACGCGACCGCGACGCCGTTGCGCGCGAGGTAGTTGCTGGCGGCCTTGATCTCGACCGGGCTCCCGATGATCCGGTACTGGTCGGACCCCTCCACGACGGTGACGGTGAAGCGGGATTCGAGACACTCCCGGTGCCCGTCGAGCGCGCGGCGCGGGAGGACGATCTGCGTACTGTCGCGAAGGCTCGACGGATCTGGCATTCGGCGTGTGAGTGGGTTATTCGTCTCCGATATAACCGTGTCGAAGTATCGGCGGCCCAACCACTCGCGGCGGCGGCGAGCGGCCGGCTCGCGCGGGGCTGGCGGTCGATCCGATCCCCGACCGAGGGCCGGCGACCCGAAGGAACACCTTTAACGAGCCGACCGGCCGAGGAACGGGTAATGGGACTGGAGGAGGAGATCGAAGACCTCCGCGAGGAGATCGCCAACACGCCCTACAACAAGGCCACGGAGGCCCACATCGGGCGGCTGAAGGCGAAGCTCGCGGAAAAAAAGGAGAAGCTGGAGAACCAGTCCTCCGCCGGCGGCGGCCACGGCTACGCGGTCGAGAAGCACGGCGACGCCACCGTCGCCCTGGTCGGGTTCCCGAGCGTCGGCAAGTCCACCCTCATCAACGCCCTCACGAACGCCGACAGCGAGGTCGGCTCCTACGAGTTCACGACCCTCGACGTCAACCCCGGCATGCTGCAGTACCGCGGCGCGAACATCCAGATCCTCGACGTGCCGGGCCTGATCGAGGGCGCCGCGGGCGGCCGCGGCGGCGGGAAGGAGGTGCTCTCGGTGGTCCGGACCGCGGATCTCGTCGTGTTCATGCTCTCGGTCTTCGAGATCGAGCAGTACGACCGGCTCCGCGAGGAGCTGTACAACACGAACATCCGCCTCGACACCGAGCCCCCGAACATCAACATCCGGAAGACGCACAAGGACGGGCTCGGCGTGACGATGAGCGACGAGGTGAGCCTCGACGAGGAGACGGTCAAGCAGGTCCTCCGCGAGTACGGCTACGTCAACGCGAAGGTGACGATCCCCCACGACCTCACCATCGACGAGCTGGTCGACGCCGTGATGGACAACCGCGAGTACCTCCCCTCGATGGTCTCGGTCAACAAGGCGGACCTCATCGACAAGAGCTACCTCCCGACCGTGAAAGAGGAGCTGCGCGAGCGCGACCTCGACCCCGACGACGTGGTGTTCATCTCCGCGCAGGAGGGGCTCGGCCTCGACGGGCTCAAGGAGCGCCTCTGGGAGGAGCTGGGCGTCATTCGGATCTACATGGACAAGCCGGGCCGCGGCGTCGACTACGAGGAGCCGCTCATCCTGTTCGAGGGCGACACCGTCGGCGACGCCTGCGAGAAGCTCGGTGGCGAGTTCGACGAGCGGTTCAAGTTCGCGCGCGTGACCGGCGAGAGCGCGAAACACGACGACCAGCAGGTCGGGAAGGGGCACGAACTGGCCGACGAGGACGTACTCCGGATCGTCGCGCGGAAGTAGCCCCGCGCGCTCGCCCCGCCCGACCGAAAGGCGCTTTTCGCGGGGCCGCGACCGTCGGGTATGCTCACGGTCGCGCTCGCGGGCAAGCCGAACGCCGGCAAGTCCACCTTCTACACCGCCGCCACGATGGCCGACGTCGACGTCGCGAACTACCCGTTCACGACCGTCGACCCGAACCGAGGCGTGACCTACGTCCGCACCGAGTGCCCCTGCCTCAACCGCGAGGAGCGCTGCGGGGCGGAGAACTGCCGCGACGGGAAGCGGTACGTCCCGGTCGAACTCCTCGACGTCGCCGGGCTCGTTCCCGGCGCCCACGAAGGGAAGGGGCTCGGCAACCAGTTCCTCGACGAGCTGACGAACGCGGACGTGGTGTTGAACGTCGTCGACGCCTCCGGCGCCACGAACGCCGAGGGCGACCCGGTGGAGGTCGGGAGCCACGACCCCCTCGACGACGTGGACTTCATCGAGGAGGAGATGGACCTGTGGCTCGCCGGCATCGTCGACCGCAACTGGGAGGGCGTCGAGCGGAAGTCCCGCGCGCCGGACTTCGACCTCGAAGCGGCGCTGTCGGACATGCTCACGGGGTTCGGCGCGACCGAGCGCGACGTGACCGCGGTCCTGCGCGGGCTGGAGTACCCGGACGACCCGAAGGCGTGGACCGACGACGACCGCGAGGCGCTCGCGCGGGCGGTCCGCCGCCGCACCAAGCCCATCGTCGTCGTCGCGAACAAGGTCGACGCGGCGCCCGAGGGCGCGGTCGAGCGCATCCGCGAGGGGACCGACAAGCCCGTGATCCCGGCGACCGCCGACGGCGAACTCGCCCTGCGCCGCGCCGCGGAGGCCGGGGTCGTCGACTACGATCCGGGCGACGAGGAGTTCGCCATCACCGGCGACGTCTCCGACGACCAGCGCGCCGGCCTCGACGCGCTCCGCGAGTCGATGGCGGCCCACGGCGGGACGGGGGTCCAGACCGCGCTGAACGCGGCCGTCTACGACCTGCTCGACCAGATCACCGCCTACCCGGTCCAGGACGCCGGCAAGTGGACTGACGGGACGGGCAACGTCCTCCCGGACGCCTTCCTGCTGCCCGCGGGATCGACGCCCCGCGACCTCGCGTACGCGGTCCACTCCGACATCGGCGAGGGGTACCTCCACGCGGTGGACGCGCGCGCCTCGCGCCGGATCGGCGAGGGCCACGAGCTGACCGAGGGCGACGTGGTGAAGATCGTCTCGACGGCCGGGCCGTAGCGGCCCCCTGGGGAGCGAGCGTCATCGGCCGGGGGCGTCGCCGGTGGTGGGCGCCGCCCGCTGATCACTCCAGCGAGCGCGCGTACGTCACCTGCTTGGGCTCGAAGCCCGCGTCGCGGTAGAACCGCCGCGCGCCGTCGTTGCCCCACTCGCAGGAGACGGTGAGGTAGTCGCGGTCGTCCTCGCGGGCCATCGCTTCCACCCGTTCGAGGACCGCGCTGCCGTGCCCCTCGTTCCGGCGGCCCGGGTCGATTTCGAGGTTCACCACGTCGAGGTACCGCCCCCGCTCCCGAGAGGGGCGCTCGCCCGTTTCGAGGGTGACGAACCCGACCGTCTCGCCGTCGACGACCACGAGGTAGTCGGTCACGGAGGGGTCGTCGAGGTGCGCGCGGAACCCGTCGTCGGGGACCGCCTCCGCGTCCGCGTAGACGATTTCGTTCAGCGGCGAGTGCGACTCCATCGCGGTCGCGAGGTCGTACCACCGCTCGACGAGCGCGTCGAGGTCGTCCTCGTCGGCTGCCACGAGTTCCATGTCGATCCGCGATGGCGGACGGTCACTTCAGCGTTCGTCCGGCGTGGGTCGCCGGCCCAACCGGGGGCGCGGGGCGGCCTCCGCCGTGCGACCGACAGGCACATGCGGGTCGCCCGAGACGGGCCGGTAGAGAGCGGCATGCTCGGGCTCGAACACGACTTCCGGATCGTCGACACCCGCGCGACCCTCGACCCCGACGAGTCGTCGGTCGCCACCCACGGGCGCGACATCTCGCCGGAGCGCCTGGAACGCGAGATGCTCCAGGCCGGGATCGTCCGCGCGGTCGCGAGCCCCGGGCAACGCGCCGCCGGGCGGAGCTACCTCCGCGCGAACAACGCCGTCGCCCGCCTCTCCATCGACCGCCCGTTCGTCGCGTTCGCCCGCCTCAACGGCCCCCGCGACCCCGGGACCGGCCCGGT
Organism: Halorubrum sp. Atlit-8R; assembly: GCF_003666025.1. Lineage (NCBI taxonomy): Archaea > Methanobacteriati > Methanobacteriota > Halobacteria > Halobacteriales > Haloferacaceae > Halorubrum > Halorubrum sp. Atlit-8R. Next base: position 639,465 of record NZ_QPLV01000001.1, read on the forward strand.
GTCGGCCGTCCGGAACCTGCGCGCCGAGCGCGACGACCACCACACCCGCCCCGACGACGTCGAGCAGTACTCCTACGACGACCGCTTCCACGGCTTCACGCTGGCGCCCCACGTCGACGGCCTCCCCAACGAGGACGTGCTGACCCGCCTCGAGGACGCCGACCTCCCCCTGTTCGTCCACGCGGGCCGGGAGTTCCCGCCCGAGGCGGTCGAAACCGAGCTGCTGGGCTACGACCTCCCGGTCGTGCTGGGCAGTTTCGGCGGGTACCCGCTGGACGCCGACCTGATGAACGAGACGCTCGACCTGCTCGACGAGTACGACCGCCTCCACGTCGACACGAGCGCGGTCCGGTACCGCGAGGTGCTCGAACGCGGCGTCTTGGAACACCCCGACCGCGTCCTCTTCGGCTCCGGCGCGCCGGACGTCCACCCGAACGTCGGCGTGATGGAGGTGCTCACGCTCGACGTCTCCGAGGACCTGATGCGGCGCGTGCTGGCGAAGAACCCAGCCCGCCTCGTCCCCGCGCTCGCCGAGGGCGCCGACGTGTGACCCGGAGCGCCCCCGCCGCCCGCGGGTCGATCCCCGCCGCCGCCCCCAGCGGGTAGAACCCCGCTGCCGCCCGCGGGTCGAACCCCGCCGCCGAAGCGACGCGCACTTGTCGCGCCGCCGCCGACCGACGGACATGAGCGACGCAGACGCCCGGAGCGAGCCCGTCGCGGGCGACGCCGACGCGGGCGCCGACGACCCGTACGTCGAGGTCGTGCGCGCGGTCGGCCACGAGCACGTCACCGCCGAGCACGCGAGCACGTTCGAGTTCACGACCGACGACTGGCTCACGCCGGCGGGCGACTGTATCGTCGGCGTCGAGGCGGACCGGGCCCCGCGGGACTTCTCGGCCGAGTTCCGCGAGGCCTGCCGGGACGCGGACGCGACGATCACGGCCACCGTCGCGGCCGGGGAGCCGGGCGCCGAGGCGGTCGACCTCGCGGACCCCGCTCACGTCGACCGGGTCGTCGGCCGCGGCGACCCCGGGCTCGCCCTGCTCGACGAGCGCTCCATGGTCGGACGCACGAGCGACTACACCGACGACGAGCGGACGGTCCTCGTCGACGGCGACGGCGCCGCGGCCGACCTCGACCGCGACCTGGTCGCCGCGCTCGCCGACGGCGCGCCCGCGGCGCTGCGCCTGGCGGTCGAGCCGACGGGGTGAGCGGCCGATACGAGCCGGGCGCCGCGAGCGGTCAGGACTGATCGGCGGCGTCGATGATGTCGAGGACGGGGAACGGCTCGGTCCGGTCGAAGGAGGCGAAGACGGCCTCGTAGCGGGCCGAGGGGAACACGAACACGACGACGTTCTCGAAGAACAGCGTCTGGGCCTCGAACGACTCGTCGATCAGCTCCTTGAAGTCGTCGCTGGAGACCTGATTCGCCATTATCAGCCGGTACGCGGACTCCAGATCCCGGTCCGAGTACAGGGAGGCGAGGTCGTCCCGGACGTATTCGACGGTGAAATCGAGGGACCCGAGGTGGGCCATCACCCGGGCCTCCGCGCCGTCGACCGCGCGGAGGCTCTCGACGAGGTCGGACATACCGGTGGAAGCGGCCTTCTGCGTGGTAAAACTGGCCATTCGGGGCCGCAGCCGCTCAGATCGGGAGTTCCGCGTCCGCGCCGACGACCCGGTCCGGCTCCGCGGGCGCGCGCCAGTCGGTCGTCCGCTCGAGCAGTTGGACGACCATCCGGCCCGTCACGCCCCACACGGTATAGCCGTCGACGTGGAAGAAGTGGACGCGGTGGTCGCCGTACTCCGGGTGGCCGACCCGGCGCTCTGACTCGTAGTTCGCCGGGTCGGTGAGCGCGTCGACCGGGAGGACCGCCACCTCGGCGACCTCCGACTCGTCCGGGACGTACTCGCGGTCGGGGGCGACGCCGACGAACGGGCGGACCGCGTACTTGCTCGACGTGCGGGTGTCGTCGAGGCGCCCGACGACGTCGACCTCCGTCGGTCGCATCCCGACCTCCTCGTCGGCCTCGCGCAGCGCGGTGTCGGTCAGCGTCCGGTCGATCGGCTCGCGGCCGCCCCCGGGGAAGCTCATCTGTCCGGGGTGCTCGCCGAGGTGCGCGGCGCGCTTGGTAAAGAGGAGGTGGGCGTCGCCGTCCCGCGCGATCACCGGCGCCAGCACGGCCGCCTCCCGGCGCCCGGCGAGCGACTGCGGCGCGTGTCGACGCAGCCCCGACAGGTCCATGGGCGAGGTAGGCGACGCGACGCGGTTAACGTTTCCGCGAATTCCGACCGCGTCGGACGGGAACGTATCGCGCGGAGGCCGGAGCGACGCGCCGCCCGCGGCTCAGATCACCGCGAGTTGGCGGACGACGGTCGCCACGAGCGCCGACAGCACGACGATCAGCGCCGCGAGCAGGACGGTCCGTTTCACCGGGTACATCGTACCCGCGGGAGGGGCGGGGCGACCAAGTACCCCGCCGACCCTCGTCCCGAGTTTAGCCGAATTTGCGACGCGCCGGGCCGAAGGGACTCCGTACCGACGCGCCGCGCGGGCGGGCGACGGCGGTCGGGTTCGGACCTTTTAAGCCCGCGACACCCGCTTTCGAGAGTAATGAGCGACGACGACCAGGAGCTCGGCATCACCGAGTCCAAGACGCACAACACCGGCGAGTGGTACGCCGAGGTCGTACGGAAGGCGGGGCTCGCGGACTACGGCCCCGAGGGGATGAGCGGGTTCATCGTCACCCGCCCGCGGGCGTACGCCGTCTGGGAGCGCCTCCAGGGCTTCCTCGACGCGAAGTTCAAGGACACCGGCGTCCAGAACGCCTACTTCCCGCTGTTCATCCCCGAGTCGTACCTCGAACGCGAGAAGGACATCGTCGAGGGGTTCGACCCCGAGGTGGCGTGGGTCGACGAGGCGGGCAACAAGGAGCTCGAAGAGCGGCTGGCGGTCCGCCCCACCTCCGAGTCGATCATCACGCCGTACATCTCGAAGTGGGTCCGGAGCCACCGCGACCTCCCGCTGCGCGTGAACCAGTGGTGCTCGGTCGTGCGGTGGGAGGCGACCGAGACGAAGCCGTTCTTCCGCACGAAGGAGTTCCTCTGGCAAGAGGGCCACACCGCGCACGCGACCCACGAGGACGCGTGGGACGAGACGATGACGCGGCTCGACCAGTACGAGTCCGTCTACGAGGACCTGCTCGCGCTGCCGGTCCTGAAGGGGCAGAAGCCGGACCACGACAAGTTCCCCGGCGCCGACACGACCACGACCGTCGAGGCGCTGATGCCCGACGGGAAGTCGGTCCAGGCGGGCACCTCCCACCACCTCGGGCAGTCGTTCGCGGAGGCGTTCGACATCACCTACTCGGACGAGGACGAGGAGGAGCGCACCGCCCACACCACCTCGTGGGGGCTCTCGTGGCGCGCGCTGGGCGCGCTGATCATGACCCACTCCGACGAGCAGGGGCTCGTCCTCCCCCACACCGTCGCCCCCACCCAGGTCGTCGTCGTCCCCATCTGGCAGGAGGACACGAAAGACGACGTGCTGGCGTACGCGGAGGGCGTGGCCGACGACCTCGACGAGGCGGGGATCCGGGTCGAGCTCGACGACCGCGACGAGCGCAACCCCGGGTTCAAGTTCAACGAACACGAGCTCAACGGGATCCCGCTCCGGATCGAGATCGGCCCCCACGAGGTCGACGACGAGGAGCTCACCCTGGTCCACCGGCCCGACGGCGAGAGCGTCGAGGTCGACCGCGACGGGGTCGCCGAGACCGTCCGCGACCAGTTCGACGAGATCTACGCCAAGCTGTACGCGACCGCCGAGGAGACCCTCGACGACGGCGTGCGCGAGGCCGACGACCGCGCCGACATCCTCGGCACGCTCGGCCAGCACGGCGGCTACGTGAAGGCCCCGTGGTGCGGCGACGAGGCCTGCGAGGAGCCGATCAAGGAGCCGATGGCCGCCGAGATCGTGATGGTGCCGTTCGAGGACGACGACCCCCTCGCCGACGGGGGGCACGACGAGACGTGCGCGATGTGCGACGCCGACGCCGAGCGGACCGCCTACTTCGCGAAGACGTACTGAGCTGCGGCGGTGCCGGCGCCGCCCGTGGTGTCTCGCTCGCGCGGTGACGCCGACCCGGTCCGGACCGGGCGTCCCCTGCGGGAGCGACCACCCGGCGACGCGACGTTCCTCCGGGATCGACTTATCCCTCTCACGTCGTGCGATTAATCCGCGTTGATCCGACTTAACGGAGTTCCGGGTATATAGGGACGGAGTGCGTACGCGCTGGTGATGAACCGATGGATTGCCGGCCTCGTCGTCGCGGCCGTCGCCGCCGCGGTGATCGCGGGGGCCGCCGCCGCCGCGCCGGCGGGAGCGGTGACCGCACAGACCGACGCGCCGAACGGGAGCGGTGCGGACTCCGGCGCCGAGAACGGGACGGTCGACCTGAGTCCCGGCGAGCAGCTCGCCGGCGTCGTCGGCGTACAGGGCGCCGAGATAGAGGGCGAGGTCGAGTCGCGGGCCTTCGAGGTCGGGCTCCGCGAGGCGGCGAGCAACGAGAGCCGCGCCGCCGTCGTGGCGGAGCGCCTGAACCGGACCGAAGCGCGCCTCGCGGAGCTGGAGCAGCGACAGGAGGAGCTGCGCGAGCGCCGCGCGGCCGGCGAGTTGAGTCAGGGGGAGTACGCCGCGCGGATGGCGACGACGACCGCGCGGATCGAGACGCTCTCTCGCGGGCTGAACCGGAGCGCGAGCGCGGCCGCCGAGCTCCCGGCCGCCGTCCGCAGCGAGGCGGGCGTCGACGGCGAGCGACTGACGGCGCTGCGCGAGCGCGCGAGCGAGCTCAGCGGTCCCGAGGTCGCCGCCATCGCCCGCGGCGTGGCCGGCGAGGGCGTCGGCGGGCCGGTGGCGCCCGGGCGGCGCGGCCCGCCGGCGAACGGCACCGAACGCGGCCCGCCGGGCGACGCCGGTCCGCCCGGTGCGGGCGGCCCCGGTGGCAGCTCGGGGAACGGCTCGATGGGCCCGCCCGGAGCGGGTCCGGGAAACGGGTCGATGGGCCCGCCCGGAGCGGGCTCCGGGAACGGGTCGATCGGAGCGCCGGACGGCTCCGGCACCGGATCCGGGAGCGGGGACGGTCCGGGTGACGGCAGTTCGAGCGGCGGCGAGCCCGGCGGCAACGGGCCCGGCGGTAACGGGACGGGCGGCGGCGCGGACGCGCCGTCGGTCGGCGGCGCCGCGGTCGCCGGGCCGACGGTCGCCGAGAGCCCCTCGCGCCTCGATGCGTGAGCGGTGTCACGCCGCGACCGTCGACTCCCCGCGTCCGGCTCCGGGTGACGGGGCGACCCGGGTCCGGATGGGAAGGAATTTACCGACAGTCCGAATGACTTAGCCCGTGCAGCGAGCGCCGATCCTCCTCGCAGTCATCGCCCTCCTCGGAGCCGTCGGTCTCGCGCTCGGCGCGGGCGGCGCCGGCGCGGTCCCGTTCGAGGGCGGGTTCGCCCAGATGGACGTCGAACCGGACGACGTGTCGATGGAGGTCGCCGTCCAGCCGGACGGGGACGCGCGGTGGACCGTCGAGTACCGGATCCGGCTCGGCACCGACGAGGAGGAGCGGGCGTTCGAACAGCTCCGCGCGGACGTGGAGAACGACACGGAGGCGTACACGACCCGGTTCCGCGACCGGATGGCCTCGACCGCGGAGACCGCCGAGTCGGCGACGGGCCGCAACATGACCGTGTCGAACGCGACCGTGACCGCCGAGCGGCGCGAGCTCCCGCAGGCGTACGGCGTGTTGACCTACCGGTTCGAGTGGACGAACTTCGCGGCCGTCGACGGCGACCGGCTCCGCGTCGGCGACGCCGTCGACGGGCTGTTCCTCGACGATGCCTCGTCGCTGATCGTCTCGTGGCCCGAGGGGTACCGCCTCGGCGAGACGACGCCCGAGCCGAGCGAGGTGCGGGAGCGGTCCGTGGTCTGGAACGGGCCGGTCGACTTCTCCGCCGGCCAGCCGCGGATCTCGGTCGGGCCCGCGGGGCCGCTCTCGGGGGTCCCGACCGCCGGCATCGCCGCGCTCCTCGGGGCGCTCGTCGTCGCCGGCGCCGCCGTCGCCTACCGCCGCCGGGACACTGAGGCCGCGGCGCCCATCGGAGGCGGAGACGCCGAGACCGAGGCGACCGGCGACGTGCCGGCGGACGACTCGGACGCGGCGACGGGGGCCGCCGCGAGCGACTCGACGGCGGAACCGGCGGCCGGCGACGACGACGGCGACGCGCCGGAGCCGGACTCGGACGAGCCCCGGCCCGTCGACGGGGACCTGTTGAGCAACGAGGAGCAGGTGCTCCGGCTGATCGAGTCGGAGGGGGGCCGGATGAAACAGAAGCAGGTGGCCGAGCGGTTGGACTGGACCGCCGCGAAGACGAGCCAGGTGGTGACGGGGCTGCGCGACGAGGGCGACCTCGACGGCTTCCGGCTGGGCCGCGAGAACGTCCTCTCGCTGCCCGACTACGACCCGGAGGGAGACGCGGACGGAGCCGACGAGGACGACGGGAACGGCGGCGACGAGGAGAGCGACGGGGAAGACGCGAGCGGCGAGGGCGACGCTACCGGCGGCTGACCGCGCCGTCGACGGCCCGGAGACGGCCCGGTTCGGCCACGCTCACAGGTCCCGCGAGCGACCGATGTGAAGCAGTTCGCCCCCGCACTCGCACTCGCCCGGGGAGCCGGTCCGCCGGCCGCATTTGAAACACTCGTACATTTCTTCGCTGTCGCAGTCGTATTCTGGTCGCATATACGTCGATAGGACTCCGTGATAGATAACCACACACCTAATATTATTTCTAGAATATAAATGGTTCTCCGAGAGCGGGTGACCGAACGATCGGAACGGCTCGATCGGGCCCGAGAACCGCGCTCGCGTCACCTATCGGGAGCCCCGTCGCTCACCGGCTCGGCGTCGCACCGTCAGAAGAGCCGGAGGAGGGACTGTGAACCACGGTCGTTCCGCTTCGCTTCACTCCCTGGTTCAAATCTCACCGGCGCTCTTCGACTCCACTCCCTTCCGTCAGAAGAGCCGGAGGAGGGATTTGAACCCTCGACCTATTCCTTACGAAGGAATCGCTCTGCCAGCTGAGCTACTCCGGCGCGCATTCGACAATTCCCGGACGGAAAAATAAGGGTTCCGAAACGGGGACGGGACGGCGATCCGACGCGCCGACTCCCGCGACGGAATCGGCGAATTGTTCCGGTAGTAATCTGGCAATCGTCTCGTGTTGGCTCGTATTCTGTCTTGATAACCACAAGAAATCGGGATAGTTCACAAGTGTATAAGGAAAAATACTAAATACCTGTTCGGGTTTGAATTCAGACGTGATGACACCGCCCGCGTGCCGAGACGGCGGGGATCGAATCCCTCGGCGGTGCGTGCCCGGTCGAAGCCCGTACCGGGCGGCGATAGTCACGTCGGTCGCCGGCCCCACGGCGACTCGACGCGGCCGTCATCCCCAGCAGCGTCCCGTCGCGGCTACCGTGTGAAACGCGTCTCCGACGCGCCAAGCGCAAAAATCGCCTCTGGTCCCCGACCGCCGCCGCGACCGCTTGTCATGTGACGGGCCCCGGCCGCGTCGCCCCGACCCCCCTCGGGGCGACGCGGCGTTCTCGCTGTCTCGACTCCCTCGCGAGCGACCGGCCCGACCGGCGCGCTCGCGCGGGGGCGACTCTCCTTACGCGAACAGCCGCCGCGCGCGACGGACTCCCGCGGAGAGTCCGGCGTACCCGGCGCCGACGACGCCCGCGAGCCGCAGTTCCGCGGGCGCGACGCCGAGGCGGTGCGAGAACGGCCCCGGCCGCGCGTCGGCGCCCGCGACCGCGACCGTGCGACCGCGGACCCTGACCTCGGCGGTGAGGCCGCCCCGGACCAGCTCCGCGGCCGCGAGGGTCGAGACGGACTCCGCCGGCAGTCGCCGGGCGATGCGGAGGGCGTCGCCGACGCTGTCGACCTCGACGAACAGTCGGCGGCCGGTCGCGTGGACCGCGGCGTCGACCCCGTCGACCGAGAGCGTCAGGTCCTCGGTCTCGACCGAGAGGCGCCGCCCGGACTCACTCCCGCTCACTCGTGGTGACCCGGACGCCGCCGTCGACGCGCCACTCGGCGTGCTCGGCGTCGTCGCCGGTCCCGCTCGGCACCTCGACGGTCAGGTCCTCGAACTGGTAGTGTATCTCCGCGTTCCGACCCGTGAGCCGGTCGTACAGTCCGATCGCCAGGTCGGGCCACGTGGTCGTCTCGTCGATGCGCTCCGCGGGGTCTTCGGCGTCGCTCATACGTAACAAATGATAGTGAGTGACACGCATAAGTGAGCGGCCTGACGTGTCTGTGCCCGTCCCGCGGCGGAGCCCGCCCCGGGGCTCAGTCGGCGACGCGGGTCAGTCGAACGTCGAGACACACGTTGTACTCGTGTGGCGCGTACGACCGGACGACCCGCTCGGTCTCGACGTCGACCGCGTACGCGTCGCCGGCCGCCGCCTCGATCGCGCGGCGGCCGGGGCCGAACGGGTCGTCCTCGTGCTGGATGTCGTAGTAGTGGACCGCGCAGTCGTCGCCCGCGAGCGCGACCGCGGCGTCGAGGAACTCGTCCGCGGAGTGCGGGAGGTTCATCACGAGCCGGTCGGCGGTGTCGGCGTACGAGTCGGCGATCTCCCGGACGTCGCCCGCGACGGCCGTCACCCGGTCTGCGACGCCGTTGCGCTCGGCGTTCTCCCGGAGGTACTCGACGGCGCGCTCGTTGAGGTCGCACGCGACCACGTCGGCGCCGCGGGCGGCCATGGGGACTGCGTACGGTCCCACGCCGGCGAACATGTCGACCGCCGACTCGCCGGGCTCCACCTGCTCGACCACGCGGTGCCGCTCGGTCGCGAGCCGCGGCGAGAAGTACACCTCCGCGACGTCGAGCGCGAACTCGTGGCCGTACTCGCGGTGGACCGTCTCGGTGCCGTTCCCGGCCAACACGTCCCACCGACGGACCCGGAGTTCGCCCTCGATCGGCGAGGCGCGGTTGAGGACCGTGTCACAGGGGAGGTCGGCGGCCATGACCGCCTCCGCTATCTCGCGGGCGCGCTCGTCGTCGTCCTCGTCGACGATGACGATGTCGCCGAGCCGCTCGATCGAGGGCTCGTAGCCGAGGATCTCCGCGGGCGTCGTGGGTCGGTCCCGGGCCGCCGCGTCGCGCTCCACGATCCGGTCAGCGAGGTCGGCGGGGACCCGATCGCGGTCCGCGACGGGGATGTAGATCGTGTCGCCGTCGGCGGCGATCTGGTGGTCGCCGTCGAGGGCGCCGGCGTCGGCGAGCCGGCTCCGGACGGTCTCGCCGCGCTCGCGGTCGACGGCGACGCAGGGGACGCTCATCGTCGGAGGGACGCGGGCGAGCGAATAAACGGTGACGCTTCGCGGGCGGCTCACTCCCCGTCCGCGGTCGCGCCCGCGACCGCGTCGAGCAGGTCCGCGCCGTCGGCGTCGGCGGCGACCGTGACGACCCGGTCGGCGGCCGCCGCCACCTCGGCGTTCGGGCCGTCGGCCGTCGCGGGGCCGCCGGCCCCCTCCGCCCCGACGGCGAGCGTCGCGTCCGCGTCGGCCGCGAGGTCCTTGGCCGCCGCGACCGCCGCCGCGGACGGGGCCTCGAACGGCGGTGCCGTCACGGCGGTCGCGCCCGCGTCCGCGGCGGCGCCGGCGGCCGCGTCCCCCGCCGGCACGACGCCGACCGAGGGCTCGTGGCCCGCGGCCGCCAGCCGGGCGACGGCGCGCGCCGCCGGCCGCCCCGTGCCGATCACGTGGACGCGCCGGGGATCGACGTCGCTGTGGGGGAACGCCGTCACCGCGGGCGCCCCGGTCGCCGGGTCGCGGCCGACGAACGCCTCCGCGTCGAAGGCGGCGCCGACGGTCGAGGCGGACAGCACCGACTCCGGGGGCCCGGCGGCGCGGACCCCGCCGTTCGCGAGGACGACGACCTCGTCGCAGTACCGGGCCGCGGCGTTGAGGTCGTGGATCGCGGCGATCGCCCCCCGGTCGCCGTCGTCGACGAACGCGCGGACCAGTTCGAGCGTCTCGACCGCGTGGTTCACGTCGAGGCTGGCGGTCGGCTCGTCCAAGAGGAGGAGCGGGGCCGCCTGCGCCAGGGCCCTGGCGAGCAGGACGCGCTGGCGCTCGCCGCCGGAGACCTCGGTGATCGAGCGGTCCGCGAACCCCTCCACGTCGGCCGCGGCCATCGCGGCGTCGACCGCCTCGTCGTCCGCGACGCCGTGCGCGTCGAAGCGGCCGAGGTGCGGGGTCCGCCCCATCTCGACGACGTGGCGCACGCGGAAGTCGAACGCGAGGTTCGTCGCCTGCGGGACGCTCGCGACGCGGCGCCCGACCTCCTTTGCCGACAGCGACGCCGCCGGGTCGCCCCCGATCTCGACGGTCCCGGCGTCCGGCTCGACCGCCCCGGTCACCGCGCGCAACACCGTCGTCTTGCCGGCGCCGTTGGGGCCGACGAGGCCGACGAGCGACCCGGGCTCGATGCGGAGGTCTACCCCGGAGACGACGTCGAGGTCGCCGAACGAGACGGCCACGTCCGCGACCGACAGCAGCGGGTCGTCGCCGAACGACGCGGTGTCCGGGAGCGACGCCGGTCCCGCGAGCGACGCCGACCCGTCGCGCGCGGCGGCGGGTCGGGGCTCGGCCGCCGCTGCGTCCGTCTCCCCCGCCTCCCCCTCCGCCGCCTCGCCGTCCGCGTGACGGTCCGCGCTCACAGCTCCGTCACCTCCCGGGTCACGAGCAGGTAGACGAAGAAGGGCGCGCCGACCGCGGCGGTGATGATGCCGACGGGGTACTCGGCGGGGGCGGAGCGCGCGAGCGTGTCGGCCGCGACGAGGAAGGTGCCGCCGGAAAGCGCTGCGGTCGGGAGCAGCACCCGATGGTCGGGGCCGACGACGAGCCGGAGCATGTGGGGCATGATAAGGCCGACGAACCCGATCACGCCGGCGAACGCGACGCCCGCGGCCGTGACCAGCGCCGAGGCGGCGAGCAGCACGCGCTTCGTCCGCTCGACGGCGATGCCGAGCCCCCGGGCCTCTTCCTCGCCGAGCAGGAGGACGTTGAGGTCGCGGGCGTACGCGAGCAGCACGGCGAACAGCGGCGGCACGACGACGGCGGTGACGGCGACCTCGCTCCACGCGGCGCCGGAGAGGTGGCCCATCAGCCACGCGACGATCTGCCGGAGCGACTCGCCGGCCTGGAGCTGGAGGTACGAGACGACCGCGCCGAGGAACGTCTGGACCGCGACGCCGGCCAGGAGGAGGGTGGCGACGGGCGTCCGGCCGCCCCGGGTCGCGATGGCGTACACGCCGAAGGCGGCGACGAGCGCGCCGACGAACGCGAAGAGGCTCGTCCCGGCGCCGCGCGAGAGCGCGATCTCGACCGGGCCGAAGAGCGGGAGCGCGACCGTCGCCGAGAGCGCGGCGGGGAAGACGATGAACGCGACCGCGCCGACCGCCGCGCCCGAGGAGACGCCGATTATCGAGGGGTCGGCCATCGGGTTGCGGAAGAAGCCCTGCATCACCGTGCCGGCGGCCGCGAGCGCGAACCCGACGAGCGCGGCCAGCAGGATCCGCGGCAGCCGCACGCCCACCACGATCTGCTGGTGGACCGAGTCGACGGGGAACGCGAACGGGGACGCGAACGCGAGGTCGACGCCCGGGAGCGTGAGCGGTCCGACGCCGGGGACCGGCAGCGGCCCGACGCCGCTGGCGCTCGTCTCTATCCCCGCGGGCACTGCGAGCGCGTTCAACACCGACTTCACGACGGTCTCGGGCGGGACGGAGACGGGACCGATCGCGGCGCTGACGACGACGGCGACCGCGAGGAGCGCGGCTACCGCCGCCGACCAGTACGCCGACCGAACCCAGGGTCGCATACGTACTCCAACACAACTTGTAGTAGGTAAATACTTATTGGACGAGGCCGGTCATCGATGCGATGCGAGACAGCTTCGCGATCGCGATGGCGATGCTGGTGGCGACCGCCCTGATCGGCGGCGTCGCCGGGACGGCGGCGGGCGCACAGCCGACGATATCGACCGACGGACCGGCCGCGGGCGCGCAGCCGGCGGTCGGCGCCGCGGCGGCGGGCGCGGGGCCCGCGCAGACCGACGGCGCCTGCGGCTTCCCGTACAACGCGACCGACGCCACCGGCGAGACGATAACCCTGGAGGAGCGCCCCGACCGGATCACGACGATCAACCCGTCGGCGGCGCAGACGCTGTGGGAGCTCGGCGCGCAGGAGCGCGTCGTCGGCGTGAGCCAGTTCGCCTTCTACCTCGACGGCGCCGAGGAGCGAGCCAACGTCTCCGCCGAGTTCGGCGCGAGCGTCGAGCGCGTCGTCGACACCGAGCCCGACCTCGTGCTGGCGCCGAACTCCTCCGCGGCCGACGTGGAGCCGCTCCGCGAGCAGGGGCTGACCGTCTACCACTTCCCCACGGCGACCTCGATAGACGACATCGCCGAGAAGACGGAGACGATCGGTCGGCTCGTGGGGGCGTGCGAGGCCGCGAGCGAGACCAACGCCGAGATGTACGACGCGGTCGAGGCGGCTGAGGAGCGGACGAGCGGCGTCGAGCGGCCGACCGCCCTCTACCCCCTCGGCGGCGGCTACGTGGCGGCGAACAACACCTTCATCGACGCGATCATGACCGCGAGCGGGACGGACAACGCCGCCGCGGAGCACGAGGCGTACCCGCAGCTCTCCGACGAGGTGATCCTCCAGACGGACCCCGAGCTAATCATCGTCACCGACCCCGAGGCCGCCATCCTCGACCAGGAGCCGTACGCCAGCACGACCGCGGGCGCCGAGGACAGCTACGTGGTGATGAACGTTAACTACCTCAACCAGCCGGCGCCGCGCAGCGTCATCGAGTCGACGACGACGCTGTCGAACGCCGTGGTCGAGCTACGGAGCGACGGCAGCGAGTCGACGGACGGCGCCGAGGGCGGCTCGTCTGACGGGGACGGGAGCGACGGCGGCGATTCCTCGGGCGACGGCTCCGGAGACGGGGACGCGTCCGACGGCGACGGCTCGACGACCGGCGATTCGACCGGAAGCGACGACGAGAGCGCCGGTGACACGGGCGCCGAGTCGCCCGGGTTCGGCGTCGTCGCGGCCGCGCTCGCGCTGCTCGCGACCGGCCTGCTCGCGCGGCGCGAGTAGGGAGAGACGGCCGCGTTGCGGCGAGCGCTCGCCGACGGCTCTTCTTAAATACCCTGTCCCATCAGGTGGCTGCGGAGCACGTCGGGCGTCTTCAGCCCGGCGTCGCTGTTGAGCAGCACGACGGTCTCGTCGCCGTCGAAGAACCCCTCCTCCGCGAGCGCCCACGCGCCGGCGGGGGCCGCGCCGCCGGTCGCGCCCATCTCGACGACCTCGTTCTGCGCCACGGCGACCGCGCTCGCGAGGATGTCGTCGTCCTCGACGCCGACCGCGGTCCCGCCGCTCTCGGCGACCGCTTCGACGGCCGCGGCGCCGCCGGCGGGGTCCGGGATCTCCAGTTCGCCGCAGATGGTGTCGGGCGTCCCCCACGGCTCGGGCTCGCCGAGGCCGCGCTCGACGGCGGCCGCGATCGGGGCGCAGCCCGCCGCCTGGGCGGCGACAACCTTCGGGGTGCCGTCGACCGCGCCGATCCGGTCGAGCTCGGCGAACCCCTTGTACACGCCGGCGACGACCTCGCCGGACCCGGTCGGGACGACGACGACGTCGGGGGCGTCGCCGAGGTCGGCGACGAGTTCGAACGCGACCGTCTTGGCGCCCTCGTGGCGGTACGGGGTGACGAACTCGCCGAGGTCGGTGTACTCGGTCTCCAGCTGCTCGTCGACCGCCTCGGCGGCGTCCGGGAAGCGCCCGCCGACCACGCGCATCTCCCCGCCGTGGACGTTCGTCATCGACTTGTTCGAGAACGCGCAGCGCGAGGGGACGAACGCGTACGAGCGCAGGTCGGCCCGGCCCGCGTACGCCGCCATCGACTGCCCGGCGTTGCCGGGGCTCGCGCAGACGAGCGGCTCCACGTCGGCGCCGTCGGCCGCCCGCCTCGCGACCGCCGTCATCGCGAGCGAGAGCCCGCGGTCGAGGACGGTCCCCGTCGGGTTCCGCCCCTCGTCTTTGACGTACACCGCCTCCACGTCCAGCTCGTCCGCGAGCCGGTCGGTCGCCACGAGCGGGGTGGCGCCCTCGCCCGCGGTGAGCGCGTCCGCGGCCGGGAACGGGAGCAGCGCGTCGAAGCGCCAGTGGCCGCGGGCGGTCGCGGGCGCGGTCCGGGCGTCGCCGCTTCCCCCGCGGGCGGCGGGGTCGAACAGGTCGTCCGGGTCGACCGCGTCGTAGTCGTAGACGGGGTCGAGGCCGCGCGCCCGCTCGTCGCCGTCGATCGCCGCCGCGTCGGCGGTCTCGTGGACGCGTCCCGACGCCCGACTCTCCAGCCCGCGAAACGCCGGCGTGGTCTCGAAGTCAGCCATACCGATCCTTGCGGCGGCGGCGACTAATCGCTTCGCACTCGGGGGCGACTACTCGGGGGTGAACCGGACCGTCGCCGTCCGGTCCGCCCGCTCGCGGCGGTCGCGGACGGTCTCGACCAGCCGCCGCACGCGGTCCGGCTCCGTCTCGAGCGCCTCGGCGGTCGTCTTTCGGTCCATGTCGAACCAGCCGTACAGCACGACGATCCGGGCCTCGTGGGGCGGGAACAGCGACGCGGCGACGAGGTCGCCCGCGAGCGCGCCCACGTCGACCCGCTGGAACCCGTTCCCGAACCGCCGGTAGAGGTCGGGGTCGAGCTCGCCGAGCGGCACCCGGCCGCGCTCCTCGTCGACGGGAACGTCGACGCGGCTCAGAAAATCGGAGGGGAACGTGCCGAACTTCGGGTTCTCCGCCTCGTCCACGTAGCCGAAGGTCCGGTCCGGTCGGTCGATCGGCGTCGCGACCGCGCCGTAGTGGAGCCAGCGGTCGTCGGACCCGCTCACGGCTCCCTCCCCGTCGGTGCGGTCGCCGCGCGGCGAGCGGTTCTCGTCGGGCGAGACGCGCGCGTCGCCGCCGAGCCCGTCGCGGGGTCGGCGAGACTGCCTCCGGACGGCGCCTCGGGGCACATACCGTCCGATCCGAGCAGGGGGTTTTCAAACCGATCACGTGGTTATCACTCGTGATTCCGAACGGGTCGGAACGACGCCCGCGACCCGAACCCGCCGCCGCTTATAATCCCGCGACCCGATACCCCGAGTATGAACGGAGACGCCACGGTCGTCGGCGGCGGACTGGCGGGGCTGGTCGCGGCGAGGCGGCTCGCCGAGGCGGGCGCGGACGTGACGCTGTACGAGCGACGGCCCGCGGTCGGCGGGCGCGTGCGGACGGAGACGGTCGACGGGTTCACCCTCGACCGGGGCTTCCAGGTGCTCTTCTCCAGCTACCCCGCCGTCGCGCGCGAGCTCGGACCAGACGGGCTCGACGACCTCGACCTGCGGACGTTCGCGCCCGGCGCGACGATCTGTCGGCCCGGCTCGCGTTCGGTCCTCGGCGACCCGCTCCGCGACCCGCGGTCCGCGATCCCCTCGCTGTTGAACGAGGAGGTCTCGTTCTCCGACAAGCTCCGGACGCTCGCGCTCCGGTACGACCTCGCGAACCGCGACGAGGCCGACTTCTTCGCCGGCCCCGACGCCTCGATCCGCGAGTACCTCCGCGACTGGGGGTTCGCCGACGACTACGTCGAGAACTTCGTGGAGCCGTTCTACGGCGGTATCACCCTCGACCGCACGCTGTCGACCTCGAAGCACGTGTTCGAGTACACGTTCCGCGCGATGGGCCGCGGGTCGATCGGCGTC
The DNA here is from genome assembly GCF_003666025.1 of Halorubrum sp. Atlit-8R. Taxonomy (NCBI): domain Archaea; kingdom Methanobacteriati; phylum Methanobacteriota; class Halobacteria; order Halobacteriales; family Haloferacaceae; genus Halorubrum; species Halorubrum sp. Atlit-8R. The sequence goes on from NZ_QPLV01000001.1 coordinate 655,348, forward strand.
CCCGCCGAGGGGATGGCCGCGCTCCCCGCCGCGCTCGCCGACCGCGCCCGCGAGGCGGGCGTCGAGATCCGGACCGGCGAGGACGTGGAGGCGGTCCGGACCGCCGGACAGGGTCGGATCCCGTTCCGGAGCGGTGCGGCCGACGCCGAGGGCGCCACCGTCGAGCTCGCGGACGGGTCGACCCGCGAGGCGGACGCGGTCGTCGTCGCGACCTCGCCGCCCGAGGCGCGGCGGCTGGCCGACGTCGACTCGGTCCCGACCGAGGGCGTGCCGAACACGACCGGCTGGTACGCGCTCCCCGCGGGCGAGTCGTTCGAGACGGGGAAACGGATCCTGCTCAACGCCGCGGGCGAGTCGCCGAACGCCGTGGTCCCGATGTCGGAGGTCGCGCCCGAGTACGCGCCCGCGGACCGCGCGCTGCTCGCCGCGACGTTCCTCGGCGAGGAGGCCTTAGAGCGCGACGACGAGGCCCTCCGCGGCGACGTGCGCGACGCGCTTGAGGCGTGGTTCCCGGACCGCGAGTTCGAGGGGTTGGAGACGCTCGACGTCCACCGGATCCGGTTCGCGCAGTTCGCGCAGCCCCCGGGCGTCCACGCGGACCTCCCCGACGCCGACGAACCGGAGGGGCCGGTGACGCTCGCCGGCGACTACACCGAGTGGTCGTCGATCCAGGGCGCGCTGGAGAGCGGGCGGGCGGCGGCGAACGCGGCGGGAAAGTACCTGTAAGTCACCAGAATCGACCGAGACGGGTCACGGACCGGCGCCGTCACCCGCGGACGAGCCCGAGGCCGACGATGGCCGCGAGCACGGCTACGCCGATCGTCCACTCGGTGGCAAACCGAAGTCCGATACCGAGCAACAGCAGCGCGTTCGCCGCCAGCAGGAGGAGGACCGCGTCGAGGCGGCGTCGGAGGGTGTCGTCGTCCATGTCGACACGCGCAGAGGCGGCGTAAAATCGGTGGCGATCGGGGGACGGAGACGACCGACGGGGGCTCGCCGTCCGCGCTACTCCTCCCGCAGGAACGCGTCCTCGCCGTGCGCCTCGACGGCGGCGAGCAGGTCGTCGCGCTGGCGGCGTATCTCGGGCGGGAGGTCGGCGTAGGCGTGATCGAACATCTCGCTCGGGTCGGGCGCGACGGACTCCGCGAAGTCGATGGCGTCGGCGACGACCTCGTCGGCCTCGTCGCGTATCGCCGCGACACCCTCGTCGCCGATCCGCCCGGTCTCCCGCAGGAACGCCTCCGTGCGGTCGAGCGGGTCGAGCGCGCGCCACGGGTCCACATCGTCGGGGTCGCGGTAGGCGCTCGGGTCGTCGGCGGTGGTGTGCGCGCCGAAGCGGTACTCGACGAACTCGATGAGGCTCGGGCGGGGTGCGTCCTCGTCGACGCCGTCCGTCCCGCTTCGCGCCCGCTCCGCCGCCTCCCGCGTGACAGCGTAGCTGGCGAGCGGGTCCATCCCGTCGACGCGGACGCCGTCGAACCCGTAGGCGGTCGCCTTCTGGGCGAACGTGTCGCTCGCGGTCTGTCGCGACTCGGGGATCGAGATGGCCCAGCCGTTGTTGTGACAGCAGAACAGCGTCGGCGTGTCGAAGACGCCCGCGAAGTTCATCGCCTCGTGGAAGTCGCCCTCGCTGGTCGCGCCGTCGCCGAAGTGCGCGGCCACGACGCGGCCCTCGTCGCGGTGGTCGAACGCCCACGCGGCGCCGACCGCGTGCGGGAGGTGCGCCGCGATACCGATGTTCAGCGGGAAGACGTTGCCCGCCGCGATCGCCTCCGTCCCGGACTCGTGGCCCATCCAGTAGGGGAGGTACTCGCCGAGGAGGTCGCGGACGACGACCGCGCCGTGCTCGCGGTACTGGTAGCTGATCAGGTCGTCGGCCGCGAGCGCGTGCGTCGAGCCGACCGCCGACCCCTCCTGGCCCGCGCAGGGCGCGTACGTCCCGATGCGGCCCTGCCGCTGGAGGCTCACCGCGCGCTCGTCGAACCGGCGGGTGACGACCAGGTCGCGGTAGATCGCGCGGAACTCCTCGTCCGAGAGGTCCGGGACCGTCGCGTCCGGCAGGGGGCTGCCGTCCGGCCCGAGCACGCGGTAGAGGTCCTCGTCGGCGAGGGGGTCGGTCGCGTCGCCGCCGTCTGACGCGCCGGCGCCGTTCTCGTCCATGCGCGATCGGTGTGCGCCCACGTCACAAGGAGTTAGCGGTCGCGGCGGCGCGTCACCCGCCCGCGTACCGCCGACGGACGAAGATCATCGGCGGGCCGATCAGCGTTCCGGCGAGCGTCGTCAGCGCGAACACGAGGCCGACGAGGAGCGGCGCGGGGCCGGCGGCCAGCAGGTCGACGCTCCAGACGACGAGGAACCACGCGGTCCAGACGACCCCGGTGAGGAGGGCCGTGAGCGCCCCGTACCCGATGCCGGCGGGATACGTGTACGTCGCCCGGCGCTCGACGAGCGCCCACCAGACGACGCCGCCGACGAGGAGCGCCGGCGCCGCGAGGAGCGGCACCGGGAACGACTCGGGGAGCCCGACCACCTGCGCGAAGACGCGCAGGACGGCCGACAGGACCAGCGCCGTGACCGCGCCGCAGCCGAACGCGTAGACGCCGGCGAGGGCCGACCACCGCCGCGAGGCGCCGGGCTCGGACGCGGACGAGATCGGAGAGGCCATACTCGGATGTCACGGAGGCGAACTAAAGTCCTTCCCGTGGGTGAAGCGTCGACTTGTGCCTTCCCGGCGGCGCGTCCGCGCCGCCGCTCACGCGACCCCGATCGCGAGTTCGAACGGGTACGCCCCGTGTTCGCTCGGCGTCTGTCCGGGCACGTTCCACGAGACGTTGAACAGGCCGCGGCTCACGTACGTCCCCGCGGGGAGGTCCGCCGGGACGGCGTACGTCGCGACCATCTCCTCGCCCGCGTCGAGCGACTCCAGCGCCTGTCCGTCGCTGCGGCTCGGGCGCGGCCCCTCGACGCCCTCGGTCTCGACGATTTCCAGCGAGCGGCGCTCGCCGTCGTGGAAGGTCCAGAGCGCGCTCGGCAGCGCGCCGCGGCTCGTGAACGTGTACGGCCCCTCGGCCTCGCCGGCGGCGTTCTCCGGGGCCGGCGCGACCGTCAGCGCGAACTCGCGGGGCGCGTCCTTGGCCGCCGCGACCGCGACCGACACCGGGACGCGGTCGTACAGCGATTCGCCGACGATGACGCTGTACACGGTCCCATTTATCCGGTAGTACACCGGCTCGTCGTGCTCGGCGGCGAGCGCCGCGTAGGCGTCCGGCACGTCGTCGGCGAAGAGCTGGCTCCGGTCCGGCGTCGGCAGCGCGGGCGCGCGGTGCTCCGACGCCAGCGCGCGCTCGAAGAAGGTCACCACCTCGGGGTCGAGCGCCGACTCGTCGACGACCGGCCGGTCCCACATGTCCCCGTCGGTCAGTTCCCGGGCCGTGATCGCGTACGGCGGGGCCTCGTGCTCGACGGCCGTGCGGATCCGGGAGACGCCCCTCCCGTCTTCGAGGTAATCGTACTCGTCGAGGAAGTCGTCGACCGGCTCGGGGCGGACGCACCGCCGGTACTCGCCGCGGGCCGCGTTCGGGCCGTACGCCGTCAGGGCGTTCACGAACGTCTCGACGGCCGCGGCGCCGAGGTCGTCGCGCCGCCCCGCCTCGCGGAGGACGCGGCCCTCGTCGTATCCCTCGGCCGTCGCGTCCGCGAGCTCCGCGGTGAACGTCGGAAGCGACGGGTGGAACGCGTAGCGCGTCCCGTCGATCTCGACGTACGGCCTCAGCTCGCCGCGGTCGTAGACGCGGAACTCGTCGACCGCGGCCAACAGCGCGTCGCTCGGGTCGTCGGTCTCGAACCTGCCGTCGCGCGCCGCGGCCAGCGGATCGCGCAGCGCGTCGGGGATCTCCGACTCCGGGACCACGTGGTCGGGGTCGATCCCGCGGGTCGGCGCCGGCTCGTAGGCGGTGACGACGTGGGGGACCGTCCGGAGCTCGACGTCGAGCGAGCCCGTCGAGTCGCCGTCGTCGCCCGACCGGCCGCCGTCCGTTCCGTCCGTTCCGTTCGTCGCCGGCCCCGTGCCGGTCTCGCCGACGCACCCCGAGAGGGCGACTGCTGAGCCGCCGAGGGCCGAGAGGAGGGCTCTGCGGTCCATGCTCCGGAGCTTCGAGACGAATAACAAAAATCTTCGGTGGGTCGCGGCCCGCGGCGCGGCCAGTCGACCGGCTCAGGGCGTGATGACGGCGCGGCCGTCGATCTCCCGGTGTTCGAGCTTCTCGGCGACCGCGTTGATCTCGCCGAGGTCGTACCGGCTGGTGTGGAGGTCCACGTCGCCCTGCTCGACGAGCGCGACGAGCTCCTGGAGCTCGGCGTACCGGCCGACGATGTTGCCGACGAAGGAGAACTCGCCGTTCACCAGCGCCTGCGACGGCTCGTGGACGTGGCCGCCGTAGCCGATGACGTGGTGATCGCCGCCGGCGGCGGTGATCTCGGGGGCGTAGGCGGTCGTCACGTCCTCGCCGACGAAGTCGAGGACCTGCGCCGCGCCGGTGCCGTCCGTGATCCCCTCGATTTCGGCCGCCACGTCCTCCTCGCTCGGGTTGATCAGGTGGTCGGCGCCGTAGCTGTCCGCGAGGTTGAGCGCCGACTCCTTGAGGTCGACCGCGGTGATCCGGGCCGCGCTCATCGCGTCGAGGCACTGGAGGCCGATGTGGCCGAGCCCGCCGACGCCGATGACGACCGCGTGGTCGCCCGGGTTCAGGTCGCCGACCGCCTTCTTCGCGGCGTGGTACGCGGTGATCCCCGCGTCGGCGTGGGGCGCGATGTCGATCGGTTCGACGCCCGACGGGAGCGGGATCACCGAGCGCTCGCTGGTGTGGAGGTACTCGGCGAAGCCGCCGTCGGTCGTGAGTCCGTTGAACGCGTCGTTCTCGCAGTACATCGTCTCGCCGAGCCGACAGGGGCGACACGTGCCGCAGGTCTGGACCGGGTGGCAGATCACCGGGTCGCCCGGCGAGACGAGGTCGACGTTGTCCCCCGTCTCGACCACGGTGCCGGCGTTCTCGTGGCCGAGGGTCATGGGCAGCTCCTGCGGGACGTACTCGGCCCACATCCCCTCGATGATGTGGTTGTCCGTCTGACACCACCCCGCCCCCTCGACCTCGACGATCACGTCGTCCGGACCGCTCGCTGTCGGGCGGTCGACCTCGTCGATCGTCAGTCCCTCGCTCATGTCGTCCGTGTACTCGTGGAGTCTCGCGGCTTCCATGCGTGAGAAACTCACGCGGGATTCACATAAACGTTCGTCGCAGACCTCGCGGGCGCAGCGGTGCCGCGCGTCGATCCACCCGGCAGGGGGGTCACAGCAGCCGGTCGAACTCGCCCAGCGGCGGGAACCGAAGCGCGCTCGCCGCGTCGTCGGCGTCGCCGGCGTCGGGGTCGTACACGACCGGCGCGAGCGCGGCCGCGTCGGTGACGAGCGGTGAGTCGAGCCCGGTCCGGACCGCGTCGTTGACCGGGACGCCCGCCGCCAGGCGCGTGAACGCGGGCACCACGAGGAGGTCGGCGCCGCGGTAGGTCCCGGCGCCAGCGAGGAAACAGGGGCGCCGGTCGCCCTCGATCTCGATCGTCGGGTGGACGTGGCCGATCACGTAGCGGTCGGCGGACGCCGACGCGCGGTCGGCCGCCGGCGCCTCGTGGCCGTGGCGGACGACGGTGCGCGGCGGGCCGGCCGCGTCGCCGTCGGAGCCGTCGCCCCCGGTCAGGAGCAGCTCCTCGCTGACCGGTCCGTCCCACGCGTCGGCGAGCGCGGCGTCGTGGTTGCCGGCGACGAGTTGGAGGGTCGCGCCGCTCGCCTCGCAGCGGTCGCGGAGCGCGTTCAGGGTCCCGCGGGCCCTGTCGGTCACCCGGTCGAAGGTGTGGACCGCGTCGCCCGCGACGACGACCGTTCCGGGGTCGAACCGGTCGAGCAACGCGTCGAGGCGGTCGACGAGGTCCGCGCGCTCGCCGAGGGGCAGCGAGACGGCCGAGGCCTCGCCGCGGCCGACGTGGAGGTCGGCGAGGACGAGCGCGTCGTGGGCCCGGAGGTACACCGCGCGCTCCGCGAAGGCGGCGTCGGCGAACGCGGTCGGGCCCGCGGCGTCGGGGCGGCGGTCGGTCACCGGCCGTACCCGGTCGAGGGCTCGCGGCGCGCGCCGCCGCGGTCCGCCGGCCCGCCGTCGGCGTGGTTGCGGGCGGTCGCGTACGCCTCGCGGACGCGGCGGAACGACTCCTCGTCGCCGCCCTGGTCGGGATGGGTCTCCTTGACGCGCTCGCGGTAGGCGCCCTTCACCGCGTCGAGGTCGGCGTCGCGGTCGAGGCCCAGCTCGTCGAAGGCGTCGCCGACGGGGTCGGGCCGGCCGGCGGTCCCGGTCGCGGCCCCGAACCGGTCGCCGCCGAAGCGCCCGGCTCGCCCCGCGCTCGACCCGGCGGACTCGCCGGTCGCCCAGTCGGGCTCGTCGACGTCGAACGGGAGCCGGCGACCGAGCCCGCGGCCCGGCATCTCGTGCTCGCAGAGGACGGTGTAGACGCCCTCGCCCTCCAGCCGGAAGTAGTCGTGCGCGTCGAAGGTGATGGCGACGCCGCGCTCGGGGAGGTAGAAGGGGACCGTCACCTCGTCGATCGCGTGGTCCTCGGCGAAGCGCTCGCCCGCCGCCTCCAGGTACGTCCGGATCTCGCGGCGGCGACGCTCGTCGCCCGCGGCGCCGCGGCGGCCCGTCGCCGCGGCCGGGGCCGGCGCGAACCGGTCCCCGAGGTAGAACGCGACCGCGACGAGCGCGGTGGCGACGGCCCCGAGGCCGACCCCCCAGAGGACCCACCGCGGCACCAGCGTCGTGAGATCGGCGAACACACCCGCCGTAGCGGCTCCGCGGTAATCAACCTCCCGCCGGGGCGGGGGCTACGGGACGGGGAGCGGTGCGAGCGGTGTGGTGAGAAGCGAGGTTCCGTGAGGCCGACTCAGATCATCCCCTTCGACTCGAGCCCGTCGAGGATGTCGTCGACGAGCTCCTCGGCGGTGTCGTAGGGGAACTCCTGTTCGCTGCCGAGTTTCGCGGCCATCTCCATTGCGGTGAAGCTCACGTCGCCGGCCTCGAACTTCGTCGCCGGGCCGTCCGGCAGCGCCGGGACGAGGTCCATCTGGTTCTGGACGGGGAAGTCGGCGCCGCCGAAGGCCTCTAAGAACTGTTCGCGGAGTTCCGCTTTCACGTCGCTCATACACATCCAATCCCGCGAGCGCCCGCAAAAGGGTTGCGGAACAACGATAAACATATTTACGGTTGAATACCCGTCGCCGAAGGGCGACGGTCGTGCCGGATCCTGCGGACCTTTGTCGCTGGCGCGGCCACGTGCCGACATGCCACGCGAGTTCGACTTCGAGTTCGACCTGCTCCGAGAGCTGACGGAAGCCCGCGGCGTCCCCGGCTACGAGGACGACGTGCGCGAGATCGTCCGTCGCGAGTTCGCCGAGAGCGTCGACCGCGTCCGGACGGACGCGATGGGCAACGTCGTCGGCACGGTCGAGGGCGACTCGGACTACTCGGTCGCCGTCGCCGCCCACATGGACGAGATCGGGTTCATGGTCCGTCACGTCACCGACGAGGGGTTCGTCCAGGTCGACCCGCTCGGCGGGTTCGACGCCCGGGTGCTGCGCGCGCAGCGCGTCACCGTCCACGGCGACGAGGACCTGACGGGCGTCATCGGCTCGGTCCCGCCGCACACGCTCACGGAGGAGCAGCGGGAGAAGGACGACGAGGTGAAAGACGTCTTCATCGACCTCGGCCGCGACGCCGAGGCCGTCAAGGAGGCGGTGAGCGTCGGCGACCTCGTCACCCTCGACCAGACCACGACCCGGATGGGCGACCGGGTCACGGGGAAGGCGCTCGACGACCGGATCTGCGTGTTCGCGATGCTGGAGGCCGCCCGGCGGATCGAAGACCCCGACGTGACGATCCACTTCGCGGCGACGGTCCAGGAGGAGGTCGGCCTCCGGGGCGCGCGGGCGCTCGGCGTCGACATCGACCCGGACCTCGCGGTCGCGCTGGACGTCACCGTCGCCAACGACGTACCGCAGGTCGGCGACCCGGCGGACGCCGTCACCGAACTCGGCGAGGGGACGGCGGTGAAGCTGAAGGACTCCTCGGTGATCACCAGCCCGAAGGTCCACGCCCGGCTCACCGAGGTGGCCGAGAGCGAGGGGATCGACCACCAGCACGAGGTGCTTCCCGCGGGCGGCACCGACACCGCGGGGTTCCAGAACACGGCGGGCGCGAAGCCCGTCGGGGCCGTCTCGATCCCGACCCGGTACCTCCACACGGTCACCGAGACCGCGGACGGCGGCGACGTCGAGGCGACGATCGACCTGCTGACGGCCTTCTTGGAGTCCGAGACCGGCGAGCACGACTACACGCTGTAAGCGCGTCGCGCCGGCGCGGGTCAGTCGTCGCTCGGGACGCCTGGGCCCGGGTCGCTGGCCGCGCGGTGGGCCCCCCGCGCCTGCCACGCGAAGCCGACCGTCGCGAACGCGATGAACCCGGCCGCGAGCAGGAACCCGGTCTCCGTGCTCGTCCCGTCCATCGTGACGCCGACCAGCACCGGCCCGACGACCTGCCCGACCTTCCACGAGACGGACCGGAGGCTCATCGCGCTGGCGACGGAGTCGTACGCCTCGCCCTCGCTGACGAACAGCGACATGCTCGCCGGGAGGCGTATCGAGTCGGCGACCCCGAGGAGCGAGTAGGCGCCGAACAGCGCGAAGAAGGCCCCGCCGAGCGTCTGCGAGTCGCCGAGGTACGAGACGGTGACGGGCGAGAGGGTCCCCTCGAAGTACGCCGCGAGCGGGATGGTCGCGGTGCCGACGCCGTACAGGAGCGCGCCGACGGCGACGAACAGGTACGTGCGCTCGTAGCGGTCGGTGAGGTCGCCGACGAACCCCTGCGTGAGCGCCTTCGTCAGCTTCCCGCCCGCCATGATCCAGCCGATGGCGAACGCCGAAATGCCGAACGTCGTCCGCGCGTAGATGGGGAGGAAGATGATCACCGCCATCTTCCCGACGCTGAAGGTGAACCGGAAGAAGACCAAGGCGCGCAGCATCGGGAGCCCGAGCAGCGACCGGAACGTCTCGATCCCCCCCGCGTCCTCGGGGTCCTTCCGCCCGCCGGGGTTGTCGCGGAGGAACGCGAACACCAGGGCGAACGCCGCGAGCGTGACGAGCGTCAAGACGAGGTACGTCTCGGAGAACCCGTAGGCGTACAGAAGGTAGCCGCCGACGAGGTCGCCCGCGAGCGACGAGAAGGAGGCGAACTGGTTGTACGATCCCAGCCACCGCCCCTGCTCGTCGTCCGGGCTGATCTCGCCGATCACGGTCGCGCCCGTGATCCAGAGGACGCTCGCGCCGAGGCCCTGGACCATCCGCACGAGGATGATGTGGACGGAGCTGTCGACCAGCGCGAAGCCGACGAAGACGGCGACGTTGATCAGGAAGCCGCCGAGCAGCCACCGCTTCGCGTTCCCGGTGTCGACCTTCCGCCCCAGCGGCAGGACGATGACCAGCTGGACGATCGCGAACGCGGTGCCGAACAGCCCCTCGATGAACCCGGTGGTGCCGAAGAGGTCGGCGTACAGCGCCAGGGCGATGAGGATCGTCGAGTACGCCTGGCTACGGGCGAACGCGGTCCCGGCGAGCGCCGCGAACTCGCGGTCCCCGAGCAGCCGTACCGAGTTGCCGAACTTCGCCACGGTCGTCTCTGTTTCGAGCCAAGGGGATCCCGAGAAAAAAGCGCCGTCGATCCGGCGGTCCGCGTGGGGTTGTCGGTTCGACGGGACGACGTGGGCCGACCGCACCGGGGCGGACCGCGTTCCCGAACGGAAACAACGACCGGTTACTTCTTACGGAAGTGTGGGCAATTCCGTTCACGTCACACATGCGTCGTCGACAGTACCTGCGGGCGCTCGGCCTCGGCGGTGCCGCCTCGCTGGCCGGTTGTTCGACCCGGGCCCAGACGCCCTCCGGCGACCGCGGCACGGTGACGCTCGCGACCGCCACGACGGCGTACGACAGCGGGCTGCTCCCCGTCCTGAACCGGGGGTACGCCGACCGGTTCGGGGCGCGGGTGGAGTCGGTCGTTCGGGGGACGGGCGCCTCGCTCCGGACCGCCCGGGACGGCGACTGCGACGCCGTGCTCGTCCACGCCCGCCCGCTGGAAGACGAGTTCCTCCGGGAGGGACACGGGATCAACCGACGGCGGGTGATGGTCAACGACTTCCTGCTCGTCGGGCCGCCCGACGACCCCGCGGGCGCCGCGGGAGGCGATCCGGCGGCGGCGTTCGAGGCCGTCGCCGACGCTGGCGCGACGTTCCTCTCGCGCGGCGACCGCTCGGGGACGCACATCCGCGAGCGACGGATCTGGGACGAGGCGGGCGTCGACCCCGGCGGCGAGTGGTACCTCGAAACCGGTCAGGGGATGGGCGACACGCTGATCGCCGCCCGGCAGTCGGGCGCGTACACGCTCGTCGACCGCGGCACCTTCCTCGCCGTGGGCGGCGACGGCGCCCTGGCGCGGCACGTCGACCGCGGCATCGACGACCCGCCGCCGCTCCTCCGGAACGAGTACGCCGTCATCCCGGTCAACCCCGCGCGACACGACGCGGCGTACGCGCTCGCCATGTCCTACGTCGGCTACCTCACCGGCCCCGGCCAGTCGCGGATCGAGGAGTTCCGGGTCGACGGCGAGCGGGCGTTCCGGCCGCTCGCGCGCTCGGCCGACCCCGCGTTCGACCAGTACGTCCCGAGCGACTGGGACGGGTAGCGGCGCGCCGGGAGGAGGGGTCCGACGGACGGGGGCCGGCGCCCGACGCGCTCAGTCGTGCCGGAAGCAGCGCGAGCCGGTGAACGCCATCGCCATGTCGCGCTCGTCGGCCGCGGCGATCACGTCCTCGTCGTTGACCGAGCCGCCGGGCTGGACGACGGCCTCGATGCCGGCGTCGGCCGCCTCCTCGACCGCGTCCGGGAACGGGAAGAAGGCGTCCGAGGCCATCACGGCGCCCTCGGCGGACTTCCCCTCCGCGTCCTTCTCCGCTTTCATCGCCGCGAGCGTCACGGCGTCGACGCGGGACACCTGCCCCATGCCGACGCCGACCGTCTCCGTGCCGGTCGCGAAGAGGATGCCGTTCGACTTCACGTGTTTCAGCGTCTTCCACGCGAACAGCATCGTCTCGACCTGCTCGTCGGTCGGCTCGCGCTCGGTGACGACCTCTAAGTCGTCGGCGGTCGGCGACTGGCGGTCGCGCTCCTGGACGAGGCGCCCGCCGACGATGGGCTTCTCCGTGAACCGCTCGGAGAAGCGCTTGTCGCCCTCGCCGAGGGGGCCCACGTCGAGCACGCGGAGGTTCTTCTTCTCCGTGAGCACGTCGAGCGCGCTGTCGGTGTAGCCGGGCGCGACGACGACCTCCTTGAACGAGTCGGCGACGGCGGTGGCGGTGTCGGCGTCGCACTCGCGGTTCAGCGCGACGATGCCGCCGAACGCCGACTTCGCGTCGGTGCGCAGCGCGCGGTCGTAGGCGTCGGCGAGGTCCGAGCCGACCGCGCAGCCGGCGGGGTTCGTGTGCTTGATCACGGCGGCCGCGGGCTCGTCGAACTCCTTGACGAGGTCGAGCGCGGCGTCGGCGTCGTTGTAGTTGTTGTACCCCATCCCCTTCGCGCCGGGGTTCAGCTGGTCGGCCTCGACGACGCTCGCCTCCTCGCAGCCGTCGTCGACGTAGAGGGCGGCGTCCTGGTGCGGGTTCTCGCCGTAGCGCAGCGAGGCGGACCGCTCCTCGGAGACGAACCGCCGCTCCGGGAAGTCGCCGCCCACGTCGCCGTCGACCGCGACCCCGACCGGCTCCCCGTCGGCGTCCCGCTCGACGGTCACGCGGTCCTCGGCGAACCAGCGGACCGCCCGCGGGTACGCCGTGAACTCGGCCTCGCGGAGGACGCGCGCCTTCAGCGAGTCGGCGTCGTCGTCCTCGTACACCGGGATCGGCTCCTGGGTGACGACCGGGCCGGCGTCGACCTCCTCGGTGACGACGTGGACCGTACAGCCGGTCGTCCGGACGCCGGCGTCGAGGACCTGCTCGTGCGCGTCCGCGCCGGGGAACGACGGGAGCAGCGACGGGTGGACGTTCAGCGTCGTCGGGACGGCGTCGAGGAACTCGTCGGTGAGCACGCGCATGTAGCCGTCCAGGCAGACGAGGTCCACGTCGTAGTCCGAGAGCCGCTCGACGATCCGGCGCTCGTGCGACTCGCGCGACTCCCCCTCCTCGCGCTCGACGACTTCGGTCGGGATCCGGCGCTCGGTCGCGGCGCCCAACACGGGCGCCTGCTCGCGGTTCGTCAGGACGACCGACAGCTCCGCGCCGCCGGGCGCGGCGTCGGCGATGTGTCTGAGGTTCCGTCCCCGGTTGCTCGCGAGTCCCGCGATCTTCATACGCGAACATCCGACCGATCGGGTATATCGATTGCGGTCCGCGCCGCGTGTGTGTACACGATCGGGGATCGGAGAGTGGTTTTGTGGCGGTTCGAGGCGGATTCAGATCCACGTCCGTGCGACACCCTATCGACACGCTTTTGCTGGCTCCGGGGGCAGTCGCGGGCATGACCGACGATGCCATCTCGGGGCTGTCACGGTCGGACCCGCTCGCGGCCGTCTCGCCGCTCGACGGCCGCTACGCCGGCCGAACGGCGCCGCTGTCCCCGTACGCGAGCGAGGCCGCGCTGATGCGCGCCCGGACCCGCGTCGAGGTCGAGTACCTGCTCGCGCTGGGCGCCCTCTCGGCGACGCCGATCTCGTTCGACGAAGCGACTGAAGCCGCGCTCCGCGAGCTGTACGAGGGGTTCTCGGCCGAGGACGCGCGCCTGATCAAGGCCCTAGAGACAGAGGGCGCGGAGGGGTACGACGCGACCAACCACGACGTGAAGGCGGTCGAGTACTTCCTCCGCGTCCGGCTGGCCGAGGTCGCGGAGGCCCCCGACGCCCCCCTCGACGACGCCGAGGCGCTGTACCCGTGGATCCACTTCGGGCTCACCAGCGAGGACGTGAACAACCTCGCGCACCGGCTCCTGCTCAAGCCGGCGGTGAGCGAGGTGATCGTCCCCGCCGTCCGCGAGGTGCGCGACGCCCTCGCCGAGCTGGCCCGCGAGGGCCGCGACACGCCGATGCTGGCGCGCACCCACGGCCAGCCCGCGACGCCGACCACCTTCGGCAAGGAGATGGCGGTGTACGCCGCGCGGCTGGGCCGCGCGCTCGGGCGGGTCGTCGTCGCGAACGGGGACCTCTCGGGGAAGCTCGCGGGCGCCTCCGGCACCTTCGCCGCCCACGACGCCGCCTACCCCGACGTCGACTGGCGGGCGTTCTCCGCGTCGTTCGTGCGCGGCCTCGACCTCGAATACACCGCGCTCGCGACGCAGGTGAACCCCTGCGACGACCTCGCGGCGCTGTTCGACGCGCTCCGCGGCGTCAACAACGTCCTCCTCGATTTAGACCTCGACGCCTGGCTGTACGTCTCCGACCGCTACCTCGGGCAGGAGGCCGTCGAGGGCGAGACGGGCTCGTCGACGATGCCGCACAAGGTGAACCCGATCGACTTCGAGAACAGCGAGGGGAACCTCTCGAAGGCGAACTCGGACCTCACCTTCCTCGCCGACTACGTGACCGCATCCCGGCTCCAGCGCGACCTCTCGGACTCCACCGTTAAGCGCAACGTCGGCGCCGCGCTCGCGCACTGCCTGATCGGCTACTCGAAGGCCGCCGACGGGCTCGGCAAGGTCGTCCCGAACGAGGCGGTCATGCGCGAGGAGCTGGACGCGACCCCCGAGGTGATCGGCGAGGCGGTCCAGACGATCCTGCGCCGCGAGGGCGACACCGAGGCCTACGAGCGCGTGAAGGCGCTCTCGCGCGGCCGGTCGGTGACGCTCGACGACTTCCGCGAGCTGTTCGACGACCTCGACGTCGACGAGTCGGTCCGCGATGAGCTGAACGCGCTCACGCCCGCGGGCTACACGGGCGTCGCAGACGCGCTCGCGGACGAACTCGGGGACGGGGAAGACGAGGACGGCGGGTCCGCCTAGCGACGGCACAAGACGTTTACTCCTCGGCCGAGCAGGGGGGACCGATGCCCTCCGAAACCGACGACACGAAGTACTCCGTCTTCGGCGGCGACGAATCGACGGACGAGAGCGAGCGCGATGACGGCGGGTCGCCCGCCGGCCGCGGCGAGACGGCGAGCGACGACCGGCCGCAGTCCCTCGGCGGCGGCGAGGACGGCTGCCCGGAGTGCGGCGGCACCGAGACCGAGACCGACGAGATAGCCACCAGCGGGACGGGACTCACCAAGATGTTCGACGTCCAGAACCGGCGGTTCGTGGTCGTCTCCTGCGCGGAGTGCGGCTACTCCGAGCTGTATAAGGGCCAGTCGTCCGGCAACGCGATCGACTTCTTCCTCGGCTGAGCCGGGTCCCCGCGGCGGCTCGCCCCGCCGTCGAGCGATCGATTTTTGTCGGGCGGCGAACCAGTCGGGATATGGTCTCCCTCCGACCGCTGGCAGCCCTCCCGGTCGTCGGCGTCGTCGCCGACGGCCGCACGTATCGCCGCCTGCTGTACCTGCTGATCGCGGTCCCGCTCTGGTTCGTCTACTCGGGATTCGTCACGTTCGCGCTCGCCTTCGGGATCGTCTTCTCGGTCGTCCTCGTCGGGGTCGGCATCCTGATCGCGGCCGTCGTCGCCTCGCGGATCGCCGCCGGGCTCGAACGGTGGCTGGCGAACCGCCTGCTCGGCACCGACCTGGTCGCGGCGGACGACCTCCCCGCCGCCGCGGACGGCGGGTCGTCCGGGGCGGTCGCAACCGTTCGGGCGTACCTGTCGGCGCCGTCGACCTGGCGGGGGCTCGGGTTCGTCTCACTGAAGTTCTGGGTCACGGTGCTGGCGTTCGCGCCGCTCGCCGTCCTCGCGCGGTCGCTCGCGCTCGTCGCCGCCCCGATCCGGTACCCCTACGCGCCGCAGTTCGGCGAGGTGAACGGCGAGCCGGCGGTGTGGGCGATCGACACGGCGCCGGAGGCCGCCCTCGCGGCGGGCGTCGGGGTCGTCGGCCTGCTCGTCGGCCTCCACCTGACGAACCTGATCGCGGGCGGCGCCCGGCTGATGGCCGTCGCGCTGCTCGGAGAGAGCGACGAGTCGGACGACGGGGACGACGCCGACCGGGTCACGGTCGAGCGCGACGGCGACCGCGAGACGACTGACGACCGCGACGGGAGCGACGAGCGGGGGGCCGACAGCGACGACGAGCCGGACGCCGACGGCTTCGAGTTCGACGGGGAGCCCGCCGACCCCGACGGGGACCCGGCCGACCGCGGCTGACCCGCCCGGAGCGCTTATTCGACTCCGAGCGTCAGGACGGGTATGGCTCCGACGCTCGTGAGCGCGGCCGTGGGGGCGCTGCTCGCGGCCGCGCTGCTGGGCGGCGCGTTCGACCGGCGGGCGGTCGCGGTCGTCGTCGCGGCCGCGCTCGTCCCCTCCCTCGACGCGGCCGCGAGCCTCCTCGTCCCGGGCGCGACGAACGCCCTCCTCCACGCCGTCTGGGCGCCGCTGCTCGTCGGCGCCGCGGTCTACTGGGACACGTCGCTGCGCCCGGCGTCGGCGCTCCGCGACCGGTTCGGTCGCCGCGGCGTGCGGGTGGCGTGGGTCGCGCTCGCGTCGTTCGTGGTCGCCGGCGTCGGGTCCGCGCTGTTCGCCGGCGAGGGGGCGGCGCTCCTGTACCCGCTGGAGGACGCGCGCTACGTCGTCCGCGGGCGGCTCGTGCTCTCGACGCAGGAGGGGGTCGTCCAGACGTTCCTCGCGCTCGGCGGCGACGGGTCCGGCGTCCTGCCGCTCCGGACCGCCGGCGGCGCGGTCGCGGACCCGGTCGCCTCGTGGGTCAACCCCGACGGGCGCCCCGGCCTCGACCCGGCCGCGGACCGCGAGTTCCGGTTCGTCGACGGCGGGTGGCAACTCGTCGTCGTCGCTGCGGCGGCCGCGACGCTCGCGGTCCGGTCCCGCCGCGGTGGTGAGGCGACGGACGGCCGGGAGGTGGCCCGCTGAATGCCCTCGACGGTCGTCCACGCCGGGTTCGCGCTGCTGCTCGCGGCCGGGCTGCTCGGCGCGTACTACGACCGGCGGGCGCTCGCGGTCCTGCTGGTCGTCCTCGTCCTCCCGGAGGCGGACAGCTTCCTCGGGGTGGTCATGGAGGGCGCGCACCGCACCGTCGGCCACAACTTCGTCCTCCCCGGCGTCGCCGCGCTGGCGCTGTACTACGACACGCGCGTCCGGGAGCGGTCGCTGGTCCGCGAGCGGCTCTCGGCGCGGTGGGTCGCGATCGCGTGGGTCGCCCTCTTCGTCCACGCCTTCGCGCACGTCGCGATCGACTGGACCCACCTCGACGGGGTCAACGCCTTCTGGCCGCTCCGCGACCGCTTCTTCCGGCTGGACGGCGAGATCCTCTACTCGACGGCCGACGGGCTCGTCCAGACGTTCGTGGACGTGCGGATCGACCCGGAGACAGGGAGCCGGACCGTCGACGCGGGCGCGGGCGGCACCAGCGAGTCGGTCCACGTCGACAACCCGGTCCAGCCGCGCGACCCCGACCTCGACGTCGCGGAGCCGGTCGACCGCCGGTTCCCGATCGCGAACAGCGGGTGGCGGCTCTACCTGATCGGGCTGGGCCTGTTCGCGCTCGGCGCCCGGCGGCTCCAGGGCGACGGCGTCGGAGACGACGCCTGACGGACGTGCGCGATCCGACCGACGGCGACGCCCCTAACATGGTATGACCGCAGGGTAAACGTGGTCGGCCGCCTATCACGACGTAATGTCACCCCAACCGGACGCGGGGCGGTCGGACGCGGGCGAGCCGCTCGCCGGCGAGTCCATCGCGGTCGTCGGCGCCGGCTTCGGCGGGCTCGCTGCGGCCAGCCACCTCGCCGACGCGGGTGCGGACGTGACGCTCTTCGAGCGGAACGACCACCCCGGCGGGTACGCCGGGCGGATCGAGCGCGACGGGTTCCGGATCGACACCGGGCCCTCGTGGTACCTCATGCCGGAGGTGTTCGACCGCTTCTTCGAGCACTTCGGGCGCTCGACCGACGACTACTACGATCTGATCGAACTCGACCCACTGTACGAGGTGATCTGGAAGGACGGCGACCGCGCGTCGATGCCCGCCGACCGCGAGGGGCAGAAGGCGCTGTTCGAGTCCTACGAGTCGGGCGCGGGGGAGGTCTTAGACGACTACCTCGCGGACGCGGCGGAGGCGTACGAGCTGGGCATGGACCGGTTCGTCTACCCGAGCCGCTCGCGGCTGCGCGACATGGTCGACGCCGACGTGCTCCGGTCCGGCCGCGCGCTCCCGAAGCTCCGGGAGATGGACGACTACGTCGGCGACTACTTCGACAGCGAGAAGCTCCGACAGATCGCGGAGTACAAGCTCGTCTTCCTCGGCGGGTCGCCGTACAACACCCCCGCGATCTACACGCTGATGAGCCACGTCGACATGAACCTCGGCGTCTACCACCCGGTCGGGGGGATCGCGAGCGTCGTGGACGCGATGGCCGACCTCGCCGCGGAGCTCGGCGTCTCGATCCGGACGAGCGAGCCGGTGACCGCGATCGAGCCGTCGGTCCCGGCGTCGGTCCCGAAGTTCACCGTTGAGTCCGCGCCCCGCGAATCGGGCGCGTCGCCCCGCTCGGCCCGCTTCGACCGGGTCGTGGCGAACGCCGCCCCGCCGCACGTCGAGCGCGAGCTCCTCCCCGCGGGGACCGTCGACCGCGAGTCGTACTGGGAGTCGCGGACGTACGCGCCCTCGGCGTACCTCTCGTACATCGGCGTCGAGGGCGAGGTGGACCTCGACCACCACACGCTCGTGTTCCCGACCGACTGGCGGCCGCACTTCGACGCCATCTTCGACGAGCCGGGGTGGCCCGACGACCCCGCGTACTACGTCCACGTCCCCTCGAAGACGGACCCGGAGGCGGCGCCCGAGGGCCACGAGGCCGTCTTCCTGCTCGTGCCGCTGGCCGCCGGGCTGGATGACGACCCGGAGACCCGCGAGCGGTTCCGCGACCTGGTGTTCGACGACCTCGCCGAGCACGCCGGCGTCGACTTCCGCGACCGGATCGTCTTCGAGGAGACGGCCTGCGTCTCCGACTTCCGGCAACGGTTCAACGCGCCCCGCGGCACCGCGCTGGCGCTGTCGCACACGCTCGACCAGACGGGCCCGCTCCGGCCGGCGCACCGCGCGCCCGGCGTCGACGGCCTCTACTACGTCGGCGCGTACACGAACCCCGGAATCGGGATGCCGATGTGCCTGCTCAGCGGCGAACACGTCGCCGAGGCGGTCGTCGAGGACGCGACCGGGAGCGGCGCGTTCCCGTCGGTCGTCCCCACGTCGACGCTGCGGTGAGCGGCGAGGACGAGCGGTCGATCGCTCACTCGACGCCCGCGTCCGACCCTTCGATCGGCCGCGGCTCCTGCGCGGCGACCCAGTGCGTGACCGTGCCCGCGTCGCCGAACAGCGGCCGCAGCGTGACCCGGTTCGCGAACGGGGCGCCGTCCCGGCGGCGGTTGCGGATCTCGACGGTGACCGCCGACCACGTCGACAGCGCCTCGCGGAAGTCCGCGCGGGCGTCCGCGTCGGCGTCGGCGCCCTGGAACAGTCGGGGGTTCCGGCCGCGGAGCTCGTCGAGCGGGTACCCGGTCCGCTCGCGGAACCAGCGGTTGACGTAGACGATCGGGGTGTCGCGGTACGCCGGGCCGGTGAGGGTGAGACCGATCGGCGCGTCGTCGAGCGCTCGGAGCCGGTCGACGAAGCGCGCCTCGCGCTCCGTCCGGTCGTCGGGGTGGTCGACCGGCGTCGGGGCCCTCCCGAGCGCGAGGTCGTAGTCGTCGAGAAGCGCCGCGAGCGCGGGCCGGAACGAGCCGCGGTCGGCGTCGACCGCCGCGAGCACGTCGCGTCGGAGCGTCACGGATCCGGTTCGCGACCGACCGACAAGGCGGTGTCGCTCGGCGACCAGCGCGCCGCGCGCGGAGTCAGTACCGGAGCGCGCCGGGACGAGGCGAGCCCGCCCGACCGGACGTGGTTGCCGGCTGAAACGAAGGTTATGTGTCTCCGCTCCCGAGGTTCCGGTAACCGATGCGTCACGCCAGCGCCGCACTCGTCGCCGCGCTCCTCGTCGTGCTCGCCGGCTGCGGCGGCCTCGGCGGGCAGTCACCGACCGACGCCTCGCCGACCATCGAGTCCGTCGACGCGCCCGCGTCGCTCGGCCACGACGAGCGCGCGACGGTCCGGGCCACCGCTCGGTGGGCCGCCCTGGCCGACGGCGCGGCGGGCGGGGACGCGCCGAACGCGAGCCTCGATCCGGTCCGGGTGACGGTCCGGATCGGCGACGCGACGCTGCTCGCGGAGAACCGGTCCGTCCCGGCGAACGGCACGATGACGGTGACGGCCCCGGTCGACGCCGCGGCGCTCGACCCCGGCGAGCACGAGCTCGTCGTGACAGTCGGGGAAGCGAGCGCGACCCGGTCGATCGTCGTCGAGGAGGCGCGGGCGGCGACGTTCGCGGTCTCGGGGATCGAGGCCCCGGAACGCGTCGCCTACGGCGGGGACCTCTCGGTCACGGCGACCGTGACCAACCGCGGCGACCTGGCGGGCGCACAGACGGTCTCGTTCCGGTACGGCACCGCCGCGAGCGCGAACCGGACGGTGACCCTCGACGGGGGCGCCGAGACGCGGGTGACCGTCACGTTCGCGGACGTGCGGCTCGACGGCGGCGACCACCCGCTCGTCGTGGCGACCGCGAACCGGACGCGCGAGCGGGCCGTCTCGGTGGTCCACCCCAGTCCCTACGGGAAGACGACGCTCGGGCTCTACGTCGACGACGAGGCGGTCGACCGCGACGTCTCGGGCGTCGTCGCGGCCGCGACGGGCTACTGGGAGCGGAACGACGAGCGCTACCTGGGCTACCCGGTCGCGTACGAGCGCGTCGACGACGCCGACGCCGCGGACGTGGTCCTCCGCTTCGAGCGCGTCGAGCGGTGCGGCGTCGAGGACGACGACGCGCGGTACTTCGGCTGCGCGGACCTGCTCGTCGACGAGCCGCGGACCCCGATGACCGCGACCGTCGATCCCCGGATCTCCGACGCGGAGATGAACTCGACGATCATCCACGAGCTCGGGCACGTCCAGGGGCTCGAACACGGCGACGAGCCCGCCGGGCTGATGAACGCGACGAGCACGCTCGCCACCAATAGCCCGGTGAAAGTCCACCTGCGCGGGGACGACGGCGCGGTCACCGGCCCCGTCGAAGACGAGGTGGCCGCGGCGCTCGACCACTTCGCGGCTCGCGACGACGTCGTCGGCAACGACGGGTTCGCGTGGCAGTTCGTCGACAGCGCGCGCGACGCGCACCTCCAGATCACCTACGACGAGCGCGGCGAGGTCTGCTTCGCCGACGGCGGCGGGTCCTGTACGGTCGACGGCGAGTACTACGGGCAACAGGACGTGCGGCTGGAGGAGCTCGACGAGGAAGTCGTCGCGTGGCACGTCGGCGCGTCGCTGGCGCCGGTGCTGCTGGACGAGGTCCCGCCGGAGCTCACCGGCGAGGCGGACAGACGCGAGCGCGAGGCGTGGCCGGAATAGCGGTCGAGCGGCGAGCTACACCCGATACTTCGCTTCGAGCTTCGCGGTGAAGTAGACGTACCGACGCTCGACGCGCTCGAAATCGGTCCCCGGTATGCGGAGCGAGTCCTCAACGGAGCCGGCGTCGCGGACCGTCTCCTCGACCGGTTCGGTGGCGACCAGTCCCTTGGATTCGAGGCTCTCGATGACCGCCTCGACGTCTCCGTCGCCTCCGAGGACTCGGAGGTGTTCGGCCGGCAACCCCTCCGCGATCATGAACTCGAACGTGTCCCGCTCGACGGCCTCGCCCGCGTCGAGGACCCCCTCGACGAGCCGTTCCTCGGCGTCGGTCAACACGGTCGGACGGTCGTCTCTCGTGTCGCTACTTCACGGTTCGGGAGGTGGGATGCCCTCGTCTCGCCGTGGCGGGGTCGCCGAGCG
Organism: Halorubrum sp. Atlit-8R; assembly: GCF_003666025.1. Classification (NCBI taxonomy): domain Archaea; kingdom Methanobacteriati; phylum Methanobacteriota; class Halobacteria; order Halobacteriales; family Haloferacaceae; genus Halorubrum; species Halorubrum sp. Atlit-8R. Next base: position 676,486 of record NZ_QPLV01000001.1, read on the forward strand.
GGCCCACGTCCCTACGACGCGCTCTCGACGCCGGTGACCTCGAACCTCGCTCCGCCGTCGGCGCCGTCGGTCACCCGCACGTCCCACCCGTGTGCGTCGGCGATCTGCGCGACGATGCTCAGCCCGAAGCCGGTGCCGTCGGCGTTCGACGAGAACCCGACGTCGAAGACGGCGTCCCTGTCGTCCGCGGGGATGCCCGCCCCGTCGTCTTCGAGGTAGAACCCGCCGTCGAGGCCGCCGACGGCGATGGCAACGTCGCCGCCGCCGTGTTCGACCGCGTTCCTGAGCAGGTTCTCCAGGAGCGTGCCCACCCGGCTGCGGTCGGCCCGGATCGTCGGGAGGTCGCCGACGAGTGAGACGGCGGCGCCGTCGACCTGCGCCTCGCAGTCGCGGACGACGGCCGCCAGCGGGATGTCGTCCAAGTCGCCGATCTCACTGCCCGCGCGGGCGAGGGAGAGCAGGTCGTCGATCAGTTCGAGGCTCCGGTCGATCGACCGGGCGGCGGGCGCCAGGTGGGCCAGGTCCCCGTCCTCTCGGGCGAGCGCGATACGGCCCTGCGCGACGCCCAAGGGGTTGCGGAGGTCGTGCGAGACGACGCTCGCGAACTCGTCGAGCTTGTCGCGCTCCCGCTGTAACTCGCGTTCGCGCTCTTTGAGGTCGCTGATGTCGGTCCCGGTCATGTACACGCGCTCGTAGGTCTCGGCGTACGCCTCGGGGACGTACAGTTCGAGGATCTGGTGCCGGCGCCTCCCGTCGAACGTGTTGGCGACCGTCTCGCCCCGGAACCGCGTCTCCCCGGCGGCGATGCTGGCCCAGAGTTCGACGGTGAGGTCCCACCCCTCCTCGCCGAGGACCTGATCGACGTTGTCGAGGAGGTGCTCCTTCGAACGCGCCCCGTAGTACTCCACCGCGTTCCGGTTCACGTCGACCGTTTCGACCTCGTCGAAGAGCGCCGCCACTTCCGCGGGGTGCGAGTCGAGAAACGCCGCGACCTCAGTCGGGTCGACCTCCAGCGAATCCAGGTACGACTTCGCCGCCGAGAAGTCGTGCTCCCAGATGACGATCGGGTTGTTCTCGAACAGCATTCGATACCGATCGCCGGCGCCGCCGGTCTGTTCGCGGGTATCGGCGTCGCCGGGGTCACCTCCCATGGCTACTCAACGCCCCTGTTAGTATATAACTACTAACACGGATTCAGATAGCGGAGGAATCCGACCCTGCGCGCTTACATGCCTCTCACGTTCCTTCGAGGCCGTATGCGCGGGACCGGATTCGAACCGCGAGGACTCGCTTCGCTCGTCCTCTGGGCTACAAACCCGCTCCTGCTCCTTCGCTCAGTCGCTACGCTCCTTCGCTCAGTGCGCGGGACCGGATTTGAACCGGCGGACCCCTACGGGATAGCGTCCTAAGCGCTACGCCTTTGGCCTGGCTCGGCAACCCGCGCGCAAACCAGCCTACGCGAAACCGAGTCAAGAACCTGACGAACCGACAGCGGCGATATGACTTATAAATACCGTGCGGCGGCGCGTGCCTGCGAGCGGCCGGAGCGAAGCGGCGGCCGCGAGGAGCACGCGCGAGGTCGCCGGAGCGAAGCGACGGCGACTGACGAGGCTGGGGAGGTGTGTGGCCGCTGTGCGGGGCGGGACTCAAAGGGGCGGCCGGGGCTTTGGGACGTGGTCGCCACCAACCGACCAGCAGAATTCACTCCGAACCGGTCACGAATCGCTCCCTACTCACCGTATCAGCAGTACTCGCAATCGCAGTACGCCTCGCAGACGGGGTTGTCGCAGTCCGCGCTCCGCGCGGAACAGTGCTCCCGACCGTGTCGGATCAAGAGGACGTGAAGCGGGTAGATCAGCTCGTCGGGCACCTGCGCGTCCAGCTCCTCGTGGGCGCGCTCGTTCGAGGCCGACTCCGGCACCAGCCCGAACCGCTTCGAGACGCGCTCGACGTGGGTGTCGACGGCCATCGTCGGCTTCCCGAAGTGGAAGTTCAACACGACGCTGGCGGTCTTCGGCCCGACGCCTTTGATCTCCGTCAGCCACGCCTTCGCGTCGTCAGTCGCCATCGCGTCGAGGAACGCAAGCGAGTACGCGCCGCCGGTCTCCTCGCGGATCGCGGTCAGCGCGCGCTGGATCCGCGCGGCCTTCTGGTCGGGGAGGCCCGCGACCCGGATCGTCTCGGCCAGTTCGTCGTGGTCGGCGGCCTCGATGGCCGCGAAGTCGTCGTAGCGCTCGAACAGCGCCTCGGCGGCGCGGCGCGTGTTCTCGTCGGCGACGTTCTGCGAGAGGATCGTCGTCACCAGTTGCCTGACGCCCTCGCCCGGCTCCGCGGTCGGGTCCGCGCCGTGTTCGGCGACCCGGTCGATCGGCTCGTACAGCTCGACGAGGTCGTCGTGAAGCGCGCGGACCCGCGTCTCGTCCCACGTCTGCGTCGACATACGCGCGCTACGTGCGCGTGCGACTTGAGACCGGCGACCGCGTGGGACTCGACGGCGCCGACCGCGGGCGACTCCGGGCGCGCCGACGCGGGCGTTTATATCCCTCCCTCGACTACCTCGCCGCGTGTACCGGGCGAGCGACCGAGTCGACAACGAGGCGTGGATCGAACTGCTCGATGAGGCGTGCCGCTCGCTCGACCTCGACGACGAGACGCGCTCGACCGCGGTCGACCTGTTCCTCTCGCGCGCCCCCGACGACGACCGCGGGAAGCGCGTCGCGGCCGCCGCCAGCCTCTACGCCGCCGGGCTGATCCGCGGCGAGGAGCGCTCGCAGTCGGCGGTCGCCGACGCGATGGACGTCTCGCGGCTCTCGGTCCAGAAACGCTGGAAGCCGATCTTAGAGGACGCCGGCTTCTCGCCGCCGTCGTGGTAACACGGCGGAGCGGCGGCGAACGACTGTCTCGACCCTCGTGAGTCGCGGGTGACCTCGCCGGCGACAGTTTTATTATCGAACGTAAAGTGTCCTTTACTGTAAAGCGAGCTTTACACACGGTTCCCGCTCGCTTTTCCCCCCACCATGAGCGAACACACCGCCTCCGCGACGACTCGGCCCTCCACACGGAAACGCTACAAACGCATCGCCTACGGACTGCTCGGCGCCGGCATCGCCGCGCTGTTCGTGGCTATCGCCCTCGACCGCTTCGTCCTCGGCGTCGCCCTCTACTGGGCCGGCGGCCTCGGCATGGGGCTTGTCCAACGGTTCAGCCCCGTCGAACTGTACGACGAGCGCGACAACGCCATCGAGCGCAAGGCCAGCCAGAACACGCTGAACGTCTTCGCGTACCTCTTCGTCCTCGGGACGCCCGGCGGACTCGCCTTACAGGAGAGCGGGGTCGTCACGCTCCCGGGCGAGTTCTACGGCGCGACGTGGACCCTCTTCGGAGTCTTCGTCGTGTTCGGCGCGTCGGTCCTGTACTACAAGCGGAACGCATGAGAAACGACATCGCCGACAGACGCGCCGAGACCGACGAGAGCCAGGCCGACCTGGCCGCCGCGGTCGGCGTCACCCGACAGACGATAAACGCCATCGAACGCGAGCGCTACGACCCCTCGCTGGAGCTGGCGTTCGCGCTCGCGGACCACTTCGACTGCCGGATCGAGGACATCTTCGCGCCGGCCGAGTGATCACTTCGGCGTCGCCACGACGCCGAGGTGGTCCTCGTGGAACCGGTCGAGCCGCCGCGTCTCCAGGACCTCGTACGCCTCCCGAAGGCGGTCGAGCGCGTCATCGAACACCGCGTCCGGCGCCGCGGTCACGTCCTCGCTGCGCGCCTTGATCGCGAGCAGCAGTCGGCCGTCGTCGGCGAGGAACTCCGCGTTGCGCACGGCCACGTCGGCCTGCCCGCGCGTGGCCACGTCCTGAACGACCGCGTCGACGTCGGCCTCCACCACGTGCGCGTACGTCTCGGGCCTCCGGGCGTCCTTGAGCAGCGGGAAGAGCCTGTCGCGCGGTTCGGCGGCGTCGAGCAGGTCGCGCGCCGGCCGCGGGGCGAACTCGACCGCGTACGTCGGCCCGGCGAAGTCGGCGACGTGGCTGACGGTCGTCCCGCTCGCCGCGCCGAGGTAGAGGACCGTCTCCCCGCCCGCGAGCCCGGTCTCCAGCCCGAGCTCCAGCATGCCGCCGAGCTTCGACCGCTCGGGGTCCCACGCGCGCCAGCCGTCCGCGGTCGGCTCGCCGTACACCGGCTCGCCGCGGGTCGCCAACCGCTCCTCGCCGGCTATCTCGCGGCGCTCGACCCCGTCGGGAAGGGACGGCTCACTCATCGTCGGCCTCCCCCCCCGCTCGCCGCTCCGTCGCCGTCGCTCTCGGCGCCCTCGTCTGCCCGGGCTCGGATCGTCGCCATCCGCTCCCGGAGGTCGTCGTGGAGCTGCGCCCGTCGCTCGCCGGCGTAGTGGTCGGCCCGCGCCGCGAGCGTCAGCTTCCCGGCGAGGGCACGCGCCGCCGAGCCGCGGTCCGCCGGTCGGGTGCCGCGGACGAACTCGTGCGTGTAGATGATCCCGTGTTTCGGCGACGGGGCCCGCCCCGAGAGGTGCGCGAACAGCGCGTCCTCGGCGCCGAGCACCTGAACCGTGCCCGACGGCTTCTTCGCGAGCGACTCCAGGCCGCCCGCGAGCGCGATCAGCCGCGCGGCGAGCTCCGGCCCGGCCATCTCGGTGAGGTTCGGCGCGACCGCGGGCGCGATCCGACCGATCGTCGCCGCGAGTTCGGCCCGTTCGTCGTCCAAGTCGGCCGCGCGCACCGCGAGCGACACCGCCCGCCGTTCGACCTCGCTCTCCGGCTCGCGGGCCGCGATCGCCCGGGCACCCTCGACGCCGGACCCCACGTCGTCGAAGAGGCTCCCGGCCCACTCGACGGCGCGTTCGGCGAGCTCGTTGGCCACGCGCTCCGCGTCGTCCATCGCCCGGACCGCGTGGATCAGCTGCGCGTCGTCGGCGCGCTCCCGCTCGCGGACCGCCTCGCGGGTCACCGCGACGCTCGCCTCGTGGAGCCGGTCGTAGTAGTCGTCAGTCGAGTCGGCGAACCCGGACTCGACGGCGAGGGCCGGCCAGTCTCGGGGCCGGTCGGCCTCGCCGTTCGCGAGCCGGTCGCGGGCGGCGTCGCCCGCGTCGCCCGCGTCGGACCGCGAGAACCACCCCGCGTCGGCGTCGGTGTCGGTCATTAGCCGTCGCTACTCGTTCCCGTCGTATAGGCGTTCCCGAACGCCGACGCGCGGCGGCGCTGCGGGGAGCGCCTCAGTCGGCGGTCTCCGCGCCGTCGGCGTCGTCGAGCGCCTCGTCCTCGTCGGAGCGGAGCGCGTCGAGGAAGCCGCCCGGGTCCGAGCGCACGTCCGCTATCGTCGCGCCCGCGAGCGCGCCGAGGGCGCCGCCGCTGGACGCCGCCTGTCTGCTGATCAGTCCGCCGACCGCGGCGCCGGCGGCCGCGCCGACCGCGGCGAACGCCGCCCGAGAGAGTGCGCGTCGAATGCGTGATCCCATGCGCGGAACGTCTACGTCAACTTACAAAAGCCTACGGACGGGGTTCCGCGCGACGCCTCACTGGAGCCGCTTCGTCGTCTCCACGAGGGGGTGGCGCGCGTAGTCGACGACCTCGATGTCGCCGACGACCCGGAGCCCCTCCTTCTCGGCGGTCTTCGCCATCCCCAGGTCGATCGGGGTCCGCGGGACGATCACGTACGCGTCCATCGTCTCGATGCCGCCCTCGCGGGCGGCCATGGCCCGGTGATGGCCGTCGGCGAGGTAGAGCGTGCCGCCGTTGTCGATGACGACGAGCGGCTCCGCGAGCCCGTGTTCGAGCTCGTACTGCCGGCCTTCCAGCTCGTCCGCGTACACGCGCGCCTGCGTCGGCGTCAGGTCGGCGATGGCCACCTCGCGGCGCTCCTCGTCGAGCTCGACGCCGTGGATCTGCGAGAGCGTGCGCATCAGCTTCCCGACCTTCCCGGGGGTGGCGCGCTCGATCTGCGAGCGGACCACGTCGGTGTTCGAGATGATCCCCACGAGGTTGTCGGCGTCGTCGACGACTGGGAGCCGCTGGATCCCGGAGCGCAGGATCACCCGCGCGGCGTCGGTCACCTTCATGTCCGGGTGCGCGACGATCAGGTCCTCCGTCATCACCGTGAACACGGGGGCGTCGTCGTCGGCGAGCAGCAGGTCCCCTGCCGAGACGAACCCCTCCACGGTGCGGCCCTGCGTGACCGGGAACCCGTTGTGGCCGTCGCTGTCGGCCATGCGACGCGCGACGGTCGCCACCGTCTCGTCCGGGCTCACCGTCTCCACCTCCCGGGTCATGTACTCCCCGACCGTCGGTTTCCCGCTCATCGTCCGTCGTAGACGCTCCCGGGATAAAAGGGGCGGGGCGACGGCCCGCCGAGATAGGGGCGGGGCGACGGCCGGCCGGGAGGAGCGTCGGGGCCGGCGCTCGCCGTTCGTCAGTGCGAAAGCGGAGAACGCGGAAAGGGAGAGCGGCCTACTGCGGGCTCGGGTTCGACGGCCCGGAGACGTTGCCGTCCTTCAGCGCGGAGCCCGTGATCGACTTCAGCCGGGAGACGAGCGAGTCCTTCTCGGCCTCGCCCTCGAGGGCGATATCGAGGACCTCGCTGATGTGCGAGACCGGGATGACCTCGATCATCTCCTCGTACTCGTCTTCGATCATCACGTCCTGTTCGTTGGCCGCGGGGATGATCACCCGGTCGCAGCCGGCCTTCGCGGCCGCCTCGATCTTGTGGGTGACCCCGCCGACGGGGAGCACGTCGCCGCGGACCGACAGCGAGCCGGTCATCGCGAGGCTCTGGTCGACGCCGACGTCCTCCAGCGCGGAGATGACGGCGGTCGCGACCGTGATGGACGCGGAGTCGCCGTCGACGCCCTGCTGGCCCGTCTGGATGAACTGGATGTGGATGTCCTTCTCGGAGATGTTCTCGTCGGAGAACTTCTTGATGATCGCCGAGACGTTCTGGACCGACTCCTCGGCCATCTCCTGGAGCTGGCCGGTGGCGATCACCTGCCCGCCGCTCTGGGTCGGGGTCACCTCGGCCATCACCGGGAGCATGATCCCGGAGTCCTCGCCCATCACGGCGAGGCCGTTGACGCGCCCGGTGACGTAGCCGTCGGAGACCTGGAGCTCGTAGTCCTTCCGGCGCTCGATGTAGTCGTCGGCGAGCTGCTGTTCGATGGACCGCGAGCGCCCCTTCGCCTGGAGCACGTGGTCGCGGGTCGTGTAGTCGGCGTCCTCGCCCCGGGCGATGTCGCCCGCGACGCGGACCATCCCGCCGAGGTTCCGCATCTTCAGCGTGAGGTGGCCCTTCCGGCCGGAGCGGCGCTTGGCCTCGAGGATGATCTCCTCGACGGCCTCCGCGGAGAACTCAGGCAGGCGGCCGTCCTTCGCGACCTCCTGGGCGATGAACCGCACGTACTTGCGGCGCATCTCCGGGGTGTCCTCGATGGTGTCCTCCATGTACACCTCGTAGCCGTACCCCTTGATACGGCTGCGCAGCGCCGGGTGCATGTTCTCCATCGCGTCGAGGTTCCCGGCCGCGATCATGACGAAGTCGGTCGGGACCGGCTCGGTCTGGACCATCGCGCCCGAGGAGCGCTCGGACTGGCCCGTGATCGAGAACTCGCCCTCCTGGATCGCCGTCATGAGGTGCTGCTGGCTGCGGATGTCCAGCGTGTTGATCTCGTCGATGAACAGCACGCCCTTGTTCGCCTTGTGGATGGCGCCCGCCTCAACGCGATCGTGGCTGGGCGTTTCCATCCCGCCGGACTGGAACGGGTCGTGCCGCACGTCGCCGAGCAGCGCGCCGGCGTGCGCGCCGGTCGCGTCGCGGAACGGCGCGGTCTTCGTGTCGCCGTTGTTCACCAGCAGGTTCGGGATCATCGCGTCCGACCCGCGGTTGAGGTAGCGGAAGACGAGGTACACCACGCCGGCCGCGATGATGCCGACGAGGATCTGGCCGACGATGATGAGCGCGTAGCCCAGCACGACGGCGATGATGATCCACATCAGCAGCGAGCGCATCTGGTTGCGCTTGCGCGCCTCCTCGCGGTGCGCCTCGACGATCTGGTCGCCCTTGCCGGCCGGCACCGTGCGGACCTTCGGCTTGTTGCCGTCGTCGGGGTTGTGATACACCAAGACGTCCTGAAGCTCCTCTTTGGGGAGGAGCTCGGACATCGCCTTCGCGAGCATCGACTTCCCGGTCCCGGGCGAGCCGATCATCATCACGTGGCGGCGCTGCTTCGCCGCCTTGATGATCACGTCGCGGGCGTGCTCCTGCCCGATGACCTGGTCGACGAGCCGGTCGGGGATCTCGATCTCGGCCGTCGTGTCGATCTTGAGCCCGCCGAGGAGGTCGTCCTCGTCCGGGTCGTCCTCGATCTCGGCGCCCTCGACCTCGACGGTGCTGCCGAGCTCGTCGATGTCGCCGTCGTCGGTCGGCTCGGCGGCGTCGCCGTTCCGACCGCCGTCGGGACCTTCCCCGACGACGTCGGTCCCCTCGAACCCGTCGTCGACGACGACCCCGTCGTCCCAGGGGTCCTCGTCGTCGGGGCCCGCGGCCGACTCCCCGTCGGAGTCCGCGGCCTCGTCGACCCCGGGCTCGTTCGCCGGGCCGTCGTCGGGCTCGGGGTCGCCGCGCGTGGCGTCCTCGCCGTTCCCCGCCGGACTCGAGTCGTCGACGCCGCCGCGAGGCGGTTCGTCGGGGTCGTCGGCCGTCGGGTCGTTCGTGTCCTTCTCGTTGCTCATAGAATCAGGTGTCGCTACCGAAAACGAAGGGTCGGCTACTGATATACTTTCTCCCCCCGGCGGTGCCGGTCCGGGGGCAGTAAACCCCGCTTTGAAGCCGTATATCACCCGATCTGGGGGCGCGACCGTTCCCACGGGGTTTATAAATGACGCCGACGGTACGTAGATTCATGCGGGGGTTCTACATCGGCCGGTATCAGCCGTTTCACGACGGCCACCAGCACATGGTGGAAGAGATCGCGGAGGAGGTCGACGAACTCGTCTTGGGTATCGGCTCCGCCGGCGACTCCCACACCACCCGGAACCCCTTCACCGCCGGCGAGCGCGTCATGATGGTGACGAAGGCGGTCGAGGAGCTGGACGCCACCACCTACGTCGTCCCCATCGAGGACCTCGACCGGAACTCCGTGTGGGTGAGCCACGTCCAGAGCATGACCCCCCGGTTCGACGTCGCGTACTCGAACAACCCGCTCGTGGTCCGCCTGTTCGAGGAGGCCGGCGTCGAGGTGCGCCAGTCCCCCATGTTCCGGCGCGACGTCCTAGAGGGGACCGAGCTCCGCGAACGCATGATCCGCGGCCGCGACTGGGAGGACTTGGTCCCCGACGCCGTCGTCGACGTGATCCGCGAGGTGGACGGCGTCGACCGCATCCGGCGCATCGCCGAGACCGACTCCAACGGCGACGAGCCCTCGGACCAGTAGCCGGGGAGGCGGCGGCTCCGACTCGCCGGCGTTCGACCGGCCGCGACCGGCGCTCGTCGAGACTGGTGCTCGTCGAGACTGGTGCTCGTCGCGACCGGGGTTCGTCCAGACCGGCGCCCGTTCCTTTTAACCGCCCGCCGCACGCGGTCTCCGGTATGATCACGCTCACCTCGGACTTCGGCTCGCCGTACCCCGCCGCGATGAAGGGAGTGATCCGACGGCACACCGACGCCGAGCTCATAGACGTGGCCCACGACCTGCCGCGCGGGGACCCGCGCGCCGCGGCCTTCTGGCTCCGGTTCGTCCTCCCGGAGTTCCCGCCGGCGGTCCACTGCGCCGTGGTCGACCCCGGGGTCGGCACCGACCGCGACGCCCTCGTCGTCCGCGCCGGCGCGCACGTCCTCGTGGCCCCCGACAACGGCCTGGCGATGCCCCCGGCCCGGGCGCTCGCCGGCGACGAGTCCGACGTCGAGGCGTGGACGGTCGCGGTCGAGGACCCCGCGAGCGAGACGTTCCACGGCCGCGACGTGTTCGCGCCGACCGCGGCGCGGATCCGGGCGGCACTCGACGAGACGGGGACGGCGCACGGCGAGTCGCCCGACGCCGACGCGGTTGCGGAGATCCTTGCGGGGATGGACGACCTGTCGCCCGCGAGCGACCCCGCGGACGTCCGCTTCCCGGAGCCGACGGTCGAGCGCGACGAGGGGGGCGACGTGACCGCCGTCGACGGCGAGGTGCTCGCGATCGACCGGTTCGGCAACGTGATCACCAACGTCCCCGGCGACCTGGTCCGCGGCCGCGACTGGATCCGCGTCGACGGCGACCTCACGCCGGTCGCGGAGACGTTCGGCGCCGTCGAGCCCGGTGAGCGCCTCGTCACGGTCGGGAGCCACGGCTACGCGGAGTGCGACGTCAACGACGGCCGCGGCGACGGCGCGTTCGACCTCCGGCCGGGGGACTCGGTGCGGTTCGTCCCGGACAGCGTCAGCCTGTGAGCGCCGGGTGACTCGCCCGGCGTCGGCCGGTCGCGGCCGCTACAGTTCGACGCCCGAGGGGATCAGGCTCTCGCTGCGGAGCAGGTTCCCCTCGTGGTCGTACACGAGGAAGGTGTCCTTGTCGTAGGCGACGAGCCGCTCGCCGTCCACGTCGATCTCGACGCGGTACCGGGCGTCGCCGTCGTCCGTCGCGTCGCGCGCGGCGTGGATGAAGGGGAGGACGTCCGTCGCCGTCTCGTTGAGTTCGAGGACGAAGTCGCCGGTGTACCGGTTGGTGACGCCGACGACGCCCTCCGGGTCGTCCGCCTCGCCCAGCGGCTCGCGGAGCCGGAAGGCGACGTCGATCTGGTCGGCCGTGAGCAGGTCGCCGTCGGCGGCGTCCCCGCTCTCGCCGCCGGAGAGCCGCTCGCGGAGCAGTTCCTCCGGCCCGTGGAAGTCGATCCGCACCAGCGGGGGCGACCGGGAGCCGGCGCCGTCGTCGACGCCCTCGACGGTCAGATCGAAGTAGTCACGCCGCATTTCCTATCGGATGCTTTGCGGTCCGGCCGTATCAACGTAACGGGCGGCCCGGGGGCTCCGAGCCCCGGCGCCGGCGGAATCCGGAGCCGACCCGCGGCCGCGCCCCCGATGTCGGTCGTGATAATTGTCGGGGGTAGTTTAACTTCCCCCCGACTCTATGGCCTCGTATCCATGGCGAGTGACGCCGGCGGGAGCGACCTCGGCGACCGGATCGAGGACCTCCAGCGGCGCCTCTCGCACGCGTGGGAACTGATCCAGGGCTCGACGCTCGACGTCCGGCCGTTCCGCCCGGGCGAGGACGGCCCGCTCGCCTCCTTCGTCGTCCCCGAGGACGAGCGGGAGGTCGACCGGTACTGGGTGAACGCCCCGTACGCGTACGTCGTGATCACCTACGACGAGGCGGAGAGCGAACACCGCTACTACGCGGTCGAGCCCGAACTCGACGCCTTCGAGCGCGACCTGCTCGACCGCGTCGTCGACGACATCCGCGACCCGCTCCTCTACCGCGAGGGGACCGGCAAGACCGACGAGGAGACGCTCAGGTCCGAGCTGGAGTCCCTGCTGGAGGGGTACGGCGTCGAGGTCGGGATGGACTCCTTCCACGCGCTCGCGTACTACCTCTACCGCGACTTCCGCGGCTACGGGAAGGTCGACCCCCTCCTCAACGACCGCCACATCGAGGACGTCTCCTGTGACGGGTACGACCTCCCCATCTTCGTCTACCACGACGAGTACACGGACATCGAGACGAACGTCTCGTTCGGCCAGGAGGCGCTCGACAGCTACGTGATCCGGCTCGCCCAGCAGTCCGGGCGCCACGTCTCCGTCGGCGACCCCATCGTCGAGACGACGCTGCCCGACGGGTCGCGCGCCGAGCTCGCGCTCGGCGAGGAGGTGACCCCGCGGGGCTCCGCGTTCACCATCCGCCAGTACGCGGAGGACCCGTTCACCCCGGTCGACCTCGTGGAGTACGGGACCTTCTCGATCGAGCAGATGGCGTACTTCTGGCTCTGTATCGAGCACAACAAGAGCCTCATCTTCGCGGGCGGCACCGCCTCCGGGAAGACCACCTCGATGAACGCGGTGTCGATGTTCGTCCCGCCGCGCGCGAAGGTGCTCACCATCGAGGACACCCGCGAGCTCTCCCTGTACCACGACAACTGGCTCTCGGCGGTCACCCGCGAGCGCCGGTACGAGGGGACCGACATCGACATGTACGACCTGCTGCGCTCGGCGCTGCGTCACCGCCCCGAGTACATCGTCGTCGGCGAGGTCCGCGGCGAGGAGGCGATCACGCTGTTCCAGGCGATGAACACCGGCCACACCACGTTCTCGACGATGCACGCCGACTCGATCGAGACGGTGATCAACCGGCTGGAGAACGAGCCGATCAACGTCCCGCGGGCGATGGTCCAGTCGCTCGACATGCTCTCGGTCCAGACGCTCACGCGCTCCGAGGACGAGCGCGTGCGCCGCGCGAAGACGATCGGCGAGATCGGCGGCATCGACCAGCGGACCGGGGAGCTGGACTACTCCTCGGCGTTCGAGTGGGTGCCCGACGCCGACACGTTCCGCCGGAACGACTCGTCGCTGTTAGAGGAGATCGCCGACGAGCGCGGCTGGTCGCGCTCGGAGCTGCTGCGCGAGGTCCGGCGGCGCGAGCGCTTCCTCGAACTGCTCTCCGCGCTCGGCATCGACGACTACCGGACGTTCACCGCCCTCGTCAACGAGTACTACGCCGACCCCGACCGCGTGATGGAGCGGCTCGACGACCGCGCCGCCGCGGCCGACGGGGTCGACGCCGACGAGCTCGCGGCCGAGGAGGGCCGCGCCGCCGGCGACCCGACGGCGGACCCCGCGGACGGATGATCGAGTACCTCCCCCTGGCCGCCGCGGTCGCGGCCTGTCTCGCGCTCGCGCTCCCGCTCGTCGACGACCGGGCGGACCTGTTCGTCACCCGCGTCGCGCTGACGGCGTTCGGCGACTACGTCGGCGAGAACGAGTCGCGGCGGCGGGCCCAGCGCGACCGGATGCGCGCGGCCCACGTCGCCGGCACGACCCACCGCGTCTACGCCTCGCGGACCCTGTTGTACGCCGCCGTCCTCGGGGTCGCCGGCAGCGTGATCGGGGTGTACGCGGCCGCGGGGCTGCTCGCCGCGCTCGACGTCGGCGAGGCGGCGATCCGCGAGGCGCTCCCGGCCGCGGTCGAGTTCGTCGCCGTCGTCGCGCGCCTCGCCGACCTCGGGCTCGGGCGGCTGTTCGTCCTGCTCGCGGTCGTCTCCGCGACGGTCGGGTCCGGGCTCGCGCTCGGCGCGTACGTCGCCCGGTGGCAGCTGCTCGACCAGCGGGCCGCGGCGCGCGCGGCCGAGATAGACGCCACCCTGCCGCGGACGGTCGCGTTCATGTACGCGCTCTCGCGCTCGGGGATGGCGTTCCCCCGCGTCATGGACACCCTCGCGGAGAACGAGGCGGTGTACGGCGAGGCCGCCGCGGAGCTGTCGGTCGCGGTCCGCGACATGAACGCCTTCGGGACCGACGCGCTCACCGCGCTCCAGCGCATCTCGCGGCGGACGCCCAGCGACGACCTGGCGGACTTCTCGGAGAACCTCGCCTCCGTCCTCGGCACCGGGCAGTCGGTGTCGGCGTTCCTCAACGACCAGTACGAGCGCTACCAGGCGGAGGCGGAGGCCAAACAGGAGCAGTACTTAGAGCTGCTCTCGACGTTCGCCGAGGCGTACGTGACCGCGCTCGTCGCTGGCCCGCTCTTTTTCATCACCATCCTCGTCGTCATCGGCCTGGTCTTGCAGGACACGCTCCCGCTCCTCCGCGTCGTGGTCTACTTCGGCGTGCCGCTCGCCACCTTCGGCTTCGTCGTCTACGTCGACAGCGTGACCCAGGGCGTCGGCGGCACCGAGACCGTCGCGGCGTCGTCGCTCGACGACCCCGACACCCCGTCGGTCACCGGAGTGCGCCACGCGACGGACGAACCGGGCGACCGCGGCGGCTCCCCGCGGTTCGACGGCGGCGCGGCGGCCGGTCGGGAGGCGAGCGCCCCGGGCGCGACCGGCGCGGGCGCCGGCCGCTGGGCCGAGAACCGCGAGCGGCTCCGGGTCTACGACCGGCTCCGCGGGGTGCGGAAGCTGGCCGCCTCGCCGGTCGAGACGGTGCTGGACTCGCCGCGGACGGTGCTGCTCGCCGCGGTCCCGGTCGCGGTGGTTGGCCTGCTCGTCTTCGCGTTCCCGATCACGCTCGGGACGCCCGTGGAGATGGTCGACCAGATCGACGGACCGATCGTCGTCGCGACCGCGTTCGTCCTCGCGGCGTACGCGGTGGCCTACGAGTTCGGCAAGCGCCGGGTACGGCGCATTGAGTCCGCGGTGCCGGACTTCCTCGACCGCCTCGCCAGCGTCAACGAGGCGGGGACCGCCGTGGTCGGCAGCGTCCGCCGCGTCGCCGACTCGAACCTGGAGGCGCTGACCGAGGACCTCCGCCGGACCCGCCGCGACATCGACTGGGGGGCGGATGTCTCGACCGCGCTGCGCCGGCTGGAGCGCCGGGTCCGGTCCCCGATGACCTCCCGGGCGGTCGCGCTCGTCACCAACGCGATCCGGGCGAGCGGCGACGTCGGGCCCGTCCTCCGGATCGCGGCCGACGAGTCGCGCGCGACCTGGTCGCTCCGCCGGGAGCGCCGGCAGGTGATGCTCACCTACCTCATCGTCATCTACATCTCCTTCCTCGTGTTCCTCGGCATCATCGCGGCGCTTTCGGTGTCGTTCATCCCCGCCATCGAGGCGGCGGGCGTCCCGGGGACCGGCGGCCTCCCGGACGCCGGGACCGGGATGCCGAGCGGCCCGGGCGGGATCACGGACGGGATCGGCGACATCGACGTGGCGGTCTACGAGCAGCTGTTCTTCCACGCCGCGTCGATCCAGGCGGTCTGCTCCGGGCTTGTCGCCGGCCAGCTCGGGGAGGGGTCGGTCCGCGACGGCGTGAAACACGTCGTGGTGCTGCTCGCGCTCACGCTCGTCGCGTTCGCCGCGATCGGCGTGGCGTGACGCGGCGGTCCCGGTCGAGCCGGTCGCGCCGACGCGCCGTCGCTCCGGACGGACTCGGCCGCGGCCGCACGAGCTAAACCGGTCGCGGTCGACGGGGACGTATGGACTCCGATCCGGGGGGCGACGCGGGGTCGACCGGCGACCCGCGGGCGACGTACGACCGCATCGCGGCGCACTTCTCGAAGACGCGGGAGTACGCCTGGCCCGAGGTCGAGTCGTTCCTCGACGGCCGGTCGGGGGCGGTCGCGCTCGACGTCGGCTGCGGGAACGGGCGGCACACGGAGGCGCTCGCGGCGCGCGCCGAGGCCGCCGTCGGCGTCGACCTCAGCCGCGGGCTGCTCGACGAGGCGGTCGCCCGCGCTCGCAAGCGAAGGTACGCGGACGCGACCGTGTTCGTCCACGGGGACGCGGCCGCGCTGCCGGTCCGCGACGGCGCGGTCGACCTCGCGGTCTACGTCGCCACGCTCCACCACCTCTCGCCCCGCGACGCCCGCGTCGAGAGCCTGAACGAACTGGCCCGGGTCCTCGCGCCGGGCGGGACCGCGCTCGTCAGCGCGTGGAGCACGGCGCACGACCGCTTCGACCGCGAGGAGGGGTTCGACACGACAGTCGACTGGACGCTGCCGGGCGGCGAGACGGTCCCCCGGTACTATCACATCTACTCGCCGTCCGAGTTCGAGTCCGACCTCGCGGAAAGCGACCTCGAACCGCACCACGTGACGGTTTCGAGCGGGAACTGCTACGCGGAGGCGTCGCCGCCAGACCGCTGATTATCACGAGAGATACCGAAGTGGGTGGATTAAAGAGTCCCTGTCGACCGCCTGATGGTAATGGCTGACACCTTCCTCGAACGGGTCCTGCGTCGGGTCGCGCCCGACGCGGTCGCCCGGAGTTACCTCGCGAAGTTCCTCGTCGCCCTCGTCGTCGTCGTCCTCGCCATCGGGGCCGTCGGGGCCGTCACGTACGCCGAGACGACGGACCAGCTCGAATCGAACGCGCAGGGGGACTACACGGCCGTCGCGGAGCTGAGCGCCACGGAGATCGACGGCTGGGCGAGCGACCGCCGCTCGGTGCTCACGGAGATCGCCGACAACCACGCGTTCTCCCAGGACCCCGCACAGGTCGACAGCTACCTCTCCTCGCACCTCTCGCGGACTTCCGAGTCGGTCACCGCCTTCCACTTCGTCGACCGCGACGAGAGCGCCGTCCTCGCCAGCACCGACCGGGAGGCCGGCGAGTCGGTCACCTCGCAGGCGTGGTTCGACGACGACCTCCTGTTCGCGGACGACGTGTACACGAGCCCCACCTACATGGTCGACGGCGAGCGCCGGATCGCGTACGTCGCGGCGACCCCGCTGCGGGAGTACCTCGTGATGGAGATCTCGCTCGCCCCCGTCACCGACGACTTCCGCCAGCCCACCGAGAGCGCGTTCACGACCATCGTCCAGCCCGACGGCCGGATCGCGGCGAGCAACGCCGACTACGTCTCCGGGATCCGCTACGACACCGACGTCCGCTCCGCGATGCTCGACGACACGCGGTCCGTCGGGTTCCTCCCCTCGGCCACGTTCAGCTTCGCCGACGGCGGCGAGTACCTCGTCGCGTACGCGCCCTTGGAGACCGAGGAGTGGTACGTCGCGGTCCACGTCCCCCTCTCCGAGGCGTACGCCCTCTCGGGGATGATCGGTCGGAACCTGCTCCTCATCGTCGGCGTCGCGATCGTCGGCCTCGGGCTGCTCGGCGTGACGCTCGGCCGCGGCACCGTCGCCGAGCTGAACCAGCTCCGTGCGCGGGCGACGGCGCTGGCCGACGGCGACCTCGACGTCGACTTCCACACGGAGCGGCGCGACGAGTTCGGCGACCTCTCGGCGGCGTTCGCCACGATGCGCGACTCGCTGCGCGACCAGATCCAGTCGGCGGAGACGCAGCGGGAGCGCGCCGAGGCGGCGAAGGCGGAGAGCGAGGCGTTCGCGGAGCGCCTGGAGTCGCGGGCGAGCGACTTCGGCGCGACCATGGCGGCCTGCGCCGACGGCGACCTCACCGCGCGGCTGGAGGCGGACCCCGACGACCCCGAGGCGCTCCGCGACATCGCCGCGGAGTTCAACGACGCGATGGACGAGCTGGAGGCCGCGATCGCGGAGGTCGACGCCTTCGCCGTCGAGGTCGCGGACCGCAGCGAGGCGGTGACCGACGGCACCGACGAGGCCGCGGCCGCCGGCCGGGAGACGAGCGAGGCGGTCGACGAGATCTCGGACGGCGCGGAGCGGCAGAGCCGCCGGCTGGCCGAGGTGGCCGGCGAGATGGAGGACATGTCGGCGACCGTCGAGGAGGTCGCGGCCTCCGCCGACGAGGTCGCGACCACCTCGCGGCAGGCCGACGCGCTCACCGAAGAGGGCCGCGAGGCGGCGGCCGACGCGGTCGAGGAGCTCCACGGCATCGAGGCGCGCTCCGAGTCGGCCGCGGAGACGATCGAGCGGCTCGAGTCCGAGATGGCGGAGGTCGACGAGATCGTCGAGACGATCTCTGAGATCGCCGACCAGACGAACCTGCTCGCGCTCAACGCCTCGATCGAGGCGGCCCGCGCGGGCGAGGCCGGCTCCGGCTTCGCGGTCGTCGCCGAGGAGGTGAAGTCGCTCGCCGAGGAGACCCAGGAGTCCGCCGCCGAGGTCGAGGCCCTGATCGAGAGCCTCCGCGAGCGCACCGACGAGAGCGTCGACGAGATGGCCGCGATCCGCGACGGGGTCGACGACGGGGTCGACGTCGTCGAGGACGCCGAGGACGCGCTCGAAGAGGTCTCCGAGCGGGTGAGCGAGGCCGACGACGGCGTCCAGGAGATCTCGGGCGCGATGGACGCGCAGGCGGCGTCGGTCAACGAGGTGACCGGCGCGGTCGACGAGCTCGCGGGCGTGAGCGAGCAGACCACCGCCGAGGCGACCACCGTCGCGTCCGCCGCCGAGGAGCAGGCGGCCACGCTCGGCGAGGTCTCCGAGCAGGCGCACGACCTCCACGAGCGCGCCCGCGACCTGCGGGAGATGACCGAGGACTTCGAGGTCGACGCGGACGAGGCCGCCGCCGGCGACGCCGCGGCGTCAGCCGACGCCGGCGCCGAGTCGCTCGACGCCGACACCGCGTTCTCGTTCGGCGCAGACGAGGAGGCGTCGGACGCCGCGGCCGCGAGCACGGACGGCGGCACCGACGCCGACGCGAGCGGCTCGGAGATGGAGACGGGAGCCGGCTCGGAGCAGTCGCTCGACGAGCGTACGGACCGAACAGAAGAGTGACCGTCGTCGTCCGCGACGGCGCGTTCACCGGTGTCGTCGCGGTCGGCGATTCCCGCGCGATTCAGTCCGCCATCGTCTCGTGGCTGACGCCCCGGTCGTCCGGGAGCGGCGCCACGAGCCGGTACGCCGCGTAGAGGCCGAGCACCGCGATGCCGGCCAGCACGAAGCCGGTGCGGATCTCCGGCGCGATCAGCGGCGTCGCGACCACGTCGCCCGCCTCGTTCGTCATCGGGGCCGGGGCGAACGGCTGCCCGGCCAGCGTCTCGACTAATCCGAGGACCACGATGCCGAACAGCATCAGTCCCGCGCTCAACGCCCGTGCCGCCTTGTCGATGATGTCAGTCATTTTGGGTCACCTCGTTAGCCGAGCAGGTACCGCAGCTTGGGGTTCTGTTTGACGAGCGCCGTCTGTTCGATGAGCGCGTCGAGGCCGTAGTACCGACCGGCCGCGAGCACGATCACCGTCATGAACAGCAGCAGGCCCATCAGGTCGCTGTTGACGACACCGTGGCCGAATCCGGCGTTGCCGACCCAGAACAGGACCATGAAGATGACCCCGCCGAAGGCGGCGAGCCGCGTCAGGGCCCCGGCCATCAGCGCGAGGCCGATGAGCGTCTCGAAGAGGGGCACCCCGGGCGCGATGAGCCACGCGAGGTTGTTCCCCATCCAGACCGGGATCCCGCCGAGGACCGTCCCGGTCATCTGCTGCATGTACGCCGGGCCGTAGCTGAACGCGAACCCGTCCGTGATGATCTTCGTCACGCCGGCGTGGAAGAACCACCAGCCGGTGACGACGCGGAGGAACGCGATCCAGTACGTCGCCCAGGGTCCCTCCAGCGCGAACTCGACCTCGCCGACCAGCGGATTGCTCGATTGGTATGACATCGGTGTCACCTCACAGGTGTACGTTGGGTGGGTAGACACATATGTACCGTACAGGGTTCTAAGCGGCTGAAAAGCGTTCTAGCGCGCTGGGAGCGGCCCGCAGTATCGTGGCGCTTTAAGTACTGTCCCCGGTCACGGCCGCGGCTCGTCCCGTCAGAACACGGAACGCTTATGAAAGCCGTTCCGCCTACGTGTAGGTGCGTCATCGACCGACGCAAGCGCCGGTGGTCTAGTGGTAGGACCTGAGCCTTCCAAGCTCATGGCCCGGGTTCAAATCCCGGCCGGCGCACTCCCTTCGGTCGTGCGCCGCCCGTACTCCCACTCGCTCGCTCGCGGGAGTCCCGGCCGGCGCATTTCTCGGACACAACGAACGGGAAACGACAGCGACGGGTGAGTCCGTGCGTCAGGATTCGTCGAGGGATTTGAATCGGAGAGCGAGCGGAGCGAGCGACCGTGGTTCAAATCCCGGCCGGCGCACTCACTTCGTTCGTGCGCCGTCCGTCCCCCCACTCGCTCGCTGCGCTCGCGGCTTCCCCGCGCGCAATCGAGGTGCTCGCGTCGCTCGCACCCCGCACCGCTCGCGGGAGTTCCGGCCGGCGTATTTTTTGACTGATTTCGTCAGTCAGCGTCGGCTTCGCCCCGCTCGGCGTACGCTCGAACGTAGTGAGAGCAATTGCCGCGGATCCGACCCCGCGAGCCGCGCGTCCCGTGCGGGGCGTGCGTCGAGACGGTCACTCTCGGTCGACCACGTCGAGCGACCCGTCGAGGATGAACCGGTGTTCGGCACCGCCGATCGGCGCCGTCACCGCGACGCGAACCGGATCCTCGCCGACCAACCGCTCGGTCGCCTCGCTCAGCCACGTCTGTTCCCAGTGCGGAATCTCCCGGTAGTCGACCCCGGCGTCGTAGAGTAGCGACACCGTCACGGGGTGGCCGATAAGCGCGCTCCTGGCGCCGCTTCGCCGCCACTCTCCGCAGGCGCGGCACTCGTGAATGACGTCGACCGACCCGTCGAGCACGGGCTCGAAGTCGGGATGGAAGCGGGCGACCGTCTGCGTAATCGGGCCGTCGCACAGGTGACAGAAGCCTCGGTTGGCCCGTTCGACCGTCAGCATCGAGAAGCGGCTCCCGACCGCGGGGACATCGTCCGCGTCGGTCGATTCGACGACGATCGGTGGCACGGGGATGCCGTCCGGTATCCGGTCGCAGGTGTCACAGCCGAACCGCAGTTCGCCGTCGCGGTACTCGACTGTCGTATTCCCGTCGCAACCCGACATGTGGCAGTCGCCGACGACCGCCGGTCGGACGCTCGTCTCCGCCGTCTCCGTGTAGGTACCCGAGACGGCGTCGCCGATGAGCTTCGCTCCGGCGTGGGTCAGCTCGTAGCGCTCGTCGCGCTTGCGGACGAACTCCGGGACGAGCTTCCCGAGGTGGTAGTTGAACCGGCCGCCGTCGCTGACCCCCACCCGCTCGCGCAGCTCCGAGAACGAGGCGCCGTCCTCGTCGGAAACGCGGACGTCCCACAGCGCGCGGAGAATGTCGATTCGGGTGTCGCTGGCGACGAGCCCGAACGTCCGTTCCAGTTCGACCCCGGAACCCGCGAGGAGGTTGTCGCGCGTCACATCGCCGATATCTGAGAGCCCGGACTTAGTGTTTCGGCCGCGTCGTCACCGCGACGCGCGGGCGGCGACCCGTCGGGCGGGTCGACGGCGATACCGGGTCGCCGAGGCGAACCGGTCGGCCGGGGGGCGTCGATACGTTTCTGTGTCACCGGTGACGGCGAACCGCGGCATCGGTTCCGTTGAAGCCGGTCCGTCGGCTCAGTCCGCGTGCGGCCGCGGTTCGGAAGGCGACGCGTCAGCGGGGGACTGCCGACCGGCCTCGTGGCGACGGTTCGTTGCGCGGACGAGTCGGGCGACCGTCGCCGCGGCGATGGCCACGGGACCGACGGCCGGGACGAGCAGGGTCCCGACGACGACCGCCGCGAGGAGGGTGAACGCGGCGAGTCCGGAGAGTGTTCGCGGGCCGCTTGGCCCCTGATGATCGCCGATGGGCGGATTGAGTGGTCCGTGTCGCATCGCAAACGGAGAAAGGCCCCGTAGAGGGATAAATATAATCAGAATTACATTTCTGTAACGCGAGTTACTGAAATTCTCTTCTGCACCAGCGGCGCGCTCCGGAGGGCGTCGCCTCCGACGCTCGTCTCGGCGTTCCAACGCGTCGATCCCGCGTCGTCCGCCCGGTCAGGTCAGCGCGTCGGCCGGGGAGCCGCCGGTGGCGCGAGTCAGTCGTCGTCCGCTGTCGGAGCGTCCGTGTTCGCGACCTCGGCGGACTCGCGCGGCCCGCCCGCGTGCCCCTCGTGGGCGACGGCGGTCGCCATGAGGTGCGGCGGGATGGCGGGCACCTCGTCGTCGCCGACGGGGCCGTCGCGCGCCATCTCTTCTGTCGAGCGCGGGAACTCCCGGATCTCCTTGTGGATCGCGAGGCCGGCCTTCGCCCCCTGGCCCATCGCGACCGGCACCTGGTTGTGGCCCGGCGTGATGTCGCCGACCGCGAACACGCCGTCCTCGCTGGTGCGGCCGTGGTCGTCGACGGCGATGGTGCCGTCGTCGTTGAGGTCGCAGCCCAGCCCCTCGGCGAGGACGGTGTTGTAGTCGGAACCGTACATCGCGAAGCCGCCGCGGTACTCGCGGCGCGTGCCGTCCGCGAACTCCAGCGCCTCCAGCCAGCCGGTGTCGGGGTCGTTCTCGACGCCCTCGACCTCCTCGGTGACGACGTCGACGGGGTGCGCCTCCAGCTGCGCGGCGGTCTCCTCGCTCCACGTCGGCTCCTCGCCGCGGGTCAGCACGTCCACGTCGTCGGTGACGTTGAGCATGATCATCGCGACGTGGGCGGCGGCCTCGCCGTGGCCCATCACGTACACCGGCTCGTCGGCGAACATGTATGCGTCGCAGTGGAGGCAGTAGTGGAGCCCCTTGCCCGTCCGCGGGAGCGGCGGATCCGGGCGTTCGTCGGAGAACCCGGTCGCGAGGACGACGCGGTCCGCGACCAGTTCGGCGTCGTTCGTCTCCAGTCGGAACCGGTCGTCGTCGGTGCGCTCGACCTCGGTGACGAAGCCGCGCTCGAAGGTGCCGCCGTACGACTCCACCTGCTCGCGCCCGGTCGCGAGGAACTCGTTGCCGGAGACGTCCTCGGTGACGCCGATCACGTTGTGCGTGTCGGCCATCATCGCCGCGCGGCCGCCGCCGCGGTCGATCAGCACCGTCTCGTGGCCCAGTCGGGCCCCGTACAGCGCCGTCGTCAGCCCGGCCGGCCCGCCGCCGACCACCGCGATCTCGTACTCGTCGTCGGACGAACTCATTACCGTTTGTAGACGACCCACCGGGTTAAATACCGTCTTGTTGTGCGCGCCCCGCGACCAACCCCGTTCGCCTCGCGCCGGGAGGGGGACCGGCGCCCGACCGCGACGGCTCTCGCCTCCCGTCCGGAGGTTTATTGGTGCGTACCGCGTTCGCTCGGTCAGTGGTCACTCGTCTCGCCCTCGCCGTCTGCCTCCTCCTCGTCGGCATCGCCGCCGACGTGGGCACGACCTACGTCGCGCTCTCGGGCAGCGAGTACGTCGAGGGGTCCCCCGTCGGCCGCCTGTTCATCTCCCGGTTCGGCCTCCTCGGCGGGATGCTCCTCACGAAGGTCGTCGGCATGGCCGTCATCGGGCTCCCGGTCGCGGTCGCGGGCGGCACGCGGCGGTTCGTCGCGACCCTGATGTGCGGCGGCGTCGGCGCGCTCTCGCTGGCCGTCGCCGCGCGAAACCTGCTGTTCGTCGCGGGCCTGTGGCCGTGAGGGGCCCGGCTGTGAGGGATCCGGCCATAGCTCGGTCGTAACGCCCGCCCCGTCCGCTGCGACGCGACCGATCGGCGGCCTCGGCCGCCGCGACCCCAGCGGTTTTGCGTCGCCAGCGACACCGATCCGTATGCCACGCGAATCCGCTCCGGCCCGCTCTCCGCCGGAGACGTGCCGCGAGGTCGTCACGGAGACGCTCCACGGCGTCGACGTCGAGGATCCGTACCGATGGCTCGAAGGCGACGGCGAGGCCGTCGACGAGTGGGTCGACGCCCAGAACGCCCACGTCGACGAGACGCTCGACGACGCGCTCCGGGACCGGCTCCGCCCCCGGTTCGAGGATCTCGTCGAGGTGGCCGACTACGGCCCGATCGCCGTCCGCGAGGGGCGCTACTTCGCGACGGTCCGCGAGCCCGGGGCCGACCACGCCCGCCTCGTCGTCCGCGACGCGCCCGACGGCGACGGCCGCGTCCTCGTCGACCCGAACGCCTGGGCCGCGAACCGCGACGCGGAGCGCCCGCCGCGGTCGATGGCCTGGTACGTCCCGTCGCACGACGGCGAGCGCGTCGCGGTCGGCGTCACCGAGGGCGGCGACGAGAACTACGACGTGCGGGTGCTGTCGGTGCCCGACCCGACTGAATCGCCGGAGTCCGAGGGCTCGGGAGGCTACGGCCCGGGCGTCGAGGAGGTCGCGGTCCTCCCCGAGCGCGGCCGCGTCAACGCGGGGAGCCTCGCGTGGACGGCCGACGGCGAGGGGTTCGTCTACGTCGCGACCGGCGGCGCGGCCGACGGCGCGCAGATGGACAAGGAGATCCGCCGATTCCGGCTTGCGGACGGTCCCGAGGCGGAGGAACTCCTGCTCGAACACGACGACCAGCACGTCTGGCCGCGGGTCACGGTCGACTCCGACTCCGGGCTGCTCGCGGTCGCCTTCTCCGAGATGGTGGGGGGAACCGAGTGGTACGTCCACCTCGACGGCGACCTGCGCCCCGTCCTGACCGACACCGACGCCGAGACGTCGGTCCAGTTCCACGACGGGACGGCGTTCGTCTCGACCGACCACGGCGCGCCCCGGCGGCGGGTGCTCGCCTGCTCGGTCGACCGCTTCCGCGAGGGCGACCTCTCCTTCGAGGAGTGCCGCGAGCTGCTCCCCGGCGGCGAGGGGATCATCCAGTCGGTGGCGCCGACTCCCGAGCGCCTCCTCGTCCACCGCCAGCGCGACGCCCACTCGCGGCTCTCCGTCCACGACCGCGACGGGACGCACCTGCGTGACGTGTCGCTGCCGTCGTACTGCTCCGTCACGTGGGTCTCCGGGAACCGCGACGCGCCCGAGGCGTTCTTCGGGCTCACCGGCTTCGACCGGCCGCCGGCGGTCCGAGCGCTCGACCTCGCCGGCGGGGATTCGGGCGCCGAGGACCCGCCGGACCTCCCGTCGACAGAGATCGACTCGGTCGACCTCCCCGTCCCCGACGACCTCGTCGTCGAACAGCGGTTCGTCGACTCCACCGACGGCGCCGAGGTGCCGGTGTTCGTCTGCTACCGGGAGGACGCCGCCGTCGACGGCCCGCGCCCGACGCTGCTGTACGGCTACGGCGGGTTCCGCAACAGCATCACGCCCTCGTTCGGGCGGTTCCGGCTCCCGTTCCTCGCGGACGGCG
This sequence comes from Halorubrum sp. Atlit-8R, assembly GCF_003666025.1. Taxonomy (NCBI): domain Archaea; kingdom Methanobacteriati; phylum Methanobacteriota; class Halobacteria; order Halobacteriales; family Haloferacaceae; genus Halorubrum; species Halorubrum sp. Atlit-8R. The sequence goes on from NZ_QPLV01000001.1 coordinate 701,158, forward strand.
GCGCGTTCGCGGCGGTGTGCGCCCGCGGCGGGTACGAGTACGGCGAGCCGTGGCACGAGGCCGGGATGCTCGCGGAGAAACAGCACACCTTCGACGACTTCGTCGCGGCCGGGGAGGCGCTCTGCGCGTCCGGGCTCACCGACACGGACCACCTGGCGGTCGCCGGCGGGTCGAACGGCGGGCTCTCGGTCGGCGCGGTCGTCACCCAGCGCCCGGACCTGTGGGCCGCGGCGCAGTGCGCGGTCCCCCTGCTGGACATGCTCCGGTTCCACCGCTTCCTGCTCGGGGAGTCGTGGACGACGGAGTACGGGCACCCGGAGGACCCGGAGGCGTTCGAGTACCTCCGCGCGTACTCGCCGTACCACAACGTCGACCCCGACGAGTCGTATCCGCCCGTCTACTTCACCACGGCCGCGAGCGACACGCGCGTCCACCCCTCGCACGCCCGGAAGATGACCGCGCGGCTCCAGAACGAGGCCGCGGGCGGGCCGTTCCTCCTGCGGACGAAGTCCGCCACCGGGCACGGCGTCGGCAAGCCGGCCTCGATGATCGTCGACGAGCAGACGGACTCGTGGGCGTTCCTCTATGAGCAGCTGAGCGTGAGCCCGGACGCCGCGGCGACCGCCGACGGCGACTGATCTACCTCCCCTCGTAGAGCCGCTCCGCCGTCGTCTCGGGGAGGCCGGCCTCGCGGACCGCGGCCGCGACGCGGTCCACGTCGTACTCGACGCGGTGCGTCTCGACGGCGTCGCTCTCGTCGGCCGTCGTGTCGAGGACGGCGTAGCCCGCCCGCGGGTCGCCGTCGCGCGGCTGGCCGACGCTGCCCGGATTGCACACGAACCCGCCGGCCACGTCGCGGCACCCCTGAACGTGGGTGTGCCCGAGGACGATCCCGTCGTACTCGCCCATGTGCCGGTCGAGGTTCGGGAACTCCTCCGGGTAGACGTAGGCGTCCTCGCGCTCGGCGGCGGGGTGCGAGTGGACGAGCAGGAACCGGCCGCCACCGAACGTCTCCGTCCGCGGGAGGGCGCCGACCCACTCGCGCTGCTCGTCCGAGAGGGACGCCTTCGCGTGTTCGAGGCCGGCCTCGGCCATCCGGTTGGCGCTGTACCGCTGCGGGCTCTCGACGGTGCGATCGTGGTTCCCCCTGACCGTCGCCGCCGCGACCTCGCGCACGCGCTCGACGCACTCGGCGGGCCAGGGGTTGTAGCCGACCACGTCGCCCGCGCAGTAGATCCGGTCGACGGCGGGCATGTCGTCGAGGACCGTCTCCAGCGCCGGGAGGTTCGCGTGAACGTCCGAGATGAGGCCGACCTTCATCGAACGACGGTTCGATCGGCGGAAGGGAATAGGTTGTGCCGCGCCGCGAGGACTTGTACTGGGATCCCGGCGCGTGCCTCCGAGTGGCCGCCGAAGGCGGCCGCGAGGAGCACGCGCGAGGGACGCCGCGAGCGACCGGAGGGAGCGAGCGGCGAGGCTGGGGAGGCGTGAGGTGCGGGGCGGTGCGGTCGGGTGGGACTCGAAGGGGCAGTCGCGAGGACGAACCCCGGCGACGTAAGCACTGGAAGGAGCGAACGGAGTGAGCGACTGAAGCGCGCAACGAGCCGCGCGAGTCCTCGCGACTGGGGCTTCAGCGGTGTTCGCCGCCGATCCGCGTTCAGATGTTCATAAACGAGCGACTGCGATCTCGGTAACGTTCCTCGCCGATCCTTACGCCTTGACCTTCTCGCGGAACCGCTCCCTGACCTTCTCCACCTTCGGCTGCGCGTGCATCGTACAGTAGGCGTCGGCCGGGTTCTTCTCGAAGTAGTCCTGGTGTTTCTCCTCGGCGCGGTAGAACGTCTCCAGCCGCTCGACCTCGGTCACCACGTCGTCGTCGTAGCCGCCCTCCTCGTCGAGCGCGGCCACGTAGTTCTCCGCGACTCGGCGCTGCTCGTCGTCGTGGTAGAGGACGATCGACCGGTACTGGGTGCCCACGTCCGGCCCCTGTCGGTTCAGCTGGGTCGGGTCGTGGACGGTGAAGAAGATCTCCAGGATCTCCTCGTAGGAGAGCGCATCGGGGTCGTACTCGACCTGAACGACCTCGGCGTGGCCGGTGTTGCCGGTACACACCTCCCGATAGCTCGGGTCCTCGACGTGGCCGCCGGCGTAGCCGGAGGTGACGGCCTCGACGCCGTCGAGTTCCTTGAACGCCGCCTCGACGCACCAGAAGCAGCCGCCGCCGACCGTCGCGGTCTCGGTGTTCGACATGGACGCCCGTTGGCGTCGGAGACGTATTAATGGCGCGTGGCCGGAAACGCGGGCGTGGACGCTGTCGGTTGCTCGTCGGGAATGGTCGTCGTACTCCGGTGACGAACACTCCCAAAGCCCCAGCCGCGAGGGCTCGGTGCGCTCGCTGCGGTCCTCAGTCGGTCGCTACCGCTCCCTCCCTGCGGTCCTTGCGTCGCGCGCCTTCGCCCTCGCGACTGCCCCTTTGAGTCCCACCCCGCGACCGCACAGCACCTCACTCCTCCCCAGCCTCGTCGGCCTCCCTGCGGTCGGCCGACTCCCTCGCGCGTGCTGCTCGGCCGCGGTGCGACCTCGCAGGCACGCGCCACCGCAGGATCGATTCATGACCGATCAGTCGACCGCTCCAGTCCGTCCCGAACGCGTTCGCCCGGCAACCCTGCGGTCGAACGGTAGACCTTTGCCGTCGCCCGCTCCACGTCGCGTATGGTCTCGCTGGGACTGGTGGTGGCGCGGTTCAACGACTCCGTCACGGAGCCGATGGCCGAGGCCGCCCGCGAGGCGGCCGCCGACCGCGACGCCGTCGTCGTCGACGAACTGAGCGTGCCGGGCGCGTACGACAGCCCGCTGGCCGCAGACCGGCTGGCGCGCCGGGACGACGTCGACGCCGTCGCGGTCGTCGGCGCCATCGTCACCGGCGACACCGACCACGACCGCGTCATCGCGAACGCGACCGCCGAGAAGCTCACGCAGGTGAGCCTCGACCGGGACACGCCGGTCACCTTCGGCGTGAGCGGCCCGGGGATGTCCGGCGCGGAGGCGCGCGAGCGGATCGACAAGGGGGCGGACGCGGCCGCGGCCGCGATCGATCTCGCGACGGAACTCGACTGACGGACACGACGATCACACACGACACATGAGCGACGCATACGACTTCTCGGAGCGGATCGGACGCGTAGAGCCCAGCGCGACGCTGGCGATATCGAACCTCGCGGCGGAGAAGGAGGCCGAGGGCGCCGACATCGTCGACCTCTCGGTCGGCGAGCCCGACTTCGACACCCCGGCGAACGTCGTTGAGGCCGGCAAGGAGGCCCTCGACGCGGGCCACACGGGGTACACCTCCTCGAACGGCGTGCCCGCGCTGAAGGAGGCGATCGCGGAGAAGCTCCGCGGCAACGGGATCGACGCCGACGCCGGCGAGGTGATCGTCACCCCCGGCGGCAAGCAGGCCCTGTACGAGACGTTCCAGACCCTGATCGACGAGGGCGACGAGGTCGTCCTGCTCGACCCGGCGTGGGTCTCCTACGAGGCGATGGCGAAGCTCGCCGGCGCCGACCTCTCGCGCGTCGATCTGGCGCCCCACGGCTTCCAGCTGGAGCCCGCCCTCGACGAGCTCGCCGCGACCGTCTCGGACGACACCGAACTGCTCGTCGTCAACACCCCGTCGAACCCCACGGGCGCGGTGTTCTCGGAGGCGGCCCTGGAGGGCGTCCGTGACCTCGCCGTGGAGCACGACGTGGCCGTCATCTCGGACGAGATCTACGAGCGGATCGTCTACGACGCCGACCACGTCTCGCTTGCGAGCCTCGACGGGATGGCCGACCGCACGGTGACGATCAACGGCTTCTCGAAGGCGTACTCGATGACCGGCTGGCGGCTCGGCTACCTCCACGCCACCGACGAGTTCGTCGGCGAGGCGGGGAAGCTCCACTCCCACTCGGTCTCCTGTGCCACGAACTTCGTCCAGCGCGCGGGGATCGAGGCGCTGGAGAACACCGAGGCGTCGGTCGAGGAGATGCGCGACGCGTTCGCCGACCGCCGGGACCTCCTCGTGGACCTGTTCGACGAGCACGGCGTCGACGTCGACGTCGGCGACGGCGCGTTCTACATGATGATCCCGGTCGACGACGACGACCAGGCGTGGTGCGAGCGCGCCATCGAGGAGGCCGCGGTCGCCTGCGTCCCCGGGAGCGCGTTCAACGCCCCCGGCTACGCCCGCATCTCCTACGCCGCGAGCGAGTCGCGCCTGCGCGAGGCGGTCGACCGCCTCGTCGCGAACGACCTGCTGTAACGCCGCCCGACCGCCCGCGGACGCCCCCATTCCGTCCGCGTCCCGACCCGGACGAACTCGCGGATCGGCCGCGAACGGGGGCTGCGATGCGTTTTTCACCCCGCTCCTCGAAGTTTCAGTTCGGTGGTACGATGTACGACAGGATACTGTACCCGACCGACGGGAGCGCCGGATCGGAGGCGGCGGCGGCGCACGTGGGGGCGCTCGCGTCGCAGTTCGGCGCGAGCGTGGACGTGTTACACGTGATCGACACCCGAGAGGGCGGGCTTGGCCTGAGCGGGGCGTTCCTCGACGACGACCCGCAGGCGATGAGCGGGCGGTCGCCCGACGAGGGCTACATCGGGCGGCACGGGGACGGGCCCGACCCCGAGGCGGTCGAGGCCGGGCTCACCGACCACGCCGAGGCGCTCATCCAGGCCTCGACCGGCGAGGTCGACCTGACGACCGCGGTCGAGTCGGGGACGCCCCACTCGGTGATACTGCGCTACGCCGACGAGGCCGACGCCGACCTCGTGGTGATGGGGACGCACGGCCGGACCGGGGTCGAGCGGTACCTGCTCGGCAGCGTCGCGGAGAAGGTCGTCCGGCTCTCGGACGTGCCGGTGATGACGGTGCGGGCGGACGAGGACGCGTGAGGCGGTGGACCAGACGAGCGAAGCGGACGCGGGAGGCGAACCGAGCCGATCGGCGGCCGACGATTTTTCCCGGCTCCGTCGACCACGCGAACCCATGAGCGACCCGGAGCGAACGGCGATCGACGACGGCGTTCGCGAGGCCCTCCTCGACCGCGTGAACAGCCCCAGCGCGACCGTCGGCGCGAGCGTGCCCGACGAGGTCGAGATAGACGGGAGCGCCGTCGACCTGTCGGCGTTCATCGTCGAGACCCGGAAGGTCGACGCGGTCCCGCCCGCGCTCGACCGGAAGGTGACGGCGGCGCGCGAGTCGCTCAGGGCCGAGCGGGCGCGGCGCGTCGAGCGGCTGGAGAGCGACCCCCTCGACCGCGAGACCGCCGAGGCGCTCGCCGACGAGGTCGTCGGCATCGACCGCGCGCTCAACGCCTTGGAGGGCATCCGCCGGCCGGGGTTCGCCGACGAGCACCACGCCGACACGCTGGCGGGCCACGAGCGCTGGCTCGCGTTCGTCGATCAGGTCCGGTAATTCCGGCTCCCGTCCCGACCCGCGTCGACGGCCCCCTTCCGAAACCCTTACTCGCCGCCCGCGTGGTACGTTCGGGTATGAGCGACACCGCAGCGTCGGACGACGGCGAGGCCGCCGTCGACGCCGAGGAGGTCAGACACGTCGCCGACCTCGCGCGGGTGCGACTCGCCGACGAGGAGGTCGACGAGTTCGCGGCGCAGTTCGGCGACATCTTGGAGTACTTCGCGGCGCTCGACGAGGTCCCGGAGACGGAGCGCGAGGAGGAACTCGTCAACGTGATGCGCCCGGACGAGGTCCGCGAGGGGCTCTCCCAGGAGGAGGCGCTCGCGAACGCCGAGGAGACGGAGGACGGCTTCTTCGTCGGGCCGAAGGTGTCGTAGATGGCGGCCGACATCAACGCCTTCGTCACGGAGGCGACGATCGAGGGCGACGGCGACGGCCCCCTCGCGGGCACGACGGTCGCGGTGAAGGACAACATCTCCACCGAGGGGATCCGGACGACCTGCGGCTCGGAGATGCTGGCGGACTACGTCCCGCCCTACTCCGCGACCGTCGTCGACCGCCTGACAGAGGCGGGCGCGACGGTCGTCGGGAAGACGAACATGGACGAGTTCGGGATGGGGACGACGACGGAGACCTCCGCGTTCGGCCCCACTCGGAACCCCGTCGACACCGACCGCGTCCCGGGCGGCTCCTCCGGCGGCTCGGCGGCCGCGGTCGCGGCGGGCGAGGCCGACGTGGCGCTCGGCTCCGACACCGGCGGCTCGGTGCGCTGTCCGGCCGCCTTCTGCGGCGTCGTCGGGATCAAGCCCACCTACGGGCTCGTCTCCCGGTACGGGCTCATCGCGTACGCGAACTCCCTCGAACAGATCGGCCCGATCGCGGGCACCGTCGAGGAGGCGGCCGCCGCGCTCGACGTCATCGCGGGCGACGACCCGAACGACGGGACGACCCGCGACCTGCGCGAGGTCGAGGGCGCCGACCCCGACGCGAGCTACGCCGCGGCCGCGGACGGCGACGTGGCGGGCCTGACGATCGGCGTGCCCACGGAGCTGTTCGAGGGCGCCGACGAGCGCGTCGTCGAGACGGCCGAGGCCGCGATCGACGACCTGGAGGCGCAGGGCGCGGAGACGACGGAGATCTCGCTCCCCTCCGTCGAGCACGCGGTCCAGGCGTACTACGTCATCGCGATGGCGGAGGCCTCCTCGAACCTCGCGCGCTTCGACGGCGTCCGGTACGGCCACCGGAGCGACGCGGACGGCAACTGGAACGAGTCGTTCGCGGAGACCCGCGAGGAGGGGTTCGGCGCGGAGGTCAAACGCCGGATTCTGCTCGGCACGTACGCGCTCTCGGCCGGCTACCACGACAAGTACTACGAGAAGGCGCAGGACGCCCGCGCGTGGGTCCGTCAGGACTTCGAGGACGCCTTCGACGACGTCGACGTGATCGCGTCGCCGACGATGCCGGTCCTCCCCTTCGAGTTGGGTGAGAGCCTCGACGACCCGCTGCGGATGTACCTCGCGGACGCGAACACGACGCCGGTCAACCTCGCGAACCTCCCCGCCATCTCCGTGCCCGCGGGCGAGGCGGACGGGCTCCCCGTCGGGCTCCAGCTCGTCGGCCCGAAGTTCGGCGAGGAGACCATCGTCCGCGCCGCGAGCGCGGTCGAGGAGCGATGAGCCTCACCGACGAGGAACGCGACCGGCTCGCCGACGTGGTCCGCCTCCAGCCGACGAAGAACGGCGAGCTCCAGGACGCGTGGGAGATGGAGAGCGGCAGCGAGGTCCACGGCTACCTGGAGGACCACCTGAAGGAGTACTACTACCGCGACGACGACAGCCTGATCCGCGCGACGGCGGAGGCGAACGACCTCGTCGACGTGGAGCCCGGCGTCGAGCCCGACGCGGTCGCGCGCGGCGGCGTGCCGGAGACGATCCGCGTCCCCGAACTGGAGTCGCGGGTGGTCGACGTGCTCGCCGGCCCGGACGAGCGCTCGCAGTCCGTCGTCAGCGTGCTCAACGCGCTCCGGGAGGCGTACGACGCCGACCCCGAGGTCGACGCGGTGCGGCGCGCGCTCCGCAGCCTCGAACGCAAGAACGTCGTCGAGGTCGTCTACCGCACCGTGCCGACGTTCCGGCTGGCGGTCGACCGCGACGAGATAACCGTCGAAATCGAGTCGTAGGCGGTCCCGTCCTCCCGGCGGTCCGGAGCCTCCCGGTCGTCGACACGACTTTGTACCGCGACGGAGACCGTCACGGCGATGGTCGACGACGACGAGACCCTCCGCGACCGGTTCCGTCGCAACGCGAGCGGCATCGCCGCCACGACGGTCACCGGGACGTGGCTCGCCGCCCTCCTGCTCGGGTTCGACTGGTGGCTCGGGTTCATGCTGTTCGGTTACATCGTGATCGTTCCGGTCGTCTCGATGCTGTTCGACGAGGAGGGCGGAGAGTCCGACTTCGAGGAGTACGAGACCGATCCCCTGTGGGGCAGACACGGCGAGACGGCGGAAAGCGACGACGAGCCCGCCGACACCACGGACGCCCTCGAACGGCTGCGGACCCGCTACGCGAACGGCGACCTCACCGACGAGCAGTTCGAGCGGAAGCTCGACCGCCTGCTGGAGACCGAGACCCCTGAGGACGCCGCCGAGTGGGCCGAGCGAAACCGGGCCGCCGACCGGGAGCGCGACGTCGAACGCGAGCGGTGACGCGGGGCGACGGCGTCGCGGCGGGCGGCGTCGCGGCGGCGAGCCCGGCGCGACCGAACCTCAAGCTTCAATGCGCGCGGCCGACTCGACCGCGTATGAGCGACCAGGAACTGCGGAAGGAGGCGCACGACCTTGACGTCACCGTCTGGGTCGGGAAGCACGGCATCGACTCGGTCGTCGACGAGCTGGCCGACCAGCTCGACGACCGGAAGCTGGTGAAGGTGAAGTTCCTCCGCGCGGCCCGCGGGGGTACCACGACCGACGAGCTGGCCGCGGAGCTCGCGGACGCGGTCGGCGCCGACCTGATCGAGACGCGCGGGAACACGGCGGTGCTCCACTGATGAGCGCCGCCGCGGGGCCGGCCGGCGTCGTCGCGGTCGCGGGGACGCTCCGACCGTACCTCGGACCGGTGACGGACCTCGTCGTCGACGCCGCCATCTTCCTCGTCGTCGTCGTCGCGACGTACCTGCTCTACAAGGCGGTCGTCACCCCGCTCGTCACGCGCGTCTTCGACAGGCAGGGGCTCGACGAGCACGCCCGCCGCCCGCTCCAGAAGATCGTGGCGTTCCTCGTGCTGTTCGCCGGCGTCACGGTCGCGTTCGGCGCGGCCGGGTACCAGGGGTTCCTGCGGTCGCTGGCGACGATCGCGGCCGCGGCGACGCTCGCGATCGGCTTCGCGCTCCAAGACGTGATCAAGAACTTCGTCGCTGGCGTGTTCATCTACACCGACAAGCCGTTCCGCATCGGCGACTGGATCGAGTGGAACGGCAACTCGGGCGTCGTCGAGGACATCTCCTTCCGCGTCACCCGCGTCCGCACGTTCGACAACGAGCTGCTCACGGTGCCGAACCACGCCCTGACGAGCGACGTGGTGAAGAACCCGGTCGCGAAGAAGACGCTCCGCCTGAAGTTCGTCTTCGGGATCGACTACGAGGACGACGTGGAGAAGGCGACGGACATCATCGTCGAGGAGGCCGAGAAGAGCGACGCCATCCTCGAAGACCCCGCGCCGTCGGTCCGGCTCACCGAGCTGGCCGACTCCTACGTGGGCCTCCAGTCGCGGATCTGGATCGAGGACCCCTCGCGGGCGGACTTCGTGAAGGCGCGCGCCGACTACGTGAAGGCCGTCAAGAAACGGTTCGACGAGGAGGGGATCTCGATCCCCTTCCCGCAGCGGACCGTCTCGGGGCGCAACGAGTGGACGGACCCCGCGTCGTTCGGCGGCGCGGCGGGCGGCGCCGGCGGCGACTCGTAGCCTCGGACCCCTGAGATTCCGGGGTCGACCGGGCGGAACGCGTCGCGGTTTTACCGACGCGCGGGAGCCGCCCCGGGAGCGATAGTAACGAACTTGAGGGTCCGGTAACTGGGTGTGCCCATGTACGTGGTCGTCATCGGGGCCGGCGAGGTCGGGACGAGCATCGCCGCCAGTCTCGCGTCGGACCACGAGGTGGTCGTCGTGGACGTCGACCCGGACCGCGCGGAACAGCTCAAGTACGAACTCGACGTCCTCACCATCGCGGGCGACGGCACCTCCTCGGAGATCCAGTCGGCCGCCGAGGTCGACCGCGCGGACATGGTCATCGCCTGTACCGACGACGACCAGACGAACCTCGTCGCCTGCGGCACCGCCAAGACGCTCGGGGACGGGTTCACGATCGCCCGCGTCAAGAGCACCGACTTCCTCCGCACGTGGCAGGGCAGCGAGGGGGCCTTCGGCGTCGACTTCATGGTGTGTACGGACCTGTTGACCGCGGAGAACATCGTCCGCGTCATCGGGCTCCCGGCGGCCGTCGACGTCGACCCGTTCGCCGGCGGCCTCGTCCAGATGGCCGAGTTCGAGATCGCCGAGGGGAGCCCCGTCGCCGGACAGACCGTCTCGGAGGCGGACCGCTTCGAGTCGCTCACGTTCGTCGGCCTGTTCCGGAACGGCGACATGATAATCCCCCGCGGGGACACCGACATCGCCGTCGGCGACCGCGCGGTGGTGATCGGGAGCCCCGAGAGCGTCCAGTCGTTCGCGACCGACGTGGCGCCGGAGGCGACGCCCGACCGCGCCGACGAGATCGTCGTCGTCGGCGGCAGCGAGATCGGCTACCAGACCGCCCGGCTCCTGGAGGAGCGCGACTTCAGCCCGCGGCTGATCGAGCAGGACCCCGACCGCGCGCGGTGGCTCGCGGAGAACCTCCCGGACACCGTCGTCATGGAGCACGACGCGACGGACACGGAGTTCCTCGCCCGCGAGCACGTCGACGAGGCCGACATCGTCGTCACGGCGCTCCGCTCGGACGAGAAGAACCTCCTCATCTCCGTGCTCGCCAAGCGCCTCGGCGTCGACCGCGTGATCGCCGTCGTCGACAGCCCCGACTACGTCACCGTCTTCGAGGAAATCGGCATCGACATCGCGGTCAACCCCCGCACGGTGACCGCCGAGGAGATCACGCGGTTCACCTACGAGAGCGTCGCGGAGAACATCGCCGTGCTGGAGAACGACCAGGCGGAGGTCCTCGAACTCGAACTCACCGAGGGGTGCGGGCTCGTCGGCCGACCGATATCGGAGATCGTCGCCGACAGCGACGTGCGGTTCGTCATCGGCGCGATCACCCGGGACCACCGGCTGGTCACGCCCCGCGGTGACACGGTGCTCCAGGCCGGCGACCACGTCATCCTCCTCGTGGAGTCCGACTCCGTGAGCGACATCGCCTCGATGGCCTGAGTCCCGTGAGCACCAGCATCCGCGTCGGGTGGCGGGCCAGCGTGGGACTCACCGGCGACGTCCTCGCCGCCCTCCCGGTCCCGCTCGCGTTCCCCCTCCTCCTCGCGTTCTACTACGGCGAGTCGCCCGTCCCCTTCCTCGCGGCGATCGCGGTTTCGCTCGCGCTCGGCGCGGCGTTCCGGTCGACGCGGGACCCGGCGGAGGACCTCGGGCCGCGTGAGGCGTTCCTCGCGGTGGCGCTGATCTGGTTCCTCGTCGCCGCGATCGGCGCGATCCCCTTCGTCGTGGCGGGGGTCGGCACGGTCGCGCACCCGGTCAACGCCATGTTCGAGTCGATGAGCGGGCTGACGACGACGGGCGCGACCGTGCTGCGCGACTTCTCCCTCCACTCGCGGTCCGTCATGATGTGGCGACAGGTGATCCAGTGGCTCGGGGGGCTCGGCATCCTGATCCTGGCGACCGCGGTGCTCTCGGAGATCGGGGTCGGCGGGGCACAGCTGATGGAGTCGGAGTCACAGACCCAGGACGTCAACAAGCTCACGCCGAAGATATCCCGGACGGCGCAGCTGATCTGGGGGATCTACTTCGGACTCACGGGGCTGGCGATCGTCGTCTACTTCGCGCTCGGCCTCGCCGTCGACCCGCAGATGGACCTGTACAACGCCGTCGCGCACGCGTTCACCTCGGTCGCGACCGCCGGCTTCTCGCCGGAGCCGCTCTCGGTCGGGGCGTTCCACCCGCTGATCCAGTGGGCGGTGGTCCCGTTCATGGTGATCGGCTCGACCAGCTTCGTCCTCATCTACTTCGCCATCAACGGCGAGCCGATGCGCCTGTTGCGAAACGAGGAGTTCCACTTCTACCTCGGCGCGATGGGGACGCTCGCGTCGATCGTCGCGGTCTCGCTGTTCCTCGACCCGAGCACCGGATTCGGCGCCGAGGCGACGGTCCGCCACGCCGTGTTCAACGTCGCCTCCATCGTGACGACGACGGGGTACGCGAGCACCGACTACGTGCTGTGGGCGCCCGCGGCGAAGCACATGCTGTTCATGGGCATGTTCGTCGGCGGGATGGTCGGATCGACCACCTGCTCGATCAAGTCGCTGCGGTGGCTGGTGGCGCTGAAGTCGTTCCGGCGGAACCTCTACACCGCCATCCACCCCGAGTCGGTGCGGCCGGTCCGGATCTCGGGGAAATCGATCGAGGAGGGGGCGATCCGCGACATCTACGCGTACCTCCTCCTCAGCATCGTGATCTTCTTTCTGCTCGCCGTCGTCATCGTCGTCGACGCCGAGCGGGCCGGGCTCCGCGTCTCCGAGTTCGAGGCGCTCGGCGCCGCCGCGACGACGTTCCTCAACATCGGGCCGGCGTTCGGCGACGCGGGGCCGTACGGCACCTTCGCGACGTTCCCGCTGAGCACGCGGGCCGTGATGGTCGTGCTGATGTGGATCGGCCGGATCGAGATCATCCCCGTCCTCGTGCTGTTCACGAAGGCGTTCTGGACCTCCTGACCGACGCCGAGCCGCCGCGGTCCGCCGTTCGGCGCCCGCGGCGGCTCCGTCCATCGACGGCTTCTTGTCGCGCCGGCCTGCTACGACGGGTATCGGAACCCCCGAGGGACACTCGTGACACGGACCATCGACGCGCGGGCGACGCTCAGCTACACCGGGAGCATCGTGAAGCTCCTGTCGGCGTCCATGGCCGTCCCGCTCGTCGTCGCGCTGATCTACGGCGAGGACGCGGTCGCGTTCGCGGCGTCGATGACGGTCGCCGTCGCGATCGGCGCCGGGCTCGAACGGCTCGACGACGAGCCGGAACTCGGCCCGCGGGACGCGCTGGCGGTCGTCTCGCTGGCGTGGTTGATGGCCGCGGTCGTCGGCGCCATCCCGTACGTCATCGCCGGCTACGGGACTCCCTCCGCGCTCGCGCATCCCGTGAACGCGCTGTTCGAGTCGATGAGCGGCTTCACGACGACGGGCGCGACCGCGACCGCGGAGATCAGCTTCGAGCAGCACTCCCACGCGGTGCTGATGTGGCGGCAGCTCACGCAGTGGCTCGGCGGGATGGGGATCATCGTGCTGATGATCGCGATCCTGCCGCAGCTGGCGGTCAACGGCGCCCAGCTGATGGAGTCGGAGGCGCCGGGGCCGGGGCTCCAGAAGCTCACTCCGCGGATCGTCGAGACGGCCCGCGCGCTCTGGCTCATCTACCTCGGGTTCACGGTGGCGATGGTCGCCGTGCTGGCGCTGCTCGGGCTCACCGGGTACGCGCCGGAGATGGACCTGTACAACGCCATCGCCCACGGGTTCTCCACGCTCCCGACCGGCGGGTTCTCGCCGGAGGCGGAGAGCATCGGCGCGTTCTCGCCGGTGGTACAGTGGGCGTTCGTCCCGTTCATGGTGATCGCCGGAGTCAACTTCGCGCTGTTCTGGTACGTGCTCAGGGACGACCCGCGGGAGATGTTCGAGAACACGGAGTTCCGGATCTACCTCGGGCTGGTGACCGCGTTCGCCGCCGTGCTCGCGGTCGGGCTGTTCTACGGCGGCGCGCCGGCCACCGACATCGGCGGTATCACGGAGGGCGTCCCGGAGAACGCGCTCCGGCAGGGGATGTTCCAGGTCGCGTCGCTGATGAACTCGACCGGCTTCGCGACCGCGGACTTCGCGGAGTGGGACACCCAGACCCAGTTCCTCCTGCTGTTCGCGATGTTCATCGGCGGCTCCGCCGGGTCGACCGGCGGCGGGATCAAGGTGATCCGCTGGCTCATCCTGCTGAAGACGCTCCGCCGCGAGCTGTACACGACGGCGAACCCGGACGTGGTCCGGCCGGTCCGGCTCGGCGGCGAGGTCGTCGACGAGGACGTGATCCGCGGGATCCTCGTGTTCACCCTGCTGTACTTCCTCGTGTTCGCGCTCTCGGCCGTCTTCATCGAGCTCGACACGGCGCGGATCGGCGAGCGGCTCACCGGCACGGAGGCGCTCGCGGCGTCGCTCGCGACGATCGGCAACATCGGACCGGGGCTCGGCCCGCTGGGCCCCTTCGGGAGCTACGAGTTCCTGCCGAACACGACGAAGCTGCTGATGATCGGGCTGATGTGGATCGGGCGGCTGGAGATCGTCCCCGTGCTCGCGCTGTTCGTCGCCGGCGTCGACGAGCAGTGACCTTCCGGGGCGCGGTCAGGTCCTCGACGCGACGCCCGGGGACGCGAGGCCACCTTCTTAAGCGCCGCCGGCCGTACTACCTCGCATGGACGGACCCGACGACACCGGCGGCCAGGACCTGCTCGGGCACGTGCTCCTCCCGGTCGCGAACGAGGAGGACGCGCTGCGAACGGCGCGGGCGCTCGACCCCTACGACCCCGCGCGGGTGACGGCGCTTCACGTCGTCGAGAAGGGGGACGGCGTGCCGGACAAGACCCCCATCGAGCAGTCGGAGGAGCTCGCGGCCGAGTCGTACGCGGCGGTCAGAACGGTGTTCCCCGACGCCGCCGAGCACACGGCCTACGCCCGGGACGTGGTCGAGGCGATCTTCGACGCGGCGGGCGAGGTGGACGCGAGCGCGATCGCCTACCAGTCGCGCGGGGGGAACCGCCTGGTCCAGCTCCTCTCCGGGGACCTGTCGGCCGAGATCGCGACCGACGCGCCGGTGCCCGTGATCGCGCTCCCGCGCGCCGACGCGGACGAATGAGCCGCCGTCGCGCCCGCGAGGGCGGGTCGTCGGCGCGCTGACGCGGCGGTCGACCGATGCCGCACAGCGACGACCGACCGACGGGACGCGCCGACGACCGCCCCGTCGTCATGGTCGCCCTCTCGAACCCGCGCACCGAGGCGGCGCTCGTCGCGCTCGCCGGCGCCGTGGCCGACAGCCGTGACGCCCGCCTCCTCGCGGTCCACGTCGTCACCGTCCCCGACCAGACCTCGCTGGAGAACGCTGCCGCGAACCGGGAGCGGCTCGACCGGTCCTCCGCAGAGCTGCTCTCGGCGGCCGTCGCCGACGCGGCGCCGTTCGACGCGCCGGTCGAGACGAAGACGATCCTCTCGCACCGCGGGATCGAGGAGGTGTTCGACGCCGCGCGGACGACCGGCGCCGACGCGGTGGTGATGGGCTACGGCGGGGCGCGGTTCGCGGGCGGGCGCGTCGAGGGCTCGCTGGACGAGCTGGCCCGCGACCTCCCCTGCGACTTCCTCGTCTTCGACGGGCGGCGGCTCGACCCCGCCGACGTGCTCGTGCCGACCGCCGGCGGCCCGTCGTCGGACCTCTCCGCCGAGGTCGCGCTCGCGCTCCGGGAGGCGGTCGACGCCGAGGTCTCGCTGTTACACGTCGTCGAGGAGGGCGACGAGGCGGCGGGCCGCGAGTTCCTCGCCGGCTGGGCCGAGGGGCACGGCCTCGGGGACGCCGACCTGCGCGTCGAGACCGGCGACGTGGAGGCGGCGATCGGTCGCGTCGGCGAGGGGTACGACCTCGTGATCGTCGGCGCCACGGAGCGCGGCCTCCTCTCCCGGATCGTCCGCGGATCGCTCGCGCTCGCGGCCGTCGAGGCCCTCGATACGCCGGTGCTGCTCGCGGAGCGCCCCACGCCGCGGTCGCTCCGCGACCGGCTGTTCGGGGGTCGCTGAGCCGAGCGCTCGGTGGGCGATCGGCCCGAGCCGAGCGCGACGAGGCGGTCGTTTCCGGGGTCGCTCGCGCCGCCGCCCCCTTCAGAATATAATGAATATTTATACCCGACCGGCGGGTAACGGGCGGTATGTACGACGACGAGGAGCTCTCCGAGATCCGCCAGGCGAAGGAGTCGTGGGAGGCGGAGACGCTCGACCCCACCCTCGACCGCCACGGGGAGCGGAAGTCGCGGTTCGCGACCGTCTCGAACCGCGAGGTCGACCGCCTGTACACCCCCGAGGACGTCGCCGACCTCGACTACGACGAGGACCTCGGGTTTCCCGGCGAGGAGCCGTACACCCGCGGCGTCTACCCGACGATGTACCGCGGCCGGACGTGGACGATGCGCCAGTTCGCGGGGTTCGGCACCGCCGAGGAGACCAACGAGCGGTTCCGCTACCTGATCGACGAGGGGCAGACCGGCCTCTCGACGGCGTTCGACATGCCCTCGCTGATGGGGATCGACTCCGACGACAAGATGTCGCTCGGCGAGGTCGGCAAGGAGGGCGTCGCGGTCGACACGCTGCGCGACATGGAGGTGCTGTTCGACGGCATCGACCTCGCGGAGGTGTCGACCTCGTTCACGATCAACCCGAGCGCGCCGGTGATCTACGCGATGTACGTCGCGCTCGCCGACCGCCGCGGGATCCCGCGCGAGGAGCTCCGGGGCACCCTCCAGAACGACATGCTCAAGGAGTTCATCGCGCAGAAGGAGTGGGTGATCCCGCCCGAGCCGTCCCTCGATCTGGTGACCGACACCATCGAGTTCGCGGTCGCGGAGACGCCCAAGTTCAAGCCCATCTCCGTGTCGGGGTACCACATCCGCGAGGCGGGGTCGACGGCGGTCCAGGAGCTGGCGTTCACGCTCGCCGACGGGTTCGCCTACGTCGAGGCGTGCCTCGACCGCGGGCTCGACGTCGACGAGTTCGCCCCGCAGCTCTCCTTCTTCTTCAACTCGCACAACTCGCTGTTCGAGGAGGTCGCGAAGTTCCGCGCCGCGCGCCGCATCTACGCGACCGTGATGGACGAGTGGTACGGCGCGGAGGCGGACGCCTCGAAGCAGCTGAAGTTCCACACCCAGACCGCGGGGCAGTCGCTGACGGCCCAGCAGCCGCTCAACAACGTCGCGCGCGTCACGATCCAGGCGCTGGCGGGCGTGCTGGGCGGCACCCAGAGCCTCCACACCAACTCCTTCGACGAGGCGCTCGCGCTCCCCTCCGAGCAGGCGGTGCGCGTCGCGCTCCGGACCCAGCAGATCATCGCCGAGGAGTCCGGCGCGGCCGACATCGTCGACCCGCTCGGCGGCTCCTTCGCGGTCGAGAGCCTCACCGACGAGACGGAAGCCGACGCGATGGCCTACATCGAGGAGATCCGGGAGATGGGCGACGGCTCCGTGCGCGACGGCGTCCTCCGCGGCATCGAACAGGGGTACTTCCACCGCGAGATACAGGAGTCGGCCTACGAGTACCAGGAGCGCGTCGACGAGGGCGAGGAGACGGTCGTCGGCGTCAACGCCTACGAGATCGACGAGGACACCCGCCCGGACCTGCTGAAGGTCGACGAGACGACCCGCGAGCGCCAGCTCGACCGGCTGGAGTCGGTGAAAGACGAGCGCGACGACGACGCGGTCGCGGCCGCGCTCGACGACCTCCGCGACGCGGTCGCGGCCGGCGAGAACGCCATGCCCGAGATCGTCACGGCCGTCAAGGCGTACGCGACGATGGGCGAGATCATGGAGGTGTTCGAGGCGGAACACGGCGCGTACCGCGAGCGGATCGGCGTCGCCTGACTGCGGAACGGGAAAACGAAACCGGACGGGTCGGTCGGCCGCGCGACTCCGCGAACTGCGTTCTACGCCGTCTCGACCGGCCGCGCGGACTCCGCGCACCACGCGTTCCCACGGCGGCCCGCTCGCCGGAGGTCGAGCTCGACGACCGAGCCGGCGTCGAGCGACGACAGCTCGGCCTCCACGTCGGGGTCGTCGTACTCGACGACGTACAGCGTCCCGTTGCGCGGGTATTCACGGAGCGTGATCGCCCCGTGGTCGTTACACGCTCTGACGACCGTGTACTTCCCAGTCCGATTCATCACGCGCGGCGTTTCGGTTTCCAGAAACTTAGTTATGCCATCCGTTCGCCGCGGCGGAGACGAGCGAGGCCGGCGAGCGGACGGAGGGCGACGGTCCGGCGCCGCCGACCGCGAACGGTCCATTTTAATCGACCCATCGCCTCCCTCGGGTATGACGGAGACGGAGGTCCCCGAGGACCACCCGCGGTACGCGTCGCTCGTGACGCGCCACCGGATCGAGGCGGGCGTCGAGAAGGGGATCACCTCGAAGCAGGGGCTGATCGCGCAGGGGCGCGGCGAGGCGTTCGACTACCTCCTCGGCGAGCGCACGCTCCCGAGCGCCGACGCCGCCGCGCGCGCCGCGGCCGCGACGCTCCTGCTCGCCGAGCGCCCCGTGATCTCGGTGAACGGCAACGTCGCCGCCCTCGCGCCCGGCGAGACGGTCGACCTGGCCGCGGCGGTCGACGCCGACCTCGAGGTGAACCTGTTCAACCACACCGACGAGCGGGTCCGGCGGATCGCCGACCACCTGCGCGAGCACGGTGCCGACGAGGTGAAGGGTCTCGCCGGCGACGGCGAGATCCCCGGCCT
Organism: Halorubrum sp. Atlit-8R; assembly: GCF_003666025.1. Taxonomy (NCBI): domain Archaea; kingdom Methanobacteriati; phylum Methanobacteriota; class Halobacteria; order Halobacteriales; family Haloferacaceae; genus Halorubrum; species Halorubrum sp. Atlit-8R. The sequence continues at coordinate 719,347 of NZ_QPLV01000001.1, forward strand.
CGACCACGCGCGGGGCGTCGTCGACGCCGACGGGATCGAGGCGGCCGACGTCGTCGTGGTTCCTCTGGAGGACGGCGACCGCGCCGCCGCGCTCGACGCGATGGGGAAGACGGAGATCGTGATCGACCTCAACCCCGGGAGCCGCTCGCCCCGGACCGCCGACGTGCCGATAATCGACAACCTGATCCGCGCCGTGCCGAACGTCGCGGCGCACGCGCGCGACCTCGCGGACGCGACGCCCGAGGATCTCCGCGGGATCGTCGACGAGTTCGACGCCGCCGCCGCGCTCGACGCGGCGGAGGCGGCGATCCGCGAGGGGTCGTTCGCGGACGCGGACGGATCGTAGCCGCCGGTTGCTCCCGCCGGAAAACAAAAGCCTCCGCCCCCCGTACGGACTCGTATGGAACTCGACGAGACGGACCGGGCGATCCTGCGAATCCTCCAGGAGGACGCGCGGACCCCGTTCTCGGAGGTCGCGCGGCGGATCGACATGTCCAGCGCGACCGTCCACGACCGGGTCAGCCGCCTCGAGGAGGCGGGCGTTATCCGCGGGTACCACGCCGACATCGACCCGAAGGCGGTCGGGTACGGCGTCGGCGCGTTCGTCGGCCTGCGCGTCGAGCAGGGCCGCGAGGAGGACGCGCTCGAACGCCTCCGCGGCATCGACGGCGTCCGCGAGATCCACCTCACCACCGGCGAGTGGGACGTCATCCTCCGGGTCGTCGCGGCCGACACCGACCGGCTCCGGGAGCTGATGTTCGAGCGGATCGCGGAGACCGAGGGGTTCTCGCGCTCGCAGACGATGGTCATCCTCGGCACCGACTACGAGCGGGCCGGGCCGCCGCTGTAAGCCGGCGCGGCGGGGCGCCCCGCGGCGCGACCGCTCGACCGCGTCGCGCGCGACCGGAACCCTCAACTCGGGACCTCCCTGAACGGTGACCATGAGCACAGGCCTCGCGGACGGGTTCGACCCGTCGCCGGAGCGCGCGTGGGCGGCGGTCGTCGGCGGCGTCACGGCGCTGTTGGCGGTCGGATCCGTCGTCTTCCCCCGCGTCGTCTACGACCGGTTCCTCTGGCGCTACTTCTGGGGGCCGGTGGTCGCGGACGGCGAGGGCGCGCAGTGCGCGGTCCGCGACGCCGGCGGCACGGAACTGCTCGACAGCAGCGCGGCGTGCGAGGCGGCGCGGAGCGCCGGCGAGGTCGTCGCGGCGCCGGGGTACACGACCTTCTCGACGGTGAGCTACGTGGTGATCCTGCTGGCGATGCTGATCGGCGTCGTCTTCCTCCTCCGCCGGCTCGACATCGCGACGGAGCTCCGCTTCTTCTACGCGCTGTTCCCGTTCATGCTGTTCGGCGGGGCGATGCGGACGGTCGAGGACGCGGGCGTCGCCGCGACCGCCGCCGGCGTCGACCCGCTGATCGCGTTCCCGGCGAGCGCGGTGCTGATCAGCCCGTTCATCTACTTCACGGTGTTCCTGTTCACGCTCGCGTGCGTGCTGACGGCGTACGGCCTCGAACGCCGGGGCGTCGTCGACGACTACGCGCGGCCGCTGTTCGCGCTGGGGACCGCGGGGCTCGCGCTCGCGGTCGGCTACCTCGCGTACCTGGCGGCCACGACCGGCTACGTCACCTTCTACCCGCAGGTGCTCGTCCCCACGCTCGTCATCGCGACCGCCGCGACCGCGGTCACGTGGGCGCTGGCGACCCGTCGGATCGCGACGATCCGCCAGGGCACCGGCGCCGCGGGGATCGTGATCATCTGGGGACACGCGATCGACGGCGTCGCGAACGTGATCGGGCTCAACTGGATGCCCGCGCTGACTGGCACCGCGAACCTCGTCCCGAAGCACGTCGTCAACGCGCTGATCGTCGACTGGACCGGGCGGCTGCTGCCGGAGTCGATCGTCTCCGTCACCGGCGACGCGTGGCCGTTCCTGCTGGTGAAGCTCGCGGCCGCGACGTTCGTCGTCTGGGTGTTCAACGGCGAGATGTACGAGGAGTCGCCGCGCTACACGCTGCTGCTGCTCATCACTGTGCTGGCCGTGGGGCTCGGCCCCGGCACGCGGGACATGCTGCGCGCGACGTTCGGGGTCTGAGGACCGACCGCCGTGGCCGCGCGTCGCTCTCGCGGGTCGTCGCGGTTCTCACTCGCCCGGTTCGTTGACTGGGGCAGGCCGAGGCGCAGCGTCCGTATCGCACGATAGCGTCGACCGTAGGTGCCCCGAGCGCCGTCTCGGTGAACCGAAGATTTTCACCCCTTCCGACGGCAGTACCGCCCGTGCCCTCCGAAATCGGCGGTCACTCGGCTCGCGTGTACGCCATCCAGATCGGCTTCTGGGCGATCGTGTTCGCCGCGGGGGCGTTCGCCGTCGGATATCAGCGAGCAGTCTCGCTGGCCGCCGCTGTCTTCGGTGCGGCGATCCTGCTCGCCGCGGCCGCCTTGGAACTCACCGAGCGGTAGACGCGATCCGCGTTCGGAACTGCTCGCCGGGAGCGTCCCGTCCGGGTTCCGCCCCCGATCCGCAACGGCATCATATAAGCCGTCGGGGGCGGAACGGACTCGGTAATGCTGGACGGGGTCAACGTCGCGCTCGGCGTCTCGGGGAGCATCGCGGCGGTGAAGGTCGTCGAACTCGCGCACGAACTGCGCCGACAGGGCGCGAGCGTCCGCGCCGTCATGTCCCCGGCGGCGACGGACATCGTCCACCCGTGGGCGGTCGACTTCGCCACCGACGAGCCGGTCGTCACCGAGATCACCGGCGACGTGGAACACGTCGAGCTGTGCGGCCGCGAGGGGTGGGCCGACGTGCTGCTGCTCGCGCCCGCGACCGCCAACACCGCGGGGAAGGTCGCGGCCGCGGTCGACGACACGCCCGTGACGACGTGCGCGACGACCGCCCTGGGCGCCGACGTGCCGGTCGTGATGGCGCCCGCGATGCACGAGCCGATGTACGACCACCCCGGGGTGTTGGACGCCTTGGACCGCCTGGAGTCGTGGGGGGTCCGCTTCGCCGACCCGCGGGTCGAGGAGGGGAAGGCGAAGATCGCGGCCGAGGACGACATCGTCACCGAGGTCGCGCGGGCGACGACGCCGCAGTCGCTCGCCGGGACGCACGTCGTCGTCACCGCCGGTGCGACGAAGGAGCGGATCGACCCGATCCGCATCCTGACGAACCGCGCGTCGGGGAAGACCGGTCGGGCGGTCGCGAGGGCGTGCTACGTCCGCGGCGCCAGGGTGACGCTCGTCCAGGACGGGCCCGAGGTCCCCTACGCCGACGTGGTCGCGGTCGAGACCGCGGACGAGATGATGGCCGCCTGCCGGCGGACGGCGGCGACCGCGGACGCGCTGGTCTCCGCGGCCGCCATCTCCGATTTCACCGCCGACGCGGTCGGCGAGAAGATCCGGTCCGGGTCGCCGCTGTCGCTGGACCTAGAGCCCACGCCGAAGCTCATCGACTCGGTGCGCGAGGCGTACCCGGACCTCCCCATCGTCGGGTTCAAGGCCGAGACGTCGGGCGACGACGCGGCGATGGTCGCGGAGGCCGAGCGCATCCGCGACCGCGTCGGGCTGGCGTTTGTCGTCGCGAACGACGCGAGCGTGATGGGCGACGACGAGACGCGCGTCCTGCTCGTCGGCGAGGCGGGGACCGAGCCCGCGGAGGCGACCGGGTCGAAGGACGCGGTCGCCGGGCGCATCGCCGACCGGCTCGCGGCGACGCTCGACGCGTCGGCGTGAGCGGCGGCCGACCCGGTCGCTCGCTTCGCTCGCGACGCCCTCGCGCGGGCCGCGGGCCGTGCGGACCGTATCGCCCGCCTCCGGCAGGGTCCCCGCGGATACAAACTGTTTTGGGGCGGTAGGGTAACCACACGGATAGAGTAACCCATGTGTAACGAGACGGTCACGCACGGCTCCGTGGGAGGTGTGGTGGGTGGCTGACGGCGGCCCTCCGACCGGCCAGGTCACCGACGGCGACGCGCCGGCGGACGCCGCGGCCACGGCGGCGGACGCGGCGGCGGAGTCGGCGTCGGCCGGCGCGGTCATCGTTCCGGTCGAGCCGAGCTCCACGCTCCGCTCGACGGTCGCTCACGTCGCGGAGGCGGCCGCGGCCGACGGCGCCTCGGCGATCCACTTCGTCGAGATCGCCTCGTGGCGGAACGGCGACCCGGAGAGCGACGAGCGCGCCGCCGCGGCCGAGCGCGTGCTCGAACGGGTCACGTCGTGGGCGACCGCCGACCTCGACGACTCGGAGGCGGAGGCCGCCTCGGAGGTCGAAGTCGTCTCGGCGGTGCTCGGCGCCGACGACTACCTGTTCGGCGCCGACGACTACGTCCGCGTCCTCGCGGAGTACGCCGAGGCCAACGGGGCCGACCGCGTCGTCCTGGACCCCGAGTACACCCCGGTCGGGAACACGACGCTGCTCCAGCCGCTGGAGTTCGCGCTCTCGAACACCCCGCTGTCGGTCGAGACCGCGCCGGTCGACCGGCCGACGCGCCGCGAGCGGTTCCGGACCGAGGCCACAACCGGGCGGTTCGTGGCGCTGTTCGGCCTGTCACTGGCGTTTTACCTCCTCCTCGGGGACCCGACCTACTGGTTCGACCTGGTGACGGGCGTCGCCACCGCCGCGGTCGTCTCGATCACCCTCTCGCGGGTGAGCCTCGACTCGAACCCGGCGATCCCCCGGACGCCGATGCGGATCGTCCGCGGGGTGATCTACGTCCCCGTGCTGCTTTTGGAGATCGTGAAGGCGAACCTCGTCGTTGCCCGGGTCATCCTCGACCCCCGGCTCCCGATCGACCCGACGCTCAACCGGATGCGGGTGATCGTCGGGAGCGGGCTCCCGCTGATGACGCTCGCGAACTCGATCACGCTGACGCCCGGGACGCTGACGGTCCGCGCCCGCGACAGCGACCTCTACGTCCACTCGCTGCTCCCATGGGCCCGCGAGGGGCTGTTCGACGGCTCCCTCGAACGGTGGACCCGGTTCGTCTACTACGGGCGCCGGTCGGCGCGGCTGCCGACCCCGCGCGAGCGCGACGACGTGGCGATCCTCCAGGGCGACGAGGCGACCGAGGAGCTCCCGATCGCCGCCGCGGACGGCGGCGCGGTCGAGGCGACCGACGCGAGCGGCGAGGGCGAGCCGACGCCCGACGCGAGCGACGCCGACGAGGTGACCGACCGATGAGCCTCGTCGACGCGCCGCTCGCGGCCGGCTACACGCTCGGCGACTTCCTGCTCGTCGCGGCCGCCGGCTTCGCCGTCCTCGCGGTCGGGATGCTCTACCGCGCGGTCGTCGGGCCGACGATGCAAGACCGGGTGCTGGCGGTGAACGTCCTCGGGACGAACACCGTCGTCATCCTCGCCATCCTCGGCGCGGCGCTCGGCGAGCCGACGTTCCTCGACATCGCCTTAGTGTACGCGCTGCTCAACTTCCTGATGGCCATCGCCATCTCGAAGTTCACCGTCGAGCGGGGTGGTGTGCTGTGACCGCCGCGACGCTGGAGACGGCCCGCGTCTGGCTGGTCGTGGCCCTCACACTGCTCGGGCTGTTCTTCTCGTTCGTCTCGATGGTGGGCGTGCTCCGGCTGCCGGACGTCTACTCGCGGGCGCACACCGCCTCGCAGGCCGACACGCTGGGCGCGGGCTTCGGGCTCGCGGCCGTCGCGCTCACCGTCGGGCTGGCGGGGGCCGGCTTCAAGTCGGTGCTCCTGCTGTTCTTCATCTTCGTGACGAACCCGACCGCGGCCCACGCCATCGCCCGGGCCGCCTTCGAGGAGGGAATCGTGCCGTGGATCGAGGGGGACGACCGCCGATGACGGGGGCGCTCGCGGCGGCCGGTCCTCTCGGCGCGCCGGTCGTCGCGCAGATCACCGCCGTCGAGGCGAGCCTGTTCGCCTTCGTCGTGTTGACCGCGCTGTTCACCGCGCTGGCGCGCGACGTGCTCGCGGCGGTGATCATCTTCGGCGCGTACAGCCTCGGGATGGCCGCGCTGTACACGTTCTACCGCGCGCCCGACGTGGCGATGACGGAGGCCGCCATCTCCGCCGGCGTCACGACCGTGCTGCTGCTGCTCACGCTCGCGAAGACGACCCGCATCGACCACGAGGCGGCCTTCGAGTCGGTGAACCTGCCCGCGGCCGGCGCGGCCGGCCTGCTGTTCGCCGGCCTGATGCTCACGATGGCCGACATCCCGGCGGTCGGGTCCGCGGACGCGCCGATCTGGTCGAACCCGGACGTGACCCAGTGGTACATCGCGGAGACGTACGCGGAGACGCACGTCGAGAACACGGTGATGGCCGTGCTGGCGGCGTTCCGCGGCTTCGACACGTTCGGCGAGGCTGTCGTCGTGTTCGCGGCCGGGATCGCCGCCCTCATCGTCCTCCACCGGGAGGTGTTCGCATGAGCGGCACAGACGCCGGCCCCGGCGGGGACGCCGAGACCCCTTCCGCCGGCGGGTTCGGTCGCGACCGCCCGCCCCGCGAGGACGGCCGCCTCGACTCGGACAGCCGGCAGGGAACCCCGTACACGGAGAGCCAGGTGATCATGCCGACGGTGAAGATCGTCGCGCCGTTCGCGTTCACCTACGGCCTGTTCGTCACCTTCCACGGCGCCGGATCGCCCGGCGGCGGGTTCCAGGGCGGCGCCATCGTGGCCGCCGTCGTGTTCATGATCGCGTTCGCGTTCGGCATCGAGGCCACCCGGCAGTGGCTCGCGAACACCGTCGTCGTCGCGCTCGCGGTCGGCGGCGCGCTCGTGTTCGCCGGCATCGGGCTGGTCCCGGTCGCGCTCGGCGGCGCGTTCCTCCAGTACGAGCTGCTCCCGATCCCGGACCCGGTCAAGTACGGGATGGAGGGCGTCGAGATCCTCGGGATCGGCACCATCGTCGCCGGCGTCCTCATGGGCCTGTTCTTCGTCCTCGCGAAGGGGTTCAGCGACGCCGGCGGGTTCGCCGACGCGGACGCCTTCGACGACGAGGTCGGCGGCGACGCGGCGGCCGAGGCGTCGCCCGACGCGGAGGGCGCGAGCGCCGGCTCGACCGCCCCGACAGACGACGGGGGGTCGGACCCGAGCGCTCCGGGCCCGGCCGCGACCGACGGGGGTGAGCGGTAGTGTCCGCCCTGCTCGGCGCCGGCGCGGCCGCCTCGACGCTCGCCTCGGCCACCGGCGCGGTCGACGTGCTCGCGACGAGACACGCGTACGTCGCGTTCGCGGTGCTGCTGTGTATCGGACTCTACATGATGATCGCGAACCCGAACCTCGTGAAGAAGATCATCGGTCTCAACCTGTTCCAGACGGCGATATTCCTGCTGTTCATCGCCTCGGCGTACGTCGACGGCGGGTCGATCCCGATCGTCCCGACCGGCGGACCGGAGGGCGGCCTCTACGTCAGCCCGCTCCCGCACGTCCTCGTGCTCACCGCCATCGTCGTGGGCGTGAGCCTCACCGCCGTCGGGCTCGCGCTGTGTATCCGGATCTACGACGAGTACGGGACGCTGCGGACCGACACGCTCCGCGAACTGCTCCGCGACGAGGGGTCGATCCCGTCGCGGCGGTCGGCGGGGAACGCCGGTACCGACGGGTCACCGAGCGCGTCCGACGCGGGGGGTGAGGCGGATGACTGACGTCCTCCTGCCGCTCGCGATCGTCGTCCCCATCGTCGCGGCGACGCTGCCGCTGGCGCTCGGCCTGCGGTACGACCGCGTCGGCTGGCCGATCGCCGCGGTCGGGACGACCGCCGTGGCCGGGATCGCGGCCGCGATCGCCGCGGAAGTGGTCCTTAACGGCCCGTTCGACCACGCGCTCGGCGGCTTCCTCCCGCCGGTCGGGATCGAGCTCGTCGCCGACCGGCTGTCGGTGGCGGTGCTGCTGCTCGTGGCCGCGGTCTCGGTCGCGACGCTCGCGTTCGCGCGGGCCGCCGGTCCCCACGGGAACCCCTTCTACAGCGCCTACCTCCTGCTGGTCGGGGGGCTCGCCGGGATGACGCTCACCGGGGACCTGTTCAACCTGTTCGTGTTCCTGGAGATCACCGGGCTGACGACGTACGCGCTCATCGCCTCCGACCGCACCGGGGCGAGCGCGTACGCCTCGCTGAAGTACCTCGTCGTCGGCACCGTCGGCGCCTCGCTGTACCTGCTCGGCGTCGGCTACGTCTTCCTCGCGACGGGGACGCTCAACATGCTCGACGTCCAGGCGCAGATCGTCGCGCAGGCCGGCTACGGCGACCCGCTGGTCCGCGCGAGCTACGCGTTCATCGTCACGGGGCTGGCGCTGAAGATCGCCATCTTCCCGGTCCACTCCTGGCAGCCGGACGCCTACCAGCGGGCGCCGGACTCGGTCACGACGATCGTCGCCGCGCTGGTCTCGACGACGAGCGCGTACGCGCTCATCCGCGTGACCTACACCGTATTCACGGTCGACTTCCTCGCGGCCAACCGGGGGATCGCGACCGCGCTGCTCGTCGTCTCGACGGTCTCGATCGTCGCGGGCTCCGCGCTCGCCGCGATGCAGTCGAACCTCAAGCGGATGTTCGCGTACTCCTCGGTCGCGCAGTTTGGCATGATCGGCGCAGCGGTCGCGCTCGCGAACGAGACGGCGCTGCTCGGCGGGATCGTCCACCTGATCGGCCACGCAATCCTGAAGTTCGGCCTGTTCCTCGGGATCGGGCTGCTCGCGCTCGGCTACGGCACCCGGCGGATCGAGGACCTCGCGAGCGCCGCCCGCGCCGCCCCGTACACGTCGGGCGCGCTCGCGGTCCTCGGGCTCGCCTTGGTCGGCATCCCGCCGTCGATCGGCTTCCTCGGCAAGTGGTACATCGGCGTGGGCGCGGTCGACGCCGGCCTCGCCGGCGGCGGCGCGGTCGGGATCGCGGTCGCGGCGGCGATATTCGTCAGCACGCTGTTCACGCTGTCGTACGTCGCGCGGCTGCTCGAACGGTTCTACTTCGCCGGCGCCGGCCTCCCGGGCGACCACGGCGAGGTGCCCGGTGACGGCGCGGCCGCCGACGGTGGCCGCGCGGGCGACTCCGCCGCGACCGACGGCGGCGAGGAGGCCGTCGCGAAGACCGCCGACGGCCTCCCGGCGCCCGTCGAGGGCGCGCCGCGGTCGTCGCTCGTCCCCGATCGGGTGCCGACGGCGCCGCTGCTCGCGCTCGCGCTGGCGGTGGTGGCGGCGGTCGGCCTCGGCTTCGGCGGCTTCTCGCTCGCGGAGTGGTTCGGCCCGTTCATCACGGAGGTGTTCGCATGACTGACGTTGTACTCTCAGACCCACGACCCCTGCTGGCGGTTCTCGTCTCGTTCGTCGCGGCGTTCCTCATCGTCGCGTCGCACCGCTCGCCGAACGTCCGCGAGGGCTGGACGCTCGTCGCGTCGCTCGCGAAGTTCGGCATCGTCGCGTCGATGCTGCCGGCGGTCCTCGACGGTCGGACCTTCGAGTGGTCGGCCGGCGCGTTCCTGCCCGGCGTCGGCGCGCCGATCGAGTTCGCCCTCCGCGCGGACGCGCTCGGCATGCTGTTCGCGTTCCTCGCCAGCGGGCTGTGGATAATCACCTCCTTCTACAGCATCGGCTACATGCGCGGGCTCGACGAGCCGAACCAGACCCGGTACTTCGCGGCGTTCGCGGTGTCGCTCGCCGCGACGATGGGCATCGCGTTCGCGGGCAACCTCGTGACGATATTCGTCTTCTACGAGCTGCTGTCGATCGCGACGTACCCGCTCGTCGCGCACGACGAGACGGCCGAGGCGCGCTCGGCCGGCCGCAAGTACCTCGCGTACACAATGTTCGGCGGCGGCGTGCTCGTCCTCGCCGGCACCGCGCTCGTCTACCTGCTCGCGGGCAGCGTCGACTTCACCGCGGGCGGCATCGCGGAGCTCGCGAACGCCGACCCCGGGCTGGCGATGCTCGCCTTCTTCCTGCTCGCGATCGGGTTCGGCGTGAAGGCCGGGATCATGCCGCTCCACCAGTGGCTCCCCGAGGCGATGGTGGCGCCGACGCCCGTCTCCGGGCTCCTCCACGCGGTCGCCGTCGTCAAGTCCGGCGCGTTCGGCGTCTCGCGCGTCGTCCTCGACGTGTTCGGCCCGGAGCTCGTCTTCGACCTGTCGCTGCCGCTCGGCTTCACGGCCGGGCTCGTGCTCTCGACTATCGGCGCGATCACGCTCACGGCGGCCTCGCTCATCGCCCTCCGAAAGGACCACCTGAAGCGCCGGCTCGCCTACTCGACTATCAGCCAGCTGAGCTACATCATCCTCGGGCTCGGCCTCTTCGGGTGGTACGGGCTCGTGGGCGCGCTCCTCCACATCCCGGCGCACGCGTTCATGAAGCTCACCCTGTTCTTCTGTGCGGGCAACATCCACGTGTCGACGCACACAGACTACATCTCGCAGATGGCGGGGATCGGCAAGCGGATGCCCCTGACGATGGGGGCGTTCACGGTGGCCTCGCTCGGGATGGCGGGGATCCCGCTGCTCGCCGGCTTCGTCAGCAAGTACTACATGCTCATCGGCGGGGTGCGGATGGGGATGAACTTCACCCCGGTCGCGTACTACCTCGCCGGCGCGCTGCTGCTCTCCGGCGTGCTCAACATCGCGTACTTCTGGCCCGTGATCTACACCGCCTTCTTCGAGGCGGAGGACGCCCACGACGCGAAGCCCCTCGTGGACTTCCCGCTCGGCGGCGAGTCGCGGTCGATCGTCGCGGCGACGGACGGCGGCCGCGGCGAGGACAACGCGGCGACGGACGGCGGCCGCGCGGGTGACGACGCGGACGAGGGAAGCGACGGGGCGAACGAGGAGGACGACGACGCGGAGCCCGCCGGCGATGTCGACGACATCGTCGCGGAGGCGGACGACTCGGACGGGCCTTCCTCCGAGCCCGACGGCGTCGACGAGTCCGAGGTCCCCGACGCCGACCTCGACGACCTCCCGACCGACGAGGAGGGGGTCGTCCGGCCGGACTTCGCGGCGACCGAGCGCGACTTCTCGGAGCCGGCCGAGCGCGTCGACACCGGCGACTACGCGGTCGACCAGCGGCCGTCCGACGCCGACGTGCCGTTCGGTCCCGGCCGCGGTGAGGCGAGCGTCCCCGAGGACACCGGCGGCGCGGACGCCGGTGACGCGGATCGCGGTCCCGACGACCCGCACGGCGACCACGACGACGAGCCGCACGGCGGGCACGACGCCGACACGCACGACGACGGCCATCACGGCGGGCCGCCGCCGGGCGGCTGGGAGCACATTGCCGGCCTCGACGCGCTCCGCGGACGCGAGTCGACTTGGTTCACGCTCGGGCCGATCCTCGCCGCGATGACGCTCGCGGTGCTGCTCGGCGTGATCCCCTACGAGATGGGCTTCCTGGAGCTGATCGAGCTCATCGTCGACGCGCGGCTCCCCGAGGGGGTGGTCCGCCCGTGACCGCGCCCGTCGGCCTCCTGACCTCGATTCCGCCGTACGTCCTCGTCGCGTTCGCGGCGCTCGCGGTGCTGGCGCTGCCGCGGCGGGCGGGGCACGCGGTCGCGGCGCTGGCGACGGCGTTCACCTTCGTCCAGGCGGTGCTGCTGGGTGACGGCGGCACCGGCGCGCACCTCGCGACGCAGTTCCTCGGCTTCGAGGTCGTGTTCTTCAACGTCGACCAGTTCTCGCTGCTGATGGGCGTGGTCGTCGGCTTCCTCGCGACCGCCGCGGTGCTGTACGCCTACGGCAGCGAGGCGCCGACGTGGCTGTCCGCGTTCGCGCTGCTGTACGTCGCCACCACCCTCGGGACCATCTACGCCGGCGACTGGCTCACGCTGGTCTTCTTCTGGGAGCTGACGGCGGTCACCTCGACGCTGCTCGTCTGGCAGCACGGCGGGGCGGCCGTGCGGGCCGGCTACCGCTACGCGCTGTTCCACGGGACCGGCGGGACGATCCTGCTCGCGGCGGTGGTCGTCCACTTCGCGAACGCCGGGACGTTCCTGTTCTCGGAGACGGCCGGGATCGACCCGGCCGCGACGGTGCTCGCCGCGATCGGTATCGGGATCAACTGCGGGTTCATCTTCCTGCACAGCTGGCTCCCCGACACCTACCCGCGCCCGCACGTCGCGGCGTCGGTGTTCCTCTCGGTGTTCACGACGAAGACCGCCGCCTACGTGATGTACCGCGCGTTCCCCGAGGGCGGCATGTGGCTCGCGTACCTCGGCGGGTTCATGGCCGTCTACGGCGCGTTCTTCGCGCTGCTCCAGTACGACCCGCGCCGCCTGCTGTCGTACCACATCCAGGCACAGCTCGGCTACATGCTCGCCGGCTTCGGCCTCGCCACGGCGGTCGGCGAGTTCGCGGTCGTCGGCGGCTTCGCGCACCTGTTCAACAACGTCCTCTACAAGAGCCTCCTGTTCATGGCGGTCGGCGTCGTGGTGTACCGGACGGGGGTCGAGGACATCCGCGAGATGGGCGGGCTCTGGCGGGTGATGCCCGTCACTTTCGTCGTCTACCTCGTCGGCGCGGCCTCGATTACCGCGGTGCCGGGGTTCAACGGCTTCATCTCGAAGGGGATGGTGCTCGACTCCGCCCACGAGGTACACAACTACGTCCTCCTGCTTGACAGCGGGCTGCTCTGGTGGCTGCTCGTCCTCGGCGGCGTGGGGACGTTCATGTCGTTCATCAAGCTAGGCTACTACGTGTTCTTCCACGGCTCGGCGACGCTGACGCCCGACGACGCCACCGCGTTCCAGACGGTCGGCATGGTGCTCGCCGCCGGGGCGTGCGTCTTCTTCGGCGTCTTCTACACCCAGCTGATCGAGGTGATGCCGTTCACCGACCTCATCCTCAGCGACGAGGTGTACTTCAAGCCGTACAGTCGGAGCCACCTGACCGAGAGCGCGGCGCTGCTCGTCGCCGGGTTCGTCGGGTTCTTCGCGCTGAAGCGCCCGCTGGGCTGGCTCGCCCACCGGATGCCGGACGTCGACCGCGTGCTGTTCCCGGCGGCGTTCTACCTCGGGCGCGGCTCGGTGTGGGGCGTCACCGAGCTGTGGGCCGCCGTCGACCGCGCGACGATGGCGCTCGCGGGCGCGACGATGCGGACCGCGACCCGCCCGCGAGAGGTGCTCGCGCGGGCCGGGATCGACACCGAGATCCGGGCCGGCATCGGTCGCAGCGTGCTGTTCCTGACGCTCGCGGCCGGCGTCGCGCTGTTCGCCTTCATGCTGGCCTGAGCCGGGATCGCTACCGCTCACGCGGTCCCGTCGTCGAGCCGGCGCGCCCGTTCGCTGAGCGTGAGGAACGCGACCGCGCCGAAGAACACGATCACGAACCCGAAGACTGCGGCGTCGCCGTCGGCGTAGTGGCCGAACAGGACGGGGGTGACGCTCAGACCGAAGAGGCCGAGGGCGTACCCCGCCCTGTCAGCCCGGTCCTCGAACCGGGGCGTCGCCGCGAGCAGCGACACGTCGAACGCGAGGTAGAAGTAGGCAGCGCCGGCGTAGACGGCCCCGGTGCCGAGGGCGGTCGGGAGGGACGGGACGAGCTGGTAGAGGCCGAGGGCGGCGAGGAGGCCGACGCCGGCCGCGAGCGGGAGGGCTCGGTTCACGGACGCCCGATCCGAGAGCGCAGTGATAAAAGCCGCGAGCGACCGGCGCTCAGTACTCCTCGTACGCGAGGTTCATCATCCACTGCGAGAAGGCGTCGGCCTGCGCGTCGACCTCCTCCTCGCCGATGAACGGCGAGAGCATGTCGTCGGCCATCAGCAGCGAGAAGTCGAGGTCGCGCGGCGCGGGCTCCAAGTAGTAGGTGTTGTGACCGTCATAGACGGTGTCTTCCCGCTGGATGACCCCCGCCTCCTCTAAGGACTCGGCGATGCGGCTCCCCTTCCGCGAGGAGACGTCGAGCTCCTTCCAGAAGTCGCTCTGGTGGATGCCGCCGGTCTCGCGGATGAGTTCGAGGCCGGCGCGCTCGTCCGCCGACAGGTCGGACTCGATTTCGGACGCGCTCATACTCTCTCACGCCCCCCGAATCGCTTAAAACTGGCTTTCCGGTCGTCCGTGCCGCGCGGGCGACCCCTCGCGGATCGACCGCGTTGCGGACCCGTCCTCCCCGGTCAGCCGTCGCCGACCGCGAAGTCGGCCGGGAGCGACACCGGTTCCGCGGGCGTCTCGCACGGCGGTCCGTCGGCGTAGGCCATCTCGGGAGCGTCGCCGGTCCGGATCCGGGTGAACGACCGCGTGCCGAACGAGTCTCCGTGGAGGCAGGCGCCGTACTCGTGGTCGGCGAGGACGCCGCTCGCGCGGTCGAGCCACGACGCGCCCGCCTCGCCCGGCTCCGGGACCAGGGCGGCCGCGATCCGTCTCGCGCTGTCGGCGCGCTCCTCGCCGAACGCCCGCCGCCGCTCGGGGACCGCGAACCGCTCCGCGCCGTTGACCACGCCGCCGACGTTGCCGACGACGTGGACGCCCGGATCGAGCCTGGTCGCGGCCAGGCCGCCGTCGTACGCCAGCAGGAACGCCGCCCGCTCGTCCGCGAGGACGAGGTTGAAGCCGTCGTAGTCGCGCTCGTCGAGCTCGCGCTCGACCGCTCGCACCGCCGCCTCGGCGGAGGGGGCCGTCAGGCAGTCGCGGACGAGCAGCCCGCGCGAGCGGTCGCCCTCGCGGTCGGCGTCGAGCCACCGGTTCGTGACCGCGACGACGAGGCCGCCCTCGGAGACGCCGATCCACGTCCCGCCGGCCTCCGCGTCGCGCGGAGCGACGTACCGGACGCGCCCGCCGGCGTCGCCGTCCGTTCCGCGGCCGCCGTCGCCCGCCCGGCCGCCGTCACCGCTCGTTGCGCCGCGAACCGCGGGGGGCTCGCTCGGGCGGTCGAGCGCCTCGTCGCGAGTGGCGGCGAGCGCGACGGGGGCGTCGCCGAACGTCCGCCACGCGAGAGTCAGGGTACACACGGCGATCCGTACGCCGGACCGACTGAAAACTCCCCCGGGGAATCCGGAGCACGTGTTTACTCACAACAAAAGAAATCTTTTGGTGGCTGACCGCCTGGGTCGTGACATGAACGCGATAGCCGTCTACGAGGGAGCCGACGAGCCGGTCGTGACAGAGAAGCCGCGACCGGAGCCCGCGCCCGGCGAGGCGCTCGTTCGGACCCTGCGGGTCGGCGTCGACGGGACGGACCACGAGGTCATCGCCGGCGGGCACGGCGGGGCGCCCGCGGGCGAGGACCACCTCGTGTTGGGCCACGAGGCCGTCGGCGTGGTCGAGGACCCCAACGACACGCCGTTCGAGGTCGGGGACGTGGTCGTCCCGACGGTCCGCCGCCCGCCGAACGGCGCCAACGAGTACTTCGCGCGCGGCGAGCCGGACATGGCGCCGAAGGGGGAGTACCACGAGCGCGGCATCGTCGGCGCGCACGGGTTCATGGCCGAGTACTTCACCAGTCCCGCGGAGTTCTTAGTCGAGATCCCGCCCGCGCTCGCCGAGTGGGGGTTCCTCGTCGAGCCGGTCTCGATCGCGGAGAAGGCGATCGACCACGCGTACGCCAGCCGGTCGACGTTCCGCTGGGAGCCCGAGTCGGCGCTCGTGCTGGGCAACGGGTCGCTCGGCCTCCTGACCGTCGCGACCCTCGACGAGGAGTTCGAGCGGATCTACTGTCTCGGGCGGCGCGAGCGCCCGGACCCGACGATCGACATCATCGAGTCGCTGGGCGCGACGTACGTGAACTCCAACGAGACGCCGATCCCCGAGGTGCCCGGCGCGTACGAGCCCATGGACCTCGTCTTCGAGGCGACGGGGTACGCCCCGCACGCGTTCGAGACCATCGAGGCGCTCGCGCCCAACGGCGTCGGCGCGCTGCTCGGCGTGCCCGGCGACTGGGAGTTCGAGATCGACGGCGGGCGGCTTCACCGGGAGTTCGTCCTCCACAACAAGGCGCTCGTCGGCAGCGTCAACTCCGGGTACGGCCACTTCGAGTCCGCCGTCGAGTCGCTCTCGGGCCTCTCGGACGAGTTCTTGCGCGATCTCGTGACCGGCGTCCACGGGCTCGACGACTTCGAGGCCGCGTTCGCGGATGACGACACGACTATTAAAACGGCGGTCGAATTCGCCGCGTATGAAGAACGTTGACGACCTGATAGACAGCGCGGCCGAGCTCGCGGAGCGGGGGCTCTCGAAGGGCGAGATCGCTGACGAGCTGAACGTCTCCCGCGAGACGGCGAGCTGGCTCGTCGAGCGCGGCGGCGGCGCCGAGAGCGCGGAAGCGGCCGACGCGACCGCCTCCGCCGACATCCACGTCGACTGGTCGGCGCTCGGGCGCGACTCGACCCGCCTCGGCTACGCGGCGAGCGCGATGGCGGACCTCCTCGTCAAGCAGGGCGAGGAGGTCGACCTGACGGTCGGCATCGAGAAGGCCGGCGCGCCGCTCGCCACCGCGGTCGCGGACCGGCTCGACACCGACCTCGGCACGTACGCCCCCGCGAAACACCAGTGGGAGGAGGGGGACATCGACGAGCACGGCGGCGGCTTCTCGCGCAACTTCGCCGCGATCCGGAACCGCGACTGCTACGTCGTCGACGACATCATCACCTCGGGGACGACGATGCGGGAGTCGATCGACGCGATCCGCGAGCAGGGCGGCGAGCCCGTCGCGTGCGTCGTCTTGGTCGACAAGATGGGGTACGACGAGATAGACGGCGTCCCCGTCTACTCGCTCGTCGACGTGGTCCGCGTCGACCGCGACGAGTAGGCCTGCGATCCGCGCGCGGACGACCCGTACGCGGACCACCCCGTGCGGAACCCATTTGCCTCGCCGACGCGTACGGATGGCCATGACGTTCAGCCCCGAAACGGACGCCGACCCGGAAGCGATCGAGGAGCGCGTCGAGGCGACAATCGCCGACAACGACGTGGTGCTTTTCATGAAGGGGAACCGCCTGATGCCGCAGTGCGGCTACTCGCAGCGCGCCGTCGAACTGATCTCCCAGCACGTCGAGGAGTTCGAGACCGTCGACGTGCTGCCCGCGCTGCCGCAGTACCGCGAGGCGCTCGAGTCCCACAGCGGCTGGGAGACGATCCCGCAGACGTTCGTCGACGGCGAGTTCGTCGGCGGGAGCGACGTGCTCGCCGAGCTGGAGGAGCGCGGCGAGCTCGCCGCGGAGCTTGGCGCCGAGTGAGCCGGATTCCGCGCGGAGTTTGATTCGGTCTCGCGGCGATACCGGTGAGCCTGTCGCGGTGACCGCGCCCGCTCGCCGCGCCGATCCTCACATCTCGAAGGGCAGTCCATATAAACCCACGGTGCCTACATAGGGCAGGTGCAGCCGTTGCCGCTGCCGCCGTGACCACCGGTTCGACCCCACCGCATCCCACAAACAATGACAGGCCGCGTGTTCCGACTTCATTCGACGCTCGAACTGCCCCTCGAAGACGTAGAGACGTACTTCGACGAAGACCCCGATCTGCCGGAGGAGATCGACGACATCGACATCACGCGTCGAAACAACACACTCATCATCAAGGCCCTGTCCGACGACGAGTCGATCAGCAAGTACACCCCCACGGCGCAGCTGAAGGCGTCGGTCACGGAGACCCGCGTCTGGGAGGAGGAGCCGCCCCGCGCCGGCGGCCCGCAGTGGATGGACGACGAGGAGGAGGAGATCCCCTCCGAGCTCGTCGAGTTCGCCTGCTTCAAGGGCGACCGCGAGACCGTCCTCCAGAACTCCGCGCTCCAGTACCCCATGTTCCTCGTGCTCCGCAAGATCGCGACCCTCTCCGAGAAGGGGACGCTGACCGCGATCACCGAGGAGGACGGCGACCTGGAGGCGACGCGGATCGTCGAGGGCGAGCCGCGCCCCGCCAGCATCGAGGTCGTCGAGAGCCCGCAAGGCGCCGGCGAGGGCGACGGCGGCGTCAACTGGCGCGACAACGAGTTCATCTCGGACTGACGCGGCGCGCCCGTCGCGCGCGACACGCGAAACGCGGCCCCGCTACGGCCCGACCGCCGACCCTTTATCCGCGCGACTCCCTCCCTCGAGCATGAACGACTGGGTGAGCCTCTTCTCCGGCGGGAAGGACTCCTCGTGGGCGCTGTACCGCGCGCTGGAGGAGGGACTCGACGTCTCGCGGCTGTTGACCGTCCACCCCGCCGGCGACTCGTACATGTACCACACGCCGGCGACGGAGCTCGCCGCGCTCGCGGCCGAGAGCGTCGGGATCGACCTCGTCGAGGTGTCGCCCGACGACTTCGGCGCGGACGACGTCGACGACGCGGGCGCCCAGGGCGACGCCGAGCTGGAGCCGATGGAGGCGGCGCTCCGCGAGCTCGCGGCCGATGACGACCTCGACCTCGCGGGCGTCACCGCGGGCGCGGTCGAGAGCGAGTTCCAGACGGATCGGATCCGGGCGATGTGCGACCGGCTCGGGATCGACCTGTTCGCGCCGCTGTGGCAGCGGGACCCGGTCGAGCTCGCGGAGGCGATGTTCGACGCCGGCTTCGAGATCCGGATCGTTCAGGTGGCGGCGTACGGCCTCGACGAGTCGTGGCTCGGGCGGCGCTTCGACGCGGACGCGCTCGACGACCTGCTCGCGCTCCGCGAGGAGTACGGGGTCCACCCGCTGGGCGAGGGCGGCGAGTTCGAGACGTACGTCGTCGACGGCCCGCACATGGACCGCCGCATCGACCTGACCTACGACGCGGTGTGGGAGGGCGACCGGGGCCACGTCGAGATCCGCGACGCGCGGCTGGAGTGAGAACGGGGAGCGGCGACCGCTACGGCCAGCTGCCGGCCTGGTCGTACGCGTCCACGATCCGACCGATGCCGACGACGTACGCCGCGGTGCGGAGGGTGTCGACCTCGTTCGACTCGTAGGTGTCGACCAGGGTGTCGAACGCGTCCGTGATCACCCGTTCGAGCTCGTCGTTGACGCGCTCCTCGGTCCAGCTGAACCGCTGGCGGTTCTGGACCCACTCGAAGTAGGAGACGGTGACGCCGCCCGCGTTCGCGAGGATGTCGGGGACGACGTGGACGTCGCGCCCGGCGAGCACGTCGTCGGCCCCGGGCGTGAGCGGGCCGTTCGCGGCCTCGACGATCAGGTCGGCAGCGACGTCCCTCGCGAGGGCCTCGTCGACCGCGTTCTCCAGCGCGGCCGGGACGAGGCAGTCGACGTCGAGCGTGAGCAGCTCGTCGTTCGTGAGCGCGTCAGCGCCCGGGTAGCCGGTCACCGACCCGGTCTCGGACTTGTGCGCCTTCACGTCGCGCGGGGCGAGGCCGTCCGGGTCGTGAACGCCGCCGGAGGAGTCGGACACCGCGACCACGTCCGCGCCGAGGTCGTCGAGCAGCGCGGCGGCGACGGAGCCGGCGTTGCCGTACCCCTGGACGGCGACCGTCGCGCCCTCGAGGTCGCGGTCGAGCCAGTCGAACGCCTCGCGCGTCGACAGCGCCACGGAGCGCCCCGTCGCCTCGACACGGCCCTCGCTGCCGCCGGAGTCGAGCGCCTTTCCGGTGATGACGCCGGGCGCCGTGGTGTTCTCTAGGGTCTCGTAGGTGTCTTTGATCCAGTTCATCTCCCGCTGGCCGGTGTTGACGTCGGGCGCGGGGATGTCGCGGTCCTCGCCGATCAGGGGGCGCAGCTCGGTCGCGAACGCCCGGGTGATGCGCTCTAACTCCCCCTCGGAGTAGTCGGCCGGATCGATGGCGATCCCGCCCTTCCCGCCGCCGTAGGGAACGTCGACGACCGCGCACTTGTACGCCATCCAGCCGGACAGCGCCTTCACCTCGTCGCGGGTGACGCCCGGGTGATAGCGGATGCCGCCCTTGTACGGGCCGCGGTCGCCGTTGAACTGCGAGCGGTAGGCGCGCACCGTCTCCAGCGAGCCGTCGTCGCGCTCGAACGTGAGGTTCGTCTCCAGCACTCGCTCCGGGTTCTTCAGGCGCTCGATGACGCCCGGGGCGGCGTCGACGACCGACGCGGCGTCGTCCACCTGCTCTCGCAGACTCTCGAACGGGTTCGCCTCAGAAGACATGCCAGTACGTGCTGGTGGACGGGGGTTAATTGTGACGGACGACCCGGACGATCCCGCGGCGGGCGGACGCTACCGGTCGGCGTCGGGCGCGCGGTCCAGGATCCGCTCCGCCTGCGCGATGAGCGGGGCGTCGATCATCTCGCCGTCGACCTGGAAGACGGCCTTCCCCGCCCGCTCCGCCTCGTCGCGCGCGTCGAGGACCCGCTCGGCCCACTCCACGTCCTCGGGGTCCGGGGTGAACGCCTCGGTGATCGGGCCCACCTGCGCGGGGTGGATGGCGAGCTTCCCGTCGTAGCCGAGCCGCCGCGCGAACGCCGCGTCCTCGCGGAGCCCCGCCTCGTCGGAGAAGTCCGTGAACACCGTGTCGAGCGCGTCGACGCCCGCCGCGCTCGCCGCGAGGACGACGTGCTCGCGGGCGTACAGCACCTCGGTCCCCTCGTCGGTCCGGGTCGCGCCCACGTCGGCGGCGAGGTCCTCGGCGCCGAAGACGAGCGCGTCGGTCGCGTCCGCGGCCGCGATCGACTGCGCCGAGAGCACGCCGGCGGCGGTCTCGACGAGCGCGAACACGGCGGGGTCGCGCCCGCGCTCGGCGCACAGCGCGGCGACGCGCTCGACCCGGTCGGCGGCCTCGACCTTCGGGAGCATCACCGCGTCGAGGCGGACCGACTCGTTCGAGGGGTCGCCCCCGTCGAGGACGCCGTCCAGATCAGCCGCGGGCGACTCGGCGGTGAGCCGGACGCAGACCTCCGCGTCGGGGTCGAAATCCGGGTCGGAGAGCACCTCGCGGACCGCCGCCCTCGCCTCGTCCTTCCGGCCGGGAGCGACGGCGTCTTCGAGGTCGAAGCAGATCACGTCGGCGCCGGCCCCGGGCGCCTTCCGCATGAGGTCGGGGCTGTCGCCGGGCGAGAACAGCAGGCTTCGTCTGGCCATGTCGGGGCCTCCCCGCCGGCGGACATAAATCGTGGGCGTCTGCGGTGGACGATTTATATGTAACGAGGACGGTGCGGTGGCGCGTGCCGACGAGCGCCGCAACGCGGCGCGAGTCGCACGCGCGAGGGAGTCGGTCGCCTGAAGCGAAGCGAGGGCGACTGACGAGGCTGGGGAGGTGTGAGGTGCTGTGCGGTCGCGGTTGGGCGGGGCTTCAGCGGTAGTCACCGCCGATCCGCTGGCGGGTACTTACGAACCATCGAATGCCTCTCGGACGGAGTCACTACGAACGGTCCCCCAGTACGGAGCGGTACCGATTTCACGGCGCCGGCCGAGCGGGCGGCCATGCCCGGACTGTACTACGAGGAGTTCGCGGTCGGCGAGACGATAGATCACGCGAAGCGGCGGACCATCAGCGAGGCGGACAACCAGCGCTTCTGCGACATGACGATGAACCAGCAGCCGCTTCACCTCGACGGCGACTTCGCCGCCGAGACGCAGTTCGGCGAGCGGCTGGTGAACGGCCTGTACACCATGTCGCTCGCGGTCGGCCTCTCCATCCCGGAGACGACCGACGGGACCATCGTCGCGAACCTGTCGTACGACGAGGTGGAGCACCCGAACCCCGTCTTCCACGGCGACACGATCCGCGCGCGGTCGACGGTCACCGACAAGCGGGAGACGAGCGACGGCGAGCGCGGCGTCGTCACGATGCGCGTGGAGGCGTTCAAGGTCATCGACGGGGACGACGACGTCCTCGTCTGCGAGTTCGAGCGGACCGTCCTCTCGGAGAAGCGGCCGGCGGACGACGGGAGCGACGGGGACGACGGGAGCGACGGGAACGACTGACGCGGTCCTTCGGCCTCAGTCGTCCGCCGCGGCCAGCAGCAGCCCGAGGTACGAGGTCCGGACCTGCTCGTCGGCGTCGAGGCCCAGTCGGTCGAGCGCCGCGACCGCCGCCTCGCGCGCCGCGTCGACCTCCGCCTCCGTCTCTACTGCCCGCTCGATTTCGACGTACTCGTCGAGGCCCGTCACGGCGTCGAGGGTCACGGTGAACCCGTCGTACGCCCAGAACTCGCGCCGCTTCTCGACGGTCGCCGCCGGCTCGAACCCGAGCCCCGAGAGGACCGCGTCGAGGGCCTCGCCGTCGTCGACGCCGGTCTCGTGTTCGGCGCGCGTCTTCGAGGCGTCGTCGAGGAGCGGCCCCTTGTAGGTGACCGTCGCCGCCTCTTCGTCGGTCGCCTCGCCGTTCGAGAGCGGGACCTCGCGGCGGATCCGGAGCGCCTCGTCGGTCTCGGCGAACTCGCGGTGCGGCGCGTCGTAGTAGGTGTCCCGCTGCCGGCGGGCGCCGACGCGCTCGGCGCCGGCCTCCCGGAGGCGCTCCCGCGTCGCGTCCAGGTCGGCCGGGACCTTGATCTCGACCTCGTACATGCCCGAGGGTGCGGTCGGGGCGTTCATAAGCGGCGCGGGACTCCGCGGCGGTCCGGGACGGCACCGCCGGCCCTCGGGGGGCGCGTCGTCCGCCGAACCGCCGCTGTCTCCCGTTCGCCGGCGGGCTTCGGGCCGAACCGTGCTTCTTAAGGGTGTAACAGGTGACCTTCAGGTATGAGCGATCAGGAGCAAGCGGACGCGGCCGAGGAGGCCGAGGAGACCGAGACCGAGACTGACGCCGACGGACTCGAAGACGGCGACTTCGTCCGCGTCGCGTACACGATCCGCACGGCCGACGACGACCGCGTCATCGACACGACCGACAAGGAGACGGCCGAGGACGCCGAGATCGACGTCGACGAGTACGAGTTCGAGCCCCGCATCATCGCGCTCGGCGCCGGCCACGTGTTCCCCTCCGTCGAGGAGGCGTTCATCGGCGGCGCCGTCGGCGACGAGGGCACGGTCGACGTCCCCGCCGAGGACGCCTTCGGCGAGTACGACCCCGACGAGGTCGAGACGGTCAAGGCCGACAAGATCCCCGAGGACAGCCGCTACCCCGGCGCGCAGGTCCAGATCGACAACCAGCAGGGCCACCTCGAGACGATCATCGGCGGCCGCGCCCGCGTCGACTTCAACCACCCGCTCGCCGGCGAGGACCTCGAGTACGAGTACGAGATCCTCGAAGTCATCGACGACCGCGAGGAGCAGGCGTCCGGCATGCTCGGCATGTACCTCCAGGAGGCGCCGGAGGTCCGCATCGAGACGGTCACCGAGGAGGAGGAGACCGTCACCGAGGACGACGACGGCGAGGAGACCGTCGAGACCGAGGAGGTCGAGAAGGAGGTCCTCTACGTCACGGCGACGCAGGCGATGCAGATGAACCAGCAGTGGATGTTCCAGAAACAGCAGATCGCGCAGGACCTCATGGACCGCCTCGACCTCGACCGCGTGGTCATCGAGGAGGTCATCGAGGGCGGCGGCATGGGCGGTCTCGGCGGCATGATGGGCGGCATGGGCGGCGCCGGCGCCGGCGACGTCGACATCGAGGAGGCGCTCGAAGACGTCGACGTCGACGCCGACGAGATCGTCGACGAGATCGACGAAGAGTAACCCGCTTCTGCCGGCCTCGGGTCGGCCGTTCTTTCCCTCGCCGAGCGGCGGCTCTCGCACGCATGCGGCGGACGACTTGCCGGTGAGCGGGCGTCCGGCAAACGGATCCCTTTTGGCCGCCGCCGCGTCCACACCGAGTATGGAGATCGAACGGGCGCGCGAGGACGCGGTCGTCGCCGGGGTCGCGGGCGCGGCGACGGTCGCGGTCGCGCTGCTGTCGAGTTTCACCGGCGTCGTCTCCGTGGCGACGCTGCCGACGCTGGCGCCGCTCGCCGTCTACGCGCTGTACCTCTTCTCGCGGAAGGGCGGGCCGTACGGCGCGTTCGACACCGCGCGGAACTGGGCGATGGCGGCGGCCGTCGCGGGCGTCCTCGTGGTCCTCGCGTCCGCGGCGCTGTAATCCGCGTCGGGGCGGCCGCCCGCGTCAGGCGATGTCGCGGCTCGTGTCGACCGCGACAGTGTCCGTGAGCTTCAGCTTCAGCGGCTCTTCGAGGGCCGCGCCGCCCCGGAACTTGGGGACGACGAGGCGGTTCGCGATCTCGGTCCCGGTGACGGTCGTGCGCAGGTCGAACACCACGTCCGCGACCTGCTCCGTGACCCGCCGCGTCCGCGGGTCCTCGCCGCCGCGGAGCGCGTGGAGCAGCGCGACCCCGCCGGCGTCGTCGACCCGGGACCGCAGGTCGTCGAGGAACTCGGCGTACGCCGCCGGCGCCGCGCCGTCCTCCAGCGGCTCCACGGAGTCGACGATCAGCGTGCCGGCCTCGGGGAGGTCGCCGGTCAGCGCCGCGGCCTCGTCGAGGTCGCCGGCCTCCGTCGGAGCCTCGACGGTCGTCTCCTCGTCGCCGTCGCCGCTCAGCGACGCCTCCACCGCGTCGGCGGAGCGGACGGTGGTCAGGTAGCGACACCGGCGGACCCTGGCGAACCGATCTAGGATGAGCTCGGACTGGCTGTCCGGGTTCGCCTTCAACACGACGACGCTACCGCTCGGGAGCCCCCCGCCGAACTGTCGGTCCAGCACCGAGATCCCAGTCGGAAGCGTCTCCATACGATCGCTGCCGCCCGTGGAGGCTTGGGTCTGTCGATGGCGGCCCTCTCGGCCGGTCGCGACCCCGTCGTCCGCCGCTCCGGCGTCGCCCGTGGGCGCGATCCTCACGCGACCTGCCACCCGCTCGCCGCCGCGGTCTCGCAGAGCCGCGAGGCGAGGTCGTCGTACGCGCTCCGGACGGCCGGGTCGGACAGCGGGGCGCCGCCGCCGTCCGGGATCGCGCCGAGGACGGGACAGCCGAGCAGGCTGGCCACTCGGTCCGGTACGCTCGCCTCCCCGATCACGACCGCGCCGACCGGCGGGCAGCCGAGCCGCCGGGCGATCGCCGCCGTCTTCGCGGCGTCGCGGAGCGCGGCGCGCCTGAGCGGCGTCGCGATCAGCGCGCGGTCCGCCGCACGCAGCGGCGCGGCCACGTCCGGCGACGCCCCCGCCGGACTGTCGAGCAACACGGGCGCACCGTCGGGCGTCGACCCCGCGAGGGCGTCGAAGGTTGCGCCGGCGTCGACCGATCGCGGCGCGTCCGGCGCCGCGAGGACCGTCGGAGCCGAGCGGTCCGGGCGGAGCGGCTCTGCCTCGCGGACCGCGTCGAGAACGGTCCGCGTCGCCGTCCCGTCGGCGCGGCCGCCCGCGTCGGCCGTCGGCGACTCGGCGCCGGTCTCCGCGGCCAACCGCGCGAGGTTCGGCAGGTCCCAGTCGGCGTCGGCCGCGACCACCGGCGCGCCGCGCCGCGAGAGCGCGCGGGCGAGCCCGAGGGTAGTCGTCGTCTTTCCGCTTCCGCCCTTCCCGCCGGCGACGGCTATCACGGCGGGGGTGGGTCGGGATCCGGGATAAGGAGTCGGTCGGTGACGCTCCGCGGTGCGGTGATCTCTCCGCCGCAGTCAACGGCGGGTCGGCCCGCGGTCAGTCCTGACAGCAGCCGCCGGCCTCGCCGCCGAAGTCGACCGCGAGCGGCTCCGAGATGGCCTCGTTGACCGCTTCGAGCGTGTCCTCCAGTTCCTCTTGCGCGTCGAGGTACTCGCTCATCACCGGCATCGAGTGGAGCTCGTCTTGCGCCTCCTGGACGCGCTGGAGCTCGGCGTTCGTCGCCTGCCCGGTCTGCCGGGCCTGCATGAACTCCGCGCGGAGCTGCTCGAACTCGTCGATTCGCTGCTGGACCTCCTCGTCGCGCTGGACCGCGGCTCTCGCCTCCTCGAAGCGCTCGTACTCCGGGGTTTCGGCGATCCGCTCGCCGAGCTCTCGGCCGAGGTCCTCGATGGAGGCCTGTTCGACGCTCATACCCGAACGTCGTGGGCGAGCGGTTTGAACCTGCCGGAGCCGGGGCTCCGAGTCGGTTCCCCGCGCGCCCTACGCCGTCTGCGACCCGACGAACTCGACGACCGCTTCGAGCTCCTGCGGGCCGATGCCGTGCCCGCCCGGGAAGCTCCCGTGAGCGACGTCGGCGCCGACGGCGTCGAGCCGGTCGACCGCCGCCTGCGTCCGCGACTCGGGGATCACGCGGTCGCCGGCGCCCGCGCCGACGAAGACTGGCTTGCCCTCGATGCCCGCCGGGTCGAGGTCGGCGTGCGACTCCGCCAGGTACCCGTGGAGCGCGACGACCCACGCGTAGCGGTCGGGCGCTTCGAGGAGGAGCGAGAGGCTCGTGATCGCGCCCTGGCTGAACCCGAGCAGGCCGATCCGGTCGGCGTCGAGCCCGTACGCGTCGACGGCGCCCTCGACGCTCTCGACGATCAGATCGAGGCTCCGGCGGAAGTCCTCGGCGTCCGGCTGGCTCGACTCCAGGCCGCCCGCCGAGAGGTCGAGTTCGTACCACGTGTACCCGCCCTGGAGCGGGTCGGGCGCGCGGAGGCTGACGACGTGGCGGTCGCCCGGTAGCTCGGCGGCGACGGGGAGCAAGTCCTCCTCGTCGGCGCCGCGGCCGTGGAGGACGAAGACGGCGGGCGCGGGCTCGCCGTCGGCCTCGTCGTCCGGCGCGACGTGAACGTGTTCCAGCGGAATGTCGGTCATCGGTGCGCGGTTGGCGAGGGCGGCGGTTAGGTCCGTCGGCCGCGGCAGCGCGTCCTCTCGGGGCGCCACAGGATACTTGCCCGCTCCCGGAGTAGCGCCCTCGCATGCGTCCCCGCGCCCTCCCCCTGCTGGTCGCACTGCTCCTCTGCGCGACCGCGGCGGTCGCCGTCCCGGCCGTCGACGCCCGCGCACCGCCGACGCCGGTGTGCGGCGTCTGCGACCTCGACCGGACCGCGCCGAGCGGCGAGCGCGTGGTCGCCGGCGAGAGCGAACTGACCGTCACGATTCACGCGAACGGCTCGACCACCTGGCGGGCGCGCGCCGACCTCGCGGCCGGCGCGGATGCGCTCGCGGCGAACGAGTCCCTCCGCCGGGCGGTCGCGGCCGAGGCGGCCCGGGACGGCGTCGCGGAGCCGAGGGACCTCAGCGCCCGGCTCGACGGCGAGACGCTCGTCGTCGACTACCGCGACCCGAACGCGACGGAGCGACACCTCGGCGTCGCGGTCTTCACCCCCTTGACGCCCGCCTCGCCCTCGACGCCGTTCGTCATGGGCGGCGAGGGATCGCGGTACCTCGCCGCCGACCGCCTCACGGTCCGCGGCGAGCCGGGGTGGGCGGTCCGCGGCGACGCGCCCGGCGGCTCCGACGCGGGGTTGGTCTGGTCCCGCGAGACCGCCGACGCCGACGACGCGGAGCGACTCTCGCTCGACGTCGACCGCGATCCGGTCGCGGTCGAGGCGGGCGCGGTCCTCCCCGGTCCGCGGGCCTGGATCGCCCGACTGCTCGCCGGCGACGGCCCCTGAACTCCCGGCGGGAAGGCGACGGTCGCGACCGCCCGGAACGACGCTCGGGGTCGAACGCGCCGTTTAACCGTCCTGCCGCACAATTCGCTCGACATGAGCGGCTCTACGGAGGGCGACCTGACGAAGACGGGGATGGCCCTGAAACACGACCGCGAGTGGGACTACGAACTCGACCGAATCCTCGAGGCGATCGAGGAGCGCGACGCCTCGAAGGTCGGCCTCCAGTTCCCCGAGGGACTGAAGCGCCGCGGCCCGAAGGTCGCCGACGACCTCCGCGAGGTCGCGCCCGACGACGTGACGTTCATGCTCTCCGGGCAGCCCTGCTACGGCGCCTGCGACCTCGACACGTACCTGATGCGCCGGACGGACGTGTTCGTCCACTTCGGCCACACGCCGATGAAGGAGTCCGACAGCATCGTCTACGTTCCCCTCTTCTCCAACGTCGACCCGTTCCCGATCATGGAGGACGCGCTGGCGGAGGAGCTGGCGCCGCCGGAGGAGGACGCCGACGTGGGGCTCGTCACGACGGCCCAGCACATGAACCGCTTCGAGGAGATGACCGACTGGTTAGAGGAGCGCGGCTACGAGGTCCACACCCGCCGGGGCGACGACCGCCTCACCAAGGAGGGGCAGGTGCTCGGCTGTAACTACGCCTCCGCGGACATCGACGCCGAGCAGGTGCTGTACGTCGGCGGCGGGAAGTTCCACCCGGTCGGGCTCGCGATGGAGCACCCGGACAAGCGCGTGGTCATCGCCGACCCCGTCAACAACGCCGTCTCGGTCGCGGAACACGACCAGTTCCTCAAGCAGCGCTACGCCGCGGTCCACAAGGCGATGGACGCCGAGAAGTGGGGCGTCATCTTCTGTACGAAGATCGGGCAGGGCCGCTGGGAGAAGGCCCAGGAGATCGTCGACAACAACGAGAACGCCTACCTGATCACCATGGACGAAGTGACGCCGGACCGCCTGCGCAACTTCGACATGGACGCGTTCGTCAACACCGGCTGTCCGCGGATCACGACCGACGACGGCCCGCGCTTCCACAAGCCGATGCTGACGCCCGGCGAGTACGAGGCCGCAATCGGCGAGAAGCCGCTCGACTCGATCGAGTTCGACACGTTCCACGACACTTGGTAGGGCGGCGCGCAGGCGTCCTTCGAACTTTTTCGCAGCCCAGGTTACGCCTCGTCCGGCGGGTTCACGAAGAGTCCGTCGACCACGAGGGCGCCGGCCGCGAGCGATCCGCCGGCGACGGGGACCGTGTACCCCCGGGCGACGAGCGACGCGGCCGCGTACGCGACGCAGAAGGCAAGCGGGATGGCGAGCAGGAGGAGGTCGGCGCGCTCGATTTCGTCGAGAGCGCTCGACCCGGCCGTCCGGTGCCGCCCGCTCATTCCATGTACCCCAGCTCCCGGAGCTTCTGGGCGATCTGTTTCGCCTCCGCCTCTGAAACCCCCTCGTCGGACTCCATCTCCTGGACGACGACGTGTTTCACGAACTCCTTGACCGAGCCGAACGGCTCGTCCTCGATGTACGCCTCCACGTCCGCGACGAACTCCTTCCGCAGCGAGATCGTGGTGTAGTCGCTCATTGCCGGATCGATTTCGCCGCGGACTGATAAATCTTAATTACATCTAATTACCGTGGTTCGCGCCGCGCGCCGCCGGTTCAGCGCGGGGCGAACGGGGTCGGGAACCTCAGTGTCGCGGCGCCGACCGCGCCGGTTCCGCCGGATCCTCCGTTCTTTTGGGGGAGCGCTCCGTGATCCCTCTCGATGACGACGAACGACGGCCACATCTCCACCACGCACATCGGTAGCCTGCCGCGACCGCCGGAACTACTCGACCTGCTCACCGCCCGTCAGGACGGCGAGGCGGTCGACCCGGACGAGTGGGACGAGACCGTCGGGGACGCGACCCGCGACGTCGTCGACCGACAGGTCGAGGTCGGCCTCGACTCGATCAACAACGGCGAGCAGTCTCGGGTCTCGTTCAACTGGTACGTCGCCGACCGGCTGAGCGGCATCGACGGGAAGCGGGAGACCGAACTCTGGGCGGACCTCCAGGAGTTCCCCTCCTACGCCGAGGAGACGTTCAAAACGGACGTGATCGACCTCTCGATGCACCCGGTCGTCACGGAGGCGATCGAGTACACGGGCCGCGATGAGGCCGAGGCGGAGATCGACGAGTTCACCGACGCGCTCGCGGCCGCGGACCGCGACGTCAACGGCGCCTTCATGACCGCGGCGTCGCCGAGCGTCGTCACCGCGACCCACGTCGACGACCACTACGGGGACTACGAGGAGTACCTGTTCGCGGTCGCCGAGGCGATGAAGACGGAGTACGAGCTCGTCGCCGACGCCGGGCTCACCCTCCAGATCGACGCCCCCGAACTGCTGACGGTCGGCCACACCGCGGCGTACGCCGACGAGCCTCTCGACGCCGCGAAGGACGCGACGCGGCTCCACGTCCAGGCGCTCAACGAGGCGCTCGCGAACGTGCCGGCCGAGCAGGTCCGGCTCCACACCTGCTGGGGGAGCTACGAGGGACCGCACCACCTCGACACCGACCTCGCCGAGATGCTGCCGCTGATCTACGAGGCCGACATCACCGGGCTCAGCGTCGAGCAGGCGAACCCGCGCCACCAGCACGAGTACCGCGCGTTCGACGAGCACCCCGTCCCCGACGGGTGGACGCTCATCCCCGGCGTCGTCGACGTGAAGACGAACATCATCGACCACCCCGAGGCGATCGCGGACCGCTTGGAGCGCGTCGCGGACGCGGTCGACGACGGGACGCCGCTCGTCGCCGCGCCCGACTGCGGGTTCGGCACGCAGGCGGGGCTCGGCATGGTCGACCCCGAGATCGCGTGGGCGAAGCTGGAGGCGCTCGTCGAGGGTGCCGCGATCGCGAGCGACCGGCTCGCGTGAACGGCCCGCGAGGTCCGCGACGCACCGCGAAGCGATCCCGCGACCGCCGCGTACCCCGCTAACGTTTATCACCTAAGCGGACGACCGCTCAGCGAGGGTTGTCCGCGATGTCCACGCAAAGGAGTTCGATCGCCGCCGTCCTCGTCGCGGGGGCGCCCGATCGCGCGGAGGAACTGCGGGCGTCACTGGAACGCGCGGACGACCGTCTCGCCGTCGAACCGGTCGCGACGGTCGACGCCGCGCTGGAACTCGTCGGTGACTCGCCCGTCGACTGCGTGGTCGCGGTCGGCCGGCCCGCTGAGCCGACCGGTATCCCGGCCGTCGAGACGGTCCGTGACCGACGCCCGGCGCTCCCGATCGTGTTCTGTCCCGCCGAGTCGCTCGACGCGTCGGCCGTCGCCGAGGCGTTCGACGCGGGCGCCACGGACGTCGCGCGGGGCTGCGCCGACCCGGGTCGGACCCCGGTCCTCGCCCGCCGGATCGCGAACGCCGTCGCGTCCGCCCGCGCCTTGGAGGAGGCGGAGCGACAGCGCGACCGCCTCGAGAGCCTCGTTCACGGCGTCTCGCACGACCTGCGAAACCCGCTCAACGTCGCGCAGGGGCGGCTCGACCTGGCCCGAAGCGAGGGGGACCTCGCCCACGTCGACGCCGCGGCGTCGGCGGTCGACCGGACGCTCGAACTGATCGCGGACCTGTTGACGCTCGCGAAGCAGGGCGAGCAGCCGGGCGAGCTCGAACCGGTCGACCTGTCGGCCGTCGCCCGCGAGTGCTGGGCGAACGTCGCGACCGGCGACGCGACGCTCGTCGTCGACGCCGACCGGCAGATCCTCGCGGAGCGCGGGCGCCTGAAGCGGCTCCTGGAGAACCTGTTCCGGAACAGCGTGGAACACGGTTCCACGGGCAGTCGGCCGAAGCCCGACGACAGCGTCGAGCACGGCTCGACAGGCGGCCGGACGGCGTCCGGCGACGCGGCCGACCGCGGCGGCGACGTGACCGTCGTCGTCGGCGACATCTCGCCGATGTACACGACGACGCGCGCCGCCGCCGTCCTCCCGTCGGGGTTCTTCGTCGAGGACGACGGGCCGGGGATCCCGGAGAGCGAGCGCGACCGCGTGTTCGAGGTGGGGTACACGACCGACCCGGACGGAACGGGCTTCGGGCTCAGCATCGTCACCGAGGTCGCCAGCGCTCACGGCTGGGAGGTCGCCGTCGCGGAGGGCTCGCGCGGCGGCGCCCGGTTCGAGGTGACCGGCGTCGAGGAGGTCGACTGACGCCGCCGGGCCGACCGGGTAGCCCGTCGCTCGGATCAGTCCGTCCGCGCGGCCCGCTCGACGTACTCGACCGCCGCCGCGGGCGAGTCGACCGCCTCGACCCCGTCGACCGCGTGCGTGTCGAGCCCGGCCACGGGGCGCCCCTGCGCGAGCGCGAGCCCGATCTCGGAGAGCGTGCCGCCCGCGCCGTCGACCGCGACCGCGGCGTCGCCGTTCATCACGACGAGCGCGTTGCGCGCGTGGCCCATCCCCGTCGCGATCGGGGTCGTGACGTGTCGGTTCGCGTCCGCGCGGTCGTCAGTCGGGAGGATCCCGATCGTCTCGCCGCCGGCCGTGCGGGCCCCGCGGCAGACCGCCTCCATGACGCCGCCCAGCCCGCCGCAGACGACGACGTGACCGCGCTCCGCGAGCCGTTCGCCGAGGGCCTCCGCGACCGCCGCGGTCTCCGGACCGACCGAGCTCCCGCCGATGACGCTGACGCGCATACGGGGCCCACGGCCCGCGAGCGGGTAAAACCGCCCGACGCCTCTCGGCCGTCGACGGAGCGACGGGGGCCCGCGTCGATTCTCGCCGGTGAGACCGCCACTGAAACCCTTATCCCGCCTCGCCGTGAATGGGTGCTATGACGTACGATACCGTCGTGTTCGACAACGACGGTGTCCTCGTGGGCCGCACGCGCTTCGACGTGCTCCGGGACGCGACCCGGGACGCGTTCGAAGAGTGCGGCGTCGAGGAGCCCGATCCGGACGACGTAGAGCAGATGACCATCGGCGCGACCCCCGGCAGCGTCGGCACCGTCTGTCAGACGTACGACCTCGATCCGGGGTCGTTCTGGCGGACGCGCGACGACGTGGTGTCGCGGGCCCAACAGCAGGAGGCCCGCGAGGGGCGCAAGACCCCGTACGACGACCTCGACGAGCTCCAGGACCTCGACGTCCAGATGGGGATCGTCTCGTCGAACCAGCAGGCGACCGTCGACTTCCTCGTCGACCACTTCGACGGCTTCGACCGCATGGGCGCCGCCTACGGCCGCGAGCCGACGATCCACTCGCTCCAGCTCCGCAAGCCGAACCCCCACTACATCGAGCAGGCGCTCGGCGATCTCGACGCCGACAACGCCCTGTTCGTCGGCGACAACGAGTCGGACGTGCGCGCCGCCGAGAACGCCGGCATCGACTCGGCGTTCATCCGCCGTCCCCACCGCCGCGACTGGGAGCTGAACGTCTGGCCGACCTGGGAGATAGAGCGGCTCTCCGACCTCCACGACATCGTGGAGTGAGGCCGCACCGCTCCCGCCGCACCCTCACCCTCGACAGCGACGCGTCGCGGACCGCGCGCCGTGCCGCCGATGAAGCGTTTAACTCGGATGCCGCGTAACTCGCCCTCGTGACCGATTCGCCCCCGTGGGCCGACCTCTTCGGCCACCCCGAACCGTACCCCGAACAGGCCGACGGCATCGACGCCGCCGTCGAGGCCGCCGCCGACGGCGGCTTCCTCGCCTTAGAGGGCGCCTGCGGGACGGGGAAGACGATGCTCGCGCTCACCGCGGGCCTCGACCGCGTCCGCGACCCGGACTCCGACTTCGAGCGCGTCTTCGTCCTCACCAGCGTCAAACAGCAGCTTCGGCAGTTCGAGACGGACCTGCGGACAATAAACGACGACCTCCCGGACGACTACGACCCGGTCTCCGGGCTCACCCTCGTCGGCAAGGCGGACGTCTGCCCGTACGCGCGGGAGAACCGCGGCGGGATCGACCGCGAGAACGTGTACGAGCGCTGCGAGGGGCTCCGCGAGCGCACCCGTAACCTCGTCGGCGACGGGGGCGCGACGACGACCTCGAACCTCGTGAGCGAGGCGCGCAGCCAGCAGGTCGGGCTCATGGACTCGGGGGCCGACGCCGGCCCGGCCGCCGACGGGTCCGCCGCCGACTACCTCTCCGTCGACGGCGAGCCGACCCCGTACTGCCCGGACACCGAGGAGTACGACGACGTCGAGTTCTGTCCGTTCTACGCCGGCTTCCTCGACGACCTCCCGGACGACGGCGACCCCGCGGAGGCGGTCCCGTTCGACGTCACCGAGCTCGGCCACGTCGACGCCGACGAGCTCGTCCGGCTCGCCGCGGGCCACGGCTCCTGTCCGCACTCGATCATGGGCGCGCTGGTCCCGGAGGTTGAGGTCGTGATCGGCAACTACTACCACGCGTTCGACCCCGTGACGACCGGGACGTTCACCGGCGCGCTCCTCGACGACTCCACCTTCGTCGTCTGCGACGAGGCGCACATGCTCGAACCCCGCGTCCGCGACCTCGT
Source organism: Halorubrum sp. Atlit-8R (assembly GCF_003666025.1). Classification (NCBI taxonomy): domain Archaea; kingdom Methanobacteriati; phylum Methanobacteriota; class Halobacteria; order Halobacteriales; family Haloferacaceae; genus Halorubrum; species Halorubrum sp. Atlit-8R. Next base: position 753,138 of record NZ_QPLV01000001.1, read on the forward strand.
CAGCGACGCCGTCGCCGACGCGAGCCTCCGCGACGCCGAGAACGAGCTCACCCGCGTCGTCCAGCCGCTCTCGTTCGAGTCGGCGGGCGCGGAGTCCGAGGACGCGGCGCTCGTCCGGGGGGAACTGGCGGACGCGGACGTGACCGTCGAGAAGATCGAGGCCGTCCGCGAGTTCTACGCCGACCTCCGCGGCGAGCTCGACCGCCGCGTGACCGCGCACCTCGACCGCGAGCGCCCGGACTGGCGGGCGTCGATGCGCGACCTCGACGACGAGGAGATACCGCTCCGCGACCCCGAGGAGCCGGGCGAAGACGAGATCACGGCCTGGGCGGACAGCGAGGGGCACGGCGAGCGCGTCTGGGCGCGCGCCGAGCAGGTGGGCGCGGTCGTCAAGCGCGTCCTCGACTCGCTGGAGGATGAGGACAAGCAGCGCGCGGCCCCGGGCGTCGGCCGCACCCTCAACGCCTGGTACCGCGAGGGACACACCGACTTCTTCCGGGCGATCGAGCTCGAACGGACGTTCGACGAGACGGAGCCGCCGGACTCGTGGCGCCGGGCGTACAACGCGCGGCTCGCGCTCCACAACTGCCTGCCCAGCGAGCCGATCGGCGACCGCCTCGCGGAGTTCGGCGGCGGCGTCCTCATGAGCGCGACGCTGGAGCCGATGGACCTGTTCCGGGAGGTGACCGGGCTCGACCACCTCGCGGAGCGCGGTCGCCCGGTCGTCGAGCGGACGTACGGCCTCTCGTTCCCGCCGGAGAACCGCGCGAGCCTCGCGGTCGACGCGCCGAAGTTCACCCACCAGAACCGCGGCGCGCCGGGCGAGGAGAACCCGACGCGGCTCGCGCACCTCGACGCGACGGCCGCGGTCGCGCGCCGCGACGGGAACGTCCTCGTGGGCACCCCGAGCTACGCCGAGGCGACGTGGATGGCCGAGTCGCTCTCGGCGCGGCTCGACAAGCCGGTCCTGCTCGACGAGTCCTCCGGCGACCGCGAGACGGAGTCGCTGAAGGACGACTTCTTCGCCGGCGAGGGGAAGGTGCTGGTGACGAGCCTCCGCGGCACGCTCACGGAGGGCGTCGACTACCGCGGCGACCGCCTCGCTGCCGCCGTCGTCTGCGGCGTCCCGATCATCAACACGGCGCGGCCGCAGACGCGGGCGGTCATCACCGCCTACGACCGCCGGTTCGAGTCCGGGTTCGAGACGGCGCTCACGGTCCCCGCCGTGCGGAAGGCCCGGCAGGCGGTCGGCCGCGTCATCCGCGGGCCCGACGAGCGGGGCGTCCGCGTCCTGCTCGACGCCCGCTACGCCCGCGACTCGTGGAACGGCGTCCGGGAGTACCTCCCGGCGCACGAGCGCGAGGAGTACCAGCCCGTCAGCCCGGACATGCTGGAGGTCGCGCTCGACCGGTTCGAGTCGCGTTCCTCGGCGACGCCCGAGTGACGCGGGCGCCCCTCGCCGCGTGGTAGGGACTGACTATCGGGGCGGTACGGTGCTCGTAACTATGCTGCGGGGGGAGAGTGTAGGGGGTATGTACTCCTCGTTCGAAGCCGAACGCTACCACGTCGTCTGTCGCGAGTGTCCCCTCGAACGCCTCTGTGACGCCTCGACGGACGCGGAGGCGCTCGGTCAGGACCACGTCGCCGACACCGGCCACCGGGTCGCAGTCGAGCGGATCGCCTGAGCGCCCGCGCTCAGACGACGTTCGAGTCGATGTCGCGCGGGTAGTTGGTGAGCCGCTCCGTGCCCGACTCGGTGATCGCGACCGTGTCCGAGTGCCGGTAGCCGTACTCGTCCGTGTAGAGGCCGGGCTCGATGGTGTAGACGTGTCCGGGCGCCATCACCGCGTCGTCGCCGTCGTAGCGCTCGCCCCAGCCGCGGTCGATGTAGGGCGGCTCGTGGGCGCCGAGGCCGATGTTGTGGCCGACGTGGTGCTGCGCGAGGTCGGTCACGCCCTGCTCCTCGAAGTACTCCCAGACGACCCGGTCGACCTCGGCGACCGGCACGCCCGGCCCCAGCGCGTCGATGGCGAGCGTCTGCGCCTCCAACATCAGCTCGAAGTAGTGCTCCTGCTCGTCGTCGTAGTCGCCGACGAACATCGTCCGCTCCAGCTCGGAGCGGTAGCCGTCGACGTTCGCCGTCGCGCCGGTGACGAGCACGTCGCCCTCGGCGAGCCGCTCGTTCGGCGTGTGGCCGTGCGGCAGCGCCGTCTCCTCGCCGGAGATGTAGCCGGCGTGGACCGGGCCGTCGCCGCGGACGCGGACGGCGTAGTTGTCCCCGAGCGCGTCGAGCATGGCGCGGGAGGCGTCGGTCGACGCCCGCTGCGAGACGGTCGCCGGGTGCGCGCCCGGCTCGGAGTAGTCGGCGAGGTGGCGGTGGCCGAGGTTCGCCCACTTCGCGGACTCGCGGATCAGGTCGACCTCGGCGTCGGACTTCGCCCAGCGCATCCGGTCGACCCACGACTGCGTCTCGACGTCGAGCGACTCGGAGAAGGCGGGGCCCTCGTACCCCATCACGCCCGGCGGCCCGTCCGCGTCCGCGGCGACCGCGTCCGCGCCCAGCCCGTCCAGCATCTCGACGGCGACCGCGACCGGCTCGCCGCCGGGGTAATCGAAGTAGTGATGGACGGCGTCGATCCGCGGGTTGGGCTCGACGCGCTCGACCTCCAGCCGCGGGACGGTGATCTCGACGCGGTCGTCGGTGACCGCGAGGACCACCGGCCGCTCCGTCTGGATGTGGTGGAAGCCGGTGAGGTACTCGATCGCCGTCGCGCCCACCCACGTCGCGGCGTCGGCGTCGGTCGCCGCGAGCCGATCTCGGACCGCGGCGAGCCGGTCGTCGAAGGCCGACTCGGGGAGTTTCGTGGCCATGCCTCAAGATGTGCGAACGGGCCGATAAACGGTCGGGTAGCGGAACGGCCGCACCGCGGGAATGTCCCCGGCGCGGCGGCCGCGCCGGCGGTTCAGTCCTCGCGACGGGCGAATGCGAGGTTACCGGAGACGTTCTTGATGTAGGCGGTCACGGTCTCGCCCTCCTGCGCGCCGGGGACGAAGATGGTGTACTCGCCGCGCTCGGCGACGCCGTCGCCCTTGCGGCCGGTGCCGACGATCTCGAGTTCGTACGTGTTGCCCGACTCGACGGCGTCCTCCTGCCGCTGGGTGTTGGAGGTGTTCTGCTTCGCCACCGGTCGGAAGGCCCCGCAGGCCTCACAGCGGAGCATCGGCGTCCGGTTCTCGGTCTCCAGTCGCGTGTCCGGGAGGCCGCACTCCGAGCAGGTGACGAACGACTCGATGTACGAGTCGATCGCGGCCTGGAAGTCGCGCTCGCGGAAGTTCCCGCTGTAGCGGGCGCGGCCGTCCTCGTACTGGCCCGCGGTCCCCAGCTCCTGCTGGATCTTCGAGTGGACGTGTTCGGGCTCGCGGCTCAGCGCGTCGGCGATCCCGGAGAGATTCGTCAGGCGGGTGAACGCCCCGTCTTTCTGCCATTCTGGGTCGGGGACCGACAGCCGCTCGTCGGACCCCCCGAGGTCCGGTACCGCATCCATCGCGCGGTCGAGGCTCGATTCGTAATCCATACCCGACGAAACGACAGCGCGACGGAAATCGCTTCCGGGTTCGGTGGCCGCGGCGCCGAGCGGAGAGAGACGACGCTAGGAAGGTGGCAGCCGGCCAGAAGTAGCGGGAGGTAGATTTGAACCACGGTCACTCCGTTCCCTGGTTCAAATCTTCTCCGAGGCTATCTCGTCGACGACGGCGCTCACGCCTCGCTACGCTCGCCGTTCACGGTCGTCGACAGAAGATAGCGGGAGGTAGATTTGAACTACCGATCTCCGGGTTATGAGCCCGGCGGAATCTCCTGGCTATCCCATCCCGCTACCGTAGCAAAATCGCGTGCGACTGTTAAGGGTTCTGATCCCGACGCCGGTGTGCGATTCGTCCACGCGTCCGCGGCGGTCGCGCGCCCTCGCACGGGCCGCCGCGATCGATACTTCCCCCCGCTCCCGTCTCGTCCCCGTTCCGCTCCCGTCCCGCTCCCGTCCCGCTCCTGTTCCGCTCCCGTCCTGCTTCTTTCACACCTGTCCAGCCCGGTCACGCCTCGCCCTCCTCCGCGTCGCCCTCCCGCGCCGCAACGGCCTTCGTGCGGATCCGGAGCGCGAGGACCGCGACGAGCGCCAGGCCGACGGTCACCCCGACATCGGCGGGATCGCCCGAGAGCGCCCGCTGCGCGGTGAGCCCCGCCATCAGCGCGAACGCGAACGCCAGCAGCCCGGCGATCGGAATCACGTACCCCTCGCCGAGCGGCGACCCGCCGGTCTCGTCGGTCATTTTCCCTCTCTGTGCGGCCGACCGTGAAAAGCCTCCCGCGACCGCCGCTCCCTTGCGGCGGCCGCAAACGATTTTACACATCATCGATAGTGATAGACGATGAACAAGCCGCTGTTGACGACGGACTTCTTAGACCGGGCGCGACGCCACTACGCCGACGAGGAGGCCGTCCTCGCGGTCGACGGCACGCGGTACACGTACGCCGAGCTCGGCGACCGCGCGGACCGGTTCTCCGCCGCGCTTCAGGCGCGCGGCATCGAGAAGGGCGACCGGGTCGCCGTGCTGGACCCGAACACGCACTACCACCTGGAGGCCGCCTACGGCGCGATGCAGGTCGGCGCGATCCACGCGCCGCTGAACTACCGGCTCACGCCGGACGACTTCTCGTACATGCTCTCGGACGCGGGCGTCGACGCCATCTACGCCGACGCCGAGTACGCCGAGAGGATCGAGGCGATCCGCGACGAGGTGCCGACCGAGACCTTCCTCACGAACGACGCCGACGCGGTCGAGGGCGACTGGGAGTCGTTCGACGCGGCGCTCGACGACGCCGACCCCGACGCCTACGACCGCCCGGAGATGGACGAGGACGACGTGATCACGATCAACTACACCTCGGGGACCACCGGCGACCCGAAGGGCGTCTGCCGCACGCACCGCGCCGAGACGCTCCACGCGTACCTCATCTCGATCCACCAGGAGATCACCGACGACGACGTGTACCTCTGGACGCTGCCGATGTTCCACGTCAACGGCTGGGGCCACATCTACGCGATCACGGGGATGGGCGCCCGCCACGTCTGTACTCGCGGCGTCGACGTCGCGGAGACGTTCGATCGGATCCGCGGGGAGGACGTGTCGTACTTCTGTGCCGCGCCGACCGTCCTCAACATGCTCGGCGACCACTACGCCGAACACGGCGGCGAGACGACCGGCGACAACGACGTGCGCGTCGCCACCGCTGGCGCGGCGCCGCCGGAGGCGACGATCCGCACCGTCGAGGAGGAGTTCGGGTGGGACCTCAAACACGTGTACGGCGCCACCGAGACGGGCCCGCTCATCACCACCTCCGACGCGAAGCGCCACTTCGACGAGGGCGCCGACGGCCGCTTCGCGGTGAAGAAGACGCAGGGGATCGGCTACCTCGGCACGGACGTGCGCGTCGTCGACGAGGACGGCGAGGACGTCGCCGCCGACGGCGAGACGATCGGCGAGATCGTCGTCCGCGGCAACCAGGTGATGGACCGGTACTGGAACAAGCCCGAGGCCACCGAGCAGGCGTTCTCCGAGCGGTTAGAGGGGTACTACCACATGGGCGACCTGGCCGTCGTCGACGAAGACGGGTTCGTCTCGATCCAGGACCGCAAGAAGGACATCATCATCTCCGGCGGGGAGAACATCTCCTCGATCGAACTGGAGGACACCCTCTTCGAACACGAGGCCGTCTCCGACGTGGCCGTCATCCCCGCTCCGGACGAGCGCTGGGGCGAGACCCCGAAGGCGTTCGTCGTCCCGGCGAGCGGCGACCCGGACGACGCGGGCGCGACGCCCGAGGAACTGAAGGCGTTCGTCCGCGAGCGCGTCGCGGACTACAAGACGCCCGGCGAGGTGGAGTTCGTCGCGGAGCTCCCGACGACCGCGACCGGGAAGATCCAGAAGTACGAGCTGCGCGAGCGCGAGTGGGACGAGGAGGAGCGGATGGTCGGCGAGGGGTAGCGGTCACTCGCCGCGGTCGGGAGGCGTTCGGCTCGACTCAGTCCCCGCCGCCGTCGATTTCGTCCGTGTCGTCCGTGTCGTCCGGCTCGTCGCCCGCTGATCCGTCCGACTCCTCGCCGCCGGAGTCGCTCAGGCGGTCGGTGTCGATGCTCACGCCCGGTGGCGTGACGACGAGGAAGCCCCGGAAGTGCATCAGCTCCCCGTCCATGTCCTTCACGTCGCGCGCGAAGGGCGCGGCGAGCTCGTTGAGGTCGCCGTCTATCGACAACACCAGCGTGTTCCCGTAGTCGACGCTGCGGACCCACTCCTCCGGGTCGGTCGTGCCGTCCAAGACGCCGAGGACGACGTCGCCCGCCGCCGCGAACGCCTCGTCCATCTTCGCCTCGGCGTCCCGCAGGTCGAGGTCCCAGTCGCTCATACGTGGGGGTCGACAGGGGACGGCAAAAGCGTTCGGGAGCGGTCCGACCGCCCGCGGCCGGGGGCGCCGTCGAGTCGCGGAGTCGTTAAGTGCGCGCCGACCCCACCACGGATATGGAACGCACGCGGCGGTCCCTGCTCGCGAGCGCGGCGTCGGTCGGCGTCGTCGGCGCGGCGGGATGTCTCGGCGGCGGCGGGGGGACGACCCTCGACCTCAGCGGCGTGGAACTCGACACCGGCGAGTACGACTGCGACCTGACGGAGCCGTCGGACCCGGACCTCGACTACCGGCCGACCCTCGGGGACCCGGACGCCGACGTGGTCGTCCGGGCGTTCGAGGACTTCACCTGCGGGCACTGCGCGAGCTACAAGCTCGAGCACTTCCCGGTCATCCGCGACGAGTACATCGAGCCCGGCGAGATCCGGTACGAGCACTGGGACTTCCCGATCCCGGTCGACGAGACGTGGGCGGTCCCCGTCGCCAGCGCGGCCCGCGGCGTCGGCGCCCGGAACGGCGACGAGGCGTTCTTCGAGTTCGCCACGGCGGCCTACGAGTCGCAGCGGAGCTACAGCGGGGAGACGCTCGGCGCCGCCGCGGAGGCCGCCGGCGCGGACCCCTGCGCGGTGCTGTCCGACGCCCGGTTCGCGGCGTTCGGCCAGGCGTCGGCCGACGACCGGGCGGAGGGCGCGTCGATGGGCGTCGAGGGGACGCCGACCATCTTCGTGAACGGGAGCCCCGTCGAGGAGGGCTACGGGGCCCAGTCGATCGCCGCCGCGATCGAGTCCGAGCTCTGAGGCGCGGCCGATCGACCGGAGAGCGCCGTTATCGTCCCGTCTCGGGCGGATCTTCCCGGAGCGTCGGTCTTTTGACCGTTCGACTCGTTTTATACGTAGATGAGCGACGCCGACCCCTCCCCCGCGACCGAGGCCGCCGGCGGCGACCGCTCGGTCGACGCGGGCGCCGTCGCGGGCGACGCGGACGCCGCCGACCGCCGGCGGCTCGGCGCGGTCGTCCTCGCGGTGCTGATCTCGCAGGTCCTCCTCTACCCTGGCGTGCCCGACCTCGTCGTCGCGCTCGGCGCGCCCGCCGGCATCGACGCCGGCATGTGGTTCCTCGTCGCGGAGTTCGGCGCGTTCGTGGCGTTCGCGGTCGTCTGGGGCGCGCTCTCGGACGCGCTCGGGCGGCGGGTCCCGCTGATCGTCGCCGGCGCCCTCGGCGGCGCGGGCTCGTACGTCGCGCTCGCGTCGCTGCCGGCCCTGGGGCTCGACTTCGGGGCCGCGCTCCTTGTGCGGGCCGTCGGCGGCGCGCTCACCATCGGCGCGTTCTCCCTCTCTATCACCCTCCTCATGGACCTCCGCGGCGGCAACGGCCGCAACATGGGCGCCGCGGGGCTCGCCATCGGCCTCGGCGCGGCGGTCGGATCGGTCGTCGGCGGGTCGCTCGCCGGGCTCGGCGCGCTGTACCCGGTGTACGCCGGCGCCGTCGTGCTCGGCGGGGCGGGGCTGCTCGCGGCGACCGTCGACGACCGGGCGGCGACGGGGTCGACGGAGGGGAGCGCGGACGCCGGAGCGACCGACGAGGCCGGCTTCGCCGACGTGCTCGCGCGGGCCCGGACGACGCCCGGCCTCCTCGTCCCGCTCGCGTTCGGGTTCGTCGACCGGCTCACGGCCGGGTTCTTCGCCCTCGTCGGGGTGTACTACTTCCAGGACCCGGCGACGTTCGGCCTCTCGGCGGCCGGCGCGGGCGCGACGCTCGCGCTCTTCTTCGTCCCCTTCGCGCTCCTCCAGTCGCCGTTCGGCGCGCTCTCCGACCGGATCGGTCGCTTTCTCCCCGTGGTCGCCGGGTCGCTCGCCTACGGCGTCGTCACGATCGGCGTCGGCGTCGCGCCGGTCTACCCGGTCGCCGCGGGGCTGATGGTACTGGTCGGCGTCTGCGGCGCGCTGATGGCGCCGGCGACGATGGCGCTCGTCACCGACCTCGTCGAGCCCGAGGTGCGGGGCGCGGCGATGGGGCTGTTCAACGTGTTCGGCTCGCTCGGGTTCCTCACCGGGTTCCTGATCGGTGGGAGCGCTACCGAGGCGTTCGGCTACACGCCGGCGTTCCTCGCGGTCGGCGGGCTGGAGCTGGCCATCGCGCTCGCGCTGCTGCCGGCGGTCCGGTCCATCTCGCCCGGCGCGGGCGTGGTCGGCCGGCTCGGCGCCGAGGGGTGATGTCGCTCCGAGGGGCCCGAGCGACGCGGTCGACGCACCGCCTTCGTCGCGCGCCCCGTTTCAGCGATCAGCTCGGACCGTACCCCTCGCCGTCCTCGGCGTCGAGGAAGGCGGTGAGGAGGTCGACCGCGGCCTCGACGTCGCGCGCGTCGGCCGTCTCGACCGCGGAGTGGTGGTACCGGACGGGGACGGAGAGGGCGCCGACCGGGCGCGCGCCCCCGGCGTTCTGGAGCGCGCCGGCGTCGGTCCCGATGTTCCGGGCCACCTCGCGCTGGAAGGCGATCCCGCGCTCCGCCGCGAGCGACTCGAACCGATCGGCGACCGCGGGCGTCGGGACGACGCTCGCGTCCTTCCGCTTCACGCCCACGCCGTCGCCGAGCTTCGAGGTCGCGTCCGCCGGGTCGACGCCGGGGTACGACTGCTCGAGCGTCCCGTCGAGCGCGACCGCCAGGTCCGGGTCGACGTCCACGCCCAGGGCGGCCGCGCCCCGCAGGCCGACCTCCTCTTGGACCGTCGCGGCGTAGTGGACGGTCACGTCGGGGTCCGCGCGCCGCGCGGCCTCCAGCAGCACGTACACGCCCGCGCGGTCGTCGAGCGAGGAGCCGGCGACGCACCGCCCCATCTCCCGGAGGTCGGCGTCGAACGTGACGACGTCGCCGACGCGGAACGTCTCGGCCGCCTCCGCGGGGTCGAGCCCGGTGAACACGTGCGCGTCGTCGAGGGTCCACTCGTCGGGAGCCGCCTCGGCGGCCGTGTGCGCGGCCGCGACGCCGACGACCGCGTCGTAGTCCCCGTCCTCGGCGTGGACGGTGACCGGGTGGCCGCGGAGCGCGTCCGGGTTCCAGCCGCCGAGCGGCTCCACGGAGAGGAAGCCGTCGTCGTCGACGTCGCTCACGACGAGCCCGATCTCGTCCATGTGCGCGGCGACGAGCACCTCGTAGTCGGGGGCCGCGTCGCCCTCGACGGTCGCGACGACGTTGCCCATCGCGTCCGTCCGCACGGCGTCGACGGGGGGCAGCTCGTCGCGCACGACGCCTCGGATCGCGTCCTCGCGACCGACCGGCCCGGGGGCGTCCGCCAGCCGCGCGAGCAGGTCGAAGTCGAACGTGGCGTTCGCGGTCACGTCCCGACCCAGGCGGGTCGCGCGTGAAAGTCCGGGGGTCGCGGCAGAACCGGCGTCCCCGCGATCGGTTCGGCCGAACGCGGACTCGGGAACCCGGCCCCGGGTACGCGGCGTCGCCCGCTCCGCCCCGAGGCGAGTCCTTTTAACCGTCGCGTCGCCTCGGATCCCGTAACCGATGGACCTCCTCGTCGTCGGCGCCGGTGAGATCGGGCGCTGGGTGGCCGACACCGTCGCGGCCGACGCCGCGCCCGTCGACGCGAGCGTCGCCTTCGCCGACCGCGACCCGGCCGTCGCGGCCGACGCCGCCGACGGGCGCGACGCCCGGACGGTCGAGGCCGACGGGGACTCCGTCCACGACGCCGTCTGCCTCGCGGTGCCGATGTCGGCGGTGCCGGCGGCGGTCGAGGCGTACGCGCCGCGCGCCGAGGCGGCGATCGTCGACGTCTCCGGCGAGATGAGCGACGCGCTCGCGGCGATGCGCGAGCACGCCCCCGGCCTCGAGCGCGCGAGCTACCACCCGCTGTTCGCGCCGCCGCGCGTCCCGGGCAACGTCGCGGTCGTCGTCGACGAGGGCGGCCCGGCGGTCGAGGCGCTCACCGCGTCGGTCGAGGCCGGCGGCAACGAGGTCTTCGAGACGACCGCCGCGGAGCACGACGGCGCGATGGAGACCGTTCAGGCGGGCGCGCACGCGGCGGTGCTCGCGTGGCGGCTCGCCGCGGAGCCGGTCCGCGAGGAGTTCCACACCCCCGTGTCGGCCGCGCTCGACGACGTGGCCGACACCGTCACGGAGGGGTCGCCCGCGGTGTACGCCGAGATACAGCGCGCCTTCGACGGCGCCGAGGACGTGGCCGACGCCGCGGCCGCGATCGCGGACGCGGACGACGAGGCGTTCGCCGCCCTGTACGAGCGCGCCCGCGGCGACCGCGAGGGGAGAGAGCGGCTGGAGTGAGACGACGCGACGAGACACCAATGATCGACAGAACCGCGGTCCGGAACAACGCGAACTACCTGCGCAACGTCAGACCGATCGACCCCGAGGAAATCGCGGAGTACATCGAGGGGACGCCGCACCCGGCGGTCGTCCGCGAGACGCTCCGCGAGGAGGCGTTCGACCTCCGGCTCCGCGAGCGCGAGGACGGCGCCTTCGTCCCCGTCGAGGAGGCGCCCGTCGACCCGCCGGGCTGGGCGCCGGAGGCGCTCCCCGAGGCGTACTCGTTCGCCCTGGAGGACCTGCTGGTCCGCGAGTACGGCGCGAACTGGCACCGCGGGGAGTCGGGCGCCGAGCTCCGCGAGCGCGTCCGCCGGATGAAGACGGACTACCTCTACGAGAACGAGGTCGAGTACGACCGCGTCGCGGCGCTCGGCTACGCCATTTACCACCTCCCGGCGTACTACGCGACGGTCGGGTACGTCCTCGACGACCTGACCGAGAACGGCCTGCTCGACCGCACGCTCCGCGTCCTCGACGTGGGCGCCGGCGTCGGCGGGCCCGCGCTCGGGCTCCACGACTACCTCCCGGACGACGCCGTCGTCGACTACCACGCGGTCGAGCCGAGCGCGGCGACCGAGGTCCTCGACCGGCTGCTGGAGGAGACCGGCCGCAACTTCCGCGCGACGGTCCACGAGACGACCGCCGAGGCGTTCCTCGGGCTCGACGGGGGCGAGGAGCCCGCCCCGGCGACCGACGAGCCGTTCGACCTCGTGCTGTTCGGGAACGTCCTCTCGGAGCTCGCCGACCCCGCGGCGGTCGCGGGCGCCGCGGTCGACGCGCTGGCGCCCGACGGCAGCGTCGTCGCGTTCGCGCCGGCCGACCGGAACACCGCGACCGGGCTCCGCCGGGTCGAGCGCGAGGTCGTCGCGTCCGGCGGCGACCCCGGTCGGGACGCCGAGATATACTCGCCCGCGCTGCGGCTGTGGCCCGACGCGGTCCCGACCGACCCGGGCTGGTCGTTCGACGTGGCCCCCGACCTCGCGGTCCCGCCGTTCCAGCGCCGGCTCGACGAGGCGGCGGCGCGCGGCGAGACCGACGAGCCGGGCGAGTTCGTCAACGTCGACGTGCAGTTCGCCTACTCGATCCTCCGCCCCGACGGCCAGCGGCGCGTCGACGTCGAGGCGAGCGCGGAGCGGTGCGCGCGCATGGCCGAGTCGGAGCGGCACGTCACCGACCGGGTGAACCTGCTCGCGGTGAAGCTCAGCCACGACCTGAGCGAGGGGGACAACGCCGTCTACCGCGTCGGCGACGGCTCGCAGGCGACCGATCACTACCTCGTCTGTACCCGCGAGACCGCGCTGAACCGCGACCTCCGCGAGGCGGGCTACGGGTCGGTCGTCTTCGTCGAGAACGGGCTCGTCCTCTGGAACGAGGACGAGGGCGCGTACAACGTCGTCGTCGACGACGAGACGGTCGTCGACCTGGTCGCGCCCTGACCAGCCGAACTCGGTCCCGACGGTCGCCGCGGCTCAGTCGCTCGCAACCGGCTCGATCAGCTCCGGCGCGTCGACGCCCGGCGAGTTCACCCGCGTCGACACCGGGTGCGCGGTCAGCTCGTCGCTCGGGTAGGGATCGAGCAGGGCGGCCGCCTCGTCGGCGTCGCCCCGGAGCCACGTCTCCTCTTCCCCGGCGTCCGGGTCCAGAATCACCGCCATCCGGTGGTGGAGGTCGGCGACGAGGTCGTTCGGCTCGGTGGTGACGACCGCGAACGTCTCGATCACGTCCGGGTCGTCGCCCCCGGAGCCGCCGTCACTGGCGCCGCCGCCGAACGCGTCGAGGCCGGTCTGGGTGGTCTCCGGCGTCGGCGGCTCCCACCGCTCGTAGATGCCGGCCATCGCGAACGGCCGGTCGTCCTCGAAGGCGACGCGGTAGGGGGTCTTGCCCGACCCGCGGTCGCCGCCGACCCACTCGTAGAAGCCGTCCGCGGGGACGAGGCAGCGCCGGCGCTCGAAGGCGTCCGCGAAGCTCCGCTTCTCCCGCACCGTCTCCGCGCGGGCGTTGATGAGGTCGAACGACTCGTCGGCCCACGAGGGCGTCAGCCCCCACTCCATCCGCGTCGCCGCCGACGGGTCCGCGTCGGGGATGACGGGGAGCGACTGCCCGGGCGCGCAGTTGTAGCTGGGTTGGTGGTCGCCGAACGCCGCGCCGAACCTGTCTTCGAGGTCGGCGGCGGGGGTGAAGAGGGTGTAGCGGCCGCACATACCGATCGCTTGCCGCGAGCCCACTTAATTCCGCGACGACCGGTCCGACTCCGGCAGCAGGTCCCACCGGTCGGCGATGACCCCGTCGACGCCGGCCGCCACAAGTCGCTCGGCGTCCTCTCGGTCGGCCGCGGTCCACGCGTTCACGGCTAGGCCCGCTTCGTGCGCCGTCTCGACGAAGCCCGGTTCGGTCGCGAGGTCGATCGGCGGGTGGACCGCGGCGCAGCCGAGTTCGGTCGCCCGCTCGACCGCGCGCTCGGGAGTCGTGTCCGCGACGAGCAGCGCGCGGTCCGTCGCCGGGTCGCGGTCGCGCAGCGACGCCAGCGCCTCCGGGCGGAACGACGAGAACAGCACCTCGGTGTCGGCCCGCCGCGCGACGGCGAGCGCGTCGGGCGCGGTCTCGGGCTCCTTGAGTTCGACGTTGACGCCGACCTCCTCGGGCGCGGCGTCGAGCGTCTCGCCGAGCCGCGGGATCGGTTCGCCGGAGTCGAGCACCGTCAGCCCGCGCAGGTCCTCCCAGTCGGCGTCCGCGACGCGGCCCGCCGCGCCGGTCAGTCGGTCGAGTTCCGCGTCGTGGACGACGACGAGCTCGCCGCTCGCGCACCGGCGCACGTCGACCTCGACGGCGTCGACGTGCGGCGCCGCGCGCTCGACGGCCGCGACCGTGTTCTCCGGGTACTGGCCGGCGCAGCCCCGGTGGCCGATCAGCGTGACGCCGTCGCGGGCCGCCCGCTTCATCGGGCCGCCCTCGCCGTATCGGTCGCCCCGTTCGATCGGTCGTTCACGGGCTCGCATCGGTGCCGCGGCGTGTTAGCTCTTCGCTCGCGGTCGGCCGCGCGGCCGCTCCCGTCGGCTTTTTCACCGCGCGCCGCTCGGGGACGGACATGCGTATCGAGAACAGCTTCATCCCCGTCGAGGGGGTGGGCGAGACGACCGAACGGCGCCTCTGGGAGCGAGGGGTCACGACGTGGGAGTCGTTCGACCCCGCGGTCGACGTGGCGGGCGTGGGCGCGACGACCGCCGACCGGATCGAGTCGTTCATCGCGGAGGCGCTCGCGCGGCTCGACGACGGGGACGCCGCCTACTTCGACCGGGCGTTCCCCTCGGGCGAGCGCTGGCGTCTCTACGAGAACTTCCGCGAGGAGACCTGCTTCTTCGACATCGAGACGACCGGGCTCGACGAGCGGCGCGACCGCGTGACGACCGTCAGCTTCCATCAGGGCGGCGAGACGACGACGCTCGTCGCGGGCGAGGACCTCACCGCGCGGCGCCTCCGCGAGCAGTTCGCGGACGCCAGCCTGCTCGCGACGTTCAACGGCGCGCGCTTCGACGTGCCCTTCCTGGAGACCTCCTTCGACGTGGAGATCGACACCCCGCACCTCGACCTGATGTACCCCGCGAAGCGGATCGGACTCTCGGGCGGGCTGAAGCCCATCGAGAAGGAGATCGGGATCGACCGCGACCGCCCGGACATCTCCGGCCGGGACGCGGTCCGGCTCTGGCGCGAGTACGAGCGGGGGAGCGACGAGGCGCTGGAGACGCTCGTCTCGTACAACCGCGAGGACGCGGTCAACCTGCGGGCGCTCGCCGACGCGGTCTGCGACCGCCTCGACGACGAGGTGTTCGTCGCCGCCCCGGACGGAGACGGCGACTGAGAGGGACCCGATAGGCGCGGACGGCGGGTATGGACCGCCGCGGTCGGAGTGTCGTCGCGGTCGGCGGGGTCGACGCCCGCGTTACCGACGCAGGACGAGCCCGCTGTTACCGACGACGACGGCGTCGCCGTCGACGTCGACCGCGTTCAGGTTCTCGCCGGTCGGCGTGTCGAGCACGAACCGGTCGTCGGCGGTGAGCTCCTGGACGACGCCGCCGCTGCCGACGACGTACCCCGCCTCGCCGTCCGTCTCGACGTCGACGAGATCGGCGTCGCCGAGCGCGTCGGGCGTCCAGTTCGCGCCGTCGTACGTCAGGACCGTCCCGTTGCCGCCGGAGACGGCGACGTCGTCGGGCGCGTCGCTGTCGAGGCCGTAGAAGGTCACGTTGGCGTCCTCGATGCCGATGGCGTTCCAGGTGACGCCGTCGTCCGTGACGAACACGCGGCCGTTCGTGTCGATCGCGTGCCCGCTGCGGGGGCCGTGGAAGTCGATCGCGGGGAGCGCGGAGCCGCTGCCCGGCGTGACGTAGTCCCACGTGCCCGTGGCGCCGTTCTCGAAGCTGTAGTAGATCTTCCCGGAGTCGCCGGCGACGTAGACGTTCGCCTCGCCGGCCTGTCCGGTGACGGCGACGGCGTTGTAGTTGTTCGTGTTGTCCATCGGCGCCGAGTGGTCCACGAGCGTGTCCGTCGCGGGGATGTACTCGCCGATGGCGCCGCTCGCGCCGACGAACCAGACGCGCTCGCCGTCGTCAGTGACAGCGGCCCCGTAGAGGTTGTTCCCGTTCCCGGTCGGGCCGCCGTCGCGAAGCGTCCGCCAGCCCTCTGCCGCCGGCGCGGTGAGGACGCCGCCGCCGCCGACCGCGAAGCGGCCGGCGTTCGCCGACACCACGTCGTGGAGCGTGCTGTCGGTCTCGGTCGCCTCGACGGTCCAGTCGCCCTCCGCGGCCGCGGCGACACCTGTCACGCTTCCCGATGCGACGATCGCACCCAGTCCCGCCAGCGTCGCGCGGCGGGTCGCCGTCAGAGATCGGCTCATGACGCACCCGGGGCTTTCGGTGCCTGTTTTAAGTGCCTTGTGTCAGTTTAGACTCGGCGTGAAATTAAACCGGCTAAAACCGCGTTAAACGTCGATTGGCACGGGAGTTCCGGGATAAATTGTCTCCAAACGCCTGCCGAAAAACGGCTGTTTAGACGCAGAGAACCGGATTTAGAATTCTGTCCCCGCCAGACGGAACACGTCCGGCGCAACGGGTCAGGAGTCGTCGTCGGACTCGACCGTCTCGGGCGCCGGGCCGGCGTCGGCGGTCACCGCCGCGGTCTCCTCGGCCTCCGCGGCGGATCCGTTCTCGGAGGCGGTCGGATCGTCCTCGCGCGCGGACGCCGCGGGCTCGTCCTCGGCGGTCGCGTCGGCGTCGGCGTCGGCATCCGCCTCGCCGTCGAGGTCGCGGTCAGCGTCCGCGTCGTCCGAGTCGGCGGCTTCTCCGTCGTTGACGGTTCCGTCGTCGGCGTCGCGGTCCGACTCGTCCGCCTCCTTGGCTTCCGCGCCGGCGGACTCTTCTGTCTCTGCGTCCGCGGCGTCGGACTGGTCAGCCTCAGCGTCTACGGCGTCGGACTGAGTTTCGGCGTCCGCGGCGTCGGCCCGGGTTTCAGCGGCCGCGGCGTCGGCCTCGGTTTCGGCGGCCGCCTCGGTCTTCGCCTCCTCCGGTTCATCGGACTCGACCCCGTCGTCTTCGCTCGGCCGCTCCGCTTCTTGAATCAGCTTCATCTCGCCGCGCGCCCGGAGGGTGCCCTGGATCTCCGCGCCGTCGTACACCACGAGATCGCCCGCGGAGACGTCGCCGAGGACGCGCGCGCCGCTCTCGACGGTCACGGTCCCGCCGCGGGTCGTCACGTCGCCGTGGATGATCGTGTCGGCGCCGACGGTGACGTCCTCGCGGGCGCGCAGCGAGCCGAACACCTCGTTGCGCTCGCCGACGCGGATCGACGCCGCGCGGAGGTTGCCGTGAAGCCGGCAGTCGTCGCCGACGGTGGCCGGGGTCGACACCCGCCAGGCGTCGTCGGATATCTCGGCGTTCCGCGGGACCAACAGCGGGTCCCGCACGTCGTCGCCGTCGGCGAGCGCCTCCGCTAGCTCGTCGGCGGCGTCGGTCTCGCCGACGCGCAGCAGCTGCGAGAGGACGATGAAGTAGAAGACGATCGTCGGCACCGGGTTGCGGATGACGATCCAGCCGTTGGCCTCGAACCCCTCCTCGATCGTCACGTCGTCGCCGATGTCGAGGTCCCCCGACACCATCAGGCGGCCGGTGACGGTGACCCGCTCGCCGAGGTACGCGTCCTCGCCGACGAGCACGTTGCCGTCGACGGAACACCAGGTGTCGAGCCGACAGTCGCCCTCGGCCTCGATGTCGTCGCCGACGCGCACGCGCTCGCCGATCGCGACGTTGCGGCCGCGGACGCCGAGCTCGACGGTCGACTGTCCGCCCACGAGCACGTCGCCGTCGACGACGACGTCGTGCTCCTCGACGGTCGTCTCCGAGGGGATCGCGAGCTCCTCTATCGGGCCGTCTCCTCGCAGCGACACACCGGGAGCAGTCGCCCCGAGCCTATAAACGGTGCGGGGCGTCGGACGGGCGTCGGACGGGGGTACACTGCGTCATGCCCGACGACGGGCCGCCGAGCGGGACGTGAACGCTTCCCGCGGCGGCCCCCTGTCGCCGCGCTTTTCAGTGCGCCGCCGGTAGCCCGCCCATGGGATTCGGATCGTACGACGAGAGCGAGCAGAAGGACCAGGACGTCGACACCGACGAGGACGACGCGGTGAACGTCCACGAGAACGACCACGACGGCGACGTCACCATCGAGGGCGACGCCGACACCGACGACCTCGTCGGCCGCCTCTCCGAGATGCGCGACGACGACGACGAGTAACGTCCGACGAACGCTCGCCGCCGACGGCCCCGTGTCGCGCTCCTTTTACAGATTCGCCGCCTACGGCCGGCCATGAGCACCGACCTCACATTCACGGACCGCGGCGTCGACGTCGTCTACGAGGGCACCGAGTTCGAGTTAGAGAAGGCGCTGATCGAGGAGGCGACCGGGAAGTCGTACCGCGACGTCACCGACCACGAGGTGCTGACGATAGTCGCCGAGGACCCGGACCTGGACGGCGAGCCGGTCCGGATCGGGGACGTGCTGTAACGGACGACTGCCGCCCGTTTTCCGGAGGTTCCTCTGACGACCCCGACCCGGTACCGCCCCGTCGAATCCGCTCTCGTTGTGCGATCTGACCTGCCCCTCGCGAGCGACGGTGCCCCCTCACCGACCGGAGTAAGAAATATATAACGTTAGATCGAACTAACACGCAGAGGTGACAACCGCATGCGACCTCGCACGAAGTACCGCATCGGACGGGCCGTTCACATGCTCGTCACGGTGCTGACGCTCAACCTCGGACTGGCCCGGGAGTCGGCCCCGCTCATCGCCAGCGGCGCGGTGCTGTTCGTCGCGTTCTTCCCCGTGAGCCGCACGCTCGCCGACCGCGTCGGCTACACGCCGACCGACGAGCGAACCCGGGCGCTCACGCGGACCGCCGCGAGCCGCGCCGCGGTGCTGCTGTTCGGGGCCTCGCTCGCCGTCTTCCTCGTCGGGTCCGCGCTCCAAGCGACGGGCGGGATCGACGGTATCGTCCAGACCGCCTACGCGCAGGCCCGCGTCGTGGTCGTCTGGGCCGCCGCCGCGATCTGCGTCTCCTCCGTCGCCCACGGGACGCGCGCCTGGGTGCGGCGGCGCGGCGTGGAGGCGTGATCGTGGAGTTCGACACCCGCATCCGCGAGCTCCGCGAGGAGGCGGGGCTGACGCAGGCAGAGCTCGCCGACCGCGTCGACGTGACTCGGCAGACGGTCCTCTACGTCGAGAAGGGCGAGTACAACCCCTCGCTGGAGCTGGCCTGGCGCATCGCGCGCGAGTTCGACGCGCGCGTCGAGGACGTGTTCGACCTGCCCGACGAGCCGCGCTCGTAGCGCCGCTGTCGCGCGGTCCGACCGGACGACTTTTTCCGACGCCCGACGAAGCGAACGGCATGGATATCGGATTCGACCTCGGAGCGAACGTCCCGTCCGGCGTGCTCGCGCTCCACGCCGTCATCGCCGTCGTGTTCCTGGGCCTCGCGGGCGTGAACGGCGCGAACGGCGAACTGATCGGGCTGGGGATCTACCTCGCGATGGCGGGCATGATCGGGCTCGTCGGCCTCATGGCGGGCCGGATCGTCGCGCGGCGCTGACCCGCGTCGACCCGTCTTCGACGGAGTGCCGTTCGCGTCGCCGAGTGTAGCAGCAGAGTTTGGGGCTACGGGGATCTGAACCGCGGTCGTCGTCGTCGCCTCTCGGTTCAGATCCCTCCTCAGGCCGTCGCCGTCGCTCGCGAGTGTGCTCGCGACAGCAGGAAGTGGGGCCGGAGGGATTGTGAACCACGCGGACTTCGCTCCGCTCGTCCGCTGGGTTCAAATCCCTCCTCAACATGTCGCTGTCGCTCGCGAGAGTGCTCGCGACAGCAGGAAGTGGGGCCGGAGGGATTTGAACCCCCGATCGACTGATATCTCCGGTGCGCCTCGGAACTCCAGAGGGTCGTCAACACGACCGATGATCAGTCGGCCGCTCGGTATATCAGTCTGGAGTGTCGTCCCGGGCGCAAGCCTCTGGAGTCAGTCGCCATGCCTGGCTTGGCCACAGCCCCGCATGATCTCGCATCAGTCCGTTGCCGAAACGCGGATAAAGGGGTTTCGATCGAAAGCGATCGAGGGACGGCGGGGGCCTTCCGCTCCGGGCGCTGCCGGCCCGTTCCGCCGATCGTCGGGTGAGTCGGTCCGAGTGGTTCAGTCGCGGTCGTCGGCGCTCCAGTCGCAGTCCTGGCACTTGTAGCCGGTGACGAACTCCGTCACGCTCGGCATGTACCCGACCGAGATGACGTCGCCGCCGCAGTCCGGGCAGTCGCGGTCGGCGTCCGTGATCGACTCGGCCTCCAGCACCGACTCCCCTTCGACCAGCTCTGCGAGCTTCTCGGGCGTCACCATCCGCCCCTGAACGACGCGGTTCGACATACCGGCCGTTCGGGGCCGAGTGCCTAAACCCCGGCGACACGCGCGGCGGTCAAGGCGACGGAGAAAGGGGTCAGGCGGGCGCGCCGTTCGCGGGCGGCTACCCGCCGGTCACAGCCACGGCGCGCGGGAGTCGTCGTCCGCGAACGGGTCCGCGCCGTCGTCGTCGGTCTCGCGCCCGTCGCCGCCGTTCGCGAGGACGGCGACGTCGTCGTCGACGATGGGCGAGGGCCCCTCCGGCGGGGCGTCGAGCGGCGGATCGCTCGGGGCCTCCGCGTCCGGTTCCTCGCCGGCGTCGGTCGCGTCGCCGTCGTCCGCCTCGGAGGAGTCGCTCGTCGGCGCGTCGTCGTCGGGCGCGTCGTCGCCGGCGGCGCTCGCCTCGCCGTCCGCGCTCGGGTCGTACGCGAACAGGGTCGTCACCGCGAGCACCGCGAGCGCGATGGGGGCGTCCGTCTGCATGAGGTCGAACGGGCCGAGCAGGATCGGCAGCGCGAGCACGCCCAGCGCGACCGCGGAGCCGAACCGGAACCGGTCGATGTCGACGCGGCCGCGGAGGTGCGGCGAGAGCAGCGCGATCGACAGCGCGAACGCCACGCCCACGGCGGCGGCCGCGGTGCCGTTGACCACGTACTCGGTCGAGGTCTCTATGGCGAACCCCGACGGGTCGAAGCTCGCGACGAGGCCCAGACCGATGATGACGCCGGGGCTCGGCAGGAACTCGCCGACCTCCGAGCTGGCGGTCTTGGCGGCGATGGTCAGGATGACGAGCCCGGCGAACCGCTCGAAGACGGGGAGATTGAGGAGCCCCTGGAGGGTCGGCGCGAGGGCGGCCTCGACGGCGGCGACCGGGATGATGACTGCGCCGATCAGCAGGACCGAGGTGGCCATCTCCCGCCGCGAGCCGTCCATCTCGGCGAGGATCACCGCGGCGGTCGCGGAGCCGCCGAAGATGAGGATGCCGGTCTCGACGACGCCGGTGGCCGATCCGAGGACGCCGGCGACGACGAGGGCGGGGAAGATGCCGTCGACGAGCGGCAGGGCCATGACGGTCGCGAGCAGCTTCGTCGCGCTCCCGACCTGCTGTTCGAGCCGCAGGGCGACCGGATGGCGTGACGTGCTCATTTAGGGACGATAGCCCTGACCGACGGGGTGGCGGTGGGACGCGTGCGACTCGCGATGGTCTGAGGACCAGCACGCGGAGTCCACGCCGCGAAGGGTCCGACGAGCCCATGTGAACCGTTTGCGCGGATTGCCGGCTGTAAAGCGGACGCCGAGGGCGGCGTTCGGCTGGCCGGCGATGCGCGCGTTCACGGGACTGTCGGAGTCCATACCTAATATACGAGTTTCGGTCGCGTTAAAGGTTGTGTGAGACGTGTCCGCAAGACACGATGGATCGACGACGATAGTAGCGCTTCGATGACGATATATCGACGTTCCCCGACCGTCTCCGATCATCTCTCGGTTTCCGAACCGCGGCCGTCGGGCTGACCGAACGATCGAGGCTATCGCGCCCGATCCGACCGCGGTCGCGGCCGACCCCGCAGAAATAGGCACGATTCTGTATACAACACGGATTCGAATGTGAGCAACCACCACGTCCGTGCCGTCTCGCAACGCTTTTCATCGGGCGCTTGTGACGGATTATATGGCGACAGATTCTGGCCGGTTCTCGGCGAAGCTCGAGGTTCCGGAAGCGCTGACGTTCGACGACGTGCTGCTCCGACCGAAGGAGAGCCGCGTCGAGCCCGACGACGCGGACCTCTCCACCCGCGTCTCGAAGAACGTCGAACTCACCGTCCCCGTGCTGTCGGCGGCGATGGACACCGTCACTGAGAGCGACCTCGCCATCGCGATGGCCCGCGAGGGCGGGCTCGGCGTCCTCCACCGCAACATGACCGTCGAGGAGACGGCCGCGGAGGTCGAGCGCGTCAAGCGCGCGCACGAGCTCGTCATCCGCCGCGAGAACGTCGTCACCGTCTCGCCCGAGGACACCGTCCGCGAGGCCGACGCGGTGATGGAGCGGCAGGGCGTCTCGGGCGCCCCCGTCGTCGCCGAGGACGACACCGTCCTCGGGATCATCTCCGGCACCGACATCCGCCCATACCTGGAGGTCGGCGAGGACGACGCCGTCCGCGAGGCGATGACCGACGAGGTCATCACCGCGCCGGAGGACGTGGACGCGCGCGAGGCGCTCGAACTGATGTACGACCACAAGATCGAGCGCGTCCCCATCGTCGACGGCGACGAGCGGCTCGTCGGGCTGGTGACGATGCAGGGAATCTTACAGCGCCGCGAACACGAGGAGGCCGCCCGCGACGAGCGCGGCCGCCTGCTCGCCGGCGTCGCCGTCGGCCCCTTCGAGGAGGAGCGCGCCGTCGCGGCCGACGAGGCCGGCGTCGACGTCATCTTCATCGACTGCGCCCACGCGCACAACCTCAACGTCTTGGACTCCGCGGAGGCGATCAAAGCGACCGTCGACGCCGACGTGGTCGTCGGCAACGTCGGGACGCGCGAGGCCGCCGAGGCGGCGGTCGACTTCGCCGACGGCCTGAAGGTCGGCATCGGTCCCGGGTCGATCTGTACCACGCGCGTCGTCAGCGGCGCGGGGATGCCGCAGATGACCGCGGTCGCGGAGGTCGCGGACGTCGCGGCCGAGCACGACGTGCCCGTCATCGCCGACGGGGGCATCCGCTACTCCGGCGACGCGATCAAGGCCATCGCCGCGGGCGCGGACGCGGTGATGCTCGGCTCGTACTTCGCCGGCACCGACGAGGCGCCCGGCCGCGTCATCACGATGCAGGGGAAGAAGTACAAGCAGTACCGCGGGATGGGCTCCGTCGGCGCCATGAAGTCGGGCGGCGGCGACCGCTACCTCAAAGAGGAGGACGAAGACGAGGAGTTCGTCCCCGAGGGCGTCGAGGCCGCGACGCCGTACAAGGGGAGCCTCGCCTCCGAGCTCCACCAGCTCACGGGCGGGATGCGCTCCGGGATGGGGTACGTCGGCGCCGAGACCGTCCCCGACCTCCACGAGCGCGCGGAGTTCGTCCGCGTCTCCTCGGCGGGACAGAGCGAGAGCCACCCGCACGACGTGATGATCACCGACGAGGCGCCCAACTACAGCCCGGGCGAGTAACCGCTGAGGCCGCGCGGCGGGCGAGACCGGCTCCGAGCCCGGACCGGGCGGAGCCGAGTCCGGCCGCGCCGCCGATCGACCCCCGCGTCGAAGAGGTATTTTAATATAGCCAGCGGCGAGACGAAACGTGTGAGCGAACACCCCCTCGCTCCCGTCATCCATGAGTGAGCAACCGCCGCTGGTCCTCGTGGTCGAGGACGAACCCGACTTGGCCGACCTGTACGCCGCCTGGCTCGGCGACGAGTACCGCGTCCGAACCGCGTACGGCGGCCGCGAGGCGCTCGACGAGCTCGACGAGGCCGACAACGAGGTCGACGCGATCCTCCTCGACCGCCGGATGCCCGGCCTCTCGGGCGACGAGGTCCTCACCGCCGTCCGCGACCGCGGCATCGACTGCCGGGTCGCGATGGTCACCGCCGTCGAGCCCGACTTCGACATCTTAGAGATGGGGTTCGACGACTACCTCGTCAAGCCCGTCACGAGCGACACGCTCCGCGAGATCGTCGAGGGGCTCCTGCGGCGCGGCGAGTACGACTCCGAGGTCCAGGAGCTGTTCTCGCTGACCTCGAAGAAGGCGATGCTGGAGTCCGAGAAGAGCGCCAACGACCTCGCCGACAACGAGGAGTACCAGCGGCTCACCGAGCGGATCGAGGAGCTGCGCGAGCGGGCCGACGAGTCGCGCGACGCGGTCGCGAGCGACGACGAGGACTACGAGAAGCTCTTCCAGGACTTCGACGCCGACGCGTAACCCGCGGCGGCCGAGGGGGATTCCGCCGACTCTTTATCACCGGTCCCGCCGAACGAGCGGTACATGCGCGTCCGGGACCTGCCGCTGTCTCAGCCCGTCGTCGACCACTTCGCCGAGCGGGGCGTCCGCGAGCTGTACCCGCCCCAGCGCGCGGCGGTCGACGCGGGCGTCTGTGAGGGGGCCGACGTCGTCGCGGCGGTGCCGACCGCGTCGGGCAAGACGTTCATCGCCCAGCTCGCGCTGTTGACGGCCGGCGGCCCCGGCCTGTACGTCTGTCCGCTCCGCGCGCTCGCCCGCGAGAAGTACGAGACGTTCGCGGCGCTGCCCGGCGTCGACGTGGGCATCTCCACCGGCGACTTCGACGCGACGGGCGAGGCGCTCGCCGGCAACGACGTGGTGGTCGCCACGAGCGAGAAGGTCGACTCCGCGATCCGCAACGGCGCCTCGTGGGTCGACGAGCTCGCCTGCGTCGTCGTCGACGAGGTCCACCTCCTCGGCGCGAAGCGGCGCGGCCCGACGCTCGAAGTGACGCTGGCGACGCTCCGGCGCCGGAACCCCGACCTCCAGACGGTGGCGCTGTCGGCGACCGTCGACAACCCCGACGCCATCGCGGACTGGCTCGACGCCGCCCTCGTCGAGTCCGAGTGGCGCCCGGTCGACCTGCGGACCGGCGTCGCGGTCGGCGGCGAGGTCGCGTTCGACGACGGCACGAGCCTCTCGGTCGACGTCGGCCCCGACGAGACCGCCGGCGACGGTGACGGCGGCGAGACCCGGGACGGAGCCGCAGACGACCCCGACGACCCCGACGCGACCGAGGTCACCGCCGCGCTCGTCGCCGACGCGGTCGCGGACGGCGGCCAGTGCCTCGCGTTCGTCCGCTCTCGCCGCGAGGCGGTCGACCTCGCGGAGCGGCTCGCGGAGGAGGGCCTCGCCGCGGCGCTGGGGGTCGAGGACGCGGCCGCCGCGGCGGCCGAGGAGGCGACCGACGTGGACGGCACCATGACCGGCCGACAGCTCGCGGACTGCCTGCGCGCCGGCGTCGCGTTCCACCACGCCGGGCTCCGATCGGGCCACCGCGCGGTCGTCGAGTCGGCGTTCCGCGAGCGCGACGTGGCCTGTATCTGCGCCACGCCCACGCTGGCGGCCGGGGTCAACGTCCCCGCCCGCCGCGTCGTCGTCCGCGACCAGCGCCGCTACGGGGAGGGCGGGATGTCGTGGATCCCGACGCTCGAGGTCCACCAGATGTGCGGCCGCGCGGGCCGGCCGGGGCTCGACCCCCACGGCGAGGCGGTCCTCGTCGCCGACGCCGACGCGCGCGACGAGGTGCGCGAGCGCTACGTCGAGGGCGAGCCCGAGGCCGTCGAGTCCCAGCTCGCCGACCCCGGCGCGCTCCGGACGCACGTCCTCGCGGCGATAGCGACGGACTTCGCGGCGACCGAGACGGAGATCCTCGACGTGTTCGAGGGGACGTTCTACGCGCGGGAGACCGGGGCGGGCGGCCTCGCCGACGCGGTCGCCGTCGCGGTCGACGACCTCGTCTCGGCCGGGATGGTCGCCCGGGAGACGGGCGGCGTCGATGACTACCGGCTCGTCGCGACGGCGGTCGGCGAGACGACCTCGAAGCAGTACGTCCGCCCGGAGACCGGCGAGCGGATCGTCGCCGGGCTCCGCGCCGCGGCCGACCTCCCGGAGGCGACGACGCTCACCGCCTTCGAGGTGATCTGCGACACGCCGGACATGCAGGACACCTACCTCGGCAACGCCGAGCGCGCCGAAGTTTACCGGTTCGCGCGGCAGAACGCCGCCCGCCTCACCACGGACATGACCGACCCGGACGACTTCGAGGGGTGGCTGGAGTCGGTGAAGACGGCGCGGATCTTAGACGAGTGGATCGGCGGCGCGACGGTCGAGGAGCTCGTGGACCGCTACCGGATCGGCCCCGGCGACCTCGACTCGCGCGTCGAGCGCGCGGAGTGGCTGCTGAGCGCGGCCGAGGCGCTCGGGGAGACCATCGGGGTGCGCGTCCCGGCGGTGTCGCGGGCGCGGTCGCGGCTGTGAGTGCGGGACGATACGAGACGACGACCCCCGTCCGACGGCGGTCGGGGGAGTTCAGTCCGCCGACCCGACCGCGCGGTGGAAGGGGGTACGCGCGATGGTCTGTCGCAGCTCCGCCAGCGAGTCGCGGCCGACGCCGCTCGCGGCCGACATCACCGCGAACACCTCCTGTCTGGACACCTTCACGCCGGTCTCGGTGAGCGCGTCCTCCGGGCGGCTCCCCAGCTCGCGGAGGGTGCCGACCGCGAGCAGGTACGGGACGGTCCACGCCTCCATCGTGTTGCCGTTCGAGAGCGGCATCGTCTCTAGGTACGCCTGCGCGTCGTCGAGGAACGAGCGGGCGTAGTCGGCGGTGCGGTCGACGACGCGCGCGGACGACTCGCGGTTCTCGGGGTGGACGACGCGCTCCTGGTCGACGCCCTCCGCCTCCAGCCACTCGGCGGGGAGATAGACGTTGTTCTCCTCGGTGTAGTCGTCGTACACGTCCTTCGAGACGTTCACCAGCTGGAGGAGGAGGCCGAACTCCTCGGCGGTCTCCCGCAGCCGCTTCGCGCGCTCCTCGGCGACGTCGCCGCGGGTGAGCAGGTTCGTGATGAGGTTGCCGACGGTGCCGGCCGCGTAGTAGCAGTACTGCTCTAACTCGTCGCGGTCGTCGATGCGGAGCCCGCCCTCGGTGGCGTGGCGGTCGACGAACATCGCCATCCCGTCGACCATCTCCAGCACGGGCGGGACGATGGCCGCCTGCGCCTCCGGGTCGAGATCCTCGAACGTCGCGGCGATGGTGGGCGCCTCGGCGACGACGGTCCAGTCGTCGTCGCGCTCCGCGGGCAGCCACTCGTCGACCGTCTCGCGGAACTCGGCGATGTCGGTCTCTTCGTCCGGGTCGATCGCTCGCCGGTACGTCCGCAGCACGTGGCTCTGGGCGTCCGGCGGGATGTGCCCGGCGTCCTCGACCGTGTCGGCGACGCGACAGAGGAGGTACCCGACGCAGATCTGCGACGCCATCGGTTCCTCTAACACGTCGACCGTCAGCGCGAAGGTCCGCGAGACCCCCTGGACCGCCTCGTGACACCACGCGAGGTCGGCCTCGGCGGGGGCGTGTTCTCGTCCGCTCATTCAGTTGCCAGTATTTACGGCACAACGCATAAAAAGCCTCGTGGAACGGCGGCCGCGCGTCGATCGCCGCTCGGGGCGGCGAAATCGCACGACTCGGTCCCCGTCGGCGCCGACGAACCGCCGACCCGTGTACAACCGTGTGGAAACGGCTAAGTCCGCCCGGCCGAAGGCCACGGCATGGAGTTCACGCTCACCGAAGAGCAGCGTCAGATCCGCGACACCGTCGCGGAGTTCGTCGACGAGGAGGTCGTCCCGCGCGCGGCCGAGATCGACGAGACCGACGAGTTCCCCGCGGACCTGGTCGAGGAGATGGCCGACCTCGGGCTCATGGGCATGCCGTTCCCCGTCGAGTACGAGGGTGCCGGCCTCGACTACCACAGCTACGCCATCGGGCTCGAAGAGATCTCCCGCGGCTCCGGCGGGCTCGGCACCGTCGTCGCGGCCCACACGTCGCTGGCCGGGAACATGCTCTACGAGTTCGGCGACGAGGCCCAGAAGGAGGAGTACCTCACCGCCCTGAACACCGCCGAGGACATCGGCGCGTTCGCGCTCTCAGAGGCCGAGGCCGGGTCGGACGTGCCCGCGATGTCGACGACCGCGGAGCGCGACGGGGACGGCTACCTCGTCAACGGCGGGAAGCTCTGGATCTCGAACGGCTCCGTCGCCGACACGGTCACGCTGTTCGCCAAGACCGACCCCGACGCCGGGCGGAAGGGCATCTCGTCGTTCATCGTGCGTCCGGAGGAGGACGACGGGTTCATCGTCGAGGGCACGGAGGACAAGCTCGGCGACAAGGGGTGTCCGACCGCGGAGCTCCGGTTCGACGACATGTGGATCCCGGAGGAGCGCCGGCTCGGCGAGGAGGGCGAGGGGTTCGTCCACGCGCTGAAGACGCTCAACGGCGGCCGGATCACCATCGCGGCCCGGTCGGTCGGGATCGCGCGCGCCGCCCTCGACGAGGCGAAGTCGTACGCCCAGCAGCGCGAGCAGTTCGACCGCCCGATCAGCGACTTCCAGGCCATCCAGCACAAGCTCGCGGACATGGACACGAAGGCGCGCGCCGCGGAGCTGCTGATGCACGAGGCGGCCGACCTGAAGATGCGCGACGACGACTACATCAAGGAGGCCGCGCAGGCGAAGCTGTACGCCTCGGAGATCGCCCGCGAGGTCGCCAACGAGGGGATCCAGATCCACGGCGGGTACGGCTACACCAAGGACTTCCCCGCCGAGCGCTTCTACCGCGACGCGAAGCTCTCGGAGATATACGAGGGGACGAGCGAAGTGCTGCGAAACACGATCGCCCAGCAGCTGCTCGACGAGTAGGTCCGCGGATCGGTCCCGTCGGTCAGGTCCGCGACTCGGTCCCGTCGCCCTCGGGGTCGTCGCCATCGCCGTCGGGATCACCCCCATCACCCTCAGAATCTTCGCCGTCTGCGTTCGGCCCGTGCGCCACGTCGGCGTCCGACGGGTTCTGGTCGACCGCGTACTCGCCGGTGTCGATGCGCTCCGCGGGCTCCGAGTAGTCGCGGTCGCTCGGCGAGAAGTCAGGGCGGACGACGCCGTCCTCGGGGATGTCGAGAGTGTCGTCGTCCGTCGTCTCGTCGGCGTCCGGTACCGCCGTCGTCGGGTCGGGCGCCGTCTCGTCGGCTTCCGCGTCGGGCTCGTCGGCGCCGGGTGCGTCGGGCTTGTCGATGTCCGCGTCGAGTCCGCCGGCGTCCTCTTCGGGGTCGCCGTCGTCGTCGGTGCTCTCGTCGGCGTCGACGTTCCCGTCGAACCACTCGAAGCGGTCGGTGCCGGCGCCGCGCCGCTCCGCGACGGCGGTCGCGAGGCGCTCGGTCAGCGTCTCCTCTAACGCCTCGGCCTCGGCCACCTCGAAGTCGACCGCGGCGGCGTCGCTGCCGGTCAGCGAACCGGTCCCCGCCGTGTCGGCGACGACCGTCGCGACGCCCCACCGGCGCTGGAACACGGTCCGGCTGTCGATCACGTTCTGAATCCGGTAGTACGGGACGACGGCGACGGTCCGGCTCCAGAAGCCGTTCCGCGTGAGCAGGTGGTCCTCCCCGACCCAGTAGCCGCGGTGCTTCCACTTCAGGTGCGCCGCGGGCGGCGCGACGAGGAGCAGCGCGGCGACGGCGTACCACGGCAGCGACGCCGAGGCGTACCAGTTCACGCCGTACGCGACCCCCGTGAGGACGCCGACGATCAGCGCGTACCGGATGACGTACCGCCACCGGATGCGCTTCGGCGGCCGGTTGAACTCGGGCGTGCCGAACGACTCTATCTCGTGTGCGAGCCGGTAGACGCGGTCGGTCGCGGCGATCGGCACCGCGGACTGGTTGCCGGACTCCGCGCTCTGCCCGGGGGCGTACCCCGCGGTCTCGATGGAGAGGCTCGCGTAGCCGAGCGCGCGCTTGGCGGGGTTGTCCGTGATCCGCAGCGTCTGTACCTTCTCGGTCGGGATCGACCCGCTGTACCGCCGGAACAGCCCGCGCTCATATCGGAGTTCGTCGCCGGCGCGGGAGAGCCGGAAGCCGTAGTAGTTCGAGAAGGCGACGCCCGCGCCGATGAGCCACGACGCGATGAACAGCGCCGCCACGCCGACGAACGCCGTCGCGGTGAGCGCGGCGGCCGACGTCTCCGGCAGGAAGCTCGACAGCACCGGGAACGAGCCGGAGCTGAGGAACGCCAGGAGCCCGATCAGGCGCCCGTCGAACGAGAGCGCACCGACCAGGGCCAGCTCGCTCGGCGAGATGGCGAACAGCTCCTCCTCGTCGGGCGCGAACGCGTCCTCGCGGCCGGCCTCGACCGCGTCGACGTCGGCCGACGCTCCCTCGCCGGCCTCCTCGGGCCGCGCGCCCCCGGCCTTCCGGCGCTGGACCTCGCGCTGGAGCCGGGTCGCCTCGTCGGGCGTGACGAACCGGATCGACCCCTCGGTGCTGGAGCCGCCGGCGGTCTCTAAGTCGACCGCGGCGACGCCGATGGCGCGCTGGATCACGCTCCGGCTCACGTCGACGTTCTGTATCCGCCGGTACGGGATCTCGCGCTCGCGGCGGGAGATGACGCCGGAGGAGATGTCGAGGGTGTCCTCGGTGAGGACGTACTCGAACCGGCGGTAGTACGCGACCTCGTAGGCGAACATCGCGAGGAGGATGGCGGCCCCGCCGCCGACCGCGAGGGGGAGGCCGAACCCGCCGCTGTTCACGATCACGAACAGCGCGACGGCGGTTCCGGCCGCCTTCTGGAGCGCGCGGTACGGGACCGACTGCGGCGCCAGCTTCACACCGCGTCCTCCCCGTCGGCGCGGATCGCCAGCCGCTTCAGCTCCTCGCGGAGGTCGCTCGCGCCGTCCGGCGTCAGCCCCGGGATCCGCACGTCGGCGCCGCGCGACCCGGCGGTGTACACCACGCAGGAGGCGAGCCCGACGGTCCGCTCGATCGGCCCGCGGCGGGAGTCGACGTGCTGGATGCGCACCAGCGGCACCGTCGTCCGCACCTGCGTGAGCACGCCGCGGTCGAGGTAGATGGCGTCCTCGCGGATCTCGTAGCTCCAGCGTCGGTACCGGAGCAGCGCGTGCGCGACGGTCAGCGTCAGGACGACGGCGCCGACGGCGACCGGCGCCCATCGCGGGAGGTACTCGAGGTACGCGCCGCCGGCGAACGGGGCGGTCACGAGCGCCGACAGCAGCACCGCGCGGAGGACCCACACGATCTGGACCCGGGGGTGGAGCGTCTGTGCCGTCATCGACGGTCCCCCGTCGCACGTCCGTGTGTCATGGGGGGCGATTGAGGGGCCCGACGTATAAGTCCGGTCGGAACCGCCCGGCGGGGCTCGGCCCGACCGCCGTGCGAGAGGATCTCTCTCGGAGGCGATACTTGCCGAAACCGATATCACGGGCGACGGAGTCGTGCCGGCCATGGCCGACGACCCGTTCCAGAACATGCTCGCCCAGATGGACCGCGCCGAGGAGTACGCAGACGTGGACCACGGGGTGTTCGAGCGGCTCAAGCACCCGGAGCGCACGCTGAAGGTGACGCTCCCGGTCGAACTGGAGTCCGGCGAAGTCGAGGTGTTCGAGGGGTACCGCTGTCAGTTCGACAGCGCCCGCGGTCCGTTCAAGGGCGGCGTCCGGTTCCATCCGTCGGTCACCCAGCGCGAGGTCGAGGCGCTCGCCGGCTGGATGACGTGGAAGACGGCGCTCGTCGACCTCCCCTACGGCGGCGCGAAGGGCGGCGTGATCTGCGAGCCGAAGGACCTCACCGACCGCGACCTCGAACGGCTCACCCGGCGGTACACCGAGGGGATCCGCCGGATGATCGGGCCCGAGATCGACGTGCCCGCGCCCGACATGAACACGAACCCGCAGACGATGGCGTGGATGATGGACACCTACTCGATGTACGAGGGGTACTCCGTCCCGCAGGTCGTCACCGGGAAGCCGCTGGAGATCGGCGGGACGCCGGGCCGCGTGGAAGCCACCGGCCGCGGCGTCTCGCTCGTCACCGAGCGGCTCTTCGAGTACCTCGACCGCGACCTCTCCGACGCCTCCGTCGCGATCCAGGGGTTCGGCAACGTCGGGTCGAACGCGGCCCGGCTCCTCGACGAGGCCGGCGCCAACGTGGTCGCGACCTCGGACGTCTCCGCCGCGGCCTACGACCCCGACGGCCTCGACGTGGCGGCGCTCGGCGCGCACGTCGACGCCGGCGGGCTGATCGAGGAGTACGTAGAGGGCGAGTACCGGGGGAACGCGGACGGGTCGAGCTGGGACGACCCCGACCGGATCACCAACGCGGAGCTGCTCACGCTCGACGTCGACGTGCTCATCCCGGCCGCCGTCGAGGGCGTGATCACCGCCGACAACGTCGACGACCTCCGGGCCTCGGCGGTCGTCGAGGCCGCGAACGGGCCGACGACGGTCGCCGCCGACGAGGTCCTCACCGAGCGCGACATCCAGGTCGTCCCGGACATCCTCGCGAACGCGGGCGGCGTCATCGTCTCGTACCTGGAGTGGGTCCAGAACGCACAGGAGTTCTCGTGGCCGCTGGAGACCGTCAACGCCGAGCTCGAGCGCCGTATCGGGAGCGCGTTCGACAAGACGATCGACCAGTACGACGAGAAGGAGTTGCCGGACCTACGGACCGCGGCGTACACGCTCGCCTTGGAGCGCACGGCGAAGGCCCACGAGTACCGCGGGCTCTTCCCGTAGCGAGTCGCGTGCGCGGCCGGGGCGAACGCCCCGCGGCCCTCAGACCCGGCGGATCCGGTCCGCGGTGACCGCGATCGGCTCGGCGTAGTGGAGCAGCGGCTCGCCGTCCGGGTCGTCGAACCCGTTGGCCGCGAACAGCGTGTTCGCCCGGATCTCCGCCGCGGCCGGGCGCAGCGTCCACGGCTCGTGTTCGATCTCGCCGACGTACAGCCGCCCGCCCGAGCCGGCGGTGTAGAAGCGGTAGTTCTCCGTGAGGAACGCCGGCAGCGACCCCGGTTCCGGCGTGAACGCCTCCCCGGCCGGCGCGTACGTCGCGTCGAACCGCGCGTGCGGGGCGCCGTCGTGGACGCGGCGGCTCGCGAACCGCACGGCGCGGTCCGCGTCCGCGCCCTCGCCGCCGACCCCGTCCCGCGCACCCGGGCGTCGAACGTCCGTCTCGGCGCGGTAGTAGGGGAGCCGGAACAGCCCGCGGGCGACCGCGACGCCGAGCCGGTCGTCCGCGTCGAGGCTGTGGAAGTAGACGCCGGGCCCGCTCGGTCCCTCGACGTAGGTCCGGAGGTTGAGCTCGGGGAACGACAGCCCCGCCGGCACCCCCCGCGGACGGATGTCGTCCATCACGAACGGGACGACCCCGAGGTAGGCGTCGCCGTCGTGGGTCGCGACCGACAGGCCCTCCGGCAGCGCCGCGGCGACGGTCGACGGGTCGACGGGCCAGTGCGCGAACAGTCCGTCCCGCCACGTCATCTCCAGCCAGCGGCGTTTCAGCATACCCGATCTAGGGGACGAACGGGCAAAACCCGCACGCCCCCGGCGGTCCCGGGTCCCGAGTGACCGCGGGGTCGGCCGGCGTCACTCCGGCGTCGGCGCCCGGTCACTCCGCCGGCGCGTCCGGCCCGCTCGATGCGTCCGGCTCCCCCGACGCGTCCGACTCGTCCGGCATGTCCTCCCACTCGGGCGCGTCCTTCCACTCCCCGAGGCCGGACGGGTCGAGGTGGACGTGGACGTCCCCGACGTCCTCCAGCGCGCGGAGGCTTGTGACGAGGTCCGTCTCCACGTCGTGGGCCGCGCGGAGCGTCATCTCCCCGTCGACCTCCACGTGGACCTCGACCTCCAGGTCGGTCCCGTCGTAGTAGACGGTGAGGTCGTGGACGCCCTCGACGGCCGGGTGGTCGCGGAGCGCCGCGACGACGCGCTCGCGGTCGCCGGAGGGCGGCGCCGCCCCGACGAGGTAGGTGACGTTCTCGCGGCCGATCTCGATTCCCTGGTACACGACGAGGAGGCTGACGAGCGCGCCGGCGACCGGGTCGAGGATCGGGACGTTCAGGAACACGCCGAACACGCCGACGAGCGCCGCGATCGTCGTGTAGATGTCGTTGAGGCAGTCGACGGCGAGCGCGTCGAGCGCGGTCGAGCCGAGGTCGGCGTTCACCAGCTCCGTGTACCGGTACAGGAGGTACATGTCGGCCATCGCGAACAGCAGGGCGCCGACGAGGAGCGGGCTCGCCGTCACCTCGACCGACCCGACCAGCCCGCGGATCGACTCGCGCAGCAGGAGCAGCCCGAGGATCGCGACCGTCGCGCCGACGAAAAGCGCCGTCAGCGGCTCGATCCGCTGGTGGCCGTGCGGGTGCGTCTCGTCCGCGCTCTCGTACCGCGAGCCCCCCCAGACGAACACGACCGCGCTCGCGACGAGGTCGGCGACCGAGTGGGCGGCGTCGGCGACCAGCGCGACGCTGCCGAACGCGAGCCCCGCGGCGCCCTCGACCGCGATCTTCACCGCGTTGCCGGCGACGTTCACCGCCGCCGCCCGCTGGAACCGAGCGCGGTCGTCGTTCCCGAAGAGACTCAGCATAGACGCCGGTGCGCCCCCGACCCTGTTAAGCGTCCCGCGTCGCGCCGCCGCCCGCCCGGGGGCGTCGCCCCGACCGATCGCCCGCCGCGTCAGCGGCCGGATACTCCGTCGTAACGCCTAAGACCGAAACGCTCCTCGGTGACGGTAATGAATCACGAGTTTTTCGCCCGAGGTGGTCCTGGTGGGCGTCGAAATTAAGGAAACGGAGGTGAGCGACGAGGATTTCGAGGAGATGAAGGGGTTCGTCCGCGACTACCTCGCGGCCAGCGTCGAGAGCGAGGACGACGGCGGACGGATGCGCTGGTACCCCTGGCACTCCGCGTCGTACCGCTTCAACCACATCCTCAACGTCGTCGACCTCGCGACCGAGATCGCCGAGGCCGAGGGCGCCGACGTTGACGTGGTCCGGGTCGCGGCCGTCTTCCACGACGTCGCGAAGCTGGAGGCCGAACAGGACGTCCACGCGGAGGCCGGCGCGCGCGTCACCCGCGAGTACCTCCAGAGTCGCGGCAACTACCCCGAGTCGTTCATCGAGGAGGTGTGCGGCGCTGTCGTCGACCACTCGTACACCGGCGACCTCGACGACGTGCCCTTGGAGAGCCGGTGTCTGATCGAGGCGGACGTGCTCGACAAGGTCGGCGCCAACGGCGCCGTCCTCATGCTGTTGCGCATGGGGTACGAGTCGCGGACGCACATGGACGCCGCGAAGATGGTCGACCGCGTGCTCCAGCGCGCGCACGACCACACCGACCGCGTCGTCTCCGACACCGCCGAGAGCATCGCGCACCAGCGGATCAAGCGCGTGAAGTGGCTCCGCGAGTGGCTCGAAGAGGAGGTCTCGCGGATGGACGCCGAGGGCGTCACGGACCGCTGATCGCGGCTTCGGCCGCTACTCTCCCGCACCGCTCGCGTCGACGAGCGGCAGCATCACCTCTATGTACCGGTCGATCCCGGCGCGCGAGCCCGCGACCCACGGGCCGCCGTTCGTCGTCGCCCAGCGGAACATCCCGCCCGTCGCGAACGTCTGGAGCGTCGCGGCCACCTCGGCGGCGTCGACGGAGTTGGGGTCGGGACCGGGTGAGTCGTCGTCGGGACCCGGTGGCCTATCGTCGGCCTCGGCCGCGGCCTCGCGGACGAGCCGTTCGAGGTACTCGCCGAAGACGCGGTCGCTGCGGTCGAAGTGGTCGCGGTACGCCTCGTCGCTCGCGGCCTGCGCGCGGAGCTCCGTCATCACCGTGACGAACCGCTCGTCGGGGGCGTACGGGTCGTCGAGCGACGCGGGGTCGACGACCGCCGTGAGGTAGTCGTCGAGCTGGTCCCGAGCCGAGCGATCGAAGGCCTCCGGGGCTATCTCCGGCACGTCGTCGCCCGCGCCCGCCGCGGCGTCGTCCGACCGCTCCGCGAGGGACCCGTCCGCGACGGACGCCTCGAACTGGTCGAGCAGGAAGCCGAGGAGGTCGAGGAGCAGGTCGTCTTTCCCGTCGTAGTGGTGGTACACGAGCGACGGGCTCTTGTCGAACTCGTCGCCGATCCGCTGGATCGTGACGTTCGCGTACCCGTGTTCGCAGAGCGCGCGGAACGCCGCGCCGAGGATGGCCTGCCGGGTGTTCGACGGCTCCGCGAACGGGTCGTCCATACCCGACGTATTCGCCCCCGGTATATACAGATCCTGATTGAACGTTCATTCAACACGCTTATGTCGCGGGCCTCGCTCGGGGACGTATGACTCGTTCCGACGCGTCACGGTACGACCGGCCGCTCCGCGCGGCCAGATCCTCCCGCGGCCCCGCCGGAGGGGACCGATGAGCCGACCGGCGCGACTCGCCACCGCCGCGCTCGCCCTCGCCGCGGTGAGCGCCCTCCTCGTCGGCGTCTCGCTCGCCGGCGCCGCGGCGCCGAGCGCGGGCGGATCGCCCGCGGACTCGGCCGCCCTGTCCGGGGCTCCGACCGCCGACGGCGTCGTCGCGCAGACGAGCGATCCGACCCCGCGACAGGTCCGCGGGTCGCCGGTGCTGGAGGTCTTCGCGTCGCAGCGAACGGTGCCGGCGGGCGCGGAGTCCTCGATCACGCTCGACATCGTCAACACCGGCGAGATGGAGATCGGCAACCAGCTCGACTCCCGAGTGACGACCGCCCGCGGGCTCACCGTCGAGGTCGACGACGGCGGCGTGCCGATCGACGTCGAGGACGGCGAGATCCCGGTCGGCGACGTCTCGACCGCCGCGAGCCCGGTCGCCGTGCCGCTCGACGTGACCGTGCCCGAGGACGTGCCGGACGGGCGGTACGAGGTTGAAGCGACGCTCCGCTACCGCTACACCTTCGAGATCATCCCCGAGTTCAACGACCACAAGGACCGCCGCGGCATCGACGACTTCGACGTCACCATCGTCGTCGACGACGGCGCGCGGTTCGCGGTGCTGGAGACCGACACCGACGCCCAGGTCGGCGGGAGCGGCGACGTGACCGTCACGCTGGCGAACGTCGGCGACGAGACCGCCCGCGACGCGGTCGTCTCCGGGAGCACGACCGCGCCGGGTGTCACCCTCGGACAGGGCGGCGGCCAGTCGTTCGTCGGCGACTGGGCGCCCGGCGAGAACCGGACGGTGACGTTCGACTCCTCGGTCGGGCAGTCGTTCGCCGGCGGCGCCTACGCCCTCTCCTCGACCGTGGACTACCGCGACCCGAACGGCCTCGACGAGACGGCGGCGCCCGCGCGCGCCGGGGTCGTCCCGCTCCGCGAGCAGTCGTTCTCCCTGGACGACGTCTCCGGCACGCTCGAAGTCGGCTACTCCGGGACGGTCACCGGCACGATCACGAACGAGGGGCCGCGCACCGTAGAGAACGCGGTCCTGGTCGCCGACTCCGGGAGCAACCGCGTGAGTCTCGGCGAGAGCCGGTACGCGCTCCCGCGGATCCCGCCCGGCGAGTCGGCGGAGTTCACCTTCGACGCGGACGTGAGCGGGAGCGCCGACCCCGGGCCGCGGCAGTTCCGGTTCACCACGGAGTACGAGAGCGGCGACGCGACCCTCACGGCCGAGCAGACCCGGCGCGTCGAGGTCGCGCCGCGACAGCCCGAGTTCGAGTTAGCCGTCGGAAACGCGACCGTCCAGGCGGGCGAGACCCGCCGGATCAACGCCACGATCACGAACCGACGGCCGGAGACCCTCTCGTCGATCAACGCCGGGCTCTACGCCGACAGCCCGCTGACGGCCGTCAACGACGAGGCGTTCGTCGACGAGCTCGAACCCGGCGAGTCCGCGCGGATCTGGTTCGAGGTGGCCGCCGCGGGGAGCGCGAGCGTCGAGGACCACCCGGTCGAGCTCGACTTCCGCTACGAGGACGCCCGCGGCAACGACCGCATCTCAGACATCACCCAGGTCCCGGTGACCGTGACCGAATCGGTCGACGACGGCGGGCCGCCGCTCGGCCTCGTCGCCGTCGCCGCCCTGCTCGTCGTCGCCGCGGTCGGCGGCGCCGTCTGGTACCGACGACGGTGATCGGATGAGCGGACGCACCACCGCGCCGGGTCGCCCGCCGAGGGGCCGCCCGACGACGGACTGCGGGACAGCGGGGCACCGGTGACCGCGGCCGACCGGCTGATCGAGGAGATCGACCGCGTCGTTACGCAGCGGCCGCTGGCGGTCGTCGCGGTGTTCCTCGTCGTGACCGCCGGCTTCGCCGGCGGGCTGACGGGCATCGAGACCAGCGCCGGCGCGGACCAGTTCACGCAGGACATCCCCGCCCAGCGGGCGCTCGACGACATCGACGAGGAGTTCGAGACCTCGATCGGCGGCTCCGCGACGTCGGCGCAGGTGATCGTCTCCGACGACAACGTCCTCTCCCGCGACGCGCTCGTGCGAACCTTGGAGACGCAACACCGGCTGGAGTCGCGCTCGACGCTCCGGGTCGCGTCGACGTCGAGCCACGCGGACGCGGTCGCGCGGCAGTTGGACCCGAGCGCTTCGACCGCGGCCGAGCGGCGTGATGCCGTGACCGAGGCGACGCCCGCCGAACTGCGGACGGCCATCGCCGACGCCGACGCGACGGGCGCGATCGCGGCCCAGGTGTCGGTCGACTACAACCCCACCGCGCAGGCGGCCGACACCGCCATCGTCGGGATCACCTACGACCTGCCGGACGCGGCGACGACGGCGCGCGTGACCGAGCTACAGACCCGCAGCGTCGAGGTCGTCGACTCGGTCCCGGGCAACGAGGCCGGCGAGAACGTCATCCTCTTCGGGGACGGCGTCCTCCAGTCGGAGATCACGGCGCTTTTGACCGACACCGCGATCATCGTCTTCCCGGCGGCGCTCATCCTGATCGTCGGGTTCCTGATCTTCTCGTACCGCGACCCGTTCGACATGGCGATCGGGATCGCCGCGCTGCTCCTGTCGCTCCTCTGGACGTTCGGCTTCATGGGGTACGCCGGGATCCCGTTCTCGGACTCGCTCGTGACGGTGTTCCCGCTGTTGCTCGCGGTCGGGATCGACTTCGGGATCCACATCGTCAACCGCTACCGCGAGGAGCGGGCCACCGGGACCGGCATCGAGGCGTCGATGCGGACCACGACCGACCAGCTGCTCATCGCCTTCCTGCTGGTGACGATCACCACGGTGTTCGGGCTCGTCTCCAACGTCGTGAGCCCGTTCGACCCGAACCGCGACTTCGGGATCGTCGCGGCCGCGGGGATCACGTTCACGCTGATCATATTCGGCGTCTTCCTCCCCGCGGCGAAGGTGTTCGTCGACAGGCTGCGCGAGCGGTTCCCGATCCCGACGTTCGGGACGAGCGCCCTCGGGGCCGGCGGCTCGCGGCTCGCGCGCGTCCTCCACGTCGGCGTCGACCTCTCGCGGATAGCCCCGGTCGCGGTCGTCGCGCTCCTGCTCGTCGGCGGCGCGGTCGGCGGCGCCTACGGGACCGGCGTGAACACGGAGTTCTCCGAGGAGGCGTTCTTCCCGGACCAGGACCGGCTTGAGACGTACGCCGACCTCCCGGAGCCGTTCGCGCCGACGGAGTACACGTTCCTCGACGTGTTGACCCTCTTCGAGGAGGAGTTCGAGCAGGACTTCGTGGGGTCGGTGACGCTGTACATCGACCAGTCGGTCAGGGACGACGACTCCCTGGAGCTGATCCACCGCACGACGCGGAACCCACCGGACACCTTCGCGACGACCGACGAGCGCCGCGCGCAGGCGACGAGCATCGTCACCGTGATCGAGGACCGCTCGTCGCGCGACCCCGAGTTCGCGGCGCTCGTCGAGCGCAACGACCGCCTCGGCAACGGCGTGCCCGACCGCAACGTCGACGAGGTGTACGACGCGCTCCTCGACTCCTCCGCGGACGGCCGGGCCCGCGGGTACGTCGCCGCCGACCGCGGCAGCGCGCGGATCGACTACACGATCCGACCCGGCGTCGACAACTCCGAGGCGGTCGCCGACGTGCGCGAGCTCGCCGAGCGCACGCCGCTCGACGCGGTGCCGACCGGCTCCCTCGTGGTCAACGAGGCGGTGATCGACCTGCTGACGGAGTCGGCGATCCGCAGCCTGTTCGCCGCCTTCGGGCTCACGGCGCTGTTCTTGGCGCTTTCGTACGCCTACCTCGAAGGGAAGGCGGTCTACGGGCTCCTCAACCTGGTCCCGGTGCTCGTCACCGTCGGCCTGCTCGTCGGGTCGATGCGGCTGTTCGACATCCCGCTGACGCCGATCAACGCGCCGATCCTCTCCGTCTCCATCGGGCTCGGCGTCGACTACACCGTCCACTTCGTCCACCGGTTCGTCGACGAGTACAAGGCGGGCCTGCCGATAGACGAGGCGCTCGACGTCACCATCGCGGGGACGGGCGGCGCGCTCACCGGCAGCATGCTCACCACGGTCTCCGGGCTCGGCGTGCTGTGGCTCGCGGTCATCCCCCTGCTGCGCGACTTCGGCGTCCTGCTCGCGCTCGGCGTGTTCTACGCCTACCTCTGCTCGATCCTGCTCGTCCCCTCGCTCGTCGTCGTGTGGGACCGGTACGGCTCGCTCGTCGGCCTCGGGCTCGACGACGGGCTCCGCGGCGCCGGCGCCGAGCGCTGACGCCGGGCACCGAGTGGAATTTTACCGGACGGCAGAGACAGAAGGAGACCGAGTCAGCCGACCACGCCGACGACCAACTGGACCGTGACGAGGACGAGGAACGCGGCGCCGGTCGCCAGGGTGCCCGCGGCGACGCCGTGCGCGTTCCCGAGTCCGCGGCTCCGCGTCGCGAAGTAGGCGCCGAGGAAGACGAAGCCGACGAGCAGCAGCCCGACGGCCAGGAAGGCGACGTTCACCAGCGTCCCGGCGAGGCCTTCAGGGATCCCGAAGCTCCCGACGCCGAGGAGGATGCTCCCGCCGACGAGGACCGTGATGCCGACGAACGAGACCGCCCACACGACCGGCGTCCGGGCCACGTCGCCGAGCGTCTCGACGACGGCCTCGTAGCGTCCGCCCGTCTCGTCGCGGCCGGGAGCGACTCGCTTCGCCCCGATTTCGGCGACCGCGACGAACGTGGCGACGACGAGGAGGCCCATCAGCCCCGTACTCAAGAGGGTGAGTGATGTCATGGATTTCCGTTGTTAGGGGCTCCGTTCGCGCGTACAAATACCCTTCGACGCGCCTTCGACGCGGGGTATCCGCACCGATCGGTCCCCTCGACCGCGGCGCCGCTCGACCGGCCGGCGGGGTCGCGCTCGGGGGGCGAAACGGCCCCGTCCGCCCCCCGATGGCCCGCCCCGCTACACAAGAGATAAGTGTACCATCGCTAAGGGTGGTACAAGAGCAGACAGACGAACATGATAGATCCAGTTATCCTACAACAAGGGGGCGACTGGCGCGCACAGGCGGAGGTCTTCGACGAGATCTTCTTCGTCTTCCTCGCGCTCGGCACCCTCGTCGGCACCATCGTCGTGGCGTACACGCTGTGGAACGTGTACAAGTACCGCGACGACGGGAACCGGTCGGACGAGGAGTTCGACGCGCCGACGGTCGGCGAGCTCCCAACGGGACAGGGCGGTCCGAAAGCCAAGAAGCTCTTCCTCTCGTTCGGGTTGAGCGCGATCGTGGTCATCAGCCTCGTCGTGTACGCGTACGGGCTGCTCCTCTACGTCGAGCAGGGGCCGGACACCGGCGACGAGGGAGACATCGAAATCATGGTCGAGGGGTACCAGTACGGCTGGGCCTACGAGTACCCCAACGGGCACACCGAACGGGGTGAGCTGATCGTGCCGGCCGACCAGCGGATCGACCTCAACATCACGTCGAGAGACGTGTGGCACAACTTCGGCTCGTCGGACTTACGGATAAAGTCCGACGCCATCCCCGGGGACTACAGCGAGACGTGGTTCGCTGTGAGCTCCGAGGACGTCGAGGCGCAAGGCGGGGAGGCGACGTACCGCGTCGAGTGCTTCGAGCTGTGCGGTCCGGGTCACTCCCAGATGAAGAGCCAGATCACGGTCCTGCCGCAAGACGAGTGGGAGGAGTGGTACGCGGGCACCGGTAACAGCTCCGAGAGCGCAAGCATCCAGGCCTCCGGCGCCGGCTTCGCCGCGGCCAGCGGGGTGAGCGCATGAGCGAACTCCCGCCGACGACCTCCGTCAAGCGCTGGTTCGTGACGACCAACCACAAGGACATCGGAATCCTATACACGATCACCGCGCTGTTCTTCCTGCTGTTCGGCGGCGTGATGGCGCTGCTCATCCGCCTCCAGCTGTGGGACCCGACGAGCCAGATCCTCTCCGGGCTGGCGTACAACGAGGCCGTCACCGCACACGGGCTGATAATGGTGTTCTGGTTCCTCTCGCCGTTCGCGTTCGGGTTCGCGAACTACTTCGTGCCGCTTCAGATCGGCGCGGACGACCTCGCGTTCCCGCGGCTGAACGCCCTCTCGTACTGGCTGTACCTGGGCTCGGGTCTCCTGCTCGCGATCAGCTTCTTCCAGGGCGGCACGCTGTCGGCGGGCTGGACGATTTACGCCCCGCTCAACGTGCCGATGTACACGCCGAGCATCGGTTCGACCGGTGCGGTGCTCGCGCTCGCGATGTTCGTCACCGGCACCACGGCGTCGACGGTGAACTTCCTCACGTCCATCCACCACTCCCGGGCCGAGGGGATGGGGATCATGGACATGCCGATGTTCACCTGGTCGATGCTCGCGACCGTCTGGATGATGCTGTTCGCGTTCGCCGCGCTGCTCGCGGTGGGCCTCATCCTCGCGGCCGACCGCGTCCTCGGTAGCGTCTACTTCTCGGCGACCGAAGGCGGGTCCCTGCTGTGGGGGCACCTGTTCTGGTTCTTCGGTCACCCGGAGGTGTACATCGTCTTCTTCCCGGCGCTCGGCGTGATGCTGGAGCTGTTCCAGACGTTCTCCGGGCGCCGGCTCGTCGGCCGGAAGTGGGTGATCATCTCCATCTGTCTGATCTCCGTCCAGTCGTTCCTCGTGTGGATGCACCACATGTTCCTGACGACGATCAACTTGGAGATCAAGACGCTGATGATGGCGACCACCATCGGCATCTCGCTGCCGTTCGACCTGGTCGTCTTCGCGCTGATCTACACGCTGATCAAGGGGCGGATCCAGTTCACGACGCCGTTCCTGTTCGCGTTCGGCGCGCTCCTGCTGTTCATCCTCGGCGGGATCACGGGCGTCTTCCTCGGCGCCATCGTGCTCGACTACGAGTTCCGCGGCACCTACTGGGTGGTCGCGCACTTCCACTACGTGATGTTCGGCGGGGCGACGGCGCTGTTCGGCGGGGCCTACTACTGGTTCCCGAAGATCACGGGGAAGATGTACGACGAGTTCCTCGGCAAGCTCCACTTCGTGATCTTCTTCATCGGGTTCAACGCCGTCTACTTCTCGATGTTCCTCGGCTGGGAGACCCCCCGCCGGGTGTTCGAGTACAACCCCGAGTTCCAGATCTACCACCAGTTCGGGACGATCGGCGCGT
This sequence comes from Halorubrum sp. Atlit-8R, assembly GCF_003666025.1. Taxonomy (NCBI): domain Archaea; kingdom Methanobacteriati; phylum Methanobacteriota; class Halobacteria; order Halobacteriales; family Haloferacaceae; genus Halorubrum; species Halorubrum sp. Atlit-8R. The sequence continues at coordinate 795,935 of NZ_QPLV01000001.1, forward strand.
TCGTGCTCGGATTCTCGTTCTTCATCATGTTCTACAACTTCGCGAAGTCCTACGTCTCCGGCGAGCCGGCCGGCGACAACCCGTGGGACTACTCGCGGACGGCGGAGTGGGCGGTCTCCTCGCCCCCGCCGCTCGAGAACTGGCCCAACCGCCCCTCGTACGCCTCCGGGAAGCTGGAGTTCGTGAAAGACTACGTGCCGGACGGCGGCCCCGCCATGAAGACGGACGACAACGGCGACGTGGCCACCGACGGCGGCGACAGCCACTCGGCGCACATCTCCGAGTACCCGTACTGGGACAAACACCCGAGCCACGCCAGCATCTGGCCGTTCGCGCTCTCCGTCGCGCTCGGCGTCACGCTGTTCGGCTTCTCCGGGTTCGCGGACGCGGTCACCGTCGAGCTGGGCGAGACGGCGATGCAGAGCAACGTCGTCATCTCCAACGCGATGTACCCGATCGCCATCGTGGCCGGCATGGTCGGGCTGCTCTACACCGGCGTGAAGTGGGGGCTTGAGGACTTCTACGCCCCGCCGTCCGAGTTCGCCGAGCGCTGGCCGTTCAACGGCGTCGAGAAGGTGAAGCTGGGGATGTGGTTCTTCCTGGCCTCCGACGTGATCGTCTTCGGCGCGTTCCTCTCGGCGGCCATCTTCGTCCGCTACAACGCGGGCTGGATGACGTGGGAACCGCTGACCGACCCGTTACCCGGACTGATCAACACCTTCGTGCTGCTCACGTCCTCGTTCACCGTGATCCTCGCGCTGGTCGCGGCCCGCCGGAAGAGCCGGCAGGGCCTGCTGGCCTCGCTGGGGTCGACCATCCTGCTCGGGTTCGTCTTCATGGCGATCAAGATGTGGGAGTGGAACCACGAGGTCTTCGACAAGGGCGTGACCATCTCCGCGAACGCCCACGGCGACCCGATCCAGGCGTCGATCTACTACGTCACGACCGGGCTCCACGGGATCCACGTGCTGCTCGGTCTCGTGGTCGCCATCTTCCTGTTCGTCAGGGCCTACCAGGGACACTACCTCGACGACGAGCGGCCGATCGAGTACTTCGGCCTCTACTGGCACTTCGTGGACATCGTCTGGGTGTTCGTCTTCCCGCTGTTCTACCTCTTCTGAGGCGGTTCGCGGCCCCGTTTTTTCGCTGTCACGCGTCGCCCTCACCGACCGGTTCGGCGCACCACTGACAGAAGTCGAACGTCGGGTCGGTCTCTCTCCCGCATTCGGGACAGCGGATCGTCTCTCCTGACTCCGATTCAGACTCGCCGCCCGTCACCTCCGCGGACGCGCCGTCGGGACCGGGTACCGCGTCCGGCGAGTCCGTCACTCGTCCGCGGTCGCGATCCCGCTCTGACCCCCGGTTGTGCCGGACCGCCACGACGTACGCGTCGACCACGCTGGCGACCACGACGGCGGCGGCGGGCGCGACCTCCGAGACCGCCGGCGGGTCGCCTGCGAGCGCGCCCGAGATCGCGGACTCCGGGACGAACACGAACACCGCCGCGGCGACCGCCAGGTACCAGCCGAGCCCGCGGGCCCACCGGCGGAGGTACGCGTGACCCAGTCCCGAGACGACGAGCGCGAGCAGTGCGGCGAGCCAGGGCCGCCGACGAGTGCGTTCCGACATGCGCGGTCGTACGACCTCCCGCCCCGAGAACCTACCTCTCTCGGAGCGTTTATGTGGCGGACGCGCCGAACTCCGGTATGTTCGGCGTTCCGCTCGGCGAGTTCCTCTACGGGGCCGCGTTCGCGGTGTTCGGCGTCGGCACCTGGGGGATCGGCCTCGGCGTCGCGTACCTCCTCTACCGCCGGTGGCGCGGCGACGGCCCCCGCGGCGACGACGACTGAGCCGGACGATCGAATTCCGGTTCGGCCACGCTTTTCACGTCGCTCGTCCGATCCCAGGTATGTCAGACACGGCGCTCGTCGTCGGCGGCACGCGGTTCATCGGCCGACACACCGTCGCGGAGCTGCTCGCGCACGACTACGAGGTCGCGATATTCAACCGCGGGAACCACGAGAACCCCTTCGCGGACGACGACCGGGTGACCCACGTCGAGGGCGACCGGAAAGACGAGACCGCGCTCCGGGCCGCGAAGCTGTCGGTCGAACCGGACGTCGTGATCGACTGCGTCGCGTACCACCCGGCGGACGTGGCGACCGCGACCGACGTCTTCGCCGACGTCGACGGCTACGTCTACATCTCGTCGGGCTCCAGCTACGCCGCCGAGGAGATTCCCAAGCGCGAGGGCGAGACGCCGCTGGAGCCGTGTACCGATGCGCAGGCGGTCGACGACGACCACGAGACGTACGGCAACCGGAAGGCCGAGGGCGACCGCGAGGTGTTCGCGGCCGCCGAGGCGGGCGTCAACGCGATGGCCGTCCGCCCGTGTATCGTCTACGGCCCGCACGACTACACCGAGCGGCTCGACTACTGGATCGACCGCGTGCTCACACACGACCGCGTCGTCGTCCCCGGGGACGGACAGAACCTCTGGCACCGGGCGTACGTCGAGGACGTCGCGAGCGCCCTGCGGATCGTCGCCGAGCGCGGCGAGCCTGGCGCGGCGTACAACGTCGGCGACCGGCGGGCGCTCACCCTGCGGGAGACGCTGGAGACCATCGCCGACGCGGCCGACACCGAGGTCGATATCGTCCCCGCGAGCGCGGACGCGCTGGCGGCCGGCGGCCTCGACCCCGAGGAGTTCACCCTCTACCGCGAGTACCCGCACCTGCTCGACACCTGCGCGCTCGCCGACTTGGGCTGGGAGTCGACGCCGGTCGACGAGGCGATGGCGCGGACCGTCGAAGAGCACCGCGAGTCGGACCGCGACGGGAGCGAGTGGGACCCCGGTCGCGAGGCCGAGGAGCGCGTCATCGGCGTGAAGGAGACGCTCTGAGACGGTCGCGCCGCTCCGCGCGGCGACCCGTCAGTACGCCGCGTCCCACCGCGCGGGCTTCCGCCGGTTCCCGCAGTCGCGGCACTCCATCCGGTCCATCGTGTCGATGGCGACGTCCGTCCCCTCGCAGTTGCCACAGAGGTAGCCGTAGCGGCGCTCGTGGTCCGGGTCGACGTACGCGACGTAGAACGGGGCCTGCGAGCCGCGGTCGCTCTCGTCGAACGCGACGTGGACGGTCTCCCCGTCCTCGGTCTCGTACGTCGCCTCGGAGATGCCGGTGAGCCGTCCGACCTGCTTCCGGAACTCCCGTTCCGCGAACAGCTCGCCGCCGATGTCCACCTCGCGCTCGCCGGCGAGCTCGTACCCCTCGCGCTCGTAGAACTCGGTGCCCGCCTCGTTGTCGGCGAGGACGCGCGCCTCGATGCGGTCGACGTCGGCCGAGCGGAGCGCCGACTCGACCCGCTCTAACAGCGCCGAGCCGATGCCCGAGCCCCGGTGGTCGGGGTGGACGTGGAGCCAGTCGATCTCGCCGACCCGCTCGCGGCGCCCGACGACGTAGCTCTCCGCGAACCCGACGACGACCCCGTCCACCACGGCGACCGGGAACACCGCGTCGTCGTCTTCCACGTCGTCGCCGAGGTCCCCGGCGTCGTACCACTCCTCGACGGCCTCGTCCAACAGCGCCTCGTCGACGGCGTGCCCGTACGACGCCACGAGCGACTCGCGGGCGACCGACCGGACCGCGTCGACGTCTGCGGCGGTTGCTTCGCGTAGGTCCATGGGTGTAGATACCACCCCGACTACTAAAAACTCGGTCGGGATTTCCGTCGCACGCAACGGGTCGCCGCCGCCGTCGCGCGCGCCGCGGCGACCGAGCGGCTCGCCCCTGCCGGACCCGTCCTCACTGTACCCGCGCCGCCCCGCCCGCGCTCGACGCGGAGGCGCTCACGGCACCTCGACCTAATCAGACCTGATAAGCATCACGATTACGGAATCAAGAAGCGTTCAACCTCGCTATAATATTTCCCCGGAATTGAGTTTGAGGGCTACTTTGGAGCCTACTGACTGTATTCGGAAATGACTGATCCGTTACTGGAATGCGCTACAGAGAATCTTCTTACCCGTGCCGCGAGTACGTGTGAACGCATGAGCTACGAACTCGACCCGCTGCCGTACGAGTACGACGCGCTTGAACCGCACATTTCCGAGCAGGTGCTCGAATGGCACCACGACACCCACCATCAGGGGTACGTCAACGGCTGGAATTCCGCCGAAGAGACGCTCGAAGCGAACCGCGAGGCCGGTGACTTCTCGTCGTCCGGCGGGGCCATCCGCAACGTGACCCACAACTCCTCGGGTCACATCCTCCACGACCTGTTCTGGCAGAACATGTCGCCGGAGGGCGGCGACGAGCCGACCGGCGCCCTCGCGGACCGCATCGAGGAGGATTTCGGCTCGTACGAGGCCTGGAAGGGCGAATTCGAGGCGGCGGCCTCCGCGGCCAGCGGCTGGGCGCTCCTCGTGTACGACACGTTCTCGAACCAGCTCCGCAACGTCGTGGTCGACAAGCACGACCAGGGCGCGATCTGGGGCGGCCACCCGATTCTGGCCCTCGACGTATGGGAGCACTCCTACTACCACGACTACGGCCCGGCCCGCGGCGAGTTCGTCGACAACTTCTTCGAGGTCGTCGACTGGGACGAGCCCTCTGACCGTTACGAGCAGGCCGTCGAGCTGTTCGAGTAACGCGCTCGACGCGCCGGTTTCCGCTCCGCACGCCCGGACCGCCGGCGACGGAGCGAGGCTGTGGGCACTCGCGGCGGTCCGTTCTCTCCTGTTTTCCTTCCGGCGACCCCGTCCGGCCGTGAGGTCGCTCGGCGGCTACGCCGCGTCGAACTCGGGACCGTCGGTCTCGACGACCGTCCCGGTCTCGTCGACGCCCACGCGCATCTCGTCGCCCCCGCAGGCGACCGTCACGCGGACGCGGTGCGGCTCCTCGGAGACGACCGTCGTCGCGGCGTCGCTCACGCACCAGTCGAACGTCCAGAACGGCGCCGAACTCAGGTCGACGCCGCGGTCCGCGTGGAACCGGAGCACGTCGGCGTCGTCGAGCAGCAGGAGCCCGACCGTCGACCGGAGGTCGTAGCTACAGCGCCGGCAGGCGTGTTCGACCGCGACCGCCTGGTCCGGCTCGTCGGGCGTCCGCACAAGGTCGGTCTCGACGGTGCCGGCGCACTCCGGGCAGACGCCGTCGGCGGCGAGACAGTAGTGGTGGCGGACGTAGTGGTGGAACGCGTCCAGCAGGTCGTCGGTCGACCGGCCGTCGAGCGCGCCCGCCGGGAACGGGTAGCTCACCTGGATCGCGCCGCAGTCGGCGCAGCCGATGGAGAGCGTGTCGTCGACGTACCAGGCGTGGAGGTCGCCGCCGCAGGCGTGACACGATCCCTCCGCCGGGAAGAAGCCCAACTGCGCCCGCTCCGTGAGGGTGCCGGTGAAGATGGCGCTCACCACCTTCCGCCCGGGCGCGCGGAACTCGTAGCCGTCGTCGCGCCGCCGGACGAAGTGACCGGTGAGCTGGTCGAGGTGGTAGCTAAAATTCGCGCTGTCCGTCGCGTCGACGCGCTCGAACAGCTCGGAGAAGCTCACCGGCGACTCGTCGCCGCCGAGGTCGAGCAGCGCGTGGAGCGTCTCGACCCGCGTCTCGTTGCCGAGGACCGCGAACACCTCGGCGGGCGGGATCCGCGACTCGGTCCGCGGGGCCGCGGCGGGGTCGGCCCCATCGATGCGGTCCGCGCGCTCGCCGTCGGGGGCGACGCCGCCGGACCGGTCGAACTGACTCATACGTCCCTCCTCGTTTACTGGACGGTAAAGTCTGTTGGGACCGCCGGGAACGCGACGACCCCAGCCCGACCGATCCGGCGGGTATCTCCGCTATCTCTCCCCTTTTTGCTGTTTCTACCGTTTGGTAAAACGGGATGAGTGACCTATCGATCGACGCGGACTGGGACCGGCTCTACGTCGACGGCGAGTGGCGGACCGGCGAGCGAGGCGAGACCATCGCCGTCGAGGACCCCTCGACGCGCGAGACGGTGACCGAGGTACCGCGCGGCACCGAGGCGGACGTGGACGCGGCCTACGAGGCCGCGGCCGAGGCGCAGGCGTCGTGGGGCGAGCAGCCGCCTGCGCGCCGGCAGGCGGTGATCGAGCAGTTCCACGAGGCGCTCGACGCTCACGCCGACGAGATCATCGAGCTGCTGGAGTACGAGGTCGGCGGCTCGGCGATCATGGGCGAGACGTCGATCCAGATCGCGGGCGACCACGTGAGCGAGGCCGCGACGCTCCCGCGCCGGATGAAGGGCGAACACGCCGCCTCCAACATCCCGGGCAAGGAGAACCAGCTCCAGGTCGGCCCGAAGGGCGTCGTCACGGTCATCTCGCCGTGGAACTTCCCGCTGAACCTCTCGATGCGGGCCGTCGCGCCCGCCATCGCGGCCGGGAACGCGGTCGTGTTGAAGCCCTCGACGAACTCGCCGATCACCGGCGGGCTGCTGTTCGCGAAGCTGTTCGAGGAGACCGACCTCCCCGACGGCGTCCTCAACGTCGTCACCGGCCGCGGCTCCGAGATCGGCGACCGCGTCGCGAGCCACCCCGAGAGCGACGTGGTCGCGTTCACCGGCTCGACGGAGGTCGGCCAGCACGTCGCGAGCCTCGCCGGCGAGAACCTCGCCGTCCCGGCGATGGAGCTCGGCGGCAACAACGCGCACGTCGTCACCGCGGACGCCGACGTCGACCGCGCGCTCGACGCCGCCGCGTTCGGCTCCTTCGTCCACCAGGGACAGGTGTGTATCTCGATCAACCGCCACGTCGTCCACGAGGACATCTACGACGAGTACGTCGCGGGCCTCGTCGACCGCGCCGAGTCGCTGCCGACCGGGAGCGTCCACGACCCCGAGACGATCGTCGGCCCGATCATCGACGAGTCGCAGCGCGACGAGATGCTGGAGTACGTCGACGAGACGGTCGAGGCCGGCGCGACGCTGGAGACGGGCGGCCGCACGGTCGACGTCGACGGCGTCGACGACTCGCTGGTCGTCGCGCCGACCGTCCTCTCGGGCGTCACGAACGACATGCCGGCGGCGGCGAACGAGCACTTCGGCCCCATCGCCCCGGTGATCCCGTTCTCCGACGTGGACGAGGCGGTGGCGATCGCCAACGACACCGAGTACGGGCTCTCCGGCGCGGTCCACTCCGGCGACCTCGGCACGGCGAAGGAGATCGCCGACCGCATGGAGACCGGCAACGTCCACATCAACGACCAGCCGATCAACGACGAGGCGCACGTCCCGTTCAGCGGGATCGGCGCCTCCGGCGTCGGGCACTACAACAGCGACGCGTTCCTCTCGGAGATCACCGAGACGAAGTGGATCTCGATCCAGCACGAGCCGCGCGAGTACCCGTTCTGAGGCGACCGCGCCGTCGGCGCGGCCGCTGACCGGCGCGCTCCGTCGACACGCCGCGTCAGACGCGCCACTCCTCCTCGGTGTAACACATCTCCCAGAAGGCGTGTTCGAGCCGGGCGCTCCGCAGGAACGCCGCCCGCATCGCGTCGCGCTCGCCCGGATACGCCTCGGCGTGCCGGTCCACGAGGTCGCGCATCCAGGCGACCGTCTCGCGGAAGGCGTCGCTCGTGTACTTCTCGATGAACGGGGTGTAGCGGTGCTCCTCGGTCGCGCGGTCGGCCATGTGGTCGGCGACGTCGAGGTAGCCCTGTCCGCACGGGTAGACGGCGGCGACGATCTCCGCGATCGACCCCTCGTGGGCCGTCCGGACGAGGAAGTCGGTGTAGGCCGCGCAGGTCGGCGCCTTCTCGACCGCCTCCAGGTCCGCGGCCGAGAGGCCGTAGTCGGCGGCGAACGAGCGGTGGAGGTCCATCTCGTCGTCGAGCGTGGCGTGTGCGGTCGCCGTCAGCCGCCGGGTCGTCTCCTCGTCGTCCGCCTTCGTCCCCGCGATCGAGAAGACGCGCGCGTAGTCGAGGAGGTACCGGTAGTCCTGTCGCACCCAATGTCTGAACGCCGCCTCGTCCAGTTTCCCGTCCGCCAGCTCGACGACGAACGGGTGCTCCTTCTGCGCGTCCCAGATGTCCGATCCGGCCTCGAGGAGTCGGTCGCTGAACGCCATCTCGTCCGAGGGTCCGTTTCGGACTAAGTTATAACTAACTAATATTACTTGGTAATAACAGCCGGCGGCAACGGGGATGGAGTCGCTCCACGGAAAGCGGGAGGGTCGAGAGAAGATCCGGGAGGGGAGTCCGCGGCCGTCGCGGGGTCGTTACGAGATGGAGTACGTCGCGGCCGCCATCAGCAGCATGGTGAGCGCGAGCGCGAGGCCCATCAGGTAGGTCAGCGAGCGGTTCTCCCACCGGAGGTGCTGGAAGTACGCGACGATGAGCAGCGTCTTGACCGTCGCGATCACCAGCGTCCCGGCGATCGCCGTCGTGTACGAGAACTCGATGAACGACGTCTCGAAGAGCGCGAAGTTCAGCGTCGCCGCGACGAGGAGGGCGACGTATATCGCCGAATACAGTTTCACGGAGTCGTGCGCCATCTTACACCTCACTTCGTCCCTGCGCTTAAAGAATTAACCATCCGGGGGCCCCCGACCTCGGCGCCGAGCGAGTCCGCGCCGGCGTCCGAGGGCGCGCGCAGCCGTTCCGGATCCCGAAACGCCTATCCGCGCGACGGCCGGACCTGCGGTCGGTCGCAGACACGACCGGTGCTCCCGTGACTCCGCTGGAACCGACGGACGACCTGCTCGAATCGCTGTACGTCGTCAACAAGGTCGCAAAGCAGTTCGCCGACGAGGCCACCGCGGCCTACGAGCGCGGCGACGTCACCGAGAGCAACGTCCGCTCGGCCCGCAAGGACGCCCTCTACCGGCTCAAGACCGCCGTGCTCTCCCGCGTGGTCGCGTACGACGCCGACGGGGTCACCGGCGAGTACCACGCCATCAACGGCGACGTGTGGCTGTTCCTCACCGTCGGCGACTGGCACTTCCACCAGCCGCCGCACGCGATCGGCGGCGACCTCACCGACGCGATCGCGATCTCGAACTCCCGGGCGAACCCGATCGACGCCCCCTACGAGCGCGACGCCGCCGTGCGGCGCTCGGACCGGACGCTCGAAGAGGCGCTGTCGCGGCTCGCCGAGGTCGGCGCCAACGCCAACGACCACCTCGCGCGGCCGACGGTCACCAGCGAGCACGACCGGATCGTCGACGTCCGCTGGTCGTTCCTCTCGTGAGCGCCGTTCCGCCGCCGAAAAAATAGCGTTCCGTCGGACCGCCGGTCGGGACCGATTCAGGCCTCGACGACTTCGATCGCGCCGAGCATCCCGTTCGCCTGGTGAGGCGTGCACTGGTACAGCTGGATCCCGGTGTTGTCGAACGACTGCTCGAACGTGGTCCCCTCCTCGGAGACCGCGTTTCCGCTGTTGAAGTCGGACTCGGAGGCCTCGACGGAGGCGACGTTGTGCGCCCCGCCGGTCCCGGTCCACTCCCAGACGACGGTCGTGCTGGAGTCGATGCGGATCGCCGCCGGCGAGAAGGCGAACCCGACGTCGCCGGCGCCGACCTGGACGGTCACCTCGTCCTGTCCGGTGAAGTCCATGATGGTCCCCTCGTACATCCGAGCGTCCGAGAGGTACTCGTCGATCTCGTCGGGAACGTCGTCGACCGCGTTCCCGCCGCCGGACCCGTCGCCGCCGTCGCCGCCGTCCGACCCGTCGCCGCCGTCGCCGCCGCCCGAACAGCCGGCGAGCGTTCCGATGGTCAGCGCGGCGCCGGTCCCGGCGAGATACCGCCGTCTGGACAGTTTGTCAGACATCACCTGAAGTAGGGGACGAAGCCTTACAAACCCCGTGATGGCTCTCGGATCGCGGGAACGCGCCGAGGGGAAATCGGCCCGCTCGGCGCGCCGCGGACCCGCCGGGGAGGGGCGGGTTTATCGCGCTCCGGACCCTTCCGGCGACCAATGCGCGAAGACGCGCTGGCGACCCGGCTCGTCGAACACTACGAGGCGACGGCCGACGACCCGGCGATCCGCCTCGAAGAGCCGTACGACGCCGAGGGGCGCGAGGGCGTCGTCGATCTGTTCGTCCGGACGCGGACGCCGGAGCCGGTCGACCGCGTGATCGAGCTCAAGGCGGACGCCGCGGTCCGGCGCGCCACGGGCGCGAACGAGGTCCTCCGACAGTACCGGCGGATGGAGCGGTACTTCCACGCCGACGAGCGCCACGCGCTGCGTCCCAAGCTCGGGCGGACCGAGCCGGGCGCCCGCTACCTGCTCTGTTTCGCGCCGACGCCCACCTGCGTCCACCACGTCGCGACGAACCGCACGCTGTACGGCTCCGTCGACCGGGACGCGTACGCCGGCGACGTGCCGGCGGTCCGAACCGTCGCGTTCCTGACGGGGCTGGAGGGCGACCCGGCCGAACTGGGCCTCGTGTCCGTCAACGGGGACGCGACGTTCGGGTCGGCGCCGTTCAAGCGAGCGGTGCCGGACGACTCGCGGCTCGCCGAGAGCTTACGCGGCGTCGACGACGACCTGATCGAGTTCCCCTGAGGTCGGCCGGCTGGCGACCGAGAATGGGAGACGGTCCTTCAGAGGCCGAGTTCGCGCCCGATGACGACGTGTTGGATCTCGCTCGTCCCCTCGCCGATCTCCATCAGCTTCGCGTCGCGGTAGAAGCGCTGCGGCGCGAAGTCGGTGGTGTAGCCGTAGCCGCCGAGCGTCTGGACCGCCTCCTCGGCCACCTCGCGGGCGGCCTCGCTGGCGTCGAGCTTGGCGAGCGCCGACTCGCGCGTGACCGACTCGCCGGCGTCGTACTTCGAGGCGGCGCGGTGGGTCAGCAGGCGGGCGCGCTCGATCTGGCGGTGCATGTGGACCACCTTGTCGCGGACGGCGTCGAACTTCGATATCGGCTTGCCGAACTGCTCCCGCTCGCCCGCGTACTCCTTTGCGGCCTCGTAGGCGCCCTGCGCGAGTCCGACCGAGAGCGCGGCGATGGAGATGCGCCCGCCGTCGAGCGTCTTCATCGTCTGCGTCCAGCCGTCGCCCTCCTCGCCGAGGAGCCGGTCCGCCGGGATCCGCACGTCGTCGAAGGCTATCTCGCAGGTCGGCGAGCTGTTCAGGCCCATCTTGTCCCAGACGGTCGTCACCTCGAACCCGTCGTCGGCGTCGGGGTCGACGATGAACGTCGAGATGCCGTCGTACCCCGCCTCGGGGTCCGTCACCGCCTTCACGAGGATCGAGTTGGCGACGTTCGCGTTCGTGATGAACTGCTTGGTGCCGTTCAGCACGTACTCGTCCGCGTCGGCGTCGTACTCGGCGGTCGTGTCCATGTCGGAGGCGTCCGAGCCGCTGCCGGGCTCGGTGAGCGCCCACGCGCCGAGCCCCTCCCCCTCCGCGAGCGGGCGGAGCCACCGCTCCTTCTGTTCGTCGGTCCCGAACAGGTCGATCGGCTTCGCGCCCAGGGAGGTGTGGGCGGCGTACGAGAGCCCGATCCCGCCGGAGACGCGGCCGAGTTCCTCCGTGACCAGCGCGTACATCAGCTGATCGCCGCCGAGACCGCCGTACTCCTCCGAGACCGGGACGCCCATCATGTCCAGGTCCGCGAGCGACTCGAACACCTCCTCGGGGAAGCGGTGTTCGTCCTCGATCTCCTGCGCGATGGGCGCGATCTCCTCCTCGCAGAACTCCCGGACAGTGTCGCGTATCATCCGGTGCTCGCCGGGTACCTCGAAGTCCATGGGCAAGAATTGCGACCCGCGGGCATAAACGATGCGAACGTCCGTGACAGACCGCGGCGCGCGGCGGTCCGCGAGGCCGACGACTTATGCCGCGTCGCCGCGTTCCGCCGGTATGGAGTTCCGGCAGCTCGTCCGCGGCCGCGTCGACTGGCCCGACATCGAGCGGGTCGCGCGCGAGCTGGCGGCCCGGTACGACCGCGACGAGATGCGGGTGCGCTTCCTCGACGCCGACAACTGGCTGTCGACGCCGATGGTCGTTGACGAGGACCTCTTCGTGAAGGTGATCACGCGACAGAACACGCTCGTCCACGCGCTGTTCACCACCGGGCGGAACCTCGGCGCGTTCTCGGCCGGCACGGAGGGGTTCTTCGAGCGCCACGAGACGCCCTACGAGATGGCGCGCCACGAGCTGGAGGCGACCCGGCGCGTCCGCGAGCTCGGGGTCAACGCGCCCGAGCCCGTCGAGGCGTTCGAGGTCGGCGACCTCGGCGTGCTCGTGTTGGAGTACCTCCCCGAGTTCCGCACGCTGGGGGAGCTCGACGCGGCGGCCGTCGCCGAGCTCGCCCCCGAGCTGTTCGGGACGCTCCGGACCATCCACGACGCCGGCCTCGCGCACGGCGACCTCCGCGCCGAGAACGTTCTCGTCGCCGACGGCGAACTCTACGTCATCGACGCGACCCGCGTGAGCGAGGACGGCCGCGAGGCGGCGCGCGCCTACGACCTCGCGAGCGCGCTGGCGGCGCTGGAGCCGCTGGTCGGCGCCGCCGAGACGGTCTCGGCCGCGCTGACGAGCTACTCGACGGACGAGCTCCTCGCCGCGCGCCGGTTCCTCGACTTCGTCGCGATCCGGCCGGACCACGACTTCGACGCCACGGAGCTGACCGGCGAGCTCGAAAAGCGGACGACGTAGCGCGAGGGTCGGCAACCGACCCGGCGACGCCCGACCCGGCGGCCCCTTACGCGGATCATTCCGCGGTCGGATCGGGCGGACCGTCGCCTTCGTCCGCGCGCTCGCGGCCGACGACCCAGATGCCGACGGCCATCAGCGCGCCGCCGGCGACGAAGCCGGACCCGAGCGACTCCCCGAGCAGCGCCGCGCCGAGCGCCGCCCCGACGGCGGGCTGTGCGAAGAAGAAGACGGCGACCGTCCCCGCGGAGACGTACTCCAACCCCTTGTACCAGAGGAACCACGCCGCCGCCGTCGACGCCAGCCCGAGGTACAGCACCGCGCCGGCCGACTCGGCGGTCAGCGGGAGGTCGGCCGGCGAGCGGCCGAGGACCCACAGCTCGCCGGCGGCGAGGGCGCCCAGCATCGGGACGCTCGCCAGCGAGGAGTAGGTCGCCGCCCGGAGCGCCCCGTGACGCCTGACCGCGCGGACTCCCCAGACGGTGTAGCCGGCCCACGCCGCGCTCGCGAGGAGCAGCAGCGCCACCCCGAGCAGGTTGCCGGCGGCGACGGCGGCGAGGTCGTACCGGCCGGCGAGCACGACCGCGGTGCCGACCCCCGCGACCGCCATTCCGGCGGCCTTCCTCCCCGTGACGCGCTCCCCGAGCACGAGCGCGCCCAGCGCCACGGTGAAGACGGGGGTCAACACCGTCAGGAGCGAGCCCTGGCTCGCGTTCGTCAGCTCCGTCCCGACGAACTGCGTCGCGACCGTGAGGGTCACCCAGCCGCCGAGCGCCGCGAAGGTGGCCCACTCGCCGCGCGAGGGCGGGGGACCGCCGCGGGCGGTGACGACGAGCAGGAGCGCCACGGCGCCCAGCGTCACCCGGAGGAACCCCAGCGTGACCGGCGGGATCAGCGCGAACCCCCACTTGCTGACGACGTACATCCCGCCCCACAGCGACGCGGCTGCGAGGGGGGCGAGCGCGAAGGCGTATCGACTCGGTCCGGGTGACATCGTGAACGGCGTCAGAGAACCGCTACCGTCTCGCAAAAGGGTGTCGAGAGGAGTCAGCCGCCGAGGTACAGCTGCGAGACCTCGTCGTCGTTCAGCAGCTCCTCGGGCGTCCCCTCGAACCGGACCGTCCCCTGGTCGAGGACGTAGCCGCGGTCGGAGATGCCGAGCCCCTTCGTCACGTTCTGCTCGACCATCAGGATCGCCGTGTCCATGTCGTTGACCTCCTGGACGTCGGCGAACACGTCGTCGGCGGTGTTCGGCGCGAGGCCGGCCGACGGCTCGTCGATGAGGAGCACGTCGGGCTCCATCACGAGCGCCCGCGCGAACGCGAGCACCTGACGCTGGCCGCCGGAGAGCGTCTTCGCCTTCGCGGTCCGCTTCTCTTCGATGATCGGGAACCGGTCGTACAGCGTCTCGATGACCGCGTCGAGGCCGCCGTCGCGGGCGACCCCGCCCATCCGGAGGTTCTCGTCTATCGTCAGCGAGCCGAACACGTTGTCGGTCTGCGGGACGTAGCCGATCCCCTCGCGGACGATCTCCTCGGGCGCCATGCCGCCGATCTCGCGGCCGTGGTACTCGACGGTCCCCGTCCACGGCGTCAGCATGCCGAACGCCGTCTTGAGCACCGTCGACTTCCCGGCCCCGTTGGGCCCGACGAGACAGACGATCTCGCCCGGATCGAGCCGGACCGAGAGGTCGTCGAGCACCTGTACCTCCCCGTACCCGCTGTCGACGCCCGACAGCGCGAGCACCGGGTCGGTCCCGGCGCCCGAGCCGGCCTCGGGAGCGTCGCTCACGCGCCACCCCCGAGGTACGCGTCGATGACGCGGTCGTCGCTCCGCACCTCATCGGGCGTCCCCTCGGTCAGCACGTGCCCCTGGTCTAAGACGACGATCGGATCGGCGAGGTCCATCACGAACTCCATGTCGTGCTCGATGAGCAGGAACGTCGTCCCCTGGTCGTTGAGCCGCCGTATCTGTCGCTTCAGCTTCTTCGCGAGCGTCGGGTTCACCCCCGCTACCGGCTCGTCGAGCAGGAGGACCTCCGGCTCGGCGAGCATCGCCCGCGCGAGCTCGACGAGCTTCATCTGCCCGCCGGAGATGTCCGTCGCGGGCTGCGCGGCGAGGTGGTCGATCTCGAAGTCCGCCAGTATCCGCTCGGCCTCGGCGAGGTTCGCCGACTCGCTGTCGGCGACCGTCCCCGGCGACGCGAACAGCGTCAGGAACGACTCGCCGGGCTGTTTCCGCGGCCCGACCAGCATCGCCTCGCGGACCGTCATTCCCTCCAGCTTGCGCGGCGTCTGGAACGTCCGGACGAGCCCGTGGTCGGCGACCTGATACGGCTCCATGCCGGTCACGTCGGTCCCGTTGACCTCGACGGTCCCGCCGTCCGGCTCGTAGAAGCCGGAGATGAGGTTGAACAGCGTCGACTTGCCGGCGCCGTTCGGGCCGATGAGCCCGGTGATCGTGCCGCGCTCGACGGCGAACGTCGCGTGGTCCGTCGCCGCGAGCCCGCCGAACGACTTCTGGAGGTCGTCGACGCGCAACACGGCGTCCTGCTTGGGGAGCGCGCCCTCACTCACCGTCACCACCTCCCTTGCGCTCGCGGACGCCGCTGTCCGGCTGCTCGGGGCGTCCGCCCCCGTCGACCGCGCTCGGCCAGATCAGCTCCCGCTGCGGCGGGAGGACCCCCTGCGGCCGGTAGCGCATGACGGCGATGATCACGACGCCGATGAGCAGCAGCCGCAGCGGCGCGGGGTCGACCGGCAGCGCCACGTCGTTGAGGAACCGCGTCCCCTCGCGGATCGCGACGATGACGATCCCGCCGAACAGCGCGCCGCGGTTGGAGCCGCTGCCGCCTAAGATTACGGCGACCCAGGCGTAGAACGTCGTGATCGGGTCGAGGTCGCCCGGCCCGACGTAGAGGTTCAGGTGCGTGTAGAACACGCCCGCCAGCGCCATGATCAGGCTCCCGAGGACGAACGACTGCATCTTGAACGAGTAGGTGTTCTTCCCCAGCGCCCGCGCGAGGTCCTCGTCGGAGCGGATCGTCCGCAGGACGCGGCCCCACGGCGACCGGTGCGCGCGCCGGAGGACGAAGTAGGTCGCCCCCGCGAACGCGAGCACCAGCAGGACGTTCAGCGAGGCCTGCCAGAAGGCGGTCTCCAAGAACACCGGCGACCCCGGCACGACCTCCAGCCGGAGCCCGGGCATCGCCTCCGGGAACGTCGACAGCACCGGCCAGCCGGCGAAGAACCCGGGAATGCCCCGGACCCCCGCGCTGCCGTTCGTCAGCCAGCGCTCGTTGAGGACGACGAGCCGGACGACCTCCGCGAGCCCCAGCGACGCGATGGCGAGGTAGTCGGCCCGGAGCCGCAGCGTCGGGATCCCGATGAGGAGCGCCAGCACGAGCGCGACGAACAGGGCGACGGCGAGGCCGACGAGCGGGCTGAGCCCGCCCGCGATCGGCGAGCCGTCTGCGGTCATCAGCGCGGAGCCGTACGCGCCGATCCCGAAGAACGCCGCGACGCTGAAGTTGATCAGGCCGGTGTACCCCCACTGCGCGTTGAGCCCGAAGGACAGCAGCGCGTACATGCCCGCGAGGCCGACGAGGAAGAGGAAGTACGTCGGGCCGAGCCCGCCCGTCAGCAGCGCGGCCAGCAGGAACAGCGCGAACGCGGCGCTGACGCCGAGGACCCACCGCTCCGGGCGGCTCAGGTCCGTCACCGCCGCCTTCGCGTCGTCGAGGCGACTCATGTCGCCCCCTCGCCGGCGATCCCGTTGGGGCGGACTAACAGGACCGCGACCATGATCACGAAGGCGATAGCGTTCGCGTACTCGATGCTGACCAGGCTCTCGAGGAGGCGCGCGAGCCACCCCGGCCAGATCGGGAGCGCTTCGACCACGTCGGAGAAGAACGGTGTGAGCTGGTTGATCATGCCGATGAGGAAGCCGCCCGCCATCGCGCCGTAGACGGAGCCGATCCCGCCGAGGATCACCGCCGCGAATATCACGAGGAGGAGGTTGAACCCCATCCGCGGCGAGAGCTGGTTGAACAGCCCGAGGAACACGCCGCCGGCGCCGGCCAGCCCGGCGCCGATGACCCACGTCCAGAGCTTGACCCGCTTCGTCCGGATCCCGCTGACCCGCGCGAGGTCGGGGTTGTCGGCCATCGCGCGCATCTTCCGGCCGAGGTCGGTGTACTGGAGCAGCACGTGGAGCCCGACGACGAGTATCACGGCCGAGACGACGATCGCCACGTCGTGGAGCGTCACCCGGATCCCGAGGGGGACGAGCGACTCGATCGGCCGCAGCGGCTGGATGTCGAACCGCGTGAAGTCGGAGCCGAACCGGATCTGGATCAGCGCGCGGTAGACGAAGGCGATCCCGATGGAGGTGATAAGCAGGCCGATCGAGTCGATCTCCAGCGGCTCGTAGATCAGCCGCTCGGTGACGACCGCGACGACCGCCGCGGCGGCGATGCCGACGACCAAGGCGACGAAGAACCCGAACGGCAGTCCGAGCACCGCGCCGCCGAGCCCGCCGATCGCGCCGAACGTCACGAGCGCGGTGTACGCGCCGATCGTCATCGTGTCGCCGTGCGCGAAGTTCGCGAAGTCCGCGATGCTGTACACGAGCGACAGCCCGATGCTGCCGAGGACGATGATGCTGCTGAAGACCAGCCCGTTGGCCAGGTATCCGAGGACGGTCATCGGTCGGAGTTAGCCTTCGACGAAGTCGATGCCTTCGTACTCGTGGTTCTGGACCTCCAAGACCTGGAGGAACCCGACCGGGTCCCCGTCCTCGTTGAAGTCGATGGGCCCGCTGACCCCCTGGTAGTCCACGTCGTCGGGACCGCCGCCGTCCGCGAGGATCTCGCTGGCGGCCTCGAACGAGGTCACCTGCTCGCCCTCGGGGCCGGAGACGCGCCGGACGGTCTCCTGGAGCGCGGCGCCGCTGAACTCGTCGGCGGCCTGGATCGCCAAGGCGGCGTTGATGACGCAGTCGTACGCGTACGCCGCCCACGAGGTCGGGCGACGCCCGTACTCGGACTCGAAGGCGTCCGCGAACGACTGGTAGTTCTCCTCCTCGACGGGCGCGGAGGGGACGACGATCTTCATGCCGTCGATGCTCCCCTCAGGGGTGTTCTCCAGGACGTTGTCGCCGGAGACGGAGTCGGCGCCGTAGAACTGCGCCTCGTAGCCCGACGAGAACACCTCGTTGACCATCGTGGCGAACTCCGCCTGGTAGGTGACGAACAGCCACGCGTCCGCGCCGGAACTGTTCATCTCGGAGACGACGCCGGAGTAGGACTGCTGGTCCTGGTCGTGGGGCGTGTTGTACACCACGTCGCCGTCGTAGGCCTCGACGAACGCGTCGGTGAGGCTCTGCCCGTAGTCGTTGTTGACGTAGGTGACCGCCACCTCGTCGTAGCCGTCGTCGGCGATGATGTTCGAGAGCGCGAGCGACTGGCTGCGGCCGGACGGCGACATCCGGAGGAGCCCCGGGAAGTCGGTGAGGTTGAGCCCGGTGGAGTTCTGACTCAGCTGGACCACGTCGGTCCCCTCGACGACGCTCTCGTAGATGGCGAGCGAGACGCCGGAGCCGACCGCGCCGATGAGGAACGGGACGCCGTCCTGGTTGACGAGCTTCTGCGCGGCGGCGATGCCGCCCTGGTTCTCGCTCTCGGAGTCCTCGGTGATCAGGGCGAGGTCGCGGCCGTCGATGCCGACGTCGTTGACGCGCGACAGGGCGAGTTCGACGCCGCGCTGGTTCCGCTCGCCGAACGCCGACAGCGACCCGGTCAGCGAATCGACCATCCCGATCTCGTACGGGCCGGTCGAGTCGCCGCCGTCGCCGCCGTCGCTCCCGTCGCCGCCGTCGCCCCCGTCACTTCCGTCGCTGCCGTCGCTGCCGTCGCTGCCGTCGGATCCGTCCGACCCGTCGCCGCCGTCGCCCCCGTCGTCGGTCGTGCTCAGGCAGCCGGACAGGGCGATCACTCCCGCGCCGCCGGTCAGTTTCAGCAGGGTACGCCGGTCAGCCACGTCCGTGGTATCTCGTGACATGTTTATCCGGTAGTCCGGAGCACATCCGGGTATCTTAACCCCGGCCCGTCCATGGTCGGGACGAGCGGTTCGACCCGCCGAATTCGTACGTACGGGCACCGTCGCATATTTATACGGCCCATATACGTTCGCAAGAATTGGTCGGGTGGCAGTATATAGCGGCCCGGGGTCGCGGTGTACACATGCTACCGCCCATCGCGAGCAATTTCGTCGCCGGGGAGACGCCCGAGGCGGCGCTCGCCCACGTCGAGGGGCTGAACGACCGCGGCGTGGCCGGCATCCTGAACCTGCTCGGCGAGCACTACGAGGAGCGGCCGCCCGCCGACGAGGACGCGGACGCCTACGTCGACCTCGTCGGATCGATCGCGGACCGCGACGTCGACGCCTGCGTCTCGGTGAAGTCGAGTCAGATTGGCCTCGACGTCGGCGACGACGTCTTCCGCGAGAACCTCGCTCGGATCGTCGCGGCGGCCAACGAGGGGGCCGGGGGGGACGGGACGTTCGTCTGGATCGACATGGAGGACCACGAGACCACCGACGTGACGCTCGACGCCTTCGAGCGACACGCGCGCGAGACCGACGGCAATGTCGGCGTCTGCGTCCAGGCGAACCTGAAGCGGACCCGAGAGGACCTTGAACGGCTCGCGGCGCTCCCGGGCAAGGTCCGGCTGGTCAAGGGCGCCTACGACGAGCCCGCCGACATCTCCTACAAGAAGAAGGCGCGCGTCGACGAGTCGTACCGCGACTGCCTCGCGTACATGTTCGAGGCGTTCGACGACGGGGTCGCGGTCGGGAGCCACGACCCGGCGATGATCGAGCACGCGGCCGAGCTCCACGCCGAACACGGGACCCCCTACGAGGTCCAGATGCTGACCGGCGTCCGCGAGTCGGCGCAGTTCGACCTCGCGGCGGACGGGGTGACCGTGTACCAGTACATCCCGTACGGCAGCAAGTGGTTCTCGTACTTCTACCGGCGCGTCCGGGAGCGCAAGTCGAACGCGCTGTTCGCGCTGCGGGCCGTCGTCGGCCGCTGACCCGCGGCCGGGGTCACGGGTCCAGGAGCTTCGACTCCGCCTTCCGCAGGTGTTCGAGCAGCGTCGTCTTCGAGACGTCCATGTCGTCGGCGAGTTCCCGGGTCGACGCCTCGCGGGGCCACTCGTAGTAGCCGACCTCGCGCGCGTGCTCGTACACGGCCCGCTGCGTCGGGGTCAGCGTGTCGAGCCGCTGCTCGCGGGGGGTCCGCCCAGCGTGCCCGGTCGACGACATCGACTCCACCGTCACCTCGGCGCCGGACGCCGCCTGGACCGCGTCGAGCGACTCGCGGATGTCCGTCCGCTCGCCGACGAAGCACACCTGCCACTCCTCCCGTCCGTCCTCGATCCGGACCGGCGCGCTGTGGACGAAGCCGTGTTCGAGCAGCGTCGGACACACCATGTCGGCGGGGTCGTACTCTAAGAAGAACTCGCGGACGACGTTCCCCGGCGCGTCCCGCGCGCGTCCGAACCGCTCCCGTAGCTCCAGGAGGTTGCCGGCGCGGTCGGAGTCGCGGATCGCGTCGAGGAGCGCCTCGACCTCGTCCGTGGTGTCCGCGAAGGCGGTGAACAGCCCGTTCACGGAGTCGGGCGCGTCGGCGTCGGTCCGCGGCGAGTTGTAGATGGCGTGCGCGAGCACGCCGCCGTCCGTCTTGCCCGTCGCCTCGATGGCCCAGCAGTTCGGGTGCCACAGGTCGAGCGTCAGCCTGGTTCCGCCCCAGTCCCCCCGCCCCTCCGCGTCGGTCGTCGCCATTATCCGACACAGTAGGTACCGCACCACGAAGACCCTGCCGCCCATGGTAGGGTGGGTTATTTGGACGTGCCGACGGTAACCGCCACACATGGCGCAGCCCTACCAGCACTACATCGACGGCGAGTGGGTCGACGGCGACGGGTCCGAGACCTTCGAGAGCGCGAACCCCGCGACCGGGGAGTCCTTAGGCGAGTTCCGACGCGGGACCCCCGACGACGTGGAGCGCGCGGTCGACGCCGCGGACGCGGCGTTCGAGGAGTGGCGCGAGCTCTCGCGGATCCAGCGCGCGGAGTACCTCTGGGACGTGTACCACGAGCTCCGCGACCGGACGGACGAGCTCGGAGCGGTGGTCTCGAAGGAGTGCGGCAAGGAGATCAGCGAGGGGAAAGCCGACGTGGTCGAGGCCGCGCACATGGTCGAGTGGGCCGCGGGCGACGCCCGGCACCCGAAGGGCGACATCGTCCCCTCGGAGATCCCGTCGAAGGACGCGTACATGCGCCGGAAGCCGCGCGGCGTCACCGGCTGTATCACGCCGTGGAACTTCCCGGTCGCGATCCCGTACTGGCACATGGCCATCGCGCTGGTCGAGGGGAACACCGTCGTGTTCAAGCCCGCCGAACAGACCCCGTGGTGCGCGCAGATCATCGCGGAGATGTTCGACGACGCCGGGATCCCGGACGGCGTGTTCAACATGGTCCAGGGGTTCGGCGACGCCGGCAACGCGATCGTCGAGCACGACGACGTCTCGACCGTCCTCTTCACCGGCTCCGCGGAGGTCGGCCACCACATCCAGGACAAGCTCGGCGGCGTCGCCGGCAAGCGCGCGGCCTGCGAGATGGGCGGCAAGAACGCCATCGTGGTCACCGAGGAGGCGGACCTCGACGTCGCGGTCCACTCCGCGGTGATGTCCTCGTTCAAGACAACCGGCCAGCGCTGCGTTTCCTCCGAGCGCCTGATCGTCCACACCGACGTGTACGACGAGTTCAAAGAGCGGTTCGTCGAGGTCGCGGAGTCGGTCGCCGTCGGCGACCCCCTCGACGAGGACACGTTCATGGGGCCGCTGATCGAGCCGGAGCACTTGGAGAAGGTAACCGAGTACAACGAGCTCGCCCGCGAGGAGGACGTGAACGTCCTCGTCGACCGGACGGAACTCGACGCCGACGAGATCCCCGACGGCCACGCGGACGGCAACTGGATCGGCCCGTTCGTCTACGAGGCGGACCCCGACGCCGACCTGCGGTGTACCCACGAGGAGGTGTTCGGTCCCCACGTCGCCCTGCTTGAGTACGAGGGCGGCATCGAGCGCGCCGTAGAGATCCAGAACGACGTGGACTACGGGCTGGCCGGCGCGATCATCTCCGAGGACTACCGACAGATCAACTACTACCGCGACCGCGCCGAGCTGGGGCTGGCGTACGGGAACCTCCCGTGTATCGGCGCCGAGGTCCAGCTCCCCTTCGGCGGCGTGAAGAAGTCCGGTAACGGCTACCCCTCCGCCCGCGAGGCCATCGAAGCCGTCACCGACCGCACCGCGTGGACCCTGAACAACTCGAAGGAGATCGAGATGGCGCAGGGGCTCTCCGCGGACATCAAGACCACCGACGACTGACGAGCCGCGATCGACCCCGCGGTCTCGCCGCTCGCACCGCTCTCATTCCGTCACGTCGCGGACCGCCGCGACCGTCTCTTCGGGGGTCTCGGCCGCGGCGAGCGCGCCGCGGGGCGCCAGCCGCTCCCGCGGTCGCCCGACCGGCTGCGGCTCGGCGACCGTCTCGATCAGGTCGGCCGCCCGCAGGAGCCGTTTTATCCGCGTGAACGTCGAGGGGCTCCCGAGCCCCGCGTCCTCGCAGGCCCGCCGGAGGGTGCGGTCGAGGACGCCCTCGCGCGCGCCGACCGCGTAGGCGCGGACGCGGGCCGCTTCCGGGTCGGGACCGTCCGCGCTCGCGTCGCCCGTACCTTCCGGCGTGTCGCCCGCGCTGTCCACCGTGCCGCCGGCGTCGTCGGTCACGTCGAGCGCGCGGAGCACCGCCGCCGCGACCGACTCGTCGCACCGCGCGGCGATCCCCTCGTACACCCGCCGTCGACTGGGCGTCCGGAGCCCGTACGGCTCCGCGTCGGCGAACCGCGTCCCGTACCGCTCGCGGAGCGAGGCGTCGTCGCCGACCGGGAACCATCCACCCGGTTCCACGGTTGCCCCGGCGCGCTCGCTACCGATCAGTGCGAAGCCGGTCTCCTCGCCCGCCAGCACCGGGTTCGGCTGCGGCGCGTCGAGGACGCGGAGGGCGACGGCGTCGGCGTCGACGAGCGCCGCGAGCCGGCTCGCCGACCGGAACCCCGCCGTCGCGTCGTCGACCGCGCCCTCGCCTGCGAGCACCTTCAGCGTCGGGAGTCTCGACGGGTCGGGGTCGTCCGCGCCCGTGTCGCCCGCGCCGCCCGACAGGTCCGCGACGCTCGGCTCGACGAGCGTCGGCGCGGCCTCGCGGTACGCCGCGACGACCGCGCGGAGCAGCCGCGGTCCGGGGTCGACGAGGAGTGGCTCGGCGAACGCGCCGAGCCGGAGCGGCTCGGGTGTCGAGGGGAGCGCGGGGCCGGTCGCCATCTCAGGCCACCCTACGGACGCGACGGATTAAGCGTGCGGGACGCGGCGGCGCGGGACGCGGCGGCGCGGGACGCGGCGGCGCGGGGGCGTCAGATCGCCGCGTGCCGGCTCGCGCGCCTTTTTCACTCCGCGGCCGGAACCGTCTCGCGTGCCACCGCTCGACCTGTCGATCGGGCTCGGAACGTCCGGGCTCGACGACCCCGAGACCTGTACCGACACCGTCGCCGCGGCGCTGGACGCCGGCTACCGCCACGTCGACACCGCGCAGATGTACGACAACGAGGCCGCGGTCGGCGCGGGGATCGCCGCGAGCGACGTCGACCGCGACGACGTGGTCGTCGCCACGAAGGTCCACCCCGAGAACCTCGCGCCCGACGACGTGCGGGAGACGGCGCGCGAGAGCCTCGACCGCCTCGGCCTCGACCGCGTCGACCTCCTGTACGTCCACTGGCCGATCCGGGCGTACGACCCGGAGACGACGCTGCCGGCGTTCGACGGCCTCCGCGACGCGGGCGTGACCGACCACGTCGGCGTCTCGAACTTCACCCCCGACCTGCTGCGCGAGGCGCGCGAGATCCTCGACGCGCCGATCGCGGCCCACCAGGTCGAGTGCCACCCGCGGTTCCGCCAGCCGGAGCTGCGCGCGCTCGCCGCCGAGTTCGACCACCGCCTCGTCGGCTACTCCCCACTCGGCCGGGGCGAGATCCTCGACGACCCGGAGGTCGCCGCGATCGCGGAGCGGAACGACTGCTCGCCCGCGGTCGTCGCGCTCGCGTGGGCGCTCGACCGCGGCGTCGTCCCGATCCCGAAGGCGCGCGGCGACCACGTCCGCGAGAACCTCAGCGCGCTCGACGTCGACCTGCCAGACGCCGACCTCGACGCCATCGACGCGCTCGACCCGGGCGAGCGACGGATCGACCCGGACGACGCGGCGTGGAACCGCTGAGCCGGGCGGCCGACTCCCCGCCGCGGTCAGACGGCGTCGAGCCGCGCCCGTAACTCGGCGTCCGCGCGCTCGATCAGGGCGTCGACCGGCTCGTCGAGGTACGTCGCCCACTGGTCGACGAACCCCGACCGCCCGAGCATCCTGACGACCTCGTAGACGGGGCGGCGCCGCTCGAACCCCGCCGGGAGCCCCCCGGCCCGCTCGCGGTACCCCTCGCGGAGGGCGGCGGCGAACCGCTCCGGGCCGGTCGAGTCGAAGCCGTTGAGCAGTTGGTCCTCGGCGCGGACGAGGTCCCGCGCCGGGTCGCCGACGTGGGACAGCTCCCAGTCGATCGCCGCCACCGCGTCGGCGTCGACGAAGAGGTTCGGCTTCGTGACGTCGCCGTGGAGCAGCGCGGCCGGCGCCTCGTCGAGCGTCTCCCGGTTCGCGCGGACGCAGTCGATCACCGCGTCGTAGTGGCTCGCGAGCCGCTCGCTGGTGCCGATCTCGCGGGTCCGCTCGACCGTCGCGAGCAGCACGTCGGACCACGGCGCGAACTCTATCGAGAGTCCGGTCGGCCCGTCGGGTCCCGCGGACGTTCCTTTCTCCGCGGTCGCCGCGCGCTCCGCCTCGCTCCCGCGCTCCGTCCCTGCCCCGACTATCTCCCCGTGGTCCGGGAACCGGTCGGCGTGGAGCGCGGCGAGCGCGGCCCCGACGCGGCGGAGCAGTCGCTCGCGCTCGCCGTCGCTCGCCGCCTCGTAGGCGTCCAACAGCCCTCGGCCGGGCGCCGGCGCCGTCGCGAGGTACGCCGGGTCGCCGTCGGGATCGGCCGCCAGCACCTCGGGGACCGGCAGTGGCCCGTGTTCCGCGACGTACCGGAGCACGGCGCGCTCTCGGGCGAGCCGGCGGCTCTCGTCGGCCAGCGCGACCTTGAGGAACGCCCGGCCGCCGTCGGCGAAGACGACGCCCACCGTCTCGTTGGCGCCGTTCCACGAGGGGCCGACGCCCGTCAATCGGTCCACGGCCCGGTCCGGAAACGCCGCCGCGAGAGCCCGTTCGATCGGCTCCGAGCCGGCATCGTTCATGACCATCGTTCCGCGCGGAGCCGTGTTAACATTGTTGTCAGGACGGGAATAGTCATGGTGCGTGAAATCTCGGAACACGTTTCAGAATCCCGTAACCCGGTGATTATCGACACGCTCATACGTGTTGGCGAACCAGAATAAGCTCGTGAAAGACGGGGTTTCGGGCGAGCGTATCGGGTTCGAGGTCGACGGGACGACGCTCACGGTCCGCGACGTGATCGAGGGCGAGGAGATGGAGTTCCGCGTCGACCGCGAGCCGAAGCTCTCGCCGGCGCTTCCGGCGCTGTTCCCCTCCCCGGTCGACAACGCCGTCAGCTTCGAGGCGACGTCGTTCGTCGTCCCGGCGTACACGTCGATCGTCGTTCGCGACGCCGAGGGCGAGTTCGTCGAGCGCCCGAACGACCCGACGGAATTCCCGCGGGGATCGTACTGTGTCGAGACCACGGGCGCAGTGAAGTCGACCCTCAGGGTCGAAGACGCGGAGCTGTCGGTCAGCGGCGTCGAGGGACCGGAATCGGTCGAGATATCGCTGGACCGTCCCGCGATCGTCTCCCTCGGCGCCCGCTCGCTCCATACCCGTCCGGAGGCGACGATCACCGTCCCGGACGACCCGGAAGCCCTCGCGGAGGCGGTGTCGGTGCTGGGATCGTCCATCAGGGAGTTTTCGGCGGAGCGGTCCTGGCCGACGCTTCGCGGGTACCCGCCCCGCATCCGCCGAGGGGAATCGCTCGAAATCCCGAGCCCGCTGACCGTCCCCGACACCGGCGTCGAGGTAGTCGTCCGACCGACGTACGCCGACGTGTACCGCCTCTCGACGCTCGCCTATTACCTCGGGGCCCGGATGACGATCGGCGAGGCGCCTGCCGTCCGGCTCGACAACGGGTACACGGAGCGGCTTCCCACCGACGGCCACCGGCTCGAAGAGCGGACAACCGACCTACTTCGCACGTGGTTCTTCCTCGACACGCTCGTGCGGACCGACGGCTACATGATCTCTGACAGGGTGGAGTACGACCTGGTTGGTCCGCAACTGCCGTTTTACCCGCCGAACCTGAACGATCTCTCGCTGAGCGAACGGCTGATGGAGTTCCTTGAGGTCGACGCAGAGACCGTCGAGCCGTACGCTCCCGAGTGGGCGACGGAAGCGGTACTCCGTCCCGGCCCCGAAGGGGCCGAGCTTCTGCCGCACCTCGCGCACGTCCTCGCGCCGATTCGAGTCCGTGGCTCCGCCGAGGGGGTTCGCTCGGGGGATCCGGTCGGAGTCACGACGGCGGACCGCCCGACCGGAAGCCGATCGCTCTCCTCCCGCGAGGGCGACTCGGTTCCTACCCCGGATCCGATACCGGAGTGGACCGCCGCGGCGCTCCCGGCGGCGTACGAACACGAGCTTCGGCGGACGCCCCCGGAGGCCGGAGCCGCGAACGTCACCCTCCTCGTCCGGTCCGAGGAGCGAGCGCGGCGACTGCGCGAGGCGCTCACGAACCCGTCGACGCCGGCCGGCGTCGGGTCGCTCTCGGTTCTCGGAACCCCGACCGCGGACTCCGTCGCGGACGCGCTGTCGGACCCGTCGATCGACCTGTTGTACTCCGATCTCCCCGTTCGCGAAGGCCTGCCGGTCGCGGACGATCTCCCTCGTTACCCGGCGGCCGACGGCCGGTCGGCTCCGGCCGTCAGCGTCTTCGAGGGAAGCTCACGTCCCGCCGTCGCCGTCGACACGGTCCGCCGCGGCGGCACCGGGGGCGCGGTGATCGACGGTCACATCCCGGCGGACCAGGTTCGAACCGCGATCGAACTGCTCGCAGCGGAGGGCCTCCCGCTCGACACGGCCCTCGCGACGCTACGGCTTCCCAGTCACCCCCCGGTCCGCTTCGCGGGCAACTGCTCCACCAACGTGATGCCTCCGAATCCTCCGACGCCGAGGCTCATCTCCGTCGAGTCCGTCTCGGAGTCGCAACACCGAGTCATTTGGCGAACGGTGCTTTCCCCGGCTTCGTGGCTCGGGGCGGAGTATCAGATCGTCTACGACTGTTTCGACGAGAAGACACGGCTCGTGGGACGCGACCCGACGGAACAGCCGATTCTCTCCTCGGAAGTGGTGGCCGATTGCTCGGCCGAGCCCGATACCACGCTGTTCCTCAACGGTCAGTTCGTGCCCCCGACCGTCGATCTTACCGTCGAGGACGTCGAAGCATCGGCTCGGAAGGCGCTCGCGACCGACGAGTCCGACGCCCGCGACCCGACCGAACTCCGCAGCGAGTCCGAGTGACGCGACTGACGCTGCGCCGAGCGCCGCGAACCGAGACCGCCTCGGCGACGCCGTCGCGGATCACGCCCGGCGACATTTTTTATCCCCCGGCCGACCAATCTCCGCGTATGCCCCAGATCCACCTCGACGAGGAGACGGTCGAGCGGCTCGACGCGCTCCGGGTAGACGACGAGGAGTACGACGAGATCGTGAGCGAACTGATCAACATCTACGAGGCGGAGGAGCTGACGCTGTTCCGCGGCAGCGACCTGAAGTGAGCCCGGCGTCGGCCCCGCGTCCCGGGCCGCCCCGCTACTCCTGATACGCGACGCGGACCTGTTCCCACTTCCCGACTTCCTCTAAGTGCGCCTGTAGCTCGTCGGCGTACTCCTGGACGAGCCGCTCGGCGGCCTCCAGTTCCTCGTCGGACGGCCCACCGCCGCCGCCACCGCCGAGCCCGAGCGCGCCCTTGATCGAGTCGACGACGCCGCCGGAGCCCCCCGAGTCGCCGCCGGGGGCGCCGCCCATCCCCGCCATCTGCGACCGGAGGTTCTCCAGTTCGGGCATGATCGCGGGCAGGCTCGACGTGTCCGCGACGACGCGGGCGGTCTCCGGGTCGTCGGCGTTCTCGATCTCGAACTCGGTGGCCGTCATGATCAGTCCCCACTCCTGGCTGGAGAAGCGCGACGCCGCGACGCGCTCGTTGAACTGGTTGTCGACGGTCATCCGCTCGCCGACGATGGCGTCGGTCCACTCGCTCATACCCCTCCGTTCGCCGGTCGCGGTGAAAAGTCCGTCCCCCTGCGGCGAGCGCCGGGTCCGCCCCCGTCCCGCTACCGCCGCAGGTCGTCGAACGCGCCCCCGGCGAGTCCGGGACCCGTGGGGACCGCGATCCGGCCGCCCTCGACCGGGCAGGGGTCCGGCGCCAGGTCGTCGTCGAGCAGCGACGCGGTCGCGAGGCCGCAGGGCGACACGTCCGGGACCGCGGCCGCGACGTGGACGGCGGCCGTCCGCGCGACCACCGCGTCGATCGTGGTGGTGACGACCGGGTCGACGCCGGACTCCCGCGCCCGCAACGCGGCCGCGAGCCCGCGGTCCGGCCCGCCGAGCGCCATCGGCTTGAGCACGACCGCGTCGGCCGCGCCCGCGTCGAGCACCGCGTCGATCCCGCGGGCCGCGACCGACTCGTCGGCGGCGATCGGGACGCTGCCGCCTCCCTTGTCGCCCCTGGCGCCGTCATCGCTCCTGGCGCCGTCGGACGGGTCGCCCCGGCGAAGCGCCGCCAAGCCGTCGAGGTCGTCCGCCGGGAGCGGCTGTTCGACGTACTTGAGGTCGAAGGGGGCCAGCGCGTCCAGCGCGCGGGACGCCGTCTCGCGGTCCCACGCGCCGTTCGCGTCGGCGCGGAGCGCGACCGCGTCGCCGACGGCCTCCCGGACGGCGCGGACGCGCTCGACGTCGGCGTCGACGTCGCGGGCGCCGACCTTCACCTTCAGGCAGTCGAACCCCGCCTCGACCGCGCGCCTCGCGTCGGCGGCGGTCTCCGACGGCGACCCGTCCCCGACGGTCGCGTTGACCGGGACCGCGTCCGCGGGGGCGGCGCCGACGCCGGCCGCGTCCGCGAGGTGAACCGCGAGGCGCCGTCCGCGATCGCGGGCCGCGGCGTCGGCGACCGCGAGCGAGACGCCGTGGCGCGCGGCCGGCGTCGACGCCGCGTCCAGCGCCTCGGCGGGTGACTCGACTTCGCTCCGGTCGCCGAGGCCGTCGAGCGCGGTCTTACAGGCCTCCCCCGACTCCGTCCACCCCGGGAGCGGCGTCGCCTCGCCGAGACCGACCGCGCCGTCCTCGCCCGTCTCTCGTTCGACGGTGACCACGAACCCCTCCCGGCGGCTGATCTCCCCGCGGGCGGTGCCGAGCGGACGGGTCAAGTCGATCGCGAACGGCCGGTGTCGAACGGTCCGGGCCGGCCCCTCGCCGCGCGGGTCGTCGTCGATCACACCGCCAGTCCGACCGCGAACGCGACGGCGTACGCGGCGAGCAGTTTGCCGGTCGATTCGAGCGCGGGGTTGAGGGCCTCGCCGGAGGTCTCGGTCAACACGGTCCGCGCGACGGTCGCCGCCAGCGGGAGCGTGACGAGCGGGAGCAGCGTCGCGAGGCCGTCTCCCCGCGCGACGAACCACAGCGGGGCGAGGTACGCGAGGGCGAGCATCGCGAGGTACTCGCCGCGGGCGAACCGGTAGCCGAAGCGGACGGCGAGCGTGCGCTTGCCGGTCGAGGCGTCCTCCTCGCGGTCGCGGAGGTTGTTGACGACGAGGATGTTCGTCGACAGCGCGGCGATCGGGAGGCTCGCGACCGCGGCCCCGACCGTGACGGTCTCACCGGGCACCCCGACCGGGAACCACCCGGCGAGGAGCGCGGCGGCCTGGACGTAGTACGTCCCCGTCACGGCGATCACGCCGAAGAAGACGAACACGAAGAGGTCGCCGAGCCCGTGGTACCCGAGCGGGTACGGCCCGCCGGTGTAGGCGATGCCGGCCGCGACGGAGGCGAGCCCGATCACGAGTATCGGGACCCCGCCGACGGCGACGAGGTAGGTGCCGACGCCGATGGCGGCCGCGAAGGTGAGCCACATCGCCCGCTTCACCTCGTGCGGCTCGATGAGGCCGCTGGCGACGACGCGGGTGAACCCCTCGCGGTCGTCGGTGTCGGCGCCCTGGATCGCGTCGTAGTAGTCGTTCGCGAAGTTCGTCCCGACTTGGATCAGCGCCGCGCCGACGAGCGCCGCCAGCGCGGGCAGCGGGGCGAACACCCCGTCCGCGAGCGCCAGTCCGACGCCGACGATCACCGGCGCGGCCGCGGCCGGGAGCGTCTGCGGCCGGGCGGCGATCAGCCACGCCCGCCGGCGGGTGACCTCGGTGCTCATTACCGTCGGTTGGTGCGTGGCGTCCCTTAAGCTTGCCATCGCGGATCGCCGCCGCTCCCCCGCGGCCGCTCGCGGCGAGCGATACCGAGTGGCGTACACCTATGCCCCGCGGGCGCGACCGGGCGCCATGGCCCGCGTTCCCTACGCCGAGGCGTCGGACGTGCCGGACGAGTACGAGGACCTCCTGGAGTCGTCGCTCCAGGGGAAACCGCTCCACGTGTACCAGTCGGTCGGCAACAACCCCGAGGTGTTGGCCGGGCTGCGGTCGTTCCTCGGGTCGCTGTGGACCGACAGCGGCCTCACCGAGCGGGAGCGCGAGCTCGTCATCCTGGCGGTCGCGAGCGAGGTCGGCAACCGCTACGAGTGGCACCAGCACGTCAACATCGCCCGCGGGGTCGGGGTCGACGACGACGAGATCGCGGCGCTCGGGCGCGGTGACGCCGCCCCCTTCGGCGACGAGGAGACGACCCTGATCGAGTACGCCCTCGCGGTCGTCCGCGGCGAGGTCGACGCGATCGCGCACGACGAGGTCGCGGCGCTGTACGACGACGAGGCGATCGTCGGCATCGCCGCGACCGCGCGGGGGTACGACGCGCTCGGCGGGATGATCGACGCGTTCGACCTCGAACTGGAGCCCGGGACCGAGTTCCACGGGTGGGACCCCCGGTAACGACCGACAGGTTCGACAGGGTCCGGCCCGTATCGCGGGTATGACCGACACGGAGGCCGCGTCGGCGAACGGGATCGAGGCGCGGTACGAGGAGACGGACGGCGAACGACGGCTCACCTTCTCGCGCGACGGCCGCGAGGCGACCGTCGCGCAGAACGTCGAGGGGTACGCCATGCTGAAGGTCCGTCCCGGGCCCGACGGCGACGAGTTGGAGCGGTACTACGGGTTCGACATGGCGCTCGACCACGCCGCCGAACTCCTCGGCGTCGCCGTCCCGGACCTCCCGGTGCCAGACGCCGCCGCCGACATGGGGATGTAATCGCGAGGGACTCTTCTCCCTCAGTCGGCACCCCTCGCGGCCGAGACCGGACGCCGCGAGGAGTCAGCAACATGATCCGGTACCCGGAACGCGAGCCGAACGCATTCGACCGTGCGGGCGACCGCGAGCGAACCGCGCGTCCGGGCGACAGCGCGGTCGACGCCGCGTTCTGTTCGCGTGTGAACCGTCGTCACTGATGAAAATAAATAACTTAGAAGCATCATAGCCGGAGCCGAATATTCTCGATAGCCATATCGGTTTATTAGTGGCACCGGTATGGGGAGTCACGATGGAGCGAAGACAGTTCTTGCGCGGTACCGGCGCGGCGATCGGCGGCTCGCTCGTCGCCGGCTGCGTCGGGGGCGGGAGCGGCTCGGGCACGGTGACGGTCGACTACGCGTACTACAATCCGGTCAGCCTCGTGTTGCGCGAGAAGGGCTGGCTCGAGGCGGCGTTCGCGGACACCGGCACCGACGTCGAGTGGGTGTTGAGCCTCGGCAGCAACCAGGCGAACGAGTACGCGCAGAGCGGCGAGGCCGACGTCTCCTCGACCGCCGGCATCGCGGCGCTGATGGCGCGCACGAACGGCGTGCCGATCACGACGCCGTACGTCTACTCGGAGCCCGAGTGGACGGCGCTCGTCACCTTCCAGGAGACCGGCATCGAGTCGGTCGCGGACTTAGAGGGGAAGCGGGTCGCCGCGACCCGCGGGACTGACCCGTACTTCTTCCTGCTACAGGCGCTCGGCGACGCCGGGCTGAGCGAGGACGACGTCGAGGTCGTCAACCTCCAGCACCCGGAGGGGCAGTCCGCGCTGGTCCGGGGCGACGTGGACGCGTGGGCCGGGCTCGACCCGCACATGGCCGAGCTCGAGCTCGAACACTACGGGGCCGAGCTGTTCTTCCGCGAGCCGCGGTACAACACCTACGGCTTCCTGAACTTCCTCGACGGGTTCCTCGCGGACCGCACGGAGCAGGCGCGCCGCGTCCTCGAGGCCTACGAGCGCGGCCGCCGGTGGGCGATCGAGAACCCCGAGGCGACCGCGGGGATCCTCGCGGACGCCTCCGAGATGTCGGCGCCGGTCGCGGAGCGCGTGTTCACCCGTCGGACCGACCTCTCCGAGCCGATCCCGGGCGAGCCGCACCGCGAACTGCTCGCTGACCTCTCGCCGGTCCTCGAACGCGAGGGGCTCGTGACCGACGACGCCGACCCGGCCGGGGCCGTCGACGAGCTGATCGACTCCGAGTTCGCGACCGAGGTAGTCTGAGATGGCCGCGGACACCCGTCACGAGTCCGAGGCCCGCCGCGGATCGGACGGCGACGGGCCGGCCCGGAGCGCCGAGTCGCGTGGTCTCGGGCCGGTCCCGCTCCCCGCCGCGAGCCGGCTGCGGCCGCTGCTCGGCCTGCTCGTCCCCGCCGCGCTCGTCGTCGTCTGGCACGTCGCGGTCGCGACCGGGGTCTTCGCGGCCCACCAGCTGCCGGCGCCGCTGCGGGTGGCGGAGACGCTCTGGGGGATGGCCGCCTCCGGCGAGCTGTGGGGCCACGTCGCGATCACGGTTCAGCGCGTCGTCCTCGGCGCGGGCTTCGGGATCGCCGTCGGGATTCTGTTCGGGACCGCGACCGGGCTCTCGCGGACCGCGAGCGACCTGCTCGACCCGCTGTTACAGAGCCTGAAGAACATCCCGTCGCTGGCGTGGGTGCCGCTGTTCCTCCTCTGGTTCGGCATCGGCGAGACCGCGAAGGTGCTGCTCATCGCCGTCGGCGCGTTCTTCCCGGTGTACCTCAACCTCTCGACCGGCATCGCCGCGGTCGACGAGGAGCTGCTGGAGGTCGCGGAGGTGTACGACCTCGGCCGCGTCGAGTCGCTGCGGCGGGTCGTGTTCCCGGCCGCGCTCCCGGACCTGCTCGTCGGGATCCGCGGCGGCGTCGGGCTGGCGTGGATGTTCGTGGTCGCCGCGGAGCTGATCGCGGCGAGCCAGGGGATCGGGTTCCTGCTGAGCGACGGGCGGACCCTCGCGCGGCCCGACATCATCGTGGGGTCGATCCTGCTCTTCGCGTTCCTCGGCAACTGCTCGGACCTCGCGGTGAAGGAGGTGAGAGACCGTGTCGTCGGACGCTGACGCCGACGCCGCGCCGCCGAGCGCCGACGCCGCGCCCTCTGACGCGGACCCCGTCCTCGCGGTCGACGGCCTCCGCAAGCGGTACGACGACACCGTCGCGCTCGACGGCGTCGACCTCGCGGTTGCGGACGGGGAGTTCGTCGCCGTCGTCGGTCCGTCGGGCTGCGGCAAGTCGACGCTGCTCCGCGTGCTCTCCGGGCTCGAACCGGCGTTCGAGGGGCGCGTCACGGTCGACGGGACGGACGTGCGCGACGGCGGCAGCGACGCCGTGGGGATGGTGTTCCAGGAGCCCCGACTGCTCGACTGGGCGGACGTGCGCGAGAACGTCGCGGTCGGGCTCCCGGCGGACGTGGACCCCGACACCGAGGCGGCCCGCGGGCGCGTCGACGACCTGATCGAGACGGTCGGGCTCGACGGGTTCGCCGAGAGCCGCCCGGGCGAACTCTCCGGCGGCATGGCCCAGCGCGTCGCGCTCGCTCGGGGCCTCGCGTACGACCCGTCCGTGCTGCTGCTCGACGAGCCGTTCTCGGCGCTCGACCGCCTGACCAAGGCCGACCAGCAGGACCACCTGCTCGACGTGTGGGCGGAGCGGGGGACGACCGTCGTCCTCGTCACCCACGACGTCGAGGAGGCCGTCTACCTCGCGGACCGCGTCGCGGTGCTCGGCGGCCAGCCCGGCACGGTCGAGTCGGTCGTCGACGTGGACATCGACCGCCCCCGCGACCGGGCGGACCCCGACCTGGTCGCGCTCCGGCGCGAGGTGACGGCGGCGCTCGGTCGGTGAGGGCGGACCGCAGCGATCCCTGACGCGCACCGGTGCGCGGCGCACGCCGATCCGCCGCGCCGCACGCTCTTCCACGCCGATCCGCGGCGCCGCCGCGTTGCTCGCCGCCTTCCGTCGTCCCGTGCCACCGCGTGCCGCGCCGCGCGTTCCCACCGCGCGCCGGCCGCGGATCGAAGGAAACGAACGTCGATTCGGCTTATTAACCGGGTTCCGGATCGGAATTGGTCATCGATCACCGGTGTGTGTATAATCTCCTTAAGGTGTATTGATGCCGGCGCTGTCGTGCGGTTTTCCCGGTTCCCATCGCCGCGCGCCGAACTGGCGGTCGGTTCCGATTTTGCGATCGTCCAAACCGTTAAGTACCCGACCGTCTTGTTGTGAGTCGATGACAGACATCACGGAGGCTTCGTCGGACACCCCGGCGGATCGAGTTCTTCCAGGGCACGATAGCTTCTAACGTCGACATAGGTCCGGTACGGATCTTCGACACGACCCTGCGAGACGGAGAACAGTCACCACGTACGTCGTTCAGCTACGATGAGAAACGCCGCATAGCGGCGACGCTGGACGACATGAACACCCACGTCATCGAGGCGGGGTTCCCGGTCAACTCGGACGCGGAGTTCGAGGCGGTCAGCGACATCGCCGCCGCGACGGACACCACCGTCTGCGGGCTGGCGCGGGTCGTCGAGGGCGACATCGAGGCCGCCATCGACTCCGGCGTCGAGATGGTCCACGTGTTCGTCTCCACCAGCGACGTCCAGTTGGAGGACTCGATGCACGCGACCCGCGAGGAGGCCATGGGACGCGCGGTCGACGCCGTCGAGCAGGTGAAAGACGCCGGCGTCGAGTGCATGTTCTCGCCGATGGACGCCACTCGGACGGACCCGGAGTACCTGATCGACATCGTCGAGGCCGTCTCCGACGCCGGCACCGACTGGATCAACATCCCCGACACCTGCGGCGTGGGGATGCCGACCAGCTTCGGCGAGACGGTCAACGCCGTCGTGGAGGCGACCGACGCGCGCGTCGACGTCCACACGCACGACGACTTCGGCATGGCCGCCGCGAACGCGGTCACGGGCTTCGAGAACGGCGCGGAGCAGGCGCAGGTGTCGGTCAACGGGATCGGCGAGCGCGCCGGCAACGCCGCCTACGAGGAGGTCGTCATGGCCGTCGAGTCGGTGTACGGCGTCGACACGGGCATCGACACGACCCGGATCACCAAGCTGGCCCGGATCGTCGAGGAGGCCTCGGACATCCCGGTGCCGGCGAACAAGCCGATCACCGGGCGGAACGCGTTCGCCCACGAGTCCGGCATCCACGCCGCGGGCGTCATCGAGAACGCCGACACGTTCGAGACCGGCGTGATGACCCCGGAGATGGTGGGCGCGGAGCGCGAGTTCGTGCTGGGCAAACACACCGGCACGCACAGCGTGCGCAAGCACCTAGTCGAGGCCGGCTTCGACCCGACGGACAGCGAGGTCCGGAAGATAACCAAGCGGGTCAAGGAGTACGGCGCCGGCAAGCGGCAGGTGACCGCCGGCGACGTCGAGCGGTTCGCCGAGGAGGCGGGCGTCACGCGCGAGGAGGAGGTCCGGGTCTGATGGACCCCGCCCCGACCGGAGCGCCCCCCGAGCGACCGCGAGGGCGGTCGCGGGAGCAGCCGACCGAGGGACCGCGCGCCGCCCGGCGCCGCGTCCCCCGACAGGAATTTATACCCCGGCCGCGTTGCCTCGGGCGAGATGCGACGGCGTTCCACGGCCGCGGCGCACGCGAGCGTCCCGGGAGCCGTCGCGCCGATCATCGTAGGGGTCTGACCCCCTACACTACCCCTTCCTCACCGACGCGACGCACCGCCGAACGCCGGCGGCCGGACCGTTCCCGAACCCCGGAGTGCCGCGCTCGACGGGTCGAGGCCGCCCCCGGCCGCCCCGCGTTCGCAGCGACCGACACGACAACCCGCCAGATGCCACACCGCACACCACCACGACAATGAGCGACACAGCAGCACAGCCGCGATCCGACGCCGACGAGTCGGACGACGGCGCGACCGAGGAACCGACCGACCCGGACGACGGACCGGCCGCGGGCGCCGTCTCGACCGGCGCCGAGTCGGTCGTCGCCGCCCTCGAGGCCGCGGGCGCGAAGACCGCCTTCGGCGTCCAGGGCGGCGCGATCATGCCCGTCTACGACGCCCTGTACGACTCGTCGATCCGGCACGTGACGATGGCCCACGAGCAGGGCGCGGCCCACGCCGCCGACGCGTACGGCGTCGTCGCCGGCGAGCCGGGCCTCTGTATGGCCACGTCCGGCCCGGGCGCGACGAACCTCGTCACCGGCATCGCCGACGCCGACATGGACTCCGACGCGATGGTCGCGCTGACCGGCCAGGTCCCGACGGAGTTCGTCGGGAACGACGCGTTCCAGGAG
The DNA here is from genome assembly GCF_003666025.1 of Halorubrum sp. Atlit-8R. NCBI lineage: Archaea > Methanobacteriati > Methanobacteriota > Halobacteria > Halobacteriales > Haloferacaceae > Halorubrum > Halorubrum sp. Atlit-8R. Next base: position 832,493 of record NZ_QPLV01000001.1, read on the forward strand.
ACGGACACGGTCGGGGTCACCCGCCCCATCACGAAGCACAACTACTTCGCGGGCGGCGCGGACACCGTCGGCGACACCGTCGGCGAGGCGTTCGAGCTGTCGCGGGCCGGACGCCCGGGGCCGACCCTCGTCGACCTCCCGAAGGACGTGACGCAGGACGAGACGGACCGGACGCCCGGGCCGGCGACGCCGCCGGCCGGCACCGATCCCGACCCGAACGCCGACGCCGACGCGGTCGAGGAGGCCGCGCGCGCCATCGAGGCCGCAGAGCGCCCCGTCTGCCTGTTCGGCGGCGGCGTCATCAAGGCCGACGCGAGCGACGAGGCGCGGACCTTCGCCCGGAGCTACGGCATCCCCGTGACCACGACGATGCCCGGCATCGGCTCGTTCCCCGAGGACGACGACCTCTGCCTCTCGTGGGCGGGGATGCACGGCACCGGCTACGCGAACCTCGCGATCACCCACACCGACTGCCTGATCGCGGTCGGCACGCGGTTCGACGACCGCCTCACGGGCGGCATCGACACGTTCGCGCCCGAAGCCGAGGTCATCCACGTCGACATCGACCCCGCGGAGATCAGCAAGAACGTCCACGCCGACTACCCGCTGATCGGCGACGCCGGACGCGTCTTGGACCAGCTGACGGCGGCGGTCCGCGAGGCGCCCGACGCCGCGGCGTGGCGCGAGCGCTGCGAGGAGTGGAAGGAGACGTACCCGCTCACGTACGCGACGCCGGACGACGAGCCGCTGAAGCCGCAGTTCGTCGTCGAGGCGTTCGACGAGGTGACCGACGACGACACCATCGTGACGACCGGCGTCGGGCAACACCAGATGTGGGCCTCGCAGTTCTGGACGTACACGGAGCCCCGCACGTGGGTCTCCTCGCACGGCCTCGGCACGATGGGGTACGGCGTGCCCGCCGCGGTCGGCGCGCGCGTCGCCGCCGACACGATGGGCGAGGAGGACCGCGACGTGGTGTGTTTCGACGGCGACGGCTCCTTCCTGATGACGATGCAGGAGCTGTCGGTCGCGGTCCGCGAGGAGTTAGACGTCACCATCGCCGTGCTGAACAACGAGTACATCGGCATGGTGCGGCAGTGGCAGGACGCCTTCTACGAGGGGCGCCACATGGCGTCCGACTACACGTGGATGCCCGAGTTCGACAAGCTCGCGGAGGCGTTCGGCGCCCTCGGGCTGCGCGTCGACGACTACGACGAGGTCGCGCCCGCGGTCGAGGAGGCGCTCGACTACGAGGGGCCGGCCGTGATCGACTTCCATGTCGACCCCGAGGAGAACGTCCTGCCGATGGTGCCGAGCGGCGGCGCGAACGGGAAGTTCGCGGCCGCGGAGGACCAGCTATGAGCGGCGACTCCCCGTCCGCCGGCGCGCCGGAGGTCGACTCGCGGCCCCTCCCCGACGAGCAGCCCGGACCGGACGAGCGCGACCACCCCGAGGGGCGCCGGAACCTGGAGGGGATCCGGATCGACCCGGTCGTCGAGGCCGAACACGAGTCGCGGCGCGCCGTCATCTCGGCGCTCGTGGAGGACGAGCCCGGCGTGCTCGCGCGCGTCTCCGGGCTCGTCTCCCGCCGCCAGTTCAACATCGAGAGCCTGACGGTCGGACCGACGACCGTCGACGGCCACTCGCGGATCACGATGGTCGTCGAGGAGACGGACCCCGGCATCGACCAGATCGAAAAGCAGATAGCGAAGCTGAAGCCGGTCATCTCGGTCGGCGAGGTCGCGGGCGACGCGGTCACCTCGGAGCTCGTCCTGCTGAAGGTCGAGGCCGACGACCCCGCCGCGGTCCACGCCGTCTCCGAGATGTACGACGGCCGGACGGTCGACGCCGGCCCGGACACGATCACGGTCGAGCTCACCGGCGACAAGGCGAGCATCGACAGCGCGATAAGCGCCTTCGACCGGTTCGGCATCGTCGAGATCGCGCGGACGGGCCCGACCGCCCTCGCGCGCGGCAACACCCCCACGGCGCCAGGAGAGAAACCCGGAACGGCCGGCGAACCGACGACGCACGACGACTGACACGCGGACCCACGCGGACACAACACGATACACATGACCGAAGACGACACGCAGACGTTCGACTCGACAGTATACTACGACGACGACGCGGACGAGGAGGCCATCGCGCACAAGACGGTGGCCGTCCTCGGCTACGGCTCGCAGGGCCACGCCCACGCGCAGAACCTCGCGGACAGCGGGGTCGACGTGATCGTCGGCCTCCGCGAGGACAGCTCCTCGCGGGCCGCCGCCGAGAGCGACGGGCTCCGCGTCGAGACGCCCGCGGACGCGGCCGCCGAGGCCGACGTGGTGAGCGTCCTCGTCCCCGACACCGTCCAGCCGGACGTGTACGAGAACGCGATCGAACCGAACCTCGACGCGGGCGACACGCTGCAGTTCGCGCACGGGTTCAACATCCACTACAACCAGATCCAGCCGCCGGAGGACGTCGACGTGACGATGGTCGCGCCCAAGTCGCCGGGCCACCTCGTCCGCCGGAACTACGAGAACGACCAGGGGACGCCCGGCCTGCTCGCGGTGTATCAGGACGCCACCGGCGAGGCCCGCGACGAGGGGCTCGCGTACGCGGCCGCCATCGGCTGTACGCGCGCCGGCGTCGTCGAGACGACGTTCCGCGAGGAGACCGAGACCGACCTCTTCGGCGAGCAGGCCGTCCTCTGTGGCGGCGTCACCTCGCTCGTCAAGCAGGGGTACGAGACGCTCGTCGACGCGGGCTACTCCCCCGAGATGGCGTACTTCGAGTGCCTCAACGAGCTGAAGCTCATCGTCGACCTGATGTACGAGGGCGGGCTCGGCGAGATGTGGGACTCCGTCTCCGACACGGCGGAGTACGGCGGGCTCACGCAGGGCGACGTGGTCGTCGACGAGCACGCCCGCGAGAACATGGAGGAGGTCTTAGAGAAGGTCCAGAACGGGCAGTTCGCCCGCGAGTGGATCGCCGAGAACCAGGCCGGGCGTCCCTCCTACACGCAGCTCCGGGCCGCGGAGAAGAACCACGACATCGAGGCCGTCGGCGACGAGCTGCGCGGCCTGTTCGCGTGGGAGGAGTCGGCCGACGAGGACGAGGAGGAATCGGCAGAGGTGACCGCCTGATGAGCGAGGGGACGCTGTACGACAAGGTGTGGGACCGACACAAGGTCACCGAGCTCCCGAACGGGCAGGACCAGCTGTTCATCGGGCTCCACCTCGTCCACGAGGTGACGAGCCCGCAGGCGTTCGGCATGCTGCGCGAGCGCGAGCTCGACGTGGCGTACCCCGACCGGACGTTCGCGACGACGGACCACATCGCGCCCACCGAGGCCGACAAGCGCGAGCGTCCCCTCGCCGACGACCAGGCCGAGGAGATGCTCTCCGCGCTCGAACGCAACGTGAGCGACAGCGGGATCACGTTCTTCGGCTTCGAGTCCGGCAAGCAGGGGATCACTCACGTCGTCGCCCCCGAACTGGGGCTCTCCCAGCCCGGGATGACGGTCGCGTGCGGCGACAGCCACACCGCGACCCACGGCGCGTTCGGTTCCATCGGCGTCGGCATCGGGACGAGCCAGATCCGCGACGTGCTCGCGACCGGCTGTATCGCCGCGGACAAACAGAAGGTCCGCCGGGTCAACGTCGAGGGCGAGCTCGGCGAGGGCGTCTACGCGAAGGACGTGATCCTGAAAGTGATCCAGGACCTCGGCGTCGACGGCGGCGTCGGGCACGTGTACGAGTACGGCGGCCCCGCCATCGAGGCGCTCGACATGGAGGGCCGGCTCGCGGTGTGTAACATGTCCATCGAGGGCGGCGCCCGCGCCGGCTACATCAACCCGGACGAGACCACCTACGAGTACCTGAAGGGCCGCGAGTACGTCCCCGAGGGCGAGGCGTTCGAGGAGCGCAAGGCGTACTGGGAGTCGATCAGCTCCGACGACGACGCCGAGTACGACGACGTGGTCACGGTCGACGCCGACGGGCTCGACCCGCTCGTCACCTGGGGGATCAACCCCGGACAGGTGATCGAGATCTCGGAGCCGGTCCCGCACCCGGACGACTTCGAGGCCCGGACCGACCGCGAGGCGGCCGAGCAGGCGCTCGACCACATGGAGATCGAGGCCGGCCAGTCGATGCTCGGCTACGACGTCGACGTGGCGTTCCTCGGCACCTGTACCAACGGCCGCCTCTCCGACTTCGAGGAGGCGGCGAAGATCTTAGAGGGGAACACGGTCGACGAGGACGTCCGCGCGCTGGCCGTCCCCGGCTCCGAGACCGTCCGCCAGCAGTGCGAGGAGCGCGGCATCGACCAGACGTTCATCGAGGCCGGCTTCCAGTGGCGCCGCGCCGGCTGTTCGATGTGCCTCGCGATGAACGACGACGCCCTGGAGGGCGACGAGGTGTGCGCCTCCTCGTCGAACCGCAACTTCATCGGGCGGCAGGGGTCGAAGGACGGCCGTACCGTCCTGATGAGCCCCGCGATGGTCGCCGCCGCGGCCGTCGAGGGCGAGGTCGCCGACGCGCGCGAGTACCTCGACGACGGGCCGACGGGCGGCGCCGGCGGCGTCGAGGAGGTGGCCGACTGATGAGCGCGAACGACGCGGACGACCAGCACATCACCGAGGTGTCCGGCACGGGGGTCCCGATCCCCGGCGACGACGTCGACACCGACCAGATCCTGCCGGCGAAGTTCATGAAGGAGGTCACGTTCGACAACATGGCGGACTACCTCTTCTACGACGCCCGGCGGGACGACGACGGCGAGTTCAACGACCACCCGCTCAACCGCTTCGAGGGGGCGTCGATCGCGGTCGTCAACTCCAACTTCGGCTGCGGCTCCTCCCGGGAACACGCGCCGCAGGCCATGATGCGGTGGGGGATAGACGGCGTCGTCGGCGAGTCGTACGCCGAGATCTTCCGCGACAACTGTAAGTCGCTGGGCATCCCGGCGGTCACGACCGATCATGAGACGGTCGTCGAACTCCAGGAGTGGATCGAGGCGAACCCCGACGGCGACATCGAGATCGACGTGGAAGGCGAGACCGTCACCTACGGCGACACCGTCATCGACGTCGACGTCGACGACGCGATGCGCGAGGCCCTGGTCGAGGGGATCTGGGACACGACCGCCCTGATGTACTCGAACCGGAGCAAGGTCGACGAGACGGTCGCCGACCTGCCGTACGTCGAGGGGGACGACTGACCGGATGCCCGACGAGATAGTCGTCATCGAGGGCGACGGCATCGGCCGCGAGGTCGTGCCGGCCGCCGTCGAGGTGCTGGAGTCGCTCGACGTCGAGTTCGAGTTCGTCGCCGCCGACGCGGGCGACGCGACGAAAGAGGCGACCGGCGAGGCGCTCCCCGCGGAGACGTACGACCGAGTCGCCGGCGCGGACGCGACGCTGTTCGGCGCGGCCGGCGAGACGGCCGCCGACGTCATCCTCCCGCTGCGCGAGGCGGTCGACTCGTTCGTCAACGTCCGGCCCGCGAAGGCGTTCCCGGGCGTCGACGCGCTCCGCCCGGAGACGGACGTGGTGTTCCTCCGCGAGAACACCGAGGGCGTGTACTCGGGCCACGAGGACCGGCTCTCCGACGACCTCTCGACGCTGACGCGGGTCGTCACCTCGTCGGCGTCCCGGGAGCTGGCCGAGTACGCCTGCGAGTTCGTCGACGACGGGCGCGGGCCCGCGGGCGACCCCGACGAGGGGTTCACGGTCGCGCACAAGGCGAACGTGATGCGCGAGACGGACGGCCGGTTCCGCGAGGAAGTGCTCGACGTGGCCGCCGAGCGCGACGTCGACGCGGACGAGGAGCTGATGGACGCGTTCGCGACGAAGCTCCCGCTCGACCCGAGCCAGTACGGCGTGGTCGTCTGCCCGAACCTCGCGGGCGACGTGCTCTCCGACTTGGCCGCGGGCCTCGTCGGCGGGCTCGGCCTGCTCCCCTCGGCGAACGTCGGCCACGACAACGCGCTGTTCGAGCCGGTCCACGGCACCGCGCCCGACATCGCCGGCGAGGGGATCGCGAACCCCACGGCGGCGGTCCTCTCGGCGGCCATGCTCTTAGAGTACCTCGGGCACGTCGAGGAGGGCCAGCGGGTGCGCGACGCGGTGGAGGGCGTCCTCTCCGACGGGCCCCGCACCGGCGACCTCGGCGGGTCGGCGACGACCGACGAGGTCACCGCGGCGGTCGTCGACCGCCTGTAAGGCGCGTTTCGCCGCCGAACGGGCCGGCTTCCGTGGTCGCGTCGACCGCGGGCGAACCACAAGACAAGAAACCCTGCGGCCCCTCCAGCCGAGTATGAGCAACTACGAAGTCGCGATGGAGGCCGCCTGGTTGGTCCGGGACGTCGAGGAGACCGACGACGCCATCGGCGTCGCGGTCAGCGAAGCCGGCAAGCGACTCAACGAGACGGACAAGCAGTACGTCGAGGTCGAGCCCGGCGTCACCGGCTGTCCGGCCTGCGGCGAGCCGTTCGACGCCGCGTTCCTCGCGGCCAACACGGCCCTCGTGGGACTCCTCTTGGAGATCGACATCTTCAACGCCGACAGCGAGGAGCACGCCGAGCGGATCGCGAAAAGCGAGGTCGGCGGCGCGCTCCGCGACGTGCCCCTCGAAGTCATCGACGTCTTCGAGACGGAGGCGGACGAGGACGAGGACGCGCCGGAGCGGTAAACGCGAGCGCGAGATCGGTCGGTGCCGAAAGCTTTTCTAATAACCTCGGGTAATTTAGCGGTATGGAACTGCCGACGCCCCAAGACCTCCGCGAGCGCCGGACCGCGCTGGAGCTGACCCAGAGCGAACTCGCCGACGCCGCGGACGTCTCCCAGCCCCTCATCGCGCGGATCGAAGGCGGCGACGTCGACCCGCGGCTCTCGACGCTGCGCCGGATCGTCAACGCCCTCCAGGAGGCGGAAGGCGAGGTCGTCCGCGCGGCCGACCTGATGAACGAGACCGTGATCAGCGTCGCGCCGGACGACGCGGTGAGCGGGGCGGTCGAGCTGATGGAGGCGGAGGCGTACTCGCAGCTCCCCGTCCTCCAGAACGGCGTGCCCGTCGGGTCGATCAGTCAGGGCGACGTCGTCCACGCCGGCGAGAACGTCGGCGATCACCCCGTCAGCGAAGTGATGAGCGAGTCGTTCCCGACGGTCGCGCCGTCGGCGACCGTCGACGAGGTCCGGAACCTCCTCGACCACTACAAGGCCGTGATGGTCACCGACGGCGGCGAGACCGTCGGGATCATCACCGAGGCCGACATCGCCGCGCAGCTATCGTAGTATAATTCTGAGAAGAATTCACAATATTTTATTTTTTGACAACACCCAAACAGTACGTTCTATACATATAGTTAAAGCAAAATATTATGTCTAAAAATTGAATATGTGAACTCCCCTCGCTACCAACCACCGGCTTCAGAGACGCTCAAAAATTCTCAGGCAACCAACGGCATAGTTTCTTTAACAGTTGACAATATAGGTGTGAAAAATGTCGAAGGACCAGGACCATTTAGAAACTGCTGCTGAGTCAACCCGAAAAGGGGCCATTGGATTATTATTTGGACTGTATCACTACGTTATGGGGCTGAGCCAATGGACAAAAAAATAGACATATCGTCATCCAGGCTGCTATTACTTCGGTGATTGTTGTATTGCTATCTCAAATCGCTAATATAGTTGGAAGTGCTTTCTTCACGACTTTTTGGGGTCAAGCCGTGTATCTAAGTGGTGTAAAACTCCGTCTTATCCCAATCCCATTGAGTTTGCTAATATATGTACTTATCATATCATTCATACTCTACGCATACTCATTCGACTCCTCTGTACGAGATCTTCATTCAGAAATTGATGAGTTAAAATCTGAAATTGATGAGATCAAAGAGGACTCCACAGAATCTGACGATTAACTCACCGGTAAGCTCGTTTGTCTACTCCTCCCGGCGCTCCGAGAGCCGCTCCCAGATCTCCGTACAGCCCGCGCCGTCTTCCACGTCGTCGAGGTGTCCCCGGTCCGCCTCCCCCTCGTCGCCGTCGCGCTCGTCGTCCCGTCGGGAGCCGCCGCTTCCGTCTTCCCCGGTCTCGTCGTCCGCGGCGTCCCCGTCTGTCATCGGTGCGGACTACGCCGACGGCGGTGATAAGCCGTCATTCGGCGGCACGCGACGCCGCCGCTCCGGGGCGACCGCAACGATCGCCGGTACCTCGGACGCGACCGGTCAGAGCTCCAGCCCGCGGATCGCGACCGTCGCGTCGCCGTCCGGGGCGTCGGTCCCGGCCTCGACGCGACCGACCACGCGACCGTCGGTTTCGGCCGCCAGCGACTCGGCCGCGTCGGGGTCGAGGGCGGCGACGAAGCCGGTCCCCATGTTGAACGTGCGGTGCATCTCCTCGTCGGAGACGCTCCCCTCGCGCTGAACGAACTCGAAGACGGGCTGGGGTTCGTACGCGTCCTCGACGACGTAGCGGTGGTCGCCGAGCCGTTCGAGGTTCGTCCAGCCGCCGCCGGTCACGTGGGCCGCGCCGCGCACGCCGTGGGCGCGCATCGGGTCGAGGAGGTCGGTGTAAATCGCGGTCGGTTCGAGCAGCGCCTCGCCGAGCGTCTCGTAGCCGTCGAACGGGCAGGGGTCGGAGTACTCGTGGTCGCGCGTCACCGCCTCCCGCGCCAGCGTGAGCCCGTTCGAGTGGATCCCAGACGAGCGCCAGCCGACCAGGGCGTCGCCCGGCTCCGCCCGCCCGTCGAACACGCCGTCCTTCGCGGCGAGGCCGGCGCAGGTGCCCGCCAGGTCGAGTCCGCGGACCACCTCCGGCATCACCGCCGTCTCGCCGCCGACGAGCTCCATGTCTGCGAGTTCGGCGCCGCGGGCGAGCCCCTCGCCGACCTGCTCGGCGAACCGCTCGTCCGGCTCGTCGACCGCGAGGTAGTCGACGAACGCGACGGGGCGGACGCCGGCCGCGACGAGGTCGTTGACGTTCATCGCGATACAGTCGATGCCGACCGTCGAGTAGTCGCCGAGCGCCTCCGCGACGAGCAGCTTCGTCCCGACGCCGTCGGTCGCCAGCGCGAGGTAGCGGTCGCCGATGTCGAGCAGGCCGGCGTACTCGCTCCCGGAGCCCTCCGCCTCGGTGTCCGCGCCGACCGCGCCGATCAGCGCCGCGGTCGCGGCCTCGCTCGCGTCGATGTCGACGCCGGCGTCCGCGTATGTGAGTTCGTCGGCGTCGTCCGGTCCCCCGTCGTCGCTCCCGTCGCCCTCGGTCATGTCTGTGGGGGCACGCCCGCGGAGCAAAAACGCACCGTTCCGCTGGGCCCGCCGCGGGTCGGCCGCGTCGCCGCCCCGTTGCCCGTCAGAACGGCCCGCCGAACCCGAGGCCGACGACGAAGACGAGCACGAACGCCAGCAGCGCGGACGGAACGAACACCGCCGCCCACACCGGCTTGCTCCATGACAGCACCGTCTTCCCGTCGAGCGGGCCGTACGGGACGAGGTTGAACGCCGCGAGGAACGCGTTGATCGCGATCCCGCGCGCGCCGAGGACCGTGACGATCTCGCTCCCGACGATCCCGCCGAGCGCGAACAGCGGGAAGAAGACGGCCATCAGCCCGAGGTTCACGACGGGGCCGGCGAGCGCGATGTGGCCGTGCTCGCGGGGCGTCAGCCGGCCGCGGTGGTGGACGGCGCCCGGCGCCGCGAAGATGAACCCGAGGAGCGAGCTCATCACGGCGAGGAACAGCATGCTGTTGTCCGCGCGGAACTCCGCGACCTGGTCGTAGTGGACGGCGACGACCTTGTGCGCGACCTCGTGGAGGAGGAAGGCGACCCCGGCGGTCGAGAGCGCGACGAACAGCGGCGGGACCACGCCCGCCGCGAGGATGCGACCGATGCCGCCCGAGCCGCCGACGAAGAACAGCATGAACGCCACGCCGAGGGCGAGCCACGCGACGAGCAGGTCGCGGAGCTCGGTCCCGCTGAAGTACAGGCCGGCGATCCGGCGCCCGGACACCGCGCTCCCGCCGCTCATGCGATCCCCCCCACGGCGCCGCGGACGAGGTCCGCGCCGTTAAGGGCCCCCTCGACGAGCAGCCGGCCGACATCCTCGACGCCGCCGACCTCGGCGCCGAACATCGCCGGGATGACGTACGCCGCGAACAGGAAGCTGGCGACGATGCTCCCGACGTTCGTCATCGCGACGACGACGATGAGCCGGAACAGCGGCACGTCGAGCATCGCGGAGACCAGCTCGGCGGCCGACCGCGTCTCGTCGGCGAGCAGGTCGTTGAGCGCGCCGATGTCGGCGACGTTGACCGTCAGGCTGCGCAGCTCGACGTAGCCGGTGAACCAGCCGGGCGCGAGCAGCGGGTTGATCGAGGTCAGCCACGCGACGGCGCCGCCGACGCCGGCCGAGAGCCAGCGCGCGCCCGCGACCTTCGCGAACGCGAACGCGAAGACGCCGTTGATCAGGAACCACGCGCCGAACAGGCGGAGCAGGAAGGCGTTCCCGGCCCCGCCCAGCGCGAGCAGGAGGAAGAAGCCGACGAAGCCGACGGTGATCGCGTAGCCGATCGCCTTCTTCCACGGGAGCCCGCGACCGGACTCCTGGCCGACCAGGCTCTCCATCGGCGGGAGCGTCGCGGGGTCGGCGAGGTAGCCCTCAATTCCCGCCCGGTGGCCGGCGCCGACGACGGCCACCACGTCGTGGCCCGCCTCGCGGAGCGCGACGAGCCGGTGGGCGATGAACGCGTCGCGCTCGTCGATGAGCGCCTCCGCGCCGCCCGGGGAGAACTGCCGGAACTCCTCCATCATCATCGTCACCACGTCCGTGTCGGTGAGGTCGGCCTCGTCGAGCTCCTCGATCCCCCCGGCCTCGGGGTCGACCTCGCCGCCGGCGAACGCGCCGACCGCGAGCGCGAGGACGGCCCCGACGACCAGCCCGAGGCCGATCCCGATCCCGAAGCCGCCGATGGCGGCCACGGGGAACCCGCCGAGGTACGTCGAGACGAGGCCGTTCGCGACGCCGGTGACCCCGGCCGCGACGCCGGCGGCCAGCCCGGTGCCGGCCGCGGCGTAGAGCCGCTGGTCCGGGGAGAGCGCGAGCGTGCCGACCTGGTCGACGGCGATGCCGACGGCGAGCGCGACGAGGACGCCCGCGGCGACGCTCGTCAGCACGCCGGTCGTGATCCCGACGGCGCCGCCGAAGAGCCCGATCGCCGGGCCCGCGAGGATCCCGACCATGAGCCCGCCGATCACGCCGGCGACGCGCGGGTCGCTGACGCCGAACGCCAGCCCGCCCACGAGCCGGAGCTTCTCGGTTATCGTCATGCGCGCCCAGAACCGCTGGATCGTCGTCTGGATGTCGCGGTCGACCAGGGCGACGTCGATGCCGAGCGACTCGGCGACGTCGACGGCGGCCTTCATGTCGGCGCCCGGCTCGATGTCGAACCGCTCGCCCAGCTGCGTCTGGACGTACGAGAGCATCCAGTACGCCAGGAACTGGAACACGGTGTTCCCCTTGAGCAGGTCGCCGGCGTCGAGGTCGTCCGGGGTCTCGCCGTTGAGCTGCCGGTAGCGCCCCTCGTCGAGCTCGACGGCGACGACGTCGGGGCGCTCCCGCTCTATCGTCTCCTCGACCTCGTCGACGGAGCGCTCCGACACGTGCGCGGTCCCGACGACCGTGACGCTCCCCTCGCCGCCGGAGGGCGCGCGGCGCGTCGCCCCGTCCAAGTCGCCGCCGTCGGCCCGCGGGGACCGGTCGGTCGACGGGGGCGCGTCGTCGCCGCTCCCCCGTGACGTCTCTGTCATCACCCGTCGTACTCGGTCGCCGCGTTTAGGGTTTGTGAGTCGATCGCGGGATCCGCCCCGCGAGCGCCGACTCGTCCCCGACGATCCAACAAGTTTGTATCCTCACGCGCCCCATGGGAGCGTATGTCCCGGCTGTTGCCCTCCCTGCCGGACGCGACTCCGGAGGAGCGCGAACCCCGTGTCGTCGGCGTCGACGACGAGGAGGCCGACGACCTCATCGCCGCCCTCGGCTCCGAGACGGCGCGAGCCATCCTCTCGACGCTCCACGACCGCCCGGCGACGAAGTCGGAGATCGCCGACGAGGTCGACACCTCGCTCCAGAACGTCCAGTACCACCTCTCGCGGCTCGACGAGGCCGACCTCGTCGACGTGGTCGACACCGCCTACTCGGAGAAGGGGCGCGAGATGGACGTGTACGCCGCCGCGGACGAGCCGCTCGTGCTGTTCGCGGGCGGGTCCGAGGAGTCGACCGGGATCAAGACCGCGCTCATGCGCCTGCTCGGCGGCTACGGCATCATCGGGCTGGCGGCGGTCGCGGTCCAGCGACTGCTCGCGGTCGGCTCGCTCGGCTCGCAGTTCACCGCCCGCTCCGGGGGCGACGCGGGCACCGCCACCGCCGACGGCGGCGACGGCGGCGGCCCGACCATCGAGAGCGTCCCGGACCAGAACACCGCCGCGGAGGGGACCGACGGCGCGGTCGAACTCGTCGGCGACCCGATCGCGCAGTACGCCGTCTCCCTCGTCGAGCCGGGGGTCGTGTTCTTCCTCGGGGCCGCGCTCGTGTTCACGCTGGCCTGGGCGTACTGGTACCGCGCGTCGGACTGAGGCCGCGCGTGGGACAGCTATTCAAGCCGCCGTCTCCACGTTCGCGTATGGAACACGAAGCCGAGGTCGTCGGGGTTGGTGCGGGCTCGGCGCCGAGCGGCGACGTCCCGGCGGTGATCCTCTCCGCGCGCGGCGAGTACGTCCCGATATTCGTCAGCGGCGACCAGGCCAGGTCCATCGGCATGGCGCTGGAGGGCGAACCGTTCGACCGACCGCTCACGCACGACCTCCTCGTGGACATCCTCACGGAGTTCGGCGGCGCGATCGACCGCGTCCGCGTCGACGACCTCCACGACGGCACCTTCTACGCGAAGGTGGACGCCGAGCGCTACGACGACGGCGAGCCGGAGCGGTTCGTCTTCGACGCCCGCCCCTCGGACGCGCTCGCGCTCGCGGTCCGCGTCGACTGTCCGATCGTCGTCACCGACGAGGTGATAGACGAGGCCGGCCGGCCGCCGGACTCGATCCGGTTCGGCGACGACGACGGGCCCTCCGAAGAGCGGTAGCGCGCTCGCGCCGCGTCCGCCGGCCGCGACTGAAGCCGGCCGTTCAAGTCGCCGGCCCTCCCACGACCGGCATGGACGAGACGGCCACGCTCGCCTCCTCGCACACCGAGATGACGGAGATGCTGCTCCCGAACGACACGAACAACCTCGGCCGCGCGCTCGGGGGCGCCGTGTTACACTGGATGGACATCTGCGGCGCCATCGCCGGCATGCGCTTCGCGAACCGGCAGGTGGTCACCGCCTCGATGGACCACGTCGACTTCATCGCGCCCATCGAGATGGGCGAGGTCGCCATCATCGAGGGGTACGTGTTCAACACCGGCCGGACGAGCGTCGACGTGAAGGTCGACGTGCGCGCCGAGAACCCCCGCACGGACGAGACGCGGCGGACGACGACCTCCTACTTCACGTTCGTCGCGCTCGACGACGACGGGCGCCCCACGCCGGTCCCCGACCTGGACTGCCCCACCGATGACGAGGCGGCCCTCCGCGACGACGCCATGGAGGGGCGCGAGGAGCAGCTCCGGCAGGTCGTCGACCGGTACGACCTCTGAGGCGGGCCGCCCGGCGCCTCACTCCCCGGAGCCGTCGACCACGTCGACGGTCGCGTCCGGGTCCCCGGACGACGCGACCGCGGCCTCGTGCGCCGCCAGCGCGCGCTCCGCGAGGGCGTCGAGCCCGTCGCCGGCGGACAGGTGGCTCGGACAGCCGCAGTCGGAGGCGCCGAACCCGTCGATCGGCCCGGGCGGCAGGCGCTCGGCGACGGCGCACTCGACGTCGACGCCGACGCTCCGCACGACGCGGTCGATCCGCGCCGCCGGGTGGCCGAGCAGGTAGTCGACGTGCCAGTGCCGGGTGTCGTTGTCGCCGCGCGCGGTCCGGCGGTGCCTGTCGACCCGCGAGAACCCGCCCGCGCCCAGCGCGCTCCCCGTGTAGGCGTACGCGCCCGCCGGGAGCCGGTGGTCGCCGAGCGCCCCCGCCGCCACCGTCGCGTCCGCCGCGAGGCCGACGACGAGCGTGTAGCTCCCGCCGGTCGCGTCGCTCATCGGTCGCTCCCCGTCGCGGCCGCGGTCGGCGCCCCGGTCACGACAGCGCGGCCGGCGCCTCCGCGGCGGCCGTCCGGAGCGATCCCACCAGGTCGCCCGCCTCGTCGTCGAGGCGGTAGGTGTCGTGGAAGTCGTCCGGGTCGCGGGCCCGCCCCGACAGCGTCCCGACCACGTCGGCGATGCGGTCGTAGTTGTCGCGGACCAGCCCGCCGACGATCCCGGGGGTGCCCGCTCGGTCGGCCAGCTCCTCCGCGGCCGACCGGCCGGCGTACACGCGGCGCTCGGCGGGGTCGACGAGCACCATCGCGAACGGCCGGGAGCCGAACTGCGCGTCGAGGAACGGCCCAACGGGGTCGGCCTCCCACGGGACCGCGACCACGCCGTCGAGCCGGCGCAGCGCGACCGCCGCGACCGAGCAGTACGGGCAGTCGCCGTCGAAGATCAACACCGGCGCGTCCGCGCCGGCCGGGTCGGTAGCCATGCGAAAACGTAGGGACTCGACCGGCTTAAGCGGCCGGTCGGGCGAACTCGTTCGGGCGCCGAGCGGCGCGGCCTCCGCTCAGTGCGAGTGGCCGAGCGCGTCTTCGAGCGACTGCCCGAAGCGCTCCTCGAACAGCTCCGCGGCGGTCTCTTCCATCTCCGCGATGTCCTCGGGCACGTCGCCCTCGCTGTGGTGGACGATGACGTGCGCCTGCTGGGCCATCGCCTGGACGACCACGTCGGAGACGACGGCGGTCGACGGCTCGCCCTGCTCGCTGAGCACGTCGACGAGGCCGGCGGGCAGTTCGAACGACTCTTCGTCACCGTCGGGGCCGGTGACCGTGTAGGTCTCTGTGTCTCCCATGGACGTGCCTGGCGGCCGGGACATAAGGGTCTGTGGAAACCGGACGCGAGCCGGGTCACGCGACGGGAACGGGCGGCCGCTCGCCGTCAGCCGTGCGCCGACACGGGCCTTCCGGAGGCCCCGGCGCCGAGGATGCTCGCGAGGTACACCGCGATGGCCGTGACGACGATCGACCCCCCGGAGGGCAGCCCGAAGCCGATCGAGATCGCGAAGCCGCCCAGCACCGACAGCTGTCCGAAGATCACGCCGAGGTACATCGTCTCGCGGAAGCTCCGCGCGACCTGCGAGGCGGCCGCGACGGGGACGACCAGCATCGCGGCGACGAGGATGACGCCGAGAACCTGCATCGCGCCGACCACGACGACCGCGGTCAGCACCACCAGCAGGGTGTTGTAGCCGGTGACGTTCAGCTGGGCGACTCGCGCCGCCTGCTCGTCGAAGGTGATGAAGAGGAGCTGTTTGTACGTCAGCGCCACGCCCGCGACGACCGCGAGCGAGAGCGCGCCCATCAACCGCGCGCCCTCCGGCGTGA
Organism: Halorubrum sp. Atlit-8R; assembly: GCF_003666025.1. NCBI lineage: Archaea > Methanobacteriati > Methanobacteriota > Halobacteria > Halobacteriales > Haloferacaceae > Halorubrum > Halorubrum sp. Atlit-8R. The sequence goes on from NZ_QPLV01000001.1 coordinate 848,042, forward strand.
CGACCGCGAGGTTCCCGAACAGGTACCCCTGAATGTTGACGCCCGTGAGCCCGTCGCCGTAGCTGATGATCAGCGTGCCGACCGCGAAGCTCCCGCTGAGCATGATCGCGATGGGCACGTCGCCGTAGGCGTCGGTGCGCTCCGTGAGCCACTGGACCGCGAGCGCGCCGAGGACGCCGACCGCGAGCGCGACGAGCAGCAGCGACCCGTTCCACCCGGTCGAGGAGGTGACGAGGATGCCGACCGCGACGCCGGCGAACGCGGTGTGCGCGAGCGTCTCGCCGATCAGCGCCATCTCGCGGTGGACGAGGAACGAGCCGACGAGCGGGGCGACGACCCCGACGAGCACGCCCACCGACATCGACTGCCACATGATCGGGTGCCGGAACACGTTGGTGCCGAGCGCGGCGTCCATGCCCCGTCCGAGCGAGCGGAACGCGGCGTACAGGTCGCTCGCGACCGGGAGGTCCTGCGCCCAGTACAGCAGGAGGAACCCGAGCATGCCGACCGCGACGAACGCGGTGAGGCCGACGCCGGCGAGTTCGACGCGACGCCGGCGACCCCGGGCCGGCACCTCGACCGTCTCGGTCTCCCCTTCGTCGTCAGCGGCGCTGCTCCCGCTCATCAGTGGTGGTGGTGGACGACCTGGCCCGTCGTGCCGTACGCCTCGGCGAGGGCCTCGCTCTCGACGAACGACTCGGTGTCGCCGTGGTGGTACAGCTCGGTGTTGATACAGGCGATGCGGTTCGCGCGGTCGGTGACGACGCCGATGTCGTGCTCGATGAGGATGATCGTGATCCCGTCGTCGTTGAGATCGTCGAGGAGCGCGTAGAAGGCGTCGCGCGACTCGGCGTCGACGCCGACCGTCGGCTCGTCGAGCGCGAGCAGGTCGGCGTCGCTCGCCAGGGCGCGCGCGATGTACGCGCGCTGCTTCTGTCCGCCCGACAGCTCCGAGACGAGCCGGTCAGCCAGGTCGCCGATGCCGACCGTCTCGATGGCGTCCGCGACGGCGGCCCGGTCGGCCGCGGAGAGCCGGCCCCGCCCGGCGTGCGCGAACCGCCCCATGGTGACGCACTCGCGGACGGTGACCGGCATCGCGCCGCCCCGGCTCGTCGCCTTCTGGGAGACGTAGCCGATCCGGCCGCCGTCGTCGAACTCCGCCACCGGCCGGCCGAACAGCTCGACCGACCCCGCGTCCGGCTCGTGGAGGCCGAGCATGAGGTGGAGGAGGGTGGTCTTCCCGGAGCCGTTCGGCCCGACGAGCCCGAGGAAGTCGCCCTCCTCGACCGTGAGGGAGACGTCTCTCACGGCGACGGTGTCGCCGTAGGCGAACGTCACGCCGTCGAGGTCGACGATTGCGCTCACTGCGTGTCTCCGGTATGGGTCGGCCGCACGTTTAGCTCTTTTAGTCCGACGGCGCCGCGGTCGCCGGCCGGCTCGGCGGCCGTCGCGCGCGCCGAGCGGCTCACTGCGCGCCGAACGCCCGCTCGAAGGCGGGGACGTTGATCTCGGTCATCTGTTCGAGGTAGCCGTAGCCGGCGTCGTTCCACTCCCGCGTCGTCCCCCCGGCGGGCGTGACGGGGACCGCCTCGGTCGCGTCGCTGTTCTCCACGATCGACTCGGCGAGCCGGGGCGACTGGAAGTGGTCGTACAACACCACGTCGATCCCCGCCGAGTCGACGAGGTCGATCGTGTCGGCGATCTCGGACTGCGTGGGCTCGTTCTGCGGCGAGACCCCGACCGGCGAGTGGAGCCGGAACCCGTAGCGCGCCTCCAGGTACTGGAAGGAGTTGTGGCCCGCCAGCACCGCCACGTCGCGCGCGGCGTCCTCCGCGATCGACTCGAACGCGTCGTCGATCGCGGCGAGGTCGTCGGCGTACGCCTCGGCGTTGGCGGCGTACGCCTCGGCGTGTTCCGGGTCCGCCTCGCCGAGTCCTGCCCCAATCACCTCGACCATCTCGGCCGCGAGGACCGGGTCGGTCCAGACGTGGGGGTCGTACCGGGTCTCCCCCTCGCCGCCGTGGTCGTCGCCCTCGTGATCGTCGCCCTCGTGGGAGTCGCCTTCCCCGTCGTGGCTCTCGTCGCCGTGGTCGCCGCCCTCTCCGCCGTGGCTGTGGTCCCAGTCGAGCAGGTCGTCTTCCAGCCCGTCGAGCGCGTCGACCACGGCGACGGAGTCGTAGTCGCTCTCCAGCGTCTCCGCGAGGTCCTGCGCCCACGAGAACTCCGGGCTGTCGAGGTAGACGAAGGCGTCCGTCGCGGCGACCTCCGCCGCGAGCGTCCCGTCGGGCGTCCACCCGTGGCCGAGCTGCCCCACGTCGACCGGGTCCTCGAAGCTCGCGTGCTCGCCCGCGACCTCGTTCGCCCAGTCGTTGAGGGTGAAGAAGGCGGCGTACCCCGAGTCGAACCCCTCGGAGCCGCCGGTGCCGCCGCCCGAGCACCCCGCCAGCGACGCCGCCGCCCCCGCGGCCGCGACCCCGGCGCCGCGCCGCAACAGCGACCGCCGTGAGTGAGTCATACCGATCCTATCGCCGATTAACAGAAAAAGGTTATTATTTCACAAGTCAGAGTTAATAATCAACCCGCCGAGAGCGCGCTCGCTTAACAACGCGCCGCCGGCCCCGCGCGTCGGGGGCGTCGCTCGCTACTCCGTGAGGTCGACGACGGTCGCGTCCGCGAGGTCGGCGAGCGCGTCCGGACCGATCGCGAACACCGCGCTCGGCGTCCCGGCGGCGCCGTAAACGGTGTCGTACTCGGCCAGCGTCGGGTCGAAGACGGTCGGGAGCGCGGCGTCGTGCCCGATGGGCGGGACGCCGCCGATGCTCCAGCCGACGACCTCGCGGATCCGCTCCGGGTCGCCCATCTCGGCCGCGTCGGCGTCGAAGAACTCGGCGACCGCGTCGAGGTCCAGCCGGTTCGCGCCGCTCGTGACCGCCGCGACGAGCGCCCCGTCCCGGTCGCCGCCGACGAGGGAGACGACGATGGTCGACGCGATGGCGCCCGTCTCGCAGCCGACGGCGTCGGCCGCGGCGGCCGCCGTCTCCGTGCCCGCGTCGAACTCCAACACGTCGACGTCGACCCCGTGCCGTTCCGCCGCCCGCTCCTCGAACTCCGCCGCTCGTGGATGCATGCGATCCGAGCCGCGGCCCGCCGGTATCAACCCCGCGGAGGCGGTGAAAATGCGTCGCGAGCCTGAGGATTCGGTCAGCGAGTCCGCAGTTCGTCTTTGTCCTTGATGACGCGGGCGTCGCCCTCGCCCGAGGTGACCTCGTTGACGAGGTCGTAGAGGTCGTTCTGGAGGCCGGCCGGGAAGGTGAGCACGCCGACCCACGAGCCGTCGTTCTGCCACTCCTCGCGTTCGAGGTCGCCGAACTCGCGGATCTGCGCCTGGCCGGACCCCGCGTAGTCGGCCGGGAGCTGGACCGCCATCGTCACCTCCTCGAACCGGATCGGGATCACCGGCCGCAGCGCGTCGAGCGCGTCGTCGACCTGGTTCTCCACCGGCTCCATCGGATCGATCTGGAACCCGGCCTCCTCCAGGGCGCGCTCGATCCGCTCGGGCGGGTGCGGGGAGTCGTCCATCTGCGGGTTCACGGCGTTGCGCGTGATGGTGGTCACCAGCTGGTTGTGCTTCCGCTCTTGCATCTCCGCGCGCTGCTCGGCGGTGATCTGGATCTCCCCACGCTCGACGACCTCCGGGATGATCTCCAGCGGGTCCGTTGTGCCGAAGACGGTCTCTAAGTCCTCCTCGGCCGGGCGGTCGCCCCGCGAGGCGTTCTCGAAGACGTCCTCCGCGGCGATGACCTCCTCTAAGTCGTCGTCGAACTCGCCGCGCTTGATCGCGAGCGCGGCGTCGGGGTCGATCAGGACCTCGAACCGCTCCCCGTGTGACTCCAGTCGGGCCGTCACGGCCTCGTCGAGCGATATCATACCGAACGCTACCACCCCCGCGGGCAAAAAGCCTCCCGCCGTCGCCGACCGCGGCGCCGCGTCGTCACGGCCGGCCTCCGGTCACCGCGCCGGCCGTCGCGCCGTCGCTCGCCCGACTACCCGCCCGCGGGGGGCCGCTCGTCGTCCCAGTCCGCGCGGCACGACGGCGAACAGAAGTGTCGGTGGACGGCGTCGCCGCCGTCGACCCACGTGACCGTTCGGTGTCCGGTCCCCAGCGCCGGCTCGCCGCACGTCGCGCAGCGCGGCGCGGACTCCTCGTCGACGTCCTCCTCGAGCTCCGAGGTCGGATCCACCATACCTCCCCGTACGCCCGGGGACACTTGAACCCGCGAAGGCCGGCAGTTCTGGCCACGGCGGTCGACGCCGCCCCGGCGGGCCCTCGATCGGGGCCGCTCGGCCGCTACCGCCGCGTCCGGGCGTCGCGGTCCGTCGCCTTCCGAGACGGGTGTCTGACCGTTATCTCTCGGTCGGCGCTCGGGCCGACGACGGTCCGCTCGCGCCCGTCCGGCCACCGCACGTCGACGCGGAGCGGCTCCGCGCCGCCGAGCCCGAAGTGCGCGACCGGCTCCGTCTGACAGAGGCAGCCGCCCCCGGCGTCGACCGTCCGCCGCTGGACGCCCTCGGTCGTCTCCAGGGTGGCGACGGCGCCGCGCGCGGGGGCGCCGTGTCGCGTCGTCGGCCGCACGCGCAGCCACCCGGCGTCGGGCGCGTCGGGGACGCCGTAGGCGGTCACGGGCTGGGCGGCGACCTCGCCGTGGACGACGAGCAGCTCCAGGGCGCCGTCGCCGTCGAGGTCGGCCGCCACCGCGCCGGTGCCGAACCCGTCCGGCTCCGCGGCGGCCCCGAGGTCCGCGGGCTCCCACCGGGGCGGCCCGCCGGACCGGTCCACGCGCTCGAACAGCCGGTTCTCCGCGCCGCAGACGTTGAAGAAGAGCTCCTCGCGGCCGTCGTTGTCGAAGTCCGCCGCGACGACGGTCCGGACCGGCCCAACGTCGCGGAGCGCGTCGGGGGCCACGTCGTCGTAGCCGCCGTCGGGCGAGCAGCGGAGCAGCCGGCTCGGCGCCGACTCGTTGCCGACCGCGAGCGCGAACGTCCCGCCCTCGTCGACGAGCGCCGCGCCCCGCGTGTCGCCGCCGGGGTCCGAGAGGTCGGGGCCGCCGTCGGTCCGGTCGTAGTGCCCGCCCCGGTTGCTGAACAGTCGGTTCGGTCCCCCCTCGACCCCCGCGAAGAGGTCGCCCTCGCGGGAGCGGTAGGGGACCGCGAGCAGCGACCGGCAGCCCCCGTCGACCTCCAGGCCGACCGCCTCGGCCATGTCGGTCACCTCGCCGTCGTCGCCGAGTTCGTAGAACGCGAGCGGGGCGGCGTACCCGGAGACGGCGACGCCGTAGCGACCGGTCCCCAGCCGGTCGAGCGCCGCGACGGACCGCCCGGCGCGCACGTCGATGCGGTCGGCGTTCACCTCGCGCGCGAACACGTCTGTCCAGCGGTACCTGTCGGCCTCCAGGCGACTCAAGAGCAGGTCGGGGTCGCCGCCGTCGACGCCGCGCGCGCAGTTGTGGACGTACACCTCCTCGCACCCGTCGGCGTCGAGGTCGGACGCGCACACCCCCATCCCGTGGCGGGTCCCGTCGGCGACGATGCCGCAGGCGGTGTCGGAAAAGCGGCCGCCCTCGCGGGCGTACAGCCGGTTCGGCTCGCCGTAGCCGGCGACGAAGACGAGCGGCCCGTCGCGGCCGGGCGTCACCGCGACGCCGTACCCGCGCATCGGGCGCCCGTCGTCGACGAGCGCGGACCGCTCCGTGAACATGGCCGCCCGTCACCGCTCCGAGAATATGAACGCACGGGTTGGATACGACCGGTCGCCGGCGGGAGGAAATCCTCGATCGGCCTACAGGTTGCGCTCGATGTACCGGTTTATCCGCGCGACGCGGTCCGCGTCGAACGTCCAGAGGCCGCGCCAGACGCGCGGCTCCGTCTCGACCGCGAGCAGCCCGACGCCCCCTTCGACCCCACGGACGAGGTCGCTTTCCGGGTCGCTCCGCGCGGGGTGCGGCCCCTCCGGGGGCCGGTACACCACGAACCAGCTGTCGGTGAAGTCGGGGTCGTTCCCGGCGTGGATCACCGCGTCGAGGTCCTGCGGGAGTTCGTCGGGCACGCCGTAGAGGTGCGTGTCGACGCCGGTGTCGGCGACCCGCTTGTACACGTCCCGCGTGCCAACCTCGTCGTCGATGCGCGAGAGCCGCTGGAACGACGAGCGCAGGGTGCCGTCGCCCGCGGTCCACGCCGCCCGCTCGATGAACCGCGAAATGGTGATGAGCAGCAGCTTCTGTCGGTTCGACTCGGGGTAGCCGCGAAGGGTGAACGTCGCGTCGTCGAGGCCGCTTATCACCGAGGGGAGCTCCACGTCGGAGAGCGACCGGCTGCCGGTGATGTACAGGTCGGAGTTGACGAACAGCACGGCGTCGCCGAGCTCGCCGAGCGTCGAGCCGGCGACCACCTCGTCGTCCTCCATGAGCAGCACGAGGTTCTCGATGTCGGAGGGGTCGCCGCCGTCGAACGGCACGTCCTCGTGGCGGCGGAGCACCTCGACGTCGAGCGACGGGACGGCGTCGCCCTCCCCGTCGACGACCGCGTTCGTCGCCAGTTCCCGCGCTGTGAGACCGCCCGTCCGATCGAGCCGCGGGGTCCCGGCGCCGTCGGTCAGCCGGCCGTCGTCCCCGGCGCCGCCCGCCTCGGGGTCGTCCGGGCCCTCGACCACACGGCCCTCCACGACCCGTACTGCGTCGTCGCCGAACGTGTCCACGAGCATGTTCAAGACGGGGTCCGGGTCGGTTCGGTTGACGATGACCACGGACCGCTCGGGACCGTCGAAGCGATCGAGAAACTGTTCGAGCGTCACGTATCCCGACTGAGGGGGTTCCCCCCATAAGGATTCCCACGCGGTTATCGCACCTGAGAACGAACGGCGCAGGCGACGAGACGCGTCGTAAGCGCGGTCCGCGGGAGGCGCTGTCTCGGCGGCGTTCGACCCCCGTCGGGGGCGCCCCCGCCTACGCCCCCAGCGTGTCCTCGAGCAGTTGGAGGGGGTGTTCGATCTCGTAGCCGGTGCCGTGCTCCATCTGCATCGCGCAGGTCGGGCACTCCGTCATGCCGACCTCGCCCTCGGCGTCCTCCATGTGCTCGAACATCTCCGCGCCGATCTCCATCGACTTCTCGTACTTCTCCTCCTTCCAGCCGTACGTCCCGGAGATGCCCGAACAGGAGTCGCCCACGTCCTCCATCCGAACGCCGTCGACGTCGCGGAACGTCTCCACCGCCTGCCGGGAGAGCCCCTGGTTGCGCGCGTGACACGGCGCGTGGTACGCGAACGCGCGCTCGTCGTCGAGCCCGCCGGCCGCGTCGAGTTCGCCCTCTAGGTCCTCGTGGATCCGGAGGTACTCCAGCGCCTCGAAGGTGTGCTCGGCGAGGTCCTCGATGCCGTGGAGGTCGAACAGTTCGGGGTACTCCTGGCGCAGCGACATCGAACAGGAGGTACACGAGGCGATCACGTCCGCGCCCTCGCCGATGGCCTCGACGAGGTTCTCGACGTTCGTCTCGGCGTGGCGCCGCGCGTCCTTCAGCATCCCGTTCGCGAACATCGGCGTGCCCGAGCACTTCTGGGGCGGCACCATGACCTCGTAGCCGAAGTGCTCGTAGACGCGGACCATGGCCTTCCCGACCTCGGGGGTGTTGTAGTTGGAGTAACAGCCGTGGAAGTAGGCCACGCGCTTGTCGGGGTTCTCCACCTGCGCGCCGCCGCGCGCCTTCCACCACTCGCGGAACGTCTCCGTGGCGAACTCGGGGAAGTCGCGCTCCTTGGGGATCCCCATCACCTTCTCCATCGCCCACCGGGCGGGCCCGAAGTTCATCGCGAACGACGCGGTCCGCGGGAACATGCTTGCGAGGCTCGCCGACGTGCGGTAGTTGGCCAAGATTCGGTTCCGAACGTACTCCATCGAGAGCTTCTCCATCTGTCGCTCGACGAACTGCCCGCGCGCCTCGTTGTGCATCTGCGAGAGCGGCACCCCGGAGGGGCAGGCGTCGTCACAGCGCATGCAGTTCGAACAGGAGGTGATCGACTCGTCGATGTCGTGGTCGTCCTTCCGCTTGAGCCGCCACTGCTCCGGGCCCTGGAACTTCGGCCCGGGGAACTCGTCGTCGACCTCCGCCACCGGACAGGAGGTGTCGCAGCTCGTGCACTTGTAACAGGAGTCGGCCCCCTCGCGGAGGTCGAGGTCGCCGCCGGGGAACACGTCCACCGGGTCGTACGCGTCCGGGTCGAGCTCGGTCGAGTCGCTGCCGCCCGACGCGCTCTCGACGCCGCCGTCGGTGGCGGCGCGCTCCGCGGCGCCGGCGGGATCCGCAGTCGCCCCCGCGCCGTCGTCCGCGACCTCCCCCTCGTTAGGGACGAATATCGACGGCTGCTCGTCGCGGCCCGCCTCGGGGACGCCCGGGCTCGGCTCCCCGCAGCCGCAGTCCCCGCACCCGGCGCGCCCGCGGCCCCCGCCGCGTCCGCCGCTCGGTTCGGTCGTCCCGTTCGCGTCTCCCCCGTCGCCGTCGTCCGCCGTGTCTCGTGTCATTGGCTCGCCTCCGTCGCCGCCTGCCGCCCGGCCGCGAGGCCGGTCGCGAGCGACACCCCGCTCGCGGACTTCTCCCGCGCCGCGTCCGCGCCGCCGACGACGCCGCCGGCCGCGAACACGTTCTCGTACTGCGCCTCCCCGTCGGCGTCCGTGGGCCGACACCGCTCGTCGGGCCGGACGCCGAACCGCGCGTACGGCTGGTCGCCGAACGCGTCGTCGACGAACCACTCGTACCGGTCGTCCGGCTGGTCGACGTACAGGTCGAAGACGGGCTCGCGGACGCCCTCGCGGTCGGAGTCGAGCCCCTTCCCGACGAGCCCCCCGGTCGCCAGCACGAACGCGTCGGCTCCGTACGGCGCCGTCCGACCCTTCCGGTCGACCGCGACCGCCTCGACCCGCCCGTCGCTCGCGGACTCGACGCCGACGACGGGGTTGCCGGTCTCGAACCGCAAGCCCTCGGCGTCGAGCGCGTCGAACAGGCGGTCCTCCAGACGGAGTCCCGGGAGGCTCGGCGGCCCCATCGGGACCTCGAACACGTCGGCGCCGAGCCGGTCGGCGAGCTCCGCGCGCACCTCGTCGCCCCGGTCGTCGCCGAGGAACGCCGGGAAGCCGACGCGCTCGACGCGGTCCACGCCGCCGTCCGCGTCGACCACGTCGTGGAGGTGCGGCGCGACCGCCTTCGCCAGCGCCTCGCGGGCGGGAACGCCGTCGATGTCCTCGTCGTGGTCGAGCGCCTTCGCGAGCCGGGTGATCTTCGCGTCGGCGCGGAACGCCTCCGCGAACTCGACTTCCGCCCCGGCGGCGTCGAACGGGACGCCGGCGGCCTCCAAGCGCCCGGCGAAGGCGCGCGCGTCGTACTCGGTCAGCGACCGGAACCCGACGATCAGCATCGGCCGCTCGTCGCTCGCGAGCCCGGCCTCGGCCGCGGCCGGGTACCGCGCGGTCGGCTTCACCGCGCCGCCGAACGTCGGGACGAGCGCGTTGCGGTCGGTGTGGCCCCCGCGGTACGCGTCGCCCGCGAGGTCGTCGAACAGGGCGAGCCCGTCGCGGAGCGCGTCCGCGCCGACCACCCGGTACGGGTGCGACTCCGGCAGCCGCTCGATCCCCTCGAACGGGTCAGCGAGCGGCCCCTCCGGGTCCGGCCACTCGTCGCGGTCGAGCTCGCGGCCCGCGGTCGGCGGCCCGTCGCGGAGCGGCTTCACCGGCTCGGTCGCCGGGACGTAGCCGAGCGCGTCGATCAGCCCGGAGGCCTGCCGCAGCGTGCTCGCCTTGTGGGAGACGAGGCGCACGTCCGCGCCCTCGCGGGCGGCCGACACCGCGGCGGTGACCGCGGCGAGCCCGCCGCCGATCACGAGCACGTCGCTGTTGATCGCCATCAGCGACCTCCGTCGACGGCCGCGTCGTCATCTGCGCGACCTCCGTCTGTCGCCGCGTCGTCGCTCGCGCGGCCACCGTCCGCCGCGGCGGTTCCGGTCTCGCCGTCGGAATCGCCCGGGCTCGGCGCCCCCGCGCCCGCGTCGAACGCGCCGAAGTCGACCGCCTCGTCGAGGTTCGCGGGGTCGCCGTCGCGGTTCATCGTGGTCGCGTGGAGCATGTGGTTCAACATTGCCTGCGAGAGCTGCTCGCCCCACAGGGCGTGGCGCTGGCCCTTCCAGCGCTCCTGGTACAGCTCGTCCTCGGCGTCGCGGACGACCGGCTCGGGGTACTCCTCGGCGAGCTCCGCGGCGATCCGGTGGGTACAGAAGCCGCCCTGGCAGTTGCCCATCGAGGCGCGGGTGCGGAGGCGGACCGCGTTGAGGTCGGAGCCGGCCTCGCCGATCGCGTCCTGGACCTCCGCGCGGGTGACGCTCTCGCAGTTACAGACGATCGGGTTCGGGTCGTATTCGTCGAGCACGTCGTCGGCCCGGGAGCCGAGCCGCTGGCCCGAGCGGCGCGCGACCGGCGAGCGCAGACCGAACTCGTCCATCAGCTCCTCCATGCGGGCCTCGCTCTCCGAGCCCGGGAGCGGCGCGTCGGCGGTGTCGCAGGTCGCCTCGTGGCCGAGCGTCTCGCACACGTGGTCGGAGATGGACTCGGCCATCATCCGGTAGGTGGTGAGCTTCCCGCCGACGATGGTCGTCATGCCGGGGAGGTCGTCGCGGTCGCCGTGGTCCAAGAGGAAGTAGTCGCGCGTGATGTCGGTCGGGTCCTCGGTGCCCGTCCCCGGGGGCTCGTACAGCGGGCGGACGCCCCAGAACGAGCGGAGCGTCCGCGCGTCCTCGAGCGCCGGGACGAGCTCGGAGAGCGTCTCGATCATCAGGTCGACCTCCCACTCCTCCTCGGGGTAGTCCTCCGGGTCGTCGACCTCTTCGTCGGTCGTGCCGAGGATACAGGCGGTCTCGTGGGGGACGATGATGTCGGCGTCGCCCTTCGGCCGGCAGCGGTTGATCACGGTGTCGACCTGCCGGGTGTTCATCACGGTCATCACCCCCTTCGACGGGCGCACCTCCACGTCGACGCCGGCCATCTCGCCGACGTTGCCCGCCCACGCGCCCGTGGCGTTGACGACGTGGCGCGCGCGGATCTCCTCGGTCGTCCCCGGCTCGCGGTGGACGCGCTTGCCGGGCCCGGTCTCGTGTTCGATCTCGACGCCGACGACTTCCCCGTCCTCGACGAGCACGTCCGTCACCGGGGCGTGGGTCTCGATCCGCGCGCCGTGCTCGCGGGCGTCCGCGGCGTTCGACACGCAGAGGCGGAAGGGGTCGACCGCGCCGTCCGGCAAGGCGATCGCCTTCTCCACGTCGCGCGCGAGGTACGGCTCGCGGCGCCGCGCCTCCTCCCCGTCGATCACCTCGACCGGGATGTCGCACGCCTTACAGCCCTCCAGCTTCTCCTGGAAGTACTCCTCGGAGTCCTCGGGCCGCTTGACGAACATCCCGCCCGTCTCCTCGACGCAGTGGGCCGCGATGTCGCGGAGGACCCTGTTCTCCTCGATACACTCCTTCGCGCTCTTCTGGTCGGAGACCGCGTACCGGCCCCCGCTGTGAAGGAGTCCGTGCATCCGTCCGGTCGTGCCGTGCGTCAGGTTCCCCTTCTCGACGAGGACCGTGTCGAGCCCGCGCCGCGCCAGGTCCCTGACGACGCCGCACCCCGTCGAGCCCCCACCGACGACCACGACGTCCACTTGTCTGTCCATGCGAGGCCCTTGGACCACGTCCACTTTACTTTACCTCCCGGCGCACCCCAACAGTAACTATCAGGGTCATTCAAGTACTGTAATCGCTGACGAGGCCGACGGATTTATCACTCTGCCTTTTTCACTCGCGTCGAACTCGGGATTTCAACAGGAAGATTATTATGGTAGTACATTATGTTCACGATCGGCGTGGTAGCTTCCGTGAAGATATGCCGCGGCGCGTCTCGCGACCGTCTCGGGTCGGCTCCGGACGGGCCTGACCGATCGGTCGCGCGCCGCGGCGGCGGACGCGGGCCCGAAATCGCCCTCGACGGCGAGGGGGAGCGGGTCATCGCCGCGCACGGACCAGCGCCACAGGAGGGATCCAGAACATGACACAGTACGTCGGTGCGATAGACCAGGGGACGACCGGAACTCGATTCATGGTGTTCGACCACGAGGGCCAGGTCGTCGCGAACGCCTACGAACAGCACGAACAGATCTACCCGAACCCGGGCTGGGTCGAACACGACCCGATAGAGATCTGGGAGAACACCCAGCAGGTCGTCCTCGACGGCCTCGCGGACGCGGGCCTCGACGCCGACCAGCTCGACGCCATCGGCATCACCAACCAGCGCGAGACGACGATCGTCTGGGACAAAGACTCCGGGAAGCCGGTCCACAACGCCCTCGTCTGGCAGGACCGCCGGACGACCGACCGCGTCGAGGAGCTTCAGGAGGCGGACAAGGTCGAGGAGATCCGCGAGAAGACCGGCCTCGAGGCCGACGCGTACTTCTCCGCGACGAAGACGGAGTGGATCCTCGACAACGCCGAGCCGCTGAAGATGCAGAGCTCGCGCGGCGGCGACCTGCGCGACCGCGCCCGCGCCGGCGAACTCGTGATGGGCACGATCGACTCGTGGCTCATCTACAACCTGACGGGCAACCACATCACTGACGTCACCAACGCCTCCCGGACGATGCTGTACAACATCCGGGACCTGGAATGGGACGACGAGCTGCTCGACGAGTTCGACGTGCCGAAGGAGATGGTGCCCGAGGTACGGCCGTCCTCCGACGAGGACTACTACGGCCACACGGACGCGGACGGCTTCCTCGGCGAGGAGGTCCCGGTCGCGGGGGCGCTGGGCGACCAGCAGGCCGCGCTGTTCGGGCAGACCTGCTTCGACGAGGGCGACGCGAAGAACACCTACGGCACCGGCTCGTTCTACCTGATGAACACCGGGACCGACGCCGTCGAGTCCGACCACGGACTCCTGACGACGATCGGGTTCCAGATGTCCGGCGAGCCCGTCCAGTACGCGCTCGAAGGGTCCATCTTCATCACCGGCGCCGCCATCGAGTGGCTCGAGGACGTCGACCTGATCAACAACGCGGCCCAGACCGCGGAGCTGGCGCGCTCGGTCGACTCGACCGACGGCGTCTACATGGTCCCGGCGTTCACGGGGCTCGGCGCCCCGCACTGGGACGGTCGCGCCCGCGGCACCATCGTCGGAATGACGCGCGGGACGAGCAAAGAGCACATCGTGCGGGCGACGCTCGAATCGATCGCCTACCAGACCCGCGACATCGCCGAGGCCATGGAGGCCGACTCCGGCGTGGAGACGACGAGCCTCCGCGTCGACGGCGGCGCGGTCAAGAACAACTTCCTCTGTCAGCTCCAGTCCGACATCATCCAGACGGAGATCGCGCGACCGGAGGTCGACGAGACCACCGCGCTCGGCTCGGCGTACGCCGCCGGGCTCGCGGTCGGCTACTGGGACAACGTCGACGAGCTCCGCGACAACTGGCAGATCGACCGCGAGTTCACCCCGGAGAAGTCGCAGGACGAGGTCGACAAGCTGTACAGCCGCTGGGACGACGCGGTCGAGCGCTCGAAGAACTGGGCGATCGACGAGGAGGACGAGTAGATGAGCGTCGAACTGCTCCCGGAGCTGGCCGTCGCGGCCGACACCGTGCTACAGGTCGGCTACGAGCCGGGCGCGCCGACCGACGTGATCGAGAGCCTGACGAATCCGGCCATCCTGCTCGGCGCGCTCGCGGGCGGCGCCTTCGGGGCGGCGCTCGGCGCGCTGCCGGCGTTCATCTTCACCGGGTTCCTCGTCATCGGCGGGTCGCTCGGCGGCGGCGGGTTCGGCGTCGACGTCGGCTTCGGGCCGGTGTTCGGGCCGCACATCTCCTTCGCGGGCGGCGTCGCGGCGGCCGGCTACGCGGCCAACAAGGGCTACATGGAGTCCGGGTTCGACTACCACAACGCGAAGGACATCGGCTTCGCGTTGGGGAGTAAGCCGGACGTTCTCGCCGTGGGAGCCGTCTTCGGCATCTTCGGCGTCCTCATCGAACAGCTCTCCCGACAGCTCGCGCTCCCGGTCGACCCGATCCCGGTGAGCATCGTCATCAGCGCGCTCGTGGTCCGCGCCGTCTTCGGCTACAGCATCGTCGGCAAGGTCAGCGACAAGGCCGACGGCTACTTCGACATGGGGCCGTTCGAGCGCGAGGAGATGCGCGAGCCCGGCGAGGTCAAAGGCGACGGCGGGAAGGCCAGCGAGGACCGACTCGCCGTCGAGCCGTGGCTGCCGAACATGTACAAGTGGTCGCACGTCGCCGCGATCGGCTTCTTCACCGGGCTCGGCGCGGGCGTCATCACGTACAACATGATCAGCGGCGGGCACGGCCTCATCGCCGTGTTCGCCGGCTTCGGGATCAGCGCGGCGTCGCTGCTGTTCCTGAACCTCGGCGTCGACCGCATCCCGGTCACCCACCACATGACGCTCGCGGGGGCGACCGCGTTCCTCGCGACGTGGCAGGAGGGTATCCTGATGCTCACCGACCTGTCGGCCGGAGACCTGACCGCGCCGCTGGCGTTCGGCGCCGCGCCCGCGCTGCTGTTCGGCGCGCTGTTCGGGCTCTTCTCCGCCGTCGTCGGCGAGGCGAGCCAGCGCGTGTTCTACGCGCACTCCGACACCCACTTCGACCCGCCGGCGGCCGCCATCGTCGTCTGGACGCTGACGATCGGCCTGCTGGTCATCGCGGGGCTGCTCAACTGGGGCGTCTGGATCCCCGGCACGGGAATCTAACGCGTCCGCATCCCCGGCAGCACCTTTTTATCATGGAACCTCGCTCACCCGCGGTCGCTCGGAACCGGTCGACGAGCGGCGCGCACGAGACTACGGCCGAGCGCGCACGTCGCTCAGTCGGGGAGCAGCACCGAGAGCCCGAGGAACCCGACGACGCCGACGGCCGCCGCGGCGACGGCGGTCGGGACGACCTCGACGCCGAGGGCGCGGCCCACCAGCGCGGTCGCGCCGGCCGCGGCGAGCGCGACGCCGGTCGCGCCGTGGTGGAAGCTCCCCGCGGTGGGCTGGTCTGCGATCGTCACCGCGTCGTCGTCGACGAAGGCGCGGACGCCCGCCCAGACGGACGCGAAGCGGACGCCGATCCCGAACGCGGCCGCGGCGATCGAGACGAACTCGATGTCGCCGATCGCGAGCATCCCGGCCCCGAACGCGGCCGCCGTCGACAGGACCGCGACGACCTTGCTCCTGTCGTCGACCGTGTGCAGCGTCTCGACGGCCGCGTCGTTCGACATACCCGTCGTAGTTCGCCCGACGGTGGTATAGGTTTCCATCGCCCCGACCCCGGCCGCCGGCCCCGGGCGAGCGCGGCGCCGCCCGTCCGCTCGACGGGGCGCGGTCGCGAGCCGAACGCGGGGCGTTTAACTGCCCCGGCCGAGACGACGTGGTATGCTAGACCGGATCGGGCTGGACCGGCGGGACCGACGGAACCTCCTCGTCGTGATGGGGGCCGTGGCAGTCGTGATGGCGGTCGTCTCCGAGGGAACGCCCGCGGTCCGACTGGCGGTCGGCGCGATCGCCGGCGTCATCAGCGGGGTCGTCTTCGTCGTCTCGACGGTCGTCATCAACCGGTACAAGCCCGCCCACTGGTAGGCGGCTCCGGCGGCCGGAGCGGTCCGCTCCGCGGGGCGTCGTCCGGTCCCGATTCGGGGCTGTTTTGTTCGACTATCTCGGAGGGTCGACCGTGAATATCGACGACCGGATCGAGCGACGACTCGGCTACGACGCCGGCATGAGCGTTCTCGCCGACTTCGAAGCCGTGTCTCCGGTCAGACACGTCGACTCGCCGGTCGGTCGCGGGCCGGCGATAGAGCGGCTCCTCGACGTGTTCGAGCCCGCCTTCTCCGGGTCGCTCCCGCCGAGCGTCTACGTGTACGGACCGAAGGGGAGCGGGAAGTCCGCGGTCGTCTCCGCGCTGTTCGACCGGCTCGCGAGCCACAGCGGCCCGCGCCGGGCGATCCAGACGACCACGCGGGCGGTCGAGCCGACGATCCCCGGCTTCGTCTACGTCGACGCGCGGAACGCCTCGACCCGGTTCCGACTGTACCACGCGATGCTGGCCGCGATGAGCGACGAACACGTCCCCGACCACGGGATCGGTACCGAGGACCTGGCCGACTCGCTGCGCGACGCGATGCGCACCGGGCCCGACCTGGTCGTCGCGGTCGACCACACGAACGAGGCCGAGACGCCGACCGCGGCGACGCTCGTCGACTGGCTCACCGACGTGGGCGAGCAGCTCACGCCGGCCTGTATCGGCCGCAACCCGCCGGACGCGGTCGACTGGGAGCCGGAGACCACCGTCGAGTTCGCGAAGTACCGCCGGCACGTGCTCGTCGAGCTGCTGACGAGCCGGTGTTCGACCGGGCTCGGCCGCGACGCGCTCAGCCACGACCAGATCCGCGAGATAGTCGAGTGGGCCGCGGGCGACGCCCACGACGCGCTCGCCGCCGTGATGGGCGCGGCGGTCAACGCGGAGCGGGCCGGCGCGTCGACGGTCAGGCCGGGCGACGTCGACGCCGGCACCGACGGGGTCCCGCGCCCCTGCGTGGCGCTGGGCCGCGTCCTCGCGCTGCCCGAGAGCCGCCAGCGGCTCCTCTACGAGCTCGCCGGGCTCACGGAGGAGGAGCGGTCGACCGTGGGGATGGCGACCGAGGCCATCGCGGGGCGCCCGGGCGTCGACCTGTCGGCGTCGACGGTGCGGCGCGTCCTCTACGAGCTGGCCGACGCCGGCCTGCTCGAACGGGTCACCGTCCACCGGAGCGACGGCAAGGGCCGGCCGCCGAGCCGGCTCGTGCCGCTGTTCCCGACGGTCGTCTTCCGCGAGCTGTTCGACCGCCGCGTCCGGACCGGGTAGCGCCGCGCGACCCCTCGGCTGCGCTCCGCGCTCGCCTCGGGCGAGCGCTCCGCGTGCGGACGACACGCGGCCGCTCCGACCGCGCTCCGTTCGAACGGAAGACAGTTGTCGCCGAGCCGCCGACTCGGGGTATGGTCCCGCCACTCGCGCTCGACATCGACGGCACGCTGACGACGCCGACCGGCCGGATCGACCCGCGGGCCTTCGAGCTGTTGCCCGACTGGGACGCCCCGATAGTCTTCGCCACCGGGAAGGCGTTCCCGTACCCGGTCGCGCTCGCGCACTTCCTCGGCCGCGATGAGACCGTTATCGCGGAGAACGGCGGCGTCGCGTACGTCGACGGCGAGACGACGGTCGTCGGCGATCCGGACGCGGCCCGGGCCGTCGTCGAGGCGTTCCGCGAGCGCGGCGGCGAGGTCGGGTGGGGGGACGGCGACACGGTGAGCCGGTGGCGCGAGACGGAGGTGGCGTGCTCGCCCGACGCCGACGAGGCGCTCCTGCGAGAGGTCGCCGCGGCCGTTGACGACGTGGAGGTCGTCGACACCGGCTACGCCTACCACGTGAAGTCGACGGGCGTGAGCAAGGGGCGGGCGCTCGGCGTCGTCGCCGACGCGCTCGGGCTCGCGGCCCACGAGTTCGTCGCGGTCGGCGACAGCGAGAACGACGTCTCGACGTTCGAGGTCGCCGGCGAGTCGTACGCGGTCGCCAACGCGGACGACGCGGCCCGCGAGGCGGCCGACGAAGTGGTCTCGGAGGGGTTCATGGACGGGACGGTCTCGGTGCTCACGGCGCTGCGCGAGCGCGCCGAGTAACCGCGGTCACTCCCCGTAGGGGTACCGCGCCGTCGCGCCGCACTCCGTACAGCGGACGACCACGCGGCCGGGCCGGGTCCGGACGCGGCTCGTCTTCCCGGGCCGGAGGTAGACGGCGCAGTCGTCGCAGGCGCGCCTGGAGAGCTCCGTCGGAACGCCGCAGCGGTTCCGCTCGGCGATCCGGCGGGCGCGGGCGACGTACTCGCGGGCGCGATCGTACTCGTCGTCGACGACCGCCTCGCGGGCGAGGGCGAACAGCCGCTCGATCCGCTCCGCCGGGATGCCCATGTCACGGAGGGCGGCGCGCGGCGGCAAAGAGGTTGTTATCCGGAGCGACCGCGGCGCCGCGGCGCCCCGATCGGCCGGTCCGAGACGGCGCGACGGTCGCGACCCGCACGCTTTTTTATCGGTCCACCCCAACCGAGCGGTATGAAGGAATCCCTGATGGACGTGATCTGCTGTCCGCTCGACAAGGCGCCCCTCGAACTCGACGTCGACGACGAGGACGACGAGGAGGTGCTCGCGGGGACGCTCACCTGCACGGAGTGCGGCGAGACGTACCCCATCGAGGACGGGATCCCGAACCTCCTGCCGCCGGACATGCGCGAAGAGGCGGCAGCGTAGGGCCGAGCCGAGCGGGCGACGGCGGCGGTCCCCTGCCTCGAAACCCCTCGCTCGTGTGAATCTTTTTTTAGTACGGGGGCGTGGTCCCGACCGTGCCGACACTCGACGTCGAACTGAACGGGGAGGCGGTCCACGACATCGACGCGCCGGACTCGTTCGTCACCGACGGGCCGTTCCCGGTCGTGCTCGAGAACAGCGGGCGCTCGACGCACGTCCACCTCCACTTCGACGACGACCTCGACCGGGCGGCCGCGCTCGACGACGGCAACCACTTCGTCGCCGACGAGGCCACCCGCCGCGTCCACGTCTCGACGGCCGACGTCGACGAACCGGTCCGCGGCAAACTGAAGATCGTCACCGGCTACGGCTCGAACACGGCGTACGTCGACGTTCGGATCGACCCGTCGCCCGAGACCCCGAGCGAGTCGGTCGCGGTCGACGAGACCTTCTCGGCGCCCCCGGAGCGGCCCCCGGAGATCCCGCCCGGGCAGCGCGCGGTGAACGCGCTCGACCGCCTCGTCAGGAGCGGCGGGGTCGCGGGCGCGGTCTTCGGGCTCGTCGCGGTCGTCGCCGCGGTCGCGGTCGCGGTCGCCGTCGACAGCGCCCTCGTCTGGCTCGCGGTCGGGATCGCGCTGATGATCGCGTTCGGCGCGGCGCTGCTCGCCGTGACGTGAGGCGACGAGGGGCGGCTTCCCCGGGACCGCCGCCGCCGACTTGCGGCCCTCGTCTCGGTCGGGATCCGCGCGCTTTTAACCGTCCCGGCGGAACGGATCGCCATGAGCTTCGAGAAGGAAGACGAGGTCGTGCTCCACGACAAACACAGCGAGTACGACGGCGAGTCGGGCACGATCACGCAGGTGATGGAGACGATGTTCGGCGACGCGACGTACACCGTCAGCTTCGAGAACGGCCAGGAGACGGGCGTCCCGGAGGACGCGCTCGACGCCGTCGAGAGCGAGGAGTAACGCCGCCCCCACCCCGTACCGCATGCCGAAAGTCCCCTTCCATTACGTCGACCTCCGCGCGTTCTCGTACGCCACGGAGGACGTCAAACGGGTCGAGCAGGCGCTCCGCTCGCTCCTGCCGGAGGACGTCGAACTCGATCGCGTCGAGAACGTCGGCCATCACGGGGACCGGATCGTCGTGCTCTCGGCCCGGGTCGAGCGGGCCGACGAGATGCGCCACGTCCTCGACCGGCTCTCCGAGCTGGAGGACCTCGACCGCGTCCTCGACGAGCTCGGCGAGCGGGTCGACGACAACTGCGCGCTGTTCCTCCGCCTCGACAAGCAGGCGGCGTTCCGCGGCGACGTCAGGCTCGGACCGGGGGTCACCGTCCGCACGAAGGTCGAGGCGTACCCGGCAAAAAAGGAGAAGGCGGTCGCGAACGCCCGCGAGACTCTCTCGCGGCTGGCGGACGACGACGGCGACTGACCGCCCCGCACCCCGCGCCCGCACCCGATCGGTCGCGTGCCCGGCCCACACTCCGCGCCCGCACCCGGCCGGTCGCGTGCCCGGTCCGCACCCGCGGCGTGACTTTTTCACCCGCCCCGTCGATATCCGGCCATGAGCGATCCGTTCGTGGTCGTCGGGGCCGACGCGGCGGGGTTGAGCGCGGCCAGTAAGTTCCGACGCGAGGCGCCCGACCGCGAGGTCGTCGTCTTCGAGAAGGGCCGGTGGATCTCGTACGCCTACTGCGGGATGCCGTACTTCATCGCCGGCTACGTCGACCGGATGTCGAACCTGCTGTCGCTGTCGCCGAGCGAGGTCGACGAGCGGGGGATCGACCTCCGGCGCGGCCACGAGGTCGTCGCCGTCGACCCCGACGCGAATCGCGTGACGGTCGAGACGGCCGACGGCGACCGCTTCGAGCGGGCGTACGGCGACCTGCTCGTCGCCACCGGGGCGCGCGCGACCACCGGCCCCTTCGACGTGCGCGGCGTCGACGGCGCCTTCACCCTCCACGACATGGACGCGGCCGCCGCCATCGACGCCTACGTCGCCGAGCCGGACGCCTACGACCCGGCCCGCGCCGACGTGAGCGCCGTCGACCGCGAGCGCGTCGACCGCAACGCCGCGATGCCGGCCCCCGAGACCGCGGCGATTGTCGGCGGCGGGTACGTCGGCGTCGAGGTCGCCGAGGCGCTCACCGAGCGCGGGCTGGACGTCCACGTGTTCCACCGCTCGGGCCACCTCCTCTCGCCGTTCGGCGAGACCGTCGGGAACCGCGTCGAGGCGGCGCTCGAAGCCGAGGGCGTGACCGTCCACACGAACGCCCCGGTCGACGCGCTCGTCGGCGACGGCCGGATCGAGGCGATCGAGATCGACCGCGGCGGCGGCGAGGCGCCGGAGCGAGTCCCCGTCGACATGGCGGTCGTCGGCGTGGGGATCCGGTCGAACACCGACCTGCTCGCCGGCACCGGCGTCGACCTCGGCCCCGGCGAGGCGATCCGGGTCGACGACCACGGCCGCACCAGCCTCCCGGACGTGTACGCCGCGGGCGACTGCGCGACCGCGCGCCACGCGGTGACCGGCGAGCCGGACTGGGTCCCGCTCGGCCTCACCGCGAACCGCGCCGGGCGCGCGATCGGGGCGACGGTCGCCGGCGACCCGACGCCGGTCGGCGACATCGCGGGCACGGCGGCGGTGAAGGCGTTCGACGCCGAGGCCGCCCGCGTCGGGATCTTGGACCGCGACGAGGCCGAGGCCGCCGGGTTCGACCCGGTGAGCGAGACGGTGACCGCGGGGTCGCGCTCCGGCTACTACCCGGGCGCGGCCGAGACGGACGTGACGCTCGTCGCCGACCGCGACACGGGGCGGCTGCTCGGCGGGAGCATCGTCGGCACCGACCGCGCGGCGGTCCGGATCGACACGCTCGCGACCGCCATCGAGGCGGACATGACCGTCCCCGAGATCGAGCGGCTCGACCTCGCGTACGCGCCGCCGTTCAGCCCGGTGTGGGACCCGATACTCGTCGCCGCCAAGGTGCTGAACGGGACGCTCGACGGCTGAGACGGGCCGAGACCGATCCTACCGCGACGCGGCGAGACGCGAGAAGAGGTACCCGACGACCGTCGACGCGGCGCCGACCGCGACCGCGACCGCGCCGGCGAGCGCGAGCGGGGCGGTGAACGCGGCGGCGGCCGGGCCGCCGGCGGTGAACGGGAGGACGTACGGCTCCGGCCCGAGTCCCCGGAGGAACGTCCCCGCGAACGGGCCGTACGTCAGGAGGATCGCCGGGAACGCGCCGCCCCCGGTCGCCGCGAACGCGACCGCGGCGACCGCCGTCACGGCGGCGAGGGCGCCGACGACCGCCGGGTCGCCGACGCCGACCGCGGCCGTCGCGTCGAAGGCCGCGTACGACAGCGCGAAGCCGACCGCGCTCCACACCGTCGCCCGCTCGAAGCCGGTCTCGCCGAGGGCAATCCGGCGCAACGTGGCGCGCCGGGACGCGGCCGCGTCCGCCTCGCTCGCGTCGCTGCCGGTCATTCCGGGCGCGTCGCGCCCCGCCCCTCGCGGTCGGGGGTGAGGTTGCCGTGCTCGTCGATCTCGCCCGCGACGATCCGCGTCGAGGAGATGCGCTCGCCGTCCTCCGCCGCCACGTGGTCGACGACGACCAGGTCGAGCGGGTCGCGGCCGTGCTCGGCGCGGATCTCGTTGATCCGCTCGCCGCCCGCCTTCGTCTCGGGAGAGACGATCAGCGCGTCGAACTCCGGCTCGACGGCGATGCCGGTCGGCTCCGTCAGCTCGCGGATCTCGTAGTCGCGGCCGTGCGCCTCGGCGCGCGGGGCCAGCTCCGCCTTGAGGTCGCGCTCGCGTCGGTCGTAGGGGCGGACGTACCGCTCGACGTGTCGGGTCTCGGGCGCCAGCTCGTCGGAGGTGAGTCCGACGGTGACGTCACCCAGCTCGAACGCCCGTTCGAACAGCTTGCGGTGGCCGTCGTGAACGGGATCGAACGTACCCCCCAGCGCGACGTTCATGCCTCTCCGTTACGCGGGTCGAACTTAAATGGTCCCGAACCGCCGCCGGCTCAGTTCGACGGCTCGTCGCCGCCGTCGTCCGCGTCCGCGTCGGCGTCGCCGACGGGCTCGCCGTCGCCGTCCACGGAGATCTGGACGGGCTCGGTGTCTCCGTCGGGCGACTCGCCGCCGAGCCGGCGGTCGAGGTTGAAGACGGCGTTCAGCTCCGCCTGGACGTCGCCGACGACGCCGCGGACGAGGTCGCTCGGCGCGATGGCCTCGTACTCGTAGGGGTTGTTGCCCGCCCCCTCGGCCTTCCGCTTGTCGCGCTCGACGGTGCCCTCGTCGTGGAGCTCGGCGAGCGCCTCGCGGACGGTGCTCGGGTACAGGCCGGTGCCGTCGGCGACCTCGTCGCTCGTGCTGTGTGGGTTGTCGCGGAGGTAGACGTAGATGCGCGCCCGGGTCTCGGTGTCGAGCAGCCACGCGAGCAGGTCGACGACGTTGTCGTCGAACCCCTTCACCGCCCTGTCGGCGCCCTCGCCGAGCCGCTCTTTCGTCTTCCGCAACTCCTCGCGGGTCCGCTCCGTCGGGGACTCCTCTGCGTCGTCGCCCGGTTCGGAGGGTGAATCGTTCGCGGTCATGGCGGAGCGTGGGAGCTACGCGGCCAAAAGGGTTTCTCGTCGCTTTCGTTCCGACGGAACGTCGGGAGCGCGTCTCGGGGCTTTCGGCCCCGGTGTCAGGAGATGACGACGCCGTCAGGGGGCGACGACGAGGTCCGCGCGCAGCGCGTCGGCGCCCGACTCCTCGCGGATCCGGCGCTGGCGCGCGGCGCCGCTCTCGGCCTCGTACACCTCCCGGATGCCGTCGATGCCGAGCCGGTCGCACTCGGCGTCGACCACCTCGCCCAGCGGGGTCGTCCCCTCGCCGTCGCGGTCGACGAACGCGGCGTCGTGGCCGCGCCGGATCGCGCGCCACTTGTTCTCGTCGAGCAGCTCGCGCCGCAGCGACGCGGGCGACTCGCCGTCCTCGTACCGCTCGGCGTAGTCGACGACCAGCGCGCGGACGTACTCGGCGAGCGCGAGGGTCACGTCGGGGTCGCGCTGGGCGTCCGGCGCCCGCACCTCGACCGTGCCGTGGCCGGTGTGGGGGCGCACGTCGAACCACAGCTCGCCGCGGTCCGCGATGGAGTCGGTCTCGACCATCCGGCGCTCGTACCGCCGGAACGCGTCGAAGTCCTCGAACGCCGACGGGATGCCGGTGTTCGGGAGGTTCTCGAACACCTTCGCGCGGGCCGAGGCCAGCCCGGTGTCGAACCCGTTCCAGAACGGGGAGTTCGCCGACAGCGCGAGCAGCACGGGACAGTGCCACCGCAGGCGGTTCGCGACCCAGACGGCCTTGTCCGCGTCGTCGACGCCGACGTGGACGTGGAGCCCCGCGGTCGTGTTCCGGTGTTGCGGGTACTGGATCCGGTCGAGCTGCGCCTGGTACCGCGGCTTCTCGACGTGGTCGAGCTCGCGCCACTTCGCCGCCGGGTGGAGGCCGGCGGCCGCAATCTGATAGCCGTCGGTTGCGGCGTGGTCGACGAGGGCCTCGCGGACCGTCGCGAGCGCGTCCGCGGCGTCCGCGGGGTCTTCGATCAGCTCCGTCTGCGCTTCGATCGTACACTCGAACAGCTCGTGGTCGAACCCCTCGGGCACCGCGGCGGGCGGGTCGCGGCCGTACACGAGGTCGTCGGTCCCGGATGTCGGGCGCCCCTCGGCATCGACGATGTAGAACTCCTCCTCGATGCCGAGCGTCCCCATCCGGGAGAACGCGTCCCGAGAACCGAGTTCCATTACGCTCCCGTTCCGCCCGCGCGGTCTTATATCGATTGGAACCCGAAACGGAGGGCCGGTGCCGCGAGCGGCTACACCAACACGAGCCGTTGCGGCGGCGCGTGCCGGCGAGCGGCCGCAGGCCGCGAGTCGCACGCGCGAGGTCGCCAGCGCTACGCGCCGGCTGCCAGAGGGACCAGAGGTCCCTCGCTGGAGTCGGTCGCCGAGCGTAGCGACGGCGACCGACGAGGCTGGGGAGGCGTGAGGTGCGGTGCCGTGCGGAGCGGGACTCAAAGGGGCAGTCACCGGCGGCTTTGCCCCCGGTTGCCCGTGGCGCGTAGCGCCACGCTGTCGCGAGGAGCCCATAGGTGACGCAAGCACCGGAACGAGGGAGCGGTAGCGACCGAGTGAGGAGCGCAGCGAGCGTACGGGCTCCTCGCGACTGGGGCTTTGGAGGTATTCTCGGCAGGAGCGGTCGCGTCTCGCCGAGCGACTGGGGCTTTGGAGGTATCCCCCGGCGATTCACAGTCAGACATTTATGAACGAGCAGTAGCAACGCGGCCGCTCTCCGTTCCAAAACTGATCGCGAAAAGTGAAGCGGCCACACCGCACGTCGCAGATCGAAAACGAGTCGGCGGCGCGCCGTCACGCGCCCGGTTCTCCCCGCTCCGCGTCGCGTCCGTTCAGCCGAGGACGTAGCGGAGCTTCGGGAACCGCTCGACGAGCGCCTGCCCGCCGACCTCGATCCGCTCGATGTAGGCGTCCAGTCCGAGGACGCGGCCCGCGCCGAACGCGGCGACGGTGAGGAACACCATCGCGTACACCAGCGTCGAGTCGAACAGCGCGAGCGCCTCGCCGCTCCACCCGCCGAGGTAGAACAGCGTCATCTGGATCGCGCCGCCGAGCGCGGCCAGGCGGACGAACGCGCCCGCGATGAGCGCCGCGCCGATGAGCACCTGCGTCACCGGAACGATCACGTTGACGACCTCCATGAGCGCCGGGCTCGACGCCATCGCCCCGTACAGCCCGCTGACCGGGCTCGCCGGGTTGATGTTCGCCAGGTAGCCCGCGGCGTCGAACGGCCACTCGGAGACCTTCCCGAGGCCGGCGAACAGGATCATCCCGCCGATGGTCGCCCGGAGCAGGACGATGAACAGCGCCGACAGCGAGTGCGCCTTCCCCAACAGGGTGATTCCGCCAATCTCGCCGCCGAACTCGTTCGTTGTTTTGGTGGACATAGTGTCTCTCCTCACCTACGGATACGCCGGTTCCCCGTATAAAGCGACGAGCGGGTTCCCTTCAGGCGGGACGGATCCGGGCCGTTCCCCGCATCGGCGGGGTCTTTAAATACTCCGTGCCGAACGCTATCGGTCCCGGGCGCTCTCCGACCCGCTCACCACGCCTCGCCGCTCGCGAGGTCCACGTCGCCGTCGCCCTTCTCCGAGGGGCAGACGTCGGCGAGCACGCAGTCGGCACAGTCGGGGTTGATCGCGGTACACGTCGCGCGACCGTGGTCGATCATGAGGTGGGTAAACTGCTGCCAGTCGCTCTCGGGGACCACGTCGAGCAGGTCCCGTTCGATCGCTTCCGGACGCTCCTCCTCGGTGATCCCCAGCCGCCGCGTGAGCCGCTGGACGTGGGTGTCGACGACGATGCCCTCGACCACGTCGTGGCCGTGCTGGAGGACGACGTTCGCGGTCTTGCGGCCGACGCCCGCGAGGTCGGTGAGCTCGGACATCGTGTCCGGGACCTCGCCGCCGTGCTGCTCCGCGATGTCCGCGCACGCCGAGCGGATGTACTTCGCCTTGTTGTTGTAGTAGGTGATCGAGTTTATCGCCTCCGCGAGCTCCTCCTGGGGCGCGTTCGCGTACTCCTCGGGCGTCTCGTACGTCTCGAACAGGTCGGCGCACACCGAGTTCACGCGCTCGTCGGTGCACTGCGCCGAGAGGATGACCGCGATCAGCAGCTCCAGCCGGTTCGAGTAGTTGAGCGAGATGGTCGAGTCCGGGTACTCCTCGTACAGCCGGTCGAGGACCTCGGCGACCTGTTCGTCCCGCGCATCGCGTGGCGTTCCCATACGGATCCCCTCCGCCCGGGCGACATTGAACGATCCGACTGCGCCCCTCGTTCGCGGGGCGAGCCGCCGGTCGGCCGCCGGGCCTCGGCCGCCCGGTCTCGGCCGAGTAGTAAGACAGTTACCACCCGGCGCGCTGGATGGCGTATGGACGTACTCGACGTCGCGGCGCGCGCGACCGAGACCGGGCCCGTGTGCGACGCCTGTCTCGGCCGGCTCGTCGCCGACCGGAGCTTCGGGCTGTCGAACGCCGACCGCGGCTCGGCGCTCCGGGTGTCGCTCGCACTGCGCGACGACGAGGACCACGAGGGGGTCGAGACCGCGGACTGCTGGGTGTGCGAGGGGCGCTGCGCCGAGTTCGACGACTGGGCCGTCCGCGCCGCAGAGGCGGTCGAGGGGATCGAGTTCGACACGTACAACGTCGGGACGCGCCCGCCGCCGCTGATCGAGGAGAACGAGGCCCTGCTCCGCGCCGACGCCGGCCTCGACGAGGACGCGGGCGAGCCGTTCAAGTCGGAGTTCAACCGCGAGGTCGGCAAGCGGGTCGGGCGGGCCACGGGCACCGAGGTCTCCTTCGACCGCCCGGACGTCCAGTTCACGATCGACCTGGCCGAGGACGCCGTCGACGCGAAGGTGAACTCCACGTTCGTCTACGGCCGGTACCGGAAGCTAGAGCGCGACATCCCCCAGACCGAGTGGCCCTGCCGCGAGTGTAAGGGCTCCGGGCGGCAGGGCGCCGACCCCTGCGACCACTGCGGCGGCTCCGGCTACCTCTACGACGACAGCGTCGAGGAGTACACCGCGCCGATCGTCGAGGACGTGATGGACGGCACCGAGGCGACGTTCCACGGCGCGGGCCGCGAGGACGTCGACGCCCTCATGCTCGGCACCGGCCGTCCGTTCGTGATCGAGGTCGAGGAGCCGCGCCGGCGCCGGGTCGACACCGACCGCCTCCAGTCGGACATCAACGCGTTCGCCGACGGCGCGGTCGAGGTCGAGGGGCTCCGGCTCGCGACCTACGAGATGGTCGAGCGAGTGAAGGAGCACGACGCCGGGAAGCGGTACCGCGCGCAGGTGGCGTTTGACGCCGACGTCGACGCCGACGCGCTCGCCGACGCGGTCGCGGAGCTGGAGGGAGCGACCGTCGAGCAGTACACGCCGAACCGCGTCGACCACCGCCGCGCGAGCATCACCCGCGAGCGCGACGTGTACGAGGCGACCGCCGAACTCGACGACCCGCGGCGCGCGACCGTCGAGATCAGCGGCGAGGGCGGGCTCTACATCAAGGAGCTGATCTCCGGCGACGAGGGACGCACCGAGCCGAGCCTCGCCGGCCTGCTCGGCGTCGGGGCCGAGGTGACCGCGCTCGACGTGCTCGCGGTGGAGGGCGAGGCGGAGCCGTTCGAGGACGAGGCGTTCTTCCGGGAGTAGCGCGCCCCCGTCCCGGGTCGCCTCGTCCCGGGTCCGGCCCCGCAGCGCACGGCCTCGGACCGCGACGGTCTCGGAACCAACGGGATTTATCTGACGAGCGTCAGACGTTCGCACATGGACGGGAGCGAGGCGGACGGCGGAAACGCCCGCGAGGGCGGGACGCGAAACGGCGGGGCCCGCGGCGGGTCGGGCGGTTCGGCCGGGACCGGGGGCGCCGGCCACGCGGGCGAGCCCGCGGTCGGCGACCCCGTCATCCGGCCCGCGGTCGACGAGGCCGGCGAGGTCCCGGCCGCCGCCGACGTGTCGCTGAACGGCGCCGACCGCGCGGACCGCCCCGACCGGGTCTCCTCGGTCCTCGTCGCCGTCGGACCCGGGCCCCACGCGGGCGCGACCGTCGACGTCGCGCGGGAGATCGCGGCGGCGACCGACGCCTGGCTCGAACTGTTCCACGTCGTCCCCTCGGACGCGGCGCTGGCCGACGCCGGCCCCGACGAGGACGCCTCCGGCACGGTCGCCGACGCCGGCGACGCGGACGACACCGACTACGCCGCGGCCGGCGAGCGGCTCCTCGACGCGGCCGAGGACAGGCTCGGCGGGTTCGACCGCGCGGACCGGTGGCTGGTCGAGGACCGGACCGCGGCGGGCGCCATCGTCGAGCAGTCCGCGTACTACGACCTCGTCGTCGTGGGCGCGCCGACCACCGGGACCGTCGGCCGCTTCGTCTTCGGCTCCACGACGGACACGGTCATCGGCGACGCGGAGGTCCCCGTCGTCGTCGTCGAGGCCGACGGGTCGCGGGCGCTCGACCCGGCGTAGGGCCGGCCCGCTCCGGAGTCGCCGTCGCTGTCGCTTTTCTCCCTCCCCCGCCTCTCCCCGCGTTCTTCCGCGTTCTCGACCCGTGGTACCGCTTGCCGTCGCGGCGACAGCGTTAAATTAGTGTACATACTTGTACATCACAACGCGGAATACTACATCGGTGGACACAATGAATCTCAACGACACGGTCGAGCGCGTGACGGACGGGGAGGATCTGACCGTAGCCGAGGCGCGCGAGGCCGCGCGGCTGGTCTTCGAGGAGGCGACGGACGCCCAGATCGGGGCGCTGCTGGCCGCGCTCCGGACGAAGGGCGAGACCGAGGCCGAGATCGCCGGCTTCGCGCAGGGGATGCGCGACGCGGCGCGGACGATCGAGCCGGACCGCGAGCCGCTCGTCGACACCTGCGGCACCGGCGGCGACGACTACGACACGATCAACGTGTCGACGACCGCCGCCATCGTCGCCGCGGGGGCCGGCGTGCCGATCGCGAAGCACGGCAACTACTCCGTCTCCTCGTCGTCGGGGAGCGCGGACGTGCTGGAGGTCGCGGGCGCCGACGTGGAGGCCGAACCGCCCGCCGTCGAGGCGGCGATCGAGGCGGACGGGATCGGCTTCATGCTCGCGCCGGTCTTCCACCCGGCGATGAAGGCCGTCATCGGCCCGCGGAAGGAGCTCGGCATGCGGACGATATTCAACGTCCTCGGGCCGCTCACGAACCCCGCGGGCGCCGACGCGCAGGTGCTCGGCGTCTACGACCCGGACCTCGTGCCCGTCATCGCGCGCTCGCTCGCGCACATGCCCGTCGAGCGCGCCCTCGTCGTCCACGGCGCCGGAATGGACGAGATCGGCATCCACGACGAGACGGTCGCCGCCGAGGTCGACGGCGAGGACGTGACCGAGTTCACCATCGCGCCGGAGGACCTTGGGCTCGACCGGGCCCCGATCGACGCGGTCGCCGGCGGCGGTCCGGAGGAGAACGCGGCGGACCTGCGCGGGATCGTCGACGGCTCCGTCACGGGCCCGAAGCGCGACCTGATCTTAGCGAACGCGGGCGCGGCGATCTACGTCGCCGGCGAGGCCGACACGCTCGCGGCGGGCGTCGAGCGGGCGGCCGAGGCGATCGACTCCGGCGCGGCCGCCGAGAAGTTCGCGGCGCTCTGCGGCGACGGCGAGCCGGCCGACGGCGAGCTCGGGGCGACCGCGGAGGACGACGACTGATGGCCCGGGTGAAGATCTGCGGGCTCACCGACGAGGCCGACCTCCGCGCCGCGGTCGACGCGGGCGCCGACGCGGTCGGCGTGATCACGGAAGTGCCGGTCGACTCGCCGCGCGAGGTCGACCCGGCGACGGCGGCCGAGCTGCTCGCCGCCGTGCCGCCCTTCGTCACCGCGACGCTCGTGACGATGCCCGACTCCGCCGAGCGCGCGGTCGAGCTGGCCCGGACGGTCGCCCCCGACGCGATCCAGCTCCACGGCGAGTGGACGCTCGACGAGCTGCGGTACGTCCGCGCGGAGACGGAGCGGAAGGTGCTGCTCACGGTTGACGCCGACGACCCGGCCCGCGCGGAGGAGCTCGACGGCGCGGTCGACGCGCTGGTCGTCGACTCCACCGACGACTCGGGCGCGGGCGGCACCGGCGAGACGCACGACTGGCGCGCGACCGGCGACCTCGCCGCCCGGCTCACGACCCCGGTCGTGCTGGCGGGCGGGCTCACGGCCGACAACGTCGCCGAGGCGGTCCGCGTCGCCGACCCCTTCGCGGTCGACGTCGCCTCGGGCGTCGAGATCGAGGGCGGGCGGAAGGACCACAACGCGGTCGCCCGCTTCGTCGCGAACGCGGGCCGGGAGATGGAGCTGGCATGAGCGACGCGCCCCCGCTGGACCGGACGAAGGCCGAGTTCGTCGACCTCGCGGCCGACGCCGAGCGGCCGGTCGTGGTCCGCGCGTCGGCCGCGCTCGACGCGGACGTGACCCCGCTGGGCGCGTACGCGACCCTCGTCGGCGAGGGGCCGTACGGCTTCCTCTTAGAGTCCGGCGAGAAGGTCGCCTCCAGCGACCCCGACGGCGCGTTCACCGCGGGCGGGAAGGCGGACCGTCACGCCCGCTACTCGTTCGTCGGCTACGACCCCGAGGCGATCGTCTCGGTCCACCCCGACCGCACCGAGGTGACCGAGCTGGGACCGGCCGCCGAGTTCGTCGGCGCGGGCGCGGACGGGGACGCGGCCGACGGCGACCTCGGGCCCGCCGCGGGCGACGCGGTCGACCGCGTCCGCGCGGCGTTCCCGGACGTGAGCCTGCGCGGCTTCCCGGACACCGACCGGCAGATCCTCTCGGGCGGCTTCGTCGGATTCCTCGCGTACGAGGCGGTGTACGACCTCTGGCTGGAGGAGGTCGGCGTCGAGCGCCCCGAGACGGGGTTCCCCGACGCCGAGTTCGCGCTCACGACGCGGACCGTCGTCTTCGACGAGCGAGAGGGCGGGGCCGAGCTGGTGTTCACGCCGGTGATCGGCGTCGACGACGACCCCGCCGCCGTCTACGACGACCTGGTCGCCGAGGCCGAGCGGGTCGCGACCGAGCTGCGCGAGGCCGCGCCGCCGGACCCGGGCGGCGTCCGCGTGCGCGAGGAGTCGGCGGACCCGCGCGAGGAGTACGAAGAGGCGGTGCGCACCGCCAAGCGCCACGTCCTCGACGGCGACATCTACCAGGGCGTGATCTCACGGAGCCGCGAGCTCCGCGGCGAGGTGGACTCGCTCGGGCTGTACGCGGCGCTCCGGGACGTGAACCCCTCGCCGTACATGTACGTGCTCCGGCACGACGACCGGACCGTCGTCGGCGCGAGCCCCGAGACGCTCGTGTCGGTCCAGGGCGACCGCGTCGTCTCGAACCCGATCGCCGGCACCTGCCCGCGCGGCACGAGCCCGGTCGAGGACCGGCGGCTCGCGGGCGAGATGCTCGCGGACGGGAAGGAGCGCGCCGAGCACACGATGCTCGTCGACCTCGCGCGCAACGACGTGCGGCGCGTCTCCGAGCCGGGCTCCGTCCGCGTCGAGGAGTTCATGAACGTGCTGAAGTACAGCCACGTCCAGCACATCGAGTCGACCGTGACGGGGACGCTCGCGGCCGACGCCGACGCGTTCGACGCGACGCGCGCGACGTTCCCGGCCGGGACGCTCACGGGCGCGCCGAAGGTGCGCGCGATGGAGATCATCGACGACTTAGAGACGATCCCGCGGGAGGCGTACGGCGGCGGCGTGGGGTACTACTCGTGGACCGGCGACGCCGACTTCGCGATCGTCATCCGGACCGCGACGCTCGACGAGTCGGGCGACGAGTCCGTCGTCGGCGTGCGCGCCGGCGCTGGCCTCGTCGCCGACTCCGACCCCGCGGCCGAGTACGAGGAGACCGAACAGAAGATGGACGGCGTGTTGACCGCGATCGACCGCATCCGCGAGGACGGAGCGCGGGACGGCGACGCCGACTCGGCGGCGCCCGCCGAGGGCGACGACGGGCCGCTCGCCACCGGCACGGAGGCGGAGCGATGAAGGTCGCCGTCGTCGACAACTTCGACTCGTTCACCTACAACCTCGTCGAGTACGTCTCCGACCAGACGATCGGCGGGGAGCCGGTCGCCGTCGACGTGTTCAAGAACACGGCGTCGCTCGACGAGATCGAATCGGCCGAGCCCGACGCCGTGATCATCAGCCCGGGGCCCGGCCACCCGAAGAACGACCGCGACGTGGGCGTGACGATGTCGGTGCTCCGCGACCTCTCGCCGTCGGTGCCGACGCTCGGCGTCTGTCTCGGCTTGGAGGCCGCGGTCTACGAGTACGGCGGGACCGTCGGGCACGCCCCCGAGCCCGTCCACGGCAAGGCGTTCCCCGTCGACCACGACGGGGAGGGCGTGTTCCGCGGGCTCGACCAGGGATTCCGCGCCGGCCGTTACCACTCGCTGGCGGCCACCGAAGTCCCCGAGGCGTTCGACGTCACGGCCACCACGGACCACGACGGCGAGTCGATCGTGATGGGGATCCGCCACCGCGAGCACCCGATCGAGGCGGTCCAGTTCCACCCGGAGAGCGTGTTGACCGGGTCGGGCCACGACCTCATCCGGAACTTCCTCACCGCCGTCTGAGCACCCCCTGGGTCAGGCTTCTCCGCCTTCCTCGTCGCCGTCGCGGCTATCCGCGTCGTCGCCCGGTTCTCCCTCTCCGTTCTCATTCTCGGCCGGTTCGCCGTCGTCGTCGAGCCCGCGGCCGGCGAGCCCGACGAGGTGGCCGACCTCGGGGAGGACGATCTCGTCGACGCCGAGCCGGACCGCGTTCTCCGAGCCCGGGAGACAGAACACCGGCGTGGCGGAGACGACGCCGGCGGTCGCGCGCGAGCCGATGGTCCGCGTGCCGACCTCCTCGTAGGAGAGCCGGCGGAACAGCTCGCCGAATCCGGGGAGCCGCTTCGCGAACAGTCCGCGGACCGCCTCCGGCGTCACGTCGTCGGGCGTGACGCCCGTCCCCCCGGTGGTCACCACCACGTCGGTGTCCTTCCGGCGAGCGAGTCGGTCGACGGTGCCCTGGACGCTGTCGTAGTCGTCCGGGATCAGCTCGCGGACCGACACCTCGTGGCCCGCCTCCCTGAACGCCGCCGCGACGTAGTCGCCGGCCGGGTCCTCGTCCGCGCCCCGCGACGAGGAGACCGTGACGACCGCGGCCGCGACGGAGTCCGCGTCGTGGTGGTGATGGCCGTGGTCTCCGTGGTTGTGACCGTCGCCGTGGTCATTGTGACCGTGGCCGTGGTCATCCTGGCCGTGGTCGTGACCGTCGTCGTGGTCATCTTGGCCGTGGTCGTGATTGTGGCCATCATGGCCGTCTCCAGAATGGTCGCCGTCGTGGCTATCGTCGCCGTGGTCGGTCATACGTCAGCCTTCGGCGCCCGCGTCAAAACACCTCCCGGTCTCCTCAGGGCCAGTCGTCGCGCGCCTGCTCCTCGGACGCCTCGTCGTCCGGCTCGCCCGTCGCGAGCGTCCACCCCGCGGCCTCGGCGGCGTCCTCGACCTGGAGGAACTCCCAGCCGGTCGCCTCGGCGACGGCCTCGTCCTCGTCGTCGACGCCGACGAAGACGTGCCGGTCCGTGTCGAACTGTCCGCTGATGTTCTCTAAGCTCTCCTCGACGCCGCGCGGGCCGGAGAAGAAGTCCTGTCGCACGCGGTGTTTCCGCGTGAAGTTCGTGACGACGTAGGTGGGCTTCTCGCTGACGACCCCGACGTACTCCGTCCACTGCCGGGCGTTGTTGAACACCGCGTTGGGGTCCGCGAGCGCTTTCAGCGCCTCCAACTCGAACGCCAGCGTCATGTCTGTGGATCCGCCGCTGTCCATGCGCCCCGCTTGCCGCCCGCCGGCGAAAACAACTTCGCTTCCGCGTAGCCCGCCGGCCGCTCACCCCGAGGCGGCCGCCGTCACCGCGACCGGACCAGGTAGTAGTCGGTGAACTTCACCACGTCGCCGTCGTCGAGGTCGCCGGTCTCGGGCGCCGTCCACGGCTCGCCCGCCAGCTCCCGCACGACGCCCTGCTCGTCGTCGTCCAGTTCGTCGTAGTGGCGGACGCGCGCGTCCGACGGGACGCGGCCGGTGCGGCGGAGCCGCAGCCGTCGCCCGGTGTCTCTGAGTGACATATGATACCGTATAACACGATTAATCATAAGCGTTTCGCGGCGGCCGCCGTCCCGACGGGGCCGCGGGCTCGGCGGGCCCGCCGTCGACGCCTCACTCGCCGGGGAGTTGGCCCTCCCGGCGCGACAGCGTGAGCGTGACCGCCGTGCCGCGGGGCTCCGCGTCCGCCACGGCCGCCGAGCCGCCCGACTGCTGTACGACCCAGTAGACGAGCCACAGGCCGAGGCCGCTGCCGTGGTACAGCGCGTCGACCGCGGTGCCGTCGACGAGCACGTCTCGGTTCATGTCGCTCAGTCCCGGTCCGTCGTCGGCGACGCGGACCGCGACCGAGTCGTCGCTCGTCTCGACCGACACCTCGACCGTCGGTCGGTCCCGGTCGTGGTGAACGATCGCGTTCCGTATCAGCTCGTCAACCGCCCGCGAGAGCCACGTCGTCGCGGACGCGACCGCGACCCCGTCGTCCGGCACCGAGACGTCGATGGTCGCGCTCGGGAACTCGTCGGCCGCCGCGGCCGCCACCTGTCGGACGATCCGCCCCACGTCGACGCGCTCCGTCTCCGCCCCGTCGCTCAGTATCTCGGTGATGTGATGGGCCTTCTCGCTGGTCTCTAAGAGGTCGTCGGCCCGGGAGACGACGTACTCCGCGGCGGCCGGGTCGGCGTCGCCAGCTGCGATCTGCTGTGCGCGCCCCCTGACGACCGTCAGCGCGTTCCGAAGGTTGTGCTGGAGGACGCGGTCGACGACCCGCAGCTGGCGCGCGCGGTTCTCGCTGTCTGTCACGTCCCGGAGCACGCCGACCACGCCGGCGGGCGCATCGCCGTCGGGACTGTCGAGCGGGTAGTACCGGACGTCGAACGTCCGCTTCCCGCGGTTCGGGTGGGTCCGCGTCGTCCGGTACTCGACGGACTCGCCGCGGAGCGCCCGCTCCACCTGTCTCTCGACGCGCTCGTAGCTCCCCTCCGGGACGACGTCGGCGAGCGTCAGATCCGTCACGTCGCGGTCGCCGATCCCGTGGTACTCCCGGTACTGCGGGTTGGCGAACAGCAGCCGCCCGTCGCGGTCGACCGCGGCGATGAGGTCCGTCGCCCCGTTGATGGCGCGCTCGTACCGTTCCAGTTCCCGCTCCCGGCGCTTGCGGTCGGTGACGTTCCGGCAGATGGCGAAGGTCCCGGTCAGTTCGCCGTCGGCGTCGTAGTACGGGTACCGCTGCGTGCTGAACGTCGCCTCGCGGCCGCTCGTCGGGAACTCGGGCGAGACCTCGTACTCGACCGTCTCCTCGCGTTCGAGCACCTCCCGCCGGCGCTCGTCTATCTCGGCCGCGGCCGCCGGGTCCATGAGCGCGAACTCGTCGGTGCCGTACAGCGCCTCGCGGTCGACGCCCGCGAACTCGCTCACGGCCTCGTTCAGCAGTTCGAACTCGCCGTCGCGGTTCTGGAGGAGCACCGGGTCGTCGAGCCGTTCGACGATGTCCCGGTACTGCTTCAGCCGCCCCGTGGCGGCCTTCCGCTCCGTGATGTCCGTCTGAATGGCGACGAACCGCGACACCTCCCCGTCGTCGTCGACCACGGGCGCGATCGTCTGGTGGGCGTGATACGGCTCGCCGTCGCGGCGTCGGTCGACTATCTCCTCCTCCCACACCTCGCCGTCCAGCAGGGTCGCCCACAGCGCGTCGAAGTACTCGTCGGGCATCTCGCCGGAGTTGAGTATCGCCGGGGTCTCGCCCAGGGCCTCCTCCGGCTCGTAGCCGGTGTGCTCGGTGAACGCCGGGTTGACGTACTCGATCCTCCCGTCGGTGTCGGTGACGTAAATCGCGTGGCCGGCGTGTTCGACGAGGTTGCGGAACGTCTCCGCCCGCCGGCCGCCGACCTCCTCGACGCCGTCACGGAAGATCCCAGTGTACACCGGATCGTGGCCGTCACGGTCCGCGTCGTCGCCACCGTCGCCTCCCTCCCCGCCGGGAACGTGTTCGTGGAAGCGCACGGAGAACGTCACCGTGTGGCCGTCGGCGTGGCGGATCGGCACCGAAACGCTCCCGCTCTCGTCGAGTCCCTCGACCCGCGCGATCCGGTCCCGAACCGACTCGGCCCCCGCGTCGCCGGCGTCCGGCGCGACGATGGACGCGAGTTCGCGTCCCTGTAGCTCGTTCGGCTCGTAGCCGAACGCCGACGCGGTCGCTGGGTTCGCGTGGACGATCGCTCCCTCGCCGTCGACGGAGACGACCGGGTCCGAACACTCCGCGACGAAGGAGTCGAAGAAGTCCCCGTCGGGAAGCCGTCCAGCGTTCATGAGCGGAGAGTACGCCCCCGCGGGCGAAAAGGTAGTCGGACGCGGCGTCGCGTTCTACTGCTCCGTCGTCGCCGCGAGGTCGTCGACGGAGAACCCGGGCTCCATGAGGAGGTCGGTCTGTCCGCTCACGTCGCGGCCCTCGCGCATCAGCTGCTTGAACGCGGACTGCGGCGAGAGGTCGCCGATGAGCACGCCGCCGACGACCTTACCGTCCTTCAGCGCGACGCGGCGCCACTCGCCGTCGCCGGTGGTCGCCTCCACCGACTCCTCGCCGAGCGTCGGGTGGCCGAACGAGAGGAACGGGAAGTCGAAGTGCGTGATCGAGTACGAGGAGACCCACTTGAACGCCTCGCTGCCGTAGTCGAGCATGTTGCGGGCCGCGATGGACCCCTGCTCCTTCGCGGAGCCCCACGACCCGTTCTTCGCGTGCTCGCCGAGGATGAGGTCGTTGAACGTGGTGATGTCGCCCGCGGCGAACACGTTGTCGACGTTGGTGCGCATGAACTCGTCGACGACGATGCCGTCGTCGAGCTCCAGCGGCGTGTCCTCGACGAGCTCGGTGTTGAAGTTCAGGCCGATGGCGACGCCGGCGAAGTCGCACTCGTAGCGCTCGCCGTTCGGGTCGACCGCGGCCTCGACGTGGCCCTCGTCGTCGACCTCGAAGCGGTCGACGCCGGAGTCGAAGACCGGCTCGACGCCGCGCTCGCGCATCGCCTCGTGCATGATCTCCGCGCCCTCCTCGGAGAGCGCGTAGCGCCACCAGCAGTCGCCGCGCATGAGGTACTTCGCCTCGACGCCCTGCGCGCCGCAGATGGCCGCGAAGTCGATGCCGAGGAGGCCGGCGCCGACGATGACGCCCTTCTCGGCGCCCTCCACGCTCTCTTTGATGTTGCGGGCGTCCTGGAACGTCCAGAAGTGGTGGATCCCGTCGGCGTCGGCGTTCTCGACGGGGAGCTGCTGGGGCGTGCCGCCGATGGCGAGCAGGAGGGAGTCGTACTCGAAGGTCTCCCCCTCGTGGGTGTGGACCGCGTCGTTCTCCACGTCGATGTCGACGACGACCGTGTTCAGCCGGAGGTCGACGTCGTGCTCGTCGTACCAGTCCTCTTGGTGGATCGAGATCGGGGCCTCGGGCAGCTTCCCCTTCGCGTACTCCTTGATCAGAATCCGGTTGTAGAGGGACTCACCCTCGTCCGTGAGAACCGTGATCTCGGCGTCGGGCGCTTCCTCGCGGAGCGTCTCGGCCGCGGACGCGCCCGCGATACCGTCACCGATGATCACGTACGAATCGCTCATGTCCGGCCGTTCGGATTCATGGTTAATGTGGGTTGTCATCCGCGTCCGAACCCGTGATACGGCCACGCATACCCGCCGAAAACCACCTACTCGGGGGCGCTCGCGGGCGACAGTTCGCCGCGGCTCAGTGGTCGGCGCCGGCCGGCTCCGCGGGGAAGTCCTTCTCGCCGGCCTCGATCGCCACATCGAGCCAGTTCTCCGTCGGGACGAGCGGGCACTCGTAGGCGTGGTTGTACGCGCACGTCGGGTTGTACGCGAGGTTGAAGTCCACGACCCACTCGCCGTCGACGCGGTCGCGGTCGGGCTCTAAGTCGAGGTACCGGCCCGCGCCGTACGTCTCGTCGCCGCTCGTCGCGTCGCGGAACGGCACCCAGAACCGGTCCGCCCCGTCGGTCGGCCGATACGCCTGGAGCGTCGCCGCCTCGCCGTCGACCTCGAAGCGGAACTCTCCCCACCGGCGGTACGTCTGTTCGCCCTCGGCCGTCGTCTCGACGGTCACCGTCTCCTTTTCGTCGTGCTCGTGAAGCGGGAGGACGAACCGGTACGCCGGGTCCGGGTCGTAGTACGCCAGTCCGGGGAAGCCGTCGCCCCGCATCGAGACCGGCAGCGGCGACCGCGCCGACTCGCGGAACTGCTGCGTCTTCGCCTCCCGCTGCGCCTCCACCTGTGCCGCCCAGTCGTCCGCGTCGTCGTCCATGATTACCTTAGTATTGCGCCGCGCGCACAATAACAATTCCGACGACGGAACTCTCGACCGCGCCGGCGACAGAAGGCACTTATAGCGTTCTCGGGGACGTTGAGCCGTGAACAGACGAACTGCCCTCTCCACCTTGGCAGTCGGTGGGTTCGTCGGAGTTGCTGGCTGTCTCGGCGACGTGCGCATTGGCGGCGACAACGAGCGATCGGATAGCGACGGGTCGGACCCCGAACTGAACCGAGAGGTCGAAGCGAACGGCGCCGAGGACGGCCCCCGGTCGCAGTTCCAGTGGGGACCGGCGCACGTCGGACGCCGCGAGGAGGCGGGACCGACAGACGACGTCGACGTGTTCTGGCGGCGGACGCCGTTCCGGTACGACCACTCGCAGCCGGTCGTCGTGGGCGATCGGGTGTACGTCTCTTTCTCGGGGACCTTGTTTCGCCTCGACCTCGTGACCGGCGAGGTACAGTGGTCGACGGAGGTCGGTCACGACGGGTCGTCGACGCCGGCGGTTCGCGACGGCATCGCATACGTGACGGTTTGGAACGGCGGCGGCGAGACCGACCGCGGACTGGCGGCCGTCGACGCCGAGAGCGGCGAGGTGCGGTGGCGGCGGCTGACCGACACGGAGATCACGACGGCGCCGACCGTGACCGACGACGGCGTGTTCGTGGGAGGCGGCTACGAGACGCAGACCGTCGCGGCGTTCGACCGCGACGGGACCGAACGGTGGCGTAACGACCTCGCCGAGTACGCTTCCGCGCCCGCCGTCGCCGACGGAACCGTCGTCTACGGCGCGGGCGATCCCCGTGTCGTCGCCTACGACGCCGCCTCGGGAGCGGAACTGTGGACGGCCGACGTCGACGGGGACGCGACCGCGACGCCGACCGTCGCCGACGGCCGCGTGCTGATCGGAACGCGAGACGGAACCCTGTACGCGCTCGACCTCGGCGACGGAACCGTCGAATGGACTGACGACCTCCCGGGACCCGTCCGGCGGTCGGTCGCCGTCGCGGCCGACACGGCGGTGGTTCCGACCGAGCTCGGGCTCGTCGCCGTCGGCGACGGCGGAGAGCGGCTGTGGAGCGACGACGAGGTCGCCGGCGCGACCGCGCCGATGGTCGCGGACGGGGTCGCGTACCTCGGCGATGGCCGGACCGTCCGCGCGATCGCGGTCGAAGACGGGACAGAGCACTGGTCCTTCCGGACTCGCGAGCGCACTTACACCGACGTCTTGCTCCAGGGCGTCCGCGCCGCTCCGACGGTCGTCGACGGCGTCGTCCTCGCGGCGACCCATGCGGGTGACGTGTACGCGCTCGGCGAGACCTGAAACGGTTGCCGGACCGCGTTTCGAACCGGTTCGACGCCACACATTCAAGAGCGTCCCGACCCAACGACGCGTATGAAAATCCGGCAGAACATCCGCCACTGGGCCGCAAAGAAGGCGTTGACCACGCCAGTCGTCGGCGACGTCGCCAACGACAAGCTCGTCGACCTCCACACGAGCATCTTCCTCAACAAGGCCGACGAGGACCGCCGGGAGGAGCGCCGCGACCACCTCGACAGCTTCTTCGACGCGACGATGGACACCTACGTCGCCGCGTTGGAGGCCGGCTTCCCGGAGGCCGAGGCCCGGGAGATCACCCACGTCCAGGCGAACTTCGACTTCTTCAACTACGGCTGGACGGAGATGATGGAGATCCCCGGCGACGAGCTGGAGCCCCACTACCGCCGGTACGAGTCCTTCTTCACCGAGTACGGGATCACGATCGACGACCCGCTCGGCGACTTCCGCCCGCCGGAGGGAATCGTCGACGCGCCGGAGACCCCGGAGAAGCTCGCCTCGCCGGAGTACGAGAACGCCCTGGCCGGCTTCGCGGACGACGTGTACGTCGAGACCGACGACGGCGAGACGGTCGTCGGCGGCGACACGGAGGAGCCGGACGAGGTCGACCCCGCGGCCGCGCCCGGGCTCGACGAGGACGAGGCCAGCGCCTGAGTCGTCCTCGCTCACGTCGACCGTCGAACTGATCTCTCAGCTTGTCCGCGGCGCGTGACGCGCACGCTTAGACGACCGGTAGCGGCGCGGCTGGCAGGCGAACAAGCAAAAAGCGATTAGCGTTCGATGTGGGTCACGCGGAGGGCCTCCGGGTCACCGGGGTCACCGCGCGTCAGTCGTCGTCTTCGTCCTCTTCATCGTCGTCTTCGGCTTCCGCCTCTTCGTCGTCGTCATCGTCCTCCTCGTCGTCTTCGTCGTCCTCCTTTTCATCGTCGTCCTCCTCTTCATCCTCGTCAGCCTCCTCGGCCGCGTCGTCGTCATCGTCGGCGTCGACGTCGCGGTCGTACTCGTACTCCTCTTCGAGGAGCGTCAGCGAGCCGTCGGCGACGGCGTACTCGAGTTCGCCCTCGGCCCCCTCGGTTTCGATCTCGATCTCCGCCTCGTCGTCGTCGTCGACGGCGAACGACGCGGTGCCGTCCGCGCCGGTCTGTGCGGTCCGGTCGTCGTAGCTGACCGAGACGTTCTCGGCGGGTCCGCCGTCGGCCGTGACGGTCACGACGAGGGTCTCGTTATCGATCGCCGCGCTCGCGTCGATGGTTGCGGCGCTCGTCGACTGGTCCTCGGTCTGTGCGAGCTGGCCGGCGCCCGGGGTGGCGGCACCGGTCGCGCCGGCGACGCCGGCGACACACAGCAGCGCGGCCGCGGCGATCGCGGCGATTGTGCTTCGACTCATGCGCTCGTCACGTGGGGCCTGACGGGAATAAACGGGCGAGACCGTTAGCGCCGCTGTCGCCGATTTAACCGGATTTAACGTGATTCGTCGCGGGCGATGACCCTAGCGTCCGCGCTCATCGAGGGACGAGCGCCCCTGATCGACGTGGTCGCTGGGCGCGCGCACTCCGCGCCGCCGAGAGGCGCGGCCGTCGTTCCGGGTCGGCTCCGACCGGAGTCTCCGTCGGTCGGCTCCGCCCGCCGCGCATATTTATATTCCGGGGGAGACACCGACTTCCATGAACCGCGGGCAATCGTTCCTGCTTCTCCTCATGGGGTCGGTCGCGCTGTTGACCCTCTTCGTCATTCTCCCGTTCGTCGAGTACGTGATCGCCGCGGCGATCCTCGCGTTCGTCCTCTACCCGTTCCACCGCCGGCTCTCGCGGTGGCTCCGGGCCCGCGTCTCGAAGCGCTTCGGACAGATGCTGTCGGCGCTGACGCTCATCTTCTCCGCCATCGTCGCGGTGATCCTCCCGCTCGCGTACATCTCGTGGGTGTTCGTGCGCGACCTCACGGCCATCGCCGCGGGCGAGACCGCGATCAACGTCGCGGCGATCGAAGCGGAGATCGCGGCGCTCACCGGGCAGGACCCCGAAGTCGCCGACCTGCTCCAGACCGCCGGCGAACTGCTCGTCGAGGTCCTGTTCGGCGGGTTCAGCGGCGTGGTCACCACGGGGCTCCGGGCCTCGGTCGGGCTGTCGCTCGCGCTGTTCCTGCTCTACTACACCCTCATCGACGGGCCGGCGTTCGTGCGGTGGATCCGGGACACGAGCCCGCTGCCGCCCGACGTCACGGCGGACCTCGTCGACCGGATCGACGCGATGACGCGCGGGGTGGTGATCGGCCACATCTCCGTCTCGCTGCTTCAGGCCGTCATCGCCGGACTCGGGCTCTGGGTCGCCGGGATCCCCAACGTGGTGTTCTGGACGTTCGTGATGGCGGTGCTGGCGCTTTTACCGCTCATCGGCGCCTTCTTCGTGTGGGGGCCCGCCGCGGCCTACCTCGTGATCATCGACCAGGTCACGGCCGGGATCTTCCTCGCGGTGTACGGCGTCGCGGTGATCGCGATGGTCGACAACTACGCCCGGCCGCTCGTCATCGACCAGCGGGCGCACCTCAACCCCGCGATCATCCTCCTCGGCGTGTTCGGCGGCATCTACTCGGTCGGCTTCACCGGCCTGTTCGTCGGGCCGATCGTGATCGGCGTGCTCGCGGCCACGCTGGAGACGTTCCGCGAGGACTACGACGCGATCTGACGGATTTAACCGCTCAGCCCGCGAAGGTCGCCCATGGTGACGACCGCGACCTCTCGGCTCCCGGACCGCCGCGACGCCCTCCTCATCGCCGCCGCGGCGGTCGCGGTCAACCTGATCGGCGCGCTCGGCGTCCCCTTCACCACGACGCAGAGCGCGTGGTTCACGTCGCTTGAGCTCCCCGCCTTCTACCCGCCGGGCTGGGCGTTCGGCGTCGTCTGGCCGGTCCTGTACGCGCTGTGCGGCGCCGCCGCGGCCCTCGTCTACCTGGCCGGGCGCGACGGCGCGGCGCCGGCGGGGCGCGTCCGGACGGCGCTCGCGCTGTTCGGCGTCCAACTCGCCGTCAACGTCGCGTGGTCGCCGACCTTCTGGGGGCTCGAACGCGCCGACCTCGGCCTCGCCGTCCTCGTCGTCCTCCTTCCGCTCGTCGCCGCGACGATCCGGCTCTTCGACCGCGTCGACCGCCGGGCCGCGGCGCTGCTCGTCCCCTACCTCGCGTGGGTCTGCTTCGCGACCGCGCTCAACTACGCCATCTGGGCGCTCAACTAGGGATCTCTCCCGGAGTTCGTCGCGTCCGCCACCGGCGGCGGCCCGCGCTCCAGTCGCTCCGCGACGAACCGGCGCTCGGCCCGGCTCAGTTCGCCGTCCGTCTCGCGGAACGCCGACAGCCCCTCGCGGTACCGCTCGGGGTCGACGTCGGCGGGCGCCCCGGCCGGCCGCTCGAGTTCCAGTTCGGCGATCCCGGTGCGCTCGCCCGTGTAGGCGAAGCCGCACTTGTGGCACGCCTCGTAGGCGAACGGGTTGTTCACGGCGATCTTCACGCGCTCGAAGCCGGCGACGGCCAGGTCGGCGACGGTCTCGCCGATCAGCTCCGGGCCGATCCCCTCCCCGCGGCGCGCGGCGTGGACCGTGACGTACCGCAGCCGGCAGCAGTCGGGGTCGGTCCGGTCGGCCGAGAAGGAGACGGCCGCGATCACCTCGTCGTCGAACGCCTCCGGGTCGACCGTGTCGGGCAGCGGTTCGTCCGGCTCCCAGCCCGGCGCCGCCGGGGACCCGTCCGGCGTCCGGACCACCGCCTTCCCCGGCCCGCCGACGACGAACTTGCCGGCGTACGCGAACGCTCGGTAGTCGAGCCGGAGGGTCTCCCCCTCCCCGGGCGGACACACGAGCGCGTACTCCATGGGGGCCGTACGGCGGCGAACGGCTAAATAGGGTCGGTGGCTCTTTGTCCGTCGCGGCGGTCGGACCGCCCATGTACGGCCTCGGCGACGTGGACTTCTTCGACCGGACAGCCCCGCTGTACGACCTCGCGATGCCGCCGGCGGACGGCGAGGCGCTCGCGGCCGGCCTCGACCACGCGACGCGGCCGATCGAGCGCCTCCTCGACGTCGGCG
This sequence comes from Halorubrum sp. Atlit-8R, assembly GCF_003666025.1. Lineage (NCBI taxonomy): Archaea > Methanobacteriati > Methanobacteriota > Halobacteria > Halobacteriales > Haloferacaceae > Halorubrum > Halorubrum sp. Atlit-8R. The sequence goes on from NZ_QPLV01000001.1 coordinate 891,878, forward strand.
GGGGGTCGGGCCGCGCGGCGGCCGCGCTGACGGGCCCCGATATCACGGTCGTCGACGCCTCCGTCGAGATGCTCTCGCGGGCGCGCCGCGGCCGCGGCCTCGACGGGCTCGCCGCCGACGCCGGGCGCCTGCCGTTCCGCGACGCGAGCGTCGACGCCGTCACGGTCGTCGACGCCCTCCACCACCTGCCCGACCACGACGCCGCGCTCGCGGAGGCGGCCCGCGCGCTCGCGCCCGGCGGCGCGCTCGTCGTCCGCGAGTTCGACCCGAGCCACCCGCTCGGGCGACTGCTCGTCGCCGGCGAGCACGCGATCGGCATGAACTCGCGGTTCCGGACGCCGGCCGACCTCGCGGCCGCGATGGACGGCGTCGGCCTCGACCCCCGGATCGTCGACCGCGGCTTCGGCTACACGGTCGTCGGCGTTCGGCGCTGAGGTCGCGCCCGAGGCCCCGGGGCCGCGCTCGCGACGGGGCGACACCGGCGACACCGACGACACCGGCGACACCGACGACACCGGCGACGGTTCGGAGACAGCGTTAACCCCGTCGGGTCACGACTTGCGAACGAATGACAGGGAGACACGCGCGGCTCTCCAGGCGCGAGGCGCTGGCCGCCGGCGGCGCGGCGCTCGCGGCGACCGCCGGCTGCCTCGGCGTCCTCGACGACGGCCGGCCGGCGGCGTACAGCACCCCCGCGGCCGAGGCGTTCGACGACGTCGTCGACGCCCGCTGGCTCTCCGAGAACCGCGACAGCGTGGCGCTGCTCGACGTCCGCGACGAGTCGGCGTTCGACGCGGCCCGGATCCCCGGCGCCCACCGCTTCTCCACCTCGGCGATGCTCGAGAGCCACTCGGCCGAGACGCCGGACGGGTTCGAGGCCGACCCCGGTGCGATCGCGCGGACGCTCTCGCGGGCGGGGATCGCTCGCGACGACGACGTGGTGGTGTACGGCGCCGCCTCGGGCCTCTGGGAGACGTACGCCATCTACACGCTCAACGCCGTCGGGCACCGCGGGAGCGTCAGCCTCCTCGACGGCGGGTTCTCCGTCTGGGAGGCGGCCGGCGAGGAGACGACGTCGGCGGCGCCGTCGGCGAGCGAGACGGCGTACGAGCCGGCGATAGACACCGGGGTGGTCGCGACCCGCGAGTTCGTCGCGGAGCGCGTCTCCGAGGACGACGCCGCGGTCCCGATCCTCGACATGCGCTCGACGGCGGAGTACTGGGGGCAGGACCGGCGGGGCGACCTCGATCGGTTCGGGCACATCACCGGCGCGACGAACCTCCACTTCGTCCAGAGCATCGACGGCGAGGCGGGGCGGCTCCGCTCGCCGGCTGAGCTCGAGACGCTCTGGCTCGACGACGCCGGGCTCTCGGACGACGACGAGCCGGCGATCACGTACTGTCAGACCGGCGTCCGCGGGTCCGTCGGCTGGTTCGTTCTCGATCAACTCGGCCGGACGGAGGCGCGGAACTACGAGGGCAGTTGGGCGGACTGGGGGACGCTCTCCGAGGCCGACGGCTACTACTACACCACGGGGGAGGGGACGGGGACCGTCGTTGACACGTACGCCTGAGCGCCGCGGCGTCGCTCAGTCGTGCGAGGCGCCGTGCGCGGCGTGGTCGTGGTCGTGCGACCCGTCGCCGGACTCGTCGTGGGTGTGATCCTGTTCGCCGGAACTCGTCTCGCCGAGCACCTCGGCGCCCTCGCCGTCGATCATGTCCATGTTCTTCAGGTTATCGCGCTCCTCGAAGTCCTGGACCGCCTCCATCACGTCCGCCTGCGTGATCGTCATCCGGTCTTCGGTGAGCGCGCCGAGGACGGCCTCGCGGAGCACCATCCGGAGGTCGGAGCCCGTGAGCCCGCTGGTCCGGTCGGCGACCTCCTCGGGGTCGAAGTCGGCGATCTGCATCTCCTTGGTCACGACGCGGAGGATGTCGGCGCGCATGTCGCGGTCCGGCTTGGGGAAGTTGACGATCTCGTCGAATCGGCGCCACGCGGCGGCGTCGAGCTGGTCCGGGTGGTTCGTCGCGCCGATAAGCAGCACCTCGTCGCGCACGAGCGACACCTCGTCGATCGACTTGAGGAGGGTGTTGACCGCGCGCTTCAGGGCGGCGTGCTCGTCCGAGCGGCGGGTCTTCGCCACCGAGTCGAACTCGTCGATGAAGAGGATGCACGGCGAGAGCCGCTTGGCGACCTCGAAACTCTTCTCGACGTTCTTCGACGTCTCGCCGAGGTACTGGCTCGTGATCATCGAGAGCTTCACCTCGACGAACGGGAGCCCGAGCTCGTGGGCGAGCGCGCGCGAGACGGTCGTCTTCCCGGTGCCCGGCGGGCCGACGAACAGCAGCTTGCCGATCTCGCGGAGGCCGATCTCCGCGAGGTACTCGCGGTGCTCGATCGCCTTGACGATCTTCTGGATCTCGCCCTCCTGGTCGCCGGTCAACACGAGGTCGGCCAGCGTCGTCTCGATCTCCTCGGGCGCCCGGACGTTGACGAGGTCGAGCATCTCGCCGTCCTCGTCCTCGTCGAAGTACTCCGCGAGCAGCGCGTCGATCCAGACGCGGTCGGCCTGGACCGGCCGCACGTCTTCCCGGGCCTCCTCGCGGGTCACCGGCGGTTCGAGGTCCTCCGCGGCCGCCATCGCGGCGACGACCGTCGGGTTCCCGGCGATCCGGTCGTCGTCCGCGTGGTCGCGGTACCACTCCAGCCCCATCGCGGGCTGGGTCAGCGAGATCTCGCCCGAGAACTCCGTGCGTTGCGTGAAGAGGAGGTCGGAGACCGCCTCCCACGGCCGCTCGACGCCGGTCGCGGTGCGCGTGGTCTCGTCGGTCGCCTTCAGCGGTCGCTCCACGCCGCCGGGGGCGGCGTCGGCGGCGTCGGCCGACCAGAACACCTGCCGGAAGCGCGGGGGCAGGTCGTTCTCGTCGAGGTCGCGGTCCTGCGTGTAGAAGTGCGTCGTCAACACGAACTCGACGACGTCGAGCGCCGGGTCACTCATCCGCGCGAAGTAGCGCCGGGACGCGGTTAAGAGCGTCGAAGCGCCGCCGGTCGCGGGCGGCCCCGCGGCGGACGCCACCGGACGCCGGAGCGGAGACGTGGGGGAGCGCGGGTGCTGGCGTCCGGGAGCGCCGGTTGCCGCGGCGAGGTGGTCTCGGGGCATGCGAACGGCCGCGGTATCGAACCCTTATTAGCCCTGGTCCGCGACGTAACGCGCATGAGTTCCGAAGACGCGGCCGCACCGGGGGACCCCGCCGGCGACGGCGCGAGCGAGCCCGAGGACACGAGCGACGCAGACCACGAGAACGCTCTTCAGGACGTCATCGCCGTCGACCCCGACGACGTCGCGCAGGGGACGGTGAACCGGCTCGACGCGCACACCGGCGACGGGATCCGCCACCGCGCGTTCACCTGCCTCGTCTTCGACGGGGACGGCCACGTCCTGCTGGCCCAGCGCGCGCCGACCAAGCGCCTGTGGGACGGCCACTGGGACGGCACGGTCGCCTCCCACCCCGTCGAGGGGCAGTCGCAGGAGGAGGCCACCGAACAGCGGCTCGAAGAGGAGCTCGGCATCTCGCCCGACCAGTACGACGATCTCCGGGTGACGGACAAGTTCGAGTACAAGCGCTACTATCCCAACGAGGGCGTCGAGTGGGAGGTTTGCGCGGTCCTGAAGGTCACCCTCGACGACACGACCCTCGACCCGGACGAGGAGGAGATCGGCGGCATGCTGTGGGCCGACTACGACCACCTCCACGAGCACCCCGAGCTGTACCGCCAGCTCCGACTCTGCCCGTGGTTCGAGATCGCGATGCGGCGCGACTTCTCCTGAGCGGGCCGACCGACGCGCGCCGGTCCCGCGGGCCCGTGCCGCGTTCGAACGCTCGCCGGACCGAAGCAGCGAGTTGAAGGCGCTCCCGCGCCGCGTTCCGATATGACCGTCGTCGCCCTGCTGGCGAACCCGCCCCGCGAGGGGCTCGTCGGAACCGCGATCGCCGAGTCGACGCCGCTATCGCCCGCCGAGGCGGCCGACCTCTACGAGGCGCAGTTCCGCGACGCCGTCCTCGCGGTCGAGCGCTCGGGCGGCGAACTCCTCGTCAACTACCCCGACGAGGACGACCTCCCCGCCGAGTACCGGACCGAGACGAGCCCCGGGGCAGAGCTCCGGACGCTCGTCGCGGACACCCTCGGCGGCACCGACGAGGTCCGCTTCGAGCGGCAGGTGGGGTCCTCGTTCGGCGCGCGAGCCGGCAACACCGTCACGCACCTGCTGCGCGAGGAGGGCGCCGACTCCGTCGCGGTCGTCACCCCGACGGCGCCGCTGCTCTCGCGGACCATCGTCGACTCGGCGGCGATGAAGCTGCGGACGACCGAGGTCGTCCTCGGCCCCTCGTCGAACGGCCGGGCGTACTACGCGGGCTTCACCCAGCTGATCGACTTCGACGGCGCGTTCGAGGCCCCGGCCCTGCCGACGCTCGCGGAGCGCGGCCGCGACGCCGACCGGTCGGTGGACTTCGTCGAGCCGTCGCCCTCGCTGGAGACCGGCGACGACCTCCTCGACGTGGTGCCGATGCTCCGCGCGCGGTTCGCCGCGGAGCGCGTGGTGCCCGACTACACGGCCGCGTTCGTCCACGAGAAGGGGCTCGACGTGGTCGTCGAGGACGGCGAGCAGCGGTTGGTTCGGGACTGAGCGGCCGGGGCGACGCGTCGGTCGGTTCGTTGGATCCGACACCACTTAGTCGCCCGACCCCGAGCGGTCACGTGTGGTGGGATGGCAGAGTGGCCTATTGCGCCTGCCTTGAAAGCAGGTAGCCTCACGGCTTCCTGGGTTCGAATCCCAGTCCCACCGTAAGCGCGCAGCGCACACCGCGCTCCGCGCGCCACGTGCGCGGATTCGAATCAGAGAGCGACCGCAGGGAGCGACCGTGGTTCGAATCCCAGTCCCACCGTAAGCGCGCAGCGCACATCGCGCTACGCGCGCCACGTGCGCTTTGTGTACGGATTCGACCTCGAAGAGTGGCCCGCCGACAGAGAAACCACTTTCAGTTACGTCTTCATTTCGAACGCCTTTCACGAGTGGCTTTCGCGTTCGTCGCGCGCACTCGCGGAACCGCAACCACACCGTTGGAGCCCCGAAACTCCCGATAACACTCACGTCCGGTGCCGCGTGGTAGCGCGTGCCGCATTATCTTTAACAGGTTTCCGGCACATGTTCGTGATAGGTGATACAAGCATGAGCTACGAACTCGATCCGCTGCCGTACGAGTACGACGCGCTTGAGCCGCACATTTCCGAGCAGGTGCTCGAATGGCACCACGACACCCACCATCAGGGGTACGTTAACGGCTGGAACTCCGCCGAAGAGACGCTCGAAGAGAACCGTGAGAACCACGACTTCTCTTCGTCCGGCGGGGCCATCCGCAACGTGACCCACAACTCCTCGGGCCACATCCTCCACGACCTGTTCTGGCAGAACATGTCGCCGGAGGGCGGCGACGAGCCCGAGGGGGCGCTGGCCGACCGCATCGAGGAGGACTTCGGCTCGTACGAGGCCTGGAAGGGCGAGTTCGAGGCGGCGGCCTCCGCGGCCAGCGGCTGGGCGCTGTTGGTGTACGACACGTTCTCGAACCAGCTCCGTAACGTCGTGGTCGACAAGCACGACCAGGGCGCGATCTGGGGCGGCCACCCGATCCTCGCGCTGGACGTCTGGGAGCACTCCTACTACCACGACTACGGCCCGGCCCGCGGCGAGTTCGTCGACAACTTCTTCGAAGTCGTCGACTGGGACGAGCCCTCTGACCGCTACGAGCAGGCCGTCGAGCTGTTCGAGTAAGCGCGTTCGAGAGGACGCGTTACGCGCGTCGAGATCCGCATTTTTTCGCAGGACGCTACGCGGTTAGTGACCGCTCTGTTCAGGCTGATTGATTCACCGGGATTGTTGACGGAGTGTCGGGGAACACTGCCAAAGCCCCAGCCGCTCGGCGATACGCAATCGACGACTCGGCGATGAACACCACCAAAGCCCCAGCCGCGAGGGCGGCGCACGCTCGTTGCGCTCCTCGCTCGCTTCGCTCGCTGCGGTGCTTACGTCGCCTACGCCGCCCTCGCGGCTGCCCCTTTGAGCCCCACCCCGCCCCGCACAGCACCGCACCTCTCGCCTCCCCAGCCTCGTCGCTGGCGCCGATGGCGCCAACGACTCCCTCGCGCGTGCGACTCGCGCCCTATCGGGCGCTCGTCGGCACGCGCCACCGCATCGGTTCAGGTAGCGTCCGATCGATTCGGGTCGTATCGGCAGCGTTTACGGACGCGGTCGCGTATCGCCGCGCATGCCCGAACCGAAGTCGGCGTTCGACGCCACCTACCCGTGCGACTTCTACGAGCCCGCGGAGCTGTTCGAGCCGGACCAGATGTACACCATCCCGGAGATCGGGCGCCTGCTTCAGGGGTTAGAGCCCGACGCCGAGGTCGACCCCGACACCGAGGCGGTGCTGGTCGACTGGGCGGTCCCGTGGGTCATGGTCCACGCGGAGGAGATGGTCGTCGCCGAGCCGCTGACCGAGGACGGCCCGGGGTACTACGGGCTCGCGACCGACGCGGACCCCGAGCCTGACCCGGACGCCGAGGCCGAGGCCGACGGCGACGGGTCGGCGTGACCGGGGAGCGCTCCGACCCGCCGATCTACCTCGTCGCCGGGGGCTCGCGCGTCGACGCCGGGAAGACCACCTTCTCGGCGGGGCTGGTCGCGCACCTCGCCGATCGCGCGGGCGACGCGGTCGGCGTCAAGCCCCGCGCGGGCAACGACTACTGGTTCGACCACGACGACTACCGGGTCGCGACCGACGCGGGCCGCCTGTACGGGAAGGACGCCCGCACGCTCGCGGCCGCGAACACCCGCCCGCTGGCGGCGGCCGACGACTCGTCGCCGTCGGCGTCGGCGGTCACGCCCGAGTCGATCAATCCCGTCCACCGACTCTGGAAGCCGACGCCGGGCCGGACCGGCATGCTCGGCGACGCCGACCGCACCTTCCTCTGCGACCGCGTGACGACCGACGCGGGGACGCGGTTCGTCGTGAACGGCGCGGCCGCGGAGGCGGGGCTGCTCCCCGACGGACTGGCCGACCGCCTGCCGCTGGCGGAGGCGACCCGCGTGCGCGACGTCCCCGAGTTCAACGAGGTGATGGCCGCGGCGCACCTGCCCGCCATCGAGCGCCTCGCCGACCGCGTCGCCCGCACGCCGGTCCCGGTCGTCGTCGAGTCGTACGCCGACGTGGCCGGGACGCTGCCTCGCGACGGCCCGGTCGCGCCCGACGCGGTCGCGGTCGTCGACCCCGGTCGCGCCCGGATCTACGCGGGCGACCGCTACGCGAAGGCCCGCGCGGTCGCCGCCGGCAGCCCGCGCGAGGGGTCCCGCGAGGAGCATGTCGACGCGGTGACCGAGATGATCGAACCGCTCGCGACCGAGCCGCTCCCGGCGCTGTCGGGCGAGGTCCGCGGCGACCCCGACCGCGTAGCGGCGGCGTACGAGCCGGCGTACGCGGCGCTGGTCGACGCGGTCGAGAACTGAGAACCCGCCGGCGCGGCCCGCGCTCAGGCGTTCCGCTTCGTGTAGTGTTCCAGCGCGGACTCGATCGAGGAGAGCTCGGCCGTCACGCGGCTGTCCGCGACGCGCATGAAGCCGGGCGTGTACGACGACGAGTAGTCGAAGATGCGGTTGACGGCGCGCTTCGGGGCGGAGACGGCGCCGAAGTCGGTGACCGTGTACACGCGCGTGGTGGGGAAGGCGGTCCAGAACGTCCCGCTCGCCCAGCGGTCCTCGTCCGCGAACGCCTCGCCGACGCGGCCGGTCGCGACGTACTCGTCGTCCGCGTAGAACAGCAGGAGGTCGCCCGACTCCATCTTCTCGAACGTCGACCCGTTGCCGCTGTCGTCGTCGACGGCCCACAGGCGGGCCTCGTCGAGGTCGGCGAGGGGTTCGGGGCGATCCGGGTAATCGGTGAGATCGACCGGCGTCCGGACCGTTCGGTCGAAGTTCTCCGGGTCGATCGGGACCAGGAAGACGTTCTCGCTCATTACCCGACGTTTCGCCGGCAGGGGTTTAAAGCCGTTCGTTGATGCGTCGGGTCACTCCTCGTAGTCGGCGTACAGGCGGTCCATCCGCGCCGCCATCACGAAGTCGGCGCGCGTCAGACCGCCGACCTCGTGGCTCCACATCTCGATGCCGACCTCCCCCCACGACAGCGCGATGTCGGGGTGGTGCCACTCCGCCTCGGCGAGCTCGCCCACGTCGTTCGTGAACGAAAGCGCCGTCTCGAAGTCGGGGAACTCGTAGCTGGCCTCCAGGTGGTGTTCGTCGACGACCTCCCAGGCGTCGCCGAGTTCGGCGGCGTAGTCGGCGTACTCGTCTTCGGCGAGCGGCTCTCCGTCGTCGCCGGCCGGCTCGACCGGCTCGTCCGCGAGCGGTGAGGACATACCCCACGTTGGGCGACGAGCGGTTTGTACCTTCCGCGGACGGAAGGCCGGCGTCCCCGACCGCCGAACGGGCGCGCGGCGCTCACCGGAACCGCGAGAGCGCGTTCCGGAGCGCGCGCCGGGCCCGCGCGAGCCGGCCGCCGCGCCCCTCCTCGGCGGCGTCCGGCGCCCCCGGATCGGAGAGCCCCCAGCCGGCCTTCTCGGCTGCCTCGTCGACGCGCAGGAACTCGTATCCCGTCTCGGTCGCGACGCGCTCGTCCGCGCGGGTGGTGCCGACGAACACGTACCGCGGGGCGGCGCTCTCGTCGCGGACGTCCGCGAGCGTGCCCCACTTGTCCCAGCTCCGGAGCGCGTAGTCGTTCTCGACGCCGTGCTCGCGGGCGAACGCCGCCACCCGGTCCGCCTCGTTCGCGACGACGCCGACGTGGCGGCTCCACCGGCGCGCGTCGGCGAACGCCGCGGCCGGGTCGGCGAGCGAGCGCGCGGCCCCGAGCGAGAAGACGAGCGTCACGTCGCCGTCGCCGGGCTCCGTCGCGTCGATTCCCATCTCGGTCGGACGCATGTGGGCGCCGGCCTAAACGCTGTGGGGAGGCTTTTGTCGGGGCGCCGCGTCGCTCCCGACGATGGAGTTCGAATCCACCTTCGGCACGGCCGCGCCGCTCCTCGGCATGGTGCACCTCCCGCCGCTCCCCGGAGCCCCCCGGGCGCCGGACGACGGGCGCGAGGCGATGCGCGCGGCGGTCGACCGGGCCGCGAGCGACGCGCGGGCGCTCGACCGCGGCGGCGTCGACGGGATCGTGATCGAGAACTTCGGCGACGCGCCGTTCTACCCCGACGAGGTCCCGCCGCACGTCGTCGCGGGCGTGACCCGCGCCGCGACGGCGGTCGCGGCCGAGACCGACCTCCCGCTCGGGGTCAACGTCCTCCGGAACGACGCCGAGGCCGCCCTCTCCGTCGCCGCCGCGGTCGGCGCCGACTTCGTCCGCGTGAACGTCCACACCGGCGCCCGCGTGACCGACCAGGGGATCGTCCAGGGACGGGCCCACGAGACGCTCCGGCTCAGGGAGCGCCTCGGCGTCGACGTCGGCGTTTTCGCCGACACCGACGTGAAACACTCCGCGCCGCTGACGCCCGAGGGATACACCGCCGAGTCGTTCGCCGACACCGCCGAGCGCGGCCTCGCCGACGCCGTCATCGCCTCCGGCTCGGGGACCGGCGAGGCGGTCGACGCCGGCGCGCTGGAGTCGGTCGTCGCCGAGCGCGAGCGCCACGGCCTCGACACGCCAGTCCTCGTCGGTAGCGGGGTCACGCCGGAGACCGTCGCGGACCTCCTCGCGGTCGCCGACGGCGCGATCGTCGGCACCGCGCTCAAGGCGGGCGGCGAGACGACCGCCCCGGTCGACGCCGACCGCGTCGCGAACCTCGTCGCGGCCGCCGACGAGGCGCGGTAGCTCCCGCCGGCCGGTCCGCGCGCCCGGCCCGGTCGCTACGGGCTCCCGTCTGGCCCGAACCCGCGCTCGGCGAGGAACGCCTCGACCTCGTCGCGGGTCGGGAGCCCGGGCTGCGTGAACCGGCTCGTACAGTTGATCGCGGCGACGGCGGCCGCGAATCGGACGCCGGAAGCGACGGCCTCGCGGTCGGCCGAGGGCTCTCCCGGCTCGGCCACTCCCCGCGGTTCCCCCGCGAGCCACCGGTCGATCAGCCCCGCGGTGAAGGCGTCGCCGGCGCCGGTCGCGTCGACCGTCTCGACGTCGAACGCGTCGAACCGGGACGCCTCGCCGCCGGCGACGGCCGTCATCCCGTCCGCGCCGCGCGTGAGGACGGCGCGGGGCCACGTCGGGCCGCGGCGCGACGGGGTCCCCGGCCCGGCCTCGGAGTCGGCCGCCCGACGCTGCGCGGCCGCGACCCGCTCGACCGCGGCCGCCGCCGAGCCGAAGAACGCCCGGGCGGCGACGCCGTCCGCGACGAACAGGTCGGCGCGGTGGAGGAACCGGTGGATCGTCGCCGGCTCGGTGCCGCGCCCGACCAGCTCCTCGACGGCCCCGGAGAGGTCGAAGACGAGCGCGGGCGGGGCGCCGCCCGAGTCGGCCGCGGCCGCCCTGAGCGACTCCACCCGGTCGAGGATCCGCCGCGCCGCGCGGTCGGGCGCGTAGGCGGTGAGGAAGACGATGTCGGCGTCCGCCATCGCCGCGAGCGCGTCCGCGTCCGGGCGGAGCCCGCGGAAGCTCTCGCCCGCGGTGACGATTGCGCGCTCGCCGTCGGGGTCGCGGAGGATGAGCGAGCGCGTGTGAGCGGCGTCGCCGACGGCGACGTGGGTCCCGTCGACGCCGGTCTCGTCGAGGTACGCCAGCGCGCGGCGCCCGTACTCGTCGTCGCCGACGCGGCTGACGAGGCCGGCGTCGCGGCCGAGGCGGTCCAGCGCGACCGCGACGTTGGCGCCGACGCCGCCGAACGCGGAGGTTACCTCGTCGGCGAACGCCCCGCCGTCTGGCTCCGGGAGGTTGCTGACCGCGTACCACTCGTCGATGGCCGCGGCGCCGACGGAGAGGACCGCGGGGGTCTCGCTGGCATCGCCCCCGCCGTCGCCGCCCGCGTCCGGTCCCGTCGTCACGACTCGCGGAAGAAGTCGTTGTGGACCGCCATCGCGGACTCGACGGCGACCGGTCCCTCGACGGTCGTGTCGCCGTCGGCGCGCCGGATCACCTCTTCGAGGGGGATCGGCACCACGTCGCCGGAGAGCTCGCCGAGGGTCTCGCCGTCGACGCCGAAGACGACCCGCCCGATCCCCGCGTAGTGGATCGCCGTCGCGCACATCGGGCACGGCTCCGTGCTGGCGTACATCGTACAGTCGTCAAGCTCGTCGGCGTCGAGCTCGCGGGCCGCCCAGCGCGCGAGGGTCAACTCGGGGTGGGCTGCCACGTCGCCCTCGGTCCGCGTCTCGTTGTGCGCCTCGCCGACGACCTCGCCGTCGACGACGAGCAGCGCGCCGAACGGCGTGTTGCCGGCCTCGACCGCCTCCTCGGAGAGCCTGATCGCTCGCTCGACGTACTCCCGGTCGGTCGGATCGTCGGGGAGGTCGTCGAGGGACTGAAACTCGCCGTCGCCGGACGCGTCTGTCATACGCCCCTGTTCGCCTCCGGGTACCTAACGGTTGGTACCGCCCTCGTCGGGCGGCTTCGTGCGGTCGTCGTCCGGGGGCCGTCCGCCGTCCGCGTCGCCCGGACTCCCCGCGTCCTGCGACCGCCGCACGTCGCGGAGCGCGTCGACCGCGTCGTCGGTGGCGCTCGCGGTGCGCGTCTCGGTCGCTCCGGCGGGGTCGAGCCCCTCCGGCTCGTCGCCGTCGCTCGCGTCCCCGTCGGCGTCGCCGCTCGATCGCGCCTCGTCGCCCGATTCGCCCGCGTCGTCGTCCGCGCCGAAGAGCCACGCGCGGACCGCGTCGATGAATCCCATGTGTGGTCCCCGTCAGTAGTTCCGGAACAGCAGCGCGCGCACGTCGTCCTTCGTCCGCGCCGTCTCGACGCTCCCGTCCGGGAGGTCGACCTCGTAGCGCGCGTCGCCGTCCGCCTCGCGCCACTTGTCCGCGTGGGTGTCGAGCAGGCTCATCATCGCGTCCAACTGGCCGGCGCCGCCGTCGTCGCTCCCGCCGGCCGCGTCCTCGCTCGCGTCGTCGCCGTCGTCGTCCGCATCAGTTCCGTCGTCGTCTTCGTCCGCTTCAGTTCCGTCGCCCTCGCCGTCGCCAGCGTCGTCCGCATCCTCCGCGTCCGCGTCGTCGTCGAGGTCGATATCCACGCGCGAGAACGGGTCCGCGGCGAGGGCGGCCGCCGCGTCGAGGACCGCGTCGATCAGCTCGTCTTTCGTCATCTCGCTGCGGCCGGTGACCTCGAAGGCGGCGGCGATGTCGGACAGGTCCATCGGGTCGTCCGGGTCCGGGTCGCTGCGGCGGCGGTTCCGCGACGCCAGCAGCTCCCGGGCGCGGTCGCGGTCGAAGGGCGCGGCGTCGCCCGCGGCCGCCGACCGCTCGCTGCCGTCCTCGTCGCCGGTCGCCGGCGCCGCGACGCGGTCCGGGTCGTCGACGGCGTCCGCGAGGTCGAGCAGGTACGCGAGCGCGTCCTCGCGGTCGACGGAGGCGTACGGGCCGGCGTGGGCCGCGGCCAGCTCCGCGCGGAGCGCTTCGATCCGGTCGGCGTGGTCGTCGGAGATGTCGAGCGTGGGCATGGTGTGGGTTGGGTCGACCGCTACTGGTTCTCCTCGAAGCGCGCGAGCGCGTCCGCCCAGCTCTCGGCGAACTCCGGCTCGCCGGAGTGGTCGGCCTCGACGTCGGCGTAGCCGCACTCCTCGCAGGCGACGGCGGTGGCGGCGCCCAGCGACAGCGACGACAGGGCGGCGCCGCAGCGGGGGCACTCGGGCGTCACGGATTCTCGCGTGGAACCTCGTCGCCCGCGGTGAAAAACGCACGGGTCGGCGGGGTCGACCGCCGACCGCCCCGGACGGGCGACGCCGCGCGGCCGGCACCGCCGGGGTAACAGTCATTACACTCGGCGGAAACGTTCGCGTATGAGCGAAGCGGACGCAGAGAACGTCCTCATCGAGTACTACCGCCGATACGTCGGCGACCCGGACCGGACGATCGACGTGTACGCGGGGTTCGGGCTGTTCTCCGCCGGAATCGCCCTCGGGGTGATCGGGGTCGTCGTGTTCCTCTACAGCGCGACGCTGGACCCGACCGCGCTCTCGACGTACGCGGTCCGCGAGGTCGCGGCCGTCGCCGCCGCGGCCGGGCTCCCCGCCCTGCTGTTCGGCATCGTCGTCCTCCTCCCGGTCGACCGCCGAATGCTGTACCTGGCGGGCGTCGGCGTCGCGATCACCCTCGTCGGCACCGCCGCGTTCACCTGGGCGTACCCGCGCAACTGGAACGTCGTCGCCAACCCCGACTACAGCGCGCAGATCGTCGCGGGCTACACCCTCGGGCTGGTCGCGGTCATCGGCGCGACGGGCGGCGCCTTGGTCGCCCACCGCGTCGAGCGCGTCGCGGGCGGCGCGGTCGAGGGCGGCGCGTCAGAAGCCGGAAGCGGCGCCGCGGAGGCGGGCGGCGGGTCCGGCTCGGGCGCCGGCGGCGACGGCGAGGCGGTCACCGAGGAGTCGGTCCGCGCCGACATCGAGCGCGAGCTGTCGGACGCGGAGCTGACGTGGGGCGGCGTCGAGCGCTCCGAGACGCGCCGGCTCGAACTGAACACCAGCGCGGTCGACGACGCGGACGTCGACGCGGAGAAGCTGGCGGGCTCCGCGACCGAGACGCGGACGACCTCCGGCGCGGTCAACGACGCGGTCTCGGAGCTGAAGGGGCTCCAGGGCGGCGACGTGAAGACCGACAGCGGGCAGGGGACCGACGACCAGGCCGCGAAGCTCCGCGAGCTGCGCGAACAGCAGCGGAAGGAGGCCGAGGAGGCCGACGAGGACGAATCGGTCGTCGACAAGATCAAGGGGCTGTTCGGCTGAGCCCGCCCGCGCCGCCGCCGTCGCTGGCCCATTTATATACTTCCCGCCGCGTAGTCCGGGCGTGTCCAGCGTCACCGTCAGCATCGACCCGCACGTCCACTCGGAGGGGAGCTACGACGGCCACGAGCCCGTCGAGCTAATCTTAGAACACGCGGCAGAGATCGGGCTCGACGCGGTCGTCATCACCGACCACGACGTGATCCGGGAGTCGAAGCGCGCGGCCGAGATCGCCCCCGAGTACGGGCTGATCGGGATCCCCGGCGTGGAGGTGTCGACCGCGCACGGTCACCTGCTCGCGGTCGGCGTCGACCGGATGCCGCCCCGCGGGCGCCCCTACGCCGAGACGGTCCGCTGGGTCCGGGACCGCGGCGGCGTCGCGATCGTTCCCCACCCGTTCCAGCGCTCGCGCCACGGCGTCCGCCAGCGCAACATCCCGACCCCCGACCCGGCCGACGAGGCGGCGGCGACCCACGGCTCGGCTGACGAGGCGGAGGGCGAGGCGATCGAATCGGCGGCCCCCGAACCGACGCCGAACGGCGGGGCGACCCCCGAACCGGCGGCGGCCACCGAGGTCGACGCCATCGAGGTGTTCAACGCGTGGCTGTTCACCGGCTACCGGAACCGCCGCGCGCGGCGGTTCGCCGCGGAGCACGGCTACCCCGGCGTGGCCGCGAGCGACGCGCACCACCTCCAGTACGTCGGGCGGGCGTACACCGACCTGACGATCGAGGGCGCCGAGTCGGTCCGCGGGGTCACCGCCGACGACGTGCTGGCGGCGATCCGCCGCGGCACGACGACCGTCGAGGGGCGGCGCGCGCCGATCCGGATGGCGGCGAAACACTACGTCGGCGCGGCCGGGCGCCGGTCGGCCTACTACGCCCGGACCGGCGCCGCGCGGGGCGCGCAGGCCACCAAGCGGACCGCGGTCGACGGCGCCGTCGCCGCGAAGGTGGCCGCGCTCCAATCGGTCCACCGAACCCGGCGCCTCCTCTCCTGGTTCGCCTGACGGACGGCGCGGTGCGACGGAGCGGCACAGCGACGGAGCGACGCGAAGCGGTCGGCGGCCGGAGACGAGGGCGCCCGCGCCCGCGGAGAACGGGGTTTTTGCCCGCGGCCGCGAATGTGATCCCATGAGCCACGACAGACGCGAGTCCGGGTTCAAGCGGCGGACCCGGGTCGCGGACGCGAGGGCGACGCTGCTCGACGCCGTCACGCCCCACGACCGGACGGAGTCGGTCCCGGTCGGGGCGGCGGACGGCCGCGTCGTCGCCGAACCGATCGACGCGCCCGCGCCGGTGCCGGGGTACGACCGGGCCGCGATGGACGGGTACGCGGTCCGCGCCGACGACACCTTCGGCGCCGGCGACCGCTCGCCGGCGGTCCTCGCGGCCAAGCCCGCCGAGGCCGACGCCGTCGCGCCCGGCGAGGCCGCGCGCGTCCACACCGGCAGCGCGGTCCCCGAGGGCGCCGACGCCGTCGTGATGGTCGAGCGGGTAGAGGCGGTCGGCGACGAGGTCGAGGTGTTCGACGCGGTCGCGACCGGCGAGAACGTCGGCGAGGCCGGCGAGGACGTGGCGGACGGCCAGCGGCTGTACGAGCCCGGCCACGTCCTGCGCCCCTCCGACCTCGGGCTCCTGCGCTCGGTCGGCCTCGACGAGGTGACGGTCCGGGAGCCGCCCGAGGTGGCCGTGGTCCCGACCGGCGAGGAGCTCGTCGAGTCCGACCCCGGCCCCGGCGAGGTGATCGAGACGAACGGGCTCACCGTCTCCCGGCTCGTCGAGCGCTGGGGCGGCGAGGCCCGGTACCGCGACGTGGTCACCGACGACCTGGACGCGCTGCGCGAGGCGGTCGCCGCCGACCTCGACGCCGACGTGGTCGTCACCACCGGCGGCTCCTCGGTGGGCGAGCGCGACCTGATCCCCGAGGTCGTCGACGGCCTCGGCGAGGTGCTCGTCCACGGCGTCGCCCTGAAGCCCGGCCACCCGGTGTGCCTCGGGGCGGCCGAGGGGACGCCGATCGTCTCGCTGCCCGGCTACCCGGTCGCCTGTATCGTCAACGCGGCGCAGTTCCTCCGACCCGCGCTGAAGCGGGCGGGCGGGACCGACGCCGACCCGTTCCCGACGCGCCGCGCGACGCTCGACCGGAAGGTCCCGAGCGAGCCCGGTGTGCGGACGTTCGCGCGGGTGTCGCTCTCCGAGTCCGACGAGGGCGAGGGTGCTGACGGCGACGGCGGCGACGCCCTCCCGACCGCGACGCCGACGCGCGCGAGCGGCTCCGGGATCCTCTCCAGCGTCGCGCTCGCCGATGGCTGGGTCGTCGTCCCCGAGCCGCGCGAGGGCCTCGACGCCGGCGAGACCGTCGACGTCGAGCTCTGGGAGGTGACCGAATGAGCGACCGCAAGGAGTTCCGCGACCTCGCGACGCCCGAGGCCGCGCGCGAGGCGATCGCGTCGCTCGACCTCTCGCCGGCGCCGGAGACGGTCCCGCTGCGGGAGGCCCGCGGGCGGGTCCTCGCGGAGCGCGTCGACGCCGCCATCGACGTGCCGGGGTTCGACCGCGCGTCGATGGACGGGTACGCCGTGCGGGCGCGGGACACCTTCGGCGCGGACGAGGCCGACCCCGCCGAGCTGGACCTGGTCGGCGCGGTCCACGCGGGCGCGGCGCCGGACGTGACCGTCGAGCCGGGAACCTGCGCGGAGATATCCACGGGCGCGGTGATGCCAGACGGCGCCGACGCGGTCGTGATGGTCGAGCGGACGGACGAGGTCGGCGTGGACGGCAACGGCGGCGGGGACGGCTCAGCCCGGATCACGGTCCGCACGTCGGTCGCGCCGGGCGACCACGTGATGACCGCGGGGACCGACATCGCCGCCGGCGCCCGCGCGCTCGGCCCCGGGACGCGGCTGACCCCCCGCGAGATCGGGCTGCTGTCGGCGCTCGGCGTCGACGAGGTCCCGGTCGAGGGGCGCCCGCGCGTCGGGATCGTCTCGACCGGCGACGAGCTCGTCCGCCCCGGCGAGGAGCTCGACCCGGAGCGCGGCGAGATATACGACGTGAACTCGACGACGATCGCGGCGGGCGTCGAGGAGGCCGGCGGCGAGCCCGTCCTCTACCCGCACGCCGGCGACGACTACGCGGAGATGGAGCGGCTGCTCCGCCGCGCGGCCGACGAGTGCGACCTCGTGCTCTCCTCGGGGTCGACCTCCGCGAGCGCGGTCGACGTCATCTACCGCGTGATCGAGGCGCGCGGCGAGCTCCTCCTCCACGGCGTCGCGGTCAAGCCCGGGAAGCCGATGCTCGTCGGGCGGCTCGACCGGTTGGGCGACGGCGCCGACGGCGACGGGCCGGCGACCGGCGACGCCGGCGAGTCGGCGTACATCGGGCTCCCGGGCTACCCGGTCTCGGCGCTCACCATCTTCCGGACGTTCGTCGCGCCGGCGATCCGCGAGGCGGCGGGCCGAGACGAGCCCGCGACCGCGACGGTCGAGGGCCGGATGGGCGTCGGGGAGCGGTACGGCGAGGGGCGCCTGCGGCTGATGCCCGTGGGCCTGCTCGACCTCGACGACGGCGACCGCCCGCTCGTCTACCCGGTCGACAAGGGGTCGGGGGCGACGACGAGCCTCGTCGAGGCGGACGGCGTCGTCGCGGTCGACCCGGACACGGAGTACCTCGACGCCGGCGAGACGGTCTCGGTCGACCTGTTCTCCCCGGACGTGCGCCCGCCGACGCTGCTCGGCGTCGGCGAGGACGACCCCGCGCTCAACCGCCTGCTCGACCGGCTCGCGAACCCGCGGTACCTCGCCGTCGGCTCGCGCGAGGGGCTCCGCCGGCTCCGCGACGGCGTCCCCGACGTGGCCGTGACCGCGGGCCCGACCGACCGCGACGTCGACGCCGCGGTCCTCGGCGGCTGGGCCCGCGAGTGGGGGCTCGTCGTCCCCGAGGGCAACCCCGCCGACGTGACCGGGCTCGCGGACCTCGTCGACCGCGACCTCCGCCTCCGCAACCGGCCGACCGTCTCGGGTCTCCGGCGCAGCCTCGACGCGGCGCTCGACGACCTCGCGAACGACCGCGACGCCGACCGCCGCGACCTCGCCGACCGGATCGACGGCTACGAGCGGACCGCGAAGGCGTTCGAGAGCCCGGTCCGCGCCGTGGTCGCCGGCGACGCGGACGCCGGCCTTGGCCTCCGTGAGACGGCGGAGCGGCTCGGCTGTGACTTCGTCTCGCTCGGCGAGCAGTCGGTCGTCGCGCGGGCCGCCCCCGACCGCGCCGACCGCGAGCCGGTCGCGGCGCTGGCGGCGGCGCTCGGGACGGGCGACGACGCGGGCGCGGGTGCCGACGACGACGCGGGCGCCACTAGCGAGGCCGATCCGGCCCTCGACGCGATCCTCGCCGACCTCCCGGGCTACTCGCGAAACAGTCGGAACGAGCCCTGACCGACGACGACCTCCGACCGGCTCCCGTCGCTCGCGTCGTCGTCCGCGGTCGCCTCGCCCCCGTTTCCGGCGGTGGTGACCGTCATCTCGCTGACCCCGATCGATCCGCCCGCGCGCACCACCTCGGCCTCCGCGCGGAGGTCGCCGTTCGCGGGGCGGAGGTAGTTCGCGTTGAGGTTCACCGTCGCCACGCCGCCGTCGAGGGGGTCCTCGAACGTCGTGCGCTGAGCCACGCCGCCGGCCGTGTCGATCAGCGTCGCCGCCACGCCGCCGTGGATCGTCCGGCCGTCCGCGTTGGTGAGCTTGTCGTCGAAGGGGATAGAGAGGACGACGCGGCCGCGTTCGATCGTCTCGACCGACGTGTTCAGCCACGAGAGGTAGCCGTGCTCGTCCTCAAGCTTCCGCTCGACGAACTCGGTCGCCGCGTCGGGCAGCGGGTCCATCTCGGCGATGTCCGTGCGGTCCATGTTCCCGGGCAGACGCCGGGCCGGCTTGTACCCCCCGGAAACGCGAGACAACCGGCCGGCGATTCCCGTCGCCGCTCACCCGACGCCGAGGCGGATCGGGTCGTCGCTCGGGACGACCTCAACCGTCACCGATTCGCCGACGGCGAACTCGCGGTCCGGGCAGACCACCTTGACGCCGAACCGGTCGGTCCGCGACGCGAACAGGGACAGTCCGACGACGCGCTCGCCGTTCGCGAGGACGTCGACGGCGTCCCACTCGACGCGCGGCGCGCCGCCCGCCGCCTCGTGGTCGGCCGCGGTGCCGACCCGCGTCCCGAGCAGCGACACCGCGTCGCCCGGGCCGAGCGATCCGGCGCCCGCGCCGTCCGCCGGCTTCGGGGCGCGCGCGAACGTCCCGCCGCCCGCGTAGTGTGTCAGCCCGCCGTCGAGCGGGACGCCCTCGTCACTCGCGAGCGCGGCGAACGCCGGCCCGGCCCCGGAGCGGCGCAGTCCGTCGAGGACGACGTGGGTCGGCCCGCGCTCGACGACGGCGCCCGTCCCGTCCCAGGCGACCGGCTCGACCGCGGCGTCGACGGCGACCGGGAGGGACCCGCTGGCCCGGAGGAGGTCCGCGCCCGGGGCCCGGAAGCCGAGGTGGACGTGGTCGTCGACCCACTGCCCGAAGAAGCCGGAGCGCGTCGTCGGGCCGAGCGCGTCGCCGACGGCCACTTGGTCGCCGGGTTCCACCTCGGGGATCACGTGGAGGATCCGCGCGACGGTGCCCGGGGGAACGCTCGCCCGCGCGCACCACCCATCGTCGAGGTCGACGACGATCAGGTGGTCCTCCGCGGCCGCGTACGGGCGGTCCGGACAGCCGACGGTGCGGACCTCGCTGACGACCCCGGCGACCGGGGAGCGCCCGACGCCGTCGCGCGGATACAGGTCGACGGCGCGGCCGCGGTCGTGAGCCGGGTACGGGGAGTTGAACCGCGAGAACTTCTCGTACTCGCTGACGACCTCGCTAGGGAGCGCGACGGTCGTCCCGGGCGTGTCGGCCCCCTCGGTCTGCGGACCGGTCACGCGTCCGCCGCCTCCATCCCCTCGATGACGAACTCCGCGCCGCCGGCGTCTGACTCGGCGACCGAGAGCGACCACCCGTGCGCCTCGACGATGTCGCCGACGATGGCCAGTCCCAGGCCGGTCCCGCCGCCGAGCGACACGCCGCGCTCGGTGACGCGCTCGCGCTCCGCCGCGGGGACCCCTGGCCCGTCGTCGCCGACCGCCAGCTCGACCCGGTCGCCGTCGGCCTCGACGGAGACGGTGACGGCGACGTCCTCGCCCGCGTGGTCGATCGCGTTGCGGAACAGGTTCGACACCAGCTGTTCGAGGCGGTCGCGGTCCGCCAGCACCGTCGCGTCGCCGCCCTCGACGGTCAGGGTCGCCTCGGCGGTCTCCAGCCGCGACCAGACGCGCCGCACCGTCCCGTCGAGCGAGACGCGGTCGAGCTCGTCGACCGTCTCGCCGGCGGTCGCCAGCGCGAGCAGCCCCTCTATCATGTCGTCCATCCGCTCGTGGGCGTTCGCCGCCCGCTCCAAGGCGCCGTCGGGGTCGTCGCCGCGCTGGCGGGCCAGTTCGACGCCCGCCGACGCGGCCGCGAGCGGGTTGCGCAGGTCGTGGGAGACGACGCCGGCGAACTCCTCTAAGCGCTCGTTCTGCCGCTCGAGCTCGGCCTCTCGGCGCTCCAGCTCGGCCTGGCGCTCCTCGCGGGCGGTCACGTCGCGGAGCAGGAAGACGTGGCCGCGGTCGGTCCCCCGCGGGTCGGTGATCGGGTTCTCCTGGATGTCGAACTGCCGGTCGCCGATGGCGATCGGGTGCTCGACGCCGACCTCCAGGCGCGGGAACACCTCCGACAGCGACGACCCGACCGCGTCCGGCGGGAGGATCGCCTCGGCGGCGGGGTTCAGGTCGCGGATGCGCCCGTCGGAGCCGGAGACGATCACGGGGTCCTGCATCACCTCGACGGCGGTGTCGCGCGCGACGACCGCCGCGTCGAGGGTGCCGAGCCAGAAGACGGTGCCGTAGAGGAACACGCCGTGGATCACGAACGCCGTCGGCAGCCACGAGAGGTTCTCGTAGCTCCCCACGTCGACGAACGTCGCGATGCCGGCCAGGAACGGGAACAGCGTGCCGAGCAGGACGACGAACGTCTGGAGCCGGTAGCGGTTCCCCGTCCGCTCGTAGAGGTCGACGACGAGGAACGCGCCGGCGACGCACAGCCCGTACGCGAGGAGGACGAACAACCCCCCGGCGGGACCGAGCCCGTAGCCGAGCAGCGTGAACGGCCCCTCCGTCACCGGCGCCACGGAGCGGCGGGCGAGCCCGTGGGTGCCGCTCGACCACGCGAGCAGGACCCAGACGAACGCGGGGGTCGCGAGCGCGACGATCCGGTTCTCCGTCCGCCAGCGGTCGCGGCCGGTGAACGCCAGCGCGAAGAGGATCCAGAGGACGGGCAACGCGCCCAGCAGCGGCGTCGACAGGTTGAGCGCGACCGTCATCGTGACCTCGCCGGATGCGGCGACTTGGAGGGCATACAGGAGCGAGGCGCCGCCGCCGCACAGGAGGTAGAGCGCGACCTCGATCCCCCCGGGCTCGTCGCGCTCCCGCCACGCGACCCGGCCGAGCCAGAGCCCGATGCCCCCCGCCAGCAGGCAGGCGGTCAGGTACGCTTGGACCGGCAGCGCGCCCAGATCGCTCATCGATACCTGTACCACTTCCAGGGCCGACAAAACTGTTGTGTCACGGGACGGCGGCGGGCGGGCGGTCGCCGGCCGCGCAGACCCGCGACCCCCGCCGCGCGGCGCCCTCGGCGCAAAGGGCTTGTGCGATCCCCCCCTCGGCTCCGTCATGCGCGTCTTCAGAGGGGAGTTCGCGACGCCGGCCGCCGACCGGGAGCCGACGGCCGACCTGCTCGCGTCGGCCGCGGACGGCGTCCCCGCGGTCCGCGTCACCGCGCCCCCGCGACAGGTCGCGTTCGGCCGGCGCGACGCCCGCGAGCCCGGGTTCGAGGCGGCGAAGCGGGCGGCCGAGGCGGCGGGGTTCCCGTCAGTCGAGCGCGACGTGGGCGGCCGCGCGGTCGCGTACACGGGGGCGACGCTGTCGTTCGGCGTCGCGGTACCGACCGGGGCCGGCCGCGGGTCGATCGACGCGCGGTACGAGACGGCGACCGAGGCGCTCCGCGACGCGCTCCGCGACCTCGGCGCGGACGTGGTCCGCGGGGAGCCGCCGAACGCGTTCTGCCCCGGCGACCACTCGCTGCGGGTCGCCGACGGCGCCGGCGACGCGAACGGGGGGAAGATCGCGGGGCTCGCCCAGCGCGTGCGCGCCGACGCGGCGCTCGTCGCGGGCGTCCTCGTCGCCTCGGCGGACGATCCCGACCCGATCGCGCGAGTCACCGACCGCGTCTACGGCGCGCTCGACGTGCCGTTCGACCCCGGATCGGTCGGGAGCGTCGCGGGCGCGGGCGGCCCGGACGACCCCGACGCCGTCGCTCGCGCCGTCGAGGCCGCGTTCGTCGAGGGCGCGTGGGGGGACGGCGAACGCGAGATCGTCCGCGTCGACGGGGCAGACGCCTGAGCGCGCCGCGGCCCGCGGTTCCGACGTTTCGACGTGCTTTTTATGCGCGGGCATCTGGGTTCGCGCATGGCCGAATTCAAAGTCGTCGTCGCCGACCCCGAGACCGGCGAGACGTTCCAGCGAGAGGTCGACGGACAGGACGCCAACCGATTCCTCGGTCGCGAACTCGGCGACGAGATCGGCGGCGACGCGGTCGGACTCCCCGAACACACCATCGAACTCACCGGCGGCTCCGACGAGACCGGGCGCCCGATGCGCGAGGACGTCTCCGGCACCCGCCTGAAGGAGCTCCTCCTGGAGGGCGGCGTCGGCTTCGAGCCGTCACGCGAGGGCGAGCGCAAGCGGATCACCGTCCGCGGCCGCGAGATCGACGACGACATCGCGCAGATCAACGCCAGCGTCGTCGACGGCGACGGCGACGTGGCGGCCGCGCTCGGCGAGGGCGACGACGACGCCGACGAGTAAGGCGCCCCGATGCCTCGCGTTCCCTCCGACGGCGAGGACGTTTCCTCGATTCGCGTCTCGCTCGCCCGCAGCGGCGGCACTCGCCGCCCCTGCGTCAGGCTCCCGGACGACGACGCGCTCGACGGGCGCGTCGAGTCCGGCGCCTGCGACGCGCTCGGCGTGAGCGCGGGTGACGTGATCCGCGTCGCGATCGACCGCGAGGAGTACCACGCGCGGGTCGCGGCCGACTCGAACGGGCGGCTGCTCCGCGGCGCGTACGACAACCGGCGGCTCGCGCGCGAGGCCGGCGAGGGGGCGAACCGCCTGGTCGAGTGGCTCGACGCGAACGGTCGGGAGCCCGGGGACAGCGTCGTCCTCGACGTGGTGGTGCCAGGCGAGCTGTACGGGCTGCGTATCCCGGGCGAGCGGACCCTGTACGACGCGAACAGGGGGCCGCGGTCGTCGCTCGCGGACATCGCCCGCGACCTCGACGGGTAGGCCCGCCGCGGCGACGGGTCGAATCGCTTATTCTCGCTCGGGTCCGAGATCGGTCCATGCAGGAGGTCGACGCGGATCTAACGGCGCTCGACCGCGCGATCATCAACGCGTTCCAGGGCGGCTTCCCGGTCGCGGAGCGGCCCTTCGACGCGGCGGCGGCCGCGCTCGGGGAGCGCGGCGTCGAGGTCACGGGGCCGGAGCTCTGCGAGCGCGTCCGCGAACTCGACGAGGAAGGGATCCTCTCGCGGTTCGGGGCGCTCGTCAACGCCGAGGAGATCGGCGGGGCGGCGTCGCTCGTCGCCATACACGCGCCCGAGGACCGCTACGACGAGATCGCGGAGACGGTGAACGAGTTCACCGCGGTCGCGCACAACTACGAGCGGGAGCACCCGCACCTCAACATGTGGTTCGTGGTGAGCGTCGCCGACCACCCCGACCCAGACAAGGACGGCCACGACCGCGTCGAGGAGGTGCTCGCGGAGATCGAGGCCGCGACGGGCCAGGAGACGTACAACCTCCCGAAGCTCCGGGAGTTCCACGTCGGCGCGAAGTTCCTCGTCGACGGGCCGGTGCCCGACGGCGACGTGGACCTCTCGCATCTGGGTCCCGAGGTCGCGCCGAGCGACCGCGGGACGCTCACGCCCGACGAGCGCGACCTCGTGGTCGAGATCCAGGGCGGCCTCCCGATCACGGAGACGCCGTACGCCGACGTGGCGGCGGCGATCGGGGCCGACGTCGACTGGGTGATCGAGACGATCAAGCGGTTCGAGCGGGAGGGGAAGGTGCGCCGCGTCGGCGTCATCCCGAACCACTACGCGCTCGGCTACACGGAGAACGGGATGACGGTCTGGAACGTGCCCGAGGAGGTCTTAGACGAGGTCGGGCCCGCGGTCGCGTCGCTGGACTTCGTCACGCACTGCTACGAGCGGCCGCGCCACGCCGGCGTCTGGGAGTACAACTTCTTCGCGATGACGCACGGCCGCACGGAGGCGGAGAGCGAGCGCCGGATCGCGGAGGTCAGGGAGCTCATGGCCGAGCACTGGGACGTGGGCGCCGACGACTGGGACACGCTGTTCTCGACGCGCATCCTGAAGAAGACCGGCATCCGCATCGCGGACCGGGCGGACAGCAACACGGCGTGACCCCGCTGTACCACGACCTCGCGGGCGAGACCGTCGCCGTCTTCGGCGGCGGCGCCGTCGGCGCGCGCAAGGCGCGCGGGTTCGACGAGGTGGCGCGGGTGGTCGTCGTCAGCCCCGAGTTCGACGAGCGGCTGCTGTCGCTCGCGGACGAGCGCCCTGACGAGCCGTCCGTCGAACTGATACGCGCCGCCCCGGACCCGGAGGCGGTGCCAGACTGGATCGACCGCCTCGACCCGGCGCTCGCGGTCGCCGCGACCGACGACGCAGCGGTCAACGCCGCCGTCGAGTCGGCCGCGCTGGACCGCGGGATCCTCGTCAACCGGACGGACGTGTCGGGCGGCCGCGACCCCGGGAGCGTCGTCGTCCCCGCGACGGTGGAGGACGACCCAGTGACCGTGGCGCTCTCGACGGGGGGCACGAGCCCCGCGCTCGCGAAGGCGCTGCGCGAGCGGATCGAGGCCGAGATCGAGGGGGCGGGCGCGATGGCGGCGCTCTCGGGCGAGATCCGCGAGGAGCTGAAAGCGGCGGGCGTCCCGCCCGCGAAACGCCGGGAAGCGGTCCGGCGCGTTGTCAGATCCCGGGGGGTTTGGAAGGGTTTACAAAAGGGGAGATCCAACGGACGGCAAGAGGCCGACACCGTGATCGAGGAGGTACTCGACCGATGAGAGAGACGGGTGCGATCGCCGGCGTGAGCGTCGCCCACGCCGACGCGACCGTCGACGAGATCGAGGCCGCCGGCGGCGACGGCGTCCGCGCGACCGTCTCGGACCTGCTCGCACGCGAGGGAGTCGAAGAGGCGTTCGCGGTGCAGACGTGCAACCGCTCGGAGGCGTACGTCGTCACCGACCGGACCGTCGACGGGGCGACGGCGCTGTCGACGTTCGCCCCCGACGTACGCGCCGGGGCGGCCCGCCGCCTCGACCACGAGGAGAGTCTGGAACACCTGATGCGCGTCGCCTCCGGGCTGGAGTCGCTCGTGCTCGGCGAAGACCAGATCATCGGCCAGCTGCGCGAGGCCTACGAGGAGTCGAAGTCGGCGGGCGGCATCGGGCCGGTGCTCAAAGACGCCGTGACGAAGGCGCTCCACGTCGGCGAGCGCGCGCGGACGGAGACCGAGATCAACGAGGGCGTCGTCTCGCTCGGCTCCGCGGCCGTCCGGCTGGCGGCGGGCGAGATCGACCTCACCGACGGGACGGCCGTCGTGGTCGGCGCCGGCGAGATGGGGACGCTCGCGGCCCGCACGCTCGACGACACCGCCGTCTCCGAGATCGTCGTCGCGAACCGCACCGTGCCCCACGCGGAGTTCGTCGTCGAGGAGGTCGACACCCCGGCGGAGGCGGTGTCGCTCGCCGACCTCCCCGCGGTGATCCCCGAGGCCGACCTCGTCGTCACCGCGACCGGGAGCCCCGACCTTGTCGTCCATCCCTCCTACGTCGACGGCGCCGGTCGCGTCGTCTGTATCGACATCGCGCAGCCCCGCGACGTCGACCCCGCGGCCGGCGCCCGCGAGGGCGTCACCGTCTACGACATCGACGACCTCGAGGACGTCACGCGGCGGACCCGCGAGAGCCGCGCCGAGGAGGCCCGGAAGGTCGAGTCGATAATCGACGACGAGCTCGACCGCATCCTGGAGGCGTACAAGCGCAAGCGCGCCGACGACGCCATCTCGGCGATGTACGCCGGCGCGGACCGGGTGAAGGCGCGCGAGCTCGACCGCGCGATGTCGAAGCTGGAGGCGCAGGGCGACCTGAGCGACGAGCAGCGCGAGACGGTCGAGGACCTGGCGGACGCGCTCGTCGGCCAGTTGCTCGCCGCCCCCACCCGGTCGCTCCGTGACGCCGCCGGCGAGGACGACTGGGAGACGATCCGGACCGCCCTCCAGCTGTTCGACCCCGAGTTCACCGCGCAGGCGGAGGCGCCGGACGAGGCGGACCTCACCGAGGCCGGGGCCGGCGGGCCGGACGCGATCCCGGACTCCGTCGCAGAGGAACTCGACGACTGATTCTCGTCTCGGCCGCTGCGTCACCGACCGCTCACGATCCCGACCGGACCGGTCCCCGCGGACCGCCGCGCTTTATTCCCCGGCCGGTCCACGGGTCGGTATGAAGCTCTCCGAGTACGTCGAACGACTCGACGACCGACTCGACACGGCCGCGTACGCCGACGTCGACGCGAGCGCGAACGGGCTCCAGGTGGGGCCGGAGGCGGCCGAGATCGAACGCGTCGCATTCGCGGTCGACGCCGCGCGGGCGACGATCGAGGCCGCCGCCGACTCGGATGCCGACGCCCTCGTCGTCCACCACGGGCTCTCGTGGGGGGGAATCGAGCGCGTCACCGGACGGGTCCACGACCGGATCGCAGCCCTGGTCGAGCACGACATCGCGCTGTACGTCTCGCACCTCCCGCTCGACGGCCATCAGGAACTGGGCAACGCCGCCGGCGTCGCGGACGCGGTCGGGCTCGCGGACCGCGACCCGTTCGGCGAGATGGGACCGGTGACGATCGGCACGATCGGCGAAGCGGCGGAACCGCGGTCGGCGGCGGCGATCCGGGAGACGCTCGACGGCTTCGAGGGGCAGCCGGACGGCGAGCCGTCCCCGACGCGGGTGCTCGACTTCGGCCCCGACGAGATCGAACGGGTCGCGGTCGTCACCGGATCCGGGGTCGACTGGCTCGACGAGGCGGTCGCCGCCGGCGCCGACGCGCTGATCACCGGCGAGGGGAAACAGCAGGCGTACCACGACGCGCGGGAGGCGGGCCTCACGGTGTTCCTCGCCGGCCACTACGCCACGGAGACGTTCGGCGTCCGCGCGCTCCAGTCGCTGACCGACGACTGGGGCGTCGAGACGACGTACCTCCCGCACCCGACCGGGCTGTAACGGGGGCGCGACCGCGCTCCCGGCGGCGCGCTCGCCGCCGAACGCAACCCTTACCGCTCGCGTCCGCGCAGTCGGGGTATGCGCGATCACTTCGAGATCCGGGACCACGACGCCGCCGGGCGGATCGGGCGGCTGGAGGTCCCGCGCGCCGACGTCACGGTCGAGACGCCGGCGCTTCTGCCCGTGGTCAACCCCAACGTGCTCACGATCGAGCCCGAGCGGCTCCGCGAGGAGTTCGGCGCGGAGATGCTGATCACGAACTCCTACATCATCCGCAGCACGGACCGCATCCGCGACCGCGTGGTCGACGAGGGGCTCCACGAGTTCCTCGGGTTCGACGGCGCGATCATGACCGACTCGGGCTCCTTCCAGCTGGCCGAGTACGGCGACATCGACGTGACGACCGCGGAGATCATCGAGTTCCAGCGGCGGATCGGGAGCGACGTGGCGACCCCCGTCGACGTGCCGACGCCGCCCGACGCGGACCGCGAGCGGGCCGAGCGGGAGTTGGAGACGACGAAGCGGGCGCTCGCGGACGCGGAGGACGCAGACACCGGCGAGATGCTCGTCAACGCCCCGGTCCAGGGCGCGACGTACGCCGACCTCCGCGAGGCGGCGGGGCGGCACGCGGCCGCGACCGACCTCGACGTGTTCCCGGTCGGCGCGATGGTCCCGCTGCTCAACTCGTATCGCTACGCCGAGGTCGTCGAGACGGTCCGCGCGGCGAAGCGCGGCCTCGGCCCGGGCGTTCCGGTCCACCTGTTCGGCGCCGGCCACCCCATGATGTTGGCCCTCGCGGTCGCGGCCGGCTGCGACCTGTTCGACTCGGCCGCCTACGCGCTGATGGCCCGCGACGGCCGCTACCTCACGGTGTCGGGGACGGAGCACCTGGAGGACCTCGACTACTTCCCCTGCTCGTGTCCCGTCTGCGCGGACCACACCCCGGCCGACCTCCGCGGCTTCGGCGACGGCGAGACGGAGCGGCTGCTCGCCGAGCACAACCTCCACGTCACCTTCGAGGAGCTGCGCCGCGTGAAGGAGGCGATCCGGTCCGGGAACCTGCTCGACTTAGTCGACCGCCGCGCCCGCGGCCACCCCGCGATGCTCGACGGCTACCGCGCGCTGCTCGACCACGCCGGGGAGCTGGAGCGCACCGACCCCGGCTCGAAGGACGCGTTCTTCTACACCTCCCACGAGGCGGCGCGCCGGCCCGAGGTGCGACGGCACCGTGACCGCCTCGGCCGGCTGGCGGCGCCGGACGACCTGCTGCTCACCGAGTCGAAGGCGCCCTCCGACCACGCCTACGACGCCGTGTGGCGCGTGAAGCCGCCGTTCGGCCCCTACCCGCCCGCGCTCTCGGAGACGTACCCCCTCACCGCCGAGGTGCCCGAGCGGACCGACGACGCGGCGCAGGTCGCGGCCGCGGCGGGCGTGACCGCGCTCGCGGACGCCAACCCCGAGACGGCGCTCACGCTCGGCCACGACGCGTGGTGCGACGCGGCGCTGGAGCGGCTCCCGGACCGCGTCGAAACGGAGAACCTGCGGACGCTCGGCTGACGAGCCGGCGGCTCGCTGGGGAGTGTCGTCGCGGCGAAAAGCGCAGCCGTGACCGCGTCGCCCGGCCGTTCTGGACCGTGACCGGCTCAGTCGCGTCGGTGCCCGAGCGGCTTCTTCTGGTCGACCTCGACCTCGACGTGGATCGAGTCGGGGAAGTCGCGGCCGACCACGTCGCGCGCGATGTCGTCGGCGCCGTGGATCTCCATCGAGCGGCGGTACACGTCGTAGCGCCACGGCGAGAACTCGTCGCCGGGCGCGAGGTCCTTGTACAGCGGGACGGTGACGCGCTCCGAGGGGCTCGCGTGCGGGCCCTTGCACTCGGCGCCCTTGCGTTCGAGCGTCTCCTTGAGCTCCTGGACGGTCTCGACGAGCACGTCGCGGTCGCCGGACGCGAAGTCGAGTTTCGTGACGAAGGTCATGGCTGGGGGTCGTCCGCCAATGGCCGCCCGAGCGGTAAAAACGCATCTACCCGCAATTCCGGCCCCGAATTCGCGCCGGCCGCGACGGTCGCTGGAGCCGAGCGTAGCCCGCGGTATCCGCACTGCCGCGCGCCGCGGCCGCGTTCGGGCTCAAACCCCGAGTTACGGCTTCGCGTTTAGCCGGCCCGCGGAGTCGTCCCGCTCGCCGGACGGTCGGCGCTGTGTCGGACCAGTTCCCTGAAGACGGCCGGCCGGAGCGTTCCCTCGGTCGACCTCGCGTAATCGGGTTATCCGCCAGCCGTCGCCCCGACAGCGGACGGATTCGAGGACGACTTCGACCGCGTCCCCGAGGCGTAGGTCAGCCAAGCGATCGCGGGCGTCCTCGGTCGCGTCGATGGCGTGATACGTCCGGCCGTCGACGCCGTGGAGAGTCACGCCCCTGTCGGGGTGCGGTTCCGTCGCGAGCCGACACCGCCGCCGAACCTCAGCGGTCGCTCCCATTATTCCGGGTCACGTGCGACGCAATCATAAAACGAACTATGAGACCGACGGAGTGCTATTGACCGGTACCGAGAGCGGTGTGGCGCCGTTTCGACCGTCCGGCGATGCTCGGAACCCCGCCGTCTCGTCTTTCAGCCCGCACTGACACGACCGTTCGGAAGTCCGACACGCTCTTTAGGGGTGATCGCTTACCTGCGGCCAATGACGGTCGAAGCGACCAGTGCCGGAGCCATCCTCTTCCGCGATACCCGCGGCGAACGGGAGTACCTGCTCCTGAAGAGCCGACCGGGGGACTGGGAGTTCCCCAAAGGCGGGGTCGAGGGGGACGAGGAGCTCCAGCAGACGGCGATACGAGAAGTCGGCGAGGAGGCCGGAATCGAGGACTTCCGGCTGATCGACGGGTTCCGCAGGGAGTACGACTACGTGTTCGAGGCGAACGGGAAGACCATCCACAAGACGGTCCACCTCTTCATCGCCCGCTCGTTCGAGGCGAGCGCGGAGCTCTCGAAGGAGCACCGCGACCTCCAGTGGCGCGACTACGACCAGGCGATCAACACGATCACGCAGGACGGCCCGCGCGACATCTTAGAGGAGGCCCACGAGTACCTCGACGAGCGGAAAGACGAGGAAGACGGCAAGTACGTCTGATCGGGACGGAGCCGCCCACGGCGACGGCGGTCGCACCCCCGAGCGGTTGGCTTTTGTCCGCCCCGCTCGACGGGTCGACCAGTGACGCCCGACGCCGAGTTCGGCTACGAGCTGTTGGTCTGCCGGTTCGCCGAGCTGGCCTGGCACCCGAGCGAGGGGCCGCGTCCGGCGATCGTCGCCCGCCAGCTCGGCACCAAGGAGCGCCGCTGGGACACGGTCGTAATCGAGGTCGACCCGGCGGCGTTCGCGCGGCGGCGCGCGTTCGGCGACCGGACCATCGACTCCGACCTCCTCCACGTGGTCCGCGGCGCGCCCGCCGAGTGGGCGTGGTACCGCGACGCCCTCCCGGACCCGGGCTACCCGTGGCGCTACGTGCGGCAGGCGGTCCACCGCGCCGCGGGCCGGGACCTGATCGAGAAGCGCCGCGACGGCAACCGCATCGAGATCCGGCGGGTGCGCCCGTACCCGGACTGGGTCGAGCGGATCGTCGCGGTCGAGAACAAGCCGGACCTGGACCGCTCGGCGGCCGACCGGCTCGCCGACCAACTGGCCCACGACGTCGAGGCCGCGCTCGCCGACGAGGCGTGGCTCGCGACGGAGACGACGGGCGAGCGCGTCGAGCCCGCCCTGCTCCGCGAGATGCCCGTCGAGGCCGGCATCCTCGCGACCGACTTCGCGGCGGGCGTCGACACCGACGCCGCCGACGTGGCCTGGCACCCGAGCGACCTCGCGCCGGGGGAGGGCGAGCGCCGCGACCCCGAGACGGAGACGCTGCGCTTGGAGATCGCCGAGCGGGCGTACGGGAAGGGGTGGCGCTCGTTCCACGACACGATGCGCCCCGACTGCCGGCACTTCGAACTCCGGCGCGAGGGGCGCGCGCTCGTCCCGCACTGCGCCGCGAAGGGGAAGGTTCCGACCGCGCGGGAGTGCTCGGGGTCCTGTCCGGAGTTCTCGCCGGAGCCGCCGCAGTGGCGCACGCGGGGGTGGCCGATCGAGGGCGGCCCGGGGAAGGGGTTCAAGCGCGTGTTGCGGCGTCGCCGCGAGCGGGAGCGTGACGCGGTCGCGGGCGCGGGGCGACCCGAGTCCGAGTGAGCGCGGGCTACGCCAGCGCGGCCGCCAGCTTCTGGATCGGGTGCGTCGGCTCCGGCACCTCGCCGGGGCCCTCCTCCAGCTGCGTCCGGCAGGAGGTGCCCGGCGCGACGAGGGCGTCGCCGCCGCTGGCGTCCACCTGCTCGAACAGCGTCTCGCCGATGGCCTTGCTCATCGAGTAGTGCTCGGCCTCGTAGCCGAACGAGCCGGCCATCCCGCAACACGAGGAGTCGAGCGGGTCGACGCCGTAGCCGGCGCGCCGGAGGACGCCGACGGCGTGGTGGTCCTTCTTCGTCGCCTTCTGGTGGCAGTGGCCGTGGTAGGTGAGCGACTCGGTGGGGGCGTCGAGGGCGAGCTCCTCGTCGAGCCGGTGGGCGTCGACGTACTCCATGACGCCGTAGGCGCTCTCGGAGACGGCCGCCACGTCGGCGTCGGGCACGTCGCTGGCGTCGCCGTCGAGCAGGTCGTGGTAGTCCGACTGGAGCATCACGGCGTCGGAGGGCTCGACGACGACCACGTCCCAGCCGTCGCGCACGTCCGGCGCGAGCGTCTCGACGGCGTCTTTTGCCGTCGCGCGCGACACGTCGAGCAGGCCCTTCGAGTGGGGCGGGCGCCCGCTGCCGTCCACGTCGGGTATGCGGACGTGGCAGTCGGCGGCCTCCAGCACGCGAACCGCGGCCTTCCCGGCGCCGGGGTTCGTGTAGGTGGTGTACACGTCGGGGAACAGCAGGACGTCGCGGGCGGCCTCCTCGCGCGGGACGCCCGCCCCGCCGCGGGCCTCGAACCAGTCGACGAGCGTCTCCGAGCGGAAGGTGGGCAGGTCGCGCTCCCTGGCGATGCCGAGCGCCTTCTCCGCGAGGAGGCCGCTCCCGGGGATCTTGTTCGGGAGGTTCGAGAGGGGCGCGAACCGCGACGCGAGCGGGGCTAGCGACTCGAAGCGGCCGAGCAGCCGCGTCCGGAGGTCGGCCCCGTGTTCCTCGTGGTGGGCGTGCTCGACCTCGGCCTTCAGCTTCGCCATGTCGACGCCGCTCGGGCAGTCCACCTTACAGCCCTTACAGCCGACACAGAGGTCCATCACCTCGGTGACGAACTCGTCGTCGGTCGGGTCGTCGGGGAGTTCGCCGTTGATGGCCCCGCGGAGCATGTTTGCCCGGCCGCGGGTCGACTGGATCTCCTCGTCGGCGGCGCGGTAGGTCGGACACATCACGCCGCCGGTCGTCTCCTGCGGGCCGCGGCAGCCGCCGCAGCCGTGACACAGTTCGACCATCCCCTGCATCCCGTTGTCGACGGCCCACTCCATCGCGGGGTCGAAACCGGCGTCGTACTCGTAGTCGGCGTCGAACCGCAGGTTCTCGCGCATGTCGACCTCCCCGCAGACGTTGCCCGGGTTGAGCAGCCAGTCGGGGTCGAACGCGGTCTTCAGGTCGCGGAACGCCTCCCAGAGCTCGTCGCCGTACAGCTTCCGGTTCCACTGGGTCCGCGCGCGGCCGTCGCCGTGCTCGCCGGACACCGAGCCGCCGAGCCGGACCACGGCGTCAGTGACGCGGTCGGCGATGTCGAGCATCGCCTCCACGTCGTCGACGTCCTTCGTGTTGATCAGCGGGCGGACGTGGAGGACGCCGGGACCGGCGTGCGCGTAGAACGTCGCGAACGTGTCGTTGTCGGCCAGGATCTCCTGGAACTCGCGGGTGTACTCGGGGAGGTGCTCGGGCGGGATGGCGCAGTCCTCGATGAAGGAGATGTGCTTCTCGTCGGTGGTCCGCGAGAGGAGGATCGGGAGGCCGGCCTTGCGCATCTTCCAGAAGCGGTCGCGCTTCTCGGGGTCGTGGGCCTCCATGGCGTGGGCCGCGCGGCGGGGGTGGCTCGTCGTCTCGGCGGCGCCAGCGCTCGGCTCGACCGCGGTGTCGACGCCCCCGTCTCCGTCGGCGGCGCCCACGCGGTCGGCGATGAGATCTGCGACCTTCCGTTTCCCCTCGGCGTCGCTGTCCGCGTAAAACTCGACGAGGAGCGCGGAGTCGGTGCCCTCCGGGAGCATCCCGACCACGTCCTCGAACTCGGGCGTGTCGGCCGCGAGGCCGAGCAGCACGTCGTCCATCACCTCGACGGCGGCGGGGTCGTGTTCGAGACAGGCCGCCACGTCCTCCATCGCGTCCAGCAGGTCGTCGTAGGTGAGCAGCGCCACCGCCTTCGTCTCGGGGATCTCGACGAGCGAGACGGTCGCCTCGGTGACCGTCGCGAGCGTCCCCTCGCTGCCGGCCATGAGCCGCGCGAGGTTGACCACGCCCGCCTCGCCGTGCTCGCCGCGGTACTCGGCGAGGAGCCGGTCGAGGTTGTAGCCGGAGACGTTCCGCTTCAGCTCGGGGTAGCGCTCGTCTATCCGGTCGGCCTCCTCGTCTAAGACCCGGACGACCTCGGCGTGGATCCGGGGGAGCAGGTCGTCGCTGTCGGCGTTTGCGGACTCGCGGAGTTCGTCGACTGCGACCTCACCGAACGTCGCCACGGTGCCGTCGGCGAGGACGACCTCGACCTCCTCGACGTAGTGGTCCGTCTTGCCGTACTTCAGCGAGTGCGAGCCGGT
Organism: Halorubrum sp. Atlit-8R; assembly: GCF_003666025.1. Taxonomy (NCBI): domain Archaea; kingdom Methanobacteriati; phylum Methanobacteriota; class Halobacteria; order Halobacteriales; family Haloferacaceae; genus Halorubrum; species Halorubrum sp. Atlit-8R. Next base: position 926,109 of record NZ_QPLV01000001.1, read on the forward strand.
TGAGTTGTTGCCGATGGCGCCGCCGACCGCGGACTTGTCGCGCCACGCCGGGTCCGGCGCGAACTTCAGGCCGTCGCCCTCGACGGCGGCGTTGAGGTCGCCCACGTACGCGCCGGCCTGGACGCGGGCCGTCTCCGCGTCGGCGTCGGTCTCGATCACCGCGTCCATCTCGCCCGTCAGGTCGAGGACGACCGCCTCGTTGACGGTCTGCCCGGCGAGGGATGTGCCGCCGCCGCGCGGGAGGACGGGGATCCCCTCCGCGAAGCAGTACTCGTGGACGGCCGCGACGTCCGCGGTCGACTCCGGGATCACGACGCCGATCGGGGTGACCTCGTACGCCGAGGCGTCGGTCGCGTACAGCCGCTTCGAGTAGTCGTCGAACCGCACGTCGCCGTCGACGCGGGCGTCGAGCGCGTCGACGAGGTCCGGTCGCTCCACGGACCCGCCGGTGTAGTCGAAGTCCCCGCCGTCCGTCGGATCCGGCTCCGGCGTGTTGGTGGCCATGCGAGACCCTCGCGGTCGAACCATGAAAAACCTCTTGCCGCCCGCGCGCCGCGGGAACTCCATCCGCCCGCCCGGCCGCATCCGATCGCGCGGTCCGGTTCGCGTCCGCGAGAAGCGCCGCAACACCCTTATGCCGACCGGCGAAGTGACCACCATGTCGCTCGCAGACACGTCGACGTTCACGGGTCGACTCGACGACCTCGGCGTCGCGGTCTCGGCGGGGCCGCCCGCGGAGTGCGCGGCCATGGTCGAGGCGGCCGCGGGCGAGCCCGCGGTCGGGGTCCCGCTCGACCGGTCCGGGCCGGCCGCGTTCGCCGACTCGCCCGCGACCCTCCCGGAGCGGATCGAGACGGAGCCGACCACCGCCGACCTGCGCGGGGCGCACACCGGCGTCACCGCGGCGTCGCTGGGCGTCGCCGAGTACGGGAGCGTCGCGCTGGAGGCGGACGCGGCCGGCACGGAGCCGGTGAGCCTGTTCGTCGACCGCCACGTCGTCGTCCTCCGCGAGGCGGACCTGGTCCCCGACATGCCCGACGCCTTCGAGTGGCTCGGGCCGCGGGCGCGCGACGAGTCGGTCGACGTGGTGTTCGCGACCGGCCCGAGCGCGACGGCGGACATGGGCGGGCTCGTCCACGGCGCGCACGGGCCGAAGGAGGTCCACGTGGTGCTGCTCCGCGAGGACGACCCTGCGGAGGGGGAGCGATGAGCAGCGACGCCGACCCCGGCGCTGCGGATGGCGCGCGCGCCGCCGAGGCGCCGGGCGACCTCGACCGAGAGGCGAAGGCCGACCGGATCCGCGAGCTGCTGGCGACCGAGGGCGACGCGGTCGCGGCGAACACCCGCGGGTTCAACGAGGGGCGCTACGAGTCGACCGGCCGGCTCGACGGCTACGAGGCGCTGAAAGACGAGGCGCGGGCGATCAAGGAGGACGCGATCGAGCGGCTGCCCGAGCTCATCGACGAGGTGACGGAGACGGTGGAGGCCAACGGCGGCACCGTCTACCTCGCCGACGACGCGGCCGACGCCAACCGGTACATCCGGGAGGTGGCGGCGGAGCGCGGCGCCGAGCGCGCGGTGAAGTCGAAGTCGATGACCTCCGAGGAGATCGAGGTGAACGACGCGCTCGCGGAGGACGGCGTCGAGGTCGTCGAGACGGACCTCGGCGAGTGGGTGCTCCAGCTGGCCGACGAGGAGCCGTCGCACATCGTCGCGCCGGCGATCCACAAGTCCCGCGAGGCCATCGCCGAGCTGTTCGCGGAGCGGTTCGACCCCGACGACCCGCCCGAGACCGCCGAGGAGCTCACGATGTTCGCCCGCGAGCGGCTCGGCGAGCTGATCGAGGACGCCGACCTCGGGATGACCGGCGCGAACTTCGTCGCCGCGGACTCGGGGACCATGCTCCTCGTGACGAGCGAGGGCAACGCCCGGAAGACGGTGACCGCGACCGACACGCATGTCGCGGTCGCGGGCGTCGAGAAGCTCGTCCCGACCGTCGAGGACTTCTCCCCGTTCGTCGAGCTGATCGGGCGGTCGGGGACCGGGCAGGATGTGACCTCCTACATCTCGACGCTGACGCCGCCGGTCGACTCGCCGGTGCCGGACTTCGCGGCCGACGACGGACCCCTGGCCGACGGCTCGGCGTCCGACCGCGAGTTCCACCTCGTGCTCATCGACAACGGGCGCCTGGCGATGCGCGACGACGAGACGCTAAAAGAGACGCTGTACTGCATCCGCTGTTCGGCCTGCTCGAACGCCTGCGGCAACTTCCAGAGCGTCGGCGGGCACGCCTTCGGCGGCGAGACCTACTCCGGCGGCATCGCGACCGGCTGGGAAGCGGGCATCGAAGGGCTCGACACCGCGGCCGAGTTCAACGACCTCTGTACGGGCTGCTCGCGCTGCGTCCCGGCGTGTCCGGTCGGCATCGACATCCCGTGGATCAACACCGCGGTCCGCGACCGGATCAACCGCGGCGAGGCCGACCCGAGCCAGCTCGACTGGGCGTTCGAGGAGCTGGTCCCCGACGAGGAGCCCGGCGGCCTCGACCTCGGCACCCGGCTCGTGGGCAACTACTCGACGCTCGCGAAGTGGGGGCACAAGACGGCGCCGCTCGCCAACCGGCTCGCGGACGTCGGCCCGCTGCGCGCGGTCGCCGAGCGGGTCGCCGGCATCGACCGCCGCCGCGACCTCCCCGCGTTCGCGCGCGAGTCGCTCGTGGAGTGGTTCGACGCCCGCGGCGGCCCCGCGGTCCCGGCCGACGAGGCGACCCGCGAGGCGGTCGTCTACCCCGACACCGCGACGAACTACGTCGACGTCGCGCGCGGCAAGGCGACCGTCAGGGCGCTGGAGGCGCTCGGCGTCCGCGTGCTGGTGCCCGCCCTGCCCGGCAGCGGTCGCCCGCCGCTGTCCCAAGGGATGATCGCGACCGCCGAGGCGGCCGCCGAGGACGTGTACGCGGGGCTGGCGCCCCACCTCGACGCCGACCGCGACGTGGTGGTGATCGAGCCGAGCGACCTCGCGACGTTCCGCCGCGAGTACGAGCGGTTCCTCCCGGCCGACTCCCACGAGCGGCTCGCGGCCGCGAGCTACGACGCCATGGAGTACGTCTTCGGCCTGCTGGAGAACGGCGCCGACCCCGCGGCGCTGCGCGCGCCGAGCGAGGGCACCGGGCCCGTAGCGTCGGGCAGGCGGATCGCCTACCACCCGCACTGTCAGGCGCGCACGGTCGAGGTGGGCGAGTACGCGACCGCGACCTTCGAGCGGCTCGGCTACGACGTGCTGGTCTCCGACACCGAGTGCTGCGGGATGGCGGGCTCGTTCGGCTACAAGACGGACTACTACGAGCTGAGCGTGGACGTGGGCGAGCCCCTCGTCAAGCAGTTCGGCGACACCGACCGGACCGTCGTCGCGCCCGGCACCTCCTGTACCGAACAGCTCGACGCCCTGCTGGAGGCGTCGCCGCTCCACCCGATCGAAGTGATCGCGCCGCGGGAGTGACGGGCGCCGGGAGTTGCGGGGTTCGGACAGCGGGGGCCGGACGGCGTCGGACGCGCGTCGTTCGACAACGAACGCTTATTAGGCGCGCTCGTGACCGTGTCGTGTATGAACGCAGCCCCCGAAGAGATCACGTCGCTCGTCGGCCGCGAGGTGTACTCCAGCAACGGCGTCTTCGTCGGCGAAATCGAGGACATCCAGCTCGACTTAGACGCCCGCGCCGTGACCGGCCTCGCGCTCGCCGAACTCAACCACGAGCTGTTCGCCGGACAGGTGAGCGGCTCGACGGGCGTCATCGTCCCGTACCGCTGGGTCCGCGCGGTCGGCGACGTCGTCCTGATCAACGACGTCATCGAGCGCTACGACGCCGGCGAGTCCGACGAGGAAGCGAGCGAGATCGCCGAGTCGCGGTGAGGGGTTCTCGGTCGGGCGGACCGCGCCCGACCGGCTCAGAAGGGTAACGCGTCGCGGAGGCTGGCGATCACGCCGCGCTCCTCCCGGCGGGCCTCGTCGAACACCGGGTAGAGCGCGTCGAGGAACGCCGTCTCGTTTTCGAACTCCCGTTGCGGCACGCGGTCGAGCGCGTCCGAGAGCGCGATCGAGCGCCCCTGCGCGTCGTAGGGCACCTCCTGATCGCCGAGCGCGTCGCGTAGCTCCGCGGCCGTCGCGGGGAACGACACGTCCGCCTCGTCGAGCCGGGCGTCGAGCGCGGCGATGCCGAACTCGATCGCCTCCGGTTCCTTCGTATCGCCGCCACCGGGTGGCCGTGCTGCCATTGTGACCTGATACTCCCTCCGACGGCTTGAAACCCCTGCTCTCGGCTCACTCCGGCACCGACTCCGTCGGCGGGACGGCGTCGACGACGGCGAGTTCGACCCCGTCCCCGGCCCGGTCGAAGGCGGCGACCGAGTCCGCGTCGTACGGCGGGACCGCGACGATCACCACGCCCGCGAGGTCGTCGGTGCGGGAGAGGCCGAGGAACCCGTCCGGGTGCGAGAGGAACCGCGCGCCGCCCTCGCCGGCCGGCGTGCCGAGGTCGACGCCGAACACGGAGCTGACCGAGCTGCCCACCGACGGGAGCGTGAAGTGCGTCACCACCGGCGTCGCCGGGTCGAGCCCGAGGTCCGCCTCGAACTCCCCGGCGGGCGTCGCCGAGAGCCGGACGTTCACCTCGTCGGGGTCCTCGCTCGCGGCGCGCTCGCGGAGCACGGTCAACAGGTCGCGGGTGACGTAGATCACTGGTCGCCCGTCGCTACGGGACGCATTGGCAAAAGGTCACGCACCGCTCGGCCAACGCCGCGGCGGCCCTGAAAGCTGCCGCGGCGCCCCGGAGGCCCTGAAACCGCCCCGGCGCCGCGGCGTCGCCGTTCCCGCTCAGAACGGCAGCGCCGACGCGAGCGTCTTCGCGTACAGCCCGGGCGCCTTCGACCGGGAGTCCGAGAGGGCGTCCTCGACGGCGACGGCCGCGCGCTCGTGGACGCCGACGCCGTGCCCGGTCAGGACCCGTTCGGGGTCGAGCCCCGAGAGGGTGGTCGTCGGCGGCGTGAGCCGCAGCATCGGGTGGACGCCGAGTCGCTCGCGGTCGCCCCGGAAGTACGACGCGGTGCCGAGCGACTCGGGGACGATGAGCGTCTCGCCGTCGAAGAGCCCGACCTCCTGCCACGGCGGCAGCGAGGAGTCGCGGATCCGGATCGCCTCGAAGCCCGTGTCGGCGAGCCGCGAGCCGAACCGCTCGACCTCGACGTCGGGGTCCAGCTCCTCGGCGACGCCCGTCATCCACTCGGGGACGTACACCGGAACGCCGTGACGCGCGGCGACCTCGCCGCTGTCGCGCACGTGGCGGTCGAGCCCGACGACGACGCCGGCCACCTCGCCGAGGTCGTCGAGCAGCTCGTCGACGCCGGGCGCGTCGACCGGGTCGACCACCCACACGTCGGCCGCGTCCGTCTCCTCGTTGTCGACCGCGAACGCGTGGCTCGCGCGCTCCATCGTCTCGTCGGGGTACGCGATCCAGCCGACGCCGCCGTCGTAGCGATCGATCTCGTGGAGGTCCGGCTCGTCGCCTTTCATGCCCATACCCTCCGTTCGGCCCGGACCCTTGTTAAGGCGTCTCCGTCGGAACGCCGTTCCGACACCGGATCGCGCCCCGGGCGCTCCGTCGTCGACCGCGCCTCGTCCAGCCTCACTCCTCGGGCCACTTGATCGAGCAGCCCCGCGAGGGCCGGTCCGGGATCTCGACGTCGTCGCCCGCGAGGACGGCGTCGACCGCGTCGCGGACGTAGAGCTCGGTCGGCTCGTCGTCGGGGTTGAGCGCGTCGTCGAGCCGGCCGTGGTAGCGCAGGCGGTACGTGCCGTCCTCGCGGCCGAAGAGGAACGGGTCGGGGGTACACACCGCGTCGTAGGCGGCCGCCACCTCGCCGGTCTCGTCGCGGAGGTACGCGTCGTACGCGACCGTGCCGTCCGCGACCGCCTCGCGCATCGCCTCGAACGAGTCGTCGGGGTACTCGTCGGCGTCGTTCGGGTTGATCCCGACGACCGAGAGGTCGTCGTACTCGGCCGCGAGGTCGTTCAACAGGTCGATCTTCGCCTTCGCGTACGGGCAGTGGTTACAGGTGAAGACGACCAGCAGCGCGTCCGTCTCGAAGTCGTCGAGCGCGTGCGTCTCCCCGTCCGTGCCGGGCAGTTCGAAGTCGGGCGCGGCGTCGCCGCGGTCGAGCGCCGAGTCGGATTCCATCTGGACCATGCGGAACCGTATGGGCGGAAACGGAAAAGGCGTTGCGAGCCACACGAGCCGCCAGAGCCGGTCAGACCTCACAGACAACTGCGGCTGACGTGCCGGCAAAGACTAAAGGCCACTACGCCGGTAGCGATCGGTATGTCGAGGCAGATGAACACCGTCGTCGCAGGTGACGAGTCGGGGATCCACGACGAGCCGCATATCCGGGACCGGCGAATCACCGTGCGCCACGTCCACGCGCTGGTGGAAGAGCGGGGGCTCGACGCACAGACGGTCGCGGATCGGTTCGACCTCACTGCCGCAGAGGTCTACCACGCGCTGGCGTACTATCACGACCACCCGGAGGAGATGCGGGCCGTCGAGGAACGTCGGCGAGCACTCCACGACGCCGCAGCAAACGATCCGAACGTCGTCACCGGTCCCGAGGATCTGTCGGACGCGTAGCGCATGCGGGTGTCGTTTCTGCTCGACGAGAACATCGCGGCTCCGCTGGCAGACAAACTCGCCAAAGCGGGCCACGACGTGGAGCGCGTCGTCGCCGTGAGCGAGCTCGGTGAGGGTGTCGACGACACCGCCATTCGCCGGTACGCCGTCGAACACGACCGTCTTGTTGTCACCAGCGACGACGATTTCGTCCAGATGCCGGTCGACTCACACAGTGGCGTATTCTACGTGCCCGATCAATCACTCGAAACGCACGAGCTCTATCACATCATACAGCGCGTCGTCGAGGCGTATCCCAATCGGGGCGCCATGGAGACGGTGACGTACATTACCACCGACTGGTTGTGATTCTCACTTACCCCGTGTCAGCGACTGCGCCGTCGACTCAGTACTCGATGGTCGCGGAGTAGCGGTTCAACAGGGCGACGAGCCCGGCGCCGACGAGCGCCGCCAGCGCGAACCGCGGCGCGGCCGCCCGCCACGGCTCGCCGCTCTCGGCCAGTCGCGCTGACACCTCGACCAGCGGCGCGCGCAGCGCGCCGACGACCAAGCTCACGAGGAACGCGAGCGTGGCGGCCCGCGCCCGCGAGAGCGCGTAGCGGACGGCGTGCGCGATGGTGAAGAGCCCGCCGACGCCGCCGAGGAGGAACGCGGCCACCGGCGGCAGCGTCTCGACGAGCGCGCCCGCGCCGTTCCCGAGCGCGGCCGCGCCGACGCCGTCGACGAACCGCGCGACGACGCCGGACATGTACTCGTACTGGCCGAGGACGATGAGCAGCAGCGAGCCCGAGATGCCCGGCAACACCATCGCGCTGACGGCGACGCCCCCGGCGAGGAAGACGACCGGGAGCGGGCTGCCGAGCGCGGTCGCCGCGACGCCGGACGCGAGGAAGGCGAGCGCGAAGCCGGCGACCGCGGCGGCCTTCCGGCGCGCCGTCGAGAGGTCGACGTCGCCGAGCAGCACCGCGGCGCTCGCCGCGATCAGCCCGAAGAAGAACCCGTACGTCGCGACCGGCTGCGTCGCCAGCAGCCGGTTCACCGCGCTCAACACCGTCACCACCGCGGTCCCGATCCCGGCGCCCAACACGAGCAGGAAGGCGCCGTCGACCTCGTGGAACGCGGCCCGCGCGTCGGCGCGGCCGCCCGGGCGCACCCCGCCGAGCACGCGGCGCGCCCGGTCGGGGTCGACGGCGGTGACCGCCGCGATCAGCCGCTCGTAGATCCCGACGATGAGCGCGATGGTGCCGCCGGAGACGCCCGGGACGGCGTCGGCGCTGCCCATCGCGACGCCCTTCAGGTACAGCGTCGCCCAGTCGCGGAGGTCGGCCATCTGCTCGCCACAAGCGGGGCCGCAGTAAAGAAGCGTGTGATCGGGCGGCCAGATCGACCGCGGGCGCCGAGACCGCGGTCGGATTCCGCGGTCAGTTCGGTGCGGTCACCGCCGTCGCGGTCGTCGCCGCCACCGGTTCGACGCCGATCACCGATCCGGCGTCGGTGGATTTCGTCGAGTCCCCGCCGTCGCTCCCGCTGTCGCCGTCGACCGGACACTCGGGGTCGCCGCTGGGACAGTCGATTATCCGCTCTTCGAGTTCGACCGTCGCGGCCGCGTCGTCGGCGCCGACGACCTGCCCCTCGGTCACCTCGACCTGCCCGAACCGCTCGGTGGTGTAGAGGTCGTCGTCGGTCGTCGCCGCCGTGGTGACGTTGTACGGCCCGGTCGCGCGGACGCTCGTGTTTGTGTACCCGTTCTCCGGACCGAACTCGTCGTACCCGGTCGTGGAGTACGGGAGCGTGAACTCGAAGTTCCCGTCGTCGTCCGCGGTCGCGTACTGCGTGTACTCGAACGTCTGCCCGTTCGGCTTCCGCAGCTCGACGGTCGCCTGGACCTCCTGGCCGGGCGCCGCGCCCGACCCCTCGACGGTCGCGCCCGGGACGCGCTCGAACGTCTTGACGAAGTCGTCGCGCAGCGCGCCGAGGAACGACTCACCGAACGTCGCCCGGAGGTCGACGCCGAACTGCTGGGCGAGGATGCTCGCCTGCTGGGCGTACGGCGACCGACCCGGTGCCTCCGTGGCGTGGACGAGCCGGTAGTGTTCCAGGGCGTCCAGCCGCTCCGAGGGCACGCCCATCACACCGCCGACCTGCGCGGAACCGTCCTCCTCGACGTACGACCGCGCGACCGAGAGGTTGTCGAACCGCCGGATCGCCTGTCCCTGGCTCGGGAGGACCCTGATGTCGATCTGTTCGCCTGAGGCGGTCTGTGCGCCCCGAGTCTCCCAGTCGACGACGACGGGCTCGGGCTCGACCGCGCTCCCGTAGTGCTGGTAGAGCCGGATCATCTGGCTCTCGTGGTAGCGTTGCGTGCGCGTCTGGAGGACCGCCCGGAACCCGCCCTGCTGGCCCTGCGGTCCCTCCACCTGCCGGTAGAGCAGTTCGTTGAAGTCGCGCACCGTCTTGTTGCCGCTGTAGAAGGTGACCGGCGCGTTGAACTTGGAGTTCGGCGACGCCATCTGCCAGTCGACCATCACGTAGCGGGTCCGGTTGCCCTCGGTGCTCTGACTCGCGAGCACCTCCGCGGCTTCCTCCTCGCTCGGCGCGAGGAGGTAGTCGGCCGCCTCGCCCGCGTTCTGCTGGAACGGGTTGGCGTTCGGGATGCGCTCGGCGCGCGTGGTGATCCAGTGGCCGTAGTCCCACCACGACTGGACGCCGTAGGCTCCCTCCGGGTATTCGAAGTCGCCGTCCGCGGGCCGCTCGTAGGTGCCGTACAGCTCCATCGGGTTGTCCGCGCCTTCGAGCTCGCCCGGTTGGGGGGTCTCGTCGTTCATCCACTGGAGGCTCTCGTCCCACTGGACGATGCTGCCAGGTTGGCTGGAGTTACCCGCCTGCCACACCGGCGTGGCGACCCCGACCAGCGGGACGATAAGGATCGCGATGACGGCAGCGACGGTGAGTACCTGCCACCCTTCGATCTCGCGGACGGCGTCGAGCGAGGTGAGATCGAGAGTGTCGAGCGCGACTTGGAGGAAGTACGCCGTGCCGACCGCGACGACGACGGCGAGGTAGTAGTTGAACCGGACCTGCGTGAACGCCGCGCTGCCGATGAACGCCGCCCACACGACGAAGTACAGCTCCTCGGCATCGTACTCGACGAGCAGCGTCGCACCGACGAGGAAGGCGGCCGCGATGAGCAGGCCGATCACCTGCCAGTCGACGCCGATGACACCGCCGATGGCGCCGTACGCCTGCGGAACGGCGTAGACGGAGCCGACGACCGCGAGCGCGGGCGGGATGTAGAGGGTGTGGTTTGTGTCGTCAGAGCGGTAGAGCGGGCGCGCGAGGATGTAGAGGACCGCGGCGAGCGCGAGGAAGAAGGCGAGCCCGTATTGTGAGAAGACGAAGTTCGAGAACGAGGCACCCTGGAGGGGTGGTTGCGCCTCGCCGATGGTGCGAGCCCCGGCGCTCGCGGAGAAGGCGACGGTGTTGAGGAGGTTGCCGATGACCGTCGACCACAGTGAGGGCATCGCCAGCCAGACGAACCCTGCGGATGCGAGGACGAGGCCGCCGACGGCCGCGGGGTAGGTGTCGGTGCCGAGGTCGCGCGCCTCCCACTGGCGGGCGAGCCACGCGAGGAAGACGGCGCCAAGCGCGACGGCGATCGGCGTGACAATCTGGAGTAAGGAGTACTCGCTCGATGCGAACCGGAGGGTGTCGAGCGGGATAATCTGCATCAGGCCCGCGACGGACATCGCGACTGCGCCGGCGAACGCCACCGGTTCCGGGCTCTTGCCGTGGTAGGTGTCGCTCGTGATCTTGACTGCGAGGAAAATCCCCGTGAAGCCGACCATCAGGATACCCGGCTGCCACGTCCACATGTACAGTCCGAGCGCAACGCCGGCCGCGGCGGCGTAGGTGATCGGCTTACGGAGCGCGTTCCAGTCCTGATCGACGACGAGCTCCCACACCGGCTTCTCGCGTTCGGCGACACCGAGCGCGACGAGGAACGCGAGGACGGCGGTGCTCTGGAAGAGGACCTCGGCCGCGCTGTGGTCGGGGAACCCGACGAGGGTGTACCGGAGGAACGTCCCGGAGAACAGCGCCAGTGTCGCCGCGCCCACGAGCGCGGGCACGCGGTCAACGAAACGACGCGCAATAAAGTACGTCGGCACCGCGACGAGCGCGCCGATAATCGGCGACATGACGAGCATGACCTCCTCGGTACTGCCCATGATCGGTCGGGCGATCCAGATGCCGACCGCCATGATGTGATCCCAAAGGGTCCCGAACTGCCCCGCGTTCGTCCCGACCGGGAAGCCGGTCCAGACGTCGTACGGGAGCGTGCTCGGATAGTTCTCGAGGAGGTAACTCGTCGTCCGGAGGTGATACCACGCGTCGTTGCCACGGAAGTACACCTCGCCGTTCTGGATGAAGTTCCCGTACGAGCGCAGCCGCGTCCACAGCATGAACGCGACCACCCCGAGGAGGACGGGAACATGGTACCACCGCGCGAGGAGATCGGACGGGGACGAGTCCGATTCAGCCGGCGGATCGTTCGAATCGCTCATTGTTCCATGAGACTGTCAAAACGCGCATAAGGCTTGTCATCTACCCGCGTCCGGCGCGCGTGTTCTGGCGTGTTCACCCGCGAACACGTACCGGCCTCGAGGCGAGGCGGAAACCCTAAGCGCACGGGTCGAAAGCGTCTCGGTGTGAAGGTCTCGGTCGTCGTCTGTACGTACACGCTAGACATGTACGAGCACTTCCGCGAGGCCGCCGACAGCGTCCTCGCGCAGACACACGACGATGTCGAACTCGTCGTGGTTGTCGACGGGACGCCTGAGGTGTACGACCGCGTCGTCGAGGACTACGGCGACCGTGAGGACACGGTGATCGTGTGTAACGACGAGAATTTGGGGTTGCTGGCGAGTCGCAACCGCGGCGCTGAGTTGGTGTCGGGCGATGTCGTCGCGTTCATTGATGATGACGCGGTGGCAGACGAGACGTGGGCCGCGCGGTTGGTGCGCGCCTACGAGGAGGAGGACGCGATCGCGGCCGGTGGGAGGATGACCCCCGAGTGGGTCGCGGGGAAGCCCTCGTTTCTCCCCGAGGAGTTCTACTGGTTGGTCGGAGTGAACCATCGCGGATTCGCGGACGGCCCGGGTGAGGTGCGGAACACCTTCGGCTCGAACATATCGTTCCGAGCGGACGTGTTTGCGGAGTTAGGTGGATTCGACGTCGACATCGGCGGGCGGAAAGGAAATAAGAACCTCCAGGGTGGAGAGACTGAGCTGTGCGCCCGGATGCAAGAGGAGTATGGACAGGGTGTGTGGTATGATCCGGAAGCCGAGGTGGCACACAAAGTGTTCAATTATCGGACAGAGTTTCGATGGCTGACGGATCGGGCGTTCTGGCAGGGGTACTCGAAGCGGGCGATGGAGTCGTTCGTCGAGGATGAAGGGGGCGAAGAGGGAATGTATCTGTACTTGTTGATAACAGACTTCGTTCCGCAGCGGTTAAAAAATCTGCTTAGTACACCTTCACAACAGGAACTGGAACAATTTATCTGTCTTTTCTGGTTCACATGTGTTGTCGGATTCGGATACCTATATGCCATCATAGAGCACTGAGACGAGGTATTGGATGAAATAAAACTGAGGGGAGCGGAGGGTCTGTCGTATATATTATAATAACATATTCTATCGCTGGTTTCTTGATTTAGTGCCCAGTACCAATAATATGGTCAAGCATGTGGATGTCGCCGAGCCAATTCTCGGCGATGAGGAACGAAGTAACCTCAGTGATGTTCTTGATTCTGGCCGTTTCTTACAGGGAGAATTCGTGGAGGAATTTGAGGAAAAATGGGCTGATTACGTTGGGACAAAGCACGCCGTCGCAGTCACTAACGGAACGACGGCAATCCAACTGTCCCTGAAAGCGCTTGGATTGGAACCTGGTGATGAGGTTATTGTCCCATCACTAACGTTTGGATCGACCGCTACTGCTGTTGTCCACCAGGCTGGAGTGCCCGTCTTTGCCGACATCGATCGAGAAATCTACACCCTTGACCATACAGATCTCGAGAGATGTGTTTCTGACGAAACATTTGCGATTATGCCAGTCCATCTATACGGTCATCCCGCTGAGATGGACAAAATTCGAGCGTTCGCTGACGAACACGATTTATACGTTATAGAGGATGCGGCACAGGCGCACGGCGCATCATACAAAGACGATTTTGTTGGTTCGATCGGTGATGTCGCCTGCTTCTCGTTTTACGCGACCAAGAATATAACGACAGGTGAAGGCGGTATCGTGACGACAGACAATGACGCGGTCGCGGAACAACTTCGAATGCTTAGAAGTCATGGAATGGCAAACCGTGACCAGCATGTCACCCTCGGTTACAATTTCCGGATGAGCGAATTGAATGGGGCTATTGGAACGGCACAGGTTGATCGACTTGAGCGGTTCAATAAACGTCGGAGAGATATTAGCGAGCGTCTGCTCAACGAACTCAATGATTTGGACTGGTTGGAGCCAGCTACGGTGCGAACATACGTCAATCACGCGTACTTTTGGGCACCTTTCGAGGTGAAACCAGAAAAGATTGGTATGAGCGGAAAAGAAGTTTGGAGAAAGCTTCGTGATAGGGGCGTTGAAACACGACACAGATATAATATTCCGCTCTACGATCAGCCGGTCTTCGAGCGACATCGGGGGTTTAATTCAGATTTCCCGTGGAGCGAGAACGCAAATAACCACGACTATGATTTATCGCTCCCTAATGTCGAAGCGATTGTCGGGAATATGATCGGGCTACCGAATCATCCCAATCTCACGGAGGAAGAAATACAATACGTTATCGAAACAGTTCGAGACTTCGAAGATGCGGTGTAATGGAGATTATATAGTGATATCCGTTGACCGGTTGTATCGGTAACTACGTCATTGAGGAAGTGCTCAAATGGAGTCCTCAGTTAGAGCCGTTGAATCGGTGCTCTGGGGAGGTTACGAACCAGACCCCTAGGCGGGAACAATCAGTTGGAAATTTGTGAGGGTGATATTCGCCATATCAGGATCCCTTGCACGCTGCTGAAGGATCTCTACCGTGACTCATCTGGCAGGAATTGTCGGAGATCCTACTTTTACTGTACGCTCTTCTGTAGGAGATTGTTCAGGATCTACCGAGCATCCCCAGCGTGAAGGGTATTCATTGGGCGCTACCCACGGAGAGGGACCCAAGACTGCGGTCGGCGCCAATGCGGGGGTTTCGAAGGCTTAATTGCCGGTACTGTTTCAGTTGTTACCCTAGTCGCCTACCTTCAGGAGCGTGGCGATGACCTCTCGCTGGTCAAGCAGGTTAAACGCGATTTTAGCGAGTGCCGACTCGATCTCCAGATCGATGATTGGGACGCACAGATCCGCGAAGTCGTCAACTAGGCTGGAGACGTCGGCCTGGAGACGTTGAAGGACATCACACGTGGGTTCGGGTTGGTCGGTGAGCTACGGCGCGTCGACTGTCAGGACCCACCGAGAGGAAACTCGTTTGAGAGGCCGAAAACCCGTCGAGCATCAACTGTCGGATATCAACGGCGTCGTATTCTAATTGAAAGTTGATTTCCCCTATCGAACTCGTTATGCGATACGACATTGGTATTGTTCCTAGTCTGAGACTAAAGATTCCGAAAACTCCCAGCACGGTAGTGTTTAGATAAGCTGATTCCATGCGAAGGCAAACGCTTGAAGCCAATTTCAGCGGTACTCGGCTTGACATGGCTAAACGTATTTGAGAACTGGTTTGTTCGTCGTTTTACTTCACGAAAGACACGTTCGACGGCATTCCGATTCCCATGTGTAACGTGTTGGAATCGGAGCCCGTGACGATGATAGGCCGCCTGTAACCATGGAGCACCATCGACGAGAAATACTGCGTCGCCGACCTGATGTTTCTCACGCAGTTCTGAGAGAAACATCGAGGAGATCGCGTTCGTTCTCGTCGGATAGAGACGAACGTGGAGAAGGCGGTTCGTGTCGGGGGCGACAGCAGCGTACAGCCAATATCGTTCAGAATTGAGCTGAATCACGGTTTCATCGACCGCAACGTGATTCGGATCGGCACCGTCTGTCGGCTGTAGATCCACTTTTTGTACCCACCGGTGGACGGTAGTTCGATAGCGATCGACACCCAACCTTTCAAGAATCGAGACGGTATCCGGAAGTGATAGACCAGCCAAATGGAGTCGGATACCGAGCTTCATCACCGACTCGGGTGTCGCCTCTCACTTCAGAAAATCTAACTCGATACAACCGCTATCGCCGTTGAGGCGGTCGAAACTGAGCATGAACCACTCGATCTTTTGACCGCCTCATTCTTCGACCTTATCTCAACACCGCCCCCAGCACCACTCCCGAAAGTTTTGGAAACGTCTGTTATGCTGGCAGGTCCGTAATTCTTACCTACCCTGAATAGGGTTGTTGAATCGACTTAGAGGAGAATAAGAATGAAAGACGATCGTCTACCTGATTTCCTACATATCGGGGCACAGAAGGCTGGATCGACATGGATACATTATGCACTAAAGGAACATCCAGATATATTCATGCCAGAAAATGATAACGTGTCATTTTTCGATGTATATCACCATCGAGGAGAGGATTGGTATCAAGGCCAATTTGACGAGTATAATGGAGAGAAAATAGTAGGAGAAGAATCACCGGGATATGTTAAGCATCCTTTGGTTCCAAAACGAGCTGTAAATCTAATTCCTGATGCAAAAATAGTATTATGCGTTCGAAATCCGGTGGAAAGAGCGTACTCTCAGTGGTGGCATGCACAAAAGAATTGGACCAATGCTCCCTTTGAGTATGCTCTCAACTATCATGCGGCCAATAGTGCGATTATAGTCCCTGGGTTTTATGATTACCACATCTCTCGATGGGAAGAGCATTATCCTTCTGATCAGATAAAAATCGTGTTTTTCGACGATTTCACGTCGGATAATGAATCGTTCATTCAGGACATCTACGATTTCCTCGGCGTTGATAACGAATATGCGCCCTCTATCGTAGGAGAAAGAATCAAAGCGGGCAAGGACTTCAACGAACCTGGTTCACTTTATCGAGCTCGCAGACGCGTTCGAAACGGGATTTCGGAACTGAGTCCCGATATAGTCAGAGATGAAATCCTGCGTCCAGTATATAATAAATCTGCCGGCACATTGTTCAACGCCTATCAAAAAATAATCAAACCGATTGGAAGGTCCGGATATGAAGAGGGTATGAATCCTGATACACGACGAGAATTAGAACAAATATATTATGAATCTATAAAGAACTTAGAACGACGTACTGGCCGAGATCTTGGCCATTGGTTTGAGTACGCTGAATAAACATTCACAGGAGTAATTACGAATATAAAATTCTGTTGAAGCCAATGACGATAACTTTCTTTCGAATGAACTAACTAATTCACCTAACTCAGTTCACGCAGAATGGTTCGACCCCACGGAAACGACCTTGTCGACAGAATTGTCGGACAGTATCGAAGCAGGGACCTCTGGGAAGATATTGATGATTCTAGCACGGTAACGCTCAACAAGAATCTCCTTTTTGACTTTGTGAATATAGCCCAGGGGGTGTACAGTCCTCTGCGTGGTTTTATGACACAAAATGATTTCTTAAAGGTTGTAAATGATTTAACCCTTGAGAGCGGATTGGTTTGGCCACTCCCTGTTGTTCTTGACATCGATGCGGAGTTGGCAAATAATATAGAACCCGGTGACAGGATTGGTATTCGTCGCCCAGATGGTACGCCACTTGGCGTGATGGATACTGATAGTATCTATCGATACGATGAGGCAAATACCTGCGAGAACCTGTTCGGGACGACAGATGGTGAACATCCGGGTGTAAGAACAATTCAAAATAAGGATCCCTTCTTCGTAGGTGGACCCATCAAGGCGTTCTCTGAGGCAATCCCCCGGAACGGCAACCATGATATCACACCGAAGGAGGCCCGTGTTTTGTTCAATAAACGAGGGTTCGACACTGTCGTGGGGTTTCAAACTAGAAACGTTCCACATCGAGCACACGAATACCTCCAAAAGTCGGCGCTCGAACACATTGATGGATTGTTGATTCAACCAAAGATTGGTGAAAAAAAGGCGGGCGACTATACAAATAACGCAATAATTCAGGGGTACGAATCACTCATTGACAACTACTATCCAACCCAATCGGTTGTTCTCTCTATATTTAAATCACGGATGATGTATGCTGGTCCGCGTGAGGCACTCTTTGACTCTATTGTGCGGAAAAACTACGGATGTACACATTTCATTGTCGGACGTGACCACGCTGGTGTCGGAAACTATTATGGTGATTTTGCGGCTCAAGAATTATTTAGCGCATTAGGAAATATCGGAATCGAACCGCTGTATTACCACTACGCGTTCTACTGTACGAAATGTGACGGTATCGTATCTGAGAAAATTTGTCCTCACGACAATGACCATCACATGAATCCCAGCGGCACGAAACTACGAGGAATGCTTTCTGAGGGAGAACGGCCCCCATCGCAACTCATGCGTCCAGAAGTGACCGAAACGGTATTGAACCTTGAAAAAATATTTGTACAGAAATAATATGTTCACGCTCTGGTTTATGGGCCGACCTGCCTCTGGGAAATCTACAATCGCAGCTCGTACAGAGGATAAGCTTGTAGAGCGAGGTTATCCAATTGAGAATCTAGATGGCGATGACCTTAGGAGGAATCTTCATCCGGATCTTGGCTTCTCACGTGAAGAACGGCGGACAAACAACCGTCGCACCGCCTATATTGCGAAGTTGCTTAATCGAAACGAGATTCCTGTTGTTGTCGGGATGATAACGCCGTTCCGGGATTCCCAAGAGCAAGCTAGAAACATCATTGAAAATGAGGGAGAATTTGTACTGATTCATGTCAAATGCTCCGTAGAAACTGCCGAAGAACGAGACCCGAAGGGGCTCTATCAGAAAGCTCGTGAAGGGAAAATCGAAAAATTCACTGGGATTAACCACCCGTTCCAAGAGCCACTGAAGCCGGAAATTGTGGTTGATACTGAAGAACAGTCTGTCAACGAGGCTGTTGAACACATCGTGAGTCAACTAGAAGAGCGAGGCATTCTGGATGAACGCCTCGACGACGAGTACAATTTCCCAATAACACACAACGAAGAACAAAAAGTCTTGGAACGCCTCAACGACCTTGGATATCTGGACGGATGAAGCCCTAAGAGGTTCAGTTATAATGATTGACGTTCAGTTGCGCGCTCTCGAAGGGCGTCCAGGTGAGGTCGTGTAACTCGTACTTTTCCGATTCGATACTTCCCCGAACCAGGCCCGTGACAATCGGACCCGCCGGTCGTCAATAAACTATATTTTTGAGAAAACTCTAGCGCATCTTTGGAAGTGACCTCAGCGTAGCCTCACTTGGGACCTCATCATACGGATACGGTACCTCGATAGCGTCGAGACCTACATTGACGAGGCCTTCCAGAGTCATTTCAAAACTATCAGTCCGTATACGACCTGGATGTGCTAAGGAAACAGCACCACCAGCATCCTGTATCGTGTTAATAACATCCTCGGAAGGTACTCGTTTCATCGGTACGAACGCATCCCCATTGCTTCCAAGATATGTTTCGAATGCCGCATTGACCGAGTTGACAATACCCTCCTCCATCAGAACATCTGCGATGTGTGGGCGAGCAAGAATACCGTTGAAATCCTCTCGAATTTTGTGGTACGAGCGGTTAAGATCGGTTGTTTCCCGAAGTTGAGCTATGATATCTCGGTTTCGATTCCGGCGGTATGATCGAACTATTTCAAGGAGTTGAATGAGATCTTGATTTGTAGGGTTAACGTAGTAACCTAACAGTTCAACTTTGGTGTCTTGAACGTCTGCTCGAACCTCAACTCCAGAATAAGTTCAAGACTTTTGTGGATAGATACACGCCGATTGAGATCTTCAGATATCGTATCGTGGTCCGTGATTGTAATAGACTCTAGGCCGATATCTTGAGCCTGTTGAATACGATTTTCAACCGTGCTGGTTCCATCTGAGGATGTTGTATGTAAGTGTAGGTCGGCCACTCCTTCGCTAAGGTTCATACTGTTTGTAACTCTACTATATCTTTTCACTATGTTGGTTTAATATCTGTCTGTAGACAAGTCATACCATCATGACACGAACTTAGTCGTATGATCTGGAAAAAGGATGGATCACTGCCTATCGGACTGACGATTGATTGAAATAGTAGTCAGGAGTAAAAATTATGTAATAGAGAACGGCGAATAAAAGTGGCTGAGCAGCCCGTTATCTCCAGACAGTATCAGCAAACTACGCGATGCTCATAAGGAATCTCAAACCGAGTTCGCTGAACAGATAGGGGAGAACACATCGACCCCTAGCCGATGGGAAAGTGGCAAGATACCTCCGAATGGGGAGAACATCGATACAATACGTGACGTTATCCCCGACGACCTCGATCCTGCGGATGTCGTTGATACCCCTAAACTCAGTCGAGATTGGGACGGACGCCTCTCGAGTATCGAGTACTAACTCCTTGGCTCGGGGAAACTCCAGGTACTCCGTGAGCATCTACGGACAGCTGTCGAAATACCGGGTGACGGAGGGACGAAGTCCTTCTCGGGAGAGCAGCGGCAGTTCGCTCGACAACAAAAGATCGGGACGTAGATTGGTCAGAGCGACAAACCTGGCGGGTTGGCAACGACGATCTACTCTGGAAGGTGACGAGCGGCGGGCGATTCGGCGGTTCATCGAAGTCAACGAAGAGACTGTCGCCATTGTACTCGTCAAACACTGGAACCGATTCCAGAACGAGTGAAGCGACTTGCTCTATAACCTGCTTGAGGAGGAGTGGCGGTTCTGGCTGATTGATGATTTCATCAAGCGTTAAACGGCCAAATCAGACCCTTAATCGCTGATAACATCCTGTGCTTTTCTCCAATTCGGTATAAACTTCTTCTGCTAAATTCTGGCGGTCGTGTTAACTTAAGCATCTGTTCCAGCAGACGGCGAAGGCTCGGAGCCATAATTCTGCTGTCGTCGGCTCCGCGTTTCTGAACGTTTTTGAAAACGAAGAGGTTCGACGTTTTACTTCTCTAAAGATACGTTCGACAGCATTTCGATTTTCATGACGAGTGATTTGAAATCGGAGCGAGGTTCGTGAGAGCGCAGCCGTGAGATGTCCGCTAGCACCAACGAGAAACTCAGCATCGTCAACGTGGTGTTTCTCTCTGAGTTCGCGGAGAAACACCAAAGTAAATTGGTGGTTTTGGATGGAAATACGTCAATATGGAGGAATTTGTTTGAACGAGGAGCGACAGCTACATACAGCCAAAATCTGTCTGACTCGATCTGAATCGCAGTCTCATCGACCACGATACGATTCGGACTTACACCGTCAGCTGGCTGTAGATCGGCCTTTTGAATCTAGTTGTGAATCGCTGTTCGGCTTCGCTCGATACCCAAATTCTCAAAATACTGTTTGGTATTCGAAAGTGATAGGCCAGCAAGATGGATCTGAATACCGGTTTCAATGATATTGTGGGGTGTCCGCTTCCGCTCCACAAACTCCAAGTCTATCCACTTAGTAGAGCGGTTGAGACGGTTGTATTCGGACATAGACTATTCGAAGCACCGACCGCCTCGTTCTTAACTTAACATCGCCGCGAGCGCCCCCGATAGATATCGGGCGTCGGGATGCCAGCAAGCTCGGTAACAGTTGAGACGATGTCGAGTAATTCTACCCGTTCTCCTGACGGCCGTCAGACGGTACGTCAGGATCTTCGACAACGACTCGGACGTGAAACACCTCCTTGTATGTCGTCGTGTTATGGCTGAGCTGGCCGTGTTCGAGGAACCCCTCGCCGTGGTCGGAGGTGACAACGCCGGTCGTTTCTACCCCCTACGCGTTCGCTGTCTCGATCAACCGGCCAATCTGCTGGTCGGTGTACCTGATTTCGGCGTCATAGAGTTCGGTCAGCGCCCGGAGTTCATCGTCGATGATCTCGTCGGGCTCCTCAAGAGTTTTCCGGCGGAGCTGGCTCTCTTCCCGTTCGGAAATAGCTATGTCGGTGCCGAGTTGCTTGCCGATCTCGGCGTGAGGTACATAGGGGTGGTAGACACCCATATAGAGGACCCAGGTGAAGGAATCTGTGTCGGTCGACTCAACCCAGTCGATGCTCTCGTCGGTGATCGTCTCTGTATCCTTGTAGGTCCGGCCAACGTCGAGGCCGGCCTTTTCTTCGTTGGTGTCGTAGAGGCACTGAATCGTCCGGTATGCGACCCCATCGTCGTCGAGGTTGAGCTTCACGAACGCGCGGGCCCCCGCCAGCAGCGACGGATCGGACCTGGAGTCATAGAAGTGATCGTATCAACGGCCGCAGTTGTAATCCCGAGAGAACCTTCGGTTCCAGGCGAAGGGCGCACTCTCGTAGTCCCCCCGTCAGACTGCCGAGGCGATGGCCATCCGTCCGAAAGATGCTCGAAGCCACGGTACTCGAGGTGGTACGTCGAGGTGATTATCGAGGGGAACGAGGCACGAGTCCAGCTTACATTGGTGTAGGCAACGAAGGAGAGTCCGTCGGCGGCGAGTGAATCAATAACCGGCGACGTGTCACGGTCGTAGCCGTAGTGCCCAAAGTGATCGGCCCGAAGCGAATCGACCGTCACCAGGGGGATGTTCGTCATACCACGATGTCGGCGGAAACCCGGTAAATACCGGATGACCCGAAAGTGGTCGAAAAACGTCTTAGACAGCCGGTATCGACACCGGTAGGTACTGGTTGACGATCTGGCGGATGTCGGGGTCCAGCAGGACCAGCACGGCGTAGGTGCCGGCCCCGGTGAAGACGATAGCGAACAACGTGGGCAGCGTCAGGGGTGCGAAGGCTGTCGCGAGGCTAGCCACCGAGAGCCCCATAACTGTCGTGCTAATGAGTTGCCAGGATACGCTCTTGATCGGTAACGAAAGGTCCAGTATTCTGCTAATAGAGATCCACTGGTAAAGTGTATCGAGGAGTTTCGAGGTGAAGGTGGCAACGGCTGCACCGACGAGTCCGTAGGTCGGGATCAACACCAGGTTCAACACGATCGCTAGGGTCACGCCCATCAACCGCGAACGGAAGGGCACGTCCGCTCGGTCCATCCCGGTCAGTACCGAGTTACCGATCCGCTGGACCGACTCTACAACCATGTATCCCGCGAGGATCGCCATCGGGATCGCGGCCTCAACGTACTCCGGCCTGTAGATCAGCCTGAGAACGTCCTCGCCGAGGACGGCTAGCCCCACCAGTCCCGGGAGGGGAAAGATGAGTCCGAAGATGATCGACCCCGGCACGATCCGTTCGATTTCCTCGTAGTCGCCGTCGCTGGCCCACCGGGAGATCTTCGGGAAGATGGTCGTGTTGATCGCCGCCGTGGCGATGATGAGTACCCGCGTCGTCTGCCAGGCCACCTCGTAGGAACTCACGTCGGCCCTAGTGAGGAAGACGCCGATCAAGAACGTGTCCAGCCAGAAATAGATGAAGTTCGTCGGCCCGAAAAACATCGTGTATCGCGAAATCCTGAACAACCGCTCGAAGTCCGATTTCGCGGGGAGCGCCACCGAGAGATTCGATAGCGGCAAGCCAACGACGAACGTGGCGGCAAACCCCGCGATGACGCCATACATCAGCCCCTCCGGACCGAAGCCGTACGTGATGAACGCGGCACCAGTACCGACCCTGACGACGTCCTGAAGCAACTGAAGCAGGCCGCTGGTCAGCACGCGATCCTCGGCCTGTAGCGTCTTGATCAGCAGGTCGGCGATCAGCCAGGTCGCGGTCGCTAGCGCCAGCAATCCGGGGACGGTCGCGCCGACGTACTCCGAGATGGGGGTCTTGAACAGGTAGAAGGCGGCTGTCGCGAGGAGGCTTACGGAACCGATGACAGTCAGCGCGACCGTGAACAGTTCTGACTGACGCTCTCCCTCGCCGATCCGGCGGACCAGCGCCTGGCCCATCCCTAGGTTCCCGACCATCGTCGACACCTGGATGACAAGGAAAAACAAGAAGTAGATCCCTAGTCCCGACTGGGGTATCACACGAGCGAAGTACACCAGCCCGAGGAAGCCGACAGCCCTGGCTGTGATCTGGACCAGAAACAGGAGGATGCTCTCCCGGCCGACGTCACCGTCGCTCATCCCGTCACCCGCCCGCGGCCGCGTCGAAGACGTCGGCCATTGCCTCGATCTTAGTCTCCCGTTCGAACCGATCGAATACCGACGGATCAGGGTCGTACGTAAACTCACCCGAGCGCAGCGTCTCGATGGCAGCTGCGATGTCTCCAGGGGACCTGGGATCGGCGACCACGCCCAGTCCGTTGTCCTCGATCAGGTCGGCCACCCGGAAAGATGGATCAACGACGGCGAGAATCGGCGTTTTAGCCCCGATGTAGTCCCAGATCTTCGAGGGGACGCTCTCGGCGTTGTCCGTCTCGATCCCACCGATGAACAGCACCGCGTCCGAGCCTTTCAGAACCGGGACGATCTCTTTGTGGGGGACGAAGTCGTGCGTCTCGACCATCGACTCGACTCCGTGATCGCGCGCCCTGGCGGTGTAGTCGTCGTCCCAGTCACCGTAGAACTGTACCGTCAGGTCTTCGCCTTCGTACGCCCCAAGGCCCGCCAAGACGCTGTACGGTTCGATCCACCCCTCGTAGAACGATCCCGCGTAGGTGATCGTGAATTGGTCGTACTCGCGGGCCTCGACGCCTTCGAAGTTCCCGCGCTCGTAGCCTTTGAACGGGAGTTCAACAAACGTTTCTGGCGCGATATCGGGATAGATCCCCCGGTAGTAGGACCCGCCGACTTGGATGCCGTCGGTCCAGACCACACGCTTGGCCCGATGTACGCAGAGCCACTCGACAAGCTTCGCGGCTTTCGTGATGAGTGCGTCGGGATCCCTGTCTGGATTGGCCAACATTGGATCGCGGAACTCGGCAACCCACGGAACCCGAAGCAAGAGGCTGACTATGAATCCGACGAGCTGGAGGTGAAACGGATTACTAACCGACACTACGATGTCGGCGTTCTCCCGGCGACCGCGGCGGTAACACCGGAAGATGCTCGATAGAAAGGTCCGAAAATACGGTTCGGGGACATGCCCGACGACTTGTTCCCAGCCATACTCGCGGAGGATCCTCTCTCGAGTGTCAAAATCCGCAGCGCGACCTCCCGGGTCCCCAGTAGTGACGTTCGAGATCAGCAGCGCCGTCCGCATCCTCAGAGGTAACCCAGGTCTTCAAGATGGTCCTGCGTCTCATCACTGACCTTGTCCGCAGTCTCGTATCGCTGCTCGTCATCGCCGATCCACCCGACGAGTTGCTCGAACAGCTCCTTCGCGACCTCTTCGTTGTCTTCAATCAAATTCCGTGATTCGGAGGGGTCCTGGGCGATGTGGTACAGCTCTGTCGGTCGCAGGTCGCCGTTGGCTGTACAGATGAGTTTCCACTTGTTCGAGCGAATGCTCACTAGCGAGTCGAGTTCGTTCCACCCGAAGTCGTACTGTTCATTCATCTTCTTAGTTAGCTTGTTCTTAGAGGTCAACTGGCCGTGGTAGGTTTCAGAGTAAGCCAGTTCGGGGTGGTCACCCCCCAGAATCGATTGCCCGTCAACGTCGGGAACGTCCATGTCCAGAGCGTCGAGCAGCGTCGGCACGATATCGATCGTACGAACCTGCTCGTTGACCTCCTTTTCGGGGAACATCTCCCCGGCCATGATCAGCGGGACGCGGATCAATTCGTCGTACAATTCGACGGCGCGGAACTGGGAGCCGACTCGGTTTCCCTCCGAATCGTACACCCAAGGGTAGCCGTGTTCGCCCGGCATCTTCGAGCCGTGGTCGCCCGTGATGACGGTGGCGTCGACATCGATCAGGTCGTGGAGCAGTTCGATCTGTCGAGCGACGAAGTCTGACTCCTCGTAGTAGCGCTGTTCCTGCCGACCAATGTACTGCTCGACGTTCTCGTAGACGTGCTGGTCGTCGAACGCCGGCGTCTCGCCGTTGCCGAACTCCGAACGGAGCGTGAAGTGGAGATCGAAGCAGTGGATAAACACGAAGTTGTCCCCGTCCTCGTGGTCGTCCAGCCAGTTTATCGCTCGGTTGATCAGCACGTTTGCTGGGCCCAGGTCTTGGCGACCTTCCATCCGGTCTTCGATCTCTGCGTGATGTTCCCAGGTGTCGAACCCCTTGCCGAGGTTCCCGGTCGGAAGCGGATAGCCGCCGGTGAACCCTGCTGTATTGTACCCCGCGTCCTTGAAAATCTCTGGGAGCGTTGTCGCGTCGGTGTGGTAGTCGACCAGCCAGCGAACGCCGTGGTTGAACGGGTGCTGACCGCTCAGCATCGACGTGTGGGAGGGACTGGTGAACGGAGCCTGCGCGATACAGGTGTCGTAGAACGACCCCTCTTTTTTTAGAGTCTCATAAAACCGATGTGTGAACGCGTCTGGGCGAATACAGTCGACCGAGACGAAAATAACATTCATGACTCGGAGTCCAAACTTAGTAATAAAAAGTGTTTGGTATCACCCCGCGGGCGAATCAGTAATCGGTAACTACTCGCGGTCGAGTCCAAATCTTCAAGAGGCTCATCCAGCTTGTTCGATGCGAAGGCCGACAATGATCTGCGCTTCGGCTGTCTCGGGTACGACACAGTGACCAGAGAGATCCTGAACGGGATCGACATCGATCCCGACCTCATTATCTCCTTTACCGAATCGGTCGAGGGTGAGTACAGACGCAGGGTAACCTACGAGTACGACAAGGCCATCTGGGTGGAGACGATCAATTCACAACGAGCTACGGAGGCCATCGAGGACCGCAACACCGACGTGTTGCTGGTGATGGGGTGGCCCGAACTGTTCAAACCGGAACTGATCGACGCTCTTGAGATTGAGTGTATGGGCAGACACCTCTCGCTCAAGCGTCGTGGCCATTCCCCCGCGGCGTGGGTGCTCACCCACGCCCTGAGCGAGACGGGCGTCTCGCTATTCTGGATCGACGAGAACGTTGACTCTGGGGAGTTGATCGACCAGCGAGTCGTTCAGATCGATCCCAGCGAGCACGCCGCGGACCTCCATCACAACTGTACACAGGCGACCATCGCGCTGCTCAACCAAGCGACACTGCTCCGGTTCAGGGACGCCGACTTCTCCAGCGAGCCAAAGGAAGGCGAGGCGACCTACAGCCACCCGCGGCGGCCGGATATGGGGATAATCGACTTGACTGACTGCGCGTGGGGCATTCAAAACTTCGTCCGCAGACAGTCGCATCCCTATCCTGGAGCATTCACGTAGAACCGAATGACAAGGAGTCGAAGACGAGACCGTAACTATGGCCGCGCCCCGGACGGTCCCCGGGACCGGTTCCTAGGACGACGGAAGCTGGCTGATCCATTGCGGTGAAGGCATCGTGGCCGTCACCGTCAAGTACGTCAACGGAGCCAATTCGATCCAAGTTGGTGACCATCTGCGGGCGATCCCGTACTGATGAACGTCGTCTTTCTAGTCTGCCACGCTGACGACGCCGGCCTCGGTGCTGGTGGCAGGGCCCAGCGGTTGTTGGAGGCCAGCTATACCATCGATATCATCTACGTGACTGAGGACTACACCTACCATCCCGAAGATAACTATGACACCCACGAGGCAGCCCAAGAGGCCAGGGCGTGCTCGGTCTCAACGAGGGCCGCATCCACTTCTTCGACTTCCCGATGATGAAACTAGACACGGAGGCGCTGATCGACGTGAACTTCTCCTTCGAGGAGACCGGTCCGAACCCGATGTGTTCTTCACGCTGGACGAAAGCGACCTGAACCAGGACCACTAGACCGTATACAACAGCGCGATGGTGGTCGGTCGCTCTATCCACCGCCAGATCGGAATTGTGACGATGGAGGTCCTCTCTCCGACGGAGTGGGGCGAAGCGAGTTCCAGCCAAACTACTACGTCGATGTCGAGGACCGAGTCGACAAGAAAATCGAAGCCGTTTCGAAAGTTGAGCCTGAAATGTAAAGTGGTCCTGTCCCCGCTCGGTGAAGTGTATCGAGATGAAAGTCCAGCAACGCGGAAGGGAAGTGGGCTACGACTCCACTGACGCGTTCTGGTTCGTTCGGTGGTTCGACTTTGACGAACAACTGGTGTGAAAGCGAGCGTCGTCGCTACGACTCGAAATACTCGCGAACGTTCCTGATGACAGTTTTGATGTCCTCGCGAGACAGGTTGGCGTGGATGGGCAACAGCAGGACTTCGTCGGTCGCAGTCTCCGTGTTAGGAAACCGCGCGGTGTCCACGTCCGGTGCGAGGGTGTACTCGTAGAGGGCTTCCTCGTAGATAATTGAAGTTTCAACGCCGTTGTCCTCCAGATACGCCATTAGTTGCCGATTCTCCGGCGTCCGGATCGGGAAGCCGTGGTAGACGTTCGTTCGGTTCGGACGAGTACGAGGGGGAACCACGTCCGACGGTAGTTCGTCCAAATACGTTTGCGCGGCCTCACGCTTGTTGGCGACTATATTGTCGAATTTTTTCAGTTGCTCGATCCCGATGGCCGCCTCCAGATCGTTCATCCTGACGCTACGTAGCGGCGTCTCGTCGTCGCCGTTCGTGTTCGAGCGGAGTTTCTTCACACGGTCGATATGCGACTGTTTGTCAGAGACTACTGCTCCGCCTTCAGCCGTCGTGAGTATCTTGGTCGCCCCGAAGCTACAGACGCCGATGTCTCCGGAGGTCCCGATATCCCGCCCATCGTACGTCGCGCCCACCGCCTGGGCGAAGTCGTTGATTACTGTGAGATCCTGTTCCTCGGCGATCTGACTGATCTCATCGAGGTCACAGGGCTGGCCGTAGAGATGAGTTAGGAGAAGACCATTGACCGCCGTTTCCTGTACGGTCTCGCTGAGGGCGTCGGGGGAGAGACTGTAACCCTCCAGCTGGATATCACAGAAGACCGGCTGCATGTTCTGTCTGAGGACCGAATACAGCATCGCGGCACAGTTGAACGGTGAGAGGACGACCGCGTCTCCTTCCTCCAGATCGCTCACCTCCAGTGCGAGTTCGAGCGCGACGCTCCCGGAACTGACAGCAGCGGCACCGGCCGTTCCGCTAAACTCGGCGAACGAGTCCTCAAAGGCCTCGACCGTATTGCCGACGGAAAGCTCACCGTCAGCCAAGAGACTGCTGACGGCGGCGATCTCCTCCTCGCCCGTTCGAGGTGAACCAAGCGAAACCATCAATTGCTTTTCTCTACCCTGTAGGCGGGGAAGTAACCGCTATCCGTGTCAATGCCGGCGGTCTCGGCCTCGGCGACCAGGTCGTCGTACACCTCTGGTATGTGTCGGACCCGCCCGAGATACAGTTCGCCACGATCGGGCGAGAAGGACTTCTTGAACTTGAAGACGCCCGGTCGACCGCCTTGGAAGTCGAAGCGGTCCCGGCCAGTCTCCCGCATGTACATCATCGCCTCGTAGCACAGGAGGTTGTTCACGCGCATATCCCAGTAATCGGGGTTCGACGCGCGGAGATAGTCGTGTGCGATCCGCTCGTCGTGGACGAGTATAGAGCCGCCGATCACGTCGCCCTCGTAGGTCGCAATCAGCAACGTCCCGATGTCTGACTCCAGCAAATCAATGAAAAAGTCAATGTCGAACCGGTAGTGTTCGCTGGCTTCCTTGGCGTCCATCGCAGTCGAGTAGATGTCGTGAAACGCTTGGTAGTCCCTGTCGTCACTCGTCGGTGTGACCTCGATGGCGGTGTCCTGGGCCTGGCGTATCGCGTTACGGTTTCGCTTCTCGAAACCGTCCCAGATGGCGTCCTCCTCGGCCGTGAGATCGACCCAGACTGTCTCACGGTTAAAACTCGGTTCGAGACACCCGAAGCGTTCGTGGTTTTCCTCGTTGGGGTCGAACCGGAGGAACTCGGCGACGATGTTCTCGGCCCGGCAATGGTCGTCGAATGCCTCGGCGAAGCGGTCACAGAGTTCGCTGTCGTTTCTGGACGTGATTGGGCCGCCGCAGTACCACGAGGAGACAATGTCGTCGTACCTCCTGAGATCCGTCTCCGCGTTCTTAGCGAACGGGACGGACTCCAGCGATCTACGGATGTATGGATAGTAGACGATGTCGTCACCGTCTTCGAGCACGAACAGTTCGGGCCGTTCGTCGTCATGCTCGAAGTCCCCAGTCAGCAACCGGAGGTAGTCAGGCCGGTGATAGGGACCTGGCTTGCCGACCCGGTCGTAGTAGTGCCACCAATCGTCGAGGTCGGCAGCGGAGAGACTTCTCGTCTCCATTGTTTATATGTATGGGTAGTCGGAGTTGCGGAACTGGTCGGCCTCGTAGTCGGTGATGTCCTCCTCTTCCATCCACTCCTTGATCTCTTGGACGCCGTCCGCGATATCGTACTCTGTCTCCCAGCCGAGGATGTAGTTGATCTTGTCGAAGCTCACGCGGTAGGTACGATTGTCCTCCTTGTGCTCGACGAACCGTACTTCCGCGCCATCGACGTTCTCCTCGACGATGCGGCCGACCTTCTTGATCTGGTAGTTGAGGTTGTTGTCCCCGACATTGAATATCTGGTGGTCGACATCCTCCTTGTCGGCCTCCAGCACGGCTGAGAACGCGCGGGCGGCGTCGTGGACGTGGACGAGCGGTCGGTACTGCTCGCCACCATAGACCGGGATATCGCCTTCCAGCACTGCTTTGGCGGTCAGGATGTTAACAACCAGATCGAAGCGCATCCGGCGTGACCATCCGAAGATGGTCCCTAGGCGCAGGATCGTCGCCGTGATGTCGGTGTCGGCGAACTGGTCGTGGGTCTCGTGGAGGATGATCTCCTCAGAGTCGATCTTGGACTCGGCGTACAGCGACAGCGGATTGAGATACGATCCTTCGTTGAGTTCCATTAGTTCGCTCGCGCCGTAGACGCTACAGGTAGAAGCGAAGACGAGTCGATCGATGTCATAGAGTTTCGCTACCTCGACAAGTGACTTCGTCGCCTCGACGTTGACTGACTGAGTTGCCTGCTCGTTGACGCCACACGCCGGGTCACCGACGATACCGGCCATATGAACGATGGCGTCACAGCCTTGAACGGCATATGACAGGTCCTCGATGTGGCGGATGTCTCCCTCGTGGATCTCAAGGTCGTCATCATCCGCGAACGGCGCCAGGGCGTCGTCGCCCCAGAGCATCGAGTCCAGCACTCTGACTTCGTGGCCGGTGTTGAGTAGTTCTTCGATGATGAAGTTGCCGATGTAACCGGCGCCCCCCGTGACGAGTACACGCATTAGTGTGGAAATATTCGAGAGAAGGAGGCAAAAAGCGTTCCGTCTACAGGTAGCCGCTGGCACGGCGGCTGTGGTTCGCGGTCCCCCTTCCTCGAAGGTGAACCGGACGGAAGAAAAAGCTCATGGGTCTTATCGGACAATCTACCCTCAATGGGAATCAAAGATGTGTTCTCAGAGATACGTAAACATGGGACCGATCTCCAGTGGTGGCGCAAGCGCTTCTTGACGCACGTCGTTGGCAGGTACTACGAGTTGAACCCGCCGAGGGCGGATCCGCTCTTCGATCAGGACTGGGACAACGTCCTGTTGCTCGACGCCTGCCGGTACGACCTCTTCGCGGACGTGCTTGGCGACCATGACCTCCCAGGAACGCCCGGCAAGCGCCGCTCGCTCGGATCGGCGACGCCGGAGTACATCAGAAAGAACTTCGAGGGGAAGCAATTCCACGACACGGTCTACGTGACGGCTAACCCATACGTCAACACCAAGCTCCCCAACGACACCTTTCACCACGTCGTCCCCGTCTGGAAGAACGGCTGGGACAACGACCTGAAGACGGTCCCACCCGAGGCGATGCGTGACGCGGCGCTGGAAGCGGCCGAGCGCTTCCCCAACAAGCGGCTGATAGTCCATTTCAACCAGCCCCACGTCCCCTTCATCGGAGAGGTCCGCCTCGACGGCCGGAAGGTGAGCGCCATCAGAGAGAAGGCGCTCGGGAACGAGCGCCCTGACCCCCGGAACCGCATCCCTACGGCCTTCGATCAACTGGCCAGCGGCGACCGATCCTACGAGGAGGTCCACGCCGCATACCGGAGCAACCTCGTCCGAGCGATGCCTGCGGTCACCGAACTGCTCGATTCGCTGGAGGGGCTGACGGCGGTCACGTCCGATCACGGCAACGCCATGGGCGAGCGCGCCAGCCCGTTCCCAATCAGTGTTTACGGCCACCCCGTCGGCGTCCTGATTCCCGCGCTGACGGAGGTCCCATGGCACACATACCAGAACAGTGACCGGAGACGGATCACTGCCGAGGAACCGACCAACGAGTCTGCAAGCGACATCGTCAACGAGGACGTCGAGAGCAGACTCCGCCAGCTCGGTTATACGGAGTAACTGTCGGTTCGCTGACTACATGGAGTAGTCGGTATATTTCCAGTTGCGTAAATAGTCAGTTCTGGACAGACTAACAATATTTTCGGACGATCCCGACGACGTTTCCCTCCTCGATGTTGGGCTGGTTTGTGAAGCTGATCACCTTACCGAGCACATCCTCCACGTTGTGGAGCGACAGCGACTCGTAGCCGTGACCGTTGTCGTTCTCGCTCCAAGTGAACCCACTGTTAAACCCCTCATGTTCGGTGAACACGAACTGTTCGTAGTGCGGTTTGTTGTAGCGGTGGCGAGTCTCGACACCCATGTCGCCGAGGCGGTCCCACACTTCCTAGCACGAGAGCCAGATAACGTCTTTCTGGGCCTCGAAGGGCGCTCACATATGTATGTTCGACGTGTACAGGCACGCTCACGGGTTTGAGCCACCCTATGTCACCGAGTTCTTCGGCGAGGTGCTTGGAGATCCGGCGGCATTGGTGTTGAATTAGGGTAGCTGTTCGATCTGTTTTGCGCTAACGGGGGCGTGGAAATCGCTCATCCGGTAGTAGTACCTCAGGTCGACGTGAGTGTCACGGTCGATCAGGACCTGGTTGCGGAGCCGGCGGAGCTTCTCTGCGAGTCCGTCTTCGTTGGTGGTAATCGTGCGTCACCGCTGGAGGTAGTATTCTTGATCGCGGCCCCAAACTTCCGGGACTATTATATTGTATAGTTAGTCCGGGACCGCTGCTCTCTTCAGAAAAGCTAGGTGGTTCTCGACGGTTCAGGACAATTGCCCGAAATAATACTCCGGACAAAATTCACACGTTTGAGTGAGATTCTGACCATCTTCAGCGGATGAGATCTCGTACAGAAGATCTAACACCTTCTGACGGTTCCCAATCGAGTTCCTGTACCGCTTTTGAAATGTCTACTTCAAACTGATCAACTGTTGTTTCATTTGAACGCGGATTTTTGACCAGTTGAACATCGATTTCTTTGGCCAATTCCAACTTGGCAGCCTCCCGCACGATCTCCGCTACCTCCATGACGCTCATGTCCTCTTCACCAGCAATCTCATACGTTTCGGTGCCGGTTTCGCTGCGCTCTAGTTGTTTTAAGAGCCGCT
Source organism: Halorubrum sp. Atlit-8R (assembly GCF_003666025.1). Taxonomy (NCBI): domain Archaea; kingdom Methanobacteriati; phylum Methanobacteriota; class Halobacteria; order Halobacteriales; family Haloferacaceae; genus Halorubrum; species Halorubrum sp. Atlit-8R. Next base: position 958,379 of record NZ_QPLV01000001.1, read on the forward strand.
CCATACTCTGGACGTGTGCCCGTGCCACGTCTTTTACGTGAACGAAGTTGCGTGCCTGGGTTCCGGGCTCGTATACCGTTAGTGTCTCACCAGCGAGTGCTCGGTTGACGAAGAAGTTGATAACGGTTGGCTTATCAATACTCATATCGCCGACGGCATGTTCGCCATAAAGGTTCGAGATGAGGAACAAATGCGCTGGGAACGCACCGTCCGCAAAGGTATCTATAGATCGCTCACCCAGTAGTTTTGTCCGGCCGTACCAGTTCAGCGGGTCCCGTGGCTGGTCTGCGGTAATCGGGAATTCCTCAGGGTCGCCGAGTACGGCCATACTGAATGGGAACACCAACCCAGCGCCTGTCTTCCGACAGAACCACGCCACGTTATTCGTCCCCGTGACGTTCACCTCATAGGCAAGGTCAGGATTTTCTGTGCAGTCATCAACTCCGCTTACTGCTGCGAGGTGACAGACCACGTCCGCACCCGCGAGCGCGTCTTCCAACCGTCCGCGGTTTCTGATGTCTACGTGCTTGATCTCGATATCTCCGATCGCGTCAACCTGCCCACGATACATATTATCGATTGCGATCAACTCCCAGTCAGGGTGAGTCTCACGCAGTTCGACGACGATTCGACTCCCGATGTATCCGGCCGCACCCGTAACCGCAATTGTTGGGGCCGTCCCGGAATCTGACTCACTCATCGGTCAGCACGCCCGGCAGGAACCGGTCCTCGTGGGCCGCGATGCGCTCGCGCTCGTCGACGAGCGTCCCGAGTACATCGCGGATCCCCGATTCGAGGTCCTGTCGCTGGCCCCCCACAAGCTCGAGGAACCGCTCGTTTTCCATCTCCATTTTGTGTTCCTCGTCCTCCTCGCGCGGGTTCTCGTAGTGTTTCACTTCGGCGTCGAGGTCGAACTCCGCGCCGACCTCGGCGATCGTCTCCGCAAGCTCGACGATCGCGATCGGCCGGGTGACCTGGTTGTACACGTCGATCCCGTCGTCGCCGGAGTGGCCCTGCTCGACCAACCGAACCAGACTCTCGACGGCGTCTTCCAAACTCACCATCGGCTTGCGCTGTTCGCCTTTCCCGTACACCGTGATCGGGTACCCCCCCACGGCCTGCGCGCAGAACCGATTGACGACGGTGCCGAAGTAGTAGTCGAAGTCGAACCGCGTCGGGCTCTCGTGGGCGCGGGTCTCGTCGGTTTCGGTACCGTAGACAATCGCGGTCCGCACCTCGCTCATCGGGAAGTCGAACTGCGACTCCGCGAGCCGCATGTTCGCCGCATCAAAGGACTTCGTCTGGTGGTACCAGCTGCCGCCCATCGCCGGGAACGGCACCTCGTCTTCGCCGCCCTTCCGTTCGACCTCAAGCCCGCCCTCCGGAATCGGGAAGTGGGGCGCCCCGTAGATGCCGGTGGTCGTCGTCTCGATAAAGTGCGTGTCCGACAGCCCCGTCTCGTGGAGCCCGTGGAGCAGGTTCAGCGTCATCGAGACGTTGTTGCGCTGGGTGTAAAGCGCGCGCTCGCCGTTGATCGACGAGTACGGCGCGCTTGGCTGGGCGGCCGCATGGAGCACGGTGTCGGGCTCGTGGGTGGTCAACAGCTGGAGCACGAAGTCGCGGTCCGCCAGATCGCCCTCGACCAAGCTGAGGTTCTCGACGCGGGCGAATCGCTCCTCGGGGTCCTCGATCTGTGTCGCGGAGACGCTGCCGGACTCGGCGACCCAGTCGCGCCGCGAGAAGTCGTCGACGCAGACGATACGCTCGTCGAGCCGGTCGGCCAGTCGCAGCGCGGTCGGCCAGCCGAGGTAGCCGTCAGCACCGGTGAGTAGCACGGTCATCGTTACTCGGCAATCGAGTAACTACGAGTAAAGGTTTTGCGGTTAGATTCGCCGTGCTGATACCGATCCACGGGGGATCGACGTGCTCGCGTCGCTCTCGCGGGGGCATCCCGCTCGCCGATCGTCACTCTTCACTGCGGGTGTCGGGATCCGGATCGGCGGGGATACTCTCGTGGCGCCACAGCAGGTCGAAGTACTGCCACATCCCCGCCACGAACGAGGGGTTCTCCGTGACTGCGGCTTGGCGGTGGTGGTTCGGCACCTCCTCCTGTTCGACCATCAGGAGTCCCTGCCCGGATTCGTACGACAGATCCGGATCGACGAACGTGCCACGCCACGGCAGCACGCGGTCGCTGACGCGCACGCTGACCGACGGGAACTCGTCGGCGAGCGTTTCGCGGATCTCCGCCTGCCGCTGTCGGTTCTCCGTCGAAAGCGACTCGGGGTGGAGGAGCAGCACGTCAACGGCCACGCCGCAGTCGACCGCGTCGCGGATCGCCGGCCGCACGGCGTCAATATATCCGAAACTCTTCGAGAGCACGTACACACCCTCGTCGGCCTCGCGGAACAACCGCCGCGTCTCCCGCTCGCTCGGTTCGCCCACGTCGACGACGTGGAACAGGTCCTCGGTCGGACTGAGCTCGTCGACGCCGCGGTCGCGGACCGGCGCGTACTCCTCGACGAACGCCTCCTCAACGGCTTCGACGTCCTCCCGGAACCGCTCGTAGGCGTGCCGACGGTTCTCGACCGCCCGCTCGGCGATCGCCGCCGGCTCGTGGGGCTCGTACCGCTTCGGCCGGCCCGGGATTACCTTCACGTATCCCGCCTCGGAGAGCGCGTCGAGCACGCCGTAGATCCGCGCTTTCGGGATCCCGGTCGCCTCCGCGAGATCCGGGGCCGTCGTCCGGCCCAACAGCAGCAGTTCCTCTAAGGCGTCGGCTTCGTACTCCGTCAGATCGAGCAACGAAAAGAGGTCCTCACCGGAATCGGGCATGTACGCCTCTCCTCGTGCGCTCCGTAAGTACGTACTGGTAGGGCCGGAAGGGTTATTACGTGGGCGCCTATACGGTTACTCAGAATATGAGTAACTCGGATGCCGCTGACGACGCGCACCTCGCCGACGTCCCGGACGGCGCGGGGTGTACGGAGATCTGGGAGCGACTCTCTGAAGGCCGCGACGAGGAGTCGACCGACGAGTAGCCACGCGTACGGGGGGCGTAACCCAGTAAATCTCGGTCTCATCGTCGTGTCAGCGCCAGTCGCCGAGCGAGTGTCGTGCGTCGTGCCCAAGCGCTGCCATCGATCAGATGACTCCAGCGTTTTCGATACGTCTCAGTCGCAGAGAGCCATTCACGCGGACTGGCTTACGCGACTACGTGCCTCGACCGTAGTCGTGGACAGGCCCCTTGCGGGAGACAACTGGTAACCGGAATTGCTGACGATCTGCGGAGACGTAATCGAACCGCCGGTCCGGCTTCGATCGGAATCGGGCAGCCGCGAGTCGACCGCTGCCACCAACTACCGACCACGAGTTCTCACCGCTATTCCACCGTCACGCTCTTCGCGAGGTTCCGCGGCTTGTCGATCGACCGTCCCTTGTCGTTCGCAACGTGGTACGCGAACAGCTGGAGGTAGACGTTCGCGACCAGCGGCTCGACGATCCCCACGTCCGGCACCGGCAGCGACATGTCGAGCGTGCCGTACTCCTCGTCCGCAGACACACAGCCGATAGCGGGCGCGCCGCGCGTCTGCGCCTCGGTGACGTTGTTCATCGTCTCGTCGGCGCGCGACCCGTCGGTCAGCACCGCCAACACGGGCGTCTCCGGCGTCACCAACGCGAGCGGGCCGTGTTTGAGCTCCCCCGCAGCGAACCCCTCGGCGTGGTCGTAGGAGATCTCCTTGAGCTTCAACGCGCCCTCCAAGGCGACGGGGACGCCCAGTTGCCGCCCGACGAAGAAGAACGCCTCGCTGTCGCCGTACTCGGTCGCGGCCTCGCGAACCGCCTCCTCGTTGTCGAGCACCTGTTGAACGGCTCCCGGGAGGTCTCGGAGCCCCTCCAACACCGGCCGCGCGTCGGCGGCTCCCAGCGCGCCGCGCTCGCGGCCGATCGCCACCGCGAGCATCGCGAGCGTCGCCACCTGCGAGGCGAACGTCTTCGTCGCGGCGACGCCGATCTCGGGGCCGGCGCGGATGAACGCGGTGTCGTCGACCTCGCGCGTCACCGTACTCCCGAGCGTGTTCGTCACGGCGAACGTCCGCGCGCCCGCGGCGTTCGCTCGCCGGACCGCGCCCAGCGTGTCGGCGGTCTCGCCGCTCTGCGTCACGGCGACGACGAGCGTGCGGTCCGGGCTCCGGCCGGCGCCGAACTCGTACTCGCTGGCGATCTCGACGGTCGCGCGCACTCCCGAGAGCTCCTCGAACAGCTGCGCGGCGTACCGCCCCGCGTAGTTCGAGGTGCCGCAGGCGACGATCTGGATCTCTTCGAGGTCCGCGAGAAAGCCGGGCGGGAACGAGACGTCGAGGTCGACGCCGCCGGCGTCCACGTCGAGGCGCCCCGCGATGGTCTGGCGGAGCGCCTCGGGCTGCTCGTGGATCTCCTTTCGCATGTAGTGTTCGTAGCCGCCCTTCTCGGCGGCGTCGGCCTCCCACGTCACCGTCTCGACGCCGCGGTCGACGAGGTCGCCGTCGGCGTATATCTCGACGCCCTCGGCCGACAGCGCCGCCACGTCGCCGTCTTCGAGGTAGGTCACGTCGCGGGTGTGTTCGAGGAAGGCCGTCACGTCGCTGGCGACGAACGTCGCGTCGTCGTCGCGGCCCAGAACGAGCGGGCTCCCGCGCCGCGCCACGACGATCCGGTCGTCGCCCTCGCGGACGGCGCAGATCGCGTAGCTCCCCTCCAGACGGTCCTCGACGGACCGGACCGCGTCGAGGAGGTCGTCAGTGCCGCGCTCGGCCGCGAGCTCTTCCTCGATCAGGTGCGGGATGACCTCGGTGTCGGTGTCGCTCGTGAACTCGTGGTCGGCCAGCTCCGCTTTGAGCGCCTCGTGGTTCTCGACGATCCCGTTGTGGACGACCGCCACGTCGCCGACGCAGTCGGTGTGCGGGTGGGCGTTCGCGTCCGTCGGCGGGCCGTGCGTGCTCCAGCGCGTGTGGCCGACGCCCAGCGCCGCGTCGGGCACGTCGGGCACGGTGAGGTTGTCGACCTCCCCGGACCGCTTCGCGACCGTGAGCCCGCTCGTCTCCCCGACGAGCGCGACGCCCGCCGAGTCGTAGCCGCGGTACTCCAAGTTGCGAAGCCCCTCGTGGACGATGTCGCCGACGCCGGTGACTCCGCCGTCGCCCGCGGCGCCGTCGCTGTCGCTGTCTCCGTCGTCCAGCGCGATCCCGCCGCCGATGTAGCCGGTTATCCCGCACATGGTTACCCCCTCCGCACGACCGCGCCCGAGCCAACGCGGTCGTCGATCACGACCCCCGCGTCGGCCGTCACGTCGTCGCCGACGACCGCGCCGTCGGTGAGCGTCGCGCCGGCGCCGACGGTCGCGTTGTCCCCGACCACGCCGGCGAGTTCGACGCCGTGGTGGACCGCGTCGCCGACGACGACCGTCGCCGGTTCGCCCGCTATCGTCGCGTTCGGGCCGACTCGCGCGTTGCCGGCGACGATCGCGTCCCGGACCACGGCGCCCGCACCGATCACGGCGTCGGGGAAGACCACGGCGTTCTCGACGACCGCGCCCGCCTCGATGGTCGCGTTACTGCCGATCGCGGTGCTCCCGCCGAGCGTGACGTTCGGCCCGACGCGCACGTTGCCCGCGAGCGCCACGTCGTCGGCGACGGTCACCGACTCGCCGCGGCTCGCGCCCGCGGCATCGGGCGTCGCGGCCTCGTCGACCAGCCCCGCGTTGACGGTCAGCAGGTCCCAGAGGTTCGACACGTCGAGCCAGCGCCCGTCGTACCGCACCGCCGACAGCGTCTCGCGACCGGCGAGGTCGTTGAGCGTCGCCGTGATCGCCAACTCGCCGGGGGCGTGCGTCTCGCGGATCGCGTCGAACACCGCCGGCGAGAAGGCGTACACGCCGGCGTTGATCTGGTTGGTCTCGACCGGTCCCTCCGGCTTCTCGTCGATGGCCGTCACGCGGTCGCCGTCGAGCGTGACGACGCCGTACTCTCGGGGCCTCGCCGCGGACGTGACCGCCATCGCCGGGGGGGCGCCGTCGAGCGCCCGGTCGCGCATCGCCGAGACGATCGACGAGTCGACGATCCGGTCGCCGTTGAGCACGACGAACGGGCCGTCGACGACCGGCTCGGCCTGGAGGACGGCGTGGCCGGTGCCCAGCTGCGTCGCCTGCTCGACGTACTCGATCGTGACGCCCCAGTCGTCGCCGTCGCCGAAGTGGTTCCGGATGCGCTCCTGCTCGTAGCCGACGACGAGGACGATCCGCTCGATGTCGGTCGCCGTCACGGCCTCGACGACGTGTTCGAGTAGCGGCCTGTTCGCCACGGGGACCATCGGCTTCGGCCGCCGGTTCGTCAGCGGCGCCAGCCGCCGCCCCTCGCCCGCGGCGAGTATCACCGCGGTTACCGAGTCGGTTGCCATACCGTCACCGTCGCCCGCCCGGGTGTTAAATCGCTCGCGCGAGACCGGAACGTTGGAGAAGAGTAAAGTAGCGCACCGCGTCTACGTTTTCTGTGTCGAGATCGGCCGTCATCGCGGACGACGACGAGACGATCCGGTCGATCCTCCAGTACAAACTGTCGAGCGCGGGCTACGACCTCACGGTGTGTCACGACGGCGAGGAGTGTCGCCAGGCGCTGAACGAGAGCGGCGCGGCCCCGGACGTCGTGGTCCTCGACGTGATGATGCCGCGGATGAAGGGCACGCAGGTGTTACGGGCGATCCGGCGCGACGAGCTCGCCGTCGACCCCGACGTGCCCGTCGTGATGCTCACCTCGCGCGGCCAGGAGGCGGACGTGTTGGAGGGGTTCGACGCGGGCGCCGACGAGTACCTCACGAAGCCGTTCAGTCCGAACGAGCTGCTGGTCCGCATCGACCGACTGGTCGAGGGGTGAGCGTGCCGTTCGCGTCCCCGACGGCGGCGACCGTCACCGACCCCCAGTCGCGGGCGCTCGCGCTCGCCGTCGTCGTCCTCGGCTCGCTGCTGGTCGCGGCGGCGCTCATCACCCTCGGCTACTCGGTGCTCGCGGCCCGCAGGCGCCGGCGGCGGGAGCCGCTCCGCGCCGCGCTGCGCTCCGAGCTGCTCGATCGGCTCTACGGGCGCGACGAGCCGGCGTGGGACGCGTGGGTCGCGAGCCTGTCGGCGGCCGAACGCGACGAGCTGGAGTCGGTCCTCGACGTGTACCTCCGCGAGCTCGCCGGCCGCGACGCCGCGACGCTGGCCGGGCTCGGACGGGCGCTCGGGATCCCCGACCGGGCCCGTCGCGAGATCGTCGACGGGGGGTACTGGGAGCGGACCCACGCCCTCGTCTGGCTCGCGCTGCTCCGCGACGCCCCCGACCGCGACCTGCTCAGGGAGCACTGTACCGCAACGCCGCGCGAGCGCGCCGCTGCCGCCCGGGTGCTGTATGCCGCCGGGACGGACGACCGCGCGACGACCGGCGTCGACCTGTTGCTCCGAGACGACCCCGAGGCGTTCTCGGTGTTCGGCGTCGACACGCTGTACCGCGTCGCCGAGAGCGACCCCGGTCCGTTCTTCGACCGGGCGGCCGCCGACTTCGAGACGTGGCCGCCGGCGCTCCAGCGGCAGGCGCTGCTCGTCGTCCGCCACCTCACCACCGTGGTCGGCGGCGCCGACCTCTCGTGGGTCGTCGCGGCGCTGTCGAGTCCGGACCCAAGCGTGCGGGCCGCCGCGTGGCGAGCGCTCGGCGCGTACGGCTGGAACCGACGGCTCCGGGACGCGGTCGACCTCGGAGCGATCCCCGAGGAGCCGGCGCCGACGGTCCGCGCCGACGCCTACCGCGCGCTCGGCGTGTGGGGCGACGCGGCGGCGCTCGACGCAATCGAGGCGGCCGGGACGATCGACCCGGACCCGCGCGCGCAGGTCGCCGCGGCCGAGACGCTGGTCGCCCAGCGCGGGGCGGACGCCGCGCCCTCCGCGAGCGAGAAGCCGTTCGGCGTCGCGTGGGATTGGGCCGCCGAACACGCCCGCTTCGACCGGCTGGCGCGCGACATCTCGCGGGACCGGGAGCGGCTACACGACGAGGTGCGCGGATGACGACGCTCGAAAGCGTCGGAACGTCGCTTATCGTCGGCTCGGGCGTGTTCATCGTCACGTACTACCTGCTGATCAACGCGGGCTACCTGCTGATCCACGTGCTCGCGCTGTTCCAGCTCCGCGACAACGTCCGCGAGTCGGCGTGGGACCCCTCGTTCCGCGCGTTCGACAGCCCGTTCTACCCGGGCGTCGCGATGGTCGTGCCGGCGTACAACGAGGCGGCCAACATCGTCGAGAGCGTGCGCTCGATGCTCGCGCTCAACTACCCCGACCAGGAGATCGTCGTCGTCAACGACGGCTCGTCGGACGCCACCCTCGAACGGCTCGAAGACGCGTTCGGGCTGCGCCCCGTCGACGCCGAGGTCCCGTACGACGTGCCCTCCGAGCCGATCCGACAGGTTTACCGCTCGGCGACCCACGAGAACCTGCTGGTCGTCGACAAGGAGAACGGGGGCAAAAGCGACGCGCTCAACGCCGGCGTCTGGCTCACCGACCAGGAGCTGTTCTGCGCGGTCGACGCCGACACCGTGATCGACCGCGACGCGCTGCTCGACGTCGTCGCGCCGTTCCTCGAGGAGCCGACCCGGACCGTCGCCAGCGGCGGGACCATCCGCGTGGCCAACGAGTGCGTGATTCAGGACGGTCAGGTGAAGGAGACGAACCTCCCGAAGACCGGCCTCGCCGGCGTTCAGGTGATGGAGTACCTGCGGGCCTTCTACTCCGGGCGGCTCGGGCTCGCCCGGCTCAAGGGGCTGATCCTCATCTCCGGCGCGTTCGGCGTGTTCCGGACCGACCGCGTCCGCGAGATCGGCGGCTACCGCCACGACACGATCACCGAGGACTTCGACGTGGTCGTCAGGCTCCACGAACACCTCTCGGACAACGACATCGACTACCGGATCGAGTTCGTCCCCGAGCCCGTCGCCTGGACGGAGGTGCCGGAGTCGCTCCGGACGCTCGGCCGGCAGCGCCGCCGCTGGTACCGCGGCATGCTGGAGACGGTGGTCGCCAGCCGCGGCCTCTTTTTCCGCCGGCGCTACGGCCGCGTCGGGACGGTCGTGCTCCCGTTCTTCACCGCCGCAGAGGCGCTCGGGCCGCTCATCGAGGGGTTCGGCTACGTGCTGCTCCCGCTCGGGTGGTACCTCGGCATCCTCAACGTCGAGTTCTTCCTCACGTTCCTGCTGCTCACCGTCGGCGCCGGCGTCTTCCTCTCTTGGTTCGGCGTGTTCAGCGAGGTGTGGAGCTACAACCGCTACGAGTCCCCGCGGGACGCCGTCCGGCTGCTGTGGTACGGCGTGGTGGAGAACTTCGGCTACCGTCAGTGGAAGACGGTCGTCGCCTGGCACGGGCTGATCGAGTTCCTCCGCGGCGAGCAGTCTTGGGGCGTCATGGAGCGGCGCGGGTTCGGCGACGCGGGGACCGAAGCCGCGGCGGCTGGTGGTGCCGGCGCGGCGGCCGGTGGTGCCGGCGCGGCGGCCGCAGCCGCCGCGGCCACGGACGACCGCGAGGACGCGGACGACGGCGGCTTCGTCTGGGTGGACCGGCTCGCCGACGAGCCCGGGACCGACGGGCTCCGGTGGCTCGACCGCATCGCGGCCGACGACCGCCACGGCGCCTTCGCGTCCGTCGCGGACCTCGCCGTCGGCGTCGGCGACGGGGGGTTCGTCTGGACGACCGACTTCTCGGAGGGCGTCGGCGACGGGGGGTTCGTCTGGGTGACCGACCCGACGCTCGGCGCCGGCGACGGCGGCTTCGTCCTCACGGTCGACGACGGTGGCATGCGAGTCGCGGCGACGACCGACTTCTCGGAGGGAATCGGCGACGGGGGGTTCGTCTGGGTGACCGACCCGACGCTCGGCGCCGGCGACGGCGGCTTCGTCTGGACCCGCGACGCCGCGGTCGGCGCCGGCGACGAGGGGTTCGTTTGGGTGGTCGACGCGACTGACGCGACCGACGCCGCTGACTAATCAGCGGCGAGCGCCTCGTGGACCGGCTCCGCGGCGTTGACGTCACGCACCGCGAACCGCGTCCCGTCCGGGCCGCTGTCGACGGCGAGGTCCCAGCCGTGCCCCGAGACCACCCGCTGGACGACCAGCAGCCCGAGCCCGAACGACTTGATGTTCTCCGCGTCGGCCGCGGTGAGCGCGCGTTCCACGTCCTCCGGGAGTCCCGGCCCGTCGTCCGCGACCGCGAAGCCCTCGTCGTCGCCGGTGACCGTCACCGCGACGTCAGGCCCGCCGTGTTCGACGCAGTTCCGGAACAGGTTCTCGAAGAGCCGCCGGAGGCGCATCTCGTCGGCGAGGATCGCGGCGTCGGACGCGACGTCGACCGACAGCGTCGCGTTCCGCGTCCGCACCGTGTCCCACGCCTCGCGGACGACCTCGTCGAGGTCGACCCGCGTCCGCTCGCCGACGTCGGTCCCCTCCTTCGCGAGCATCAGACACTCGGCGATCATCGACTCCATGCGGTCGAGCGCGCCCCGGACGCGGTCGAGGAACTCGGCCGCCTGCCCGCTGACGTGTTCCTGCGCGAGCTCGGTGAACCCGATCGCTCCCGACAGCGGGTTCCGGAGGTCGTGGGCGACGATGCCGGCGAACTCGTCGAGCCGCTCGTTCTGTTCGCGCAGCTCGGCGTAGTGTTTCTGCCGTTCGAGCTCGCTGCCCACCCACTCGGCCAGCACCGCGACGAAGTCGCGCTCGGTGTCCGTGATCGGGTCGTCCCGCGGTTCCGCGTCGAAGAAGCACAGCGTCCCGTACGTCTCGCCGTCGACCGTCACCGCCGCGCCGACGTAGCAGCGGAGGCCGGTCGTCTCCAGCGCGGGGTCGTCGCGGTACTCGCTATCGTTCGCGTCCGCGAAGCCGAGTGTCTCCCCGGCCCGGACGACGTGGCGACACCACGTCCCGTCGAGGTCGACGACCCCGCCTCGGGCGTACGGGCCGCTCTCGATGCTCGTTTCGACCACCTCGTACCGGCCCTCGCCGGTGTACGAGAGGACGCCGTTGTCGACGCCGAGGTACTCCCGACCGACGTCGATCGCCTTGCGGAGCCGCTCGTCGGTGTCGAGGTCGCTCGCGGTCAGCTGTAACAGGCTCTTGAAGGGGTCCGAACGGACCGTGTCGGGTGACATGGTGGATTCGATCGCCGTTGTCCGGGCTACTCGCCGGCGTCGGATAAAGGCCCGATTCCGTCCCCGACGGGCGCCCCGTCGCCCGCGGTCCGTCACCCCGAGAGGCAGCCTTATGCCGGTCCGCCCGTACCGAGCCGTGTGCGCAGACGCCGATTCCTCGGCCGCGTCGGGGTCGCCGGCGCGGTCGGGACCGCCGGGTGCGGCTTCCGCGGCGACGGGTCCGGAGATGGCGCGTCGGGCGCCGCCGAGCGGCGGTTCCGCGTCGGCGACGACGGCTTCGCGGTCGCGGTCGACGGCGGCGGGTTCGAGCCCCTGTCGGTCCGCGGCGTGAACCTCGGGATGGCGAAGCCCGGGCGGTTCCCCGGCGAGGCGGCGATCACCCGCGCGGAGTACGACCGCTGGCTGGGGCTGATGGGCGAGTTGAACGTCAACGTCGTCCGCGTGTACACCGTCCACCCGCCGGCGTTCTACCGGGCGCTCGCGGCGTACAACCGGTCGCACGCCGACCCCATCTACCTCCTCCACGGCAACTGGATCGGCGAGGAGACGCTCCGCGAGGCCGGCGACGCGACGACGCTGTCGGCGCCGTTCGACCGCTCGATGCGGCAGGTCGTCGACGCCGTCCACGGCGCGACGACGATCGCGCCGGAGCCGGGGTACGCGAGCGGGACGTACGACGCAGACGTGAGCGACGCCGTCCTCGGCTACGTCGCCGGCATCGAGTGGCCGCCGGCCGTCGTCCGCGAGACGGACCGCGTGAACGAGGCGACCGGCTACGACGGGGAGTACCTCGCCGCGCCCGACGGGTCCCCGTTCGAGGCGTGGCTCGCGGCCCGCCTCGACGCCGCGGTCGCCTACGAGGCGAGCGAGTACGACGCCCGACGGCCCGCGGCGTTCACGAACTGGGTGACGACCGACCCCCTCGAACACCCCTACGAGCCGTTCCCGAACGAGGACGCCGCCTCCGTCGACCCCGACGCCGTCGCCGCGACCGACGCCTACGACGCCGGGACGTTCGCCGCCTACCACGTCTACCCCTACTACCCGCCGCTGTTGAACGAGACGCCGGAGTACGTCAATTACGTCGACCACCGCGGCGAACCGAACAGCTACGCGGGGTACCTGAACGACCTCGTCGGCGCCACCGACCACCCGCTGCTCGTCGCGGAGTTCGGCGTCCCCGCCTCCCGCGGGATCGCCCAGCGGGACGTCCACGGCCGCGATCAGGGACGCCTCACCGAGACCGAGCAGGGCGAGATCCTCGCCGCGATGTACGCGGACGTCCGCGAGGCCGGAACCGCGGGCGGGATCGCGTTCAGCTGGCACGACGAGTGGTTCAAGCGGACGTGGAACCTCGCGCCCTTCTCGGACCCGAACCGTCGGCCGTTCTGGTCGAACGTCCAGACGCCGGAACAGGGGTTCGGGCTGCTCGCGTTCGACCCGGCGAACGCCGTCCCCCTCGACGGCTCGCCCGAGGCGTGGGCGGACGCGACCGCCGCGACGCCCGAGCGGGACCCGGTCCGGCTCGGCGACGGCGCCGACGCGGCGCGCGAGCTGACGGCGGTCCGCGTCGCGAGCGACGCGGCGTACCTCAACGTCCGACTCGAACTCGCGGGGCTTGACGGCGAGCCGGACTGGGACGCGACCAACTACCTCCTGGCGATCGGGACCACCGGCTCCGGGGCGCGCCCGCTGCCGTACGGCGCGGCCGCGACGGCGCCCGCCGACTTCGTCGTCCGCCTCGGCGGCCCCGACGCCTCCCGGGTGACGGTGTACCCTCGGTACGACGCCTTCGCGTACGAGTACGGCGCCGAGGCGGGCCTCGACCTCGACCGGTACCGGGATCCCGATCCCGGCGACTACACGCCGCTCCGGCTGGTGATCAACCGCGGCTACACCGTCCCGGTGACGGGCGAGCGCGTCCCGTTCGAGTCCGTCGAGACCGGGCGGCTGCGATACGGGAACGGCAACCCCGAGTCGCCCGCGTACGACTCGCTCGCGGACGTCCACGTCGCCCCGTCGAGCGACGCGATCGAGCTTCGCCTCCCGTGGGGGCTGCTCAACGTCGCCGACCCGAGCCGACGGCGACGCCTCGGCGACCTCTGGACCGACGGCCTCGACACCTACGAGCCGATCGAGTCGATCGACGTCGCCGCGGCCTCGTACGTCCCCGCGGCCGCCGACGGGACGGCGCGGCCGCTCGACGCCCCGACGAATCTCACGCACGCGGCTCCGGACGTCGACGGCGACGCCCTACATCCCCTCGAATTCGTCCCGCCGACCTGGGACCGCCCGGCGTACACCGAGCGGCTCAAGGAGTCGGCCGACGCGGTGGCCGAGGTCTTCGATCGGTACGCCCAAGAGGACTGATCCCGATCCGGCGTCGGGCCAGCGTTACTCCGAGAGCCGGTCGCGCGTCAGCGCCTCACCGGGCCCCGTCGTCTCGCCGGCGCCCAGCACGACGCCCGCGTTCAACGCGGTGTTGATCCCGGTCTTCGCGCCGTCGCCGACGATCGCGCCCAGCTTGCGGCGCCCGGTGTCCACGCGGTCGCCCTTCACCGTCTGCCGGACGTTCTCGCCGTCGTGGCGGAGGTTCGCGACGTTCGTCCCCGCGCCGAAGTTGACCTCGCGACCGAGGACGGAGTCGCCGACGTACGAGAGGTGACCGACCGAGGCGTCCGCCATCAGCACCGAGTTCTTCACCTCGACCGCGTGGCCGACGTGGACTCCGGGCCCCACGACGGTCGCCCCGCGGACGTAGGCGTTCGGTCCCACGTCAGCGCCCTCGCGGATCAGCGCCGGCCCCTCGACGTACGCCCCGGATCGGACCCGCGCCCCCTCCTCGACGACCACCGGTCCGTGAAGCTGGGCGTTCTCCTCGACGGCGCCGGCTATCTCGCGCCCGTCGTCGAGGGCCGCCAGCGCCAGCTCGTTCGCTTCCAGCAGCTCCCACGGGCGCCCCACGTCGAGCCACGTGCCGTCGTAGCGCGCCACGTCGATCCGGCGGCCGTCGCCGAGCAGCATGTCGATCGTCGTCGTGATCTCGTACTCGCCGCGCTCGCTCTCGGGCGTGCGGTCGATGTACTCGAACACCTCCGGTTCGAACGCGTAGCAGCCGACGTTCGCGAGGTTCGTCGGCGGGTCCGCCGGCTTCTCGACGATGTCCGCGAGCGCGCCGTCCGCGTCCGTCGAGAGCACGCCGTACGCCCGCGGGTCGTCGACCTCAGTGGCCGCGACCGCCGGCGCGCCCGCCTCGGCGAGCGCCCGCGGCAGCGACGCGTCCACGACCACGTCCCCGTTGAGCACGAGGAAGTCGTCGTCGACGACGGGCGCGGCCTGCGCCACGGCGTGGGCGGTGCCCAGCGCCTCCGCCTGCTCGACGAAGTGGACCGGGCGGTCCCGGTACGACTCGCCGATCGCCTCCCGGACCGCCTCGCCGCGGTAGCCCGTCACGACGACGAACTCGTCGACGACGTCGCGGGCCGTGTCGAACACCCGTTCCAGCAGCGAGCGGTCCCCGACCGGGAGGAGCGGTTTCGGGCGGCGGTCCGTCAGCGGTCGCATCCGAGTCCCGCGGCCGGCCGCGAGCACGACTCCGTACATGGCCGGGGCGACGGCGGGGCGGGGCTTATCGGCTGCGGTCGACCCCGAGCGTCACCTACCGACTGCGGCGGAGCGGACCCTCACTCGCGGTCGACGGCCCGGTCGACGAGCCCCCGCGCGGTCTCGAACAGCGCGTCCGCGTCGCCCTCGTCGCGCGCCTCGGCCGTGATCCGGACCAGCGGCTCGGTGCCGCTCGCGCGGACGAGGAACCAGCCGGCGTCCGTCTCCACGCGGACGCCGTCGAGCGACGACACGTCCTCGTACTCGGCGGCCGCGACCTCGGCGACGCGCTCGACGATCGCCGACTTCGCGTCCGTTCGCACCGAGTCCCGGCGGATCGGGTACTCGGGGAGGTCGTCGACGAGCGCGGCGAGCGAGCCCTCGGCGCCGACGAGCGCGGTCAGGATACACGCCGCGAGCGGGCCGTCCGGGCAGGGCGTCCGGTCCGGCCAGATCCACGCGCCGCTGGGCTCGCCGCCGAACGCGACCCCCGGCTTCGACGCCTCCGCGGCGACGTACGCGTCGCCGACGGGCGTGTAGGTGACCTCGGCGCCGACCTCGGCGAGCGCGTCGGCGACGAGCAGGCTCGTGTCGACCGGAACCGCCACGCGGTCGCCAGCGCTCGCCTCGCGGCGCGCGAACAGCGCGAGCAGCGCGTCGCCCGCGACGAACCGCCCGCGCTCGTCGATCGCCATCATGCGGTCCGCGTCGCCGTCGTGGACGATCCCGAGGTCGGCGTCGGTCGCGGCGACGACCTCGCAGGCGGTCTCGCAGTTCGCCGCGGTCGGCTCGCTCGGCCGCCCCGGGAACCGCCCGTCGCGCTGTCCGTTGAGCGTCTCCACGTCGCAGCCGGCCGCGTGGAGCGCGTCGGCCGTGACGCGCCCGACGCCGTTTCCGAGGTCGACGACGACCGAGAGGTCGTCGGGCAGCGGCACGGTCTCGCGGAGCGCGCGCTCGTGCCGGCGTCGGGCGTCGCCGCCGACCGCGACCTCCCGCTCTTCGACGGCGCCGATCGCGTCGTGCCCCGCGAACTCGAACGCCTCCGCCTCGACGATCTCGGCGATCCGGTCGTTGCGCTCTTCGCCGAAGGCGCGCCCCGAGGCCGTCCAGAGCTTGATCCCGTTGTCGGGCGCCGGGTTGTGCGACGCCGTGACGACGACGCCGGCGTCGGCGCCCTCCCGGGCGACGGCGCGGGCGACCGTCGGCGTCGCCTCCACGCCCACGTCGATCACGTCGGCCCCGCACTCGGTGAGGCCCGCGACGAGCGCTCGCGTGAGCATCCGGCCGCTGTCCCGGGCGTCGCGCCCCACCACGACCGTCGCCGCGCCGTCCGTCGCGAGCGCGCGCCCCACGTCGAGCGCCAGGTCCGCGGTCACCGCCTCGCCGACCGGCCCGCGAACGCCGCTGGTTCCGAACATACCCCGGTCATCACCGGCCACCGCAAAGACGGTTCGGGACGACCCCGCGCAGCGGGTCGCTCAAAGACTTTTACCGATCGAAACCGCCACCGTCGCGTATGGTCCCCGATCCCGCAGCGGTCAGCAGGCGACGCGTTCTGGCGACCCTCGGCGGCGGCGTCGCGGCGCTCGCCGGCGGCACCGCGGCCGTCGGCGCGACGGAGCCGACGGCGCTGCCCGACCCGATCACGGACGCGGCGACGAACCACTACCCGACGCCGCCGGAAGTCGACACACTCTGGCGGCCGCCGGTCACCGAGGCGCACGCAAGCGCGGCCGTCGAGACGCTCGCGGCGACGGTCGCGGAGAGCCGACGCCGGTGGGACGAGATCGGCGACGTCGAGGACGAGGGCGCGCCGATCACGACGGACTCGGGCGGCTGGCTGGAAGACGCCCGCGAGTCGCTCGACGAGGGCGACTACCCCACGGCGCTGTTCCGCGCGCGGTACGGCCTCCAGTTCGCGGGCGAGGCGCTGGGGTACGCCCGCGCCGAGCAGGACGCGGTCGACCGGGCGGCCCTCGGCGACCGCGCCGTCGCGCTGACGGAGCGCGCGCAGGCGGTCGCGAGCGACCTGAAGCCGTATCCGACGAGCGAGCCGGCCCGGGACCTCGGGTGGTACGTCCGGATCGAAGCGGAGGTACAGTCGGCGAGCGCGCTGGCGGACCGCGCGCTCCCGGACGACGACTCCGGAGGCAGCGACGGCGACGCGTCCGGCGGCGAACTCGACCCCCGGGTTGCCGGGGAGCTGACGGCCGGACTGCTGCGGGCGGAGCTCGACGCGCGCTCGGCCGAGCGGTACCGCGACCTGCTCTCAGAGCGGCTCGCGAGCGAGACGACGCCGCACGCCGAGGCGCTGCGGACGGCGGCCGACCGCTTCCGCGCCGACCTCCGCGGGTATCCCACCCGCGAGGACGCGCGGGAACGGTACGTCGGAGAGGCCGACGAGTACGGGCCGTGGGAGGTCGCACACTCGCGGCTGGCGCAGTGGTGTCTCGGATCGAGCGCCCCCGTCCCGTGGCGCACGCCGATCGACGCGGACCTGCTCGCGCTGCGGGCCGTCGCGCTCTCGATCGGGCTGGCGCGCCGGCGGGCCCACGAGACCGCGGTCGAGCGCCTCGTCGTCGAGCCGGACGACACCGGCTTCGACTCGGGGTACGCGCTCGCCGCGAAGCGCCGGGCGCAGGCGACCTATCGGTCGGTCGTCGGAGACGACCCCAGTCCGCTGTTGGTGACGCAGATCGGGCGCGCCGTTGAGGACCTCCAGGTCGCGGCGGTCGGGTTCGTCGGCGGCCGCGACGAGCCGATGTGGCGCGAGCGGCTGGAGGCGTACCTCTACGCGCTGGTCGGCCGAGCCAAGCTGGAGGCGTTCCCGCCGCTCCGCGACGCGATCACCGATCCCGACTAATCGGTCGCGGGGCTCCGACCGCCGAGAAGCCGACGTGCCGCACGCCGGCCCGCGTCAGTCGGTCACCGACCCCGCGAGCGCGACGAGGCCGACCAAATGCGCCACCGTGACCCCGAACACCGTCGCGGCGTCGGAGAGTCCGAGGAGCGGCGTCACGCCGTACGCGATCACGTACGGGAGCACCGCGATACACGCGACGCCGACGGCCAACAGCAGCATCGTCCGGCTCCCGTTCCGGCGGCCGCCGTCGTACGCCAGGTACGCGACGTACGTGCCGAGGCAGGCGGTCGCGACGGTCGAGTCCTCGGACGGCGACCTGGTGCTCCGGCTCGGCGACGACCTCAGCGCGGCGCTCACCGCTCGCACCTACGACGGTGACTTCGCCCTCTCGGGAGGCGGTCCCGGGTTCCGCGTCCGCGAGCGGACCGAGACCCGACTGCGAGCGTCCGTCAACGGCGGCGACGGCTCGCTGACGGCGCGGACGAACGACGGCGACATCACCATCCGGGCGTAGGAACGAGCGCTCGACCCGCTGACGCGATTCCCCGGCCCTCCCCCGGTCGGTCGGCGGACGCTGACCGCCCGCGCGACTCGCGGCGAGCCCGTCGCACTCGCCTTTCGAACGCGAAATCTAACGCCCTTCCACGCGTGGAATTTCGCGCGTCGCGCGCCGACGAGACCGAAGCGCTAAACAGCCGTCTCGGAGAAGCGTCACCCATGCAGGACAAACGCGTCCTCGTCACGGGCGGCGCGGGATTCATCGGCTCGAACCTCGCGAACCGCCTCGCGGCCGACAACGACGTGATCGCGGTCGACGACACCTACCTCGGCACGCCCGAGAACCTCGACGACGGCGTCGAGTTCGTCGAGGCCTCAGTCGTCGACGGCGACTTCCCCGTCGACGTCGATGTCGTCTTCCACCTCGCCGCGCTCTCCTCGCGGAACATGCACGAGAGCGACCCCCAGCGCGGCTGCCGCGTCAACGTCGAGGGGTTCGTCAACACGGTCGAACGCGCTCGAAAGGAAGGGTGTGACACCGTCGTCTACGCCTCCACCTCCTCCATCTACGGGAGCCGCACCGAGCCCTCGCCGGTCGACATGGACGTGGAGGCGCGCACGGCCTACGAGGCATCGAAACTCGCGCGCGAGCGCTACGCCGAGTACTACGCCAACCACCACGACATGGCAATGGCCGGGCTGCGGTTCTTCTCGGTGTACCAGGGGTTCGGCGGCAACGAGGAACACAAAGGCGAGTACGCGAACACGGTCGCGCAGTTCGCGGACGCCATCGCGAACGGAGAGGCGCCCGAGCTGTTCGGCGACGGCACCCAGACGCGCGACTTCACGCACGTCTCGGACGTGGCCCGCGCGTGCGAACTCGCGGCCGACCACGAGCTCACGGGCGTGTACAACGTCGGCACGCAGGAGGCGTACTCGTTCAACGAGATGGTCGCGATGATCAACGACGCGCTCGGCACCGACGTCGACCCCGAGTACATCGAGTGTCCCTTCGACGGCTACGTCCACGACACGATGGCCGACTACTCGACCTTCCACGAAGCGACCGGCTGGGAGCCCGAAATCAGCTTCGAGGAAGGCGTCGAGCTGGTCTGCGAGCCGTATCAGTAACCCGAACGAGAAGCGGGACGGCGGTCAGGACGCGTCCACGGCGCTGCCGGCGGCGACGAGGAAGCCGATGATGGCGGTGATGAGCCCCACCATCCCGATGGCGACCGCGCCGATCTGGAACGCGTCCCCGGACAGCCGCTGCGCCGTCAGGAACAGGAAGACGGTCGTGACGAAGCCGACGAGCGCGAGGATCCGCCCGAATCGGGCGGTGTCGATCCCGGGTTCGCTAGACACGGTTCAATATCTCCTTGAGGACGCCCTGATACTCGTCGTCGGTCGCGGCGTTGCCGAGCGAGTGGATCGACTGCGAGATCCACAGCCCGGCGGTGAAGTTGATGAACGCCGCCATCGAGACGGTGCCGATCTGTCCCTCGACGAACAGCCCCGTGTATACTGCCCCGATGAACCCCAACACCATCAGGCTGTGCGTGACGAGCGAGCGGGTACCGAAGTCGGCGAGCTGTAGTGACAACCGAGTGCCAACGGCCATATCACTGTGTACGGCCCCGGCGTTAAAGAGGTAGCGCGTGTCAGAGCTCGTGACGCCCTGATCGTCGGCGGTCGCCACGCGGTACCGCACCAGTTTACCGACGCCGCCCCCTAGCGCCACCGAATGACTGACGCCGAGCCGACGCACGACGTCGTGGTGTGGGGCGCGACCGGGGTCGCCGGGCGGTTCACGGCCGAGTACCTCGCCGAGCGGTACGGCCCCGACGAGCTCTCGCTGGCCGTCGGCGGACGGAACCGGGCGAAGCTCGACGCGCTCGTCGACGACCTCGTCCGTCGCAGCGACGCGCGGGACGACGTGGCCGTCGTCGTGGGCGACGCGACCGACCCCGAGAGCCTGCGCGCGGTCGCCCGAGGCGCGGAGGTGGTGTGTACGACGGTTGGCCCGTACACCCGCCTCGGGACGCCGCTGGTCGAGGCCTGCGTCGAGACCGGCACGGACTACTGCGACCTCACCGGCGAGGTGAACTGGGTGCGCGAGACCGTGGACCGCTTCCACGAGGCGGCGGTCGACGCCGACGCTAGGATCGTCCACAGCTGCGGGTTCGACTCGGTCCCGGCGGACCTCGGCACCCTGCTCTCGCAGTCGCACGCGCGCGAAGCGCACGGCGCCCCCTGCGAGGCGGTCCGGATCTACCTCGACGGCGGCAGCGGGAGCGTCAGCGGCGGCACGCTCGCGAGCGCGGGCGAGCTGTTCGAGGCGGCCGCGACCGACCCGCTCGCGCGGGAGACGCTCCGCAACCCCTACTCGCTGGCGCCGCGCGGCGAGCGGAGCGGCGTCGACCCGGGCGCACAGCGGTGGCCGCGGCGGGACGCGCTGCGGGGCGAGTGGACGGCGCCGTCGCCGATGGCCGCGGTGAACGAGCGGGTGGTGCGCCGGAGCAACGCGCTCCTCGGGTACCCGTGGGGGCGCGAGTTCCGGTGTTCGGAGGTGATTCCGACCGGCGATGGGGTGCTGGGCGCGGCGACCGCGGGCGCCGTCGCCGGCGGGCTCGGCCTGTTCACGGCCGCGATGTCCGTCGGGCCGCTGCGTTCCGCGCTCCGCCGGTACGTCTTCCCCGACCCGGGCGAGGGGCCGACGCGGGAGGAGGCCGAGGCAGGCCACTTCCGGATCCGCGTCCTCGGACGCGGGACGGCGGCGGACGGACCGTTCACCGTCGAGGCCGCGGTCGGCGCCGACCGCGATCCGGGCTACGGCGCGACGGCGCGGATGCTCGGCGAGTCGGCGGTCTGCCTGGCGCGCGACGAGGTCGACTCCCCGTTCGACGGCGGCGTGTTGACGCCGGCGTCGGGGATCGGGCTGCCGCTCGCGGAGCGGCTCCGCGAGGTCGGCTTCACCGCGTCGGCCGGCGAGGCGGGCGACGACGGTCGCCGACGCTGATCGAAGACGAGGGATCCGCTGCGGCAAAAAGGGTCGGTCGGGGGTTACGCCCCGGCGGCGATCACATGTAGCCGAGGTCGCGCAGGCGCTCCATCAGGTCCTCCTTGTCCTGGGCGCGGCCGGCGCGCTCGGTCGTGTCCTCGAGGTTCTGGAGCCACGCGGGCTCCTCGGTCGTCTTCTCTGTCGAGACCTCGCTGCCCAGCGAGCGGAACCCGGCGAAGTACTTCGGCGAGATCGGAATGTCCTCCTGGGTAACGCCTTCGGGGAGGTCGTCGTCGGCCTGCGGGATGTACCCCTCGTCGGGGAACGCCTCGACCGTGTCCGGCACCACGAAGTTCCAGAACGCCTCCCACACGTCGGCCTCGGCGAACTGGAGGATGGGCTGGATGCGGTCGTGCGGCGGGAACAGGTCGGGGTCGTGCCGCGGCGAGAAGAACGTCTCGTCGGCGCGGGCCTCCTGTTCGTCCCAGCGGACGCCGGAGATGACGCCGTCGATGTCGTGTTCCTCCAAGGCGTCGTTGAGCGCGACCGTCTTCAGCAGGTGGTTGCCGACGTACGTGTCGAGCAGGAACGGGAACGAGTCCTCCTCGAACTCCAGGATCTCCCGGATGTGGTGCTGGTTGTGCTCCGAGAGCGCGTCGACGGGGATGTCGTCGCCCGGTTCGAGGCCGTGTTCCTCGACGTAGGCGCCCACGTCCTCGTTGCGGGCGTACACGAGGTCGATCTCCCACTCGTCGGCCCAGTGCTCGACGAAGTCGGTGATCGAATCGAAGTGCTGGAAGTGGTCGATGAAGACGGCGGTCGGCTTCTCGTAGCCGTACTCCTCGGCGACCTGGTTGATGAAGTACAGCGTCAGCGTGGAGTCTTTCCCGCCGGTCCACATCACCGCGGGGTTGTCGTACTGTTCGAGCCCGCGGCGGGTGACCTCGACCGCCTTCTCGATTTTGTGCTGGATCGACGGGTAGTCGTCCGGAGTTTCCCCCTCGCCGTCGGTGTAATCGACGTCGACGCTCGCCGGGAAGTCGTCGCTCATACGCCGTAGCAGTCGCCGCCGAGACGAATAGGCTTTCTGAATCGCGGTCGCCCGCGAGTCGGTCCCGCGGTCGGCGGCCGCCGCCGGGGTCCCGCGGAACACAAGGGATATGCCGGCCGCCCCGGAACCGTCGCCCATGGGTCTGTTCGACCGGCTCCGCGGCGACGACGACGAGCGCGTCGTCTTCCTCGGGATCGACGGCGTACCGCTCGACCTCGTCGAGGAGCACCCCGACGTCTTCGAGAACCTGACCGACATCGCCGAGACCGGTTCCGGGGGGCGCTTGGAGAGCATCGTCCCGCCCGAGTCGAGCGCGTGCTGGCCGAGCCTCACGACCGGGAAGAACCCCGGCGCGACGGGCGTGTACGGCTTCCAGGACCGCGAGGTCGACTCCTACGAGACGTACGTCCCGCTCGGGCGCCACGTGAAGGCGACCCGCCTGTGGGACCGCGTCACCGACGCCGGGCGCGACGCGACCGTCCTCAACGTCCCCGTCACCTTCCCGCCGTCGACGCGGGTCCAGCGGATGGTCTCCGGGTTCCTCTCGCCCGACCTGGAGTCGGCCGCGAGCGACGACGCGGTGCGCGAGACGCTCGACGGGTTCGACTACCGGATCGACGTGAACGCGAAGCTGGGCCACGACGACGACAAGACGGAGTTCATCGAGAACGCGCACGCCACGCTCGACGCCCGCCACGACGCCTTCGCCCACTACCTCGACCAGGACGACTGGGACCTCTTCTTCGGCGTGTTCATGAGCACGGACCGCGTCAACCACTTCCTGTTCGGCGACTACGCGACCGACGGCGAGTACAAAGAGGAGTTCCTCGAGTTCTACCGCAAGCTCGACGGCTACATCGGCGAGATCCGCGACTCGCTCGACGACGACACCACCCTGATCGTCGCCTCCGACCACGGGTTCACCCGGCTGGAATGGGAGGTGAACTGTAACCAGTTCCTCGCCGACGAGGGGTGGCTCTCCTACGCGGGCGACGACCACGAAGCCTTGACCGACATCGACGACGAGACGCGCGCGTACTCGCTCATCCCCGGCCGCTTCTACCTCAACGTAGAGGGCCGCGAGCCGAACGGCGTCGTCCCCGAGCCCGAGTACGAGGCGACCCGTGAGGCGCTCATCGACGACCTCGAATCGCTCACCGGCCCCGACGGCCGACAGGTGTGCCGCCGGATCGTGAAAGGCGAGACCGTCTTCGACGGCGCCCACGACGGCATCGCGCCCGACCTCGTCGTCATCCCCGCGGACGGCTTCGACCTCAAGTCCGGCTTCTCCGGCAAGGAGGCCGTCTTCACCGAGGGCCCGCGCAACGGGATGCACAAGTTCGAGAACTCGCTGCTGTACTCGACGGATCCCGACCTCGACCTGTCCGGCGCGAACCTCTTCGACGTGACGCCCACGATCCTCGACCTGATGGACGTCGAGGCCGACGACGAGTTCGACGGCGAGAGCCTGCTGGGCTGACGGCGCGCTCGCCGCGTGTTACTTCTCCGCCGTCGGCGTCGAACAGCGCAGACAGAGGATCCCCGTCCCCGCCCAGTTCACGTGGGTCGACCCGCAGTTCGGGCAGCGGTGGGTGTCGTTGTTGTACTCGGTCGTCCCCCGCGGGGCGGCGAGGTGACCGTCGTCGACCGCGCGCTCGATTAGCCCGGGGAACCGCTGCTTCTTGAATCGGGCGCGGTGCGCGAGGAATTCGCCGGCCCGGCCCGGGTCGCTCCCGTGGATGTCCTCCCACTTGATCGCGATCTCGCCGTCCGCCTGCCCCCGCGCGACCTGCTTGATCGTCGCGACCGCGGCCTCGAACAGCGGCGTCGTCGCTAGCGCCTGCGGGGAGTCGACCGCGTCGCCGGCGGCCGCGTACCGCTCGGCCGCGTCGTCGTACGCCTCCTCGGCGCCGCCCAGCCCGCCCGCGGCGCGGAAGTCGGCGACGAATTCCGCGAGGCAGGCCGCCTGTCCCGGCTCGGCGAGGACCGACTCGAAGTCGCGCGCCGCGGCGATCCCCTCGGCCGCGCGCCGCCGGGCGCGCTCGCCGACGCCCGCGACGCGGTACGCGACCGCCGCCGCGAGCAGCTGCTGGAGCCCCTGGCCGATCCATCCCTTCTCGTCCGGCTCGAAGGGATCGGTATCCGGGCGTGGGTCCGCGAGCACGCGCCGTCCCCCGCGAGTGTAGCGGTTTCCCGCGCGCTCGTACTCGCGGGCCGCCAGCGCGTCGACCGCCGCGTCGTGATGGCCGCCGTCGTTCGTGTTCACACGCGCGGTACGGGCGGGGACGGGTTACGCCTGACGCCCCCTCGCGGGCGTCCGCTCCGCGAGGGCACGGTAGAACGCCACGGAGTATGTCGCCCAGAGCGCGCCGAGGAGGCCGGTGACCGCCACCACGCCGAACCCGAGGCCGAGAGTCTCGAGCGCGCCGACCTCGACCGTCGGCACCCACGCCGGCGCCGTCTCCATCGCGGGCGGCGGCGCGACCGTCAGCGACGCAGCGGCGACGAGGAGTCCGAACGCCCCGCCGACGGCGGCGAGGAGGGCCGTGTACAGGAACGCGGCCCCGAGGTCCGACCGTACGAGCCGGACGCTGTGGCGGAACGCGGCGACGAGTTCGGCGCCGTCGATGACGACCGCGTGCGCGTAGAACTGGAGGAAGAAGGTGACGAGCAGGTACGCGCCGAACAGGCCGACGGCGATGATCCCGAGCACCGCGACGAGCGTGACGTCCTCGGCAGGGACCCGAACGAACCCGGCGGGCCCGCCGAAGACGCTCCCGGCGATGCCGAGGACGGTCCCGACGACGAGCAAGAACCCGAACGCGAGGCTCACGCCCAATAGTGCGAGGTAGGCGACGAGCAGCGGTAGATAGTAGTCGCGTCCCGCGGTGACGAGCGTCGCGACGCCTGTCCGGCCGTCGAGCGCCTCGTCGGCCATGGCGAGCAGGCCGCCTTGAAAGAAGGGGACGACGAGGATCAGCACGCCGAAGGTAAGCGCGGAGACCGCGGCCGAGAGCTCCGGGCTCGCGGTCGGCCGCACGAAGAGGTCGGGAAACTGCGCGAGCGCAAACAGCGCCGAGACGGCGACGAGGACGGGATTCCTCGCGACGCCACCGACTGCCGGTCGGATCGAGCGGAGGGCTGGCATAGTCGGTCGGTCCAGCCGACGGCAGTAAAACCCCCCGGGCCAGCGAGGTCCCGACCATACTTACTCTCGGGCGTCGAACCCGTCGTATGGAGAGTTCGGACGGCGCGTCGCGCTCGGCGGCGGAACCGACGTCTCGACGCTCCTCGCCGCGATCGGAGAGGGGCTCGTCGCCGACCAGCGGCCGCGTCGAGTGGCTCCTCGTCGCCGCGCTGCTCGCGATTCCCATGGCGGTCGTCCCCGGCGACGGCGCGCCGACGCTGGTGAGCCTCTGGGGGTTCGTGACGCTCGGCGGCGACGGCGCGGGGCTCGGCGGCTACCCGGTGTGGGCGTACTTCCTCGACCAGCCGCGGCCGTTCGCGACGCTCCCGCCGTCGATCCGGGCGTGGCCGCTCGCGCTCGGGTTCCACCTGCTCGCG
The DNA here is from genome assembly GCF_003666025.1 of Halorubrum sp. Atlit-8R. NCBI lineage: Archaea > Methanobacteriati > Methanobacteriota > Halobacteria > Halobacteriales > Haloferacaceae > Halorubrum > Halorubrum sp. Atlit-8R. The sequence goes on from NZ_QPLV01000001.1 coordinate 984,157, forward strand.
GCGGGGAGCGCCACGAGCGGGATCGCGCTCGGCCGCGAGGACCGCCGTGTCACGGGCGGGCTCCTCGTGCTCGCGGCGGCCGCGACGCTGTGGGTCGCGGCGGGGCTGGGCGTGCGCTTCGGCGTTGGGACGACCGCCGGGTGGTTCTCGGTCCTCCCGGCGAGCGCGGTGGCGACGCTTCTCGTCGCGGGCTGGGCGTACGGCGGCGACCTCCGCGGGATCGTAGTCCGATAGGAACCGTGTCGACAGGGGCGTCGACTCGGTCGCCCGTTTTTATATCGTCGGGCGCGGAACCGGCGCCCATGACAACGCTGCCGGCCCTCCTGGGAATCACCACCGTCGCGGGGCTCGCGACGGGACTGGGCGCGCTGCCCGTCTTCTTCCGGGCCCGCGTCACGCACCGGGTGTACGACGCGGCGCTCGGCCTCGCAGCGGGGCTGATGGTCGCCGCCAGCGTCTTCGGCCTGATCGTTCCCGGGCTGGAGGAGGGCACCCTCTCCGCGGTGATGATCGGGGTGTTCCTCGGGGGGATCGCGCTCCTCGGCGGGAACTACGCCGTCCCGCACCTCCACGCGCGGTACCGCGAGTGGCTCCCGGAGGGCGGCGCGACGGGCGACGACGCCGAGTCGATGCGGACGGGCGAGGGAGGCGGGACGACCGCCGGCGATGACGACGAGGACGCCGTCGACGAGGGCGCCGTCGACGAGGCCGCCGGCGATGCGGCCGACGCCGACGCGGCCGCCCGCGAGGTGACGCTCCGGAAGGCGCTGCTCATCGGCGGGGCGATCACGCTCCACAACGCCCCCGAGGGGCTCGCTATCGGCGTCGCGTTCGCCTCCGGGTTAGAGGAGGTGGCGCTGCTGCTGGCGGTCGTGATCGGGCTCCAGAACGTGCCCGACGGGTTCGCCTTCGCCGTGCCGATGGCGGACACCGGCATGTCGAACGCCCGCGTGCTCTGGTACACGACGCTGTCGGGGGTAGTACCGCAGGTCGTCGCCTCCGTCTTCGGGTTCACGCTCGTCTCGGTCGCCGCGGGGCTGTTCCCGATCGCCTCCGGCTTCGCCGCCGGGGCGATGCTCGCGGTCGTCTTCCGGGAGCTGATCCCCTCCTCGCACGGGCACGGCCACGCCGACGCAGCGACCGGCGCCTTCCTCGTCGGCTTCGTGCTGCTCGTCGTCGTCGACGCCGTCGTCGTGGTGTGAGCCGTCCGACGCGCGACGCCTTTTCGGTCCTGCGTCCCCCGTCTCCAGACATGTCGACGACCGTGTCCACCCCCGACGCCGACGAACCGTGCGCGTACTGCGGCTCGCGGATCTTCGACCACGACCCGGTCTGCGTGCGCGACTGCGACGACGGGTGCGGCTCGCCGACCTACTTCTGTAACTACGCGTGCCTGTCCGCGCACGTCGACGAGAACGAACTCGTCGCGGGGAACGCCTGCGAGTGGTCGCCGGGAGAATAGGCGGGCCGGTCGGCGAGGCGGACCGGTCCGCGGAGCCGGCCAATCGACCGTTACTCGTTTCGCGGGCTGCTCGGGTGGTACTCCGTGTCGTACTGGCCGGGGTTCCCGTCGACGCGGTCGGGGTTGATCCGGCCGGCGAGCAGCATGAAGTCGAGGACGGTACAGTACAGCATCGCCTCGACGACGGGGACGGCCCGCGGCGGGAGGACCGGGTCGTGGCGGCCGACGACCTGGATCTCCTTTTCCTCGCCCGTCTCCCAGTCGGCGGAGCGCTGCTTCTTCGGGATCGACGTTGGGGCGTGCCACGTCGCCTCGCCGTAGATCGGCTCGCCGGTCGTGATCCCGCCCTGGAGGCCGCCGTGGTCGTTGCCGATGGGGACCGGGTCGCCCTCGTCGCTCTCGACGTGCTCGAACGACTCGCCGTCGTCGAACGTCCAGTCCTCGTTGCGCTCGCTGCCGGTCACGTCGACGGCGCCTTTCCCGAGCCCGAACTCGACGCCCGTGGTCGCCGGGATTGAGAACATCGCCTGCCCGAGCCGGCTCGGGAAGCCGTCGAAGCGCGGCGCGCCGAGCCCGCGCGGGACGCCGCGGCACTCGAAGTAGATGGAGCCGCCGATGGAGTCGCCCTGCTCCTGGTACTCCTCGATCAGCTCCTGCATCTCGGCGGCCGCGTCCGGGTCGGCGCAGCGCACGTCGTTCTCCTCGCTGCGTTCGAGCAGCTGCTCGAAGCTCACCGGGTCCGCCTCGACGTCGCCGATCCGGTTGACGTGGCCTTTGATCTCCACGTCGTACTCGGAGGCGTCGAGGACCTGTTCCGCGACCGCGCCGGCCGCGACCCAGTTCACCGTCTCCCGGGCGGATGAGCGGCCGCCACCGCCCCAGTTGCGCGTGCCGAACTTCGCCGAGTAGGTGTAGTCGCCGTGCGAGGGCCGCGGGGCCGTGACGTACGGCTCGTACTTCCCCGAGCGCGCGTCCTTGTTCTGGATCACCATGCCGATCGGCGTCCCGGTGGTGTAGCCGTCCTGGACGCCGGAGTTGACGACGACCTCGTCGGGCTCGCCGCGCGAGGTAGTGATCATCGACTGGCCCGGCTTGCGCCGGTCGAGCTGCGCCTGGATGGCCTCCTCGTCGAGCTCGACGCCCGCCGGCACGCCGGAGACGGTGACGCCCATCGCGTCGCCGTGGCTCTCGCCGTAGGTCGTCAGCTGGAAGAGTCGGCCGAACCGGTTCCCGTTCATACCGGTACGTGTGGCCGGGGGCATATAGGGGTTGCAATCCGCGCAACGGGTCGCGGTCGCTGCCAAGCCGCGGTCGCTGCCAACCCGCGACGGTCGACGACTCGCGGCGGTCGACGACCCGCCACGGGGCGGACCGACGCGCGACCGATGGGGGTATGTAACGGGACCTCGTTGGTGGGAGCGTGCGCGATCGCCTCACCTCTGACCTCGGCGTGTACGCCCTTTCGGGGCTGTTCTCGCTCGTCGTCTTCGTGCTCGCGCTCGGCATCCTCTCGCGGACGCTCCCCGACGGGCTCGCGAGCCGCCAGCTCGGCGGCCTGATCGTCGGCTACCTCCTGTTCGTCGGCGTGTACACGACGGCGTGGTTCATCTACACCGGCATCGACAGCCGCGAAGAAGTCTGACGGGGGCCGGGAACCGCTCGGCCGCGCCGATCTCTGAGTCCCGGATCCGGCTGCCGAATTGTTTTCACGGCGCCGCGCGACGGGGCCCGTATGAGCCGGGACACCATCTCCTTCGACGTGGACGACCGCGGCGTGGCGACGATCACCGTCGACCGACCCGAACAGCTCAACGCGCTCACCGTCGAGACGCTCGAAGCGATCGAGGACGCGCTGGACGAGGCGGCCGACCGCGACGCGCGCGCCCTAGTGATCGCCGGCGCGGGCGACGAGGCGTTCGTCGCCGGCGCGGACATCTCCTACATGGTCGAGATGTCGACGCCGGAGGCGCAGGCGTACGCGGAGCTCGGCCACCGCGTCGCGGACGCGATCGAGACGTTCCCGGCGCCGACGGTCGCCGCGATCGACGGGTACGCCTTCGGCGGCGGCTGCGAGCTCGCCTTGGCCTGCGACCTCCGCGTCGCGGCCGAGAGCGCGGTCCTCGGGCAGACCGAGATCGACCTCGGCATCATCCCGGGCTGGGGCGGCACCCAGCGTCTCCCGCCCCTCGTCGGCGACGAGGTGGCCCGCCGGCTGATCTTCCTCGGCGAGCGCATCGACGCGGCCGAGGCCGCCGAGGTGGGCTTCGTCGGCGAGGTCGTCGCCGACGAGGAGTTCGACGACCGGATCGACGAGCTGGCCGGCGAGCTGGCAGCGAAGCCCGCGACTGCGCTCCGCGCCGCGAAGGAGGCGCTGAACGCAGCCGGCGAGGGCGCCGCGGCGACCGGGCACGCCCTCGAACGCCGGGCGTGGGCCGGCCTGTTCGGCACCCACGACCAGCGCGAGGGGATGCGGGCGTTCTTGGAGAAGCGCGAGCCGGAGTTCGAGTAGACGGATTCAGGACTGACCGAGTCGGAACTGCTGTTCGGTGGCGCGTGCCGACGAGCGCCCGAAGGGCGTGAGTCGCACGCGCGAGGGAGCCGACCGGTCGGAGCGAAGCGGAGACCGGTCGACGAGGCTGGGGAGGCGTGAGGTGCGGTGTTGGGCGGTGCGGGGCGGGTCTCGAAGGGGCGGCCACGAGGGCGAAGGCGCGCGACGTAAGGACCGCAGGGAGCGAGCAGCGCGAGCGACCGAGGACCGCAACGAGCGCACCGAGCCCTCGTGGCCGGGGCTTCGGCGGTGTTCATATCGATCGGCGATCCGTGAATGAGCGTTCGGATACCGCCCTCCGTGCCATCGTCTCCCACCGCGATCCCGTAACCGCCACGCTTTATTAATCCGCCCGAGTACCCGCGACATGGACCAGTTGCGGCAGTCGCTCCTCGACGCGCCGATCATCGAGAAAGGCGAGTACCAGTACTTCGTCCACCCGATCAGCGACGGCGTCCCCATGCTCGAACCGGAGCTGCTCCGGGAGATCGTCATCCGGATCATCCGGAAGGCGGAGCTGGAGAACGTCGACAAGATCGTCACCCCCGCGGCGATGGGGATCCACATCTCCACCGCGCTCTCTTTGATGACCGATATCCCCCTCGTGGTCATCCGGAAGCGCCAGTACGGCCTCGACGGCGAGGTCCCGCTGTTCCAGGAGACCGGCTACTCCGAGTCGGAGATGTACATCAACGACGTCGAGGAGGGCGACCGCGTGCTCGTGCTCGACGACGTGCTCTCGACGGGCGGCACGATGAAGGCCATCCTCGACGCGCTCACCGACGAGGTCGGCGCGGAGGTCGTCGACGTCGTCGCCGTGATCAAGAAGGCCGGCCCGAACGAGCTCGACGACACCGACTACAACGTGAAGACGCTGATCAACGTCACCGTCGAGGACGGCGAGGTCGTGATCGTCGACGCGCAGGGCGACGAATAAGCCGTCCGCAGCGGAACCGCGGTGAACCCCGCGGATTTTCTGGTTAGCCGCTTGTAGGTAGTCGACTACGCTTAGGTGGTGAACGCCCTCAAAGCCCCAGCCGTGAGGCGGCCGTACGCTCGGTGCGCTCCTCAGTCGCACGCTCGCTGCGCTCCTCAGTCGCTCGCACTGCTCGCTCCTTGCGGTGCTTGCGTCGTCATCAGAACGCATCGCGTTCTGATTGGCTCACGAGAGCTTCGCTCTCGTGAACGCCTACGGCCGCCTCACGGTTGCCCCTTTGAGTCCCACCCCGCGCAGCAACCGCAGCCTCACACCTCCCCAACCTCGTTAGTCGCCGTCGCTTCGCTCCGGCGACTGACTCCCTCGCGCGTGCTGCTCGCGGCCTGTCGGCCGCTCACAGGCACGCGCCGACCGCACCGCTGCGGCCGTTTATAAACTCGGCGCCGCCCCTCATCGCTGCCGGGCGCGGGCGTCTTTTGTGTCGCGGCCGCGAACGGGGAGGCGAACATGACCAGCGCGCTGTTCGTCGTGAGCGAGGAGGGGTACTGGGCCGAGGAGTGTATCGAGCCGCTGACGACGCTCGAAAACGAGGGCGTCGACGTGACCGTCGCCACGCCCTCGGGGTCGCCGCCGGTCGTCGACGAGCGGTCGCTCGACCCGGAGGCCGCGGGCGGCGAGGACCGCGTCGCGGAGCTTCGCGAGGTCGACGAGAGCCACCCCGAACTCAACGATCCGGAGCCGATCGCGACGGTCGAGGCCGACGGCTACGACGCCGTCGTCTTCCCCGGCGGCCACGGGACCGTCTGGGACGTGAACCAGGACCGCCACGCGCGGCAGCTCCTGCTCGACGCGGTCGCGGGCGACGACGGCGTCGCCCTCGTCGTCTGTCACGCGGTCGGCATCCTCGGGTTCACCCGCGAGGCGGACGGGACGCCGCTCGTCGAGGGCCGCTCGGTGACCGGCTTCCCGAACGCGTGGGAGGAGGACATCGTCGACGAGGACGACGTGCTGCCGGACGGCCGGAAGCTCCCGTACTGGGTCGAAGACGAGGTCGTCCTCGCCGGCGCCGACTGGGACGCCGAACTCGACGCCGACACGAGCGTCACGGTCGACGGCGACCTGATCACCGCGCGCGGCCCGGGCTCCTCGGCCGACGCGGCGACGACGCTGCTGGACGAGCTGTAAGCCGCGCGAGCCTCCCTACCGGATCACGAACGCCGGCTCCTCGATCCGCTCGCTTTTACACTCGGGACACCGCGACGGCTCGTTGACCGGGTCGTCGAAGCCGTCGAACCCGCACTCGCGGCAGGTCGGCGGCGCGACGAGGAACTCCTCGTCCGCGTCGCCGCCGCCGGCGTTCCCCTCTCGGACCGACCGCGAGACGTGGTCGAGGTGTTCGTACACGGTCGGCGTCGGCAGCGACAGCGTCTCGGCGAGGTCGCTCGCGGTCCGCGGTGCCTCGCGGAGCGCGTCGGCGATCCGCTGGCGGGTCGTCTCCATGGACGGGTTTCGACGGCGACGCGCAAAACCGTCCGGGATCGCGACGCCACCGATGACGCGGGCACAAGAGGTATGTCACCGGAGTGAGACGGAGCGGGTATGAAAGCCGTCGTACTCGCGGGTGGCTACGCGACCAGACTCTGGCCGATCACCGAACACCGGCCGAAGATGTTCCTGCCGGTGGGCGAGAACACCGTCATCGACGAGATATTCGAGGACTTGGAGGCCGACGACCGGGTCGACGAGGTGTTCGTCTCGACGAACGAGCGCTTCGCCGACACCTTCGCCGAGTACCTCGCCGACAGCCCGTTCGAGAAGCCGACGCTGTCGGTCGAAGAGACCGTCGAGGAGGACGAGAAGTTCGGCGTGGTGGGGGCGCTCGAACAGCTCGTCGACCGCGAGGGCGTCGACGACGACCTGATCGTCGTCGCCGGCGACAACATGATCAGCTTCGACCTCGCCGACTTCGCCGACTTCTTCGAGGACAAGGGGACGCCGACGCTGGCGGCCTACGACGTGGGCGACCGCGAGCGCGCGAAGTCGTACGGGCTCGTCCAGCTGGACGGCGACGAGGTGGTCGACTTCCAGGAGAAGCCCGACGACCCGCAGTCGACGCTGGTCTCTATCGCCTGCTACGCGTTCCCCGCGGAGACGCTCCCGAAGCTCACCACCTACCTCGAAGACGACAACAACCCGGACGAGCCGGGGTGGTTCCTCCAGTGGCTCCAGCAGCGCGGCGCGGTCCACGCGTTCACCTTCGACGGCGCGTGGTTCGACATCGGCACCGCCGACTCCTACCTCGACGCGGTCGAGTACGCGCTCGACGGCGGGACGCTCGTCGCCGACGACGCGACCGTCGAGGGGAGCGACCTCGGCGACGTGGTCCACGTCATGTCGGGCGCGACGGTGACCGACTCGACGCTCGACCGCGCGGTCGTCTTCGAGGACGCGACGATCACCGACTCCGAGGTCCGAAACTCCGTGATCGACACGGGCGCCACCCTGGAGGGCGTCGACCTCTCGGGCGCGCTGATCGGCTCGTACACCTCGATCACCGAAGGCGACGACTTCTGAGCGCGGCGCGACCGCCGGGGCCGCCCTGCGCCCTCGCGGTCAGTCGCCGTCCGTCCCGGCCTGAGCGTGCGTGTGGTGATAGCAGTCGAACGCGGGCTCGCCGCCGTCGGTCGCGGGGTAGAAACAGACCCGCTGGTAGCGCTCGTTGTCGAGCAGGTTCGCCACGAACCCGCCGGTGTGGCGGGAGACCGAGTCGTACGGGTCGCCGCAGGCGGGACAGTCCGGCGGCGGGTCCTCGGGAACGTACATGCGGCGTGGCGTTTACAGGTACGGGATCGAGCCGGAAAACGACCCCGCCGGGGCGCGGGGGCGACCCGCCCCGAGTCGGCAGGTCAGGAGCCGTTCGAGCCGTCGCCGCTGCCGCCCTCGACGCCGAGCGCGTCGAACAGCTTCCGGCGGACCGCCTCCTCGGTGAGGTGGAGGAGCGTGTCGCGGTTCTCGCCGCTCGCCTCGATGCCGGTGAAGATGCCGAGCGGGATCTCTAAGGAGCCCTGCGTCGAGTGGCCCGCGGCGTCGCCCATCTCCGAGAACGCCTCGTCGAGGACGTTGCCGATGTTCAGCCGGATGTCCTTCGAGCGGGCCGCGAGATAGATCTTCTCGTCGGCGATGCCCAGCACGGCCGTCGTCGTGATCCCCTCCAAGTTGAGGAGGTGCTGGGCCGCCTGCGCGAGCGCCTCGCGGTCGCGGATGAACCCGGCCGTCGAGAAGAGGTGGCTCCCCTGGACCTCGCGGTTCTGGATCGCCTCCGCGAGCACGTCCAGCGTCTCCGGGCTCATCGACGGCGACTCCACCTGTTCGAGGGTGTCGTGGTTCGCGAACGGGTGGAGGTACGCGGCCGCGGTCAGGTCGGCCGGCGTCGTGTCGCGCTTGAAGTCGAGCGTCTCGGCGCGGATCCCGTACAGCAGCGCGGTCGCGACCGCCTCCGAGGGCGACTGGTCGAACTCCTGGAGGTACTTCGTGAGGATCGTCGACGTCGAGGAGACGTTGGTGCGCACGTCGACGAACCGCGCGTCGAACGGCACCTCGGACTCCAGGTGGTCGAGGTAGATGTCGACGGACACGTCGAGGTCGAGGTCCTCGGCCGCGGCCTTCGCGAGGTCGACGGCCGCGACGGTCGCGTACTCCGAGAGCGCCGGCGCCTCGCCGCGGGCGAGCAGGTCGATCCCGAGGAGGTTGACGAACGCGCGGTTCTCTTGGTGCCCCACGTCGCCGGAGTAGATGATGTCGGCGTCGACGCCGAACGCCTCGGCGATGGCTTGGAGCGCGGTGGCGGACGCGATCGAGTCCGGCTCGGGGTTGTCGTGGGTTAAGATTGCCATGCGGTCGCCCCCGTCCTCGATGATCTCCGCGAGCTGGCGCGCCATGTACTCCAGCTCGCCGGTCTCCAGCGACTGGAGCGCGCTGTCGGCGATCACCGTCGAGGGGTTGATCACCACGTCCGCGCCGCGCTCGCGCAGCTCGTCCTCGCTGACGGGGTCCGACGCCCGGACGACGACGTAGTGGTCGCCGCCGGTCTCCCTGACCGCGGAGACCGCGGCCTTGTTCGCCTCCACGTCGCTCGCGAGGATCAGGACGATGTCCCGGTCGTCGAGCTCGTCGACGACGTCCGGCTCGACGATGTCTTGGACGCGCGCGTTGAGGTCCTGGTCGCGGAGCGCCTCGACCCGGCTCTCGTCGCGGTCGAGGATGAGGACGTCCTTCCCGCGCTCGGTCAGTTCCTCAGCGACCGCGTGACCGACGCTTCCACAGCCGAGGATGGCGTATCGGGTCCGCGCGGATCCGGATGCCCCACTACTCATTGGAGGGATTTCCGCGGCACGACACTTAACGAGTGCGCTCTCACCGTCCGCGCGGGTTCATCCGTGCGCCCCGAACGTGTGACCGACCGGGCTCCTCGCGCCGTCGTCTCCGTCGAGTCGGCCGCCCTCGGTATTCCGATCGGTCGGCCTGAGCGCACGCGAGTCGACGCCGCTTTCGCCTTCCGGATCCGACCCGACCGACCGCCGTCGAATGAAAAGGTCTTTTAACTCGACAGCGGTACGATTCGGTGTGGGCCGGTAGCTCAGTTAGGGAGAGCGACGGACTCTTAATCCGTCGGTCGCGTGTTCAAATCGCGCCCGGCCCGTACCCTGAACCGAAGAGCAACGGCGACGCAGTGACTCGCCTCACCTCGCCTCGACGCGACATTTTATTTCCGCGCTCTCCGATCGCAGACCCATGACGGATCTCGACGGCGCGGCGGCGGTGATAACCGGAGCGAGCTCTGGAATCGGCGAAGCCACGGCGCACGCGCTGGCCGAGCGCGGCGCGGACCTCGTCCTCGTGGCGCGGCGGCACGAGGCGCTGGAGTCGGTCGCGGAGGACGTGCGCTCGGCGTACGGCGTCGAGGCGGTCGTCGCGGCCGGCGACGTGCGCGAGTCGGCGACGTCGGCGGCGGCGGTCGAGGCCGCGGTCGAGACGTTCGGCGGTCTCGACGTCGCCGTCGTCAACGCGGGGCTCGCCCGCGGGAGCGACGTGGCGACGATGACCGACGAGGAGTACTTCGCGATGCAGGAGACGAACGTCGACGGAGCCTTCTTCCTGACGCGGGAGGCGCTTCCGCACCTCCGGGAGAGCGAGGGGACGCTCGTCGCGGTCGGCAGCTTCGCCGGGGAGTTCCCCCGGCCGTTCAACCCCGTGTACGCCGCGACGAAGTGGTGGATCCGGGGCTTCGCCCACAGCGTCGCGGCGCAGGCCGGCGACGACGGCGTGGCCGTCTCAGTCGTGAACCCCTCGGAGGTGCGGACCGAGTTCGGCAGCGAGGAGGGCGAGCCGTTCGAGGAGCGGTTCGAGCCGGGGAGCGTCACCGAACCCGAGGAGGTCGCGGAGGCCATCGCATTCGCGGCGTCGCGGCCGGGCTCGTCGGCCCACGAGATCGACCTCTACCGCCGGGACAAGTACGCCGACACGATGTGAGCGGAGTGGTCCGGCGCGGCGTTTCGAATCGTAACCCCTTTTGAACCGGTCGGCGCGGATCCGGTGTGAGCAACGCGGGCGCGAACGACGGGGCGAAGCGATCGCAGTTCTGGGCGCTCTACCTCACCCGGTTCGCCGAGGGGTTCGGGTTCATCACGCTGCTGACGCTGCTGCCGACGTACATCAACACCCTGGACCCGCAGGCGACGACGGTGTTGGGAGTCACGCTCTCCGCCGGCTTCGTCATCGGGATGTACACCACCGGGTTCACGCTCGCGCAGACGGTCGCCGTGGTGCCGCTCGCGTGGGCGGGCGACCGGTTCGACAAGCGGCTCGTGCTGCTCGGCGTCCTCGGCGTCGGCGCTGGCGTGTACGCCCTCTTCCCGCTCGTCGACACCTCGGGCACGTTCATCCTCGTCCGCGCGCTCCAGGGGCTCGTCGTCACCGGCGCGGGGCTGATGACGCTCTCGCTCGTCGGCCAGATCGCCGACGCCGGGACGCGGGCCGACAAGATCGGCAAGGCGAACGCCGCCTCGTTCGGGGCCTCGATACTGGGCTCGCTCGGCGCGGGCGCGGTCTACGACGCCGTCGGCTTCGGGCCGGTGTTCGCGATCATCGCGGCGCTGATGGTCGCCGCGTGGCTCGTCACGTGGGGGGTCCTCGACCCGGACCCCACGCGGGTCGAGGGGTTCCCGTTTAGCGACCTCGCGGTGAACCGGAAGATCCTGACCATCTCGACGTTCCGCGCGCAGTACGCCTTCGCCGTGACGATGGTGCGGACGTGGGTGCCGATCTACGCCGGGACCGAACTGGCCGCCGGCGGGCTCGCGGTCGGCGCGACCGCGGTCGCGGTGACGGTCACCGCCGAGAAGGCGACCAACATGGTCGGTCAGCTGTTCACCGGCCGGCTCTCCGACGCCTACGGGCGGTCGCTGTTCGTCTTCGCCGGCGGCGGGGCCTACGGCGCGGTCGCGGTCGCGATCCCCTTCTCCGCGGCCGTCGGGAGCGCGCTCGGCGCGGGCGTGACGCTGCCGGTCCTCGGCGAGCTTCCGCAGGCGTACCTCCCGCTCGTCGCCTTCTCCGGGCTGCTCGGCGTCGCGGACTCCTTCCGCGAGCCGGCTAGCATGGCGCTGTTCGCCGACGAGGGGACCGACGACGGCGGCGTCGCCTCCAGCTTCGGCATCCGCGAACTGGTGTGGCGCCCGGGCTCCGTGGCCGGGCCGCTCATCGCCGGCTGGCTGATGGTCGAGGTGAGCATGGGGTCGGTCTTCTACGTCGGCGGCGCGTTCGCGATCACCGGCGTCTTGGCGTTCCTCGGGATCCTCGCCGCCGACCACGGCCGCGCGGCGCTGACCGCGTGGTAGCGGAGGGTTCGCGGAGCGAGCGCCGCGGCGGCCGACTACCGCTTCCGGAGCGCGGCGCGGTAGTGGGGCCCCTCGCCCGACCCCGAGCGGTCGACCGCCTCGACCGCCCACCCGGTCCCGATCGCCGCCTCGCGGAGTCGGTCCGGCGAGAAGAGGGTGAAGCGGAGCGTCGGGTCCCGCTCGCCGTCGTACGCGAACCACATGACGCGGCCCGCGAGCCCGGGCGTCGGGTCCTCGCGGTAGCCGAGGAGGTCGGCGGCGCCCGGGTGGTCGGGGTCGTAGCAGTCGACGACCGCGGTCGCGCCCGGCGTCGTCACGAACGCGAGGTCGCCGAGGAACGCGGAGAGGCCGCGCATCGACCCCGCCAGTCCGATCTGGGTCCCTATCGCGGTCGCCGAAGCGAACCGGTCGCGCTCGAACGCCTCCCGGAGGGCGAACATGTCGCCCTCGCGGGCGTCGGCGACGCCGCGCTCGCGCATCGTCTCGACGAGCGCCGGGCTGGACTCGACGGCGACGGTCTCGAACCGCTCCTGAAACCGTAGCGCGTGGCGGCCCGCTCCGGCGCCGAGGTCGACCAGCGGCCCGTCGAGCCGCGACGCGACCCACGACCCCGCGTCGCTCTCCGGGTCGAACTCGGTGAAGTAGAACGCCTCGATCGGGTGTTCGCGCGTCTCCTCGCCGTCTCCCTGGCGGAGCGGCTCAGTCCGCTCGCCTCGGTGGTGGTCCCGGATCGCGCGTCCGAAAGCGTCGGTCACGGCGACACGGTCGGTTCCCCGACAAAAAAGCGAGAGGGAACGGTGGTACCGGTTCGCACGGCGGCGAGGCGGCCCGTCTCGTTGGACCCGTCTCGGTCGGGTCCGCGTCAACCGCGTCGGCCGCGCGCCCGGACCGCGGTTCAGGCCTCGTGTCCCTGCGCCGCCAGCGCGTCCTCTAACGCGGCGAGGACGTACTCGACGTTCTTCGGGCGCGCGGAGTAGCCCATACAGCCGATCCGCCAGATATCGCCCTCCAGGTCGCCGAGGCCCGAGGCGATCTCCAGGTCGTACTCGTCGAGGAGGTGGTCGATGACCGCGCCGTCGTCGACGCCGTCCGGGACCCGCACCGCGTTGAGGCTCGGCAGCCAGTACTCGTCGGGGGCGTTCATCTCCAGCCCGAGGTCCTGGAGGCCCGTCTTCAGATCGCCGGCGACCTCGCGGTGACGCGCCCACCGGGACTCGATCCCCTCCTCGGCGACGAGGCGCAGCGCCTCGCGGAGCGCGTAGACGTTCGTGATCGGCGCGGTGTGGTGGTACGAGCGGTCGTCGCCCCAGTACCCCTCTAGGAGGGAGAGGTCGAGGTACCACGACCGGGGGCGCTCCTCGCGGTCGAGCACCTTGTCCATCGCGCGGTCGTTGAGCGTGAGCGGGCTCGCGCCGGGCGGACACGAGAGGCACTTCTGCGGTCCGGAGTAGGCGGCGTCGACGCCCCACTCGTCGACGCGCATCTCGACGCCGCCCAGCGAGGTGACGCAGTCGGCGATCACCAGGGCGTCGTGGGCGTGCGCGATGTCGGTCAGCTCGGGGACGCTCGGCTGGAGGACGCCCGTCGAGGTCTCCGCGTGGACGAAGCCGAACACGTCGGGCTGGTGCTCGTCGAACGCGCGCTCGACGTCGACGGGGTCGAGCGGCTCGCCCCAGGGCGCATCGACCTCGACGACCTCGCCGCCCGCGCGCTCGGCCATCGACTTCATCCGCCCGCCGAAGTAGCCGTTCGTCGGGACGAGCATGGTGTCGCCCGGCTCGACGAGGTTGCCGATCGCGGCCTCCATCGACGCCGACCCCGTCCCCGAGACGGGGATCGTCCACTTGTTGTCCGTCCGGAACGTGTAGCGCAACAGCTCCTGGACCTCGTCCATGATCTCGACGAACGAGGGGTCGAGGTGGCCCACCAGCGGCGTGCTCATGGCGTTCAGGACGCGCGGGTGGACGTCGCTCGGTCCGGGCCCCATCAGCGTGCGGTCCGGCGGCGTCAGCTCTCCGACTTCGGGCGCTCGGTCGTCGACGCCGGGCTCGGCTTGCTGGTTCGACATACCTCATACCCGGACGAGCGAACGCAAAAAGCCGACGGAAGGGGCGACCCCGTACCTCGGGCCGCGGTCTGCGCGCCGCCGCGCGCCGCCGCGTCGACGGGTCGGAACGCCGGCGAGCCGCGTCCTGTCCCGAATCCACCCTAACTTAACCGTCCGCGACACGTGCGCCGTGACATGAGCGACGGCGCGGGCGAGTCGGCGTCGAACAAGGACCTCCGGACGGTGCTCGACCGGATGTCGGACGGGTTCTTCACCCTCGACGACGACTGGCGGATCGTGTTCGCGAACGACCGGGGCAGGGAGATCCTCCGGTCCGCGATGAGCGACGACGCCGTCGGCCCGAACGGCGCGGTCGAGGGGGCGCACCTCTGGGACTCGATCCCCGAGTCGAGGGAGACCGTCTTCTACGAGCAGTACCGCCGCGCCATGGAGACCCAGGAGCCGGCCTCGTTCGACTCCTACTACGAGCCGCTCGACACGTGGTTCAACGCGCGTGCGTTCCCGTCGGACGAGGGGCTCTCCGTCTACCTCCACGACGTCACCGAGCGACGCGAACTGGAGCGGCGCCAGGAGGAGAGCCTCCGCGCGATCCAGCGACTGTACGCGGTGTCGTCCGACCAGGAGCGCACGTTTGAGGCGAAGGTCGCGGAGATACTGACGATCGGCTGCGAGTACCTCGACATGCCGAACGGGTTCCTCACGCGGATCGAAGACGGGACCCAGCACATCGAGGTCTCGCACGCCACCCATCCCCTGTTACAGCCCGGCGAGACGTGTCCGCTCGACGAGGCGTACTGTAAGCGGACGCTCGAACGCGACCAGCTCCTGACCATCGTCGACGCCTCGGCGGAGGGGTGGGCCGGCGACCCCGCGTACGAGACGTTCGGACTGGAGACGTACGTCGGCGGCCGCGTCGAGGTCGAGGGCGAGCGGTTCGGCACGCTCTGCTTCGCCGACACGACCCCCCGCGACGAGCCGTTCACCGAGACCCAGCAGACGTTCGTCGAGCTGTTGACGCGGTGGGTGAGCTACGAGCTGGAGCGGCGGCGCGCGGCCGACCGGCTCGCGAGCGAGCGCGACCGGCTCGACGAGTTCGCGAGCGTCGTCAGCCACGACCTGCGGAACCCGCTGACGACCGCCCGCGGGCGGATGGAACTCCTCGCCGAGGACTGCGAGAGCGAACACGTCGAGCCCGTTCAACGCGCTCTCTCGCGGATGGACACGCTCATCGAGAACATCCTCACACTGTCGCGCGAGGGCGGCGGCGTCGACGAGCTGACCCGCGTGGACCTCGGGGCGCTCGCCGAGGACGCCTGGGAGACGGCCGACACCCGGGGCGGGACGCTCCGCGTCGCGAGCGACGGCTACGCCCTCCGCGCCGACGAACAGCGGCTCAGGCAGCTCCTCGAGAACCTGTTCCGCAACGCCGCGGAGCACGGGGCCGCGGGAAGCGAGTCGGGCGGGGTCGCGGTCACGGTCGGGCCCCTCTCCGACGGAGACGGGTTCTACGTGGCCGACGACGGCCCGGGAATCCCGGCGGAGAACCGGGACCGCGTGTTCGAGTCCGGGTACACGACGACGAGCGACGGCACCGGGTTCGGGCTCGACATCGTCTCGCAGATCGCCGACGGACACGGCTGGGCGGTCAGCGTGACCGAGTCGGCCGGCGGCGGGGCGCGGTTCGAGTTCGCCGGCGTCGACCGGATCTGACGGCCGGCGCGCCGCGACGGGCGTGCGGCAGCGCCGGTCACCGACCGGCGCTCGGCCCCGCCGTCACTCGTCGTCGACGAAGTCGGGCTCCGTCCGCTTCTCGTCGCGCTCGGCGACGAGGTGGTCGACGAAGTCGTCGAGGTCGACGTCGCCGCGCTGGTTCTCGAAGCGGTCGCGCACCGAGACCGTCCCCGCCTCCTGCTCGTCGTCGCCGACGATCACCATGTACGGGAGCCGGTCGTCGTGGCCCGCGCGGATCTTCCGGCCGACCGTCCAGTCGCGGTCCTCGACCTCGACGCGGAAGCCGGCGTCCTCCAGCTCGTTTTTCACGCGGTGGGCGTAGCCGAGCGTCTCGTCGGAGACGGGGAGGATGCGGACCTGCTCGGGCGCGAGCCACAGCGGGAAGTTCCCGTCGAAGTGCTCGATGAGGACCATGAAGAAGCGCTCGTAGCTGCCGTACAGCGCCCGGTGGATCATCACGGGCTGGTGGTCCTCGTTGTCCTCGCCCGTGTAGGTCAGGTCGAAGCGGCCGGGCATGTTGAAGTCGAGCTGGACGGTCGGGCCGTCCCAGACGCGGCCGAGGGCGTCCTCGAAGCCGAAGTCGATCTTCGGGCCGTAGAAGGCGCCGTCGCCGGGCTCGACGTCGTAGTCGTAGCCGCCGGATTCGAGCACGTCGCGCAGCTGCTCCTCGGCGGACTCCCAGATCTCGTCGCCGCCGACCGACTTGTCGGGGCGGGTCGCCAGCGCGACCTCGACCTCCAGGTCGAGCGTCTCGACGACCTCGAAGATCATCTCGATCACCGACTCGATCTCCCCCCGGATCTGGTCCGGCCGGACGAACAGGTGGCCGTCGTCGATGGTGAACGACCAGACGCGCGAGAGCCCCGACAGCTCCCCGCGCTGCTCTTTCCGGTACACCTTCCCGTTCTCGAAGTAGCGCTGCGGGAGGTCGCGGTACGACCAGTTCTGCTGGTTGAAGATGGTCGCGTGGCCCGGGCAGTTCATCGGCTTCAGGCCGTACTCCTCGTCGTTGACGTCGAGGAGGAACATGTCGTCCTTGTAGTTCTCGTAGTGGCCCGACTGCTTCCACAGCTCCGTCCGGAACACGTGCGGGGTCTCGACCTCCTCGTAGCCGTGGTCGCGGTTGAGCTCGTTCGCGAACTCCGACAGCTCGCGGAGCACGGTCTTCCCCGGCGGGTGGTACAGCGGGAGGCCCGGCCCGGTCACCGTCGGGATCGAGAAGAGGTTCATCTCCTGGCCGATCTTCCGGTGGTCGCGCTCCTGGGCCTGCTCGCGGAGTTCGAGGTACTCCTCGAGGTCGGACTCGCTCGCGAAGGCGGTGCCGTACACGCGCGTCAGCGAGTCGTTCTCCTCGTCGCCGCGCCAGTAGGCGGCCGACACCTCGAGCAGCGTCGCGGCGCCGATCTCGCCGGTCGACTCGACGTGGGGGCCCTGACAGAGGTCCTCCCAGTCGTCCTGGACGTAGAAGGTGACCTCCTCACCGTCGGCCTCCTCGTCTAAGATCTGTCGCTTGTACTCGTTGTCGGCGTAGGTCTCCTTCGCCGCCTCGCGCGACCGGACCTCGCGTTCGATGTCGTAGTCCGCCGCGATTATCTCCTCCATCTCCTCCTCGATGGCGGCCAGGTCGTCCTCGTCGACGTCGACGTCGGTCACGTCGTAGTAGAAGCCGTCGTCGGTCGGCGGGCCGATCGTCAGCGTCGCCTCGGGGTGGAGCCGCTGGAGCGCCTGCGCGAACACGTGGGCCGCGGAGTGGCGCAACACCGTGAGGTACTCGTCGGACTGGTCGGTGACGATCTCGATCCGCGCGCCGTCGTGGACCTCCGCGTACTTTTCGACGAGTTCGCCGTCGATCTTCCCCGCGACGGTGTCGCGACCGAGCCCGGGGCCGATCTCGAAGGCGACGTCCTCGACTGTCGACCCCGCCGGAACGGTCAGCTCTGATCCGTCCGGCAGGACGACCGTCACCTCGGCCTCCGCATCGGTCTCGCTCATACAGGTCGGAGCCGGACGACCGGCATAAGTGTGTTCGATCCGCGGCGCGGCGTCACACGGTCGCGGGCCGCGACGCGCGAACCGATTCGGTCGCGCCGCGCCGCCCTCGGCAAAGACTGCCCTCGCCGGGGAGCCCCGGAACCGGACGGACCGATGGCAACACACAAAACCGGCGGCAACGTTTGCCGGGCTATGACCGACCATCGGGAGCCCCTGTCGTCGGTGCTGGAGACGATCGGGGAGACGCCGCTCGTCGACGTCCACGACGCGCCGGACGCGGTGCCGGTGTACGCCAAGCTGGAGTCGTTCAACCCCGGCGCGAGCGTCAAGGACCGCATCGGGAAGTACATGCTCGAACGCATGCTGGAGCGCGGCGACGTTGGGGAGGGCGGCACCGTCGTCGAGCCGACCGCCGGCAACACCGGGATCGGCCTCGCCGTCGCGGCCGGACAGCTCGACCTGAACGCCGTCTTCGTCGTCCCCGAGCGCTTCTCGGTCGAGAAGCAGCAGCTCATGCGCGCGCTCGGCGCCGAGGTCGTCAACACGCCGAGCGAGGAGGGGATGGGCCTGGCGATCGACCGCGCCCACCAGATCGCCGAGGAGCTCGACGACGCCGTCGTCCCCCAGCAGTTCTCGAACCCGCTCAACGTCGAGGCCCACTACGAGACGACCGCGCCCGAGATCGACGCGGCGCTCGACGGCGAGGTCGGCGCGGTCGTCGCCGGCTGCGGCACCGGCGGGACGCTGATGGGCCTCGCCGAGTACTTCCGCGAGCGCGACCCGGACACGTACGTCGCCGCCGTCGAGCCCGCCGGGTCCGCCTACCGCGAGTTCCTCGGCGAGGACGTCGAGCACGAGGAGTACAAGACCGAGGGGATCGGCACCCACGACATCGACCGCAACGAGCTGTTCGACCCCGAGGTCGTCGACGACATCATCGCGGTCCCCGACCGCGAGGTCCACGAGGAGATGGGCCGGCTCGCGGCCGAGGAGGGCCAGCTCGTCGCCTCCTCGGCCGCCGCGAACGCCATCGCGGCGAAGCGGGTCGCCCGCGACATCCGCGACGGCGCGATCGACGCCCCGCACGACGCGGTCGCCACGATATTCTGCGACTCCTCCGAGCGCTACCTCTCGAAGGGCGTCTACCGGTCGTTCGAGGAGTGGGAGGGGTAAGCGGCGCGGCGCCGGCCGCGCGGTGCCGCTCCGGGGTCGGTCCTATCCGCGCGGGCGGCCTTACCCGCGCGGGCGGCCCTATCCGCGCAGGCGGCCGTGTTCGACCTTGAGACAGCGGTCTTGGACCACGTCGATCCCGTCGGCCTCGGCGGCCGCGGCGGCCTCGTCGTGGCTGATCCCGAGCTGGAGCCACACCGCGCCGGCGTCGCCGCGGTCCGCGTGGCGCTCGCGGACGGCCTCGACGATGTCCGGCACCTCCTCGCTCGGCCGGAACACGTCCACGAGGTCGATCGGCTCCTCGACCTCGCCGACCGCGTCGTACGCCCGCTCGCCGAGCACCTCGTCGGCGAACGGGTTCACGGGGATCACCTCGTATCCCTGCCGCTGGAGGTACGCCGGCACGTCGTGGGCGGCCTTCCCCGGCGTCGTCGAGCAGCCGACGACCGCTATCGTCTCGGCGTCGAGCAGGCGGTCGAGTCCGGCGTCGTCGGTGATGGGCATGGCTCGTCGTTGGGTCGCGACGCGATTAAGCGGATCCCTCGGTCGGCGCGTCGGGGCGGAGGAGGTGGCCGGCGTTGATTCCCCGCTCAGGGCAGCCGGATGTCGGGCTCGCCGTCCTCGGGGACGGTGATGATACCGTCGAACAGCTGTTTGAGGGTGTTCATCGCCTGGTCGTCGTGGGCCGTCGAGTCGATGCTGAACAGCCCGAGCCCGTCGACGCTCTGGACCCGACCCGTGAACACGTGGAGGAAGCGGAACACGGTCTGGAGGTCGGAGTACATCAGCAGCGTCGACAGCGAGTGGACCATCACGCGGTTCCGCTCGATGCCGCGGTCGCCGAACGCCTGGAGGAACTCGGATAGCTTGATCCCGATCCCCGTCATGTCCACCGGCGAGGAGGCGTACTTGATCCGGTCGGACTCGCGGGTCTCGCCGCCCTGCTGGCGGGTGACGCAGTCGACGACCGCGACCGGCTTCCCCTCGTAGGGCGTCCGCTTCTCGTAGTCGCGGAGCACCCGATCGGCGCCGTCCTTCGTGGTGACGACGATCGCGCCCTCGTCGCGGTCGGTCCCCGCGGCGAGGACGTCCATCATGATCGACCGCTTCCCGCTGAGCGGCGGGCCGGTCAACAGGATGTTGGTCCCGGGCTCGACCTCGGCGTCGAAATGCGGCGTCAGCTCATACATGGACGCACCTCGGGGGCGACGTCGACGGCGCGAGCCACTCGTTCGGCCGAGAGGCCGTACGACCAGGACACATCTACTACCGAAACATGCCCGCTCCGAATAATATTCTTTTTGATCGCCCCTTGCGAGGCGCCGCCCGACTTCGACGCCGCGGTACGCCCCGTTCGATCGCGGAATTCGCGGTCGAGCGCGGATCCGCACGCGGCCGGATCGCGGGAACGTGTCACGGATACGAATCGATCTCCGCGACGGCGCGACCCGCGGACCGACCGACTGCGCGGCGGCGCGTTCGGATCGCGGGACTTAACACGCTCTCGGCAGTAACTCGGAGCGAGGGCGCTTAGCTCAGTTTGGACAGAGTGCTTGGCTTCGGACCAAGTTGCCACGGGTTCAAATCCTGTAGCGCCCACTTCCTCACTGACCGTTTCGCGACTAATGCCGGCTCTGCCGTGTTGACCCCGATAGACACGGAACCGATCTGAGCGGCTCCACCATCTGAAACCGCGCGGACCGTGGCCTCGTCGCCGCCCCGGGTATATCCGAGCAGGTCGGATTCGATCCCGCGTCGCTCCGCGACCCGGTCGCCACCGTCCAGAATACAACTCTCTCGCATCACGGAACAACCTGAGTTGAATTGTGTACAGTGAGGTTTCCCTACTGAGCTAAGAACCGGACGCAACGCAATCTCGCCGTGAGATAGACAACAAGACTTTGGTTGTGGCGGCTCACGGTCCGGTAATGGGTGACACAGCGGGCGGGGGGTCGCCGGACGTCCTCGAGAACAAGCGGAGCGCGACGCGCTATCAGGTGCTCGTGGAGATCGCGGCCCGCCAGCCGGCGGTGAGTCAGGGGGAGATCGCGGACGCGATCGGCGTGACTTCGCAGGCGGTCAGCGACTACGTCCGCGACCTCGTCGAGTCGGGCTACGTCGAGAAGGGCGGCCGCGGGCGCTACGAGGTGACCAAGGAGGGCGTCGACTGGCTCATCTCCCGGACCGACGACCTTGAGACGTACCTCGAACGGGTGAACTCCGACGTGTTGGAAAGTGTCGAGGTCGACGCCGCGATCGCGCTCGACGACGTGGCGGAAGGGAGGGAGGTCGGGCTGGTGATGCGCGACGGCGTCCTCCACGCCAACCCCGCCGGTGGGACCGCGACCGCGGTCACCGTTACGAGCGCGGCGGAGGGCGAGGCCGTCGGCGTCGCCGACTTCGAGGGCGTCGTCGACTACGAGACGGGGACCGTCTCTGTGCTCCCCGTCCCGACCGTCACCGACGACGAGCGCCTGGACCCGGACGTGGTCTCGACGCACGTCCCGGATGAGGGCCTCGTCGCGGTCGCCGGGACGGAGGCGTACGCGCTCGTATCCCGGAGCGACGCCTCCCCAGACGTCCGGTTCGGGACCGCTGAGGGCGTCGCCGAGGCGGGGATGCTCGGCC
This sequence comes from Halorubrum sp. Atlit-8R, assembly GCF_003666025.1. Classification (NCBI taxonomy): domain Archaea; kingdom Methanobacteriati; phylum Methanobacteriota; class Halobacteria; order Halobacteriales; family Haloferacaceae; genus Halorubrum; species Halorubrum sp. Atlit-8R. The sequence goes on from NZ_QPLV01000001.1 coordinate 1,005,586, forward strand.
TCGACGTCCTTTTGGTCGCCGTGACCGACGAGATACCGCGACACACCTCCAAGCTCCGCGACCGGAACGTGCCGCATCGGGTGCTCGACTCGGACGCGTTTTAGCCGCCTCCGGACCGTTTCCCTCGCCCTCGGCTCCGTCACGTCGGCAGCGGCGTCATCCGTGCCGGCGACAGTCACGTCGGATTCGGGCGGCAGACCCTGACCGCTATCCAGATAGCACACATGACCGATGTGACGGGACCCGCGAGCGGATCGATCCGCTCTCGATCGAGGAGCTCCGCGACCTCGTCCGCGCGGCCGAAGCGGCGCGCGACTGATCCCGAGCGGTCCGTGCCTGCTGGGCGGGCCTCGATCGTAGGCGAGCCCCGAGCGCCTCCTCCCCCGGGTCACCCCTTGAACGAACTGACGCGCCGGTGGCTGGGGTCCGCGCGCATGTCTACGTGGCCGCAGTCGCCGCACCGCCAGACGTACGCGCCGAGCTTCTCGGCGGCGTCGCCGTCGCCGCCCGACGCGGTCCAGTCGCGTCCACATCGGGCGCACTCGTCCGGGCGGTACTTGGTCTCGACCCTCGCCTCAGTGTCGCCGTCGCCGACCTCGGGGACCGCGATCGACTCCGCGACGGCGCGGACGTCCTCGTCGCGCATCCGCGGCCGGATCCCCTTCAGGTACTCCCGGAGCCGCTGGGCCCGGTCGAGGAGCCGCTCGTAGCGCTCCTCGTCGGTCGGGTCGCCGTCCGCCCGCCACTCGTACACCGACAGCAGGACCGTGGTGCGGTAGTACTTGTCTAACAGTAGGTGGTAGTTCGCGCGGTGCGACAGCGTCTCGACGCGCTCGACGAGGTCCCCCTCGAACACCGGCCGTTCGATCGCCTGGTGGTAGCGCCGCGGCTCGGGCTCGGGCTCGTCGCGGTCGCGGACCCCGAGGACGCGGCAGTGCGGCGCCGCCGACTCGACTCGGTCGAGGACCGGTCCGGGGTCGCCGCCCCCGAACGAGTCGTCCAGCACGAGGACCGCGACCCCCACGTCGAACGCCTCGTCGAACTGCGCGTTCGTCAGCGCCAACCGGGCGTCGTACCCGTCCAGCCAGAGCCCGTAGAGGTCGGCCCTGGTCCGGTTCGTCTCACAGACGACCACCGTCGAAACCGGGAGTTCCATCCGGGTCACCCCCGGGTTCCGCGCGGGTCGGCTCGGTGACGGGTCATCTCACTCGTCCCGCCCCGCGGGCGCCGGCGAGGACCCGCGCATCGACTCGGAGAGGCGCCGCGGCTCGACGGAGAACGAGTGGACCGTGGCGAGGTCCTCGACGAGCGAGACGGCGCGCTCCACCGACTCCTCCGCGCGCCGGAGATCGGCGTCCGGATCGTCGTCGGTCGCCGCGTCCAGCCGGTCCCGGGCCTCCCGGAGCGGGACGCCGAGGTCCTCGGCGAGCACCTCGCCGAACTCCGTCAGGTGGCGCTCGATCTCCTGTTCGTGCTCCTTCGACTCCGTCACGTCCTGGACGAAGCTGACCGCGTGCGTCGCCTCGCCGTCGCCGTCGACGACCGGCGCCACGTCCACCCGCCCCCAGAACGGGGTTCCGTCGGCCCGGTACAGCACGAGCGTCGCGGAGCCGCGGTCGCCGGTCTCGACCGCCGAGGCGACGGCGCGAAGCCGGTCGGGGTCGGTGTCGTCGCCGGCGAGCGCCGACAGGCCTTCGCCCGCGACGGCGTCGCCGTCGTAGCCCGTGACCGACGCGAACGCCTCATTGACGTAGGTGATCGGGCCGGCCGACTCGGCGGTCTCGTGGATCGCGATGCCGACCGGCGCGGTCTCGACCGCGCGGTTCTTCAGCCGGAGCTCGCGCTCCCGGCGCCTGCGCACGGTGATGTCCGTCGCGATGCCGACGATCCGCGTCAGCTCGCCGTCCTCGTAGACGCCCGACGACTGGTCGTGGACCCACCGGACCTCGCCGTCGGGTCGCACCACGCGGTAGGTCTCCTCGTAGGCGTCCGGGTCCTCGCGCTGCTCGGCCAGGGCCGCCTCGACCCGCTCCCGGTCGTTCGGGTGTATCGCCTCGACGAACGACATCGGGTCCGACCTGAGCGTCTCGGGCGCGCGCCCCCAGACGTCCTCGTAGGCGTCGCTGACGAAGTCCATCGACTCCTTGCCGGGCGTGGAGATCCAGATCACCTCGCCGGCGCTCGCCTGGATCTGGTCGAGCATCACCGCGCGCTCCTCGCGCTCCGTCACGTCGAGCGCGAGCCCGACGACCCGGCTGACCCGCCCCGTCTCGTCGAGGGCGGGTTGGAGCCACGCTTCGAGCGTCGAGTCGCCGACCTCGACGAGCCCGTGTGCCGGCTCGCCGTCGAGGGCGGCCGCGACGTGCCGGCGCATCTCGGGCTGGTCCGCGAAGACCTCCTCCGCGGCGTCCCCCTCGGACACCCGGCGCCCGAGTCGCTCGGGGAGCGTCTCGCCGCGGACCGTCGAGACCGTCCCGTCGGCCTCGACCTCGAACAGCGTCAGCGGAGCCCTGTCGACGATGGTCTCGACGGCCTGTCGGAGCCGCGCCAGCCGCGCCTCGCGCTCCCGGCGCTCCGTCAGACTGCGACCGATGCCGACGATCCCGCTCGGCGACCCGTCCGCGTCGGTGACGAGCGCCCCAGTGAACTCCACCGGGGTCGTCTCGCCGTCCCGGGCGACTAGCTCCGCCTCGGCGGTCGCGCTGCCGGTCTCGACGACGGTCTCCATCGCGCCGGCGATCCGGTCTCGGTCCGCGCCGGCGAACAGCTCCAGCGCGTCCATTCCCGCCAGCTCCTCGTCGTCGTACCCGGTCAGCCGGCTGAAGCTGTCGTTCCACCGCCTGATCGCGCCGTCGGCGTCGAGCGCGTAGAACGAGTCGTCGATGGCGTCGAGGAGCTGCGCCGTCGACTCCGCGCCGAGCCGGGACTCGGCGGGCGTCGCCGCGACCCCCTCCATCCGCCGCGCGAGCAGCGCCGTGTCGTCCACGCCGTCGCGCCGCACGAGGACGTCCGCCGCGCCGGCCGCGAGCGCGTCGTCGACCGCGTCGGCGTCGGCGACGACCGCCAGCACCGGGACGGTCGGCAGCGCGTCGCGGACCGCCGCGAGCGCGTCGACGCCGGCGTCCGGGGACAGCTCGCAGACCGCCAGCCGCGCGCCGGCCGCGTCCGCCGCCCCGGCGTCGGCCTCCGGTTCGTCGTACGACGCGACGCCCTCCGCGGCCGCGACGGCGGACGACTCCGCGGCCGCCGCGCGGACCCAGTCCGCGTCGGGGCCGAAGTGAACGATCGCGTCGCGCGTTTCCCGTCGGTTCATAGCCGCTATGGCCGGGTACGGGATAAAAACGCACGGCGCAAATTATCAGGCGTAAATACCGCGACGACGACGCGCCGCGCGGGTGGCTTTTTGCCGCCGCGAACCCGACGAGGCGTATGCCCCGCAGTCCGCCGCCGCGCGACCGCACCGGCGCCGCCGACCGCACCCGTCCGACGACCGCGGGGGAGGATCGGTGACCGGCGACCGGGGCGCCGCCGACGACGAGCGGTCCGGTGCGCTCGACGCCTTCCGCCGATTCCTCGCGTTAGAGCGGGACGTGCTCGTGCTGTCGGTCGCGATGTTCGCGTTTAGCCTCGGCTTCCAGATGACGACCCGGTACCTCCCGGAGTACATGGTCGTGCTCGGGGCCTCCGGGTTCGCCGTCGGGCTCTTCGGCACGTTCGGCAACGTCATCTCGGCGCTGTACCCGTACCCGGGCGGCGCCGTCTCGGACCGGATCGGGTCGCGGTACGCGCTGACGCTGTTCGGGCTGCTGTCGACCGCGGGCTTCGCCGTCTGGCTGGTCGCCCCGGCGGTCGGTCCGATCACGGCGGGCGGGCGCACCGTGGAGCCGTGGGTCTGGGTCTTCGTCGGCCTCGCGCTCGCGCAGGCGTGGAAGTCGTTCGGCCTCGGCGCGACGTTCGCGGTGGTCAAGCAGGCGACGGCGCCCTCGCGGCTGGCCGCGGGGTTCGCCAGCACGGAGACGTTCCGGCGGACGGCGTTCCTGATCGGGCCCGTGCTTGCCGCCGTCCTCATCGGCCTGCGCGCCGATTTCACCGTCAGCTTCCGGTACGTCCTCGCGGTCGGGGTGGCGTTCGGCGTCCTCGGGACCGCGGTCCAACACGTCCTCTACGACGCGAGCGGCGACTCCATCGGCGACTCGTTCGCCGGGCTCGACCGGATCCGACGGGACCTGCGGGAGATGCCGGCCCCGCTGCGGCCGCTGCTCGTCGGCGACACCCTCGTGCGGTTCGCGAACGGGATGGTGTACGTGTTCTTCGTCCTCGTCGTCACGCAGTTCTTCCAGGTCGGCCTCGACGCCACCGTCGCGCTCGGCGGGTTCTCGTACGCCGTGGACCTCTCCCCGCAGGCGTTCTTCGGCTACCTGCTCGGCGTCGAGATGCTCGTCGCGCTGCTTATCATGGTCCCGGCCGCGAAGCTCGCGGAGCGCGTCGGGCTCAAGCCGGTCGTCGCGGTCGGCTTCGCCGTCTACGCCGTCTTCCCCGTCGTGCTCATCTACGCGCCGGCGCTCGCCGGGTCGGCGCTGCCCCTGTCGGCGGTGATGGTCGCGGTCTTCGCGTTCTCCGGGCTCCGGTTCGCGGGGCTGCCGTCGCACAAGGCGCTGATCGTCGGCCCGGCGGAGCGCGGGTCCGGCGGCCGCGTCACCGGGACGTACTACCTGCTCCGGAACGCGGTCGTGATCCCGAGCGCGGCGGTGGGCGGGTACCTGTGGGACTTCGTCAGCCCGGAGGTCGCGTTCACGGTCGCGGCGGTCATCGGCGTCGTCGGGACCGGCTACTTCCTCGCGTTCGGCGAGGAGTTCGAGGCGTACGCCTGAGCCCGAACTCAGTCCGCCGGCTCGGGACGCTCGCCGTCGTCGCCGGCGCGCTGTCGCTCCGGAAGCGGCCCGTCGTAGCCCTCCGGGACGTACGGACAGAGCGGGTCGCTGCCGGTCGGGTCGCCCGTCGCGGCGTACGCCCGCGACCGGCTGCCGCCGCAGACGTGGCGGTACTCGCAGGCGCCGCACTTGCCGGAGAAGCCGTCGGGGTCGCGGAGCGACTCGAAGAGGTCGGCGTTCCGGTACGCGTCCACGACCGACCGGTCCCGGACATTCCCCGCGGACTCCGGGAGGAAGCCGGACGGGTACACCTCGCCGGTGTGACTCACGAACGCGAACCCGCGGCCGGCCGTGATCCCGCCCCGGCGGCCGGCCGCGCCGTCGGCCTCGCCGTCGCTCGCGCGTTCGACGCCGACGCGGCGGTAGAACGGCGCTTCGGTCGTCTTCACGCCGAACCGCTCCTCGTCGGACACCTCGTGGAGCCACGCCATCACGTCCTCGGCGCGCTCGGGGTCGATCGGGTCGAGGACGCGGCCGCGCCCCACCGGCACGAGGAAGAAGACGCTCCAGAGGACGGCGCCCAGGTCGCGGACGCGGTCGCGGATCGCGGGGAGGTCGTCGACGGTGTCCGCGCAGACCGTGGTGTTGACCTGGAGCGGGACCCCGGCGTCACGGGCGGCGCGCGCGGCCTCGACCGTGTCCGCGAAGCTCTCCTCGCCGCGGAACGCGTCGTGACGCTCGCGGGTCGGGCCGTCGAGGCTGAGCGCCATCCGCGCGATCCCGGCGTCGGCGAGGTCGCGGACGCGCTCGGGCGTGAGCGACCGCGTCCCGCTCGGCGTGATCGTCATCCGGAGGCCCAGGTCGTCGCCGTACGAGACCAGCTCCGTGAGGTCGTCGCGTGCGAGCGGATCGCCCCCGGAGAGGACGACCAGCTGCCCGTCGCCGAACGCGGCGGCGTCCTCAAGGAGTCGCTTCCCCTCCGCGGTCGTCAGCTCGTCGGGGTGCCGCTGCGGCCTCGCGTCGGCGCGGCAGTGCCGGCACGCGAGCCCGCAGGCCTGCGTGACCTCCCAGACGAGCACCAGCGGCCGCCGGTCGGTGTCGAGGTCGTCGAACATCGGTCGCGCGACGGTACGGTCCCGATCCCTTTGGGGACGTCCCCGAACGTGTTCCCCGGCGGGAGTGGTGCGCGAATGCGGAGGCGGTTCGACGGGTATTTCGCGGTCGGCGGCGACCTCCGCGTGAATGAGTCGCTACCGGACGGCCGGCCGCTTCCTCCTGCTTTGCGCCGTCTGGGGGACGGCGTTCATGGCGACGGACGTCGGCCTCGCGGACCTCCCCCCGGTCCCGTTCGCGGCCGTGCGCTTCGACGTCGCCGCCGCGCTGTTGTTCGGCGGCGTCCTCGCCTCGGGGACGGACGTCCGCCCGCGGACCCGCGACGACTACGTGTACGTGCTCGTCGGCGGGGCCCTCATCATCGGCGCCCATCACGCGTTCCTGTTCGCCGGACAGCGGTACGTCACCGGCGCCGTCGCGGCCGTCCTGTTGGGCCTCGTCCCCGTGGTGACGCCCGCGCTCACGCGGCTCGTGTCCACCGACGCGGAAGTCACTACGGGCACCGCGGTCGGCGTCGCTCTCGGGTTCGTCGGCGTCGTCGTCATCGCCGACCCCGACCCCGCGAACCTCGCGGACAGCGTCCTCGGCGTCGCGCTCGTGCTCGCGTCCGCGCTCGCGTTCGCCGTCGCCGCGGTCGTCACCCACAGCCGATCGCCGTCGATGCCGTTCGTCGCCACGCAGGCGTGGATGATGGCGGTCGGCGCGGCGGTCCTCCACGCCGCCGTGCTCGCCGTCCCGGGCCAGTCGTTCGCGACCGCCGCGTGGACCCCGTCCGCGCTCGGCGCCGTCGCGTACCTCTCCGCGGTCGCCGGCGTCGGGGGGTTCCTGCTGTACTTCTCGCTGCTGGACGACCTCGGTCCCGTCGAGATGAGCTTCATCGAGTACGTGATCCCCGTGTTCGCGGCGCTGGCGGGCTGGCTCGTGCTCGGTCAGGCGGTGACGGCCGCGACCGTCGTCGGGTTCGCGTTCATCCTGGCGGGGTTCGTCGCCGCGAAGTGGCGAGCGCTGCGCGGGGGATAGCAGAACGCGCCGCCGCGGGCGAGGCCCGGTGACCGTCGCGTCGACCTCGGACGGTTCGCCCCGTCGGGCGGCTACGTCGCGGTCGCGTCGCCGGCGCCCGAGTCGCCCTCGGCGGCCCGCTCGTCCGCCGCGGCCCGCCCGCCGTCGGCCGGCCAGATGGCGGTGACGGTCGCCTCCGTCGCGTCCGTCTCGACCGCGGCGTAGGCGAACCCGCGGTCCTCCAAGCGCGGGAAGAGGAACTGCGGGCTCCGGTCGTTGTACTGGACTAACACGTCGCCGTCGCCGAGCGTCTCGACGCGTTCGAGGGTCTCGCGCAGCGGCTTTGGCGGACCGAGGGTCCGCACGTCGAGGGCGACCGTCTCCCCCTCGGTCGGCGCGTCAGTCCGCTCGGCCACCGCCCGTTCGACCGCCGCGGAATCGCCGGGTTCGGAGCTCATGTATCATTCGACGAACCCGATCCCCGGGTCGTTTGTGACGAACATGTTCCGGCGAGCGCGGAGCCGAAGGTACTTCCACGCCGGCGCCGAACGGGCGCGCATGGCACAGGCACGCCTCCGCGTGGACATCCCGGACGGCCCGTGGGTCGGCGACGTCTCGCGGGAGTTCCCGGACGCGCGGTTCCAGGTGATGACCGCGACCCCCGACGACGGCGCCGGGTTCGCGCTGGTCCGGATCACCGCTGACGACACCGACCCGATCCTCGACGCCATCGAAGCGCACGACACGATCACCCACTCGTCGGTGATGGCCGAGGACGAGGGCATGGTGACCGTCCAGGTCGAGGCGCTCGTCCCGCTGCTCCAGACGGTCGCGCGGCGGGCCGGCGTCCCCATCGAGATGCCGGTCGAGATCCGCGACGGCGTCGCCCGCGTCGACGTGACGGGCGACCACGAGCGCATCGCGAAGTTCGGCGACGCCCTCCGCGACGTGGGCGCCGAATTCGAGGTCGAGTACGTCCAACAGCGCGTGAACCCCGGCGGGTCGCTCACGGAGCGCCAGCGCGAGGTCCTCTTCGAGGCGGTCGACCGCGGCTACTACGACGTGCCCCGCGAGACCACGCTGACGGAGGTGGCCGACCACGTCGGCATCGCGAAGTCCACGTGTAGCGAGGTGCTCCAGCGCGTCGAGCGCACCATCGTCCGGGAGTTCGTCGACGACCTCCCGCGCCGCCCGGTCGACTTCGAGCAGCCCGAGGACGACGGGATCGAACGGATCCAGTAGCGCGGTCGGAAAACGAGCCCGCGGGCGTCCGCCGGTTCGAACGCCCCTTCTCAGAGCCGCCGGCGGCGGACGAGGACGCCCGCGGCGGCGGCGGGGACGACGGCCCACGCGACGAGCGACAGCGCGAGCGCGGCCGTCGACAGCCCGCTCCCGGCGAGGACGGCGGTGAATCCGCCGCCGGCGGTCGTGCCGAGTCCGCTCAAGACGAGCACCCGGAACGCGCTCACCGGGTTCGACAGGACCAGCGCCGAGAGCGCGGCGCCGGGCAGGTCCGCGGCCGCGACGACGCCGAGCGCGAGCAGGTCGTGGCCCAGCACGAACCACACCCACGCGAGCAGCGCCGCGCCGAGCGCGTGGGTCTTCTCGCGGGCGACCGTCGACAGCAGCAGCGCGAGCGCGAGGAACGCGGCGCCGGCGCCGACGGCGCCCCCGAGGAACCCGAGGAACGCGGGCAGCTCGGCGACCCCGAACTCCCGGACGATCAGGGCGCCGCTGAAGCCGAACCCGAGGAGCGTCGCGCCGGCCAGCACCGCCAGCCGGCCGAGGTACGTGCCGGCGACGACCTCGCTCCGCCGGACCGGCAGCGAGAACACGACCGCGAGCCACCCCTCGTCCTCGCGGCCGACGATCGCGTCGTAGCCCAAGGCGAGCGCCGTGAGCGGGACGAGGTACGCGGCGAGGCTCGTCAGCGAGGCGACGACGCGCTCTGCGCCCGCCGGCCCGACCGCGGAGCCGCTGAACGTTAAGACGACGCCGCCGAACGCGACGAACAGCCCGGTCAGCGCGAGCGCCCACCGGCTCCGGACCGCCAGCCGGTACTCGGTGACCGCGACGACGAAGACGTGCCGCAGCGCCCCGCGGACGCCGTCGTTCGCCCCGGTCTCGGTCGCCTCGACGGTCGCCGCCGACGCCGACGAGTCGGCGGCCTCGGCGTCGCCGTCGGCGTCGAACGCCCCGACCGCGGCCGCCGGGTCCGCGTGCCCGCCGTCCGGACGGGTCTCGGCGTCGCCCTCCTGGGCCCGCTCCGTCGGGTCGCTCATGGCGCCACCTCCTCGGCGTCGGTCGCGGCGCGGCGCGCCGCGTCGTCGCCGACCGCCTCGCGGAACGCCGCGCGGAGCCCGCCGGCATCTCGGCGAGTCTCGCCCGTCGCTCCCGCGTCGGTCGCGGCCGGCGCCGCCTCGCTCGCCCCCGCGGCGAGCTCGTCGACGGGCCCCGACGCGCGGACCCGTCCGTCGTGGAGGACGGCGGCGCGGTCGCAGAGCCGCTCGACCTCGCCGAGCACGTGCGAGCAGAACACGACCGTCGCGTCCGTCTCCCTCGTTATCTCCTCGACGATGGCGTGGAACTCGTCGACGCCCCGGGGGTCGAGCCCCGCCGTCGGTTCGTCGAGGATCAGCACGTCGGGGTCGGGCAACAGCACCGTCGCCAGCCCGAGCCGGCGCTGCATGCCGTTCGAGTAGCCCGAGACGCGGCGGTCGGCCTCGTCCGCGGTCAGCCCGACCCGCGCTATCGCCTCGGCGACCCGCCCGTCCTTCGGGAGGCCGCGCGTCGCCCGGTGGACGCCGAGGACCTCGCGGCCGGTGAGCCCGTCCGGGAACCCGACGTGCTCGGGGAGGTAGCCGACGCGCTCGCGGATCCGCCGCCCGTCCTCGGTCACGTCGGCGCCGCCGACGCTGACGGTCCCGGCGTCCGGCCGGTCGTGGCCGACGAGCAGCCGGAACAGCGTCGACTTGCCGGCCCCGTTGGTGCCGATGATCCCGAACGTCGAGCCGCTCGGGACCGAAAGCGAGAGCCCGTCGAGGGCGGTCACGTCCCCGTACGCCTTCCGCACGTCGGTCGCGTCGATTCTCATGGTGTGTCCTCCGTGTCGGCGGTTCGGTTCGCGGCGCGGGCCTCGCCGGTCGGCTCGTAGGCGCGCCAGTCGTGGTTCGGCTCGACGAGGGGGCGGCGGTCGACGACGCCCGGCGTCTCGATCACCGGGAAGGAGCTCTCGGCCAGCCGCACCGCCTCGAACGCCGGGCTGTTCGCGAACACGGCGGCCTGCGGCGTCTCGTCCACGAGGTTCTCCACGATCCCGATCGGGCGGTGGCGGATCTCGCTGACGCCGTCGCCGTCGCGGTCGGCCGTCCGCGCGCCCGACCAGTAGTTGCCCCGCTCGGTGCCGTTCCAGGCGACGAGCGAGTTCCGCGCCGTCTTGGCCGCCCGACCGTTGCGGACGAAGCTGTTGCCCGCGACGACCGCGTTGTTGCTCACGGCGGCGCTGTGGATCCCGATCCCGTTCCGGTAGATCAGGTTGTCGACGAGCCGGTTCCCCTGCGCGTTGTAGAGGTAGAGGCCGTTCCGGTTCGCGACGAGGTGGTTGCCGGCGATCGTCGAGTCCTCGATGTCCTTCGCCAGTATCCCGTGGCCGCTGCCGCCGTCGTTGCGCAGGGCCGTGTTGTTCCGGACGGTCAGCCCCTCGCTCACCATCAGCGCGTAGCCGACGCCGTTGTCGGCCGCGACGTTGTCCACGAGGCGGTTGTCGTCCGAGTACATGTAGTGGACGCCGTACCGCGTGTGGCGGATCGTGTTGTTCTCGGCGAGCACGTCCGTCGCCCACGAGAAGTAGATCCCGTCGCGGGTGCGCGTGATCTCGGTGTCGCGGACGACGGTCCCGCGCGTCTCGAACAGGTGGATCCCGTTGCCGCGGTCCGTGACCGGGTAGACGTCCTCCCGGCCGTCGATCCGCACGTCCTCGATGACGGCCTCGTCGGCGCCGTCGACCCAGATCCCGTAGGCCGTGTCGGTGATCCGGACCGACTCGATCCGAGCGCGGTCGCCCGCGACGAAGACGCCGGCGTCCTCGGTGCCGAGGTCGCTCCCGGAGCCGCGGACCCACACGCCGGAGACGGTGACGTTCTCGCCGCTCACGGTGAGCACGCGCCCCTCGCGACCGCCGTCGATCACGGCGCCGTCCGCGCTCGCGACGAGCCGCAGGCCGTCGACGCTCGCGTTGACGCGCTCGTCGAACCAACCGTCGAGGACGACCGTCTCACCCGGATCGGCGGCGTCGACGGCGGCCTGCGCGGACGCGAACGACTCCCCGTCGACCGTCGCGGTCCCGTCGCGCTCGGGCGCCGTCACGCCCGTCGCGGCGACGTCGGTCGCCACGTCGAGCCCGGGGGCGCCGGCGGCGTTCGACGGGGCTGCCGGGCCGCTCGCGTCCGCGGCGCCGCCGCCAGCGCCGGCGACCGGGAGCGCGACGCCGAGCGCGACCGCGACGGCCGCGACCGCGACGGCGGCCGCGAGGAAGCCGACCTCGAGGCGGTCACCCGACATGGTCGCCCCCGTCGGCGTCGCGGTCTCGGTCGGCGGCCGCTTCCCCACCGACGCGGTCGCGGACCTCTCCGGGGAGCGCGCGGGCGAGCGCCGGCAGCTCGTCGACGGTCGCCTCGATGTCGCGCGCGAGGTACGCGGTCGCGAGCAGCAGGACCGCGATGACGGTCATGTACCCGCCGGGGCCGAACCACGCGAAGCCGGAGATGTTCGCCACCTCGTACGGCCCCAGCAGCGGCGGCGTGAACGACTCGATACCCCGGAGCGGCGCGTCCGGGTCCAGCGAGTGGCCGGCCTGGTAGAGCCGGTACTGGATGAACGCGAACATCCCGACGAAGACGGTGATCGTCCCGACGAGCTGGGCCGTGAGCCCGGCCTTCAGCTTGCGGGCCGTCGGCGCGAACGCGACGAACGCCCCCGTGAGCGCGAGGGAGACGAACACGACCGGCCCGAGCAGCCACTCGGGCACGTCGATCGCGGCCTCGCTGACGGCGTAGTTCGGGTCGATGAACACCGGGTCGGGGTAGTGGAACCCGGCGTACTTGTTGAGCCCCTGTACCTCGGCGAAGTCGCCGCCCAGACGCGGGTAGGCGTACAGCTCGATGAGCAGCTCCTGACCGGGGTACTGCGGCGCCGTCAGCGAGATCTTCCACACCGGGACCAGCAGCGCGCCGACGAGCAGCGCCGCCGCTGCCAGCGGGAGCGCGCGTCGGATCTCGGTCAGCCGCGTGAGCGACGAACTCATGGCGTTACTCCTCCGGTTTGACGATGAGCCGCGAGCGCATCTCTAAGTGCAGCGCGCTGCAGAAGTGCGCGCAGTAGATCCAGTAGACGCCGGGCTCGTCGGCGGTGAACGTCGCCTTGCGCGTCTCCTGGGGCGCGACCCGCATGTGGACGTCGTGGTCGGGGATCGCCACCGAGTGGAGCATGTCGCTCGTGGTCTCGATGTTCGTCACCTGCATCTCCACCTCGTCGCCCTCCTGGACGACCATCTCCTGGAACCCGTAGTGGTTCCGGGTGGAGTACATCTCGATCTCGACGCGGTCATCGGAGACGCGCTCCATCGTGGACTCGCCCTCGGCGGTGTGGCTGAGTTCGAGGTCCTCGGGGTCGTACACCTCCTTCGGGTTGATCTTCGACTTGTGGCAGATCGACGCGTCGTGCGGCTCGGCCTGCGCCGGCGAGTCCTTCACCAGCTCCATCCCGTTCTCGTCGTCGCCGATGTAGATCAGCTGGTCGTTCTCCGGGTGCTGCGGGCCGACCGGGAGGAACCGGTCCTTCGAGAGCTTGTTCAGCGAGACGAGCCAGTCGCCCGCCGGGTCCTCCGTGTACGACTCCGCGGCGATGAGGTGGCCGGGGTTGTAGTGGACGTCGATCTTCTCGATGACGGGGCTCTCGGACCGCGGCTCGGCGTTGACCGCCTCCTCGATGTCCCACTTGACGACCTGCGAGTCGATGAACAGCGTCGTGTACGCGTGGCCGCGGCCGTCGTAGGCGGTGTGGAGCGGGCCGAGACCGAGCTTCGGCTGGCCGACGATGGCGTCGGTCGGGTCGTCGACCTCGTCGATCTTGTCGATGTCGATGACCGACGCCGTCGGGTCGAGCTTCCCGCTGACGATCACGTACTCGTTGTCCGGGGTGACGCTCACGCCGTGCGGGCTCTTCGGCGTCGGGATGTAGTGGACGATGGGCTCGTCGCCCTGGTTGAGCGGGCTGTCCTTCCGGCCGTCGACGACCGGGACCCCGTTCAGCATCTCGTAGTTGCCGGCCTCGACGGCGGCCTCGATCCGCGGGATGTCGAACGCCTTCACGTCGTCGCGGTCGGCCCGGGTCATCCCGGACTCGGTCGCGGCCTCCTCGGTGTTGTAGGCGCTCGTGAAGAAGTACCGGCCCTCCTTGCTCCCGTCCCCGTTGTCCATGTTGCCGTCGATGAGGACCTCCCACTCGACGTTCATGTTCTCGGGGTTGATCGCGGCGAGGACGGAGCCGTAGGAGTCGGGGTCTTCGAGGTTCCCGCTCCCGTCGTTGGGGACCGGCGTCCGGAACTCGCCGACGCCGAAGATGAGGTCGGTGTCGGGTAGCTGCGCGCAGGCGCCGTGGGTCCCCTGCTGGTTCGGGATGTTGACGATGGCGTCAGTCTCGAAGTACGTCAGGTCGATCCGGGCCATCCGCCCGTTCGCCTTGTCGTTGACGTACGCGAACCGGCCGTCGTAGTCGCCGTCGGTCTGACTGATCCGCGGGTGGTGGGTGTCGCCCCACGTGTACCCGCCGGCGTCTTCGAGCATCTGCTTGCTCTCGTCGTCGAAGCCGTAGCCGCGCGAGGCGTCCCGGTTGAACACCGGGATCCGGATGAGCTCGCGCATGGACGGGAGCCCGTAGACGCGGACGTCGCCGGCCTGCCCGCCGGAGAGCAGCGCGTAGTACTCGTCGTGTTCGCCCGGCGGTACGGAGTTGTCGACCCCGCTCGCCGAGGCCGTCCCCTGGACGTCGTCCTCGCTCAGGATGCTGGTACAGCCCGCCAGCCCGCTGAGGCCCCCCGCAGCGGCGCCGGCCTTCATGAAGTCGCGGCGACGGACGCCGGGGAGCATGGAGTCGAACCCGTCCGTCGAGTCGGTCGTCTGGTCGCCCGATTCCCCCGCGTCCGTGGACCGCTGTGTGTCGTTCGACATGGGTAGATCCGCGAGCGGCGATTCCCTCGCGACAGGCGGACGTTGCGGCGTTCGGTATATAGGTCGTCGAGCGGCTTGCTGTGCGGTTGGAAGCGCGCGAACACGTTCGGAGAACGCCGACCGCGTTCCGAGGACGTGAGAACGCGGTCAGTTCGCTGCTCGAAAGGTGGGTTCGAAAAAAGGTGTTCGCGTCGGCGCCCCGTGCGCGGTTCGGCCGCGGCGCGGCGTCACCGAACGACGACGGCGCCCTTCATGCCGACCGACGAGTGGGGGGTACACTCGTAGTTGAACGTCCCCGTCTCCTCGAAGGTGTACTCGAACGTGTGTCCCTCCTCGGTGACCGTCTCGCTCTCGAACGCGCCCGAGTCGGACGCGACGTTGTGGCCGCCGCCCTGTCCGGTCCACTCCCAGACGACGGTGGTCCCGGTGCTCACCGCCACCGCGGCGGGGCCGAACGAGAGGCCGTCTTCCGCGCCGACCGACACCGTGACCTCGTCCTGGCCGGTGGCGTCGACGGTCTGCTCGTAGTTGTTCGCGCCCTCCATCCAGCCGCCGTAGTCGGGCTCCTCGCCGAGGTACTGGGTGTCGCCGCCGTCTCCGCCGTCGCCGGAGCCGCCGTCGCCGCCGTCCGAGCCGTCGCTCCCGTCGGAGCCGTCTCCGCTGCCGGAGCCGTCGCCGCCGTCGCCCCCGCCGGAACAGCCGGCGAGGAGGAGCGTCGCGCCCGCGGCGGTCGTCGCCTGTACGAACCGTCGCCGATCGAGTGTCGTGTCGTCCGTCATGTGTGTCGTCGTTCGCGGTCGGTAGTTGTAACGCCCTGCGCGCCGACTCGCCGTGCGGGAATTCCGACGAACATGTTCGGAGTGAACGCCGTCCGCTCCGAGGCCGTCAGCCGTCGGAATCGCGCGTCGCCTACGCTTCCCCCCGCGGCGCCAGCACGATCAGCGCGGTGGCGTCCTCGCGCGCGGTCGGCTTCACCGTCCGGTCGCCCTCGAAGCGGAGCAGTTCGCCGGCCTCGACCCGGTGGGGCTCGCCGTCGAGCGCGACGTCGAAGGCGCCCGTCAGCGCGTGGAACAGCACCGTCCGGTCCGGGTGGTCGTGCTCCGCCACCGACTCGCCGGCGTCCAGCGAGAGCCGGACCGTCTTCGGCTCCGCGCCGGGGAACGCCCGGGCGTGGGGCTCGCCGTCGAGATCGTCGATCCGAACCGTCTCCGGCTCGGCTCCGGCCTCGGCCTTCGGCAGCTCCGCGACGAAGCGCTCGGGGCCCTCGCGGTCGACCGCGTACGCCTCGTCGTCGAACGCGGGGACCTCGGCCGACAGCTCGTAGTAGAGCGGCTTCGGGTCGTGGTCGTTGACGATCGTGAGCGACTCGCCCGGCTCTAAGTCGGCGAACGCCTCGTGGATCCGGTCGTGCCGCTCGTTCGGCGGGATCTCTCTGACGTCGAGTTCGGACATCGCTCGACCGTCGACGCCGCAGCCGCATGTCGGGCGGCGCGAACACGTTCGGGACCGGCCGGGTCGCTCCGGGCCGCTCGACGGGGCGAGGGCTCAGTCCCCGTCGAGCAGTCCCGCGATCCGCTCGCCGATCCGGTCCATCGTCGCGTCCGAGAGCCCGTGGCCGTCGCCCGGGTCGATGCGGCACTCAACGGCCGCGCCGGCTCGCTCGAAGACGCGCGCGGTCGCTCGGACGCGCTCGGCGGGCACGTACGGGTCGTCCTCGCTGCTGTCGAGCGCGACGGGGGTCCCGTCGAGCGGCCCGCCGTCGTCGTCTCCGGCGCAACGGTCTCCGGCGTGGTCGGCCCCGGCGCTCTCGGTCGCTTCGAGCGCCCGCGAGTCGAGGTCGTCGCCCGGGAGGGCGGCCGAGACGACGAACGCGCCCCCGTACCGGTCGGGGCGGCGGCGCAGGAACTCGGCGACGACCGCGCCGCCCTGCGAGACCCCGACGAGGACGACGCGCTCCGGCGGGACGCCGGCGTCGCGCGCGACGTCGACCGCGGCCGCGACGCAGTCGACCGCCGAGGTCAGGGCGGGCTCGTTGGCCGACAGCGCGGCCTCGTGCGGCGCCGGGAACCACGTCGATCGGACCGCGCCGGGCGCGAGAAGCGTCGCGCCCGAGCGGTAGAACTCGTCGGCGAGGCGGACCAGCCCCTCGGCGGTGCCGCCGCGGCCGTGGACCAGCACGACAGCGACCTCGGCCGCCGCGACGGGGGCGCCGCCGGTCACGAGCGTCGCCTCCGCGTGCGGCCCGTCGACGCCGCGGATCCGCCGGCTCATTCCGCCGCGGTCCCCGACTCGGGCCCGTCGAACCGCGGCAGCTGCGACTCGAACAGCTCGCGGTCCTCCGCGAACCGCGGGGGGAGGTAGAGCTCCGTCGCGTGCCCCGTCGCCGCCGGGTCGGCGAGCCCCGGGCCCGGCGGACCGTCCGCGGTCGGCGCCTCGGTGGCGAGCTCGACGAGGAGCCCGCCGGGGCCGCGGACGTACAGCGAGTGGAAGAAGTGGCGGTCCTTCACGCGCGACACGTCGTAGCCCCGCTCGCGGAACAGCTCGTGCCACTCCAGCAGCGTCTCGCGGTCCGCGACGCGCACCGCGGCGTGGTGGAGGGTTCCCGGCCCCTCCCGGAGGTACGCGGCGTCGCGGTCGAGGAGGTCGACGACCGCCGCGCGGTCCCCCGGCGCGCGGTACCGAACGCGGTCCCCCGACTCGGCCTCGTACTCGAAGCCGAGCGTCTCCAGCACGCTCGCCGTGCCGTACGGGTCGGCGGGCAGGGCGGTCACGCCGTGGAGCCCGCGGACCGCGTGCGCGGCGGGGACCGGGCCCTCGGTCCACGGGTCCGACTCGTCGCCCGCCGGCACCGCGACCAGTTCGACCCGCGTCCCGGCGGGGTCCGCGAGCGCGAGCCCGCGGTCGCCGAAGCGCGCGTCGGCGTCGAGCGGGTCCGCCTCGACGCCGCGGTCGGCGAGCCGGTCCCGCCAGTAGCCGAGCGAGTCCGGCGGCACCGCGAAGGCGACGGCCTCGTAGCCGGGCTTCCCGGTCCGCCCGGGGTCGGCGTTCGGGTCCGGGAAGACGGTGAACACGGAGCCCGGCGAGCCCGTCGCGTCGCCGAAGTAGAGGTGGTACTGGAGGAAGTCCTCGTAGTTCACCGTCCGGCGGAGCAGGCGGAGCCCGAGCGTCCCACCGTAGAACGCGGCGCTGGCCTCGGGGTCGCCGACGATCCCCGTGACGTGGTGGAGCCCGGGGGTGTCAGAGAGCATGGGCTCGATCGGTGCCGCGCGGGAAAGTCCGTGTCGGTCGGGGCGACCGCGAGGTCCGGCCGCGAGATCAGGAGAGCCACAGCAGCCGCAGGTTGCTCGCGGTGAGGTACGTCCCGGTCGCCGTGAGCAGTATCGGCGGGAAGTAGTACAGCAGGCTGTCCCCGTCTCGCGCGCCCTCGACGCTGATCCAGAGCATCACGAGGTAGACGGCGATCTTCAGCGCGACGAGCCCCGAGAGCCCGAACGACTCCAGCGCGAACCGCACCACTGGGTTCGCCTCCTCGATCGTCGGCACGTACCGGAGGAAGGCGACGGTGGAGACGATGTCGCCGACGCCGTACGTCGCGGTCGCCGCGATCCACAGCCAGTAGAACTCGTTGGGGCGGCGCCGGTACGCGGGGCGGCGGCGGGCCCGGTCTCGGGATCGAACCACGTCCCGAAGTGTCGGGCGGCGGACGTGAATCTGCCGGTTCCGAGGTTCCGCTCGCCGCTCGCCTCTCGTCGCCGCGCAGGGGAGACGGCGAGACGCCGACCGCCGTCCGGCCGACTTAAGACGGGTCGCGTCGTCTCGCCGCCCGTGACGGAGCCGCCGACCCGCGACGAGAAGCTGGAGCTCGGCGTCGAGCTGCTGGCCCACCTCGAACGCGAGGAGCTCGACCTCGCCGCCGCGGTCGACCGGATCGAGACGATCACGACCAGCCCGGCGCTCACCCGCGACATCCTCGACGCGGCCGAGAAGCGCGGCGTCATCGACCGCGAGGGCGCCCGGCTCCGCGTCCGCACGGGCGGGACCTACGTCGAGTACGACAGTCAGGTCGTCGCCCGCGAGGGCGACTTCGAGTGTCGGCGGTGCGGGGCCTCGATTTCGACGGGCCACTTCGTCGAGCTCGACGCCGGCGAACTCGGGCCGTTCGGCTCCTCGTGTATCCGGAAGGTGACCGGGCGGGAGTCGGAATCCGAGTCGGAGTGACTCCGCCGTCGGCCCCGCACGCCCCCGCCGCTCGGTCGAACCCGCCGGAGTATTTACGTCGGCGCCCGAAGCGGCGGTAATGACCGCGCCGAACCGGAACGTCCTGTGGGCGACCGCGCTCGTCGACGAGCTCGTCGCCGCGGGCGTCGACGCCGTCGTCGCCTCGCCGGGCAGCCGCTCGACGCCGCTGACCGTCGCCGCCGCGGGCCACGAGGAGCTCCGCGTGTTCTCCCAGTTCGACGAGCGCTCAGCCGCGTACTTCGCGCTCGGCCGCGCCCGCCGGACCGGCCGCGTGACGCCGCTGATCTGTACCTCGGGAACCGCCGCCGCCAACTACCACCCGGCCGTGATGGAGGCGAGCGAGGCGCGCGTCCCACTCCTCGCGCTCACCGCCGACCGGCCGCCGGAGCTGCGCGACTCCGGCGCGAACCAGACCGCGGACCAGGAGAAGCTGTACGGCGACGCCGTCCGGTTCTACAAGGACCTCCCAGAGCCGGCCGCGAACGACCGGGCGCTCCGGTCGCTCCGGACTACCGTGGCGCGCGCGGTCGGGGCCGCCGAGGGCGCCGGGCCGGGACCGGTCCACCTCAACGTCCCGTTCGCGAAGCCGCTGGAGCCGACGCCGGTCCCGGACGACGTGCCGGACGACCTGCCGGAGGCCGCCGAACGCGGCCGCGACGGCCCCTACGTCGACGTGACGCCCGGCGCGCCGGAGCCCGGCGACGACGAACTGCGCGCGCTCGCGGCCGAACTGGGCGACGCGGACCGCGGCCTGATCGTCGCCGGCCCCGCCGACCCGCCGGGGATCGACCCGGAGGCCGTCACGGCGCTCGCGCACGCGACCGGCTTCCCCGTGCTGGCCGACCCGCTCTCCGGGCTCCGGTACGGCGGCCACACGCGCGTCGCGCCGGTGATCGGCAACTACGACGCCTACCTCTCGGCCGACCTCGCCGGCGACGGGCCGGAGGGCTGGAGCGACCCCGACCTCGTCCTCCGGCTCGGCGCCTCGCCGACCTCGAAGCGGCTCCGGAAGTACCTCGCCGGGACCGGCGCCGCCCAGTACCAGGTCGACCCCGCCGGCGGCTGGCGCGAGGCCGAGTTCGCCGCGACCGACCTCGTCGTCGCCGAGCCGAGCCGGCTCTGCGCCCGCCTCTCGCGGCTCGTCGCGGGCGGGGGCGGAGACGGCGACTGGCGCGCGCAGTGGGAGGAGGCGGACCGCGTCGCGCAGGCGATCCACGCCCGCGACAGCGACGCGGACGAGGGCTCTGCCGCGGGCGACGCGGGCGACGCCGGCGACGCGGCCGACGCGACCGACGCGGCGTTCCACGAGGGCGACGCCGTCCGCGCGGTCGCGGACGCGCTCCCGGACCCGGCGACGCTGTTCGTCTCGAACTCGATGCCCGTCCGCGACCTCGACCGGTTCGTCGGCGCCGCGACCGCGAACGTCACCGCGCTCGGCAACCGGGGCGTCTCGGGCATCGACGGCATCGTCTCCAGCGCGCTCGGCGCGGGCAGCGGGACGACGGACGACCTCACGCTCGTCGTCGGCGACCTCGCGCTGTACCACGACTCGAACGGGCTGCTCGCGGTCGACCGCTGCGACGTCGACGTCACGGTCGTCGCGGTCAACAACGACGGCGGCGGCATCTTCCACAAGCTGCCGATCGAGTCGTTCGAGCCGCCGTTCACCGAGTCGTTCAAGACGCCGCACGGGCTCGACTTCGAGCCGCTCGCGGCGCTCCACGGCCTCGCGTACGAGCGGATCGACGCCCGCCCGGACGCGCTCGCCGACCGCGGCGACGACCCCGCGGAGCGCGCGGCGGCGGTCGCGGAGGACGTGACGGACGCCGTCGCCCGGGCCCACGAGGAGGCGGGGTCGCACCTCGTCGAGGTCGAGACCGACGCCGAGGCCAGCCACCGCGCCCGGGAGGCGTTGGCGGCCGCGGTCGACCGCGCGGTCCACGGGCGGGAGTCGGACGGGTCGTAGCCGCCCGAGCGGCCCGCAGGACCGCGCTCAGGGGACGATCGGGCTCGGGCCCGCGCCGCGCTGCTCCCCGAGCGCGACCCCGGCGTACGCGACGACCGCGAACTGGATCCCGACGCCGAGGCTCGCGCCGAGCGCGAGCACCGCGGTGACGACGGGGCCGCGGTTCGGACCGAGGTACCAGAAGACGGCGACCGACCCGAGCAGGAAGGCGACGGTCGCGCTCGCGCCCGTCGCCAGCGCGGTCGACGTGGCGGAGGTGTCGCCGTCGCGCAGTCCGGCGAGGAGGGCGGTCCCGAACAGCAGTCCGTACACCAGCAGGAACGCCGTGAACCGGGCGCTCACGAGGTACGTCGAGAGCGTCTCGGCCGACGGGAGCGCGACCGGCGATTCGAGGAGGATCGGCGAGAGGCGTCTGATCCCGCTGATCGCGACCGCGACGACCGCGGCGACGACCGGGGGGAGGGCTGCCGTGCGCATGTCCGAGGGGCCACGCGGGCCTCACTTATAGAATCCGGTCGGAGCGGGCGCGGTCACGCCACGGTGACGACCGCCGCCGCGCGCACGTCGCGGTCCGTCGCCGTCGCCTCGCCGACGACCCGGTAGGTGCCGGAGGGCGGACCCCGCCACGTCGCCTCGTAGGCGACCGCCTCGCCGGGCGCCACGGTCTCGCTCCCGAGCGCCTGCGTGAACATCCGGTTCGCGCCGTAGCGCCAGGCGGGGTCCGCGCGCTCCTCATCGGCACCCTCCCCGTCGGCATCTTCCCGGTCGGTGTCGGCACCCTCCCCGCCGGTGTCGATATCCTCCTCGTCCGCCGGGTACGCGGTGAACTCCGCGCGCTGCCCGGTCCGGAAGTCGAGCGTGACCGGCGTCGACCCCGCGTTCTCGATCCGCAGCGAGAGGGTCAACCCGTCGTCGGTCGCCGCCGTCGCGAGCGTCGCGTCGAGCATGGCGGCGTGTGCGACGCCCGCGGGAAAAACTCCTCGCCGAGCGCGCGTCGCGTCTCGGGCGGCGGCGAGCGGACCGGCCGACGACGGCTATAAGCCCCGCCTCCCCCTACCCCGCGGCGTGCAGGTCGTCGGCTACGAGACGGACGCCGCGAGCGGCCCGCCTGAGTCCGACGGGGACGCGGATTCGACCGCCGCGGCGAGCGGACCGATCGGCGGCGGGCTCTACGTCGCGAGCGGCGGCACCGTCGACTTCGTGGACGCGAGCCCCGGCACCGAACTCGCGTTCGGGCTCGGCGAGCGCCGCTGCGCGGGGACGGTCCACGAGGGCGAACACGTCGCCTGCGACGCGGCGGACGCCCCGTACTGCGACGAGCACTCGGGGGTCTGGGTGTGCGCGCGGTGTACCGGCACGTGCCTGAAAGACGAGATGGACTGCCACGAGTCGCACGCGATGTACTTCGCCGCGTTCGCACCCGACGTGCTCAAGGTCGGCGTCACCCGCGAGTGGCGCCTCGGGACCCGCCTCCGCGAGCAGGGCGCCGACCGCGCGGCCCATATCCGCACCTTCCCGAACGGCCGGATCGCCCGCGAGGTGGAGGCGGAGCTGGCCGCGGGCGACGACCTCGTCGACCGCGTCCGCGTCCCGACGAAGCTCGACGGGTTCGGGCGCGCGGTCGACGAGGCCGCCTGGGAGGCGCTCCTCGACTGGTTCGACCCGATCGAGCGGTTCGCGTTCGACTACGGGCTCGACCTCGACGAGCGCCCCGTCGCCGAGACGATGGCCGCGGGGACCGTCCGCGGCTGGAAGGGGCGCGTGCTGGTGCTCGACCGCGGCGGCTCGACGTACGCGGTCGACGCGCGCGACCTCGTGGGGTACGAGCTGACCGACGCGGTGCCGGAGCGCGAGCTCCAGTCGAGCCTCGGGGCGTTCGGCGGATGACCGGGGGCGTCCTCGCGACCCTCTTCGGCGACCCGTTCGCGGCCATGAACACGGTCGGCCTCGTCGCGTTCGCCCTCGTCGGGGCGAGCAAGGCGGTCCGCGAGGAGTTCGACCTCTTCGGCGTCGCGGTGGTGGGGCTCGCGATGGCGTTCGCCGGCGGCGTCACCCGCGACCTCCTCGTCTCGCGCGTCCCGCTGGCGCTGCGCTCGCCGGTCGAGATACTCCTCGGACTGCTCGGCGTCGCGCTCGCGGTCGGGCTGAGCGCGTGGCTCGCCAGCCCGGACGAGCACCCGGTGACGCTCGTCGCCGACGCCGTGGGCCTCGCCGCCTTCGCCACGACCGGCGCCATCGTCGCGACGGACGCCGGCGTGTCCGCGTTCGGCGTCGTGGCCGTCGCCACGATCAACGCCGTCGGCGGCGGCGCGCTCGCCGACATCCTCCTCGACCGGTCCCCGTTCATCCTCTTCGAGGACTTCTACGCGAGCTGCGCCGTGCTCGGCGGGATCGCGTACTGGCTGGTCGGCGTCCTCGGCGGCCCCTCGGGGGTCGCGGCCGCGGCCTGCGCGGCGGTGACGGTCGGGCTCCGGCTCGTCGCCGTCGCCCGCGGCTGGCGGCTCCCGACCGCGAAGGGGCTCGGTGACGGGTTCGGTCGGTAGGCGCGGGGCGAGCGCTCAGCGGCTCGACCGGCGAGCGGCCGACCTCTTCAGGAAGCGAATCCTTCGACCGCGACGACGCGGCGGACGCCGAGGTACGCGGCCGCGGCGATGGCGGCGTACGCGATCACCAGGACGCCCGTCGCCGCGCCCGCGCTGTCGATGGCGAGCCGCGCCACCGCGTTCGCTGGGCCGCCGGCCATCGCCGTGGCACCGCCGAACAGCACGAGGACGGCGACCGAGTAGAGTAACTGGGCGGCCCGCCGGTCGGGCGCGACCGCCGCGATGCCGACCGCGACGGAGACGACGAGCGTCGTGAGCGCGGTCATCAGCGCCAAGATCGGGCCGACGTTCGCGACCGACGTGCCGTTCGCCTCCAGCAGCAGGAGCCAGATCAGCGCCTGTCCGGGCGCGATCCCGATCGCCGCGAGCGCCTTCCCGTCGACGATCTCCGCGAGCGTGACGGGCGCGACCCGGAGCAGCTCCATCGTCCCCTGGTCCAGCTCCTCCGTGATCGAGTCGACCACGAGCGACCCCGAGATGAACACCGGGAGGAAGACGAGGAGGGGGATCAACACCGTGTAGGTGAACGTGAAGTACGGGCTGGTGTCGCTCCGGTCGGGCAGGGGAAGCGGGGACTCCGCTAAGTACCGAGCGCGCTCGTCGCGCTCGTTCAGCTCGTAGGTCCGCAACAGCTCGCGCAGCTGCACCACGATCACCGTCGTCTCCACGGTGGAGTCGGGGGCGGTGACGGCGGCCGACACCCGCCCGTCCTCCGTGCGGGTCGCGACCACCACCGCGTCGGCCGCGTTCCGCTCGAAGGCGCTCCGGGCGGCGCTCGCGTCCTCGTACGGCGTGACCGTGGCGCCCGGCACCTCGCTCGCGGCGCGCTCTAAGTCGTCGACCGCGTCGCCGGCGCCCGCGACCTCTATCTGGGCGCCGTCGAGCGAGCCCGGGTCGTACATCGAGACGAGCCCGACGACGAGGAACGACGAGAACATCGCGATGAACAGCTGGATCCCGATCGCCAGCAGGATCGTCTTCTCGGCGCGCAGCCCGGCGATCTCCCGCCCGGCGATCGTCAGGCGGCTATCCAAGGCTCACCACCCCGACGTTGTACGCGGCGTGGCCGAGCGTCGCCAGCGTCAGCGCCAGCGCGTAGGCGGTCCGCCCGCGGCTCGCGCCGACGCTCGCGATGCTCGTCGTCGCGACGTGGAGGACGAGGGGCGCGAAGAACAGCGCCGCCAGGGCGAGCGGCGGCAGCCCGGAGAGCCCGGCCACGTCGGCGAAGGCGGCGCGCCCGAGGAAGAGGTCGGTGAGCCCGACGGCCTGGACGACCGCGGTGGCCTTCTCCGCGAGGAAGAACCCCGTCCCCGAGGCGACGCCGACCGCGAGCGCGACGCCGAGGGTCCCGTCGCGCTCCCCGTCGCCACTCCCGCCGGTCCGCGCGAAGACCCCGCGCTCGAAGCCGGCGTAGAGGCCGACGCTCTTCGCGACCTCCTCGATGAACGCGATGGTCACGAGCAGCACCGGGATCGACACGGTGACCGGCAGCGCGAACAGCACCGCGACGGCCAGGAGCTCCGCGACGAACACGAACGGGATCGTACAGGCGGTGAGGAACGCGACGCGCCCGAGCGCGCGGAGTCGGCCGCGGTCGAGGAACCGCCCGCCCGCCCCCCGAGACGGCACCGGTGCGAGCCGCACCGCGAGCGCGTCGAGGAACTTCCGCGTCACCGGCTTCTGCGAGAACATGTCCTCCTCGCGGTAGACGCCGAGGCCGAGGCCGAAGAGGAGGGCGGCGCCGACCGCCATCGGCGCGGTCGAGAAGAGGACCTCGCCCGCCGAGACGGCCTCGCCCTGGAGGTCGAAGACGACGAGCGTCAGCGGCGAGACGAGCGCGACCGGCGTCACGTTCGTGAAGATGGCCGGGACGAACGCGTAGGTGGTCAGGAGGACGCTCACCCCCACCGTGACGAAGGTGAGCTCCTTGAACGAGCGCGCGAACATCGCGCCGACGAAGGTGGCCCCGAGGAACGTCGCCGCGACCGGCGCGACGGCGACCACGGAGAGCGCCCCGCCGCCGACCGCGAGCGCGATGAGCGTCGTGACGACCGCGGCCGCGGCGGCGTACGGCAGCGTCTTTCCGGCGACGATCTCGGCCGGCGACAGCGGCGTGACCAGCAGCGGCTCTCCCCGGCGGTTCGTCCGCTCGTCGAGGATCGAGGAGCCGTACGCCTGGATCAGGAAGTTCATCGGCACGAGGAAGACGAACGCCAAGAGCAGGGAGGTGAACGGGAACGGCGGCGTGATCGACCCGGGCGAGCCGACCGTGTCTGCGCCGAACGCCGCGCCGCCGATTGAGGGCACCGCGAAGCCGCCATCGTCGCCGGACGCGCCCCCGTCCGTGACGGAACCCGCGTCGCCCGACCCGTCACCGTCTGCGCCGGAACCGCCGTCCGACCCGCTGCCACTACCGTCTGATCCCCCGCCCGACCCGCCGCCACCGTCGCCTGCGCCGCCGTCGTCCCCCCTGTCGCTCCCGCCGAGGGTCGCGCCGTCGTCGAAGCCGGTGGTCCGGCCGACGTACCGGAGCGTGACGACGACCGGGAAGGCGGCCGTCCGGTTCGGCTCGGCGCGCATCAGCCGCTCGTTGTGCGACTCGACGGCCTCGCGGACCGACGCGGCCGCGGCCTCGCCCTTCTGCGTGTCGCTCGCGCGGACGACCACCTCCTCGACGTCCGCGCCGTCGATCGACCCGTCGTCGCCGGCGCCGGGCTGAACCACCGTCACCACGACCGCGTCGGCGGAGTCGCCGAGCGACGCGGTCCCGGCCGGCACCGGGCGCAGCGACGGCGCCTCCTCGATCGCGTCCGCGTACGGCGACTCGGCGTCGACCCCGACGCGGTAGACGTTCTGGTCGACGTCGAGGCCGGCGACGCCGGTGGCCACGCCGACCCCCACGACGCCCCCGGCGACGAGGAGCAGGGCGACCCCGGCCGCGAGCGTCCGGCGGTCCACGCCGCCCGACGCGCGGGCGGACTCCCACCTGGCGACCCGGAGGACGCGGCGGCCGGCGACCGCGAGCCGTCGGCCGACGCGGCGCAGCCGGTCGGTCACTCGGTCGCCTCCGTCGCAGTTCGCGGCTCCGTCGTCGATTCGTCGCCCGCGTCGCCGGAGTCCTCGGCGTCGTCGCCGCCGATGTCCTCGGTGTACCGCCCGGGCATCGGCCGCCCGACGATGTCGAGGAACACGTCCTCCAGGCTCGGCTCACGGCTCCGGATGTCGACGACCTCGCCGCCGGCGTCGCCGACGGCCTCGCGGACGGCCGCGACGGCGTCCATGCTCGGGACCGCCGTCCGGTACCGGTCCCCGACCTCCTCGGTCGCCGCGTCGAGGTCGTCGAGCGCGGGCGTCGCGGCCGGCTCCCCGTCGCTGAACACGCGGTAGGTCGTCTCGCCGTGTCGCTCGCGGATCCCGTCGACGCTCCCGCGGGCGACGATCCGCCCCTCGTTCATCACCACGACGCGGTCGCAGACGGACTCGACGTGGTAGAGGTTGTGCGCCGAGAAGACGACGGTCTTCCCCGTCTCGCGGAGCTCGCGGGTGAACGCCAGCACGGAGTTCGTCGTCACGGGGTCGAGCCCGGAGGCCGGCTCGTCGTACACCAGCACGTCCGGGTCGTTGACCAGCGAGCGCGCGATGGCGACCTTCCGTTTCATCCCCTTCGAGACGTCGCCGAGGCGGCGCTCGCGGTGGTCGAGTTCGAGGCGGTCGAGCGCGGCGCCGATCCGCTCGTCGGCGACCTCGCGGGGCACGTCGTAGAGGTCGGCGAAGAAGCGGAGGTACGACAGCGCGGTCATCTCCTCGTACAGCGGCGACTCCTCGGGCAGGAACCCGAGGTGCCGGCGCATCTCGGGGTCCGCGGCGTCGAACCCGGCGACGGTCACGTCGCCCGCCGTCGGCTCGACGAGGCCGGCGAGCACCTTGAGCGTCGTCGTCTTGCCGGCCCCGTTCGGGCCGACGATCCCGAACACCTCGCCGTCGTCGACGGCGAAGTCGCTGTCCACGACGGCCGCGAAGTCGCCGTAGGTCTTCCGCAGGCCCGACACCTCGATCATGCGCACGGCTCCGCCGTCGGCCGGGTTAAACCCACGCCCGCGGGTATCAACCGCGAGAACGGTCCGGGAGGGAGTCGACGGCGCCGCGGCGAGGTCGGCGGCGACCCCTCACCCCATCTGTCAGTCGTCGCTCCACGCGTCGCCGTGGGCGCGGTAGCCGTCGAACTCGCCCCCGTCGATCTCGCGCTCGATCTCCCGGCGCGTCTCCGCGTCGAGCCGGACGACGTGACAGAGCGGGTGGCCTGGGGCGGCGACCGGGTTCTCCAGCGATCCGAGGATCAGGCCGTCGAAGGGCGCCTCCACCGCGCGCTCCTCCGTCTTGAAGTGGTTCGTGATCGTACAGATCGTCTCCCCCTCGTAGACGAGCGGGTACGGGCCCCACTCCATCTCGACGAGCCCGCCGCTGTCGGCGCGGAGCCAGCGCTTCGTGCTGTCGGCGGCGGTCGACAGGTACCACCCCGGCCAGTGGACCGGCTCGCCGGGCGTCATCCCGTACTCCGAGAGGACGCTCTCGACGCCCTCCAAGGCCTTCTCGATGAGCACCGGCTGGAACCGGTGGGCGCGCCCCATCTCGACGGTCACCGTCGGGATCCCGTCCGCGGTCGCCGTCGAGCGGAGCGACCCCTCGTCGCCGGTCCCGTACAGCACAACGTTCGTCGCGAACGCCCTGGCGAGCCGCCGGACGCCGGGGTCGTCGAGGTCGGCGCGGGCGTGGTAGATCGTGGTCCGGTTCCGGGTGGAGGTGTGGAAGTCGAGCCCGAGGTCGCACTCCGCGACGAACCGCCGGTAGACCCTGTTTGCCATCCGCTCGGTGGTGTTCGACCGCTCCTTACCCGGGAACGACCGGTTCATGTCCTGGTCGTAGATCGGCGTGTCGCGCCGCTGCGCCTCGTAGGCGGGCACGTTACAGACGTGGAGGCAGACCAGCGTCCCGTGGACGTCGGCGGGGCCGTACCGGTCGGCGACCTCCTGGACCACCTTCACGCCGTTGAGCTCGTCGCCGTGGATCCCGGCGGAGAGGAACAGCGTCGGCCCGCCCGCCTCGCCGTTGACGATCGTCACCGGCATCTCGATCGGGTCGCCGAGGTAGGTCTCGCCGACCTCGTAGCGGACGTGTCGCTTCTCGCCCGGGTCGACGACGGCGTCGTACCGGAACGGCTCCGGCTCTCGTTCCGGTCGCGGGTCGGTCATACGTCGCGGTCACGCGACGGACGGATAACCGCTCGGGTCGCGTCAGTCGGGGTTCCGGGAGATTCCGGGGGAGGCCGGGATCAACCGCCGACCGTCGGCCGGCGGCGGGTCAGTCGGTGTACGGCTTCTCGATGTTCGCGTCGCCGCTGATGTACGCGTTCATCCGGCGGGTGATCCCGTCGAACAGCGTGATGAGCGGCGAGAGGACGCGCTCGACGAGCCGGACCGGCGACGCGATGCGCAGCGACCACGACTCCGCGTTGCCGAGCCCGAAGGCCTTCGGGACGATCTCGCCGAAGACGAGGACGAGGAAGCTCGTACACAGCGTCGTCACCACCACCGTCGCCCCCGACGGGAGGTAGCTCGCGACGAGGACCGTCACGATGCTCGAAATGGCGATGTTGACGACGTTGTTCCCGACGAGGAGCGTCACGAGGAGCCGGTGGGGGTCGTCGTGGAGCTCCTTCAGGACGGCCCCTCGCGGGTCGCCCGTGGACGCCTGTCGATCGAACCACTCGGCCGGCAGCGAGAAGATGGCGGTCTCGGAACTGGAGAAGAAGGCGCTCAGTCCCAGCAACACGATCACCGCTGCGACACCGATCACGCCGAGTGCGGCTCCGACCATGCCTCGTGTGGAGGAAGCAGGTCAAAGAGCGTGTCGACGGAAGCCCCCCGACGCGACGGGGACGGCGAACGCGGGGAGGCGACGGTGGCGTCGAATACAGGGTGGCGACAAAGGCGACGAAAACGGGGAAGTGACGGCCGCGTGGCTCTCCGGTCGAGAGCTGATCGGCGCCGGTGCGTCCGGCGAGAAACGGCGGTCGGCGTTACTCCTCTTCTTCCTCTTCCTCGACGGCTCCTCGTCCTCGCTCCCAGACGCCGTCGGCAGATGTGTCGTTCGGTGCGGTGTGCGAGACGTCTTTCATGGTGTCGCGATCACTTGCCATATTGACCTGCGATAGCCCGGAACCCCGTATTAACCCTTCGTGGAAAGAGATAATGAGTCCTGATACCATATTAGGTATTAATATCCGCGTGAGATCGCCGGTCGGATCTCTGGACGTACCTCGGAAAATAGTCGGTTCGACGACGTAGAAGCGACCGAACGTTTCGATCATCTCGGGCGGCCGCAGCGATGAGGGGGACGGACCGCGGAGGAATCGACGTGTTCGGAAATCGCGACGCGCCCGGGAGCGTCGACCGCGGCGACGGCGGGTCGCTGGTCCGGGAGGGCGCGACGCTCGCGGTCGGTCGCGACGTCGCCGCGCCGCCGGCGGCCACGGCGACGGCGCTCCGCGACACGCGGCGATGGCCCGAGTGGAGCCCGTCCGTTAGCGGCGTCGAGAGCTCCGACCGGTACGTCGAGACCGGGACGACCGGCCGGGTTCGGGTCGCCGGCGCGTGGGTCCCGTTCAGGGTGTCGTCGGCGACGCGCCTCCGGTGGGACTGGGAGGTCGCCGGGATACCCGCCACGGGTCACCGTGTCGAGCGGTACCCCGAAGACCCGGACCGGTGTCGGGCGGTGATCGAGGTCCCGCTGCTCGCGGCGCCGTACGTGCCCGTCTGCCGGCGCGCGCTCGACCGGTTCGCGGCGTTGGTGGAGGGCGAGTGAGCCGGGCGGCGACCGGGCGTCTCAGTTCTCGTACCCCTTCTCGAAGGGGTCGATGACCTCGCTGCCGGGCTCGTCCTCGTCGCGGGTGAAGCCCGGCCCCTGCGTCGCCAGCTCGAAGACGAGCCCGTCGGGGTCGGTGAAGTAGATGCTCTTGAAGTAGGTGCGGTCTTTCACCTCGGAGACCTCGACGTCGTGCGTTTCGAGGTGGTCCTGCCACTCGCGGAGCGTCTCCTCGTCCTCCACGCCGAACGCGAAGTGGTGGCTCGCGCCCGGGCCGGGCGCCCCCTGCGAGTCGGGGTACTCGAAGTAGGTGACGTTGGTCCCCGGCTCCCCCTCGGGCGTCGGCGAGTAGTAGTAGTGCGGGGTCCCGGGGTCGTCGTAGTTCTGGGTCCGCTTCACCGTGTGCCACCCGAGGACGTCCTCGTAGAACGCGGTGGTCTCCTCGATGTCGGTACAGATGTTCGTGACGTGGTGGAGTCCGGTCGTCGGCGGCGCGTCGGTCATGGTCTGTGCGAACAGTCGTCGGGAGCACAGTTAGTCGTACTGGCGACGGCGTCGGCCGCCCCGACGACTCGGCTGGTCGCCGGACGGAATTTCGAAAAGGTGTTTTCGTCGACCGCACTGCGCGTGTGCGGTGGTAGCACTTTGTGTGCGCGGTGGTCGCGCGTCGATGCGTCGTCGGGGTCAGGTCCCCCGGCGGCTCAGAACAGGCCGACGCCGACCGCGTACGGCCACGCGGTGCCGCCGACGGCGAGCAGCGCGAGCGCCGCGCCGGCGCCGTAGACGTTCTTCAGGAAGCTCGTCATCTCGTTCTGCTTCTCCTCGGGGTCGTCCATCGACCAGAAGTCGTGCATCGTCACGGCGGAGACGAGGAGGAAGAAGGCGAGCGCGCCGGCCGCGACGACCGGGAACGCGCCGGCGACCACGGCGACGCCGCCGAGCACGAGGACGGCGCCGGAGGCGATGACGGAGAACTTCGGCGCCGGGAGGCCGTTGAATTCGGCGTAGCCGGCCATCGTTTCGAGGTCCATGAAGTGGTTGAGCCCCATGAACGCGAGCGTCGCGCCGAACAGGATCCGGCCGAGCAGGAAGAGTTCGCCCGAGAACGGGGCGTCGAACTGGAGCGGTATCGTCGCGAATTCAGCTAACATCGTGTAACCTGCTATACGGACGTAACCTATTTATCGCTTCCCGGACAATTGGGTTAGTAGGTAACACCGATGTCATCACAGGATCTCTCGGCGGCGGAGTCGGCTGAGGCGGCGGAGACGACGGAATCGAGCCCCGACGCGACGACCGAGGCGGCGACGACCGAGGCGACGGCGCCCGAGACCCCGTGCCCCGTCATCGACTCGATCGAGCAGATCGGATCGCAGTGGCGGCTCGTCGTCCTCCACGAGCTGTTGAACGGCGAGGCGCGGTTCAACGAACTCAAGCGCGAGACCGACGCGAACGCGCGGACCCTCTCGCGCGTGCTCGACGACCTCCAGGAGACCGGCTTCGTCGACCGGCGGTTAGAGGAGGACTCGCCCGTGGCGACGTACTACAGCCTGACCGACAAGGGCGAGTCGCTCGCCCCCGTCTTCGAGGAGATCGACTCGTGGGCCCACGAGTGGCTCGCCGAGTGCGAGGCGTAGTCGAGACGTAGAGTGATCGGGGCGTCCGAGCGTTCCGCCGCCGAAACGCACACCCTTCTGCGGCGCGTATAGGTCTGCGTGTACGCCGGACTGAAGAACACCCCCTGTTGCCTGTGCGGCCGGGACGACACCCACACCCGGATCGCCGTGCCGCCGCGGGCGCTCCGCCTCATGGAGAACGGGGAGCCGATAGCCTGGCGCGACGTGGTCGGCACCGTCACGCTCCGCTTCTGCGCCGACGACTGGGACCTCGTGAGCGACCTCGCGATCGAGATGGACACGCACCCGCTCTCGCGGTGCAACGCCGCGCACGTCTCGCTCGACCTCCGCGAGGACCACGAGGCGCTGCTGTCGGCGACGAAGGCGGAGACCGACCAGACCGAGCTGGAGGCCCGCCTGTCCCGCGAGGCCGAGGCCACCCTCGACGCGGTCGACGACCCCTACACCGAGGAGCGCGACGTGGTCGAGGCCGTCGTCGTGTTGCGCGCGCTGGAGGAATTGGGCGTGCGCGAGCGGTCCGGCGTCGACGCCGCCGGCACCGCGGCGGCCGCGGACGACGACTGACCGGGCCGCGTCACCACCTGACCTCGAACCCCTCGATCCCCTCCGGCTCGCCGTACTCGGCGCCCACGTCGTCGACCTCGGCGGCCCGGCTCCCCGTCTCGCACCACGCGACCATGTCGCGGACGTCGCCCTCCGGCCCCTCGAAGACGGCCTCGACCCGGCCGTCCTCCAGGTTCCGCACCCAGCCGTCGACGCCCTTCTCGCGGGCCGTGTCGCGGGTGGTCGCCCGGTAGTAGACGCCCTGAACCCTGCCCGAGACGAAGACGTGCGCGCGAACGCGGTCGGTCATCGGTCGGTGGTGCGCCCGCCGTCGTGTTAAACGGCCCGCCGGCGGCCGGCTCACAGCGGGTCGGCTCCCGGCGGGTCGACCTCGCGCCCGCAACCGACGCCTACTAACTCCCGGGCGCCGACGGGGTCGACATGGACCTGTTCGGAACCGCCGGGATACGCGGCGGCGTCGAGGACCGTGTCACGCCGGCGCTCGCGCTCGCCGTCGGGCGAGCCGTGGCCGCCGAGATACGCAGCCGAGCCGAGGGGTCGCCCGCGGGGTCGACCCCCGAGTCGACGGTCGTGCTCGCCCGCGACGGGCGGGTGACCGGCCCGGCGCTCGCCGCGGCGATGGAGGCCGGGCTGTCGGCGGGCGGCGTCGACGTGCGCCGCGCCGGGCGACTGCCGACGCCGGCGCTCGCGTACGCCTCGCGCGGTCGGTACGGCGTGATGCTCACGGCGTCGCACAACCCGCCGACCGACAACGGGATCAAGCTGTTCCGCGACGGCGTCGAGTTCGACCGCGACGCGGAGCGCGCCGTCGAGGCGCGGGTCGCCGACGAGGAGGCGGTCGCCCCGTGGGACGACTGGACCGAGGCGGTCCGGACCGACCCGCTCGGGGACTACCTCGACGCCGTGCGCGAGTACGCCGCCGGCTTCGGCGCGCCCCTCGACGGGCTCCGCGTCGCGGTCGACTGCGGGAACGGGATGAGCGCGCCCGCGACGCCGGCCGTCCTCCGCGAACTGGGCGCCGACGTGGTCACGCTCAACGGCAACGTCGACGGCCACTTCCCCGGCCGCGGGAGCAAGCCGACCCCGGAGACGCTCGCCGACCTGCGGGCGTTCGTCGCCGACGCAAACGAGGGCGTCGAGAACCCGGGCAGACCGACGGCCGGCGAGTCCGGTGAGGGCGACGGCTCGGGAGAGACGGAGGGGTTCGCCTTCGGCATCGGTCACGACGGGGACGCCGACCGGATCGTGATCGTCGACGCGGACGGCGAGGTCGTCCACGAGGACACGGTCCTCGCGCTCCTCGCGGAGCGGTACACCCGCACGAGCGACGCGGCGGACCCCGTCGTCGTGACGACGCCGAACGCCTCGGGCCGCATCGACGAGCGCGTCCGCGAGGCGGGCGGCCGGGTCGAGCGCGTGCGCCTCGGCGCGCTCCACGAGGGGATCGCCGCCGTGCGGGAGTCGGCCACGGACGCCGGCGCCCTCGGCGAGGCGGGCGCGGTGGGCGAGGCCGGCGCCGCGGGCGAGGTCGGCGCCGACACGCGCGTCGTCTTCGCGGCCGAGCCGTGGAAGCACATTCACGTCGCCTTCGGCGGGTGGATCGACGGCGTCACCTCCGCGGCGGTGATCGCCCGCCTCGTCGCCGACGAGGGGCTCGACGCGCTCCGAGCGCCGATCACGGAGCGCCCGTACCGGAAGGTGAGCGTCTCGTGCCCCG
Organism: Halorubrum sp. Atlit-8R; assembly: GCF_003666025.1. Lineage (NCBI taxonomy): Archaea > Methanobacteriati > Methanobacteriota > Halobacteria > Halobacteriales > Haloferacaceae > Halorubrum > Halorubrum sp. Atlit-8R. The sequence goes on from NZ_QPLV01000001.1 coordinate 1,039,382, forward strand.
ACGACGCGAAGGGCGGCGTGATGGACCGACTGGAGACGGCGCTGCCGGAGGCGTTCCCCGAGGCCGCGGTCGACACCGACCACGGGGTCCGGCTGGAGTTCGACGACGCCTCGTGGACGCTGGTCCGCCCCTCCGGGACGGAGCCGTACGTCCGGGTGTACGCCGAGAGCGACGAGGTCGACGCGCTGGTCGCCGAGGTCGAGGGCGTCGTCGAGGACGCGGTCGCGGCGGCCTGAGTCCTCGCGTCGCCGGTGGCGTTCCCGATCGAGACCCCGCGACTGCGGGCCGTTTACGACCGTGAGAGATTCGGGTTCGTGGATCGAACCCGTCGATACCGGGGTCGATTCCGCCGGGTTCGCTCCGTACGTCCGCACGAACGTGTGACGGCCGCGTCGGGGGAACGACGAATTTATGCCCCGTTCCGACGGGGTTAGTAGTGAGATGGCATCCGACTTCGAACGGCGGCGGTTCATCAAGGCGGCAAGCGCGGCGGGCCTGATCGGCCTCGCCGGATGTAGCGGCGGTCCGAGCGACGGGTCTGACGGGTCTGACGGGTCAGACGGATCCGACGGTTCGGACGGGTCCGACGGCTCTGACGGGTCTGACGGCTCCGACGGGTCCGATGGGTCCGACGGCGACGACGGCTCCGACGGCGGGAGCGGTCCGGCGGCGAACATCGGGATGGTGTACGCGACCGGCGGCCTCGGCGACGGGTCGTTCAACGACCAGGCCCAGCAGGGCGCGATCGAGGCCGAAGAGGAGCTGGGGATCTCCTTCCGCGAGGCCCAGCCTGACGAGGTGGCGCAGTTCAGCACCTTCCAGCAGCAGTTCGCGAACTCCAGCGACCCGGACTACGACCTGGTGTGCTGTATCGGGTTCCTCCAGGCGGACTCGCTCACCGACACCGCGTCGTCGTACCCCGACCAGGACTTCATGATCGTCGACTCGGTCGTCGACGCGGACAACGTCGCGAGCTACACGTTCCGGGAGCACGAGGGGTCGTACCTCGCGGGCCTGATGGCGAGCCTGCTCACGACGCGCTCGTTCTCGGCCGGCGCCGGCTCCACCCAGGGCGACTCGACGAACCTCGGGTTCGTCGGCGGCGTCGAGTCCGACCTGATCCAGAAGTTCCAGGCCGGCTTCGAGGCGGGCGTCTCGGCGGGCAACGACGACGTCGACGTCAGCGTCAACTACACCGGCAGCTTCAACGACCCGGCCGCCGGCCGCGAGGCGGCGACCTCGATGTACAACAGCGGCGCGGACATCGTCTACCACGCCGCGGGTAACACCGGCACCGGCGTCTTCCAGGCCGCCCAGGAGCAGGGGAAGTTCGCGATCGGCGTCGACCGCGACCAGTCGGTCACGCGCCCGGACTACGCCGACGTCATCCTCGGCAGCATGGTCAAGCGCGTCGACACCGCGGTGTACAACGCGATCGAGGCGACCGTCGACGACGAGTTCCCCGGCGGCTCGAACGTCGCCCTCGGGCTCGACAACGACGGCGTCGCGCTGGTCTACGGTGACCAGCTCGGCTCCGAGATCCCCGACGACGTCACCGAGGAGGTCGCGACCGCCCGCGAGAACATCATCGCCGGCGACATCGACGTCCCCTCGGAGCTGTAAGGCCCCTCGACGGGAGTCGCCCGCGCGCCGCCGCGCCGGATACTGTCGGCGCTCCGACCGGTCGGCGCGCCGCGGGGACCGAATCATATCCAAACATATTCAGCCACCCTCGAACCAGAGGGAAGTAGACCAATGGCCACAGCCGTCCACCTCGACGGGATAACCAAGCGGTTCCCCGGCGTCGTCGCGAACGACGACGTCGACCTCGAGGTCGAACGCGGCACCGTCCACGCCCTTCTCGGTGAGAACGGGGCCGGGAAGACGACGCTGATGAACGTCCTTTACGGCCTCTACGAGCCGACGTCGGGAACGGTCCGGCTCGACGGCGAACCGCAGGCGTTCGGCTCGCCGCGGGACGCGATCGACGCCGGGATCGGAATGATCCACCAGCACTTCATGCTCGTCGACCCGATGACCGTCACCGAGAACATCACGCTCGGGAGCGAGCCGCGGAAGTGGGGCGGCCTCGCCGTCGACCGGGAGGCGGCCCGAGAGGCCGTGGCCGACCTCGCCGACCGGTACGGCTTCGACGTGGATCCGGACGCGCGGATCGAAGACGTCTCGGTCGGGGAGCAACAGCGCGTCGAGATCCTGAAGGCGCTGTACCGGGGCGCCGACACGCTCATTCTCGACGAGCCCACCGCCGTGTTGACGCCACAGGAGGTCAACGAGCTGTTCGAGGTGTTAGAAGAGCTGACGGCGCAGGGCAAGACGATCATCTTCATCACCCACAAGCTCGGCGAGGCGATGCGCGCCGCCGACGAGATCTCGGTCCTCCGGGACGGCCGGAAGGTCGGGACCGTCGCCGCGGACGCGACCAGCCAGGAGGAGCTCGCGGAGCTGATGGTCGGCCGCGAGGTGCTCATGGACGTCGACCGCGGCGCCGCGGAGACCGGGGACGTCGTCGCGTCGGTCTCGGATGTGGTCGTCGAGGACGACCGCGGGGTCCGAGCGGTCGACGGCGTCTCCTTCGACGTGCGCGGCGGCGAGGTGTTCGGGATCGCGGGCGTGGACGGCAACGGACAGACGGAGCTGGTCGAAGCGGTGACCGGGCTCCAGTCGGTCGACGCGGGCGAGATCCGCTTCCTGGGCGAGGACGTGACGACCGCCTCGCGGCGCGACCGGATCGACGCCGGGATGGCGTACGTCCCCGAGGACCGGCAGGAGCGCGGGCTGGTGATGGAGTTCGACCTCGTCGAGAACGGGCTGTTGGGGAGCCAGCACGACCCCGACTTCGCCGCCAACGGCCGGGTCGACTGGCCGACGACGCGCGACCACGCGGAGGCGATCATCGACGAGTACGACGTTCGCCCGCCGGACGCCGACGCGGACGCAGAGTCGCTCTCGGGCGGCAACCAGCAGAAGTTCATCGTCGGCCGGGAGTTCGAGCGCGACCCGGAGCTGGTCGTCGCCTCGCACCCGACGCGCGGCGTCGACATCGGCTCGATCGAGTTCATCCACGAGCGGCTGCTGGAGCTCCGCCGGCAGGGCGTGGCGGTCCTCCTCGTCTCCTCGAAGCTGGAGGAGGTCCAGGGGCTCTCCGACCGGCTGGCGGTCATCTACGAGGGGGAGTTCATCGACGTGGTCGACCCCGACGAGACGACCGAAGAGGAGCTCGGACTCCTGATGGCCGGGGAGCGACCCGGCGAGCGCGCCGACGGCGACCCGGACCCCTCGTCGCCGCCCGACGGGGCGGACGCGGCGGACGACGAGGCGGCGGTCGACGCGGTCGATCCGGCAGGTGACCGGGCGTGAGCGTCGCCGACCGCGCCCGCGACGTGCTCTCCCGGCTCGCCACGGCGTCCGGGACCGAACGGATCCTGATCAGCACCGCCGCGCTCGTCCTCTCCGTGCTCATCGGCGCGGTGCTGGTGCTCGTCGCCGGACGCATGACGACGTGTACCGCCGGCGAGGCGGTGTACTACTTCGGGACCGGGTTCTGTTACGACCCGATAGCGGTGTTCGACCGCCTCTTCCTCGGCGCACTCGGCGACCCCTTCAGCGGCGGGTGGTCGCCGAACGGGCAGTTCGCGGTCACGCTCCGCGAGACGACGCTCCTGATCTTCACCGGCCTCTCGGTCGCCCTGGCGTTCCGCGCCGGGATCTTCAACATCGGGACGCAGGGGCAGCTCGTCGTCGGTGCGCTCGCGACCGCGCTCGGTGTCCTCTGGGCGTCCTCGTTCGTGTCCGGCGTGGTCGGGACGGTCGTGTTGATCCCGTTCGGCCTGCTCGTCGGAGCGGTGTTCGGCGGCCTCTACGGCGCGATCCCCGGCCTGTTGAAGGCGTACGCCGACGCCAACGAGGTGATCACGACGATCATGCTCAACTTCATCGCGACCGGCGTCGCGCTGTACCTGGTCAGCGGCGTGTTCAAGGACCCCGAGAGCGCCGCCAACCAGACGGTCCCACTCCCGGAGTTCGCGCAGTTCCCGGCGGTGCTGTTCGGCGCGCGACAGGACTTCTCGCTGGTCGCGCTCGTGTTCGGGCTCCTCGCGCTCGGCGCGCTGTACTACCTCCTCGAACACACGGCGTTCGGGTACGACGTCCGGACGAGCGGCGTCCAGCCGGAGGCGGCCGAGTACGGCGGGGTCGACGCCGAGCGCACCGTCGTCGCGAGCCTGACGCTGTCGGGCGCGCTCGGCGGCATCGCCGGCGCGATGTACGTGATGATGGTGCTCGGCACGTTCCAGACCGGGATCCCCTCGTACGGCTTCGACGGGATCACCGTCTCGATCCTCGCGGGCAACAACCCGCTCGGCGTCGGGATCGCCGCGCTGCTTTTCGGCGTGCTGAAGAGCGGGACGACGGTCGTCCAGTTCGCGACGGACGTGCCGCCGCAGCTGGTCGGCGTCCTCCGGGGACTCATCATCCTGTTCGTGGCGATGCCGGAGTTCTTCCGGCTGCTCGCCCGGGGGCTCCCGGGGATCGGCCGGGGCCCGGAGTCGGCCGCGACCGACGGCGGCGTGCCGGTCGACGGGGGTGAGGCCGATGAGTGACGCGGCCGCGGACGGGTCGGCGGCCGGGCGGAGCGCCGAGCCGGAGTCGATCCTGGAGCGGTACTCGACCCGCGCGCTCGTCGCCGGCGTCACGGTCGTCGGGATCGTCGCGCTGCTGCTCGCCGGGCTGGCCTTCCCGGACTCGATCGCCGGGACGCTCGCGGACGCGCTCACGAGCCGGTTCACGCTCGCGTCGGCGCTGCGCCTCTCGGTCCCCATCGCATTCGCGGCCCTCGGCGGGATCTTCGCCGAGAAGTCGGGCGTGATCAACATCGGACTGGAGGGGCTGTTGATCATCTCGGCGTTCAGCGCCATCTACGTCGCCGACATCACGGGCGGGGTCTGGGTCGGCTACGCGGGCGGCGTCGTCGCGAGCACGCTGCTCGCGGCGCTGTTCGCCGTCGTGACGATCGGCTTCCGGGCCGACCAGATCATCGCCGGGCTCGCGGTGTGGCTCATCGCGCTCGGGCTCGCCCCATTCGCCTCCCAGGTGTTCTACGGGAGCCCGAACTCCCCGACCGTGGCGACGACGGGGTCGATATCGGTGCCGGTCCTCGCCGATATCCCGTTCTTCGGCGCGCTGTTCTCGGCGTCGCCGTCGGTGTACATGCTGTTCGTCGCCGTCGCCGGGTCCTGGTACGTGTTCGAGCGGACGGCGTTCGGCCGGTGGATCCGCGCGAGCGGTGAGAACCCGAAGGCCCTCGACACCGCCGGCGTGAGCGTCACGCGCGTCCGCTACGCGGCGGTGCTGATCTCGGGGGTGCTCGCCGGGATGGGCGGCGCGGCGCTGTCGCTCGACCTCGGCCAGTTCACCGGGAACGGCCCGACGATGGTCAACGGGAAGGGGTTCATCGCCATCGTCGCGTACCTGTTCGGCAACTACAACCCGGTCGGGACGTTCTTCTCGACGATGCTGTTCGCCGGGCTGGACGCGCTCCAGACGGTCCTCCAGACCCAGGGGATCGGCGTCCCCCGCCAGCTCATCCGGATCACGCCGTTCGTGGTCGTCATCCTCGTGCTCGCCTTGGTCGGCCGGACGCGGCTCCCGGAGGCGGCGGGCGAACACTACGAGACAGAGGAGTAATCGGCGGCGCTCGGGAGGCCGCCGCTCCGCCGCCGCGTCAGTCCGACGCCCCCGCCTCGTCGGCCGGCGACGGCAGGCGCAGGTCGGCGAAGTCCTCCGCGTCGCCGACGCCGGTGACGACCTTGACCTCGTCGGTGATCGGGACGCCGACGCAGGAGAGGCGGGCGTTCGCCGTCCGGATCTGCTCGTCCGAGAGGATCGACTGTCCCGGCATTGCCACGTCGCCCTCGACGACGATCACGGCGCAGTTCGAGCAGGCGCCGCCGCGGCAGGCGTACGGCCACGAGCGGCCGCCGCGCTCCGCCGCCTCGAGGATCGACTCGCCGGGCTCGACGAGGAAACGCCCGTACTCCGGGAGGTCGAGGTCGGCCTCGGCGGCCTTCGCGAACAGGTCGTCGTCGTCGATCGACCACCCGCGCTCGTCGACGACGGCCCTGTCGAGGTGGTAGACGGTCGAGGGCGTCCCGCTCCGAACCGGTTCGACCGACCCCTCGGCGTACCGGCGGACCACGTCGGCCGCCTTCGGGACCGGCTCGCTCGCGAGGTCGTCGAACCAGTCGCGGACCGTCGCGGGCGCGAGGTTCGACTCGTCGGCGACCGCCTCGATGTCGACCCCTTCGAGGCGGGCGACGGTCGAGACGAAGCCCGGCGAGTCGAGGGCTTCGATCGTCTCCGCGACCCACTCCTCCGAGCGGTCGTACCACGATGCCAGCTCCGCCGTGCCGATCCCCCGGTCGTACGCGACGGCGACCATCAGCGCCGCGGTCGCCTCCGACGACCGGACCTCCGAGAGCCACGCGCGGAGGCGGTCGGCGTCGACCTGGTCGAGGTGACCCATACCATGGACATCCGTCTCCGGCCCGTTAAACGGTGAGCCTGAACAGTTAGGCTCCGCGCCGCCCGCCTCGGGTCGCGGTCGCCCGCGAAATCCGTCGCCTCCGACGCGACCGAAACGGGAGCAAAGAGTTTTGCCGGGGGCACGACACGGTCCGGTAATGGATATCGACGAGTACGACGTCGTCGTGGCGGGCGCCGGGACCGCCGGCTGCTACGCCGCCGCGACGATCGCGAACGAGGGGCTCGACGTCGTCATCGTCGAGCGGAAGGACGCTGAGGAGGCCGGCCACATCGCCTGCGGCGACGCCCTGAAGGGCGCGGACGCCTTCCCCGAGGCGATCCCGAAAGAGCGGCTCGAACCCGCGTTCACGAACACCGGCGTCGATCACGGTCGGTTCGAGATCCCCCAGGAGGACACGGTCCTGGAGATCCCGGTCCCCGGCGAGCTCGCCGTCATCGACCGCTGGGAGTACGGCCGTCAGATCATCGCCGGCGCCGAGGACGCGGGCGTCGACTTCCACTACGACACCGTCATCAACGACGTGCTCCAGGACGACACCGGCCGCGTCACGGGCATTCACGCGGTGCGAAAGGGGGAGCCGAAGACGTACACGGCGGACGTCGTGATCGACGGCGCCGGGTCGCTCTCGCTGCTCCAGGACAAGGCCGACTTCGAGGGGACGACCTTCGACACGAACGTCCGGTACTCGCAGTTCTGCTCGGCGTACCGCGAGATCGTCGACGTGCCGGAGCCGGTCGAGTGGGACGACGCCCTCGTGTTCAAGGCGACCGACCGCGCGGCGGGCTACCTCTGGTACTTCCCGCGGACGGCGACGGAGATCAACGCCGGCCTCGGCTTCCAGATGACGGAGGAGCCGATGCAGCTCGTCGAGTCGCTGAAGCGGGACCTCCGGGACCGCCCCGAGTTCGAGGGCGCGGAGGTGCGCGACAAGCTCGGCGCCGCGCTGCCGACCCGCCGGCCGTACGACTCGGCGGTCGCGCCCGGCTACATGGCGGTCGGCGACGCCGCGGGCCACGTGAACCCGACGACCGGCGGCGGCATCGCCGGCGCGGCGTACGCGGGCAAGTACGCCGGCGAGCAGGCGGTGAAGGCCATCTCCGACGGCGACGTGAGCGAGGAGAACCTCTGGCGGTACAACACCCGCGTCATGGACCACTTCGGCGGGCGCTACGCCGGCCTCGACGTGTACAACGTCCTCTCGACCGCGGTCGACGTGGACGACCTGATGGGCCTCCTCGCGTCGCTGCCGGGCGAGAAGCTCGCGGAGGCGCTGTACGAGGGGTCGACCTCGATGTCCTTCGGGCTGAAGGTGAAGGCCGCGATCAAGTCGTTCGGCTACTGGGGGACGATCCGGAACTTCTACCAGACGAAGTCGCTGGCCGACGAGCTGATCGCCCACTACGACGAGTACCCGACGAGCCCGGCCGCGATGGCCAACTGGACCCGCGAGCGCGACGCCATCATGGACCGCGTGTACGAGACGACCGGCGCCGACGCGAAGTACTGACCCCGTGACCGGCTACCGACTCACTACCGTCGAGACGGTGCGCGAGCGGGGGTCGTGGGCGTTCACGGCCCGCGAGGGCGACGCCGACCGTGAGGTGTTCCTCGTGCCCTGCGTCGACGAGCCGGACGGCGGGGTCGACGAGCCGGACGGCGGCGGTGACGGACAGCCCGTCCGCGCGTGGATCAACCGCTGTACCCACGAGGACCAGCGGCTCCACCGCGAGGAGGTGGGCGCCGTGACGCGCGGCGGCTCGGTCGTCTGCCCGAAGCACGGCTCGGCGTTCGACGCCTGCGAGGGGTCCTGCGACAACGGCGAGGCCGCCGGGACGACGCTCCGGTCGATCGACATCGCGGTCCGCGACGGCGCGGTGTTCCTCACCGACGACGACCTCACGTACCTCTACGAGGGGTTGCCGGACGACGACGGCGACGACGACGGGCCCGCGTCGAGTTCGCACCTCACGTTCTGACCGCCGTCGCCCTCCGTCGACTCCGCCTCGTTACGGCCGCGTTTCGGCGACTCGCCGGATCGCGCCGGCGATCACGTCGATACCGATCCCGATGTCCGCCTCGACCACGTCGAAGTCGCTCGTGTGGTGCCCGCCGGGGTGGTCGGTGCCGACGCCGAGGTAGCAGGCGAGCCCGCCCTGCTCTTGGACGCGGTTCATCAGGTACGTGGCGTCCTCGGAGCCGCCGAGGTCGTCGCTGTCGACGATGCTCGTGACGCCCGCCACGTCGCCCGCGGACTCGCGGACGAGGCCGGCGAGCGCGTCGTCGCTCGTCGCGCTGGGGGCCTCACCGAGCGTCGACACCTCGACCTCGCAGTCGTGCATCTCCGCCGCCGAGTCGAGGATCCGGTCGGCGTGGTCGGACATGTACTCGGCGAGCTCCGTCGTCTGCCCGCGCAGCTCGCCCTCGATGTGCGACTCCTCGGGGATGATGTTCGTCGCCGTGCCGCCGCCGACGAGCCCCGCGTTGACCCGCGTGGGGCCGTCGGCGTGCCGCGGGATGGCGTAGAGGTTCTGTATCGCGGCCGCCATCGCCTGGACCGAGTTCCGGCCCTGCTCGGGGCGCGCGCCGGCGTGGGCGGGCTCGCCGGAGAACTCCGCGAGGAAGTGCCGCACCGCGAGGAACCCCTCGACGCCGCAGACGACCTCGCCGGACGGGTGATCGAGGCCGACGTGGACCGCGTAGAGGTAGTCCACGTCGTCGAGGTGGCCCGACTCGGCCATCGGCTTGCCGCCGGCGACCTGCTCTTCGCCCGGCTGGAAGAACACCTTCAGCGTGCCCGAGAAGTCGGAGTCGAGGACCGCGTCGAGCGCGCCGAGCCCCATCGTCGCGTGGGCGTCGTGGCCGCAGGCGTGCATGAACCCCTCGTGCTCGGAGCGGAACCCCTCGCCCGCCGGGACGTGGTCGCCGGACTCCGACTCCGTGATCGGGAGCCCGTCGATGTCGACGCGGAGGCCGACCACGGGGCCGTCGCCGCGCTCGGCGACCGCGACGCAGCCGGTGTAGCCTCCGGAGAGCTCGTCGACGATTTCGGGGGCGGCGCCCGCCTCGCGGGCCTGGTCCTCCCACTCCGCTAACTCCTCGTCGTCCGGCACGTTCAGGCGCTCGTCGCCCGCCAGCGCGTCGGGGCCGACGTGGAGCGCCGTCAGGTCCCGCTCGCGGAGCTCCTCGACGATGCGGGCGGTGGTGTAGAACTCGCGCCACGCGGGCTCCGGGTGGCGGTGGAGGTCGCGGCGGAACGCGCGGTACTCGTCGCTGTCGAGAGCGCTCATACCGTCGGGTGGCCCGGCGACCGCTTAAACGATCGCCTCGCGGAGAGCGACGCGGGCCGCGCCGCCGACCGCCCGCGGTCGCCTCACTCCTCCCGGGTCTCCATGCGCTCCGAGTAGTCCCAGGCGTGGAGCCGCTCGGGCTCGATCCGGATCTCGACCTCGTCGCGCTCGGGCCGCAGGAGCCGTTCGGCGGTCGGGTTGTCGGTCCCGCCGAGGTACTTCGTCAGGAGCGACCGCAGGAGCCGCTTGTCCTCGTCCGGGACGACCGTCGCGCGACCGCGGCCGCGGACCCCCTTGTACGGCGGGTCGTTCGTCGACACGTCGAAGGAGACGTGGTTGTCGTGCTCGACGAACTCGACGAGGTCGGCGCTGGCGCTCGTCGCGCAGCGGATCGCGCCGGTCTGGGCTTCGGGACCGCCGTCTCCGTCGCGATCGGCCCCCGCGTCCGGGTCCCACGCGAACCACAGCGAGACGATCCACGGGCGGTCGCTCGGCGTGCGGCAGCCGAGCCGGACCGGGACGCGCGCGGCGGCGAGGTACTCGTCGACGCGCTCGCGGTCCCACGGGCCGGTCGGGTCCATACCGATCGGTCGGTCGCGGTCGGCCTAACAGTTCCGCCGCGCGCGGCGGAGCGCGGGCCGGCGACCGTCAGGCCGCCGGCACGCCGAGGGTGATCGTCGTCCCGGTCTCGTCGGCGCTCGGGCCGTCTCCGTCGGCGCGGGTCGTCTCGATGGAGAGCCAGCCGTCGAACGCGTCGGCGGTCGCGCGCACGATCCAGAGGCCGAGCCCGCTCGCGTGTTCCAACTGGGTCTCCGGGTCGCGGCCGGTGATCACGCGCCCCTCCGTCTCCCGGATCCCCGGCCCGTCGTCGCTGACGGCGATCTCGACGTCGCCGTCGCGCTCCCGGGCCGACAGGGTGACCTCGCTCGCGCCGTGGTCCGGCGCGTTCGTCGCCAGCTCCTCGACCGCCGTCGCCAGCCGCTCGTCGGCCAACGCGGCGCAGGGATCCACGTCGGTCTCGACCGTCTCCGCGCCGGCCTCGCGGGCCGCTTCGGCGGCGTCCGCGACGACGTCGCCGACGTCGACCGGCCCGCGCTCGTCGGGGCAGCGCTCGAAGGCGGCCTGAAGCCGCTTGGCGTCCTCCGCGAGCCCGCCGATAACCGACGCGCTGCGCGAGACGGCCTCGGCCGACTCCCGCAGGTCGGGGTCGTCGGCCCCCTCGGCGACGATGCCGGCGTGTCCGCCGAGCACCGTCGTCTCGTTGCGGAGGTTGTGTCTGAGCACGCGGTTGAGCACCGAGAGCTTCCGCTGCTCCTTCGCCAGCTGCTGCGCCCGGACTCGCCGGGCATCGTAGACACCGATGATCACGTGGGCGACGGCGCCGATGGCGAGCACCTTCGCGACCGAGAAGGTGGGCGCGACGAACGGCGAGCCGAGCGCCGCCTGATACCGGAGGATGCCGAGCATGATGCCGCCGAGCACCGCGATCCCGAACAGGTTCCAGACCGCGATCCGGACCGCGTTCCGGGTGGAGAAGGAGCTCCGGAACAGGAGCGGCCCGACCGCCACGAGCGCGACCGAGAGGACCGTCCCCAACACGGAGAGCGCGACGCCGATCGGCGGCTCCCCGCCCGACGCGAGCGGCGTGACGTTCGGCACGAGGAGCGCGAACCCGGTGAGGGAGACGAACGCCGCCGCCGCGGCCCGCGTGGCCCCCGCGTCCGGCCGCCCCGCCGCGTAGTCCGGGTCGGCGACGCCGAGCGTCACCAGCAGCTCCCGCAGTCGATCCACTCCAGCGTCCCGCGTGTCGAACCGTCGGCCCATCGGGCGACCGGACGGAACGCCGAGTGAAAACCGTTGGCCCCCGGCTATCACTGACCGGAATCTACCGGTCGCCCCGCCGCAGTCGGTCGACCGTCGACGGGCTCGCGACGCCGCGACCGCCGCGGCGCGGACGGGGAGCGCTCCGCTCCGGCGGCTGGGCCGCGGCGCCCGCGGAACACAAGAGAATTGACCGTCCCCGCGCGAGTGGTGGTATGACCGACTACTTCGAGGTCCACGAGCGCGACGGCGCCGCCCGCCTCGGGGAGGTCCGCCTCGCCGACCCCGTCACGACGCCGGCCCTCGCGGACTCGTTCCTCGACGACGCCGGGAGCCTCTGGGCCGGCGACCGCGAGGTGCCCGACGGCGACGAGAGCGCGCTCACGGTGCTGCCCCACCGATCGTTCCCGGCCGGGACGCGCGACGAGGTCCGCGAGTCGTTCGCGGTCGACCACCCCGACGCGGATTTCCCCTCGGCCGCGGTCGTCGACAGCCGGAGCGCCCGCGACCTCGGCGCCGACGCCTACCTCCTCTCGGACGCCCAGGGGTTCGTCGGCCACGGCGAGGCGTTCCGCGACGCGGTCGTCCGCGCGAAGGCGGACCTGCCGCCGGACGCCGCGCTCGGCCTCGCCGGCGTCGCCACGCCGCGGAACGTCGCGCTGCTCGCGTACGCCGGGGTCGACCTCGTCGACGCGACGCTCGCCCGGACGAAGGGCACCCAGGGGATGTACCTCACCGCGGACGCGGAGCACTTCCTCGAAGATCTCGCCGAACTGCCGTGCGCTTGTCCGGCCTGCGCCGGACCGCGGAGCGAGTTCACGCGCGCCGACTGCGCCGACCACAACGTCAACGCGCTCCGCGCGGAGCTCCGCCGCGTCCGCGAGCGGATCCGCAGCGGTCGCCTCCGCGACTACGTCGAGGGACAGGCCCGCCACGAGGGATGGCTCACGGCCGCGTTCCGCGAGTTCGACGACCAGTGGGGGTACCTCGAAGAGCGGACGCCGCTCATGCGCGACGCCGAGGTGACGGCGGCGTCGGCGGAGACGCTCGACCGCGTCGAGATCCGCCGGTTCGCGGACCGCGTCACGAGCCGCTACCGCAACCGCTTCACCGACCAGCCGCTCGTCTTAGTCCCCTGCTCGGCGACGAAGCCGTACAGCGACTCACAGAGCCACCGCCAGTTCCACGACGCGATCCAGTGGCGCGGCCACACCGTCTCGATGACCTCGCCCATCGGCGTGGTGCCCCAAGAACTGGAGACGACCTACCCCGCGCAACACTACGACTCGGTCGTCACCGGCGACTGGAGCGAAGACGAGATCGAGTTCGTCGCGGAAGTCCTCCGGCGGTACCTCGAACGCAACGACTACTCCCGCGTCGTCGCGCACGTCCCAGAGGACGGCTACCGCGAGATCTGCGAGCGCGTCGAGAGCGACCCCGATATCGACGTCCCCTTCGAGTACACCTGCGTCGACCACCCGACGACCGACGAGTCGCTCGGCGAGCTGAACGCCGCGCTCCAGGGCGAGCCCGCCTACAGCAAGCGGGAGCGCGAGCACAACACCGTCCGCGGCATCGCCGACTTCCTCCTCGGCGACGGCGCGGGCGACGACCTGTTCGGCGGGCCGGGCGAGGCCGACGTGCGCACCACCGGTCGCTACCCGAAGCTCCAGGTGTGGGGCGACGACCCCGACGCCGGCCGCGAGGGCGAGCCGGGCGAGCAGCTGGCGACGATGGTCCCCCAGTACGGCACCCTGTCTTTCACCCTCGCCGGCGCGCGCCGCTGGGTCGCGAGCGACGCGCCGACGAAGCGGGTGGAGATCGACTCGTTCGTCCCGCGCGGCTCCGTGCTCGCGCCGGGCGTCGTCGACGCCGACGGCGACGTGCGGGTCGGCGACGAGGTCGTGGTTGAGGGGCCGAAGGCGTTCGCCGTCGGCCGCGCGGCGATGTCCGGCCCGGAGATGGCGGGATCGACGCGCGGGGTCGCCGTCGAGGTGCGACACGCCGAGGAGAAGTGAGCGACCGCGCAGGAGGCCGTCCGACTCGATAGTCTGAGCGGGTCGCGCTCCTCGCAGAGTCGTGCGCCCGTCCCGAGGCCGCGCGCCCGTGCCGTCCGAGGTCGACGCCGAGCGCCTCGATGACCGCTCACGCGCCGTGAAGACCGCTCACGACCCGTGTTGCTCGACGTACTCTCGGGCCGCCTCGCGGATGACTTCCTCGGGGCCCTCGACGCACTCGCTGCGGATGTCGGGGTACTGCCCGTCGAGCGCGCGGGCGACGTGCCCGTCGAGGTCGGCGACGGCCTCGACCGCCATGCCCTCCAGGTCCTCCGAGAGGAGGCTGGCGACGGCCCGGCTGACCGCGCAGCTCCGGCTCTCGAAGGCGATCGCCTCGATGCGCCCGTCGGCGATCGTCACGTGGAACTCGCCGTCGTCGCCGCAGGTCGTCTCCTCCGAGGACTTCACGAACGTCGGATCGGTGAGCGCGCCCGCGTTGCGGGGGCGGTGGTAGTGGTCGCTGATGCGGTCGTGGTAGCGGTCGGAGGCGAGGTACGCGTCCAGGTCCTCTCGGGCCGAGTCGACGACTTCGAGGAGGCGGTCCACGTCCGCGCGGGTGTTGTACACGTAGAAGGACGCGCGGGCGGAGCCGGGGACGTCGAGCCGGTCGTGGAGCGGCTGCGTACAGTGGTCGCCGGCGCGGATGGCGATGCCGCGGTCGTTGAGGAGGCTGGAGAGGTCGTGCCCGTGGACGCCCTCGACGTTGAACGAGACGAGGCCGGTGCGCTCCTCGCCGACGCCGGGGCCGTACGCCCGGACGAACTCCCGGTCCGCGAGCTCCCGGAGCAGGTACTGCGCGAGGTCGTTCTCGTGCTCGCGGACGGCGTCCATGCCGAGCTCGGCGAGGTAGTCGACGGCCGCGCCGAGCGCGATGCCCTCCGCGATGGGCGGCGTGCCGGCCTCGAACTTCCAGGGCAGCCCGTTCCACGTGGAGTCGGTGAGGGTCACGTTCCGGATCATCTCCCCGCCGAAGAGGAACGGGTCGAGGTCCTCCAGCAGCTCCCGCTTCCCGTACAGCCCCCCGATCCCCGTCGGGCCGGCGAGCTTGTGCCCGCTGAACGCGAAGAAGTCCGCGTCCATCGCGCCCACGTCGACCGGACGCGTCGGCGCGGACTGGGCGCCGTCGACGACCGCGTACGCGCCGTGCTCGTGTGCGAGGGCGGCGAGGTCCGCGACGGGGTTGACCGTCCCGAGCACGTTCGAGACGTGGGGGACGCAGACGACCGCCGTGTCGTCGGTGACGATGTCGCGGGCCGCGTCCGCGTCGAGGTGGCCGTCGGCCGTGACCGGGACGTGGCGGACGGTCGCGCCCGTGCGCTTCGCGATCTGCTGCCAGGTGACGAGCGAGGCGTGGTGGTCCATCTCCGTCGCGACGATCTCGTCGCCCTCGCCGAGGTGCCGGCCGAGACCGTACGCGACGAGGTTGATGCTCTCGGTGGTGTTCTTCGTGAAGACGATCTCCTCGCGGCCGTCGGCGCCGAGGAAGTCTGCGACGCGGTCGTGCGCCCGTTCGTAGGCGAGCGAGGCCTCGTGGCTCAGCTCGTGGATCCCGCGGTGGACGTTCGCGTTGTACCCCGCGTAGAACTCCTCGAACACCTCGTACACCTGGCGGGGAGTGTGCGTGGTCGCGGCGTTGTCGAGGTAGGTGAGCGGATGGCCGTTCACGCGCCGGTCGAGGACGGGGAAGTCCGCACGTATCGCTTCGGCATCGAAACCCATGTCACTACCGAGAGATCAGTTCTCCTTAAATTAACCGCAGATGATACTGGTACTCAATAACGCGGTCGACGGGGGCTACATGGCCGACGAGATCGCTCACTTCCTGCCCGACGCCCGCGTGTACGACTACCCGCACGAGGACGGCGACCCGAGCCTCGACGGCGTGGACGGCGTCGTCATCGGCGGGAGCGAGGTCGGCGTCTACGACGAGCCCGACCAGCCGTGGATCACGGCCCAGAAGCGGTTCGCGCGCCGACTCGTCGAGGAGGAGGTCCCGACGCTCGGGATCTGTTTCGGCCACCAGATCCTGAACGCCGCGCTCGGCGGCGAGGTCGTCGACAGCGGCACCTCTCGGCTCCGGCTCTGCGACGCCGAACTCGACGCCGACGAGCCGCTGTTCGACGGCGTCGAACCGACCGTGCCGGTGCTCCACTCCGACGTGGTGACGGAGCTCGGCGACGGGATGGACGTCATCGGCCGCGCGGACTACTACGAGTACTTCGCCACCCGCCACCGCGACCGGCCGGTCTGGTCGGTCCAGTACCACCCCGAGTTCACCCCTCGGATCGTCGACGAGTACGACGGCTGGGAGGCGACCGACCGCTCCTTCAAGGACGCCACCGCCACCCGAACGCTCGCCAACTTCGCGGCGCTCGCGGAGTCGCTCGGGGACGACTCGTAGCGGGCGGGCCCGCGACGACTTGGGGCCCGCTCGCGGCGTGCCATCGGCTCCGCCGCCCGGGCCCAATCGCCGCCCGGTCTCAGTCGTCCGCGGTCGCCTCGGGCCGGTACGCCTCGCTTATCGCCTTCCACTTCCCCGACCTGAACCGGAGGTAGTTGATCGCGGCGGGGATCGTCGTCTCCGCCATGAACGCGAGGTAGAGCCCCCACAGGCCGATCGCGGGCAGGGCCACCTCCGGGATCGTGACGCCGACGAGCGGGAGGTCGATCGCCGGCGTCGCGTCGTGCGCGCCGACGTACGCGAGGGGGATCGAGACGCAGAACATCCCGAGGAACTGGCTCGCGAAGGGGATCTTCGTGTCGCCGGCGGCGTCGAGCGGGCCGGCCGCCCCGCCGGAGACGCCCTGGAAGATCACCGCCGCGCAGGCAGCGTACACGAGGTTGACGGCGATCGGGATCTCCGGGCTGGTGGGCGACTCGGCGAACAGCGAGACGATGTCGGTCGCGAAGGTCGCGATCAGCACCGCGGAGACGGCGTACGTCGCCACCGAGAAGCGGATAATGTCCCGGGCGTACGCCTCCGCCTCGTCGGGGCGCTCGACGCCCAGCTCCTGCCCGACCAGGCTGGAGGAGGCGAGGCCGAAGCCCCAGCCGGGCGTGTTCATGATCCCCCAGATGCGGCGGGCAATGACGAACGCGGCCACGGTGTTCTGCCCGAACACGTCGAGGATGGCGAGCATGGGAAACTCCGCGGCGGTCCACACGAGGTTGCGCGCGCCGACGGGCACGCCAATCTCGACGAGGTCGCGGAGCATGCCGGGGTTGACGTACGAGCCGGTCGCGTCGATGGCGACCGGGAACTCGCCGATCAGCGGGGCGCTCCCGCGGACGAGCCCGACGGTGAAGCCGGCGACCGCGAGCACATTCGAGAGGACGGTGCCGACCGCGGCGCCCTCGACGCCCCAGCCGAGGCCGAAGATGAACAGCGCGCTGAGGACGATGTTCGCGACCGCGCCGCCCGCCCGGACCTGCATCGCGGTGTAGGCGTCGTCGCAGCCGACGAGCACGCGGCTCCCGACGAGGTTGAGCGCGGCGAAGGGGACGCCGAGCCCGACGACGCGGAGGTAGTCGGCGCCGTAGGCGATCGCCGCCTCGTTGCTGCTCAGGACGTCGATGAACGCCGGCGCGTACAGCCAGAACGCGCCGCTGACGGGGACCGTGATCGCGATGACGAGGAGGACGCTCGACCGGACCGCGTCGCCGAGCTCGACGAACGCCTCGGCGCTGAACCGCTGGGAGACGAGGGCGATGGTGCCGCCGGCGACGCCGCCGCCGAGCGCGAACGCGAGCCCCCAGTAGGGGCCGGCGAAGCCGACGCCGGCGACGGCGCTGGTGCCGACCGCGACGCCGACCATCGCGACGTCGACCGCGTTCTTCGACATCCGGGCGATCCCCGTGACGATCCGCGGCCACGCGAGGTCGGTGGTCCGGACCACGCGGTGGCGGTCGATCAGGCCGACCCGGGCGAGGGCGAAGCCGATGTACAAGATCAGCAGCCGAAACGGGTTCGGGAGGCGGGAGATCAGCGACCGGAGGGAGCTCGGAAGGCGAGACACGACGGATGAGCCCGTTTCCCGCTGGCGGCTAAAGGGGTTTCGTCACGCGGCAGGCGGTTCCGGATCGACTCCCGGACCGGCCCGCGGTCAGGCGCCGGAGACCAGGTAGACGGCCGCGGCGGCGAAGGCGATGCCGAGCCCCTTCCGGGCCGTGAACGACTCGCCGAGGAACAGGAAGCCGATCACCGACGAGAAGACGAGGAACATCGCGAAGATGGGCGTCACGACGCTCACGGGCCCCAGCGAGAGCGAGCGGTAGAGTGCGAGGATGCCGATGCCGAGGAACACGCCCGCCGCGAGGACGTGCGCCAGCTTCGGCGACGCGAGGTGGCTCGTGAACCCCTGTCCGGTGTACGCGATCACGCCGATCGCCATGGCGACGAGCAGCGTGTTCGAGACGACGACGGCGACGTCGCTCGGGATCGCGTTCGGTCCGGTCGTGGCGACGCGCATCAGCGGCGAGACGAGGGCGTACGCGCCCATCGCGAGCAGCGCGTACGGGAGATAGGTCGTGGCCGTAGCGTCCATGTGCCGCGGTCGGCGTCCGGCGTCAAGTGCCTATCGACCCGCGTCCGGCGGCGCCCGCCGCGAGACCGAGCCGCTCGCGGCCGACGGGCCGTCCGCTGGCGGTTCCGGGGCCTCGTTCCTGTCGTCGCCGACCCCGGACGCCGCCCGGTCGATCGGCACGGCGACCGTCACGAGCGTCCCCTCGGGGTCGCGCTCGTCGAACGAGATCCGGCCGCCGAGGTGGTCGACGCCCCACTTGACGATCCACAGGCCGATCCCGCTGCCGTGCCGGAGGGGAGTCTCCGTGCCGCGGTCTAGTACGTCGTACTCCGCGGGGTCGATCCCGGGGCCGTCGTCCGCGACGGTGATCGTAACCCAGCCGTCCGCGACCGCGGCGTCGACCCGCATCCACGGCGCGTCCGCGTCGTTGTGCTGTACCGCGTTCGAACAGAGGTTCTCCAGGACGACCACCAACACCCCTCGGACGGGGACGGTCGGCACCTCTCCGACCTCGATCCGCGCGTCCGGATCGTCCGCCCGCGCCTCGTCGACGGCCCCGTCGACGACCGCCGGGAGTGGCGTCCACTCCGACTCCTCCGTCGGGTCGAACAGCTCGCCGGCGGTCCGGGTGCGCTCGCTGAGGTCCAGCATCCGCTCGGCGCTGTCCGAGATGACGGACATCGCGCGCTCGTCGGTCGGATCCGAGCGGAGCTGTTCGAGGTACCCCAGGATGAGGTTCGTCTCCGTGCGAACGTCGTGCCGGAAGACGCGGTTGAGCACGTTGAGCCGCTGCTGTTGGCCGAGGTACGCCCCCACGTCGTGGTAGGTGATCACCCGCGCGGTGGTGCGGTCGTGGTCGTCGACCACGTCCCTGATCGTCGCCTCGTAGGGGCGCTGCCCGTCGCGCCCGACGACGCGTATCGCCCGCGGCTTGTCGTCCCCGCCCGCGTCGAGTTCGCGGACCGCGTCGTACTTCGGGACGACCGCCGACGCCGGCTCCCCGATGGCCGCTCGGCGGTCGACGCCGAACGTCTCGGCCGCGCTCTCGTTTAAGTCGACGAGGAGCCCCTCCGTCCCGACGACGAACACGGGGTCGTGGAGCTGCTCGAAGACGAGCTGGCGCGCGCGGCGGCGCGGGGCGGGCGCGAGCGTCAGCAGCCGGAACCGCGAGAGCGCGAGCAGGTACGCGACCCCCGAGACCCCGAACACCAGCGGCGTGGGGTCGAGCCCGGGGATCGGGATCGCGCCCGAGAGGTACGCGACGCTGCCGGCCCACGGCGCCGCGGTCCCGACGAGGAGCGCCGCGCTCTGTCCCCGGAACGGGCGGGCGTCGTCGCGGATCAGCTGGATCAGCGGGACCGATCCGACCGCCCCGAGGAGGTAGGTGTAGCCCGCGATGATGTAGTACAGCGGCCCGGGCACCACGTCGAGGAACGTGCCGACGGCGGTCTCGCGGACGACCCGGTCGACCGCGAGGAGGTTGCCCGGGTCGCCGGCGGCGGCGACCGCGACGGTGGCCGCGGGCACGACGGACACCATCGCCACGGAGAACGGCGTCACGTAGCGGTCGTAGCCGGTGTACGCCAGCGCGAAGAAGAGCCACCCGACCGGGATGGCGACGACGCCGACCCACTGGACGTCGTACCACAGCGCTTTCGCCGGCAGCGTCGTCGCCTCCAGTTCGAAGACGAGGAACGTCGCCCACCAGACCTGCCCGGCGAGCAGCACCGCGAGCCAGGTCGCGCCCGGCTCCGGCCGCTCCCGCCACGCGAGGATCGCCCCCGCGAGCCCGACCGTCACGGCCACGAGGAGGGCGACGGACAGGGGACTCAGCGCGGCCATGGCGTTTTTTACGCGCATCGCATTTATAACTCATCTGGTCGGATTAGTTCATTGAAAAAATCGGGCGCTCGGGCCTCAGCGCAGGGAACGTCCCGCTCTCACAGCCCGATCGCGAGGAGGGCGACGCCGGCGACGAGGTAGCTGCCGTCCGGGGCGACGCCGAGCGCCGTCCCGTCGAGCCGCCCCGCGAGCGCGGTGACGGCCAGGGAGACGGCGAGCCCGACGGCCAGCGCGGCGAGGGCCGGGGTCGCCGCCGCGCCGGTCGCGAAGGCAACCGCGAGCAGCCCGGCGGCGACGGCGTCGACGCCGAGGAGGATCCGCCGCGTTCCGGCGACCCCGAAGACGACCGGGAGCGTCGCCACGCCCCGTGCCGCGTCCGCGGCGGCGTCCCTGACGTTCGGGACCTCGACGTCGACGAACGAGCGGACGAGGACGTACGCGAACAGCAGGGCGACCGTCCCCAGCCCGACCGAGTCGACGGGGACGCCCGCGAACGCGAGCGGGGCGGCGACGACCGCGACCGCCCAGGCGAGCGCGACCGCCGCGGAGTTGAGGAGGAACACGTCCTTGAGCCGCGGCACCGAGCCCGCGCCGAGCGGCGCGAGGCGGTCGCCGAGGGTCGGTAGCCAGTCGGTGGCGTAGCCGATCCACACCGCGCCCGGGACGAGCGCGAGCGCCAGCGCCGCGGGCCCGGCGCCCGCCGCGAGCGCGACCGCGAGCCCGTAGCTCACGGCGGCGGCGACCATCAGCTGGTCGGCGTAGCGGAGCGCGAAGCGGGCGCGCAGCGGTGTCGAGTCCGCGTCGCCCTCCGCGTCGGCGACGTGGTCGGCCGCGTACACGGAGAATGCGATCAGTCCGACCGCGACCGGCGCGGCGGACCGCTGGACCCCGAGCGCGGCCGTCACGAGCGCCACCTCGACGGCCGCGACGAGCGCGGTGAACGGGGCGCCCGCGGCGAACGCGGCGACCCGGCGCACGGCGCCCGTGTCGGGGGGAGTCACGCGCGAGCGATACTGCGATGTCGTGCCGTCTGCCGTCGACGGCTTCGTCGGTTCGTTTGCCATAGAGACGTTCGCCGCCGTTGGACGGCGAACGTGCGATATGGGGGATCGAGCCGTATCTATCCACCCCGATCGGCGTTAATAAAACGCGAATTCGCGCTGTATCGGATTGGCCGGTCCGGCCCGTCGCGGGGGTTCGGGCTTCAGTACGCTTTTGACCCGAGCGGCCGATCTCTCGCCTATGGACGGAACCTTCGATCACGTGATGATCCGCGTCGAGGACCTAGAGGAGAGCCTCGACTGGTACCAGACGCACCTGAACTACGAGGAGAAGGGCCGCTGGGAGGCGGACACGTTCACGAACGTGTTCCTCGGCCCCGAGGACGTTCACGAGGACGGCGCCCTCTTAGAGCTCACGTACAACCACGACGGCCGCAGCTACGAGATCGGCGACGCCTGGGGCCACATCGCGGTCCGCGTCCCCGAGGACGCGCTCCAGGAGTCGTACGACCAGCTGATGGACGAGGGCGTCGAGGACTACCGCGACCCCGAGTCCTGCGGGAACCGCTACGCGTTCGTGAAGGACCCCGACGGCCACGAGATCGAGATCGTCAAGCGCGACCACGGCGCGAAGTGGAGCATCGACCACACGATGATCCGCGTCGAGGACGCCGACGAGGCGCTGGGCTACTGGACCCGCAAGTTCGAGTACACCGAGTTCCCGGGCCGCTGGGAGGCCGACACGTTCTCGAACTACTTCGTGGCGCCAGAGGACGCGGCCGAGGAGGCGATGAAGCTCGAACTCACCTACAACTACGACGGCCGCGAGTACACGATGGGCGACGGCTGGGGCCACGTCGCGGTGCGCGTCGACGACCTCGACGAGGCGTGGGACGACCTCATGACCCGCGAGGCGCCCGACTACCGCGACCCCGCCTCGTGCGACCACAACTACGCGTTCACCAAAGACCAGGACGGCCACGAGGTCGAACTGGTCACGCGGGACTGATCGACTCCGCCCGACCGCGGTCACGCGGGCGACGCCGCCCCTCTGCTCCCCCGTTCGCGCCCGGTTTGAACCGGCTCACTCCTCGAACTCGACGCCGGTGATCTCGAACCGCGCGCCGCCGTCCTCGCTCGATCCCGCCCGCACCGACCAGCCGTGCGCGTCGGCCACCTGCTCGACGATCCGCAGCCCGAACCCGGTCCCCGACTGCGAGGTCGTGTGCCCCGCCTCGAACACGTCTTCCCGGCGGTCGGGGTCGATCCCCGGGCCGTCGTCGGCCACGTAGAAGCCGTCCGGCAGCGTCCCGACCGCGACCGTCACGTCGTCGCCGCCGTGTTCGATCGCGTTCCGGATCAGGTTCTCTAACAGCTGCTTGAGCCGTCCCTCGTCCGCGAGGATCATCCCCTCGGCGTCGGCGCGCAGCGTCGCGTCCCGGGTGTCGACCGTCCGCCAGCAGGAGCCAACGACCCGGCCCAGGTCCACAGGGTCGGGGTCGGTCACGGGGTCGCCCTCGCGGGCGAGCGTGAGCAGGTCGTCGATCAGGGCTGTCATCCGGCCGTGCGCGCGCTCGACGGCCGCGAGGTGGTCGCTGTCGCACTCCTCGCGGGCGAGTTCGGTCCGGCCGCGCGCGACCTCCAGCGGGTTCCGCAGGTCGTGTGACACCACCCCCGCGAACTCCTCTAAGCGGTCGTTCTGTCGCTCCAGTTCCGACGTCCGCTCCGCGAGCCGGCGGGTGCGCGCCTCTGCCTGGAACGCCGTCTCGGCCGCCGTCGCCAGGATCCCGGCGAGGTACTCGTCGACGCCGCCGAACACGCCGGGCTCCGTCTCGCCGACCGAGATCGTCCCGTAGTCGCCGATCGGGACGATCAGCAGGCTCCGCAGGTCCGTGTCGGCGTCGAGCGCGTCGGTCTCGCGGATGTCGTCGAACTTCCGGGGCTCGCCGGCGTCGTACGCGCCCCAGTTCAGGCTCCCCCCGTCGGGGGTGTACGTCCGCCGCTCCGGTAGCAGGTCCTCCGCCTTCGGCGAGACGGCCATCGGCACCAGTCCGCCGGCGTCCTCGTCGTGGATCCGGACCGTGACGATCGAGAACCCGAGCACGTCGGTGGCGGCCTCGACCGCCCGCTCCGCGATCTCCTTCCGCGAGTCCGCCCGGACGAGGGTCCGCGTCGCGTCGTGGAGCCGCTCCACCCGGCTCTCCCGCTCGATGCGGTCGAACGCCGCCTCGAGGTGGCCGGTGAGGATCTCGGCCACGAGCACGTCGGTGTCGGTGAACTCGTTCGGCTCCGGCGAGGAGACGACGAACAGCCCGTGGTCCCCGATCGGACGCAACACGAGGCTCTCCGCCGGCGAGGGCTCGTCGAGCGGCTCGTACGTCGACAGCTCGTCGACGACGAGCGACTCGTCGCTCCGGAAGGCGTCCCACGCCATCGCCGCCCGCGTCCCCGGCGGCGCGTCCCGGTCGTAGGACGGCTGCTCCTCGAACAGCGCGGGCACCGACTGGCCGAGCGCGACCGGTTCGAGGCGGTCCCCCTCCTCGGTGCGGAGGTGGATCCCGCTCAGCCCCGCGTCGATCAGGTCGTCGACCGCCTCCACCGCCAGATCGGCCGCCTCCTCGGTCGTCCGGGCGTAGTTGAGGTCCCGGGTCCACTCGCGGAGCCGGGCGAGGGTCCGCTCGCGCTCCTTCCGCTCGGAGACGTCCCGCGTGGTGACGACGTACCCCTCGATGGCGTCCGTCTCGATCCGTTCGCTCCCGATCGACTCGAGCCACCGGTACTCGCCGTCGGCCGTCTCGAACCGGTACTCGGCCGTCGGCGGGCCGCCATCGGCGTCCAGATCGCCGAACGCCGCCCTGACCGCCTCCCGGTCCTCCGGGTGGACGTAGTCCAGCGACCGCTCGCCGAGCAGGTCCGACGGGTCGTGGCCGGTCACGCGCTCGCAGGACGGGCTCAGGTACCGGAACCGCCAGTCGCGCGACAGCACGGCAACCACGTCGCTGGCGTGTTCGATGAACGCCCGGTGGCGGTCGCGGTCGGTGGCGTCGCGGATCACGCCGACGAAGTGTCGCTCGCCCTCCGCGGTGAACTCGCCGTACGACAGCGAGACCGGGACCTCGTGGCCGTCGCGGTGGAGCGCGTCGAACCGGACGTCCGACCAGTCGACGCTGCGCTCTCCGGTGGCGAGGTACCGCTCGACCGCCCCGAGGTGGTCGTTCCGGTGCCGGTCTGGCATCAGCGTCGTCAGCGGCTCGCCCTCCAGCTCGCTCGGCTCGTACCCGAACACCGACTCGACGGCCGGGTTCGCGAACTCGATCACGCCGTCGGTGTCGACCGACAGGATCGCGTCCGACGCCCCCTCCGCGACCGCGCGGAACTGGCCGACGGCCTCCTCGGCCTCCAGTTCGGCGCGCCGCTTCTCGACGGCCTCGACGACCCTGTTCGCCAGCCGCTCGTACCGCTCCGTGCCGCCGCGCTTCTGGAGGTAGTCGGTGACGCCGGCGGAGATCGCTTCGCTCGCGACCTCCTCGGACCCCCGTCCGGTGAAGAGGATGAACGGGAGGTCGGGGTAGCGCTCGCGGACCGCGGCGAGGAACGCCAGCCCGTCCCGCCCGGGCATCTCGTAGTCCGAGACGACGCACTCGATCTCGCCGTCCGCCAAGGCGTCGAGCCCGGCGTCCGCGTCGGGCGCCGTCTCGACCGCGATCCGGTCCGCCTCGCGCTCCAAGTACGAGGCGGTGACCTCTCGCAGGTCCGGGTCGTCGTCGACGAGGAGGACCGGGATGCGGTCGGGCATACGCTCGGAATACTTACCATCCGTGTATAATGGTTTTGCCCGTCCGCGCGTCGGACTCCGAAAATCGACGGCAACGGCCGCGATCGACGCCGATACCGAGGCGGCCGCTCACTCGCCGCGCGACCGACCCGCTCGCGCTCGGCTCACTCGTCCGGGGACCGCTCGGCCGCGGGACGGAAGACGACGAGCCGCTCGCCGTCCGTGGCCCGCTCGCCGACGGCGGCCGTCACCGCGTCACCGATCGCCACGTCCGGGGCGGCGTCTTCGTCCGAGCCGTCGCCGCGGACGATCCCCGTCAGCCGCGTCGGGCCGAAGTCGACCACGGCGGTCGCGTACGGCGCGTCGTCGGCGAAGCGCGGCGACGGGACGTGGACGACGCTGTACGTCTCGACGGTCCCCGTCTCGCGGAGCGGCTCCCGCGAGAGGTCCGGCGACCCGCACTCGGGACAGACGCGGCGCGGGGGGAGCGAGCCGTGTCCGTCCGGACACGCGAGCGCGAACCCCTCGCCGTCCGCGAGCGCGTCGAGCCACTCGGCGTAGTCGCGGTCGGTCGGCGGCGTCTCCCCGCCCGGGTCCGCGTCGCTCATTCCGCCACCTCCAGCACGTGGACGACCGCGCTAGCGACGGTCCCGCCCGCGTTGTGCGCGACGCCGACCTCGGCGTCGGGGACGTGCTCGCTGTTGGGGTGGTCCCCGCGGAGGAGGCGGGTCAGCTCGGCGATCTGCGACCCGCCGGTCGCGCCGACCGGGTGGCCCTTCGCCTTCAGCCCGCCCGAGAGGTTCACCGGGAGGTCGCCGTCGGCGGTCGTGACCCCATCGCGGGCGGCCGATATCCCCTCGCCCGGCTCGAACAGCCCCAGCGACTCCAGCGCCAGCACCTCGGCGATGGTGAAGCAGTCGTGGACCTCCGCGACGTCGACGTCGCTCGCCTCGACGCCGGCGTCGGCGTAGGCCGCGTCGGCGGCGTCGTCCGCGGCGGGGGTCCGGGCGAGGCGGTCGCGGTCGCCGAGCGCCATCCGGTCGGTCCCCTGTCCGGTGCCCGTCACCGAGACCGGCGCGTCGAGGTCGTTCCGCTCCGCGTACTCCGCGGAGACCAACACGAGCGCGCTCGCCCCGTCGGTGATCGGGCAGGCGTCGTACAGGTGGAGCGGCTCCGCGACCGGCGGGGCGTCCATCGCCTCCGCGACGGACACCTCCTTCCGGTACTGGGCGTACTCGTTGGGCACGGCGTTGGCGTGGTTCTTCGACGCGACGTGCGCGAGGTCCTCGCGGCTCCCGCCGTACTCGTCGAAGTAGGCGTTCGCCATGAGCGCGTAGGCGCCCGGGAAGGTGACGCCCGCCCGCACCTCGAAGAGGTCGTCGGCCGCGATGGCGAGCCCCTCGGTGACCTCGGCGGTCGGGAGGTTCGTCATGCGCTCCATCCCGCCCGCGAGGACCACGTCCGCGTCGCCCGCGGCCACCGTCCGGACCGCCTCCCGGACCGCGACGCCGGCCGACGCGCACGCCGACTCGTAGCGCGTCGCCGGGCAGCGCACCCCGGCGGCCTCGGCCATCAGCGGCGCCTGGTGGCCCTGGTGCTCGGCGAGCGCCCCCATGAAGTTGCCGTAGTTCAGCTCCTGGACGTCGGCCCTGTCGACGCCGGCGTCCTCGAACGCCCGAAGCGCGGCCTCCCCGAACAGGTCGCGGCCGGTGCGCTCCGGGTGACTGCCGAAGGGAGTGAGCCCGACCCCGGCGACGCGTACCTCTGTCATACACGAACGATGATCGGGGACGTGATTTATCTCTGCCGGAAGCGGGAGTTCCGGTTCTCCGGCGGAAACGAACGGCCCCGCAGAGAACGAGCGGGTCGCGGCGGTCGCGTCCGGTCAGCCGATGTAACGCAGGTCGTCGTCCGGCACCGCCGGTCCCTCCTGCATCTCGCGGATCTTGCCGACGACCTCCTCCATCTCCTCGGCGCGGTCCTCTAAGCTCTCGTAGTCGACGGACATGTCGAGGACGGCCTCCAGCGTCTCCAGCACGGCGCGGGCGCTCTTCGGGTCGACGAGGTAGCCGCTCGTCTCGCCCATCAGGCAGGCGGCCTCGAACCCGCGGCGGCCGCCGAGCCCCAGCACGAGCCCGGAGACGCCGACGATACCGCCCGCCGGCTCGTCGGCGCGGAACTCGACGCCGGCGTCCTCCAAGTCCCCCGTGAGCGCGCCGTCGGAGACCGCGCCGAGGACGGTGTACTCCTCGACCAGCTCGCCTGTCGGGACGCCGCCGAGCGCGAACGCGCGCTCCGCGCCGAACGACTCGGCCACGTCGAGGAACGTCGAGGTGAGCTTGTAGTGGCCCGCGTTCGACCCGGCCTGGTGGTCGCCGGTCAACACGAGCAGGTCGGCGCCGTCGGTCTCGACGGCGTGGAACTCGGCGCAGGTCAGCTCCGCGACCCCCTCGTCGTCGACGTTCACCTGCGGCGGGAACTCCGTGGCGTACACCCGGCGGACGAGCTCCCCGTCGAACTCCTCCAGCAGGTGTTCGGCCGCCAGCTTCCCCACGTGCCCGACGCCCGGCAGCCCCTCGATCAACACCGGGTCCGTGAGCTCCGGCGTCGCGACCTCGTCGATCTCGATGTCCTCCATACCCCGTCCGTCCGGGCGGCGGTCACAAGAGCGTGGCTATTCCGGTGGCTCGCGATCGAGCGGACGCTCCGGGCGCCGCCGCGGCGTCCTCGCCTACTCCGAGCCGCGTCGCCGCGCCCGCCGTCGGTACTCGCCGTACGGGTCCTCGGGGCCGAACGGGGCCGGCGCGCTGTTCTCGGTCGGGCCGTCGCACTTCGGGCACCGGTCGCCGAGCGCGTACACCGGCCGCTCGTGAGCGGCCTCCCAGTTCGCGCAGACGCGGATGTCTGATTTCACGGATGAAAAGGCGTCGGGTCGGACCGAGTTACTCGTCGTCTTCGCGCCGCTCGCGGTGGAACTCGCCGGCGCCGCCGGCGGCCTCGATCGACTCGCGGGCGCGCTCGGCGGCGGCTTCGAGCTGCGACTCCGCCGTCTTGTAGTCCGGCGCGCGGACCTTGATCCGGTACTCGGGCGAGCCGACGTAGCCGACGTCGAGGTCGACGCCGTCCGGGACCTCGCCGTTCCCCTCGGCGGCGGCGAGCGCGTCGCGCACGTCGTCGACGCCGTCGGGGGCCGCCGACTCGAGGTCGACGTAGCCGGTCACGTCGACGTACGGGACGGAGACGTTGTCCCGGGCGGCCGCGACGACCGCGTCGACGGTGTCGGCGTCGACGTCGACGTCGTCGAGCGCCTCGTCGCCGCGGATCGCCGCCGCCTCGAAGGCGTCGTAGAGGCTCTCGTACTCCGCGAGGAGCGCGTTGGCGACCGACGTGTAGCGGTCGTCGTCGACGTCCTCGCCGAGCGCGATGAGCATCCAGTTGTCGGCCTTCTGGGCGTTCTTCCAGTCCTGGATCGTCTCCTTGCGCTGGTGTTCGTTGACGTCTTTGATCGAGAGGTCGATCTGGTTCGACGACTCGTCGACCTCCAGCACCTTCGCCACGACCGTCTGTCCCTCGCGGACGTGGTCGCGGACGTTCTTGATCCAGCCGGACGCGACCTCGCTGATGTGGCAGAGGCCGCGCTTGTCCTCGTACTCGTCGAGGTCGACGAACACGCCGAAGTCGGCGATCTCGTCGACGTCGCCGACCACCAACTCGCCGGGTTCGGGCCAGCCGCTGTACTTCATGACGGAGCGGTGAGGCGGTTACCGCGCCTCAACGGTTTCGACGATTTCGCCGTGAAGCTCCGCCTCCCCGCCGGTGGGGGTCGCGAGGGTCGTGCCGCAGACCGCGCACGACACCGTCGAGGAGGCCTTGCCGAAGACGACCTGTTCGTTCTCGCAGTCGCCGCAGGCGACGCGGTGGAAGTCTCCCGCCATGCTTACTCCTGGAACGTGAGACGGCCGGCGCGCCATCCCTCGCGCATGTGGGCCTTCCCGCAGTCGCCGCAGCGGTACTTCAGGTGGGTCTTCTTCGTCGGCTTGTCGCCACCGGGCACCTTCGAGTACCCGCCGGCGTTGCCAATGGTCGCGAGCGCGCGGCGTCGCTGTCGCGCGTCGCGTTTCATTCCGGTCGCGCGACCCGATCGGACCTTCTCCACCTCGTGCTCCTGGTGGGAGTCACAGTGGGGGCAGTACGTGTTGAAGCGGCGTGGCATTTCCATGGATATCGACCTTGAGACGCGGTTCGTCGCCGACGCTTAAAACGGGTTTGGTCTGGGGCGCCCGCGAGCCGGCCCGCGCGGCGGTCCGCGTCCGCCTGATTCTCCCACTCTGCGACCGCCCGCACCGGCGACCCGTCGGCGCCGCGGAGCCGGAGCGGGAAGGCGTAAAGCCGGAACCGCTCGGGGAGATCGTCGAGCCCACAGAGGTTCTCGACGATCGGCAGCGAGTCGCCCAAGAGGACGTCGTGGGCGGGGGTCCCTGCGGGCTCGCCGTCCTCACTCGCCTCTCCGTCTGCCCCTCCGCCCGCCGTCGGCGTCGGGTCTGGACCGAAGGCGTCGAGCCCGACGCCGACGCCCGCCTCCCGACACCGCTCCGCGGCCGCCGCGGTCAGGTACGGGTGGTCGCGGTACCGGTCGGTCCCCCAGTGCGACTCCCAGCCCGTCCGGAGGACGAGGAGGTCGAGGTCGCCGTCGAGGGCGTCGGGGTCGGGCAGCGCGTCGGCCCTTATCGGCTCCCGCGGTTCGAGCGGGCGGGGGTCGACGAGGCGGGCGTCGAACGCGAAGCGGCCGACGTCCCGCTCGTCTATCGACTCGCCCCCGGGCACCGTGTGCCGCGGCGCGTCGACGTGCGTTCCCGCGTGCGTCCCGGTCCGGAGCTCGCTCGTCGCGTAGCCGTCGGCCTCGTGGGTCGCGTCGGGCGCGAGCGTCACGTCCGGGTCGCCGGGGTATGTCGGCATCCCCGTCTCGATCGGTCGCGAGAGGTCGCGGAACACAATCGGCGGTGCGGTCGCGTCGCGGTTAAGTCGGTCGCCCTCGCGCCCCGCGTCGCCGGCGACCGCGCCCCCTCAGTCGCCGAGGTTCCGCGGCCCGAACGTATTTCCTCCGCCCGCCGCTGGGTGCGTTCATGTCGGAACTGCCGCTGGACGCGTACTACGACCTGACCCAGATCGGCGAGGTCGCCGTCTCCCCGACCGGCGACCGCGTCGCCTTCGCCGCGACCGAGTACGACCAGGCCGCCGACGAGGCGGTCTCCTCCCTCTTCGTCGCCCCGACCGACGGCTCCCGCGAGCCGCACCGCCTGACGAGCGCCTCCGGCGCCTCCGCGCCGGCGTGGGGCCCCGACGGCGACCGCCTCGCGTTCGTGGCCGCCCGCGACCGCGACGCCGAGAAGCGGGTCGGCTGGCGGGACCGGGACGACGAAGGCGATGGAGACGACGAGGAGGACGGGGAAACCGGAGACGAGGACGCGGACGCCGAGGGCGAGGACGACGAACCCCTCGGGAACGGCGACGACGGACCCAAGCCGCAGGTGTGGATCTTCGACCTCGCGCTCGGCGGTGACGCGCGGCAGGTCACCGAGCGCGACGAGGGCGTCGCGGACTTCGACTGGTCGCCCGAGGGCGACCGCCTGGTGATCGAGTCGCGCGACCCGACCGACGAGGAGTCCGAGTACCTCGATCAGGTGCGCGAGGAGGGCGGCCCCATCGAGACGACGCGGCTCCAGCACAAGGTCAACGGCGCCGGCTGGACCGACGAGGTGACGCGGTACCTGTTCGTCGTCGACCTCGACGACCCCGAGAGCGAACCCCGCCGGCTCGACGACGCCTACGGCGGCGGCGCCTTCGAGGACATCGCCGGCATGAGCCCGACGTGGGGCCCGGACGGACGGATCGCGTTCACCTCCTGCCGGCTCGACCGCCCGGACGACACCTCCGTCCGCGACCTCTACGCGGTCCCGGCCGACGGCGGCGACGCCGAGCGGCTCACGGGCGGCGACCTGACCCACGGCGCGCCGGCGTGGCGCCCCGACGGCGAGGGGATAGCGACGGTCGCCAGCGACCCCGACGATCCGCCCGCGCCGGCCGAGGTGTACGTGGTCGACGCAGCGGGCGACGCGGACGCCCGTGACGAGCCCGCCTCGCTCACCGCCGCGCTCGACCGGACTGTCGCCCGCGGCGGCGAGCCGGCGTGGGTCGACGGCGAGGTATACGTCCGGATCGCCGACGAGAGTCAGACGCGGCTGGTCCGCGTCGAGACGGACGGCACCGTCGAGCGCGTCTTCGAGGCGCAGGGCCGCGACCGCGCGATGGCCGGCATCGACGTGGCCGACGACGGGTCCGCGGCGGTCGTCGTCCTCTCCGACCCGACCGAGGGCACCGACCTGTACGCGGTCGGCGTCGACGACCTCGACGCGGCCACGGAGCCCGACTCCTTCCGGCGGCTCACCCGGGTCAACGAGTCGCTCGTCGACGAGTTCGCGATACCGGAGGCGCGGCGCGTCGAGTGGGAGTCCCACGGCTGGACGCTCGACGGCGTGCTCTACCACGACCCAGAGGTCGACCCCGAGTCCGGCGACCACCCGCTGGTGGTGGCGATCCACGGCGGGCCCATGTCGTACGACGAGCCCGTCTTCAGCTTCGGTCACGCCGCCCTGACGAGCCGGGGCTACCTCGTCTTCCGCCCGAACTACCGCGGCGGAACTTCGCGCGGTCGCGAGTTCACCGCCGAGCTCACCGGCAAGTGGGGCACCGCGGAGGTCACCGACATCGCGGCGGGCGTGGCGTCGCTCGCGGACCGCGGCTGGGTCGACCCCGACCGCGTGTTCGGCCACGGCTTCTCGTACGGCGGCATCGCGCAGGGCTTCCTGGTCACGCAGGAGCCCGACCTCTTCGCCGCCGCGGCGCCGGAACACGGGATCTACGACATCCGGTCGGCGTTCGGCACAGACGACACGCACATCTGGATGGAGGCGGAGTTCGGGCTCCCGTGGGAGAACCCGGAGGCGTTCGACGCGTCCACGGCGATCCTCGACGCCGGGAACATCGAGACGCCGCTGCTCGTCATGGCCGGCGGCGAGGACTGGCGCTGTCCCCCGTCGCAGTCGGAGCAGCTGTACGTCGCCGCCCGCAAGCAGGGGGTCGACGCGGAGCTGGTCGTCTACCCGGACGAACACCACAACATCGGCGACCCCGACCGCGCGATCCACCGGCTGGAGAAGATCCTCGACTGGTACGAGACCCACGACCCGGCGGTCGAGGCCGAGTCCGGGGACTGAGCCGCGCCGTCGAGTTCTCGGGGGCGACGGGCCGCCTCAGTGCTCGACGAACTCGACCAGCACGCCGCCAGTCGAGCGCGGGTGACAGAAGGCGACCTCGTGGCCCCACGCGCCGGGGCGCGGCTCCTCGTCGACGAGGTCGATGCCGAGGTCGCGGGCGTCGTCGAGCGCGGCCGGGAGGTCGTCGACCGCGAGCGCGACGTGATGAACGCCGGGCCCCTCGCGGTCGAGGTAGTCCGCGATGGTCCCGCCGGCGTCCGGCTCGAGCAGCTCGAAGTAGCCGCCGCCGTCGAGTTCGAGGAAGACGACGCGCATCCCGTCGAACGTTTCCTCGTGGGCGACCGGGGCGTCGACCAGGCCGCCGAACAGGTCCGCGAGCGCCGTGGCGTCCCGCGTCGCGACGCCGACGTGATCGAAGCGCATACGCGACCGTCGCGGCGCGGGGACATAAATGGCTCCGGGCGGCGCGACCGAGCGGGAACGCGGTCGGGGGACGCGATCGGCTGTCGGTCCCGGAAGCGGGGTTCGCCGATGGAAAGCGTTGGGTAGCTCCAGTGACAACGGGCGGCAGAGCCACCCCGTGAGCGACCAGAACCCCGACACGGCCTTAGAGCAGAAGACGTCGCGGACGATCCTCGACTCGATCCTCGACAGCGCCGTCCACGAGATGAACCGCGAGCGGTCCGGGCTGCTGCTCTCCGGGCTGTCCGCCGGGCTCGACATCGGGTTCGGTCCCCTCCTGATGGCCGTCGTGTTGACGCTGTCGCCGGGCGGGTACGGCGACCTCGGGACCGAGCTGCTGCTGGCGACCGTCTACTCCGTCGGGTTCGTCTTCGTCATCCTCGGCCGCTCGGAGCTGTTCACGGAACACACCATGCTCGCCGTGATCCCCGTGATGGACGGGCAGGCCTCGCTCGGCCAGCTGGGCCGCCTCTGGGGGCTGGTGTACGTCGGGAACCTGATCGGCGGCCTGTCGTTCGCCCTGCTCGCGACGCTGTTGACGCCCGGGCTCGGCGTCGTCGAGGCCGCGGCGTTCGAGGAGATCGCGCTCAAGCTGGTCACCCACGACCTCACGTGGCTGTTCGTCGGCGGCGTGTTCGCCGGGTGGCTGATGGGGCTGCTGGCGTGGCTGATCACGGCCGCCCAGGAGACGACCGGCCGCCTGCTGCTCGTCTTCATCGTCACCGGCACCATCGGGATGCTCCACCTGCCGCACTCGATCGCGGGCAACGTCGAGGTGTTGTTCGGGCTGTTCTCCTCGCCCGCAATATCGATCGCCGACTACCTCTCGTTCCTCGCGCTCGCGACCGTCGGCAACGCGGTCGGCGGTGGGGTCTTCGTCGCGGCGCTGAAGTACGGCCACGTCGTCCGCGGCGCGGACTGAGCGCGCCGCCGGGGGCGGCTCGGAACCGTCGCCGCCACCTTCCCGCTCACCGCCCGGGCTTGTACTCGCCGAACTCGTCGCGGAGCACGTCGGATATCTCCTGGACCGTCGCGTACGCCTTCACCGCGTCGACGACGTGGGGCATCACGTTCTCGGACCCCTGCGCGGCCTCGCGGAGCCCCGCGAGCGCCTCGTCGACCGCGTCGTCGTCGCGCTCGGCCTTCACCTCGTTCAGCCGGTCGCGCTGGTTCTGCTCCTGCTCGGGGTCGACCTCTTCCAAGTCCATCTCCGGCTCCTCGTCGACCTCGAACTCGTTGACGCCGACGATGATCCGCTCGCCCTCCTCGATCTCCCGCTGGCGCTCGAAGGCCACGTCCTGGATCTGTCGCTGGACCCAGCCGCTCTCGACGGCCTCCAACATCCCGCCGCGGCGGTCGACCTCTTCGAGGATCTCGAACGCCTCCTCCTCGATCCCGTCGGTGAGGTCCTCGACGTAGTACGAGCCCGCGAGCGGGTCGATCGTGTCGGCCGCGCCCGACTCGTGGGCGAGGATCTGCTGCGTGCGGAGCGCGGTGCGCACGGACTTCTCGGTCGGGAGCGCGAGCGCCTCGTCTTTCCCGTTCGTGTGGAGGCTCTGGGTGCCGCCGAGGACCGCGGCGAGCGCCTGGTACGAGACGCGGACGACGTTGTTCTCGATCTGCTGGGCGGTGAGCGTCGAGCCGCCGGTCTGGGTGTGGAACTTCAGCTGCTTCGACTTCGGGTTCTCCGCGCCGAACCGCTCGTCCATGATCTGCGCCCACATCCGCCGGGCGGCGCGGAACTTCGCGGCCTCCTCGAAGATGTTGTTGTGGGCGTTGAAGAAGAAGGAGAGCTGCGGGGCGAACTCGTCGACGTCGAGGCCCGCGTCGAGG
Organism: Halorubrum sp. Atlit-8R; assembly: GCF_003666025.1. Taxonomy (NCBI): domain Archaea; kingdom Methanobacteriati; phylum Methanobacteriota; class Halobacteria; order Halobacteriales; family Haloferacaceae; genus Halorubrum; species Halorubrum sp. Atlit-8R. Next base: position 1,073,819 of record NZ_QPLV01000001.1, read on the forward strand.
GCGGCCTCGACGTACTCGATGCCGTCGCCGAGGGTGAAGGCGATCTCCTGGGCCGCGGTCGAGCCGGCCTCGCGGATGTGGTAGCCGGAGATGGAGATGGTGTTGAACTTCGGCGTCTCGGCCGCGCAGAACTCGAAGATGTCCGTGATCAGCCGCATCGACTGCTTCGGCGGGTAGATGTAGAGGTTCCGGGCGATGTACTCCTTCATGATGTCGTTCTGGATGGTCCCCCGGAGCTGGTCGCGCGGGACGCCCTGCTTGTCGCCCATCGCGACGTACATCGCGAGGAGGACGGCCGCCGGGGCGTTGATCGTCATCGACGTGGAGACCTCGTCGAGCGGGATGGAGTCGAAGACGGTCTCGAAGTCGTCGAGCGTGTCGATGGCGACGCCCGACCGGCCGACCTCCCCCTCGGCCATCGCGGCGTCGGAGTCGTACCCCATCTGCGTCGGGAGGTCGAACGCCATCGACAGGCCCGACGAGCCCTCGTCGATGAGGTAGCGGAAGCGCTCGTTCGTCTCCGCGGCGGTGCCCATCCCCGCGTACTGGCGCATCGTCCACAGCCGCCCCCGGTGCATGGTCGAGTAGACGCCGCGCGTGTACGGCTCCTCGCCGGGGTAGCCGAGGTCCTCCCGGTAGTCCACGTCCACGTCGGCGGGCGTGTACAGCGGGTCGACCTCCTGGCCCCCGGTGTCGGTGGTGAACGTCTCCTCCCGCTCGCCGAACCGGTCGACCGTGTCGCCGTAGGTCCCGTCCTCCCACGACTCCTTGGCCTCCCGGATCGCGGCGAGTTCCTCAGGGTCGTACATTATCCAATCGGTCGACCGAGCGGGACTTAACAGTTTTCAGGGTCGCCGGGCGCCCGGGCCGGACTCGGCCCGGCTGACCCGTCGGTCCGATTTAAGTGTCACGCGTCCGAGGCGGCGGTATGGACGTGCTCACCGACCCCGCGCGTCGGTTCCTGGCCGCGACGGCGCCGGAACACACCGAGACGCAGGCGGAGATGGCGGACCTCGCCGACGAGTGGGGCTTCCCGATCATCGGGCCGGAGGCGGGGGCGGTCCTTCGCCTGCTCGCCAGACTGACGGACGCCGACCGCGTCTTCGAGTTCGGCTCCGGCTTCGGTTACTCCGCCACCTGGTTCCTCCGGGGCGGCGCCGGACACGTGGTGTGTACCGAGTTCGACGCCGAGGAGGCCGAACGCGGCGTCTCGTTCGCCGCCGAGGGCGGGTACGCCGACCGCGTCACCTTCGAGGTCGGGGACGCGATGGAGACCGTCGACCGCTACGACGGCCCCTTCGACGTGGTGTTAATCGATCACCAGAAGGAGCGGTACGCGGACGCCTACCGGACGGTCCTGCCGAAGGTCCGGTCCGGCGGCGTGATCGTCGCCGACAACATCGCCCGCGGCCCGATCGACTTCGGCGACCTCGTCGCGCACTTCGAGGCCGGCGAGCCGCTCCCGGACGCCGCCGTGGACGCCCAGACGCGCGGCATCGGCGAGTACGTGGGGACCGTCCGCTCGGACGACGCCGTGGAGACGGCGGTCCTCCCCGTCGGGTCCGGCATTTCCGTTTCGACGGTCGTCCGATGAAACCGAGCGAAACGGTTATCATGTCGAGTAGAAAACAGCTACGCAGATGAGTCAAGGGGACGGGGCCGACGGCGACGGGGAGCCGCGAGCGGCGTCGCTCGCGCGCGTCCTCGTGGTCGACGGCGAGCCGACGTTCGCCGAGACGGCGGCCTCGCGGCTCGAAGCGCGCGACGACCGGTTCGAGGTGGTCACGGTCGAGGACGCCGAGGCGGCGCTGGACGCGCTGTCGTCGGCGTCGTTCCACTGCGTGGTCTCCGGGTACGAACTGCCCGAGGCCGACGGCGTCGGGCTGTTAGAGACGGTCCGCGACCGCCACGGCGACGTGCCGTTCGTGCTCTTCACCGGGTCGGGGTCGGAGGCGGTCGCCAGCGACGCCGTCTCGGCCGGCGTCGACGAGTACGTCCGACGGGACGAGCCGGCGGACGAGTTCGCGCGGCTCGCGAACGCGGTCGCGGAGGCGGTGTCTGAGGCGCGCGGCGGTCGCCGCCTGGCCGCGCACCTGGAGCGCACCAGCGACGCCTTCTGTCAGGTCGACTCGGAGTGGCGGCTGACCTACCTCAACGAGCGGGCGGCGGGCTTCGTCGAGCGCGACGCGGACGCGCTGCTCGGCGAGCGGATCTGGGAGCTGTTCCCGGAGGTCGCCGGCAGCGAGGCGGAGGCGGCGCTCCGCGAGGTCGTCGAGACCGGCGAGGCGACCGAGTTCGAACACCACGTCGACCGCCTCGACGCGGAGCTCGTGGTGAACGCCTACCCGACCGCCGACGGGCTGGCGCTGTACTTCCGCGACGTGACGGAGCGCCGGGAGCGCGAGCGGGAGCTCCGGGAGGTCTCGGAGCGGCTCCAGCTGGCCGTCGAGGGGGCCGACGTCGGCGTCTGGGACTGGAACGTACGGACGGACGAGGTCCGGTTCGACGACCGGTGGGCCGGGATGCTCGGCCACGACACCGACGAGATCGACTTCGACCTGTCGACGTGGGAGGACCGCGTCCACCCCGACGACATCGACGACGCCTGGGACGCCATCGAGGCGCACTTCGCCGGCGAGATAGACCCCTACCAGAGCGACTACCGAATGCGGACGAAGTCGGGCGACTGGAAGTGGATCCGCGACCGGGGCCGCGTCGTCGACCGGACCGAGGACGGCGAGCCCCTCCGGGCCGTCGGGATCCACATCGACGTCACCGAAGAGAAGGAGCGCGAGCGCGAGCTCGAACGCTACCGCCGCATCGTCGACGAGCTGCCGGAGTCGGTGTGTATCTACGACGCCGACGGCCGCATCGCGCTCGCGAACGACCACACCGCCGACGTGTTCGACACCGACCCTGAGTCGCTCGTCGGCCGCGAGAGCCGCCTCGTCGAGCGCATCCGGGCGGCCGACGGCGACGGGTACGACGAACTCGTCGAGGGCGAGCGCGACTCGCTGACCGGGACCGTCGAGGTCGACCTCCCGGGAGAGCCCGGAGCGATCGTCGACTACGGGCTGACCCGCCTCGTCATCGACGGCGAGTTCGACGGGGTGCTCGGCATCTCCCGGAACGTGACCGCCGAGCGGCGCCGACAGCGCCGGCTCGAACGCACCACCGCGCGGCTGGAGGCCCTCTTCGAGCGCTCGCCGGACATGATCGACATCCACGACGAGGCGGGGTCGATCGTCGACGCCAACCGCGCGATGACCGACGCGCTCGGCTACGACCGTGAGGAGCTCGTCGGGATGGACGTGTGGGAGGTCGACGCCGAGCTCGACCCCGAGGAGGGGCTGCGGCTCTGGGAGGGCTTGGAGATGGACGAGACGGTCCGGCTGGAGACGACCTTCGCCCGCGCCGACGGGTCGACGTTCCCGGCCGAAGTCCACGTGCGGCGGATCGACGTTCAAGACGAGGACCGGTTCCTCGCGAGCAGCCGCGACATCTCCGAGCGGAAGGCGTACGAGCGCCGCATCGAGCGGGAGAACGAGCGGCTCGACGAGTTCGCGAGCATCGTCTCGCACGACCTCCGGAACCCGCTCAACGTCCTCTCGGGGTACCTCCGGCTCGCGCGCGAGACGGGGACCGACTCCTACTTCGACCGCTGCGAGCGCGCGCTCGACGAGATGGAGCGGCTGATCGAGGACGTGCTCGCGCTCGCCAAGCAGGGCGAGGCGGTCGGGTCGTTCGACCCCGTCAACCTCGGCGACCTGGCCGCCGGGTACAGCGACGACGCCTTCGGATCGGCGGACGGCGAGGACCCGTTCGGCGACGACGCGGCCGGCGGGGACGAGCCGGACGCGCCGGTCGAGGTCGTGGTGGAGGCCGACGGCGAGATATGCGCCGACCCGGGGCGAGTCCGACAGCTCCTCGGGAACCTGTACCGGAACGCCGCCGAGCACGGGGGCCAGCGCGTCGTCGTCGGCGACCTCCCGGACGGGTTCTACGTCGAGGACGACGGCCCCGGGATCGCCGCCGACGAGCGTGACCGGGTGTTCGAGAGCGGCTACACCACCTCCGAGACGGGCACCGGCTTCGGGCTCTCCATCGTCCAGCGCATCGCCGAGGCGCACGGCTGGGAGGTCGCCGTGACGGAGGGGGAACGCGGCGGCGCCCGGTTCGAGTTCACCGGGCTCGACCGCCCGGGGGCGGACGGGTCCGCGCCGCCAGCCGACCCATCGGGGCCGGCCGCCGAAGAGGCGGAGCCGCGGGACTGAGCGGGCGAGAGCAGTCGAAAGAAAAGCGGGCGTCGACGCGGGAGTCCGGCCTCAGAACGCGCCGGGGTAGACGCTGACGTCGGCGTGGAGCCCCTCGCGGAGCGCGCTGTGGACGTGGCAGATGCCCTCGGCGCGCTCGGCGATGTCGGCGGCGGTCTCGTCGTCGAGGTCGGCCTCGACGTGGACGTCGAAGGCGATCGATTCGAGGTCGTCGTCGTCGTCGAGGTTGGCGCTCGCGTCGATCTGGATCTTGCCGAGGTCCTCCTCGCCGCGCTGGCTCCCGCCGACGCGGAGCGCCGGGAGGTAACAGGAGGCGTACGTCGCGACGAGCGTCGCGTTCGGGTTCGGGCCCGTCTCGTCGGTCGCGTCGATCTGGAGGTCGAACTCGCCGACCTGGCTGGTGCTGGCGTACCCTTCCTCGGAAACCGTGGACGTCTCGATGTCTGCCATAGTCGACCGTCCGTTCGTCCTCCCGCCGCTAAAGGCTGCCGACACGGGACGTGAGTGCCGGGGGACGGGCGGGGTCGACGCAGCGCGGCCGCGTCGCTCCGACGCGAGCGCTACGAAAAATGGCGGAATCACCGGTGGGGCCGTCGGCCCGTTCCCTCAGTCGAGGGTGTACGTCTCGTCGCCCTCGAGGACGACGGGCTCAGCGGCGGCGCCCGCGGCCTTCACCTCGTTGACGAACTCGCGGGTCTCGATCTCGATCGGCCCGAACGAGTCGTAGTGCATCGGGAAGACGACGTCGGCGCCCACCCAGTCGGCGGCGATGCCGGCGCCCGCGGGCCCCATGGTGAAGTGGTCGCCGGCGGGCAGGGCCGCGGCGTCCGGTTCGAGGTACGGGGCGATCACGTCGACCATCTCGGACATCAGGCCCGTGTCGCCGGCGTGGTAGAACGTGGTACAGTCGGGGTCGGACTCCTGGGTCGGCTTCTTGTCGCCGATGACGAACCCGGTCGGCATGCCGGCGGAGTAGTCGGGGTCGTTCTCGATGCCGTTCGAGTGGTCCGCGCGGACCATCGTCACCCACGCGTCGCCGCACTCGGCGGTGCCGCCGATGTTCATGCCCCCGGCCGGGAGCGTGTGCTCGTGGCCGAAGTTCTCCTGGACGTAGCCGGTCAGCTCCGGGGTGGCGACCACCGTCGCGTCCGGGAACTCGGCGGCGTCGCCGATGTGGTCCGCGTGTCCGTGGGTCAACAGGAGGTAGTCGGGGTCGAGGTCCGCGGGATCGACGTCGGTCTTCGGGTTGTCGAAGAACGGGTCGATGAGCAGCTCCGTGTCCTCGACGACGACGTGCCACGTGGAGTGGCCGTGCCAGGTGAGTTCCATGGTCCGTTCCGTACGTCTCGGCGCGTCGTAATAAAACTCGACGCCGCGGAAGGCAACGCCCGGCGGCGAAAGCAATTAACCGGAACGGGCGCGAACGTCCGGTAGATGCCCTCCAAGACCAGCGAGCCCGGCGGCCCGCCGGCCGCCTGCCCCGCCTGCGGCGAGGCGGTGCCGGACGGGGCGAGCTTCTGCCTCGACTGCGGCGCCGACCTCGACGGCGCCGCCGACCCCGCGTACTGCGCCGACTGCGGCGCGGCGTTCGACGACGACGACCGGTTCTGTTCGAACTGCGGCGCGTCGCGCTCGGAGCGGTCGAGCGGCCCGTCCCCGTCGCGCTCGGCCGCGTCGCCGGACGAGAGCGAGCGCGCCTTCCGCCGCCGCGTTCAGGACCACCTCGACGCCGGCTGGGACATCGAACAGGACGCCGGCGACCGGGTGATCCTCGTCGACAGGGGAATCGGCTCCGTCGGCGTCCACATCCTCCTGTTCTTCTTCACCAGCGGCATCGGGAACCTGCTGTACGGCTGGTGGCACTACTCCAAGCTGGCGGAGCGGCGGCGCCTCGTCCGCGGCGACTCGACGCCGACGCGCGCCCCGTCGAGCGCCCCGGGAGAGAGCCGAACGGAGACCGTCGCCGGGTATCTCCTCATCGCGCTGCTCTTCGTGATCGGCGGGTGGATCGCCTTCCTCGGGGGGACGAGCGGCTCCGTGCCCGGCGCGCTGATCGGCCTCGCGTTCATCGGGCTCGGGCTCGGCGTGGCCCCGCCCGTCCGCCGGCGCCTCGACCGCCGCCACGGGGTCACCGACTTCGGCCGACAGAAGACGGTCGATCACCGGATCGTTCGCCCGCCCGAGTCCGTAGAGGAGCCCTGCGTCGTCTGCGACGAGGCGTTCGACCGCGGCCTCGTCAGGCGGCGCCGCGACGAGACGGTGGTCGCCGGCGTGCCGGTCCGGACTCACTCGGTCCGGTACAACCACTACTGCGCCGACTGCGCGCGGTCGGAGCTGTTCGCGGACGACGTCGAGTCGCTGTCGCTCGACGGACTCGGCGACGAGGAGCCCGCCGCCGCCGCGAACGAGACGGCGGACGCGACGATGACCGACTCGACGACGACGGACCCGACGACGACGGACGCGACAACGACGGACGCGACAGAGGCGGATTCGACGACGACCGACTCGGTCCGAGAGTCCGCCGACCGGACCGACTGAGTCCGCGGGCCCGACCGGTCGCGGTCGTCGCTTGCCTCTCCGGGAACGCTTTTCGGGGGGCCGCCCGTTCGGCCGCGTATGTACCGCGCACGGTTCCGCGACCCGGCCGGATCGATCCGCGAGGGCGAGTACGACCCGGCGACCGACACGGTCGCCTTCGGCGGCGAGGAGTACGCGCTCTCCGACCCCGACATCGACGTGCTCGCGCCGACCGACCCGTCGAAGATCGTCTGTATCGGCCGCAACTACGCCGACCACGCCGAGGAGCTGGGCAACGACGTGCCCGACCGCCCGCTGCTCTTCCTCAAGCCGCCGAACGCGGTCGCGAGCCACGGCGACACCGTGACCGTCCCCGCCGGCAAGGACCGGATCGACTGGGAGGCGGAGTTCGCGGTCGTGATCGGCGAGCAGTGTAAGGCGGTCGCCGCCGCCGACGCGATGGACGTCGTCGCCGGGTTCACCTGTATGAACGACGTGTCGAACCGCGACGACCAGAACCGCGAGCAGAACTGGGTGCGCGGGAAGGCGTTCGACGGCGCCGCGCCGCTGGGCCCGGTCCTCGCGACGCCCGACGAGGTGCCCGCCGACGCGAGCGTCGAGCTGCGCGTCAACGGCGAGACGAAGCAGTCGAGCGACCGCGAGCACATGATCTTCGACGTGCCGACGCTGATCGAGGAGATCACGACGTACCTCACGCTCGAACCCGGCGACGTGATCGCGACGGGCACCCCCGAGGGCGTCGGCGCGCTCGCCGACGGCGACACCGTCGAGGTCGAGGTCGAGGGCGTCGGCACGCTGGAACACGACGTTCGAATCCCCTGAGCGGCGCGCCGTTCGGACACCCCCGTTTTTGCGGCTCGGTACCACACCGCGTTTCCGGTGAACGCTTATGTGCCAGCCCCCGGAGTCGGAGGTATGGAGACCAGTTCGTTCGTCGCCGGTTCATGACGGCACCGCCGCGGCGCGACGCGGCCGCCCCGTCCGCGAGACGGGGTCAGTGTCCCGCGCCGCAGCACCGCGACCGGAGTGCGAGACGCTCCCCTCTCCGGGCCGACGCGAGCGCCCAACCGAATGTCACGAGACGACGCCACGACGAACGAGACCGCCGAATCGAACGAAACCGACGCTCGCCCCGACGACGCTAACGCTCACACGAACGACGCCGATTCCCACACCACCGACACCTCCCCTCTCGACCCCGCCGATCCGGACGCGACCCCCGCCGTCGTCGCGGCCCGGTCCGAGGACGAGCCGCCCGACACGGCGGAGATCCTGGACCTCGCCGCCGCGGCCGGCTACGCGGTCGTCGGCGAGGTCACCCAGCGGCGCCGCGAGGACCCGACCTACGACCTCGGCCGCGGGAAGGCCGAGGAGCTGATGCGGCTCGCCGCCGAGACCGACGCCGAGGCGGTGATCTACGACGGAGGCCTGTCGCCGGGACAGACGTTCTCGCTCGGCGACCTGCTGCCGCCCGGGACCGCGGTGATCGACCGCCCGCGCCTCGTGTTGGAGCTGTTCGCCGACGCCGCCGACTCGCGCGCGGCCGACCGCCAGCTGGAGCTGGCGCGGCTGCGCTACGAGCTGCCCCGGCTCCGCGAGGCGGTCGCCCGCGACGCGAGCGAGGACGTGCGCCTCCAGCCGGAGGGCGACAGCCGCGTGCTCGACGTCGAGAAGCGGATCGAGTCGGCCGAGCGCGCGCTCGACGAGATAGCCGACGACCGGGCGGCCCGACGGGCGGAGCGCCGCGACGCCGGGTTCGACCTCGTCGCGCTCGCGGGGTACACGAACGCCGGGAAGTCGACGCTGGCCCGCCGGCTCGCCGACGAGGTCGACGACCCCGAGTTCGGGGACGGGGGCGGGCCTCGCGACGCCGACCGGGACGACGCCGGCGAGGGCGACCCGGCCGAGGGCGACGGGCCGCTCGCGGTCGCGGACCGGCCGTTCGAGACGCTCTCGACGACGACGCGCCGCGCGACGGTCGGCGGGCGGCGCGCCCTCGTCACCGACACCGTCGGCTTCCTCGACGGGCTCCCCCACGAGGCGGTGCGCTCGTTCCGGACGACGATCGACGCGATCCGGGCGGCCGACTGCGCACTGCTCGTCGTCGACGCGAGCGACGACCCGCCCGACCTCCGCCGGAAGCTCACGGCCTCGCTGTCGGCGATCGAGGCGACCGACGGCCCCGTGATCCCCGTGCTGTCGAAGGCCGACGAGGTCGGAGCGGACGGGCTCGCGGCCGCGGTCGAGGCCTACGAGGGCACGGTCGCCGACCTGGACCCGCGCGAGGCCCCCGTCGTCGACGCGCTCCGCTCGCCGGTCCCGGTCAGCGTCCGCGACGAGACCGGGCTCGCCGACCTCGCGGACGCGGTGGCCGACGCGCTGCCGACGGCGACCGCGACGGTCGAGGCGCCGAACGGCGGCGCCGCGCAGGCCGCGCTCTCGTGGGCGTACGACCGCGGCGTGGTCGCGGACGTCGACTACGGGAGCGAGACCGTCACCGCGGAGCTCGCGGGGCGCCCCGACGTGGTCGCCGAGGCCGAGCGGCGGTTCGCCGACGGCCGGTCGTCGTGAACCGCGGGGCGGCCCCGTCGCGAGCCCTCGACCGCCAAGACCACGCTTAAGCCCGCCGGTCCCCGACCCGGTGACATGGAACCACGGGATCTCTCCGATCACTCGCCGTACGTGCCCGGGCGGGGCGTCGAGGAGGTCGCCCGCGAGCGCGGGCTCGACCCCGACGACCTCATCAAGCTCTCCTCGAATGAGAACCCGCACGGGCCGAGCCCGGCGGCCGTCGAGGCGATCCGCGAGCACACCGACCGGGTGAACCAGTACCCGAAATCCTCGCACACCGACCTCACCGCGAAGATCGCCGAGAAGTGGGGCGTCGACGACGAGCAGGTGTGGGTCTCGCCCGGCGCCGACGGCTCGATCGACTACCTCTCGCGGGCCGCCTTAGAGCCCGGCGACGAGGTGCTGGTCCCGAGCCCGGGCTTCGCCTACTACGCGATGTCGTCGCGGTACCACCACGGCGAGGTGACGGAGTACGAGCTCTCCCCGGCCGACGGCTTCGCGCAGGACGCCGAGACGGTGCTGTCCGCCTACGGCGGCGAGCGGATCGTCTACCTCACCTCGCCGCACAACCCCTCCGGGTCGACGATCGCCCTCGACGAGGTCGAGGCGATCGCCGACGCGACCGCCGAGGAGACGCTCGTCGTCGTCGACGAGGCGTACGGGGAGTTCGCCGACGTGGACAGCGCGATCCCGCTCGTCGACGACCGCGACGACGTGGCGGTCCTCCGCACCTTCTCGAAGGCGTACGGCCTCGCCGGGCTCCGGATCGGCTACAGCGTCGTCCCCGAGGCGTGGGGCGAGGCGTACGCCCGCGTCAACACGCCGTTCGCGGCCAACGAGCTGGCCTGCCGCGCCGCGCTCGCCGCGCTCGACGACGAGGCGCACGTCAAGCGATCGGTCGAGTCCGCGCGCTGGGCCCGCGAGTACATCGCCGACGAGCTGGACGCCCCCACCGTCGACTCCGCCGGCAACTTCGTCCTCGCTGCGGTCGGCGACGGCGAGCGCGTCGCCGAGGCCGCTCAGGAGCGCGGCGTCATCATCAGGGACTGTACCTCGTTCGGGCTCCCCGAACACGTCCGCGTCTCCACGGGGACGCGCGAGGAGACGCGCGAGGCGGTCGCCCTGCTCAACGAGGTGCTGGCCGACCTCGAACTCGGTGTCCGCGCGTGACGGAGGGGCCCGATTCCGAGGGGTCGAGCGCGGGCCGCGGCCGCGCCGACCGCGTCGCCGTCACCGGGACCCCGGGGACCGGCAAGTCGACCGCGACGGCGCTGCTTGAGGACGAGTACGACGTGATCCACCTCAACGAGCGGATCAAGTCGGACGACGACCTCTGGACCGAGCGCGACGCCGACCGCGACACGCTCGTCGCCGACCTCGACGCGGTCCGCGACCACCTCAGCGACTGGACCGGCGTCCTCGACTCCCACCTCGCGCACCGGTTCGACGTCGACCGCGTCGTCGTGTTGCGCTGTCACCCGGAGGCGATCGAGTCCCGACTCGCCGACCGCGGTGAGTCGCCCGAGACCGCGGCGGAAAACGCCGAGAGCGAGGCGCTCGACGTGATCCTCTCGGAGGCCGTGGCGGAACACGGCGCGGAGCACGTCTACGAGGTCGACGCGACCGACCGCGACCCCGAGGCGGTCGCCGACGCGATCCGCGCGGCGGTCGAGGGCGAGCGCGAGCCGAGCGCCGGCACCGTGGACTTCATCGATTATATATGAGCCGGCCGCGAGCGTCGAGACGGTAGATGACCCTCGACCAGTACCGCTCCGTGGCGGACCGCCTGCTCGGCCCGTGGGTGTCGGCGGCCGACAGGCTCGGCCTCTCGCCCGACCAGGTGAGCGTGATCGCCTTCCTCGTCGCGGTGGGCGCCGCCGCCGCCTTCGCCGTCGGGTCGGCGCCCCTGTACGCGGCCGGCGCGCTGCTCGTCCTCCTCAACGGCTGGCTCGACGTCGTCGACGGCGCGCTCGCGCGGCACCAGGGCGTCGCCTCCGACGGCGGGGACTTCCTCGACCACGTCCTCGACCGCTACGCCGACGTGGCGATCATCGCCGGGCTCACGGCCGGCGTCGAGGCGTATGCGCTCGGCTTCGCCGCCGTCACGGGCGTCCTCCTCACCTCCTACCTCGGCACGCAGATCCAGGCGGTCGGCATCGGCCGCGAGTACGGCGGGCTCCTCGGCCGGGCCGACCGCCTCGCGCTCGCCGGGATCGTCGGCGTCGTCGCCGCGGTGTACTCGGTGCCGATCGTCGCCGGACTGAACGTCGTCGGCCTGCTGCTCGCGCTGTTCGCCGCGGTCGGACACCTCACCGCGGTCCAGCGGTTCCTCGGCGCCTGGCGGGACCTGTAACCGGCCCCGAGACGGGCGCTCAGAACGGCGCGTCCGTCGAGCGTTCCCCGGCGCCCGACGCCTCCGTCCCGCTCGTCGGCGTCGACTCGACCCCGACGCCCTCCTCCGGGTCGACCTCCACGTCGCCCGTCTCCAGGTACGCCTCCTCCAGCGCCGCGAGCCGGTCGTTCACCGCCTCGCTCCGGTTGTGCGACGCGGCGGCGCGGACCCGGACGAGGTCGTACTCGTGTCGGTCGGCGAGCCCGTTCCACGCCCGGAACGCCCCGACCGTCAGCGTGTGCGTCTGCGGGCAGAACGCGGTCGTCGGGGTGAACTCCGCGCGGAGGACCCGGTCGACCTCGCTCCCGTCGACCGCGTCCGGCGCGTCGCCGCGCTCGACGGCGTAGCGGAACCCGGCGTCTCCGTGGCGCGTGTCGAGGTTCAGCCGGGCGAGGTTGTAGTCGAACGTCATGTCGTACACTTTCCGCTCCTCGAAGCACTCGCGGGTGAGCCGGTGGAACGCGAGGTGGTCCGCCCCCGTGAGCACGTCGTGGCCGTCGAGGAACCCGCCCGGACGCGGGACGGTCTCCGCGACGAACTCGTCGTAGCCGTCGAACAGGTCCTCGTCGTCGGAGCCGAAGGGCGACGGGAAGCCGGGCATACCCGTATCACGTCACCCCGTCGGGGTACCCTTGACCCCGCAGATGTTCGGGCCGTCGCGGCCGGTCGGCCCTCAGCCGCTCTCGTCCGCCTCCGAGCGCAGGTCCTGCGCCCGCGCGTGAACGCCGTTGACGGCGTCGCGGACGACCGACTCGTCGACGTCGAACGCCGCCGCGGCGTACGCCACCGACAGCCGGACGGAGAGGTACGTCATCCGGACCGCTTCGTCGGCGCCGGCGATCCGCGGCGGGACGCCGCGCCTCCCGGTCTGCGTCTCGTCGAACCCGCCGGTGATCGCGTACAGGTCGGCGTACAGGCGGGCCGCCTCCGGGAGGTCGAACGACGCGATCCGTCCGTTCGGGCCGTCGAAGTGATAGGCGTCGGGGCGGTTCCGCGACTCGCGGACGATCCGACGACCGTCGTCGTACGTCTCGATCACCGTTTCGCCGTCGTCGGTCACTGTGTTCCCCCTCCGCGGACACGTCACGCAACGAGGGAACAATTTAAAAGTGTCCGGTCGGAACGGGGGGTATGCCCACTTTCGAGCTGAACCTCTCGGACGACGTGTACGCGGAGTTTCAGCAGCTGGCGGACGAGGAGTTCGTCTCCGAGGAGCAGGCCGCGGAGGACCTCATCGCGTCCGGTATCGAGGCGTACAACGTGAGCGTGGTCGACGAGGAGCCCCGCGACGAGATGCTCGACGGCGCCGAGAACAACATGTTCGACACTGCGGAGGACCCGGGCAGCATCGAAGACGACCGGCTGTAACGGGGCCGCTCTCCCCGCCGCCCCGGGGACCCGCCGCGCTTTCTCCGCAGCGTCGCTCGCGTCGCCCAGCCGCGGCTCCGCCAGGGCGTTTACCCGCCTCCTCCGTTTACCGCGCCGACGGGACCGCCGAAACGACTAAGAGACTGCTACGAGAAATAGTAAGTGAGAAGTAATTTCAATTAATTCGACATAATTTTCCGAACGGAGCGGCAACTCGCGAGCGATGGACCCGAAGGAAGACGGCGTTACCCTCGACCCAGACCCGCGCTGGGAGGACCGCTACGAAGCGGTGCGCGAGCGCGTAGAGTCCGCCTCGGACGACCGACTGCTTGACGTGTTCCACGTCGGGAGCACCGCCATCCCCGGCGTCCCGGGCAAGCCCGTGTTGGACGTCATGCCGGTCTACGCCGACGCCGACGGGATGCGCGCCGCCGCGGAGTGGCTCGCCGCCGCGGGGTTCGAGCGGGAGCACGACGCCGACGACACGGTCGTCGCGATCCGACGGGAGGCGGACGGCGTCGTCGCCGTCCGGATGCACACCGTCGAGGCGGACCAGTGGCGGCCGATGCTGCTGTTCCGGGAGTACCTGAGCGACCATCCGAGGGCGCGGGCGGAGTACGCTCGCGTCAAACGCGACGCCGCGGCGGAGCACGGCGACGACATGGCGGCGTACACCGAGGCGAAGTTCGAGGTCGTCCGCTCCCTGACCCGGGAGGCCCGCGAGGCGGGCTACGAGGATCGGGTAGTGTTTAGATAAGCTGATTCCATGCGAAGGCGAACGCTTGGAGCCAATTTTCGGCGGTGTTCGGTTCGACATGGCTAAACGTATTTGAGAACTGGTTTGTTCGGCGTTTTACTTCACGAAAGACACGTTCGACGGCGTTCCGATTCCCATGTGTGACGTGTTGGAATCGGAGCCCGTGACGATGACAGGCCGCCTGTAACCACGGAGCACCATCGACGAGAAAGACCGCGTCGTCGACCTGATGTTTCTCACGGAGTTCTGAGAGAAACATCGAAGATATCGCGTTTGTTCTCGTCGGGTAGAGTCGGACGTGGAGCAGGCGGTTTGTGTCGGGATCGACGGCAGCGTACAGCCAATATCGCTCAGAGTTGAGCTGAATCACGGTTTCATCGACCGCAACGTGATTCGGATTCGCACCGTCTGTCGGCTGTAGATCGGCTTTCTGAACCCACCGATGAACGGTGGTTCGATGGCGATCGACACCCAACCTCTCAAGAATCGAGACGGTATCCGAAAGTGATAATCCAGCCAAATGGAGTCGGATACCGAGCTTCATCGCCGACTTGGGTGTCGCCTCTCGCTCCAGAAAATCTAACTCGATACAACCGCTATCGCCGCTGAGGCGGTCGAAACTGAGCATGAACCACTCGATCTTTTGACCGCCTCATCCTTCGACCTTATCTCAACACCTCCAGGATCGGCTCCCGAGCTTCGAGTGACCCGCGACGGTCCGTGACCGTTCAGTACCCCAGCCCCAGCACCCGGTTCGTAGACAGCGTCGCCAGCCCCAGCGCCATCACGCCGGCGAGCAGCCCGAACGCGACGGGCCACCCCGCGGCGTCGGAGACGGCGCCGACGACGACGCTGCCGGAGGCGCCCGTCACCATGTAGGCGGTCCGGACGAGCCCGAAGCCGGCGCCCCGCTCGGCGTCGGACAGCAGGTCCATGAACCGCGACTGGATCGGCGCGCCCCACGACATCGCGAGGCCGACGAGCCCTACGGCCGGGACCGCCACGAGGAGGCCCAGGTCGAGCGTTGCGGCCGCGGCGAGGGCCCCGTAGCCGACGACGCCGGCGCCCATCGTCACCATCGCCGTGGCATCGCGTCCGATCCGGTCGGACACCGAGCCGGTCACCGGCTGGGTGCCGCCGTGGACGAGGAAGTACACGGAGAACAGCAGCGCCGACAGCGCGCTCGACAGGCCGGTCCCCACTTCGAGGAACGTGGGCAGGAACGAGGCGGTCGCCTGCCACGTGAACGCGCCCATCGTCGCGAGCGCGGTCGTGTAGAGGATTCGCGGCCGCGAGAGCAGTTCGACGAGCGGGCCGACGGCGAACCGCTCGCCGATCGGCTGGTCCGGCCGGAGGGGTTCGGTCGGCCGGACTCGCCACGCGAACAGGACGCAGACGGGGACCGCCACCGCGGCCCCGAGGAGCACGCCGGCGCGCCAGCCGTACCGCGACCCGACGAGCGCGGCTGCGGGCGGCGCGGCGAGCCCCGCGAGCGGGCCGCCGGCGACGTGGACGCCGATGGCGCGGCCCGTGTCGTCGAACTGCCGCGTGAGGAACGTGGTCGCGACCGAGTAGTGGAGGCCCGCGCCGACGCCGAGCGCGGCCGCGAACAGCCCGAAAGCGAGCATCGAGGGCGACGCGGCGAGGAGGACGGAGGCGACCGCGGTGGCGCCGACCGCGGCGAGGATGACGCGGCGCTCGCCGTAGCGGTCGCCGAGGACGCCGGAGGGGAACTGCGCCAGCGCGTAGGTGAGCCACATCCCGCTCAAGGCGAGCCCGACGGTGCCGTTCGTCACGCCGAACCGGGCCGTGATCTCCGGGACGAGCGGGCTCACGACCAGCCGCGCCACCATCGTCCCGGTGAACGCGAGCGTACAGAGCGCGAGCGCCGTGTGTTCGTACCGCCAGTTCACGGTCGCCGTACCGGGCACGGGTCAAAGCGGCTTCCGATCGCGGTCAGACGGGCCGGGTGTCGCGCGGCACCGCGGCGCCGACGGCGGTCCGGGGCGCCCCCCGGCGCCCCGCAACGGTTCACTCCGCGACGAACTCGATCGGGTAGTCGGTGAGGTTCTCGTACCCGTCCTCGGTGACGACGACGAGGTCCTCGATCCGGACGCCGCCGACCGCGGGGTCGTAGAGGCCGGGCTCGACGGTGATCACGTGGCCCGGCTCCAGCTCCTCGCCCCCGCTCGCGAGCCGCGGCGACTCGTGGACGTCGAGGCCGATCCCGTGGCCGGTCGAGTGGATGAACCCCGTCTCGGTCTCGGGGTCCGTGCGGAACGTCGGCTCGCCGGCCTCCTCGTACACCTCGCAGGCGGCGGCGTGGACCTCCTCGCCCGTGGCGCCCGGCTCGACCGCGTCCAGCGCGGCCTCCAGCGCGCGCTCGGTGAGGTCGTACCACTCGCGGAGGGTCTCGCTCGGCTCGCCGACACAGAACGTCCGCGTCATGTCGGCGTTGTACTTCGTCGCCTTCGAGCGCGGGAAGATGTCGACGATGATCGCCTCGCCCGCGCGGAGCGGGCCGGAGCCGCGGTCGTGCGGGTCCGCGGCCTGCGCGCCGCCGGCGACGATCGTCTCGTCGAGCGCGCAGCCGTGGCGCAGCAGCGTCACCTCTATCTCCTCGGTCACGCGCTCGCTGGTGAGCGGCTCGCCGTCGCGGAGGAGGACGCCCGCCTCCGCGTCGTCGCCCTCGCCCGCCACGTCGGCGCCGGCGATCAGCTCCTCAGCGGCCCGCATCGCGGCCTCGTTCGCCGTCTGGGCGTCGCGGATCGCGTCTATCTCCTCGTCGGTCTTCACCGCGCGGACGGCCTGGAGCCGGTCGTCGGTGTCGACCGCGACCTCGATCCCGCGCTCGCGGAGGGCGTCCGCGGTGCCGACCGGGCCCCGCGGTGGCATCGAGACGGACTCGACGCCCTTGTCGCGGACGAACGCCGCGTACATGTCGTTGCGCTCCTCGCGCCCGCCGTACTCGTAGTCGTAGTCCGCGTGGCGTTCGACGGTGTCGGCCGCCGCCTCCGTCGTCGCGCGGCCGTACTCCAGCCCGCTGACGAGGACGTGGACCTCGCCGTCGGCGTACAGCGTGAGGAACGGGTCCGGACCGGTGAACCCGGAGAGGTACAGCTGGTTGGCGTCCTCCTGCGAGGCGTCGAGGAGGTAACCGTCGGTGTCGAGGTCCGCGAGGCGGTCGTCGAGCCGCGTTCGGTTCATATCCGTGCTGCTCGCGCGACGCCCAAAGCGGTTGCCCTCGCGGAACCGGTCGCCGCTCCGCCCGCGGCCCGTGAGAAAGCATATCCCGCTCGCTCCGGAACGCCGGGGCGAGATGGCGACCGACGGCAGAACGACGGTCGGCTCCCTGGTGTCGCTCCCGGCGGGGTGGCTCCCCGTCGCCGTCGCCTGCGGGGCCGGCGCGGCACTGCTCGGACTCGGGCTCACGCGGGTCGGACTCGCGCTCGCCGGCGTGTCGCCGGGGGACTCGGCGGTCGCCCGGTGGATGGTCGGCGGACCGATCTCGGCGGTCGAAGGGTCGATCTGGTTCCTCTTCGACGCGCACTGGGTCCGGACGCGGACGGGGCCGGGGCTGTCGAACCTCGTCGTCTTCGGGCATCCGCTGATACAGGCCGACGCCGCGCTGTGGCCGCTCCGGGCTGTTCCGCTCGTCGTCGCCCTCGGCGGCGCGGCCGCCGCCCGATACCTCGGCGTCGACGACGCGCTCATCGGCGCCGTGACCGGCGCGAGCACGGTGTTGGGCTACCTCCCGGCGATGCTCGCGCTGCGGGCGGTCTCCCGCGTGCCGCTCACGCGCCACGCGTCCGACGGGCGGATACCGATCTCTGACGCCGACGGGATCCCGGCCTCAGAGGCGGCCGGCGTCGCCGCCGGCCCCGACCTCCTCCCGAGCGTCGCGCTGGTGACCGGACTGGCCGTGATCCTCGGCTTCCTCGCCGGCGCCGTCGCGTCCGCCGCGACCGGGGAGTGACCGGCGGGCCGGCGGCTCGAACGCCGCCCGGTCCAGCGCGAAACGCCTATATACCAACTCCCGCGCTCGCGCCGTCGATAGCGCTCTCAGCGCGGGTCGGTCGCTCCCGTCGAGAATTCCGAATTGTACAGGGTTCTACACGCCGTTTTCGGCCGTGTCTCCGCGGCACCAAACACGCGAACATTTAAGTGCGTCGGTCACTTACCCGAAGGTGAGGAAAACACCGAGACCCGTCTCTCGGTTTCGTTGTTCCCTCCACGCACCAAACCAATGAGCGAGAACCTTCGAACGTACACGACCGAGAACGTCGACGACGAGAGCGAGACCGAGTCGACAACCGAAGACGAGGAGCTGCGGTGCCCCGAGTGCGGCGGGCAGTTAGCGACCGACACGGAACACGGCGAGACCGTCTGCGTCGACTGCGGGCTCGTCGTCGAGGAGGACGAGATCGACCGCGGGCCGGAGTGGCGCGCGTTCGACTCCAAGGAGAAGGACAACAAGTCGCGCGTCGGCGCCCCGACGACGAACATGATGCACGACAAGGGGCTCTCGACGAACATCGGCTGGCAGGACAAAGACGCCTACGGCAAGTCGCTGTCCAGCCGCCAGCGCGAGAAGATGCAGCGGCTGCGGACCTGGAACGAGCGCTTCCGCACCCGAGACTCCAAGGAGCGCAACCTCAAGCAGGCGCTCGGCGAGATCGACCGGATGGCGAGCGCGCTCGGGCTCCCGGACAACGTCCGCGAGACCGCGTCGGTCATCTACCGCCGCGCGCTCGACGAGGACCTCCTCCCCGGCCGCTCCATCGAGGGCGTCTCTACCGCCTCGCTGTACGCCGCCGCCCGACAGGCGGGGACGCCGCGCAGCCTCGACGAGATCGCGGGCGTCTCCCGGGTCGAGAAGGACGAGATCGCCCGGACGTACCGCTACGTCGTCCGCGAACTGAAGCTGGAGATCCAGCCCGCCGACCCCGAGAGCTACGTGCCCCGGTTCGCCTCCGACCTCGGCCTCTCCGACGAGGCCGAGCGCCGGGCCCGCAGCCTGCTCGACACGGCGAAGGAACAGGGGATCCACTCCGGGAAGTCGCCGGTCGGGCTCGCCGCGGCCGCCGTCTACGCCGCCTCGCTGCTCGTCAACGAGAAGGTGACCCAGAGCGAGGTCAGCGAGGTCGCGAACATCAGCGAGGTCACCATCCGGAACCGCTACCACGAGCTCCTCGAGGCCGAGGACTCGGTCGCGCTGAACTGACGCCGCCGCTCCGCGGCCGCCCGTCGCCGCGTTCGAAGGACGCTCGCCGGTTCACCCGCTTTCTTCGCCGTCCCAGTACCCCACGTCGTCGCCGATCCGGTAGTACCCCGACAGCGACCGCTCGGCGTCGCCCCCGGGCGGCGCGCCGACGTACACGCCGAACTTCTCCGAGTCCGGGTACACGGTCACGTCGGGCTCGCGCATCGTCGAGACGACGAGGTAGCGGAGGACCTCGTCCCCGTCGTTCACCACTCGGTGCGCGCCCGACTCGTCCGCGGTGAACGCGGCGTACTCGCCCGGCCGGAGCGGGTACGCCTCGCCGTCGAGCCGCAGCGTCCCCTCGCCGGCGAGGACGTACAGCGCCTCCTCGTTGGCCGCGTGGTAGTGGTACGGCCACGAGCGCTCGCCGGGCGGCAGCTCGTAGAGGCTACAGCCGAGGTCCGCGCCGCCCGCCGCGGCGCCCAGTTGCTTCCGTCGCCACGCGGCGTCGTCCGCGTCGGCCGTCGCCCACGACAGCTCGTCCGCGTTGATCGGTGGCATACCCCGCGGTCACGCCGGACCCCCAAAGGCGTTCGCGTCGCCCGAGCGGAGCCGGCCTCCCGCTGGGAGCCGAAACCGCGAAGGCGACGCGCTGCCACCCGGGACCATGGAGACGACTCGCCACTTCACGGCGACGACCTACATCGTCAACGACGGGGCGACCGCCCTTCACGAGCACGAGCGGCTGGGGATCACGCTGCCGCCCGGGGGCCACGTCGACCGCGACGAGCTGCCGCACGAGGCCGCGCGGCGCGAGGTCCGCGAGGAGACGGGGCTGACCCCCGAGCTGGTCGCGACGGAGTCGGCGATCACGGGCCCGAACACCCGGGGGCTCCCGGAGCCGGCCCACCTCATGCTCCACGACATCAACGTCCACGAGGACGGGTCGGTGGGGCACCAGCACGTCGACCACCTCTACTACGCTCGCGTCGACTCGCGGGAGATCGCCCCCGACGGCGACGACGAGGTCGACCCGGCGCGCTGGCGCTGGTACACCGCCGCGGAGCTGGCGGCGAGCGACCTCCCGGACGACGTGGTCGACCTCGGCCGCGAGGCGATCGCCGCCGTCGACGCCGACTGACCGGACCGGGCATCGCGCCGAGACGTCGGGCCCGCCGTCGAGCGGTTCGGACCGCCGCGCGCGGCGTCAGACGGCCGTCTCACGCTCCGGAAGGTATTTGAGTCGGTGTTGGCGACGTAAACGCAAGGATGGACGCACAGCGACGGGAAGCGATCGCCGAGTGGGACGACCGCTCGTTCTCCGACGGGTTCGCGGGGCTCCGGCGGATCGTCGACGACGGGTTCTCGGGGGCGGCGACCGACGGGACCGGGTGGCTGTTCCTCGTCGACGGGCGCGTCGTCGGCGTCGTCGACGCGACGCTCGACGCCTTCGCCGACGCCTCCGGGACCGTCTACCGGGCCCCGGACGACGCGCTCCCCGTGCTCTTCGCCATGCAGGAGCTCGGCGGCGAGCCGCGGGCGAAGTACTACACCAAGGACACGCCGCTGGACGAGGCCGACCGCAAGCTCTCGCAGGGGGGATTCACCGGGTACATCGAGCTCTCGGAGAACGTCCTCTCCGGCGACTACTACGTCGCCTACACCGGCGGCGAGTCGATGGCGGCGGCGTACGTCGGCAACGCCCGGCGGCTGGAGACGGGCGACGACGCGTTCGACCTCGCCGCCGACGAGGTCGGGATCTACACGGTGTACGAGGTCGACCTCGACGTCCGGCCGCTCCCGGACGGCGACGAGGCGGGCGATTCCGGCGCGGCCGCCGACCCGACCGCGGCCGCCGGATCCGACGCGGCGAGCGACGCAGCGAGCGACGAGGCCGACGACCCGAGCGACGAGCGGGCGGCCCCCGGGGCCGCTCCCGAGGCCGAGGCCGACGAGCCCGCCGACGGGCCCGAAACCCCGGGCGAGCCGGGCGACGGCGCCGGGCGGGAGGACGAACCGTCCCCGGCGGACCGCTCGGACGAACCGGCCGCGGTCGACGTGCGCACCGCGGAAAGCGACCGCGACGGCGCGGACCCGAGCGACGGCGCCGACGAGACGGACGGGCCGGCGTCCGACGCCGTCCGGATCGGTGACGCCGACTCGGACGGCCGCGACCGCGACGGCGCGGCGGGCGCCGACCGGACGCGACGGGCGCAGGCGGATTCCGACGGCGCGGCAGCGTCGGACGCGGGCGCCGCGGACGGCGACGCCCCGGACTCCGAGGACGTGTTCTCGGAGGAGGCCGAGTGGCGGGAGCAGAAGTCGATCCCGGCGCTCGACCCCTCCGAGGCCGGCGGCGAGCCGCGGGCCGGCGGGGAGCGGCGCGGGGCGTCGTCGCAGCGCTCCCGCTCTGCGGACGACCGCGTCCGGACCGGGCGGAGCGGGTCGGACGCTAACGGCGGCTCGCCCTCGCCGCGCGCCACCGAGACGCCGTCGTCGACCCCGTCGGCGGTGTCGAAGCGCGAGGCGGCGACCGACGCCGACCCCGATCGGGTGCGGAAGCTCGAGGCGGCCTTAGAGGAGACGGAGACGGAGCGACAGTCGCTCGCCGACGAGCGCGACCGGCTGGCGGCCGAGCGCGACGAGATCGAGTCGGAGCGCGACGAGCTGGCCGAGGCGGTCGACCGGCTCGAGTCCGAGGTCGAGGACCTCCGGGCGGAGCGCGACCGGCTCCGCGACGAGCTGTCGAACGCCAGGGAGCGGCTCCCGGACGCGGAGCGGACGCTCACGCCGGGCGAGGCCCGCAACGGGACCAACCTGTTCATCAGGTACGACTCGAAGGAGGGCGCGACGCTCGCCGACGCCCACGAGGGGGCCGTCGACCGAGAGGCGCTCCGCGAGAACCTCCGGGTCGAACACCACACGAGCTTCGAGACCGACGGCCTCGCGGTCGACGGCCGACCGTTCGAGGAGTTCCTCGAAGACACCATCGAGTACGGGTTCACCCGCTGGCTCGTCGAGGACCTCCCGTTCGAGGTCCGCGGCACCGGCAACGAGGGGACGCTGCGGGACCTCTACGACGCGCTCCCCGAGATCGACCGCGCCGAGATCGGCGGGACGGTGTCGATCGCGATCCGAGAGGGCGGCGAGGAGACCCGCGAGCAGCGGGCGTTCGACCTCGTGTTGCGCGACCGGATGGGTCACCCGCTGTTCGTCGCGGACCTGAACGACAGCCGGGACCCGACCGCGGAGGGGACGCTGGAGTCGCTCGTCGAGAACGGGCGCGACATCGCGGCGTCGAACGAGACGTTCGCGGGGGCGTTCGCGGTGACGGAGAGCTTCTTCGAGCCGGGCGCCCTAGAGACCGCGAGCGACGCGGTCGGCGGGGGCCTGTTCAGCCGGTCGAAGCGCGCGAGCTTCGTGAAGCTCTCGCGCAAGCAGGGGTACCACCTGTGTCTCGTGGAGGCGCGCGACGGCGGGTTCCACATGACGGTCCCCGACCTGTAACCGCAGGGACCGAGTCGGGACTAGCTCGCGGAGAACGGAAACGCGGCAGGTGCGTCGGCGGGCGAAATCGAAGGTCCGATCAGTTCTCGAGCTCGGCGGCGTCGTCGATCCGCATGGAACCGAGCTTGTCGACCGTCTCGTCGAGCTTCTCGTCGAGCTCGTCGACGAACTCGTGGGTGCGCTCCGTGGTGATGGCGCCCTGACTGGACGGCTCGATGAGGTTCTCCTCCTCGAGGACGCGCAGCGAGTACCGGACCTTGTGGTGCGGGTAGCCGGTCTCGTTCGACATCTTCACGATGCCGATCGGCTCGTTTTCGATGACCATCCGCAGGACTTGGAGGTGACGTTCCAGCATGTCTACCTCCTTCTCTAGTCGATCTATCATGGCACATGTTAACTCGTCATGCCCCCGTTTAAAAGTTGCTGTCGGCGGCCGCGGAGGCCCGCTCAGATCGCACGCTTTCACGTGGGAGTAGTTAACGTGTTCGATCGCGGCGCGGCTGCGGGGGACACGCACGGTCCGAGAGCGAACGGCGGCCCCGATCGCGGACGGTGCGGGGAGTAAATACACGAACGAGCTCATTCGCTCTGACGAACGGATTTTCTGATCCACGTTCGTGGTAGTATCTCGGTCCCAGACCGTAATCTGTTTTACCCCCCGCGGGGAACCGGCAGGTCGTATGACACTCACCATCGTCGGCTCCCAGCTCGGCGACGAGGGCAAGGGCGCCCTCGTCGACCGGTGGGGAGGGGACGCGGACGTCGTAGTCCGTTATCAGGGCGGCGACAACGCCGGCCACACCGTCGTCGAAGGCGGCGCGGAGTACAAGCTCTCCTTGGTTCCCAGCGGCGCGGTCCGGGGGACGGTCGGAGTCTTGGGCAACGGCTGCGTCGTCAACCCGCGCACGCTGTTCACCGAGATCGACGACCTGCGCGAGCGCGGGCTCGACCCCGACGTGCGCGTCGCCCGCCGGGCGCACGTCATCATGCCGTACCACCGCGTGCTCGACGGCATCGAGGAGGAGGTGAAGGCCGACGACGACGCCGGCGACGAGGTCGGCACGACCGGGCGCGGCATCGGCCCGACCTACGAGGACAAGGCCGGCCGCCGCGGGATCCGGGTCGCGGACCTGCTCGATCCCGACGCGCTCCGACAGAAGCTCGACTACGTCGTCCCGCAGAAGCGCGCGCTCGTCGAGGACGTGTACGGGCTCGACCTCGCCGCCGACGACCGCGCCGAGGCCTTCGACGTCGACGCGCTCCACGAGGAGTTCGCCGCGATCGGCGAGCGCCTCGCCGACGAGGGGATGACCGTCAACTGCTCCGACTACCTCCACCGCCGCCGCGAGGCGGGCGACGAGATCGTCTTCGAGGGCGCGCAGGGGACCCACATCGACGTCGACCACGGGAACTACCCGTTCGTCACCTCCTCGAACCCGACCGCCGGCGCCGCCGCGGTCGGCTCCGGCGTGGGCGTCACGACGGTGGGCGACGGCGAGGTCGTCGGCATCGTCAAGGCGTACCTCTCGCGCGTCGGCGAGGGCCCGCTGCCGACCGAGCTCGACGGCGACGCCGACGAGGAGGCGCTCGCCGACGAGATCAGGGAGAAGGGCGGCGAGTTCGGCACCGTCACCGGGCGTCCGCGCCGGATCGGCTGGCTCGACCTCCCGATGCTCCGCCACTCGGCGCGCGTCTCCGGGTTCACCGGCGTCGCCGTCAACCACGTCGACGTGCTCGCCGGGCTCGACGAGCTGAAGGTCTGTACGGGCTACGAGCTCGACGGAGAAGAGCTCGACACCGTGCCGACCACCACCGACCGGTGGGAGCGCTGCGAGCCGATCTACGAGACGCTCGACACGTGGGAGCCGTTCGACTCGGCCGCGGTCGCCGAGGCGGGCTACGACGCCCTCCCCGAGGCCGCCCGCGAGTACCTGGAGTTCGTCGCCGACGAGATCGACACCCCGATCTACGCCGTCGGCGTCGGGCCGGACCGCGAGGAGACGGTCGAGCTGACGAACCCGTTCGAGGCGTAGCCTAGCCGCGGGAACCGTCGCCCGGCGCCGAAGCCGTTTTCAGTTCCCCGACGCCCAGTCGTCGGTATGTCGCAGCCCTCCAGCGGTCCCGCCGCCCCCGACCCGCCGGACACGCTCCTCGAACGCGTCGCCTCGCAGCTGCCCCGGCTGCTCCCGCTCGCGCTGGTTCCGCTCGCGACGGCGCTGCTGCGCGCTCGGGACCTCGTCGCGACGGGGCGGACGAACGGGTTCTCCCTGCGCGCGTCGTTCCCCGTGTACCGGTACGACCTCTGGAGCTTCGTCGACGCGCCCCGCGGCGGCGGGGTGACGGTGTCGCTCCCGTACGGCTCGCTCGACCCGCTGCCGCTCCTCGTGCCCGTGCTCGGCGCGTACGCCGTCGTCTCCGGCGCGCTCAGCGCGGGCTACTTCGGGAGCGTCGCGGCCGCGATCACGACCGGCCGGTACGACTTCGCCGCGGCCGTCCGCCGGTTCGGCGTCCGGTTCGTCCTCCTCGAAGCGCTCGTCGTCGCCGCGCTCGGCGCCCTCTTCCTGCCGCTGCTCCTCTTCCCGCCGCTGTTCGTGGCCGCCGTCCTCGCCGCGCTCGTCGTCTCGTACCTGTACTTCCCGACCGTCTACGTCCTCGTGCTGGAGGACCGAGGGGTCGCGTCGGCGGCGCGGCGAGCCCGGGCGCTCGTCGACGACCACCGGCCGCTCGGGTTCTTCCTCGCTGTCGCGGTCGTCACGGCCGTCTGTTCGGTCCCAGTGAGCCTCCTCGCGCACGCCGGGCCGGGCGGCGCGGTCGCGGCCGCGGTCGTCGCCGCGCCGCTCGGGCTCGCGTTCAACGTCGCGACCGCGCTGAAGGTCGCCGAGATGGCCGGGATCGAGACGGTCGAGTGAGCGACGGGGACGGGCCTCCGCGCTTACTGCGGGTCGACGGCGTCGAGCGCGGCCCGGTCCTCGTCGGTGAGCGTCAGGTCCGCGGCCCCGAGGTTCGATTCGAGGTGCTCGACGCTCGACGTGCCCGGGATCGGCAGCGTCGCGTCGGAGTGGTCGAGCAGCCACGCGAGCGACACCTGCTGCGGGGTCGCGTCCCGCCGCTCGGCGACCTCGGCGAGCACGTCGCCGGCCTCGTCGTCGTCGACCGCGTACATCGGGCCCCACGGGATGAACCCGACGCCGTGGTCCTCGCAGGCGGCCAGCACGTCCTCGTCGTCGCGGTGGCCGACGTTGTAGCGGTTCTGGACGGTGGCGACGTCGACGATGTCCAGCGCCGTCTCCAACTGCTCGACGGTGACGTTCGAGAGGCCGACGTGCGCGATCTGCCCGGCGTCTTTCATCTCCGCGAACGCGTGGACCGAGTCCTCGAAGTCGGTGTCGGGGTCCGGGCGGTGGTACTGGTAGAGGTCGATCGTGTCGGTGCCGAGCCGGTCGAGGCTACACAGCACCTGGTTCTTCAGGAAGTCGGGATCGCCGTGGGGCAGCCACTCGCCCTCGCGGTTGCGGAGCAGGCCGGCCTTCGAGGCGACGACCACGTCGTCGGGGTCGCCGAGCGCCTCGCCGATCAGCCGCTCGGAGACGCCCGGCCCGTAGGAGTCGGCGGTGTCGACGAAGTCGACGCCGCGGTCGACCGCCCGCCTGAGCACGTCCTTCGCCGCCTCCTCGTCGTCGGGGCGCCCGATGATGTCCTCGCCGGTGATCCGCATCGCGCCGAAGCCGAGCCGGTTGACCGTGAGCTCGCCGCCGATGTCGAACGTCTCGCTCCTGCCGGTGGTGTCTGAAGCCATGGGCGGTGGTTCGCGTGCCACGCGGAAATCGGTGAGGGTGCCGGAAGCGGACGCGCCGTGACGGCGCCGGGCGCCGCCCCGAGGGGTCGCCCGTGTTGCGTCCGTCGCTACTCATAAACCGCCCCCGCGCGATCGTCGGGTATGGACGCCGAGCGCGAGGTACTCGACGTGTTGGCGCGGAACGCCCGCGAGGACATCGACGACATCGCGGCCCAGACGGGCCTCGACGCGGCGGCGGTAGCGGACGCGATCGACGCGCTGGAGGCGGACAACGTCGTCCACGGCTATCAGGCCGTGGTCGACTGGGACCGCGTCGAGGAGGGGAAGATCCGCGCCGTCGTCGAGATCAACGTCGAGCTCGACCGCGAGACGGGGTACGAGCAGGTGGCCGACCGGATCGCGAAGTTCCCCGCAGTCGACGCCTTACACCTCGTCTCCGGCGACTACGACTTCGCCGTCGAGGTGCTCGGCGAGACGATGCAGGACGTCTCCGAGTTCATCTCGGAGCAGGTCGCGCCGATGCCGGAGGTCACCCAGACGGTGACCCACTACATCATGGAGACGTACAAGGACGGCGGGATCCGGTTCGAGGACGGCGACGACGACGACCGCCTCTCCGTGTCGCCATGAGGCTGTCGGACCGCGCGCGCACCCTCCCGGAGTCGGGGATCCGGAAGTTCTTCGAGCTCGCGGAGGCGCGCGACGACGTCATCTCGCTGGGGGTCGGCGAGCCGGACTTCTCGGCGCCGTGGGCCGCCCGCACCGCCGCGATCGACTCGCTGGAGCGGGGGAAGACCTCCTACACCGCGAACCGCGGGATGGCCGCGCTCCGCGAGCGGATCGCCGCGCACCACGAGCGCTACGACCAGTCGTACGAGCCCGAGTCGGAGGTGCTCGTCACGACCGGCGCGAGCGAGGCGGTCGACCTCGCCTTCCGGGCGCTGGTCGACCCCGGCGACACCGTCACGGTCCACGAGCCGACGTACATCTCCTACGGCCCGGGGATCGAGCTGGCGGGCGGCGAGCGGCTGACGGTCCCGACGCGCGCCGAGGACGACTTCGCGCTCACCCGGGAGTCGCTAGAGGCGGCGGGCGCCGCCGAGGCCGACCTGCTCGTGCTCTGTTACCCGAACAACCCCACCGGCGCGACGATGACCGACGAACAGCTCGCCGAGGTCGCGGCGTTCTGCCGCGAGAACGACCTCCGCGTCGTCGCCGACGAGATATACGCCGCGCTCACCTACGGGACCGACCACGCCTCGATCGCCACGCAGCCGGGGATGCGCGAGCGCACCGTCGTCGTCAACGGCTTCTCGAAGGCCTACGCGATGACGGGGCTCCGCTTAGGGTACGCGCTCGGCCCCGCGGAGGCGATCGACGCGATGAACCGGATCCATCAGTACACGATGCTGTCGGCGCCGACGACGCCGCAGTACGCCGCGATCGAGGCCTTGGACCGCTGCGACGACGAGGTGACGGAGATGGTCGAGGAGTACAACCGCCGCCGGCGGCTGGTCGTCTCGCGGTTCAACGAGATGGGCCTCGACACGTTCGAACCGGGCGGCGCGTTCTACGCGTTCCCCGAGTGCGGCGGCGACGACGAGGCCTTCGCCGAGGAGCTGCTCGAAGCCCAGGGCGTCGCCGTCGTCCCGGGCTCCGTCTTCGGCGAGGGCGGCGAGGGCCACCTGCGCGTCTCGTACGCGACCTCGATGCGCGAGCTGAAGGAGGCGACGGACCGGATCGCCGCGTTCGTCGAGGGCCGATGACGGGGCTCCTCCGAGGGCGATGATCGACCGGATCTGGCACGGCTGGACGGCGCGGGCGGACGCGGGCGAGTACGAGCGGCTGCTCCGCGAGGAGATCCTTCCCGGCTTCGCCGACGTGGACAACGACGGCTACCGCGGCGCGCGCGTGCTCCGCCGCGAGGCCGACGGCGACGAGGTCGAGTTCGTCACGGTTCTCCGGTTCGACTCGATCGAGTCGGTGAAGCGGTTCGCGGGCGAGGCGTACCGGGAGGCGCACGTCCCGCCGGCGGCCCGCGAGGTCCTCGCGCGCTGGGACGACCGCGCGCGCCACTACGAGGTGCGCGAGGAGCGCGAGTACTGAGCGGTCCGCCGCCGCACCGCGCGCCGCGTAAACGAACAACTCCTCGCGGATTGTTCCACGTTCGCCAACGATTATCACGCTCGATCCTGATGGACCGCGTATGGAGTTCCAGCTAACCGACGAGCAGAAGCAGCTGCGCGAGGAGGTCCGGAAGTTCGCCGACGAGGAGATCCGACCGGTCGCGACCGAGTACGACGTCGAGGAGTCGTACCCGCACGAGATCATGGACAAGGCGGCCGACATGGGGCTGCTCGCGCCGCACGTCCCGGTCGAGTACGGCGGGATCGGCTACTCGTCGCTGGAGAACGCCATCCTCACCGAGGAGCTGTTCGCGGCCGACCCCGGCATCGGGCTCTGTATCTCCAGCGCCGGCTTCGGCGCGGAGGCGCTCATGGAGTTCGGCACGGAAGCGCAGAAGGAGCGCGTCCTCCCCGAGGTGACCGCGGGCGACGCGGTGATGGGCTCGGCCATCTCGGAGCCGCAGGCGGGCTCGGACGTGACGAGCGTCGCCACCCGCGCGGAGAAGGACGGCGACGAGTGGGTGATCAACGGCTCGAAGATGTGGATCACGAACGGCACGGTCGCGGACTACTTCGTCGTCGTCTGCGAGACGGACCCGGACATCGACGACCGCTACTCGGGCTACTCGCAGATCCTCGTCGAGGGCGACCGCGACGGGCTCACCCGCGACAAGATCACCGGCAAGCTCGGGATCCGCGCGAGCGACACCGCCGAGCTGCGCTTCGACGACGTGCGCGTCCCGGAGGAGAACCTCATCGGCCAGCGCGGGATGGGCTTTTTACAGCTCATGCAGTTCTTCGACGAGACCCGCACCGCGGTCGCCGCGCAGGGCGTCGGCATCGCCCGCGGCGCCGCCGAGCGGGCGCTGGAGTACGCCGAGGAGCGCGAGCAGTTCGGGCGCTCCATCTCCGACTTCCAGGCGATCAAACACAAGCTCGCGGAGATGCACACGAACACCGAGGCCGCGCGCTGGCTCACCTACCGCTCGGCGTGGGCGGTCGACAACGAGGCCGGCGACCTCACCGCGCTCGCGTCGATGGCCAAGGAGTTCGCCTCGCGGACCGCGGTCGAGGTCGCCGACGAGGCGGTCCAGGTCCACGGCGGCGCCGGCTTCGTCAACGACCACGACGTCGAGCGGCTCTACCGCGACGCGAAGATCACCCAGATCTACGAGGGCACCACGGAGATCCAGAAGAACATCGTCGCCCGCGAGCTACTCGACGAGGGGATGTAACCCATCGTCGGAGCGTCCCCCTCCGGATCGGTATGTAAAAGCGACGAGGGTCCGTAGCGTCCGGTATGAGCGAGGAGGCGAACGCCGACGTGGACAGCGACGGGACGGTCGAGGCCCCCCGCGATCAGGACCCCGAAGAGCGGCTCAAGCGACAGCGCGACGACTTACAGCTGCTGAACCAGGTGATGCGCCACGACATTCGCAACGACCTCCAGCTCGTCGGGGCGTACGCCGAACTGCTCGACGACCACGTCGACGAGGAGGGCGAGAAGTACCTGGACGTGATCAAGCGGAACACCCAGAGCGCCGTGTCGCTCACGACGACGGTCCGGGACCTCGCGGAGGTGATGCTCCGCGAGGACGTCGAGCCGAGTCGCATCGCGCTCGACCGCGTCCTCTCACAGCAGGTCGAGGAGGTCCGGTCGGGGTACTCGGAGGCCGTCTTCACCGTCGAGGGGTCGTTCCCCGAGGTCGCGGTCGTCGGCGACGAGATGCTGAGCTCCGTGTTCCGGAACCTCCTGCGGAACGCGGTCCAACACAACGACAAGACGCCGCCGAAGGTGACGGTGTCCGCGTCCGTCGACGAGGCCGCGGGCGTCGCCGAGGTCCGAGTCGCCGACAACGGGCCGGGCGTCCCCGAGGACCAGCGCGACGAGATATTCGGCAAGGGGGAGAAGGGGCTCGACAGCCCGGGCGCGGGGATCGGGCTGTACCTCGTGCGCTCGCTCGTCGAGATCTACGACGGCGACGTGTGGGTCGAGGACAACGACCCCGAGGGCGCCGTCTTCGTCGTCAGGCTCCCGCTGTGTGAGTCCTGACGGCGACGCTGACGGCCGCGCCGGTCTCGCCTCCTTCCGCCCCGACTACTCCTCGTCGTACTCCATCGCGACCGAGTTGATACAGAAGCGCTTCCCGGTCGGCTCCGGGCCGTCGTCGAACACGTGTCCGAGGTGGGAGTCGCAGTTCGCGCACCGGACCTCGGTGCGGCGCATCCCGTGGCTCGTGTCTATCGTCGTCGTCACTGAGTCCTCCTCGGCAGCGTAGAAGGCCGGCCACCCGCAGCCGGACTCGTACTTCGTCTCGGCGTCGAAGAGGACGGTGCCGCAGGCGCGACAGCGGTACTCCCCGTCGTCGGGGTGGTGGTCGACGTACTCGCCGGAGAACTTCGCCTCCGTGCCGCTCTCGCGGAGCACGCGGTACTCCTCCTCGGAGAGCCGATCGCGCCACTCCTCGTCCGTCAGCTCGCTCGGATCCCGCTCGTCGGTCTCGCTCATACCACCGGTACGGACCCCACGGGCAAGGGGGTTGCGGCGGTCACAAGCCGTATTCGGGTGGGAGCCGAATCGCGACCATGGCGCGCGAAGTCACGCACGAGGAGCGGGGCCCGGAGATTCTCGACGACGACGACAAGGGCGACGACGGCCTCATCTACGTCTGTCGGTGCGGCCTGTCGGACTCGAAGCCGCTCTGTGACGGGTCCCACAGGGCGACGGCGGACGAGGAAGACGGGGTCGTCTACAAGTACGCGAACGACGACGCCGACGGCGAGCGGCGCGCGATCGACGAGATCGGGTACGAGGACGAGTAGCGGGAGTCGCCGTCCGCGGTCGGGCCGGCGGTCTTGCCTACAGCACGCCCATTTCGCCGAGCCGCTCGGGGAGGTAGGTGTCCGTGACGAAGTCGAGCCCGCGGCTCGCGAGCGACTGCTGCTCGGACTTCTTGCCGATGTCGAGCTGGAGCTCGATCTGCTCTTCCCAGTAGTCCGTCTGGAAGCGGGGGTCCTCCAGCTCCGATTCGAGGGCGTTGACGTCCGAGTCCGAGAGCGGGTCCGAGGGGAGGTCGTACTCGACGATGTCCTCGGGCTGGATCCCGATGAACCGCGCCTCCGGCGTCGCGAGGTACTTCGAGAGGTGCGCGGACTTGATCGAGCCGTACGCGACGGAGCCGTAGATCCGGTACGACCACGGGTCGCCGTCCGTGAACACCACCACGGGGAGGTCGAGCTCGTCGTGGAAGCGCTTCGTCAGCCGGCGGGTCGCGCGCGCCGGCTGCCCGCCGAGGTGGACGACGAGGGCGTCGTGCTCCTCGTCGAACCCGTTCTCGACGAGCCGGTCGCGCATGCCGCCGGTCTCCACGCAGAGGACGAACTCGGCGTCGTTGTCGAGGAACTCGATGGTGTCGGGGTTGTTGGGGATCTGGTAGCCGCCCTGGCCAACGTCGAGCTGGCAGTGGATCTCGCGGTCGCCGCGGTTGGTCTGTTCGCGGATCTCCAGCGGACCCATCACCTTCGCGCCCGACTCCTCCGGGCGCATGTGGAAGTCCTCGCGGGTGACGCCGGTGACGATCTCTAGGTCCTCCACGAGGTCGTTCGACTCGTCCTGCGAGGAGAACTGCGCCTCGTCGTTGTCCCACGACTCGGAGAGGTAATACAGCTCACGCAGCGTCGACGAGCGGTCGTCGTCGAGCTGGTTCGCGAGGAACTCGATGGTGTAGGCGGCCTTCAACAGCTTGCGCGCGCCCCGCACCGAGTTGGCGCTGCGCGTCGAGGTGCGGTCGCCGTAGGTCCAGA
This sequence comes from Halorubrum sp. Atlit-8R, assembly GCF_003666025.1. Taxonomy (NCBI): domain Archaea; kingdom Methanobacteriati; phylum Methanobacteriota; class Halobacteria; order Halobacteriales; family Haloferacaceae; genus Halorubrum; species Halorubrum sp. Atlit-8R. The sequence continues at coordinate 1,106,158 of NZ_QPLV01000001.1, forward strand.
CCCCGCTCTCGTCGTCGTACTCGATGTTGCTCTTCGTCCGCGTGGGGAGCGTCATCTCCGGGATCGACCCCGACGCGAACTGGTCGTAGAAGTCCGCCGCCAGGTCGATCAGCTCGTCTCGTGCGTCGCTTTCTGTCGTCATTTAGGCGTTCACCGTCAGTTTCTCCGTCTCCACGCCGCCGACGCTGACCTCGAACTCCGCGTCGCCGTCGACCGCGTACGTCAGTTCCCGCTCGTCGCCCGAGGGCACCTCGGGCTTCCACTGGACGAACCACTCGCCGTCCATGTCCACCACCGTCCCGTCCGAGAGGTCGGTCGGCTCGGTCGAGACGATGTCCGTGATCTCCAGCTGCTCGTTCACGTCGGAGTGGTTCTCGACGACGAGCGTCACCGTCTCGCCGTTCACCTCGCGCTCGACGCTCACGTTGTTCATGATCCGCGCCAGGGCCCCGTCGATGTCGGGGCGCGGTCGGCCCGTGACCTCCGAGACCTTGTCGGCCATCTCGGGGAGGATCCGACCCAGCACGTCCTGCTTCTCCCGGCGCTGTTGCATCGAGCGCCGCTTGCTGAGGTACGACTTCAGCTCGCGGGCGGCCTCCCGCACCGCGAGCTCTATCTCGTCTTCGATCTCCGGGACGTTCGCGAGCGCGTCCTTCGACTCGCTCGTGAACGGGACGTTGGTGGAGGCGACGTGAATGCTGATGACGGCCGGTCCGTTCGGCATCCCGGAGCCGCCGGGCTGGTCGAGCCCGTAGTTCCGCCACCCGATCCCCTTTATCACGTCCGTCGTCGCGCAGGCGCCGCGCTGGTAGACGAGCGGGACGCGGTTCGCGAACCGGAGCAGGTCGACCGACCCCTCGGACGGGATCGACCCGCCGTAGGCGATGCCGGCCTCGACGATGAACGGGTCGCCGCCGTGGACGTCGGCGTCGCGGGTCGCGGCCGCGTAGAAGTCGGCGTCGTACTCCTTCCGAAGCCCGGCCTCGACCAGCTCCGCCGTGATCGGCGCGAGGCAGTCGGTCGGGGGCGCGAGGATGTCCGTGGTCCGCATCGCCTCGAGCAGGTCGGCGGCGGCGTCGCGGTCGCCCGCGATCGCCTTCACCTTCGGCGGGTCGTCCGGCACCGTCCGCGCCCGCGACCAGAACGCCTCGACGACGTTCTCGCGCGCGGTCTCGCCGAACGTCGCGTCGCGCTGCTCGGCGACGAACGACGCCGCGTCCGCGACGAGCCGTTCGAGGTCGTCGCGGGTGATCCGGAACGCGTCGCCGTCGATGTTCTCGAACCGGCGCGCGAGCGCCTCCGCCATCGCCTGGACCGCCGCGTCGTCCTTCCGCGTCGACGTCGCCTCGTCGACGAGCGCGTACACGTCGGGGACGAGCGGCGACTCCGCGTCGCCGTCGTCGCCGTCCGACCCGTCGTCGCCCGCCTCGCCGCCGAGCCCGGTGACCGCTCGCCACGCGGCGTCGACCGCGTTCTCGCGGACGGTTCCGCCGAACGTCTTGCCCGTGTCGTCCGCGACGGTCTCAGCGATGTTGTCGACGATCTCGGCGACCTCGGACCGTGCGACCCGGTCGCTGTTCCCCACCGTCTCGGCGACGCCCTCCGCGAAGGCCGTGGTCGCCGCCTCGCCCTTGTTCGCGACGGCCGCCGAGACCGCGGCCGCGACGTCGCGGTCGTCGTGGGCGCGCGGCGGCGACCAGGCGAGCTCGCGGCCGTAGTACACGTCGCGGAAGTTGCCGATCACGCTGTCGGCGGTCTTCTTGCCGACTCGGGTGAACTCCTCCTGGAGGAACCCGGAGACGGAGTACGACTCGGTCGCCTCCAGCATCTTGATCAGCGTCCCGAGCTCGACGCCGTGCGGGTGCGGGCGGATCTCGTTCGTCTCCGCCGGCAGCTCGTCGGTCGCGCGCTCGAACTTCATCGGCTCGTCGAGCCCCGGCTCGCGGAGTTCGAGCCGCGCGTGCGGGTTGACGACCGCGGTGTGTTTCACGTAGTCGTGGAGCTGCTGGCGGGCGCGCATGTTCGCCTCCATCTCCAGCTCGATCCGGGTGCCGTGTGGGCGGTCCCACGTCGTCTCCTCGTCGGCCTGGATCTCCGGCTCGTTCGTGTCCGTGTCGATGATGAGCTCGAAGTACTGCGCCCGCGACTGGCCCTTCGGGCGCGAGGTGATCTTCGCCGGCTGACCGGAGGTCAGCTGCGAGTAGAGCACGGCCGCCGAGATGCCGATCCCCTGCTGCCCGCGCGACTGCTCGCGCGCGTGGAACCGGCTGCCGTACAGGAGCTTCCCGAACACCTTCGGAAGCTGTTCCTTCGTGATCCCTGGCCCGTTGTCCTCGATGACGAGCCGGTAGTAGTCGCCCACCTCCTCTATCTCGATGTAGATGTCGGGGAGGACGCCGGCCTCCTCGGTCGCGTCGAGGGCGTTGTCGACCGCCTCCTTGACGGCGGTGACGAGCCCGCGGGCGCCCGAGTCGAACCCGAGCATGTGTTTGTTCTTCTCGAAGAACTCGGCGATGGAGATCTCGCGCTGGCCCTCGGCCAGCTCCTCCGCGATCCCCTCCTCGTCGCCGATCGTCGACTGGAAGGACGTCATTCGGTATCCCTCCCTTCCCCCGAGGCACCTAAAAACGCACCGGCGGCGCAGTGAAAGTGGAGCCCGGCGTCAGACGCCGTCTCCTCCGGGTGTGTGGGTCGCTCTCGCGGAGGGTATCCGGGCGCCGCGAACCGCTCCCGCCGACGACGCCCGCTTCCGCCCGCCCGTCGTTACATTGAAATAATTTAAAATTATTTATCTGTGTGGCGCGGTGACGTGTCACGTGATGACGACCGTGCCGGGAGGGAGCACACAGATGACCGACGACGACGCGAACGGCGAGGCGAATCGGGCGCGAAGCGCGGCGCGACCGCCGGCGGCGAGCCGACGGGCGGTGCTCCGGAGCGTGGCCGCGACCGGCGCCGCCGCTATCTTGGGGTCGGGAACCGTCGCGGGCGACCCCGGACGGGGGCGGGGGAACGGCCCGGGCGGGGCGCCCGGCGGCGGGTTCCCGCCGAAGGGGATCACGACCTACGGGCGGAGCGTCGACCTCGGAAACGGGTCGGTCAGGACGTTCACGACGGAGACGCCGTCGGGCGAGCCGAAGTACCACGGCGTGGAGTTCGAGCGGGCGGCGCTGGAGGGGCTACCGAGCGCCGACGCGCTCGCGGCGGCCGACAACCGGGCCGAGACCGACAAGTATCGCGCCGGCGGGCAGGCGACGAAGGTCCACTTCAAGCAGTCGCTCCAGTTCTTCGTCCCGTTCCCGGACGCGGCGGAGACCCCGTTCACGTTCCTGGGGCTCAACTGGAACCCGGGCGGGCACTTCGGAGGTGCGGGCGCGTGGCTGAAGCCGCACTTCGACGTTCACTTCCACATGCTCGACCCGGCGAGGATCGACGCCGTCGAGGGACCGGGACTTCCACCGTACGACACCGGGAACGGAGAGTACGAACCCGGTACCCCGCAACCGGACTTCGACGGGGAGGTGACGGAGACGAACTTCGACTACGCCCAGCTTCCGGAGGGGTACGCGCGGTCGCCGCAGCCGGTCGCCGACCAGCGCTACATCACGGACATGGGCGAGCACACGGCCCCCGCGGACGCGCCGGAACTGCCCGACGCGCCGGGCGAGCCGGGCGACCCCGCGGCCTTCGACAACACACTCATCCAGGGGTTCGTCGGCGACGCCGACTCGTCGCGGCTGGCGTTCGTCGAGCCGATGGTCACGCGCGAGTTCCTCCGGGACGCCGACGGCAGCGAGACGTACGAGGTCCCGCAGCCGGATGCGTACCCGCACGACCAGCGACACCCGACCGAGTACGGGGTCCGCGACGTGCCCTCGAAGGACGCGGTCACGGTGGTGTTGAGCGGGTTCGAGCCGGTCTGACCGCGGAGGCGCCGCCCGTTCGGTTCCGAGCGTCGCCCGCGGGCGCCGGTTCGCCCGCCGACAGGTTTCTCACTGCGACGCCCCATTCCCGATCCATGACGGACTGGACGGCCGACGAGATGCCGCGACTGGACGGGAAGACGGTGGTCGTCACCGGCGCGAACAGCGGGCTCGGCTACGCGGGCACCCGGGAGTTCGCCGCGAAGGGCGCGACCGTCGTGATGGCGTGTCGGAGCGTCGAGCGCGCCGAGGACGCCGCCGACGAGATCCGGTCCGAGGTCCGGGGACGCCTTGACGGCGACCTCGATGTCCGAGAGTGCGACCTCGCCTCGCTCGACTCGGTGAGGGCGTTCGCAGAGGGGCTGGCGGACGACTACGACGCCGTCGACGTCCTCTGTAACAACGCCGGCGTGATGGCCATCCCGCGGAGCGAGACCGAGGACGGGTTCGAGACGCAGTTCGGCGTCAACCACCTCGGCCACTTCGCGCTCACGGGGCGGCTGTTCGACCTCCTCGCCGCCGCCGAGGGGATCGGCGGCGACGCGCGCGTCGTCACCCAGTCGTCGGGCGCCCACGAGCAGGGCGAGATGGACTTCTCCGACCTCAACTGGGAGCGCTCCTACGGGAAGTGGCGGGCGTACGGGCGCAGCAAGCTCGCGAACCTGCTGTTCGCCTACGAGCTCCAGCGCCGCCTCGACGCGGCCGACGACGAGGGGGACGGTCCGGGGATCCGCAGCGTCGCCTGCCACCCGGGCTACACGGACACGAACCTCCAGATGCGCACCGCCGAGGAGAGCGGGAACCCCCTGATGAAGGTCGGGATGAAGGCCGCGAACGCGGTGCTGGGCCAAGACGCCGACATCGGCGTGGAGCCGATGCTGTACGCGGCGACGGCCGACGTCGACGGCGGCGCCTACGTCGAGCCCGGCGGGCTGATGAACATGCGCGGGCACCCGACCGTGGGGCGCTCGAACGACGCCTCCTACGACCGCGACGACGCCCGGGAGCTCTGGGCGTACTCGACCGACGCGACCGGCGTCGAGTACCCGCTGTAGGCGGTCGTCGAGCGTCGCCGCAACCGGCGTCGAGTACCCGCGCGCCGCTCAGTGGAGCGTCCCCTCCCGGACGTGCGCGTCGTGCGCGAACAGCGCGTACCCCACGTCGACCGCGCGGTGTCCGGTCTCGGCGGCGATGTCGCGGATGGGCTCGATCATCGTCACGTAATCGGCGGCGTCGAACGACTCCTTCCGGCCCTCGAGGTAGCCGAGCCGCTCCAAGGACGCCCAGACGCGCGTGTCGACGACGGCGTGGCGGTCGCCGTCGAGCGCGGCGAGCACGCACGAGGCGGTCGGCGCTTTGAACCCGGCGAGGCCGGTGATCAGGTGGATCGTCGAGAAGTCCCCGTCCACCGCGCGGGCGTTCCGCGTCACCTCGCGGCACCGGGACTCGGGGTTCTTCTCGACGTGATAGGCGCTCCGAGTTGAGGACTCGTAGGCGATCTCGTATAGCTGCTCGCGCGTGAGGTGTCCCTGCGACCGGTACGCCTCCCCGAACTCCGCTAAGCGCTCCGGGAGGACGCCCTGGGTCTCGGCGTAGCGGTCGAGGTTCTCGGCGACGAACGCGTCGAGCTCGGCGGGCTCCATGGTCGGCGGTTCAGGCCCGGCGACCAAAACGGCGGCGCCGTCGCTCGCGGCTGTAATATACGGGGGAACGCGTTTCGAGAGCTGTCCGAGTTCGTCGGTAGCGGATGCCGCGACCGAGCTACAGCCGAGTGAGGTTCGTCGCGCGCGGACCCTTGTCCGCCTCCTCGATCTCGAACTCTACCTCCTGTCCCTCCTCGAGGTCCGGGCCGCCGACGTCTTCCATGTGGAAGAACACGTCCTCGTCAGCGTCGTCAGTCTCGATGAATCCGTAGCCGCCGGTGTCGTTGAAGAAGTCGACCTTGCCTGTCGCCATCGCGTCTTAACTGTCTCCCGACGTGGTGATAAGTGTTGTGTGCTGCGGCGGACCGCCGTCACACGCGCTGTGGCGCGCGTATTCGGCCCATACGAAGATCTCCGCCGCTCGATCGGCGGCGTTCGAGCGGCGAGGCCACCGCGCCCTCACTCGCGGACCGCGACCTCGTCGCCGACGCGGAGCGTCTCCCCGCGATCGCGTTCCGGGATCCGCGCGATGGTCATCAGCGAGTAGTAGTGGTCGAACGCGTCCGCGTCGGCCCACTCGGGGAACGCCGCCTCGCGGCGCCGGACGAACCGCTCGCGGAACTCGGGGGTCGGCTCGCCGGTGTCGGGGTCGCGTTCGGGGACGACGCACCGCCCGCACGGCGTCACGCCCTCAACGCGGACGCCGGCTACCTCGAACGCCGGCGCCCCCTCGCCGACGAAGCGGTCCTCCCAGAAGGCCGGGACGCCCGAGACCTCCACGTTCGCCCGGAGGCGGCGACGCGCGCCGTCGACGGTCACCCCGTCGAACCACGACGCGACCGCCTCCAGCGTCGCGGTGCTGACGACCGACGGGCCCATGTCTCGCCGGTCGACGTACCCGAGCGACTCGTCCCGCCGGAGCCGGAGGTTGGCGTCGAAGAAGTCGCTGAACCACGCGGCCGCGCGGGCCGGCTCCGCCTCCAGGTCGAACCGTCGGACGGTCCCGTCGGGCGTCTCGACCCGCAGCGCGCCCGACTCGGGGTCGAAGTCGGTCGCGAGGTCGTGGACCCGGTCGGTCCGCTTCCCGTTGACGACGTCGCCGTCGGCGTCGAACAGCGCGAACTCGCGGTCGCGTTCCAGCGTCCCGCCGTCGAGGACCCGTGCGGCCTCGACGTCGACCCCGTCTAACCCCTTCACCGGAAACACCGTGAGTCGCTCCACGCGAGCCATACCTCGGGGAGGGGCGCCGCGTCCAATAGCCTTCCGTCGACCGCGGTTTCGACGTCTCGCTCCCCCGCGGAGGCGGCGTCGTTCCGCTCGATTCCTGGCTCGGTGTATTGCTGTTAGGCTCACGGGACCGAGATCGCTTTCGATTCGAAGAAATCGGCCGCTCGAACCTTTGGTTTCGAAGTGGAAAACGCACTAAGGGTGTAGCCCGTAGTACTACCCAAGATGAGCACCAGAACCACCCACCTCGACATCACGGGGATGAGCTGCGCCAACTGCTCGGCGAGCGTGTCCGACGCCGTGGAGTCGCTCGACGGCGTCTCGCGGGCGGACGCGAACTACGCCACCGACGAGGCGACCGTCGAGTACGACCCCGAGGCGACCTCGCTCGCGGCGATCTACGACGCGATCGAGTCGGCGGGCTACGGCGCGGTCGCCGAGACGGCGACCGTGGCGATCACCGACATGTCGTGCGCGAACTGCGCGGACGCCAACCGCGACGCCCTGGAGTCCGTGCCCGGCGTCGTCGAGGCCGACGTGAACTACGCGACCGACGAGGCGCAGGTGCGGTACAACCCCGCCGAGACCTCGCTCGCGGCGCTGTACGACGCCGTCGAGGACGCCGGTTACTCCCCGGTCCGAGAGGGCGAGGGGGCCGACGGCGAGGGCGAGGGATCGGGCGAGAGCGCGCGGGACGCCGCGCGGAACGCCGAGATCCGCAAACAGCTCCGGCTGACGCTGTTCGGCGCCGCGCTGTCGGCGCCGCTGCTGTTCTTCCTCGTCGACAACCTGCTGCTCGGGGGCGCCGTCGTGCCGGACCGGCTCTTCGGCGTCGGGATCCACTGGGTCGCGTTCGCGCTCGCGACGCCGGTTCAGGTCGTGCTCGGCCGGCCCTTCTACGTGAACTCCTACAAGGCGCTCGTCACGAACGGCCGCGCCAACATGGACGTGCTGATCGCCCTCGGCTCGACGACGGCGTACGTCTACTCCGTCGCCGTCCTCCTCGACCAGGTCGCCGGTAGCGTCTACTTCGACACGGCGGCGCTCATCCTCGTCTTCATCACCCTCGGCAACTACCTCGAAGCCCGCTCGAAGGGGCAGGCCGGCGAAGCGCTCCGGAAGCTCTTGGAGATGGAGGCCGACACCGCCACCCTCGTCGACGAGGACGGGACCGAACGCGAGGTGCTGATCGAGGAGGTCGAGGTCGGCGACCGGATGAAGGTCCGCCCCGGCGAGCAGATCCCGACCGACGGCGTCGTGGTCGAGGGGCAGTCCGCCGTCGACGAGTCGATGGTGACCGGCGAGTCCGTCCCCGTCGAGAAGTCCGAGGGCGACGAGGTCGTCGGCTCCACCATCAACGAGAACGGGCTCCTCGTCGTCGAGGCGACGAAGGTCGGCGCGGACACCGCCCTCCAGCAGATCGTTCAGACGGTGAAGGAGGCGCAGTCCCGCCAGCCCGACATCCAGAACCTCGCGGACCGCATCTCCGCGTACTTCGTGCCCGCGGTGATCGCGAACGCGCTGCTGTGGGGCGTCGTCTGGTTCCTCTTCCCCGAGGCGCTCGCCGGCTTCGTCGACCGGCTCCCGCTGTGGGGCCAGGTCGCGGGCGGGCCCGCACCGGCCGGCGGGACCGTCTCGGTGTTCGAGTTCGCTATCGTCGTCTTCGCCTCGTCGGTGCTGATCGCGTGCCCCTGCGCCCTGGGGCTCGCGACGCCGGCCGCGACGATGGTCGGGACCACCATCGGCGCGCAACACGGCGTCCTGTTCAAGGGCGGCGACGTGCTCGAACGCGCGAAGGACGTCGACACCGTCGTGTTCGACAAGACGGGGACGCTCACGGAAGGCGAGATGGAGCTCACCGACGTGGTCGCCTTCGGTGACGACGGCGGGACGCTCCCCGACGGCGGGACGGTCGCCGAGCGCGGCGACGCGGCGGACGAGGGCTCGGCGGTCGGCGGCGACGCCGGGGCCCCCGAGGACGAGGTCCTCCGGCTCGCCGCGAGCGCGGAGCGCGGCAGCGAACACCCGCTCGCCCGCGCCATCGTCGAGGGCGCCGAGTCGCGCGGCCTCGACCTCGCCGACCCGGAGGACTTCGAGAACGTGCCCGGACACGGCGTGCGAGCGACCGTGGACGGGGACGAGGTGCTGGTCGGCAACCGGAAGCTGCTGCGGGACGCCGGCGTCGACGCCGCGCCCGCCGCGGAGACGATGGAGCGGCTCGAACGCGAGGGCAAGACGGCGATGCTCGTCGCCCGCGTGCCCGCCGGCGCCGACGAGGGGGAACTCCTCGGCGTCGTCGCCGACGCGGACACGGTGAAGCCGAGCGCGGAGCGCGCGGTCGGGCAGCTCCGCGAGCGCGGCGTCGACGTGATGATGATCACCGGTGACAACGAGCGGACGGCTCGGGCGGTCGCGGAGCAGGTCGGGATCGACCCCGACAACGTCCGCGCCGGCGTCCTCCCGGAGGACAAGTCCGACGCCGTCGAGGAGATCCAGGCGGACGGCCGCCGGGCGATGATGGTCGGAGACGGCGTCAACGACGCGCCCGCGCTGGCGGTCGCGTACGTCGGCACCGCCATCGGCTCCGGGACCGACGTGGCCATCGAGGCCGCGGACGTGACGCTGATGCGCGACGACCCGCTCGACGTGGTGAAGGCGATCCGCGTCTCGGACGCCACGCTCCAGAAGATCAAACAGAACCTCGTGTGGGCGCTCGGCTACAACACCGCGATGATCCCGCTCGCGTCGCTCGGGCTGCTCCAGCCGGTCCTCGCGGCCGGGGCGATGGCGGTCTCGTCGGTGTCCGTGCTCACGAACAGCCTCCTGTTCCGCCGGTACGACCCCGAGGGCGACTACCGGCTCCTCGGGTTCCTCCGGCGCTGACCGGCGCCGAACAGCGCTTTCCTTCCCGCCGCGGGCGTCCCGAAGCCCCAAGGCGTGGCGGCGCGTACGCCGCGACATGGCCACCCTCCTCGTCGTCGGCGGCAGCGGCTTCATCGGGCGCGACGTCTGCCGGTTCGCGGTCCGCGACGGCCACGAGGTCCGCAGCGTCTCACGGAGCGGCCGCCCCGACGTGGACGCCGAGTGGGCGGACGCCGTCTCGTGGACGAGCGCCGACCTCTTTCGCCCGAACGCCTGGCGCGACCGGCTCGACGGCGTCGACGCCGTGGTCCACTCGGTCGGCGCGCTCACCGAGTCGCCGAGCGACGGGGTCACCTTCGAACGGGTCAACGGTGACGCGGCCGTCCTGACGGCGCTGGAGGCGGAACGCGCCGGCGTCGACGCCTTCGTCTTCCTCTCCGCGGCGGCGAAGCCCCCCGGCGTGCGGAACGCCTACCTGACGGCCAAGCGCCGCGCCGAGTCGTCCATCGCGGACCTCGACCTCGACGTGGTGACGCTCCGCCCGGGCCCGGTGTACGGCGAGGGACAGCCGCACCTCCCGGGCGTCGCCGACCGCGTGCTCCGGTTCCTCGCGAGCGCGCGACCCATCGCCTCGCGGCTTGGCGAGGCGCGGCCGCTGGCCGTCGGCACGGTCGCCCGAGCGTCGTATCGCGCCGCGCTCGACCCGGGCGAGCGGCTGCTCGACGTGTCGGACATCCGCGAACTCGCCGGGTGACGCGACGCTGCGGCGTCGCCGAGCGCCCCGCTACCGGGCGCTGCGCTCCTTGGCTACCTCCAGCGAGATGAAAAAGCCGAAGTACGCCGGGATCCCCGCGAGCATGAACATATACAGCACCCACCGCGGGGCCGTCGGAAAGGCGAAGTCGTACAGCAGCGACGCGAGTCCCACCCACGCGAGCGCGAACAGCAGGTCCTGCGCCATCCCGGTGCCGTTCTCGCTGAGCACCGTCCGGGCGCGGTCGGCGACGCTCGGGTCTGTCTCGTCGTCCGGCGTCTCCGCGGCGTCCGAGTCGGGCATGGATAGAGTGTGGGTGAAGGGGGTACGTCGATGTTGCGGAATCGCGCGGCGTCGCCCGCGCGACGAGGCGGTTCGCAGTCCGGGAATGCGGTCCCGGCGCGGCAGTCTCAGTCCTCTTCGAGGTAGTCGACGACGAGGACGGGGACGTGCGTCGAGCGCAGGGTGCGCTCGGTGACGCTGCCGAGCAGCGCGCGGCGCACGCCGGCCCGACCGTGGCTCCCCATCACGATGAGGTCGATTCCGTGGTCCTCGGCGTAGTCGCCGATCACCTTGTGCGGGCGACCGCCGGAGACGTGCTCGACGACGTCCACGCCGCGCTCGTCGGCGCGGTCGGCGACGGCGCCGGTCGCCTCGTCGGCCCGCTCTTTCAGCTCGCCCATCTCGTCGAACCGTCCCTGCTTGAGCCGGTCGACCTGCTCGGTGCCGAGGCTGAAGTTCACGGAGTCGATGTCGACCACGTACAGCGCGTGGACCTCCGCGTCGTACCGCTCGGCCAGGTCGAGCGCGTGGTCGACCGCGGCCTCCGCGACGTCGCTGCCGTCCGTGGGCACGAGGATGCGTTCGTACATCACCGCTCCCCCTCCGTGGTGTCGTCGGCGTCGGCGTCCACTGCGCGGTCACCCTCGGCGACCGCATCGTCCACTGCGCGACCACCGTCGGCGGCCGCGTCGTCCACTGCGCGGCCGCCATCGGTCGCCACGTCCTCGCCGCCGTCCGCGGCGACGACGTCCTCCGCGGTCTCCTGTTGCCCCATCGGCTCGGGGCTGTGACACTGCCGGACGATCCGCTTCGTCTCGAGCGACGGCTCGTCGGTGGCCATCGAGACGACGATGGTGACGACGAACACGATCGGGAGCGTGATGAGCGCCGAGCCGATGGCGGGCATCCACGTCGCGAGCCCGGCCGACAGCGGCGCCTCCAGCGAGCCGATGTACGTCGGCACGATCTGGTTGATCATCGGGATCGCCCAGAGCGTCAGCCCGGTCGTCATCCCGGCGAGCGCGCCCTGCCGGTTGGCGTTCTCCCACCACATGCCGAGGAAGAACATCGGGAACAGCACGGAGCCGGCGAGCGAGAACGCGTAGCCCACGAGCGCCGCGATCGACGAGGCGGGGTTGAGCGCCGCCAGCGTCGTCAGCGCGCCCAGCGCGACGATCGAGAGGCGGCCGACGAGGATCTGCTGGCGCTGCGTCGCGTCCTCGTTGATGATGTTCGTGTAGATGTCGTGGCTGATCGCCGACGAGCCGGCGATGAACAGCCCGGCGACCGTCGCGATGGCCGCGGCGATACCGCCCGCCGCGACGATGCCGACGAACCACTCCGGCAGCCCGGACAGCTGCGCCGCCAGCACGACGATGACCTCGCTGGCCGCGCTCGTCATGCCGGGGTCGCCGTACGTGGCGCCGACGTTCTGCGAGTAGAGGTCGGTGCCGAACGCCGCGAACGCGGGCGCGCTCCAGTAGAGGATACAGATGAAGAACAGCCCCCAGACCGTCGACCAGCGGGCCGTCCGCTCGCTCTCGACCGTGTAGAACCGGACGAGCACGTGCGGGAGCCCGCACGTCCCGACGATGAGCGAGAACGTCGTCGCGACCCAGAGGTAGTAGCTCGATCCGGCGAACGGCTCGGAGAACTCGCTGCCGAGCTGGCTGATCAGCGCGCCGTACTCCAGCTGCGGCAGCACCGTGGAGTAGCCGTTCGTGTAGCCGACGACGAACAGCCCGACCACGAACGCGAGGATGAGGATGACGTACTGGACCGCCTGGTTCTTCGTGGCGCCCAGCATGCCGGACAGCGTCAGGTAGCCGACCGTGACGACCATCATCGCGACGACCATCACCTGGTACCCGTCGAGGCCCGGGATCAGCCCGCCGTAGTTACCGAAGATGTACAGGCCGACCAGGGCCATCCCCTTCGCCTGCCCGATGGCGTAGACGAAGCCGATGAGGAACGTCGTCACCGCCGCGATGGCGCGCGCGGTGTCGGAGTTGAACCGGTCGCCGACGAAGTCCGGCGCCGTGTACTTCCCGAACCGGCGCAGCTGCGCCGCGAGGAAGATGAGGAGGATGAAGTAGCCCGTCGTCCAGCCGACGACGAACACCAGCCCGTAGAAGCCGGCCAGCGCGATCGACGCCGCCATCCCGAGGTACGACGCCGCGGACATCCAGTTCGCGCCGATCGCCATCCCGTTCTCGACGTTCCCGATGGACCGCCCGGCGACCCACATGTCGTCGGTGTCGGCCACGCGGAAGACGAACCCGATAGTCAGGAACAGCCCGAGCATCCCGATCACGAGCAGCGCCGGCCCGATCTTGAACGAGATGTCGAGCGCCTCCGGGAGCAGTTCGCTCTGAAGGAGCAGCGAGCCCGCCGTCATTCGTCGACCCCTCCGTCGGTCGCCGCGACGTCATCGTGCTCGATGCCGTACTTCTCGTCGAGCGCGTCCCGCTTTCGCGAGTACCAGAACGCCAGGATGAGGGCGCTGGTCGGCGCGCCGAACGCGACGAGGAAGTAGTGGAGCGGGAACTGCAAGATCGGCATCGTCTGCGTCATCACGCCGGGCGCGAGGTTCGTCAGAGTCACCGGCCCCCACACCGCGAGGACCCAGATCGCGAACCCCGTCCAGACGATGCGGAGGTGGTCCCGCATGTATGGCGTGCTCGGGTTCAGGATGTTCACTTCCGCCCCGAGGTAGTCGGTGTTGCTGTGCGCCTGTGCGGCTCCCGACGACGCGACGCCGCCGTCGGTGGCCGCGTCGTCTACTGCGCGGCCACTATCGGTCGCCGCGTCGTCTCCGTCGCGTGAGGTATTATCTGCCATGCTTTGGTCCGTTGTGAGCTTGTCTGTGTGGTTTTTTCGTGATGGTTTCTGTCGTGCGGTCCGCCGTGGTCGCGGACGGACCGAACGGAAAACGGTTCGCCGAGCGCTACTCGGCGTCGGCCTTCTTCTGGATCTCCTCGACGATCTCGGGGTTCCGAAGCGTGCTGGTGTTGCCGAGCTCCTCGCCGTCGGCGATGTTCTCCAGCAGGCGCCGCATGATCTTGCCGGACCGGGTCTTCGGCAGGTCCGGCGTGAACACGACCTGCTCGGGGCGCGCGATCGGCCCGATGGCGTCCTCCACGCCGGCGACGATCGCCTCGCGGAGCTCGTCGGTGCCCTCGTAGCCGTCCTCCGTGGTCACGTAGGCGTACACCGCCTCGCCCTTGATGTCGTGGTCGCCGCCGACCACCGCGGCCTCGGCGACCCCTTCGACGCCGACGATCGCCGACTCGATCTCCATCGTCCCCAGCCGGTGACCGGAGACGTTGAGCACGTCGTCGACGCGGCCGAGGACGGTGATGTAGCCGTCGTCGTCGATCTTCGCCCCGTCCTCCGGGAAGTACACCCAGTCGTCGGGGTCGTCGCTGTCGGTGTCGGAGTACTCCGCCCAGTACTCCTCGATGTAGCGCTCGTCGTTGTTGTACAGCGTCCGGAGCATGCCGGGCCACGGCTTCTGTACCGTGAGGTAGCCGGCCTTCCCGGGCTCTACCTCGTCGCCGAGCGTGTCGAGGATCTGGACGTCGAGCCCCGGCAGCGGCGGCCCCGCGGCGCCGGGCTTCATGTCCTTGACGCCGGGCAGCGTCGTCACCATCATCCCGCCGGTCTCGGTCTGCCACCACGTGTCGACGACGGGGCACTCCTCGTCGCCGATGTGCTGGTAGTACCACTTCCACGCGCGCGGGTTGATCGGCTCGCCGACCGTGCCGAGCAGGCGCAGCGAGGAGAGGTCGTGGCGGTCCGGGTACTCCGCGCCCCACTTCATGAACGCGCGGATCGCGGTGGGCGCGGTGTACAGCTGGGTCGCCTCGTGCTCCTCGACGATCTCCCAGAGCCGGTCGCGCTCCGGGTGGTCGGGCGTGCCCTCGTACATCATCGTCGTCGTGCCGAGCGCAAGCGGCCCGTAGACGATGTACGAGTGGCCGGTGATCCAGCCGATGTCGGCCGAACAGAAGTACGTGTCATCCGGCTTGATGTCGAGGACGGACTGCGAGGTCCACGACACCCACGAGAGGTAGCCGCCGGTCGTGTGTTTCACGCCCTTCGGCTTCCCCGTCGTGCCCGAGGTGTACATCAGGAACAGCATGTCCTCGGCGTCGCGGGTGACCGGCTCGACCTCGGCGCCCTCGTGGTCGGCCACGAGGTCGTCGTAGTCGACCTGGTCGTCGCCGAGGTCGTGGCCGAAGCCGTCGCCGTTCGGCCCCAGCCGGTCGACGACGACCGTGGTCGTGTCGTGCTCGACGGCCGCGAGCCCCTCGTTCGCCTTGTCGAGGTGGTCGAGCGGGTCGCCGCGGCGGTAGTAGCCGTCGCAGGTGACGAGGTACTCCGAGTCGGCGGCGTTCATCCGCGTCGCGAGCGCGTCGGCCGAGAACCCGGCGAACACGACGCTGTGGGGCGCGCCGATGCGCGCACAGGCCAGCATCGCGATCGGCAGCTCCGGGATCATCGGCATGTACATCGTGACCACGTTGTCCTCCTCGACGCCCTGCTCCCGAAGGGCGGCCGCGAACTCGTTGACCTCGCGGTGGAGTTCCTCGTACGTGTACGTGCGGTCGTCCTCGTCGACGGGCTCGCCGACCCACTCGATGGCGGCCTCGTCGCCGCGCTCGTCGAGGTGTCGGTCGAGGCAGTTCGCCGACGCGTTCAGCTCGCCGCCCGTGAACCACTCGTAGAAGGGCGGGTTGCCGTCGTCGAGCACCTGGTCGTAGTCGGTTTCCCATTCCAGCAGGTCGGCGGCCGTCTCCCAGCACTCGGGCCAGTTCTCCTCGAACTCCTCGTATATCTCCGGGTCGGACACGTTCGCCTGCTCGACGAACGACTCCGACGGCTCGAACACCTCTTGCTCCGCTAATCTCGCTTCCAGTTGGCCGTCTCCCTCTGTCATGGTACGGTCGTATCCAACCAATATCGGCATATAAACGCTGACGCTAAATACGAAAAATCGTGAGGGATTCCGCCCCGGAAGCGCGGGGCTCGACCGGTCGAACCCGCTCGCGACCCGGACACCGACCGCTCACTCGCCGGGCGGGGTCGACCGCCCGTCGTCCCTCCGTGTCGGGCGGTCGGCCTCGTCCTCGAAGACGCCGTCGAGGAGCGCCCGCTGGGCCTTCCGGAGGTGGTTGTGGAACGTCGGCGACGAGACGCCCATCGCGTCGGCCACCTCCTCGGCCGTGCTCCCGCGCGGCCAGTCGAAGTAGCCGCCGTGGTACGCCGCCGACAGCGCCGCCCACTGGCGGTCGGTGAAGCGGTCGGCGACCCCGTCCCGCAGCGCCGACTCCGTGCGCGGCGAGCGCGCGACCGACTCCTTGCTCGCGAGCCTGACGTCCGCGAACCGGTCGCGGAGCCCGTCCGCGACTGGACGCACGTTCGTCCCCTCGGGGAAGTCCGCGACGACGCGGACCCGCCCCTCGGCGGCGGACGCGTCGCGCACGGTCGCGCCGTGGTCGACGAGCGACCTGACCAGCGACCCGTCCGCGAGCCGGATCGACGCCGAACAGCCGTCCTCCCGGGTCTCGATCACCCGGAAGTCGGAGACGCCGGGCGACGCCTCGACGACCGTCGCGACGTCCTGCGGCCGGGCCCCCTCGACGGAGAGGTACGCGCGGGACACGTCGTCGTCGACGTCGACCGTCGAGGCCAGCTCGATCCGGCAGCCGAGGCGGTCGCTCGCCCGGGCGAGGAACGCCCCGTCGTCGCCGGTGTGGAACTCGACCTCGGTGACCGCGTCGGAGTGGAGCAGCTCCCGCCACCGCTCCGCGGTGATCGCGCGGCCGAGGCAGCCGCCGAGCGCGGCGAGCGCGCGGCGCTCCGACTCGTCGACCGCGTCGCCGTCGGCCGCGACGGCGCAGAGCGCGCCGTGAACCGCGCCCTCGAAGGCCGCCGGCACCGCGACCGCGGGCCGCCCGTCGGTCTCCTGGCGGCCGTCGGTCGTCGCCGGCGCGCCGTCCGTGACGGCGTCCAGCCACGGACCGGCGGCCGCGACGCCGCGGTCCGCGAGCGCCTCGCGGTCGACGCCGGCCGCGTCGGTCACGTCGGCCCGCCCGCCGCCGGCCGCGCGGCGGACGACCCACGCCTCGGCCCAGCGGTCGGCGTCGGCCAGCCCCTCGACGACGGCCGCGGCGGGGGCCGCCGACCCCGGGTCTGCGAGCGCCTCGAACCCCGGGAGCGCGGTCGTTCCGCCCCGCTCCTCGGACGCGTCGCCGGAACCCCTCTCGCCGGCCATGGCGGCCGCGAGCGCCTCCCCGTCGAGCGGGTCGAGGTACGGGTCGAGGGTGCCGAGCGACTCCCAGCCGCCGGCGTCGCGGACGGCCCGCGGGTCGACGCCGCGGTCGACGAGCTGGCGCCGGGCGAACGTCTTCCGGAGGGCGCTCGGGGTGACCCGCTCGTCGACCGCGCCGTCGGTGAGCCCCGCCGCCCGCGCCGCGGTCTCGCGCACGATCATCTGGACGCGCCGCGGCGAGACGTCGACGTACGGCTCGTCGTCGGCGAGCCCCTCGCTCGTCGCGTACCGGTCGAGGTCAGCGGCCAGCGACGCCGGCACCACGGTCTCGCGGTCGATCGGTTCCCCGCCGAACGCGGTCGACCCGGCGTCCCCGCCCTCGTCGCCGTCCGCCGCGGGCACCGCGAGGAGGCGCGCGCCCGCGACCGAGTCCGGCTCGCGCAGGTGCCGCGGGGCGACGCGGGTGATCTCCTCGGTCCGGAGGCCGGCCTCGCCCGCCAGCCTGACGACGAGCGCCGCGCGATACGTCTCCGCGGCGGTGACGAGCGCGTCGTAAGCGTCCGCGTCGAGGCCGTCGGCCATTCGTTTCGGAACTCAACAAGCAGCCGAAACAAAACTGTTCCGGATACCGAGCTTTAGAGAGTCGTTCGGTCCACTCAGTCGTAAGCTCCGCGCTAGTCGCCCGGGGAGCCTGACCGGCCGTTTCGGCTCACGCTCGGTAGACGAAACCCCACTCGCCGGTCACCCGGACGGACTCGCGCCCCAGGCGACGTGGTCCCACAGGCGCTCGTAGCCGTAGTACGTGAGCGTCTTTACGGCGTTCGTCACGAAGCCGATGCTCGCCGCCTGACCGACGTCGCCGACGACGAGCCACGCGACCGCGACCGTGATCGTCACCATCAGCGCCCGGTAGCACAGCGTCTTGACCACCGCGCGGCGACGGGCGTGGATCGCGTCCGCCGCGAAGACGTTCGTTCCCATACCCTCGATACGGCCCCCACCGTCAAGTAACCACAACACGCTTCACAGCGAGAAAAGAGAAACCGCTATCAGTTTCTCGTCTCTCGGACGGTCGACTCGATCTCCCCCACGACCTCCGGGTTGCGGAGCGCGCTCACGTCGCCGAACTCCTCCCCGCGGGCGATGTCCTCCAGTAGCCGCCGCATGATCTTCCCGGAGCGCGTCTTGGGGAGCTCCGGGGTGAACACGATCCGGTCCGGGCGGGCCACGTCGCCGACGGCGCTCGCGAGCCGGTCGGCGATGGCGTCGCGCAGGCGCTCGCCGGGCTCGACGCCGCTCTTCGTCGTCACGTACGCGACGATCCGCCCGTCGTCGTCGCCGACGACCGCCGCCTCGGTCACGCCCTCGGCGTCGACGATGGCCGCCTCGAGCTCGCCCGTGTTGAACCGCTGCGCCCGGACGTTGATCACGTCGTCGACGCGCCCGAGGATCGTGACGTAGCCGTCCTCGTCGACGGTCGCGCCGTCGCCGGTGCGGTAGCGCCAGCCGTCCTCGCCGTTCAGCCAGTACTCGCGCAGGTAGCGCTCGTCGCCCTCGCGGAGCCCGCGCAGCATGCCGGGCCACGGCGAGGCGATGGTGAGGTAGCCCGACTCGCCGGGGTCGACCGGGTCGCCGTCCTCGTCGACGACGCGGGCGTCGATCCCCGGCAGCGGGGGGCCGACCTTCCCCGGCTTCATGGGCGTGACCCCGGGCAGCGTGGCGAGCGCGATGGCGCCGGTCTCGGTCTGCCACCAGGTGTCAACGACCGGGGCGTCCCCGCCGCCGACGTGTTCGCGGTACCAGCGCCACGCCTTCGGCGTGATCGACTCGCCGACCGTGCCGAGCAGGCGGATCGACGAGAGGTCGTGGGACTCGGGGTACTCCGCGCCCCACTTCATGAACGACCGGATCGCGGTCGGCGAGGTGTAGAAGACGCTCACCGCGTTGCGCTCGATCAGGTCCCAGACGCGGTCCCGGTCCGGGTAGTCGGGCGACCCCTCGTACAGCACGGTGGTCGTCCCGGTCGCGAGGGGGCCGTACACCCCGTAGGAGTGGCCCGTGATCCAGCCGATGTCGGCCGCGCACCAGTAGGTGTCGTCCGGACGCACGTCCAAGACGGTCCGCGTCGTCCACGCGACGTGCGCGAGGTACCCGCCCGTCGCGTGTTCGACCCCCTTCGGCCGCCCGGTCGTGCCCGAGGTGTACATCACGAACAGCAGGTCGGTCGCGTCGCGGGCCACGGGCTCGACCGTCTCGCCGTCGTGGTCCGCCACCAGCGCGTCGTACTCGTGCTCGTCGTCGCCCAGCGAGACGGCGAGTTCGTCCCCGAGGCGGTCGACCACGACCGCGGCCGACAGCTCGCTCTCGGCGCGGATCCGGGCGTTGTTCGCCTTCGACTTCTGGTTGAAGGCGTCCTCGCGGCGGTAGTAGCCGTCGCAGGTGATCAGGTACTCGGAGTCGGCGGCGTCGATCCGCGTCGCGAGCGCCTCCGCGGACAGCCCCGCGAAGACGACGTTGTGCGGCGCGCCGATGCGCGCGCACGCCAGCATCGCGATCGGTAGCTCCGGGATCATCGGCAGGTACAGCGTGACCACGTCGTCCTCCTCGACGCCGAGGTCGCGGAGGCCGGCCGCGAGCGCGTTCACCTCGCGGTGGAGGTCGAGGTAGGTGTACGACCGCCGCTCGCCCCGCTTCCCGAACCACCGGATCGCGAGCTGGTTCCGGCGGTCGTCGAGGTGGCGGTCGACGCAGTTCGCCGACGCGTTCAACTGGCCGCCCGTGAACCACTCGTAGAAGGGCGGCTCGGAGTCGTCGAGCACGGCGTCGTACTCCCGGTCCCACGTCAGGAGGTCGGCCGCCTCGCGCCACGCCTCGGGGCCCTCCCGCTCGAACCGCTCGTACACCGAGGGGTCGCTCGCGGCGGCCTCGGTCCGGAAGTCGGCCGGCGGCGGGACGGCGTCGTCGCCCGCACCCCCGAACGCTCGCCACCCGTCGACTCCGCCGTCGTCCATGACAGTATTTCGCAATCCAAGGAATGTATACTTTGTCCGGATCCCCGCCGGCTGAGGACAATTGCGCACTCGCCTCGCGGAGGTGATCGGCTCCCTGTCGAGTGGAACGACGGGGGCGCCATTGCGGGCCGGCGGCGGATCCCGTTTTTCTCGCGGATCCGAGAGAGCGTCAACCATTGCCGTCTCCGGGGAGCAACGCCATGACTCGCCACTACGCGGCCGCTTACCAGTAGACCGACCGGATGGGGTGTATGGACACCGAGTTTGCCTACTGGGTACCGAACGTCAGCGGCGGGCTGGTCGTCTCCGACTGGGAGATGGACACCGACTGGACGTACGAGTACAACCTGGACTTGGCGCGGACGGCGGAGGAGGTCGGCTTCGAATACGCGCTCGCGCAGGCCCGTTTCTTCGGGAGCTACGGGGCCGACCGTCAGTTGGAGGCGCTGTCGACCGCGAACGCGCTGGCGGCCCAGACCGAGACCCTCCACGTCATCGGCGCCGTCCACCCCGGGCTGTGGGAGCCCGGCCCGCTGGCGAACTTCATCGCGACCGCCGACCGCATCAGCGACGGCCGCTTCTCGATCAACGTCGTGTCCGGCTGGTTCAAAGGCGAGTTCACCGGGTTCGGCCAGTCGTGGCTCGCTCACGACGAGCGGTACGCCCGCTCCGAGGAGTTCATCGAGGCGATGAAGGCGCTGTGGACGGAGGAGCGCGCCACCTACGACGGTCGGTTCTACACGATCGGCCGCGACATCGACGGCTTCGAGGGGGCGCCGCTCGAGCCGAAGCCGGTCCAAGAGCCGTACCCGCAGGTGTTCCAGGGCGGCAACTCGCAGGCGGCCCGGAAGATGGCCGCGCGCAACGCCGACGTGCTGTTCATCAACGGCGGGAGCCTCCAGGAGATCCGCGCCGTGATCGAAGACGTCGAGGAGTACGCCGCGGAGTTCGACACGGAGCCGCCGCGGTTCGCGGCGAACGCCTTCGTCATCCAGCGCGATACCGAGGCCGCGGCGAAGGAGACGCTGGAGGGGATCATCGAGAACGCGACCGACGAGGCGGTCGAGGCGTTCAAAGAACAGGTGAAACAGGCCGGGCAGTCGTCCGCCGAGGGCGAGGGGATGTGGGCCGACTCCGACGTGGAGGACTTAGTCCAGTACAACGACGGGTTCAAGACCGGACTCATCGGGATCGACGACCAGATCGTCGAGCGGATCCGGAAGCTCGACGCGATCGGGATCGACATCGTGCTCGCCGGGTTCCTCCACTACGACGAGGAACTGGAGCGGTTCGGCGAGACGATCATCCCGCGGGTCGAGGAGGCGGAGCCGCTCGACGTCGACGACATCGAAGGGGGCGACGAGGTCGAAGAGATCGCCGGGGCGCAGGTGGCGCGGTGACCGACGCGACCACCGTCCTCGGGATCGCGGGCAGCGTCTCGGCCGAGTCGAAGACCCGGAGCGCGGTGGAGACCGCGCTCGAAGCGGCCGAAGCGGCGGGTGACGGGGTCGAGACCGAGGTGCTCCACCTCGCGGAGTACGACCTCGTCACCGCGGACGGACGCGGGCTCGACGAATACGAGGGCGACACCGCGGCCGCGCTCGAGCGGATCGTCGCGGCCGACGCCTACGTCGTCGGCACTCCGGTCTACCGGGGCTCCTACTCCGGGGCGCTGAAGAACCTGCTCGACATGGTCCCGCGCGGCATGTGGCAGGCCGACGTCGCGCCGTTCGAAGACGCTGCGGTCGCGCTCGTCGCCACCGGCGCGACGGATCACCACTACCTCGCGGTCGATCAGGAGCTCCGACCCGTCTTCGCCTTCTTCGGCGCACACGTCGTCGGCGGTGCGTACGCGAGCGACGACGACTTCGAGTCCCGTGAGGTGGCGGACGAGGCCGTCCGCGCGCGGCTGGAGACCCTCGGGGGCGCGACCGTCGACCTCGCGCGGACGATCGCGGAGAGCGACGCGCTCGGGTCGCTCGGCCCGCAGTTCTGAGCCGGGGATCCCCACTGCTTCGCCGCGGACCGGCCCCAGTCGCGCCTTCGAGGCGACCTATTACGCCGATTCGGGCGGCGCCGAGATCTCGGCCGCCTTCGCCCGGGCGCGGGCGACGATCGAGGGCTTCGCCTCGAAGTCGACGGTCACCTGGTCGCCCGCGTACGTCTCCTCGGCGACGTACCCGTGGTCGTGGACCCACGAGACGAGGCTCATCGCGTCGTCGGAGACGGGGAGCACGAGCCGCTCGCGCTCCCAGTCCGGCAGTTCGTCCTCGACGCGGTCCCGGAGCTCGGCGACGCCGGCCCCCGTCTTCGCTGAGACGGCGATCGGGTCCGGCGCCACGCCCGAGAGCGCGCCGCGCTTCTCCGCCAGCTCGCCGGGCGCCAGCCGGTCGACCTTGTTGAACACGGTGACGACCGGCGCCTCGTTGCGCTCGTAGAGGGTGTCGTGGCTCGTGACGAGCTTCTCGCGCATCTCCGCGACCGGCTCGCTCGCGTCGACGACGAGCAGCACGAGGTCGGCCCGGTAGACGGAGTCGAGCGTCGACTCGAAGGACTCGACCAGCCAGTGGGGCAGGTCCGAGATGAACCCGACCGTGTCGGTGAGGAGAACGTCGCGCTTCTCCATCTCGGCCCGGCGGGTCGTGGTGCCGAGCGTCGTGAACAGCATGTCCTGCGACTCGGCGGTGGTGTCGAGGTCGCGGTGTCGGTCGTCGTTCTCGTCGACCGCCAGCTCGTCGGCGAGCCGGCGCATCAGCGTCGACTTCCCGGCGTTGGTGTACCCGGCGAGCGCGACCAGCTCGAAGCCGGAGTCGCGGCGCTGCTCGCGGCGCGCCTCCTCTTTCTCCGCGATCGATTCGAGCTCGTCGCGGATCTCCGAGATCTGCCGTTTGATGTCGCGCTCGACGCTCTCGTCGTACTCGCCGAGCCCCATGAACCCGGGGCGCTCGTCGCGCTTCGCGAGGCTCGCCTTCGCCTCCGCGCGCGGCAGCTCGTAGCGGAGCTCCGCGAGCTCGACCTGGAGCTGCGCCTTCCGGGTGTTGGCGCGCTGGCCGAATATCTCCAGGATGAGCGTGAACCGGTCGACGACCTCGACGCCCTCGGGGAGCTCCCCGCCGATGTTGAACGTCTGGTACGGCCCCACGTCGTTGTCGACGATGACCGCCTCGGCGTCGGTCCGGCGGACCAGGTCGCGCAGCTCCGCGACCTTCCCCTCGCCGAACATGAACGCGGCGTCCTCGGTGCGCGTCTGGGTCAGCTCGCCGGCCACCTCGTACCCCGCGGCGGCCGCGAGCTGCGATATCTCCGCGAGGTCGGCCTCGCCCGAGTCGACGCGCTTCGCGACGACCGCGCGGCGGCTCCCGGTCGGCGCCTCGGCCTCGCCGTCCGCGTTCCCGGCGCCCCCGCTCATCGGAGGAGGTCGCGGGCGGCGTACGCGGCGTGGTGTGCTGCCTGCACTGTCTCGCGCTCGCCTATGCTCTCGACGTATTTAAACTCGGGCTGGAAGCTCAGCCCGACGCGGTCCGCCGGCTCCTCGTAGAACTCGCCGCCTTCGGCGACGACCGGCCCCTCCGGCGGCGTCGGGAGGTCGCCGACCGCCTCCGCGGCGAGCGCGACGGTCGCCTCCAGCGTCGGGCCCTCGCGCGCCGCGGCGAAGCCCATCCCCTCGACCGACCGGATCCGCGAGGAGTCGATCCGCGCGTGGACCGCGGCCGCGACCATCAGGTACTCGCCGTCCTCCTCGTGGCGGCCGCTGATGTCCACGCCGACGACCTCAGGGGCGGGCGCCGTTCACCACGGTTCGACCGGCTCGGCTTCGCGGGGCGGCTGCTCGTGCGTCCATGATCCGCCGTAGGTCGCCCGCCGAATTGAACGTTTCCGTGCGGGCCCCGAACGGGGCCGTCGACCCGCGTCGGCGGGGCCGGCGATCCGCGTCGGCGGAGGCGGCGGCCCGTTACGCCCGCAGCTCGTCGACGACGGCCGCGATCCGGTCGATCGCCTCGTCCACGTCCGCCTCGTCGACGTCGAGGTGGGTGGTGAACCGCGTCGCGTAGTCGTCGAACTCGACGCAGCCGACGCCGGCCTCCTTACAGGCCGCGTAGAGCGACTCGGCCGGGATCCCGGCCGCCTCCGTGTTCGCGACGACGATGTTGGTGTCGGGCGCGGGCGCCTCGACGCCGTCGAGCGCGTCCAGCCCGGCCGCGAGCCGCTCCGCGTTGGCGTGGTCCTCGGCGAGGCGGTCGACGTTCTCCAGCGCGCGGAGCGCGGGCGCGGCGATCATGCCCGCCTGTCGCATCCCGCCGCCGAACAGCTTGCGGACGCGGCGGGCGTCCTCGACGAACGCCTCGTCGCCGGCGAGGATCGACCCGACCGGCGCGCCGAGCCCCTTCGAGAGACAGAAGGTGACGCTGTCGACGGGGGCGACGACCTCGCTCGCGTCGACGCCGAGCGCGACCGCGGCGTTGAACACGCGCGCGCCGTCGAGGTGGACCGGCACGTCGGCCTCGCGGGCGACCTCGGCCGCGTCTTCGATCCGCTCGACCGGGACCGCGACCCCGCCGCGGTAGTTGTGGGTGTTCTCTAGGGAGAGCAGGCCCGTCCCGGGGCGGTGGAGGTCCTCGTCGACGAGCCCCTCGCGGACCGCGTCCGGGGTCGGGACGCAGCGCTCGCCGGCGTCGATCGTCCGCGTCTGGACGCCCGAGAGCTTGGCGGCGCCGGCCAGCTCCCAGCGGTAGATGTGCGACTCGCGCTCCAAGAGGAGCTCCTGGCCCGGCTCCGTGTGGGCGTGGACCGCGATCTGGTTCGCCATCGTCCCGGAGGGGACGTACAGCGCGGCCTC
Organism: Halorubrum sp. Atlit-8R; assembly: GCF_003666025.1. Classification (NCBI taxonomy): domain Archaea; kingdom Methanobacteriati; phylum Methanobacteriota; class Halobacteria; order Halobacteriales; family Haloferacaceae; genus Halorubrum; species Halorubrum sp. Atlit-8R. The sequence continues at coordinate 1,130,974 of NZ_QPLV01000001.1, forward strand.
GGTGCCGACCGCCTCGGCCGCGCGCCGTTCGAGCTCGTTGACCGTCGGGTCGTCGCGGTACACGTCGTCGCCGACCTCGGCGGTCGCTGCCGCCTCGCGCATCTCGGCCGAGGGCTTCGTGACGGTGTCGGACCGCAGGTCGATGAAATCGTCGTCGGACATCCGTTACCCGCCCTACCGCGGCGGCGGGCATATATCCCGCGCTCGGCGAACGCGCTCGGCGAGAGGGAATTCCGGCGGCTCCGCGCGGCGAGCGAGGGGTTCCGAGTTCGGTCCCTTCTTAACGTGTGCGGCCGATCCGTGACGTATGGCAACGGAAGCCGCGCCAGACGACGCAGCGAACGCACCGGACGCCTACGACGCCCTCCTCGACCGCGTCGAGCGGTGGAACGCGGTCGGCAGCGCCTCCGGCGTCCTCGGCTGGGACCAGCAGGTGATGATGCCCGAGGGCGGCACGCCCGCGCGCTCGAAGCAGCTGTCGGCGCTCTCCTCCGTCCACCACGACATGGTAACCGACGACGAGACGGGCGAGCTGCTCGACGAGCTCGACGACGCCGACCTCACCGACGAGCAGGAGGCGGTCGTCCGCGAGGTCCGCCGCGAGTACGAGCGCGCCGACGCCGTCCCGGTCGAACTGGTCGAGGAGATATCCGAGACCGGCTCCGAGGCGCTCCAGGCGTGGGAGGAGGCGAAGGCCGAGGACGACTTCGACGAGTTCGCGCCGTACCTGGAGAAGCACGTCGAGCTGAAACGCGAGTACGCCGAGCACATCGACCCCGACCGCGACCCCTACGAGGTCCTCTTCGAGGAGTTCGAGCCGTGCCTCTCGATGGAGCGCGCGGAGTCGATCCTCACCGAGCTCCGCGAGGCGCTCGTCCCGATGATCGAGGACATCCGCGAGTCCGACGTGGAGCTCGCGGTCGACACCTTCGAGGGCACCTTCTCGGAGGACGAGCAGGAGGCGCTCTCCCGCGACGCGCTCGAACTCGTCGGCTACGACTTCGACCGCGGCCGCCTCGACGTCTCCTCGCACCCGTTCACGTCGGGCAACCAGTTCGACTGCCGCGTGACGACCCGGTTCGACGAGGAGGACCCGCTCGGCGCGGTCGGCTCGACCATCCACGAGTTCGGCCACGCCCAGTACAACCTCGGGCTCCCGCAGGAGCACTTCGGCACGCCGCTGGGCGAGTCGCGCGACCTCTCCGTCCACGAGTCGCAGTCACGCCTCTGGGAGAACCACGTCGGGCGCAGCGAGGCGTTCTGGGAGGAGTTCCTCCCCGTCTTCCAGGAGCACTTCCCGCAGACCGAGGAGGCGACGGTCCGGGACGCCTACGAGGCGTTCAACCAGGTGTACGAGGACAACCTCATCCGCGTCGAGGCCGACGAGCTCACCTACCACCTCCACATCGTGATCCGGTTCGAGATCGAGCGCGACCTGATCCGCGGCGACCTCGACGTCGAGGACGTGCCCGAGGTCTGGAACGACAAGTACGAGGAGTACCTCGGCATCCGCCCCGACACCGACAGCGAGGGCTGCCTCCAGGACATCCACTGGAGCCACGGCAACTTCGGCTACTTCCCCACCTACTCGCTCGGCTCCGTGATGGCCGCCCAGCTGTTCGAGGCCGCCGAGGCGGACATCGACGACCTCGACGCCAAGATCGCCGACGGCGAGTTCGGCGACCTCCACGACTGGCTCGGCGAGAACGTCCACCGGCACGGCTCCCGCTACGAGACGAACGAGCTCGTGAAGCGCGCGACCGGCGAGGACTTCTCGGCCGACGCCTTCCTCGATTACGTCGACGAGAAGTACGGCGAGCTGTACGGGATCTGAACCGGGAGGCAGGCCGCCCGTCCCCGTTTTTACGAGAGCACCTGAACCAGCGACAGCGCCACGAGCGGCACGTGGAACGCCGCGTGCGCGACCATCGCCGCCTCGAGGCTGCGCCGCCAGTAGAGCCACCCGAACGCGACCCCGGCGACCGCGTTCAACAGGACGGTCCGCGCGACGAGCGCCGGCGTCAGCCCCACCGTCTGCGCCAGCGCCGGGAGGTGACCGACGCCGAACAGCACCGCCGAGACCCCGATCGCGGCCCACATGACTCCCGGTCCGGGCGCGTCGCCCCGGCGGCCGGCGAGGACCCACCCGCCGAGCGCGAGCGCGGACATGAGCCCGAACCGGAGCAGCAGTTCCTCCGTGATCCCGCCGTAGAGGAACCGGACCGGCGCGTACGCGAGCACGTCGACGACCGTCGGCCGCCCCGCGCCGATCGCCGACCCCGGCAGGTCGCGCGCGACGAGCGGCGCCAGCGCGACGTCGAGCGCGATCACGACCAGGCTCCCGGCGACGCCGACCGCTACCGCGAGTCCGGCCTCGCCGCGGACCCGACCGAGCGCCCCGGCCTCGCCGCCCGCGCGGTCGAGGAGGTGCGAGCGCAGGCCAGCCCGCGGGGCCGCGTAGGCGCCGATCAGACACGCAACGACGAGCAGCAGGAACGGGTTGAGCCCGGTGAGGAGCGCGAGGAGCGGGCGGGACAGCCCCGGCGGGACGGCGGCCGGCGGGGTCGTGCGGTAGACGTACCACACGAGCGCGGCGACGCCGGGGAGGCCGGCCAGGAGCGCGACGCCGAACCGAGCCCGGAGGGACGAGCGGGGTGTCGAGGACATGCTCGGACCGACGCCCGACGACGAGATAACGGTTTGGCCGCGGGACAGCGGGTGCGACCCCGGCCGCGACACACCGCGGGTCGCGTCGTCCCGCTATCCGAGTCGGAACCCGGTCATCAGGACGATCAGCGCGAGCATCGCGGCGCCCTCGAACAGCCCGACGACGAGGTTCTTCTTCTCGATAGATTCCAGTCGGTCGGCGTCCGGGTCGGGCGAGACTGTCTCGTAGTACGCGCTGAGGTGGAGTCGGTGCGGGACCGCCAGCCCGAACGCGAACAGGCCCCACCCGACGCCGAGCGCGAGCCCCGACCACGTCCCGCCGAAGCCGTACCCGAGCCCGATATCGGGCGTCAACAGGACCGTCCCCGACAGCACCGTCGTCAGCGAGAAGCCGACGAGGAAGAACACCGCCTTCGGGATCAGTGTCCTGTTCACCGCGGCCGCGGCCGCCTCGTCGAGGCCGCCGAGCGTCGGGCCGATGACCGCGGGGAAGATGAGCGCGAACCCGAACCACACCGCGCCGGCCGCGACGTGCGTGTAGAAGAGCAGTTCGGTGCTTCCCAACGCGAGGCTCGCGGCGAAGAAGGCCAGCGGCACGAGGAGGCTCCCGGCCGCGAACGCCGGGTTCGCGGCGTCCGCGAGGTGTTGAACCCGATCGATGAATCCCTGTTCGGCGACGCGACGGTTTCCCTCGTTAGCAACTGCCATGGGGTAAGATCACATGTCGACGGAAAATGATTTGTGGTCGATACGATTCCGGCCGCGGGACTCGACGGCTACTTCTCGATGATGCTCTCCTCGACGGCCTCGCCGAAGTGGCGCGCCACGTCCTCGTAGAAGACGAGCGCCTCGTCGCCGGGCTCGACCTCGGTGACCGCTTTCCGGCCCTCGCTCGTGGCTATCTTCACCGTCTCGGCGTTCTGGATGAGCGTCTCGATGCGGTCGGTCCCGTCCTCAGTTTCGACCTCCGCCTGGATCCGGAACATCGGGCGCTTCTCGATCTTCACCCGACCCACCACGGCCTCGCGGGTGTGCCCGTCGGTGTCGACGACCTGGACCTCGTCGCCGCTCGACAGCTCCGCGAGGTAGTTGGTGCCGCCCTCGGGGTTGCGGACGTACGCGTGGACCGCGCCCGCGTTCACGCGGAACGGGCGCGACTCGACGTACGGCGACTCGGCGGTCTCCGCGTGGACGAAGAAGAGCCCGCGCGACATCGAGCCGACCAGCATCCCCTCGCTGTCGTCCATCAGCGAGCCGGTGTCGATACAGACGCGGTCCGCCATCCCGGTCTGCTCGATCTCGGTCACCTCGGCGTGCCGGAGGTCGAGCGTCTCGCGGTCGGCCGCGTCGCGGGCCTCGACCGCGCCGCGGATCTCGTCGGGGGAGTCCGAATCGAGGAGGACGCCGTCGGCGCCGATCTCCAAGGTCTCGAAGGCGGTCCGGGCCTCCGCGGCGGTCGTCGCGCCCGCGACGAGGTGGGTCTCCTCGCCGACGCGGGCGATGAGGTTCTCCAGGGGGATGATCGACCAGTCCTCGCCGACGACCACGGTGAACTCGGCGTCGTCGGCCGCGGCCTCGGCGAACGCCTCGTACTCCGTGCCGAGGACGCGGACGTACGCGCCCTGCGCGCGGTCGTCGCGGCGGCGCAGCGTGGTCAGGTCGGCCGACCCGGAGAGGTCGTCGGGCATGTCGATCGTCCCGTCGCCCTCGCCGCCCTTCCCGACGAAGTACGCGTCCGCCTCGGCGTCGCTCTCGGCGTCGTCGATCACGTCGGCGTCCGACCGGAACGCCGCGACGTTCACGTCGCCCAGCTCCCGGACGCGCCCGACGTCGCCCTCGTCGACGAGGACCCAGTCCGCCCCGGCCTCGATGGCGGCCGTGACCCGTCGCTTGCGCGCCTCCCAGTCGCCGACCGCGCCGTCGGCTTTGACCCAGACCGTGCGTGTCATTACCGACACCTCACGGCGCGCCGGCTTGAAAACTGCGAAAGGAACAGTCGCGTGCGCCCGACCGCGGCCCCGCACTCGCGGAGGCGGGGGCGGACCTCAGGCCTCGACGAACCCGCCCGCCCGCAGGGCCTCCTCGACGGCGGCGTCGTCGTGGACCACCGCGGAGACCGCGCGGGCGATCCCCTCGGGGTCGTCGTGCTGGAAGATCGACCGCCCCATCGAGACGCCCGCCGCCTCGCCGTCCATCGCGCCGCGGACCATCTCGACGGTCTCGCGGTCGGTCCCCTTCGAACCGCCGGCGATGACCACCGGGAGGCGGGTCGACTCCGTGACGCGCTCGAAGGAGTCGCCGTCGCCGGAGTAGCCGGTCTTCACCACGTCGGCGCCCAGCTCCTCGGCGAGCCGGACGGCGTGGCCGAGCGCCTCCGGATCGCTCTCGTCGACGCCGGGGCCGCGCGCGTACGCCATCGCGAGGACGGGGAGCCCGAGCCGCTCGGCGTCGGCGGTCAGCTCCGCGAGCTCCTCGATCTGGTCCGGCTCGTGGTCGGAGCCGACGTTGATGTGGAAGGAGACGGCGTCGGCGCCCGCGCGGACCGCGTCCTCGGCGGTGCCGGTGACGCGCTTGTCGCTCTCGTCCGGCCCGATGGTCGTCGACCCGTTGAGGTGGACGATGTAGCCGGCGTCGTTCTTGTTCTCGTGGACGCGGGGCGCGATGCCGCGCTGCGTGAGGACGGCGTCCGCGCCGCCGCTCGTGACGCCGTCGATCGTCGACTCGATGTCGACGAGCCCCTGGACGGCGCCCATCGTGATCCCGTGGTCCATCGGGACGATGAGGTATCGGTCGTTCGTGGAGATGCGGTCGAGTCGTGCCGAGAGTCCTGCTGTCATTGTGAGATGGGTGTTGTGTGAGAGTGTGGCAATCGGAGGTAAGTCGGTTTCGTTCGGGGAGGTATTAGTCCGTTTCTGGTCAGGCGGACTCGGCCGGCGTCGTCCGCGAGCGGTAGCCGCGCTCGGCGCCCTCGGTCAGCTCGCGGGAGAGCGCCTCCAGCCGGTCGGCGACCTCGTCGGTCGACAGGTCCTCGGCGACGCCCTCGGCGACCACGTCGACGAGCGCCGAGCCGACGATGATCCCGTCGGCGCCGCCCGCGACGATGCGCTCCGCGTGCTCGCCCGTCGAGATGCCGAACCCGACCGCCTTCGGCACGTCGTACTCGCGGAGCCGGTCGAGGCTCTCGGTCGTCTGGTCGGAGACGTCGTCGCGGGCGCCGGTCGTCCCCAGCCGCGCCTGGACGTACACGTAGCCGGAGACGTTCTCCATCATGCGGTCGAGTCGGTCGCCGCGCGTCGTCGGCGCGACGATGAAGACGAGGTCGAGCCCGAACTCGTCGCACGCCTCGCGCAGCGGGTCCGCCTCCTCGGCCGGGAGGTCGGGGACGACGAACCCCTCGATCCCCGCGGCCGCCGCCCGCTCGACGAACGGCCGGGGGCCGGTCTCGTCGCCGTACTGGTAGATGAGGTTGTAGTACGTCATGCACACCAGCGCGGCGTCGACCTCGAGCCCCTCCGCGAACTCGAAGAACCGCTCGGGCGTCATCCCCGCGTCGAGCGCGCGGACGAGCGCCTCCTGGATCGTCGACCCCTCGGCGATCGGCTCGGAGAAGGGGAGGCCGAGCTCGATCACGTCGGCGCCGCCGCGGTCGAGCGCCTCGACGTACGCCTTCGACGACTCGTAGTCGGGGTCGCCGACGACGAGGTACGGGACGTAGGCGGGGCCGTCCGCGAACGCGGCGGCGATGGCCTCGGAGTTGCCCATCTACATCCCCCCCGTGAACATCGACATGTCCGGCGCGTTCGGCACGTCGCGCTGGTCGGTCTCCTCGATGGCGGCGTCGAGGTCCTTGTCGCCGCGCCCGGAGACGTTGACGACGACCCGCTCGCCGAGGTCCTCGTGGTGCTCCTCCAGGTAGCCGAACGCGTGGGCGGTCTCCAAGGCGGGGATGATCCCCTCCGTGTTCGAGAGCCGGTGGAAGCCCTCCAGCGCGGCGTCGTCGTCGACGGCGACCGGGTCCACGCGCCCCTCGTCGACGAGGTACGCGAGCTCCGGGCCGACGCCGGCGTAGTCGAGCCCGGAGGACACCGAGTGGCTCTCCATGATCTGCCCGTCGGAGTCCTGGAGCAGCTTCGTCCGCGCGCCGTGGAGGACGCCCTCCTCGCCGGCGAACAGCGACGCCGAGTTGGGCGCGACGCCCGCCTCCTCGTCGACTTCGAGCGTGGACCCCCCGGCCTCGACCGCGTGGAGCGCGACCGACTCGTCGTCGACGAAGTCGGCGAACGCCCCCATCGTGTTCGAGCCGCCGCCGGCGCAGGCGACCACGTCGGTGGGGAGCCCGCCGGTCTTCTCGATGGTCTGCTCGCGGGCCTCCTCGGAGATGACCGCTTGGAAGTCGCGGACCATCACCGGGAAGGGGTGGGGGCCGACGATGGACCCGATCACGTAGTGGGTGTCCTCGACGGTGGCCGCCCAGTCGCGCATCGTCTCGGAGATGGCCTCCTTCAGCGTGCCGCGCCCGGTGGTGACCGGCTTGACCTCCGACCCGTTGAGCTTCATCCGGAACACGTTGGGGCGCTGGCGGTTGATGTCGCGCTCGCCCATGTAGATCGTACAGGGCATGTCGAGGTGCGCCGCCGCCATCGCGGTCGCGGTGCCGTGCTGGCCGGCGCCGGTCTCCGCGATGATGCGCTCCTTGCCCATGTACTTCGCGAGCAGCACCTGCCCGAGCGCGTTGTTCAGCTTGTGGGCGCCGCCGTGGAGCAGGTCCTCGCGTTTGAGGTACACCTCCGTGTCGTAGCGCTCCGAGAGCCGGCCGGCCCGCTGGAGCGGCGTCGGGCGCCCGCCGAAGTCCGCGAGGCGCTCGCGGAACTCGTCCATGAACCCGTCCTCGTTGTTCAGCACGTAGCGCTCGTAGGCGTCGGCCAGTTCCTCGATCGCCGGCATCAGCGCCTCCGGGACGTACTGGCCGCCGTAGCGGCCGAACTTCCCGTCGTCGCGGCCGCGCTCGCGGCCGGGCCGTCGCGAAAGCTCTCCAACCTCGCTCGTCGATGATTCGGTTTCGCTCATGTGGGTGTCTCCGTTGTGTCGGTCGCGTCGTGGGGTGTCGGGTCCGCGTCCCCGTCCGCCGCCGCCCGCGTCAGTTCGCGCGTGTTCGCTTCCACGTCGCCGTCCATGATCGCGCTGCCGACGAGCAGGGCGTCGGCGCCCGCCGCCCGCATCCGGCGCGCGTCGGCCGGGCTCTCGATCCCGCTCTCGGCGATCAGCGTCACCTCGTCCGGGACGTGGGGCGCCACGGACTCGAAGGTTCCGAGGTCGACGACCAGCTCGGCGAGGTCGCGGTTGTTCACGCCGACCGTCGTCGCGCCCGCATCGAGCGCGCGCTCCAGCTCGTCGCGGTCGTGGACCTCGACGAGCACCTGGAAGCCGCGGTCGCGGGCGGCGGCGAGCAGGTCGGGGAGGTCGTCGCCGACGAACCGGGCGATCAGGAGGACCACGTCGCTCTCGACGGCGTCAAGCTGCGCCTCCTCGACGACGAAGTCCTTGCGCAGCACCGGCACGTCGACGGCCTCGCGGACCCGCCGGAGCGTGTCGACGCTCCCGCCGAAGTGCTCCGGCTCGGTGAGCACGCTCAGCGCGGCCGCCCCGCCGGCGACCATCCCCTCGGCGAGCGCGACGGGGTCGTCCTCGCGGCTGCCCTCGGTCGTCGGGCTCGTCGGCTTCACCTCGGCGATCACCGGGACGCGCCCGTCGGCCTCGGCCCGCTCGAACGCGGCCGCGAGGTCGCGGGGCGAGACCGAGGCGGTGTCGCCCGATCTCGCCGCCGCGTCAGCGCGCTCCCGTGCGGCGGACAGGATCGACCTGACCGCCGGCGCCAGCTCGTCTGGATCGTCCATTACTATACACTAATGTACGTATCTGTTCATAAGGCTTGCGGGGGCCGGGCCGACTCGCTCAGCCTCCGGGCGAGGGTACGACTCGGTCAGACGGGGGATATTTTAAGTGATCGACCCGACCAATGAAGGGTATGAGTATGGCGGGCACCTCGGGCGTCTTCGCCCGGGAGTTCGACCGGATCGGCCGGACCGTTCAGGTCGGGTTCGCCGGCGGTCGCGTCATCTCGGTGTCGTTCCCCGCCGAACCGCCGGGAGACGCCGACGGCGACCACGACCTCCTCGACCGGATCGGCGCGTACCTCGGCGGCGAGCGCGACGAGTTCACCGAGGTGGCGCTCGGCCTCACAGTCCCGACCGACCAGCGCGAGGCGCTGGAGGCGCTGCGCAACGTCCCGTACGGCGAGGAGGTGTCGGTGAGCCGCCTCGCCCGGCTCGCCGGGTTCGACCCCGACGACGCCGACGACGTGGCGACCGTGAGGGGCGCGCTGAACGACAACCCCGTCCCCGTGTTCCTCCCGGACCACCGGGTGAGCGGCGGGCCGTACGCGACGCCCGGCGAGGTCCGGCGCGCGCTCCGCCGCGTCGAAGGCTTGTAGCCCGGACGACGACGCCGCGGACGGCCGATCAGATCTCGAAGTCGGGCGTGTCGAACGCGCCCTCGTCGGCGTCGACGTCGTAGCGTTCGATCCCGGTGAGCGCTACGTCCAGCGTGGCCTCGGCGTCCCACCGCCCCGTGTTGATCACTAGGTCGTAGATGGAGCGGTCGTTCAGGTCGATGTCGTAGTAGGACTTGTAGCGCTGCTCCTCGATGACCTCGCGAACCTGCATCTCGGAGGTCATCTCCTCGCGGTCGGCCGTGCGGTCCGCGCGGACCTCGTCGGGCGCGTCGAGCCAGATCCGGATGTCGGCGCGGTTGCCGGCGATCCAGCCCGCGAGCCGCGACTCCAGCACGAACGCCTTGTTCGCCGTGCCCCACTTCTCGGCGATCCGGCGGAGCCGGCGGTCGAGCGCGCGGTCGATCTCCTCGGACTCGCCGGTCTCGGCGATGAGCTGAGAGAGGCTCATATCCCGTTCGGCGGCGATCTCGCGGAACAGTTCGCCGCCCGAGACGTAGCCGCAGTCGAGCGACTCGGCGATGCCCTCGACGAGGGTCGTTGCCCCGCAGCCCGGCGGGCCGGAGACGGTGACGAACAGGTTCCGGTCGATCCGTCGGTCGGGCTCCGGCGAGGTGCCGCTCATACGTGTGGCGCCACGGAAGGCGGGCGGATAAACGGGTCGGTTCCGCGAATTTCCGCGGCGGCGACGAGCGGAGCGCCGGGTCCCGCCCGGTCGCGACGGCCCCGACGCAACCGATTTCCCTCCCCGAGCCCTCGTGATCGCCGTGAGCGAGACCACGGACCGCGGCGACGAGGCGGCCGCGCGCGCCCTCCTCCGCGACGCGGTCGAGCGCGGTGCGATCGCGGACCCCGACTTCGACCCGGACGCGGTCCCGATCGCCGACGCCGACGTGCTCGCGCGGCTCTCGCCGCCGGTCCGGCGCTGGTGGGTCGAGCGGTTCGGCGCGTACGTCGACGAGAACGGCGGGTTCTTCACGCCGCCGCAGCGCGAGGCGATCCCTCACGTCGACGACGGGGAGAACTGCCTCGTCGCGGCGCCGACGGGCAGCGGGAAGACGCTGGCCTCGTTCCTCGCGGTCCTCGACGACCTGTTCGCGCGCGACCGCGCCGACGACCTCGACAACGCCGTCTACTGCCTGTACGTCTCGCCGCTGAAGTCGCTCGCGAACGACATCGAGCGCAACCTGGAGACTCCCTTGGAGGGAATCGGGGAGGCGGTCGCCGCGGCCGAGGTGGACGACGGGACGGGCGACGACGAGGCGTACGATCCGGGCGTCAGGCAGGCGATCCGCCACGGCGACACCTCGAAGGCGGACCGGCAGGCGATGCTCTCCGAGACGCCCCACGTCCTCAACACCACGCCGGAGACGCTGGCGATCCTGCTCAACTCGCCGAAGTTCAAGGAGAAGCTCCGCACCGTCGAGTACGTGATCGTCGACGAGATCCACTCGCTGGCCGCGAACAAGCGCGGCACGCACCTCGCGGTGTCCTTAGAGCGGCTGACCGAGTTGACGCGGAACGGAGATAGAGGGAGCGAGGCCGAAATCACGCGGATCGGCTGCTCGGCGACCGTCGAACCGCTCGACGGTATCGCCTCCTTCCTCGTCGGGCGCGAGCGCGTCGCCGGCGCGGTCGGCGACGCCGAGGGGTTCGAGACGCGGCCCTGCGAGGTGGTCGACGCCCGGTTCGCCCGCGAGTTCGACCTCGAACTCCGGACCCCGGCCGCCGACCTGATCCACACGCCGCGGTCCGCGGTGACCGACCGCTTCTACGAGTCGCTTCACGACCTGATCGAGTCCCACGAGAACACGCTGGTGTTCACGAACTCCCGGTCGGGCGCCGAGCGCACCCTCCAGGAGCTCCGTCGTCGCTTCGACTACGATGAGTCGGACTCCGGCTGCCACCACGGGAGCCTCGGCGAGGCCCAGCGCACCCGCGTTGAGGAGGGGCTGAAGTCGGGCGAGCTGGACGTGGTCACGACCTCGACGAGCCTGGAGTTGGGCATCGACATGCCGCACCTCGATCTCGTCGTCCAGGTCGGGTCGCCGAAGTCCGTCGCCGCGCTGCTTCAGCGCGTCGGCCGCGCGGGCCACAGCCCGGGCGAGACCGTCGAGGGGCGGGTGTTCGCGCTGGACCGCGACGAGCTGATCGAGTGCGCCGCGCTGCTCGCGCGCGCCGAGGAGGGGTTCGTCGACCGCGTGTTCCCGCCCGAGGGCGCGTACGACGTGGCCGCACAGCACGTCTACGGGATGGCGATAAACCGGATCCGCCCCGACCGCGAGGTCCGCGAGGTGCTGCGCCGGGCGCACCCGTACCGCGGCTTCGACGACGCCGCGTACGAGCGGCTGTTCCGGTACCTCACCGGGGACTACGACGGACTGGAGGAGAAGAACGTCTACCCGAAGGTGTGGCGCGACGCCAACGACCCGCCCGACGGCGAGCACCACTACCCCGAGTACCCGGTCGGCGAGACGCTCGTCGGGAAGCGCGGGCGGCTCGCGCGGGTCATCTACATGACGAACGTCGGAACGATCCCCGACTCGTTCACCTGCGACGTGTTCACGCGCGACGACGAGTGGGTCGGCACCCTCGACGAGTCGTACCTCGACACGCTGGAGTCCGGCGACGTGTTCGCGCTGGGCGGCGAGCGGTTCGCGTTCCGCTACCGCCGCGGCTCGAAGGTGTACGTCGACCGCACGAGCGAGCGCCCGACCGTGCCGTCGTGGTTCGCCGAGCGCCTGCCCCTCTCGGCGGACCTCGCCCACGAGGTCCTCGACTTCCAGGCCGAGCTCCTCGACCGCCTGACGGGGGACGGCCCGAACGCCGGCCCGGCGGCGGTCCGGGCGTGGCTCCGGCGGTTCCCCCTCGACGGGAACGCGGTCCGCGCGCTCGCCCGCATGTACGACGAGCAGGTCCGGTACGCGGGCGCGGACTCGGTCTCGACGCCCGACCGCCTCGTCGTCGAGGAGGAGCTGGACCGAAACGAGTACAAGCGGCGCTTCTACGTCCACTCGACGTACGGCCGCCGGTTCAACGACGGGCTCTCCCGGCTCGTCGCGGCCGCGGTCGCGAACCGGACCGACGCCAATGTCGCGGTGGCGGTCGCGGACCGGGGGTTCTCGCTCGCGCTCCCGCTGAACCGGAAGGTCGACGTGGCACAGATTCTGGCCAACCTCGACCCGGAGACCGTCCGCGAGGACCTGCGCGAGGCGGTCCAGGGGACGGACCTGCTCCAGCGCTACTTCCGGATCAACGCCGGGCGCGCGCTCCTGATCCTGAAGCGGTACAAGGGGTACGAGAAGTCGGCCGCGGAACAGCAGGTCTCCGCCGAGATGCTGCTGTCGTTCGCAGCCGACTTAGAGGAGTTCGCCGTGTTAGAAGAGACGTACCGAGAGCTGCTGGAGGACCGGCTCGACGTCGACGGCATCCGCGAGGCGGTCGACCGGATCGCCGCCGGCGACCTCGCGGTCGAACACCGCGTCGTCGACTCGCCCAGCCCGCTCGCGTTCGGGCTCGCGACGCTGGTCGACTCCGACACCGTCATCGCCGACGACGAGTCCGCGGTCCTCCGCGAGTTCCACGCCCGCGTGATGGAGGAGATCGGCGAGACCCCGCGGGGCGCGGAGGTCGAAGGAGAGGGCGAAGGCGACCCCGACGCCGGACCGCCCGCGGACGGGAGACCGGACTGAGATGCCGGCCCCCGATCCCTCCGCGGCCCCGCCCGCTCGGCTCCGTCGGCGGTTCGCCGGCGCCGTGGCGCTCGGCGCGCTCGGGCTGGCCGCGCTGTGGCGCCCGCTCGGGACGGCCTGGGTCCTCGCCGCGGTCGTTCCCGGCGCGTACCTCGCCGCGTACGCGCGAGTCAACCTCGCGGCGAACCGCGCGCCCGACGGCGGCTCCCCCGAGCCGCGGCTCGGTCCGGCGAACGCGGTCACGCTGTTCCGCGGCTGGCTCGCCGTCGTCCTCGCGGGCGCGGCGGTCGCGCCGGCGCCGGACCCGCGGCTCCCAGCCGCACTCTTCGTCGGCGCGGTGGGCCTCGACGCGGTCGACGGCGCGGTCGCCCGCCGCACCCGCGAGACGGTCCTCGGCGCGCGCCTCGACGGGGCCACCGACGCGCTGGCGGTCCTCGTCGGCGCCGCGGTCGCCGTCGCGCTGGGCGCGCTCCCCGCGTGGTACCTCCTCGCCGGCGGGGTCTGGTACGCATACGCCGGGTCGCTGTGGCGGCGACGACGCGCCGGGGCGCCGGTGTACGAGCTGCCGCCGAGCCGGGCCCGGCCGTTCGTGGGCACCGCGCAGTTCGCCGTCGTCGCGCTCGCGCTCCTCCCGAATGTCGGGCGCGGGGGCGAGACGCCCCTCCTGACCGCGTTCGCGGCGGTCGCGCTGGCGGCACTCCTGGCGAGCTTCGCCCGCGACTGGGCGGCCGCGACGGGGCGGCTCGGCCGCGACGACCCGCCGATCGCGGCCGGCCGAGGCGGCGAGTGAGGCGGTGAGCGAGCGGTCCGAACCGGGCGGTGGCGGGATCGCGGCGTCGAGGAGGGAACGGCGAGCCGCGGCCGCGCGTTACGACTCCCTGGAGAGCAGGACCGCGAGGACGGCGATCAACGCGATCTGCGCGATCTTGTCGACGGCGCCGTACACCCCGATGTCGGCCGGGAACGAGTACGTCCCGGTGACGAAGTTGATCACGTACCACAGGACGATCTGGCCGCCGGTGAACGGGATCCCGACGGCGTACATCAGCCGGCGCCGGTACCCGGCGACTATCGCCGCCACGCCCGCGCCGAAGCCCAGGGTTGCGACGAAAAAGGAGATTCCCAGCGCGCCCCCGACCTGAACCCCGAGGACGGCGTGGACGATCCCGGACACGGTCGCGGCGAGGATCCCGATCCAGTGGAGCGGGGTCAGCGATTCGACGTCGGCGCCCGCGTCGGAGTGTGCCATGGATACGCTACGCACGGCCTCCGCTGGCTTATGCTTACTCCCCGGCGGGCGCGACCGCGACGGGCGGCGCCGCTCGGTCGGGCGGTCGTCGCCGGCGGGGCTTTATGTTGGATCGGCCCGTGCGATCGGTAATGTCGACTCCTCTCGGTCGTCGGCCGCGGACGGGTGAGTCCGCGTGAGCGACGGCGCCGCCCACCGCGCGGTGGAGTTCACCGGCCCGGAGCGCGTCGAGGTCGTCCCGGTCGACGACCCCGCCCCGGCCCCCGACGAGGTGGTCGTCTCCGCGTCCGTCTCGGCGGTGAGCGCGGGGTCCGAGCTGCTCGCGTACCGCGGGGAGCTCGACCCCGAGACCGTCGCGGACGAGGAGCTCTCCTCGCTCGACGGCGACCTCTCGTACCCGCTCCGCTACGGCTACGCGGTCGTCGGGCGGGTGGCCGCGGTCGGCGAGGCGGTCGACCCGTCGTGGCGCGACCGGACCGTCTTCGCGTTCAACCCCCACGAGAGCCGGTTCGCCGTCTCCCCGGACGCGCTCTTCCCGGTCCCGGACGGGATCGACCCGGAGACCGCGACGCTGTTCGCGAACGCGGAAACGGCCGTCACGCTGACGCTCGACGCGGCCCCCCGGCTCGGCGAGCGCGTCGCGGTGTTCGGGCAGGGCGTCGTGGGGCTGCTCACGACCGCCCTCCTGGCGCGGAGCGGCGCGGAGACCGTGGTCGCGGTCGAACCGAAGGACCGTCGGCGCGAGCTGGCGGCCGAGTTCGGCGCGGACGCCGTCGTCGACCCGACCCGATACGACGGGCGCGCCGGCGTCGTCGACGCCGTCCGCGACCGCACCGGGGGCGTCGACCTCGCGGTCGAGGTCTCGGGGCGGCCCGAGACGCTGGAGACGGCCGTCGAGACGACGCGGTTCGACGGCCGCGTCCTCGTGGGGTCGTGGTACGGCACCAAGCGCGCCGACCTCGGCTTCGGCGACCACTTCCACCGCGGGCGGGTCACCGTCCGGAGCAGCCAGGTCACGACCATCGCGCCGGAGCTCCGGGGTCGCTGGGACCGGGAGCGCCGCCGCGAGACCGCCTGGCGCCAGCTCCGGCGGCTCCACGGCGATCTGGACGTCACCGAGCGGCTCGTCACGGACCGCGTCCCGGTCGACCGCGCGCCGAGCGCGTACCGGCGCCTCGCCGACGAGGGCGAACCGACCCTCCAACTCCTCTTCACCTACCCATGTACGAACTGACCGTCTCCGAGACGTTCGTCGCACAGCACTACCTCACCGTCCCGAACCCGCCGGCCGGCGAGGGGGAGCTCCACTCGCACACCTTCACCGCGGAGGCGACGTTCCGCGGCCCGGAGCTCGGCGAGTACGGCTACCTGCTCGACATCGACCTCGCGCTCGACGCCCTGGCCGACGCGGCCGAGCGCTACCGGGACGAGACGCTCAACGAGCACTTGGAGGGCAACCCCAGCGCCGAGCGGCTGGCCCGGGCGCTGTTCGACGACCTCGCGACGGTGGACGCCCCGGCCGCGACCCGGCTGACCGTGACCGTCCGCGAGGACGACGCCGCGAGCGTCTCCTACGCCGGCGAACTGCGGTGACGCCCCGATGCGCGTCGCCCTCGTGCTGGCCGGCGACATCGAGTCCGAGTCCGGCGGCTTCTACTACGACCGGCGGCTCCGCGACCGGCTCCGCGAGCGCGGCCACGGCGTCGAGGTGGTCTCGCTGCCCCGGGGATCCTACCGGGAACGCCTCGCTCCGAACCTCCGGGCGGGCCGGCTCGCCGACCGCCTCGCGGAGTTCGACGTGGTCGTCGAGGACGGGCTGGCGCACCCCTCCGTGCTGTGCGCCAACCGTCGGCTCGACGCGCCGACCGTCGCGCTCGTCCACATGATAGCGTGGCGTGCGCGGGCGGCGCAGGAGACGCCAGACGGCGGTCGGGGGACTCTCGACCGCGCGCGCTCGGCGCTCGGGCGCCGCGGAGTGGCGGCCGTCGAGCGCCGGTTCCTCCGCGGCGTCGACGCCGCGGTGTACAACGCCGAGACGACCCGGCGGAACGCGGCCGTGCTCGGCGGCCCGGCCAGGAACGCGGTCGCTCCCCCGGCCGGCGACCGGTTCGAACCGGTGACCTCCGCGTCGGAGATCCGCGAGCGGGCTCGGTCCGGCCCGCTGGAAGTGACGTTCCTCGGGAACGTCGTCCCGCGGAAGGGGCTCGACGCGCTCGTCGACGGCCTCGCCCGGCTGGACGGTCGCGACGTGGACTGGCGGCTGACGGTCGTCGGGGACCGGACGGTCGCGCCGGACCACGCCGAGGCCGTCGCGGAGTCCGTCGCCGCGGCCGGGATCGGCGACCGCGTCCGCTTCGCCGGGCGCCTCGACGACGAGGCGGTCGCGGCGCGGCTCCGCGAGAGCCACGTCCTGGCGGTGCCGTCGCGGTACGAGCCGTTCGGCATGGTGTACCTGGAGGCGATGGGGTTCGGCTGCGTGCCGCTGGCGACGACCGCGGGCGGCGCGAGCGAGTTCGTCCGGGACGGCGAGTCGGGCGTCCTCGTGCCCCCGGGCGACCCGCGCGCCGTGGCCGCGGCACTCCGCGACCTCGACGACCGCGACCGGCTGGCGGCCATGGGAACCGCCGCGCGCCGCGACTACGAGGCGCGGCCGGGGTGGCCCGAAACGCTCGACCGCGTCGTCGACTTCCTAGAGGCCGAGGCTGGAGGGCGGACGGGGGCTCCAGGTCGGGGAGGTGACGCCGCGTGACCGACCACGCGACGTACCTCGACGCGAAGCGCGCGCTCGACGACCGCTCGCTGAACCGGGCGGTCCTCGACCGCTTCGCCGCCGAACTCCCGCCCGAGCCCGAGATACTCGAAGTCGGCGCGGGCACGGCGACGATGGTCGAGCGCCTCGTCGACTGGGGCGTGATCGACGCCGGCCGATGGGTCGCGGTCGACGCCCACGAGGCCGCCCTGTCGGCGGGCGAAGCGCGGATCGGCGACGCGGTCGGCGACGTCGCCGTCGAGTTCCGCGTCGCGGACGCCTTCGACGTCGCGAGCCGGGCGGCGGCCGCCGGCGAGCGGTTCGACGCGGTCGTCGGCTGCGCGTTCTTCGACGTGGTCGACGCCGCCCCCGCGGTCGACGCCCTCGCCGAGGTCGCCCCCGTCGCGTACGCGCCGATAACCTACGACGGCGAGACGCGGTTTGCCCCCCCGGACCCGGACGACGAGGCCGTCATCGACCGCTATCACCGACACATGCGGGAGTTCCGCCCCGGCGGCCCCGACGGGGCGGCGGCACTGGCCCGGGAGGCGACCGCGATCGCCGAGGGCCCCTCGACGTGGGAGATCGAACCCCCCTACGAGTCGGGCGAGCGGACGGTCCTCGCGCACCTGCTGGACACGGTGGAGTCGGCCGTCGGCGAGACCGGCTACGACGCCAGCGACTGGGCGGCCAGGCGCCGCCGGGCGCTCGACGAGGGGCGCCTGCGCTACGAGGCCGCGAACCGCGACCTGCTGGTGCGGTTGGAGTGAGCGGCCCGCGGGTCCCGGTTCACGGCCCGAACGGCTCCCCCGGAACCGGGTCCGGGAGCCCCTCAAGCACCAAGGTCGTGTAGTGGAGGAACACCGCCAGCGCGGCGAGCGAGAGGAGCAGCAGGAACAGCAGGATCAGCCGCTCGTCGCTGCGGACGACCGCGGCGGTGTCCGCGAGGAATCCCGTTCGGGGGCGACGACCGGTCATCGTCCGTCGTTGCGCTCGCGGGCGCTTAAAAGTGGCCGCCGGAGTCCGGGTTCGGCCGGCGCGTGCGGCCCCCTACCGCTCCGTCAGTCGTCCGACGGCGACGGGCGGGTCCGCCCGAGCGGCTCGCCGTCGACGGGCTCGTCCGGGTTCGCGTCCACGGCGGCCTCCGAGAGGCCGAGCTGCGCGTCGACGTCCACGTCTTCGCGCACGTGGACGGTCCCGCGGTGGACCGCGATGGCGTCCGCGAGGTGGAGCCGGACCGCGTCGAGCAGGACCTCGGCCTCGAGGGGCTGCCCCCGGCGCTTGATCTCGTCGACGTCGGCGCCCGGGGGCACGTCGAAGGCGCGCTGGGCGATGACCGGCCCCTGGTCGAGGTCGGTCGTGACGTAGTGGGCGGTGACGCCCGCGACCCGGACGCCGGCGTCCTTGGCCTGCCGGTACGCCTCCGCGCCGGGGAACGCCGGCAGCAGCGAGGGATGGACGTTGACGATCCGCCCCTCGTACCGGAAGACGACCTCGGGCGAGAGGATGCGCATGTACCGCGCCAAGGCGATGAGGTCCACGTCGTACTCGGCCAGCAGGTCGAGCAGGCGCTCCTCGTCGGTGTTGCCGTTGCCGTCGCCCACGTCGTAGAACGGCTTGTCGTAGCGCTCCGCGAGCGACCGGAGGTCGCCGCGGTTGCCGATGACGACCGGGATCTCGGCCTCGCTGTCCTCGGCCAGCTCGCCGCGCGCCTCCGCCTCCAACAGCGCCTCGGGCGCGTGGGTCTCCTTCGTGACGAGCAGCGCGACGCGCCGCGCGTCGCGGTCGCTCGGGAACCGGACCTGGATGTCGACGTCGAGCTCGCGGCCGAGCTCGGCGAGCGCGCGGCGGAGCTCGCCGCGCGAGGTCTCCATCTCCGAGGTGTCGACGCGGGTCGTCATCCGGAAGACGCCCTCGCGGACCGCCTGGTCGAGGTCCTCGATGTTGATTCCGCGCTCGAACAGCAGGGAGGTGACCCGCGCGATGAGTCCGGTCTTGTCTCCTCCGACGACCGTGATTTCGGTCAGTTCGCGGGTCATGCGACGATCACCTCCGCGGGTTCGAGCGGCTGCATACACCCTCCCCAACAGCCGGAGGGGTTTGCCCCTTTCGCTCGGTGCCGTCCCTGCCTCCCGCACGAACGACCGCAATATATCCACGAATATGCGTATAAACGTCGTTCCAAAACGGTTTTTACACACGACTCCGCACCAACGGGTATGACCGCGTACACGGCGACGGTGACGGTCCGGCTGAAGCGGGGCGTCCTCGACCCGGAGGCCGAGACGACCCAGCAGGCCCTCGAACGGCTCGGGTTCGAGCTGTCCGACCTCCGCTCGGCGGACCGCTTCGAGGTCGACCTCGACGCCGCCGACGCCGACGAGGCGGCCGACCGCGCCGGCGAGATGGCCGAGCGGCTGCTCGCGAACCCCACGATCCACGACTACGACGTGGCGGTCGCGGAGCGATGACGGTCACCGTCTCCGGGGTGACGCCGACCGTCACCGGCGCGACCGCCGGCGATGCGAGCGTCGCGGCCGCCCACGCGGGGTGGGCGGCGTGACGGTCGCCGTCGTCCAGTTCGGCGGCTCGAACTGCGACCGCGACGCCGTCCGCGCGCTCGACCACCTCGGCGTCGACGCCGAGCGCGTCTGGTACGACGACGGCCTCCCCGCCGACCCCGACGGGATCGTCCTCCCCGGCGGGTTCTCCTACGGCGATTACCTCCGCGCCGGCGCGATGGCCGCCCGCGACCCGATCATGAACGAGGTCCGCGACGCCGCCGACGACGGCGTCCCCGTGATCGGCATCTGTAACGGCGCGCAGATCGGCTCGGAGTCGGGGCTGACGCCCGGCGCCTTCACCACGAACGCCTCCGCGCGGTTCCAGTGCGAGCCGGTCCACCTGCGCGTCGAGCGCGCCGATACCCCCTGGACCGCCGCCTACGACGAGGGACAGGTCATCGAGGTCCCCATCGCGCACGGCGAGGGGCGCTTCGAGATAAGCGAGGCGGCCCACGGCGACCTCGTCGCCGACGACCGCGTCCTCTTCCGCTACTGCGACGCCGACGGGAATGTCACGGACGCCGCCAATCCGAACGGCTCGACCGACAACGTCGCCGGCGTCCTCGGCGAGCGCGAGACGGTCGCCGTGCTGATGCCCCACCCCGAGCGCGCCACGCTCCCGGACCTCGGCCGCAGCACCGACGGCGCCGGAATCCTGCGCGCGTTCGCCTGACCGGCCCCGACGACCGACTTTCTCCCCACGACTTACCGCGCCCGCGACGCCTCCCCGCCCGCTTGGGTCTCACGGGTCGGGCTCGACCCGGTTCCACCGGTTTTCTCCCGCTCCAGTTCGCGCTCCAGCGCCCGCTCGAACTCCGCTTCCGTGAGTTCTCCCTCCGCGTACCGTCGCTGGAGGCGTTCGACGGGCGTTTCGTCGGGCTCGCTCGCCGCCGATCCGTCGGCGTCGCGCGCGAGAGCCCCGAATCCGACGACGCCCGCGGTGAGCAGCGTCGCGACAGCGAGCAGCGCGAGGAGCGGGAACAGGACCATCGCGCCGCCCATTCCGCCCGCCATCCCCGAACCGGCCATGCCGCCCATCTGTGGTGCGACGGTGTCGAGAGCAATCATGTGTGATTATCACATTTCTATGAATAAATAGCCCTCGAACGTTCGCGGGTCGCGGGACCGCGGTCCGCCCCCGCGGTCGCTCCCCCAACCGTCGCTGAGTCGCCTGCCGAGGGTCGGCGGGTAGACCGTCCCCCCGCACGACTTTTGCGACCGGCCGCTGAACCAAAGGTGTGAACGCTCGACACATCGACCACGTCAACCTTCGGATTCCCGAAGACGGCGCCGAGGAGGCGCGCGAGTTCTACGGCGAGACGCTCGGGTTCGGCATCGAGGACGCGCTGTACGCGGCCGACGAGAAGCCGTTCTTCGACGTGCGGCTCTCGGCGACCGCCGTGATCCACCTCTGGCCCACCGAGGAGTTCGAGGCGCCGACGAAGACGAACTACGACCACGTCGCGGTCGTCGTGGAGGAGTCGGCCGAGGAGATCGAGGCCGAGCTGGCGGACGCGGGCGTCGAGGTCGAGAAGACGCTCGACTCGCCGCTCGGCGCGACCGGCGAGGCGGGCGCGGTGTACGTCAGGGACCCGTTCGGCTACCGGGTGGAACTGAAAGCGCGGGTGTGAGCCGCGAGCGGACGAGGGCCGGGACCGCCCGGTTCCGAACCCGTTCGCCACGTCGAGCAACCCTCGCCCCGACGCGGTCGTTTAAGACCCCCGAGCGACAGGGTCGCGTATGAGCGAACAGCAGCCGAGGTCCGACGACGACGAGCGGCGTCGTCGCCGGGAGGACGCGGACCGATTCGCCGGGAAGAAGGACGGGGACCTGCGGAGCCGCGAGGTGACCGAGGGGCCGGACAAGGCGCCGCACCGCGCGATGTTCCGCGCGATGGGCTTCGACGACGAGGACCTCTCGTCGCCCATCGTCGGCGTGCCGAACCCCGCGGCCGACATCACGCCGTGTAACGTCCACCTCGACGACGTTGCCGACGCCGCGCTCGACGGCATCGACGCCGCGGGCGGCATGCCGATCGAGTTCGGGACGATCACCATCTCCGACGCCATCTCGATGGGGACGGAAGGGATGAAGGCGAGCCTGATATCGCGTGAGGTCATCGCCGACTCCGTCGAGCTGGTCTCCTTCGGCGAGCGCATGGACGCGCTCGTGACCGTCGCGGGCTGCGACAAGAACCTCCCCGGGATGATGATGGCCGCGATCCGGACGGACCTCCCGAGCGTCTTCCTCTACGGCGGCTCGATCATGCCCGGCCAGCACGACGGCCGCGACGTGACGATCGTCCAGGTGTTCGAGGGCGTCGGCACGTACGCGCAGGGCGACATGGACGCCGACGAGCTCGACGATCTGGAACGCCACGCCTGCCCCGGCGCGGGCTCGTGCGGCGGGATGTTCACCGCGAACACGATGGCGTCGCTCTCGGAGGCGCTCGGGCTGGCGCCGCTCGGGTCGGCCTCGCCGCCCGCCGAGGACGAGGCGCGCTACGCGGTCGCCGAGCGCGCCGGCGAGCTGGCGATGGACTGTATCGAGAACGACCGCCGCCCCTCCGACATCCTCTCGCGGGAGTCGTTCGAGAACGCGATCGCGGCCCAGACCGCGATGGGCGGCTCGACGAACGCCGTCCTCCACCTGCTCGCCTTGGCGGGCGAGGCCGACGTCGACCTCTCGATCGAGGACTTCGACGAGATATCGCGGCGCACCCCGAAGATCGCGAACCTCCAGCCCGGCGGGAGCCGTGTGATGAACGACCTCCACGAGATCGGCGGCGTGCCGGTCGTGCTCCGACGCCTGCTGGAGGCGGACCTGCTCCACGGCGACGCCATGACGGTGACGGGCAACACGCTCGCCGAGGAGATCGCGGCGCTGGAGGAGCGCGGCGAGCTCCCGGACGAGTCGGACATCGAGGCCGACTTCCTCTACCCCGTCGACGACCCGAAGGAGGAGGAGGGCGCGATCAAGATCCTCGACGGCAACCTCGCGCCGGACGGCTCGGTGCTGAAGGTGACCGGCGACGACGAGTTCTACCACGAGGGGCCGGCCCGCGTGTTCGAGAACGAGGAGGACGCGATGGAGTACGTCCAGTCCGGGGAGATCGAGTCCGGCGACGTGATCGTCATCCGCAACGAGGGCCCCCGCGGCGGCCCCGGGATGCGCGAGATGCTCGGCGTCACCGCCGCGGTCGTCGGCGCGGGCCACGAGGACGACGTGGCGCTGCTCACCGACGGCCGCTTCTCGGGCGGCACCCGCGGCCCGATGATCGGCCACGTCGCGCCCGAGGCCGCCGTCGGCGGCCCGATCGGTCTGATCGAGGACGGCGACCACATCACCGTCGACATCCCCGAGCGGGACCTCACCGTCGACCTCTCCGACGAGGAGCTGGAGGCGCGCCGCGAGGAGTGGGAGGCGCCCGAGCCGCCATACGAGGGCGGCATCCTCGCGAAGTACGGCCGGGACTTCGCCTCCGCCGCGGACGGCGCGGTGACGAACCCGCGGCTCACGCGGGACTGAGCGCGCCGCTGCCCACCGACCGCGCCGGGCCGTCCGTCAGCGGACGAGCACCACGGACACCGGAGCGCGCTTCGAGACGGTTTCGGCGACGTTACCGACGAGGAACCGGCGCGTCGCGCGCCCGCGGTCCGCGCCGTGGGCCCCGATCACGACCGTGTCGTACCCCTCCGCGCGGTCGATGATGTTCCGCGCCGGGTGGCCGACGCCGACGACCGTGTCGACCTCGCGGCCGCGGTCGGTCGCCAGTGCGCGGGCGCGCTCGAAGACGCCTTCCGCGCGCTCCGCGGCCGCCGCCTCGAAGTCGTCCGCGAGCGCGAGCGACGCGGCCTCGCCCATCATCATCGACGGCGCGCCGACGACGTGAACCACGGTGACGTCCGCGTCCGGGAAGTTCTCCAAGGCGTATTCGAGGGCCCGCTCGGCGTGGTCCGAGTCGTCCATCGGCACGAGGATGCGGTCTATCATACCCGATCTACGCCGCGCGCCCTCCTAACTGCTCCCGTCACCCCGGCGCCGTCAGGCGACTCCCGGCAGGAGGACGAAGAACCCGTACGCCAGCGCGGTCGACACCGACGGACCGATGATCCACATCGAGACGTACTTCAGGACCGCTCGGGGGTTGAACAGGTCGCCCGCGTTCAACACCGCCGCCGGCTCCGCCTCCCCGATCGGCGACGACTGCCGCCCCTCGGTGTCCCTCACGGTGATCGCGCCGGTGACGATCTCGTTGTCGCCGGTGTTGCGCGTGACCGCCTGCCGGACCGTGACCGGGCGCGTCGCCCGCCCCCAGCCGATGCCGACGATCGTCATCACCGTGCCCATGACGAGGCTGATCGGGATGCCGATCCACGAGAGGACCGTCGTGATCGTCGAGGCCGTGGTCATCACGAACAGCGCGGCGAGGAGCGGGATGTCGCTGAGCTCGCCGCCGACCGACTCCATCGTGCGGCGGGCGATCGTGAACCCGCCGAGCCCGATCGCGAGCGTCGCGAGCAGGATCGCGGTGTCGTCGGGGAGGCCGCCGACGCCGCTGACGAGCGGCGCGGCGGCGTTCGGGACGTTGCTCGCACCGGCGCTGAACGCCATGTAACAGCCGATGACCAGGACGACGACCGTGCTGATCAGCTCCGAGTACGTCGTGTTGGGTCCGAGCGCGACCGTCGGCACGGCTCCGTCGCGGTCGAGTCTGAGCAGCGGGCCGGGCGACTTCTCGACGCGGACGCGCCGGTTCACGGCCGGGTAGACGTACCGACCGATGACGACGCCGATCCAGAAGCCGATGATCGGCGTCACGATCCACCAGGAGACGATCCGGGTGATCGTGGCGTAGTTGAGCGTGTCAGTCGCCAGCCCGAGCCCGGCGATGGCGCCCACGGTCGTCATCGAGGTCGGCACCGGGACGCCGAAGACGTTCGCGATGAGGATCCCGAGCCCGATGAAAAACAGGACGGCGACGCCGGCCGACAGCGAGAGTTCGGTCGTGATGATCCCGCCGCTGAGCGTGTCCATCACGTTCCGTCCCACCGTCCACCCGCCGAGGAACACGAACACCGTCATCAGCGCGGCCGCGGTCGTCTTCTTCAGGATGCCGGCGCCCACCGGCGGCCCCCACGCGATGCCGGTCGAGGAGCCGCCGATGTTGAAGCCGACGAACACCGAGGCGACGATACCGACAGCGAGCAGCGTCTCGACCATCTCCTGCCCCTACCGGCATCGGTGGCAAATACCTGTCGTCATCGGGAAAGCGGACGGCTGCGAGACGGACGACGAACCGCGAAAGAGAGGGACGAAGCGGACCCGCGGGAACCGGACTGCGGAGTCGACCGGCGCGCTCCCGGCCGGTGACGGAGCGCGGAGGTTCGGCGTCGCTTACCGGCGCTCTCCCCCGTCGGTCCGGGCCGTCGTGACCGACTCGGCGCACCAGACGTTGCTCCGGCGACCCGCGCGGGACAGCTCCATCCGCACGACAGACCCGACCGGGAGGTCCGCGACCCGTTCGCGGGCGTCCTCGTCGGCGTAGTCGACGATGTGGAACGTCTCGTTGCGGGGATGGGCACGTACCGTGGTACATTCGTGATCGTTCTGTGCGGAAATGACGGTGTACGCGTTCGATTGTGACATCTTACACCATTATTGCTGGACACCTTACTTCAAACCTCCGTATATTCACTACGGACGTGAGGGAAGTCGTAATATCGATATAAGGTCTTGAATTTCGACGGCGTTCGCCGAAGGGTGTCGATAATTCGCGGACGATCTTTCCGATCACTTGATCACGAGCGACTCGGGCGACGACGGACCGTCGCGGGGGACGACCGGCGACTGACGGGGGGCGGACCGCGAGCGCGCGGATCACCATACCTATCTCCGCCGACGGCGAAAGCCGGCCATGGACCGAGGCGAGGGGCCGAAAGCCGAGACGACCGCCGAGGGCGTCGCGAGCGCGGACGCCGAGACGGATCCGGACGCCGGCGGCGTGGCGCTGTTCGTCGACGGCCCGAACGTGCTGCGCGAGGAGTTCGACGTGGACTTAGACGACGTGCGGCGGGCGGGCGAGGCGGAGGGCCCGCTGGTGACGACCCGGCTGTACCTCGACGAGCACGCGACGCCGGGCCTGATACAGGCCGCGGAGGCGCGCGGCTTCGAGGTCATCGTCACGAGCGGCGACGTGGACGTGAAGCTCGCGGTCGACGCCGCGCGGTTCGCGGCCGAGGGCCGGATGGAGACGCTCGCGATCGCCTCCCGCGACACGGACTTCAAGCCGGTCGTCGAGACCGCGAACGGCTACGGGATCCGCACGCTCGCCATCGCGCCCGGGGAGTTCGGCCGGTCGGACGCCCTCCGCAACGCCGCGAACGGATCGGTGACCCTCGACGGCGACGAGGTCGACGCGACCGAGGCCGCGGACGATACGGGAAGCGAACCGACCTGGCATCGGTAGCGCCCGGGACTGATCGACGCCCGACTCACCGCCGCCGTTTCCACTGGATCCGTCCGAGCAACAGCGTCCCGATTCCCCCCGCGAGCCCCGCGGCGCCGACGAGGACGACGCCGGTCGCGACGCCGCCGTACCGCGCGGCCGCCGCGTCGACGCCCACCCGTATCCAGCCGAGGTTCGGCACCGCGAACAACGCCTTCCCGGCGATCCACTCGTCAGGGACGACGGGCGCGATGCCCGCGCTCTGGTCGTACAGCTCGTTCGCGTCGCCGTAGGTGACGTACCCGTCGTACGGCGCCGGGCACGTGGCCAGCTCCGCGCAGTCAGCGGCGAGGAGCGCCGGGTCGGCCCGCTCCGTCCAGTCCTCGCCGGCGTCGACCGCGAACGCCAACCGGTGGAACACCGGTCTCCCGTCCGCCCCCGGGACGGTGTAGACGACGACGTCGCCCGTCCCGCCGAGCCGCGCCGGCGCGTTCGGGTCGGCGGCGGTCGAGAGGTCGCCCCACGGCGCCCGGTCGGCCGCCGTCACGACGACGAGGTCACCGCGCTCGACCCCGGGCGCCATGCTGCCGCTCTCGACCGCGACGAACGGCGGCCAGGTCCCGACGAGCGCGATCAGGAGGACCGCGGCGACGACCACGGCGACCGCGGGGGCGAGCGGACCGGGCCGGTCGGGGCGACGGCTGCTCACGCCGGAGTGAGGGGCCGGCGACCGCTTGAGGCTGTCGGCCGAGTCGACGACGGGCGCGACCGCGGCGGGGGGCGCCGCCGACGCGGACCGCCGATGTCACAAAGCCTTAGGTTCGTCCCGGAGAGGTGCGGGTATGACCGATCGCCTCCCTCCGCTCCACGACGCCCACGACGAGCGCGGCGCCAAGTTCACCGACTTCGGCGGCTGGCAGATGCCCGTCGAGTTCGACTCGATCCGGACCGAACACGCCGCGGTCCGCGAGTCGGTCGGCGTCTTCGACGTGTCGCACATGGGCGAGATCGAGGTGTCCGGCCCGGACGCGACGGAGCTGCTGAACCGACTCACGACGAACGACGTGCGCGCGCTCGACCCCGGCGACTCGCAGTACGCCGCGATCACGGACGACAAGGGCGTGATGCTCGACGACACGGTCGTCTACCGGCTCCCCGACGGGACCGCCGCCGGCGAGGGGGCCGCGTCGCTCGCGGACCTCGACGCGACCCACGACGGCGACCTCGACGCCCCGAGCGGCGACCCCGCGTACCTCTTCGTGCCGAACGCCGGCCACGACGGGCAGATGTACGACCGCTGGACCGCGCACCGCGACGAGTGGGGCCTCGACGCGACCGTCGCGAACGCCACCGACGACTGGGCGATGCTCGCAGTCCAGGGCCCCGACGCGGCCGACGCGCTCGACGAGGCGACCCCGGGGGACCGGGTCGTCGGCCTCTCGAAGTTCGAGGCGGCGGCCGCGGCGGTGGCCGGCACGGAGAGCTGGGTCGCGCGCACCGGCTACACCGGCGAGGACGGCTTCGAGGTGATGTGTCCGGCCGACGCCGCCGAGTCCGTCTGGGCGGCGTTCGCCGACGCGCCGCTGGAGGCGCAGCCGTGCGGGCTCGGCGCCCGCGACACGCTCCGCACCGAGATGGGCTACCTGCTGTCCGGACAGGACTTCGACCCGGAGAGCGAGCCCCGGACGCCGTACGAGGCCGGGATCGGCTTCGTCGTCAAGCTCGACACGGAGTTCGTCGGGCGCGACGCCTTGGAGGCCCAACAGGAGGAGGGCGTCGACGAGAAGTTCGTCGGCGTCCGCCTCCGCGAGCGCGGCGTCCCCCGGAACGGCTACGCCGTCACGGACGGCGACCTCACCCGCGTCGGGAAGCTCACTTCCGGGACGATGAGCCCGACGCTCGACGAGCCCATCGGCCTGGGCTACCTCCACGAGTCGTACGCCGACGCCGGCACCGAGGTGAGCGTCGTCGTGCGCGGCGACGAGAAGCGCGCCGAGGTCGTGGTCCCGCCGTTCCTCGACCGCTGATAGTTGTCACCAAGCCCCGAGCAACGCTCATACGAGCGGCCCGAGAAGCGCCGGTATGGCGCCCACCGATCCCGCGAGCGACGCGACTGGGGTACCGGAGTCGGACCTCGCCGTCGCGCGAGCGACCGATCCCCGGCCGATCGAGGAGGTCGCGGCCGACCTCGGGCTCTCCGCCGACGACGTCGAGCGGCGCGGCGACGGCGTCGCGAAGCTCACGCACGCGGCGGTCCGCGACGCCGTCGGCGACGGAGCGGACGCTTCCGGGGCCGCGGCGGAGTCAGCCGGGACGACCGTCCTCGTGACGGGCATGTCGCCGACGCCGAAGGGCGAGGGGAAGACCGTCACCACCGTGGGGCTCGGGCAGGGGCTCGCCGCGCTGGGCGAGCGGGCCGCGGTCGCGGTCCGGGAGCCGTCGCTCGGCCCGGTCTTCGGGGTCAAGGGCGGCGCGGCCGGCGGGGGCCGGTCGCAGGTGCTCCCGATGGAGGCGATCAACCTCCACTTCACCGGCGACATCCACGCGCTGACCGCGGCGCACAACCTCCTCGCGGCCGCGCTCGACAACCACCTCCACCAGGGCAACGACGCGGAGATAGACGCGCGACGGGTCGACTGGCCGCGCGCGCTCGACGTCAACGACCGCGCGCTCCGCGAGACGGTCGTCGGCCTCGGCGGGACCGCGAGCGGGGTCCCCCGGGAAGAGGGGTTCGTGATCACCGCCGCCTCGGAGCTGACGGCCGTCCTCGGGCTCGCGACCGACCTGGAGGACCTGAAGGCGCGGATCGGTCGGATCGTGCTCGCGGCCGACGCCGACGGCGAGCCCGTCACGCCGGACGACCTCGGGGTGACCGGCGCCGCGGCCGCGCTGCTCCGGGACGCCTTCCGGCCGAACCTCGTCCAGACGGTCGAGGGCGTCCCGGCGTTCGTCCACGGCGGGCCCTTCGCGAACATCGCGCACGGGACGAACACCCTCGTCGCTGACCGGGTCGGCGCCGCGCTCGCCGACTACCTCGTCACGGAGGCCGGGTTCGGCGCGGACCTCGGCGCGGAGAAGTTCGGGAACATCGTCGCGCGCCAGGGCGTGGTCCCCGACGTAGCCGTCGTGGTCGCCACCGTCCGCGGCGCGAAGCGCCACGGGCTGGAGATGTGGCCGACCGACTTCGAGGCCCTCGCGGAGCCCGCCCCCGAGGCGGTCCGGGCCGGCGTCGCCAACGTCGCGAAGCACGTCTCGATCGCCGAGTCGTTCGGGGTCCCGACGGTCGCCGCGATCAACGTGTTCGCGGACGACACCGAGGCCGAACTCGCCGCGCTGGAGGCCGGGCTCGAAGAGCGCGGGATCCCGGCCGCGCGCTCGACGGCCCACCGCGACGGCGGCGCGGGCGCGACCGACCTGGCCGAACTCGTGCGCGACCGCGCCGGGACGGGGTCGTTCGAACCCCTGTACGACGCCGACGCGCCGATCCGCGAGAAGATAGCGACGGTCGCGCGCGAGGTGTACGGCGCCGCGGGCGTCGAATACGTCGACGGCGCGGCCGACGACGTCGAGCGCGTCGAGCGCTGGGGGT
The DNA here is from genome assembly GCF_003666025.1 of Halorubrum sp. Atlit-8R. Taxonomy (NCBI): domain Archaea; kingdom Methanobacteriati; phylum Methanobacteriota; class Halobacteria; order Halobacteriales; family Haloferacaceae; genus Halorubrum; species Halorubrum sp. Atlit-8R. Next base: position 1,160,440 of record NZ_QPLV01000001.1, read on the forward strand.
ACGCCGACCTCCCGGTCTGCCTCTCGAAGACCCCGTACTCGCTGTCCGACGACCCCACCCGGACCGGCGTGCCCGAGGGGTGGACGCTCACCGTCCGCGAGGTGACCACCTCGGCGGGGGCCGGCTTCGTCGTCGCGAAGACCGCCGACGTGATGACGATGCCGGGGCTGCCCGCGGAGCCGGCCGCCGAGGACATCGACGTGGACGCCGACGGCGACGTGAGCGGGCTGTTCTGACCGACGGCCGGGATCCTGTCCGACGCCGCCCACTCGCCACCCGCCCGCGACTCACTCGTTGACCTGCTCCTTCCGCTTCTCGACGACCTCGACGTCCGAGATCCGCGTGTCGGGATATCCGCCGTCGGCGTCCTTCTCGGCCGCCTTCACCATGTCCCAGACGGTGTTCAGACCGGTCGTGACGCCCTCTAACGCCTCCATCTCGCAGCCCGTCTTCCCGGTGGTCTCGACCGCGACGGTGAGTTCGATCCGGTCGTCGCCCACCGCGAACTCGGTGTCGACGTTCGTGATCGGGATCTGGTGGCACATCGGGATCGTCTCCCAGGTGTGTTTCACGGCCTGGACGGTGCCGATCCGCGCGGTCGCGAGCACGTCGCCCTTCTCGACCGCGTCGGCCTCGATCGCGTGGATCGTCTCCGGGGTCAGCCGGATCTCGCCGCGCGCGACCGCGCGTCGGCTGCTGTCGGGCTTCGCGCCCACGTCGACCATCTGGACGTCGCCCGCGTCGTCGGTGTGGGTCAGCGCGTCCGCGCCGGCGGGGTCCGCGCTCGTTCCGTCGTCCGCCGCGCCGTCGCCGGGTCCGTCGTCACTCATTACGCATCGCCTCCGGCAGCCGGTCGGGTAAGTCCGTCGCCACCAAGCCGGCGCCGTTCGCGTCGGCCGCGGCGTCGCCCGCGCGGCCGACGACGTACGCGCCGACCGCGGCCGCTCGGAACGGGTCCGCGACGGCCGCGAGCGCGCCGACCGTCCCCGCCAGCACGTCGCCGGTCCCGCCGACGGTCATGCCCGGGTTGCCGGTGCGGTTCAGCCGCGCGTCGTCGGCGTCGGCTATCACGTCGACCGCGCCCTTCACGAGCAGGACGTGGCCGAGGTCGGCGGCGAACTCCCGGACCAGTTCGGCTCGCTCGTCGGGGTCGGCCGCCGTCTCGCCGCCCATGTCGACCAGTTCGCCCTGATGCGGGGTACAGACCAGGTCGGCGTCCGTGTCGACCTCGGGGACGACCCGGAGCGCGTCGGCGTCGACGACCGCCCGCCCCTCGTAGGCCGTCAGGAACTCGCGGACGAACTCGCGCGTCCCGTCGCCGTCTCCCAGTCCGGGGCCGAGGACGACGACGTCGTTCTCGGCCGCGAGCGACGCGACCCGGGCCGCGTGCGACGAGCCGACCCGGTCGCCGGGGAGCGGCCGGACGATGAGGTTCGGCGAGAAGCCCTGGACCGCGTCGGCGACCGATTCCGGACACGCCACCCGGACGAGGTCCGCGCCCGCGCGGAGGGCGGCGAGCGCGGCCAGCGTCGGCGCGCCGGTGTACGGCCCGCCGCCGACCACCAGCACCTCGCCGTTGTCGCCCTTGTGCGAGTCGGGGTCGCGGTCGAGGCCGAGGAGGTCCCCCGGGCCCGTGTACCGCTCCGCGGCGGCCGGGATCCCGATGTCGGCGACCGCGACCGCGGCGTCGAGCGCGGCCAGCCCGGGCTTCTCGTCGTGGAACGTCACCACGCGGTCGGCGTCGACGGCGACCGCGTCCGGGCCTCCCGTCGGGTCGCCCGTGTCGGCGTCGATCCCGGAGGGCACGTCGACCGCGATCACCGTCGCGTCGCTCGCGTTGATCGCGGCGGCCGCGGTCCGCTCCGGTTCGCGGAGCCCGCCGGAGATCCCGGACCCGAGCATCGCGTCGACGATCACGTCGGGGTCACCGCCGTCGGGCGCGCCGAGGTCGAGGTCGCGCGAGTCGGTGACGGTCTCGCGGGGAATCTCCGCCTTTTCGAGCGCCGCCCAGTTCTCCCGCGCGATGTCGGTCCGGATCGTCTCGGGGCGGCCGAGCAGGTGGACCCGGACGGCGTACCCCTTCAGGAACCGCGCCGCGACGAGGGCGTCGCCGCCGTTGTTCCCGCGGCCGCAGACGAGCGCGACGGTCGCGCCCGGGTCCGCGACGGCCCGCACCTCGCGGGCGACCGCGTTGCCGGACGACTCCATCAGCTGCTTGCGCGGCACGCCGAGCGCCGCCGCGTTGGCGTCGACGGCCGCCATGCGATCGGTCGGTATCATGGTCGGCGGTTCGGACGCCCGGGGATTAAGCGGGCGGGGTCCTGCTGGGCGGGCCCGGGGGGTTCGCCCGCGTCGCCGGTCCGATCGGTCGGCTCGGGAAATGAAAATGTTGAAGCGGTCAGGTAGTGAAGTCGGCGAATGACCGTGGTACTCGCAGTAGCCGTCGGCGCGGACGACGAGCCGAGCCCCGCCCCGACCGGCGCGTCCCCCGCCGGTCGGCCCCTCCGCGGCGGTTCCGGCCGCCGGCAACCCCCCAACCGTCAGACGCGACCATGAACATCGGCTTCTTCACCGACAGCTACTTCCCCGGTATCGACGGCGTCACCTACACCATCCAGTCGTGGCGCGACCGGCTCGAATCCCGGGGACACGACGTCTACGTGGTGTATCCGGAGAGCAGCCACGAGCCGGACGACCACGAGATTCCGGTGCCGTCGCTGCCGAACCCCTTCTACCGTCAGTACCGCCTCCCCACGTTCCGCCGGCTGTCGTCGCTCCCCGACCTCGACGTGGTCCACTGCCACGGCCCGGCGTCGACCGGGCTGATGGGCCTCCGGTACGCGAAGCGGTACGGCGCGACCTCCGTGTACACGCACCACACCCCCATCGAGGACTACTTCGTCCAGGGGCTCAAGTCGGAGCGGCTCGCCTCGCTCGTCGGGCGGGCGTACGTCGCCTACGAGAACCGCTTCCTCAACGCGTTCGACTGCGTCACGGCCTCCACCTCGCGGATCCGACGGGACGTGGAGCCGTACCGGCTCCCGGTCGGGATCGAGATGGACCGGTTCCGGCCGCGCGAGAACGCCCGCGTGACCGCGACGGCGACCGACGGCGGGCCGACGGCCGCCGACGCGCCGATCGTCGGGTACAGCGGCCGGATGACCCGCAAGAAGAACGTCGACGAGATCCTCCGGCTCGCGGACCGGCTGCCCGAGGTGCGGTTCGAACTCGTCGGCGAGGGCCCGGTCCGCGCGGACCTGGAGGCAGACGCGCCGGGGAACGTCCGGTTCTACGACTTCCTGCCGCGCGAGGAGCTCCCCGACTTCTACGCCGCCCTCGACGTGTTCGTCACGGCGTCGACCTGCGACACCCTCGGGCTCTCGACGCTGGAGGCGAACGCCTGCGGCACGCCGGTCGCCGCCGCGGACGTGGCGCCGTTCGACGAGACGATCGGCCCCGAGAACGGGGCGCGCTTCGCGTTCGGCGACCGCGACGACATGGAGCGCGCGGTCCGCGACTGCCTCGACGGCGACCGGGACACCCGCGGCGCGGTCGAGCGGTTCTCCGTGGAACAGACCGTCGACGAGCTCGAATCGATATACGGGGTGACGGCGTAGATGGGGGCGGACAACGTCGACGCCTTCCAGCGGTTCGTCTTCTCGGTGCCGCCCCTCCGGATCCAGGCGGCCGCGCTCGTCGTGCTCAGCGCCGTCTACGGGGTGGGCACGTTCGGCGGCATCTGGCTCTTCACGCCGTTCGCGCCGGACCCGTCTCGGATCGTCCCCGTCGCCGCCCTCATCTTCCTGATCCCGTTCGTGGTCGCGGCCGAGCTGTTCCCCCGCGTGCTCGACGGCTACCCGCGGTCGTGGAGCTACTTCCTCGCGCTCACCTCGCAGTTCGTCCTGTTCGTCTACGCGCTGGTGCTCTCCGGGGCGGACAACGTCGGGAACGCCTGGAGCATCATCTGGCTCAGCTTCATCACGCTGTACCTGATCAACATCCTGGTGCTCGTCGTCTCGACGGGCATCGACCGCTCCGACCGGATCCTGCTCGTCTCGCTCGCCGAGCCGGCGGCGCTCATCGCCGCCTTCTACGCGCTGGGCGGGAGCGAGCTCGGCTTCTCGACGTACCGGCACGTGTTCGCGTTCGCCTCGCTGCTCATCGCCGCGGGCTTCCTCGTGTTGGTCCTCGTCGTCGTCGACTACCTGATCAAGAGCAACACCGACGTCTCCGCGTTCGCGCTCACCTCCGGCCTCCTCCGGAACGACCGCGAGTCGCTCGACCTGGGGGTCGAGGCCCGTCCGGCCGTCGAGACGTTCGCCGTCGACAACGGGAGCCGGCTCACGGTGGCGGCCCCGTGGGTCCACCCCGGCCCGCTCGGCGGGTTCGGCGGCGGCCAGCTGAGCGGGAACCTGATCGAGGCGCTGAACGAGGGCCGCGGGGTCGACGGGACGGAACGCGCCGCGGCCCCGGCCGCGACCGACGGCGGCGCCGCGGCCGAGGACGCGGCCGGCTTCTTCTTCCACGTCCCGTGTACGCACAAGGAGGACCTCTCGAACCCCGCGGACGCGGAGCGGATCCTCGACGCGGTCGCGGACCCGGACCGGACCGAGCGCGTCTCGCGGCTCGTGACCGAGTCGTACGGGGAGCGGGACGGCTACGCGGACGTGCGGTTCCACGGCCGCCGGATCGGGGACAAGGAGGTGATCGTCCTCCACGGCGAGGGGATCGACGACTACGACACGGGCGTGTTCATGCGCGACGTCGACCACGACGAGGTGCTGTTGATCGACCAGCACCGACACGACATCCAGAACGGCCCCGACGTGGAGATCCAGTACGGCTCCGCGACGGCCGACCGCCTGAAGCGCGCGTTCGACGACTTCCGCGACCGGCTCGCTGACGCCGACCTCGTCGAGGACTACGCCGCCGGGTTCTCCGTGACGCGGACCGGCCAGGACGCGCTGGCGATGGTCGAGCGCGTCGACGGCCAGGAGGTCCTCTGGATCGGCGTCGACACCAACGGGCTCACCCCCGACGTGCGGGCGACCGCCGACGAGTACCGCGCGGAGTTCGACGCGGTGATCCCCTTCTCGACGGACACCCACGCGTCGATCCACGAGCTGGCGAACATGCGCGAGTCCGACATCGACGCCATCGAGGGCGCGGTCGACCGCGCCGTCGACGACGTCGCGCCCGCGACGGTCGGGTTCGAGAGCAACCGGACCGAGCCGGTGAAGCTCCTGAAGAACGACTACAACGGGCTCGTGTTCAGCGTCAACATCCTCATCCGCCTCACGCTCATCTCGCTGGTGATCCTGTACGCGCTGCTCGTGCTGTGGCTGTTCTTCTGAGCGGCGCGGCTTCGCGGGGGTCGGCGCGACTCGCCGCGCCGGCGCGGCGCTCGCTCTCAGTTCACCTGCCCGGAGAGCTCGGCGCCGGCCTTGAACTTGACCTCGTTCTTCGCCGCGCTCTCGGTCCGCTTGCCGGTCTGCGGGTTCCGCCCCGTCCTGGCGCTCCGCTTCGAGATGCTGAACGAGCCGAACGCCTCGCTCACCACGACCGTTCCCCCGCCCTGAAGGCCGTTAGCCGTCACGGTGACGAGCGCGTCCAGCAGCCGCGCCGCCTCGCGCGCCGCGAGCCCCTGGTCGGAGCTGCGCCCGGTGTCGCTCGCGACGGACTCCGCGTCGATCCGTACGTCGGCGTCGCGACACTTGGCGCTTGCCACGTCGCCGCGGCCGGGGTTGAGGTCGAGCGCGGCCGCGAACGCCGGACACGGGTCGAACGTCACCGGCGAATCGTCGCCGCCTCGGTCCGACCGCGGGTTTCGCCCGGTCCGGGCGCTGCGCTTCGAGATACTGAACCGCCCGAAGTCCTCGACCCGGGCGCTCTCTCCCCGCCGTAACGCGGCGGTGACCGCGCCGGTGACCGCGTCGAGCCCGCGGGCCGCGTCCCGCGGCGAGAGGCCGCTCTCGACCGCGATCGCTTCGACCAACTCTGGTCGCTTCGACGCCGCCGCTCCGCCGCCGCCCGCCGCGACGCCGAGTCCGAGCGCGGCCGAGACGAGCGCCCCGCGCCGCAGGACGGTGCGCCGAGCGATGCCGTTTTCCGTTGCTTTCCTCCCGTTCATGCCACTTATACGCCCTTTCAGGAGATAATGCTATCTGAGGGATCGGCCGGATCGTACCCGCGGCCTCGTGGACGACCGTCTCCGCGTCCCCGCGAGCGAAAGTCAGCGGCGGCGATACGCTCGGGAGCGCGGCGTACGCGCTCGGCGCTGCGGAGGCGAGGTGAGCGGTCCTGACGCCGCGCGCTACTCGAACGCCTTCACGCCAAGCGCGGACGCGGAGGCGCCGCCGATGACCATCGGCACCCAGTAGACGGCGCCGCGGAAGACGAGGACGGCGGCGGTGATCGCGGAGGCGGCGACGCCGGTCGTCGGGACGAGCAGGCCGACGAGCGCGGCCTCGATGCCGCCCAGCCCGCCGGGGAGCGGTGTCGCGCCCGCGACGTACGACAGCGGGACGACGAAGACCGGGATCACCGGCGAGATCGGGTGGCCGACCGCGGCGAACGCGGCGGTGAGCGCGGCGGCCTGGAAGAGCCAACCGAGCAGCGAGAGCGCGACGATCCCGAGGAGGCGCGGCCGGTCGGTGCCGACGCGTTCGATGTCGGCGAAGAAGTTGCCGAGCCGGTCGGCGAGGCCGGCCTCTATCGTCTCGGCGTCGAAGCGGTCGAAGCGTCCGAGGAACGGGCCGACGGTGCCCGGGACGCGGTCGACGACCGCGACGCGGTAGCGCCAGACGAACGCGATGGCCGAGACGATGGCGGCGATCAGCGCGACCGCGCTCGCGACGGCGAACCCGACGCGGTCGCCGACCGCCGTCGTGGCCGCGTACGACCCGACGCCGAGGAAGACGAGCGAGACGGAGGGGACGACGTTGAGCACGTCGACGCTCGCGATGCCGACGAGCCCCGTCTCGTACCGCGCCTCGCCCACCTTCGAGATGAGCGCCGCGGCGACCGGCTCGCCGCCCGCCTGGCCGAACGGGGTGACGTTGTTCGCGAAGGCGGCGCCGCTGTACACGAGGAACGCGGTCCGGACGGACATCTCGACGTCGAGGGCGCCCAGCACGGCGCGGAGCATGAGGCTCCAGGCCGCGAGCCAGCAGAGCCCGAGGCCGAGCGTCACGGCGACGAGGCCCGGGTCGGCGGCCGCGAGCGCGTCGACGATGCGGTCGACGCCGACGACGACGAAAAGCACCGCGAGGAGGAGGACGGCGCCGCCCGCACCGAGGATGAGCGCGCGCCGTTGTGGGCCGTCCATAGACTGGGTGGGGCGGTAGCGAACTTGAAACGTCTGCTTCGCGCCCGCCGGCGCGCGGCGCCTCCGGGCCTCGGCTCCGCTCGCGGACCGCCGGTCCGGGGGCGTGAATGAGAATACATACGTACCGGCGGGCCGACGGCCCACCTAATGGAAGATCAGCGGTTCCTCGAGTCGGAGTGGGATTACTGTCTGGTGCTCGACGCGTGCCGGTACGACGTGTTCGCGGACGTGTACGACGAGTACCTCGACGGCACGCTCGAGAAGCGGCGCAGCGTCGGCTCGTCGACGCCAGAGTGGGCCTACCGCACGTTCACCGACGACCACGACATCGCGTACTTCTCCGGGAACCCCTTCATCAACGACCTGGGGATCCCGCTGAACGAGCTGAAGTGGGGCGCCAGCTGCGACTACGAGTGGACCGCCTCCGAGCACATCAGCGACATCCACGACGTGTGGAAGACCGACTGGGACGACGACCTCGGCACCGTCCCGCCGGAGGGGCTCGCGGACGCGCTCCACCGCAACCAGGACGCCGTCGAGCGCGCCGACCGCACCGTGCTCCACTACATGCAGCCGCACGCGCCCTACCTCTCGCGCGGGAAGGGGCAGAAGCTCAAGCAGATCCAGAAGGGGATCCGAGAGCAGGGAGAAGCGGAGGAAAACGGCGGAAGCGAGGACGACGGCGGGCTGCTCTCCTCGCTCAGCGACTCCGTCCGGCCGAAGATCGAGAGCCGGCTCGACGACAGCGAGTTCGCCCAGAAGGCGGGGCTGTGGCTCGAACTCGACCCGAAGGACCTCGTGAAGGACGGCACGCGCGTGACCGCGCTGTCGATGTACGAGGAGAACCTGCGGATCGCCTTAGAGAGCGTCTCGGAGCTCGTCGACGAGCTCGACGGCGACGTGGTCGTCACCGCCGACCACGGCGAGGCGTTCGGCGAGGAGGGCGTCTGGGAGCACCACATCGAGACGTACATCCCCGCGCTGATGGAGGTCCCGTGGCTGGAAGTCGAGTGAGCGACCGCGGCAGGATCCGAGACGCGACCGCCGCGCGCCCGCGCCCGCCGATCCGCCGATGAAGGTCAGCCACTACTTCGAGTTCGCGGAGCACGTCACCGGCGGCATGGCGGCCTCGGTCGACCACCAGCGCAAGATGTTCGACCGGGTCGGCATCGACTACACGACGGAGCCGACGCTCGACGCCGACGTGCTCCACCTCAACCTGATGGGGCCGCGCTCGGTCTGGTACGCGCGCCGCGCCCGGAAGGCGGGCGTCCCCGTCGTCGCGCACACCCACGTCACCGCGGAGGACTTCGGCGACAGCTTCCGGTTCACGAACGCGCTCGCGCGGCCACTGAGGCCGTACCTCCGCCGCGCGTACGGGCTCGCCGACCGGCTGATCTGCCCCTCCGAGTACAACCGATCGGTGATCGAGGGGTACACCGACGCGCCGACGACCGTCGTCTCCAACGGCGTCGACCGCGGGAAGCTCGACGGGTTCGAGTCGCTTGAGGCCGAGTACCGCGACCGCTACGATCTGGACCCGCCGACGGTGTTCATGGTCGGCCACGTGATCAAGCGGAAGGGGCTGGAGACGTTCGTCGAGACGGCCCACCGGATGCCGGACGTCGACTTCGTCTGGTTCGGCCCCATCGACCGGTCGCTGAAGGGCCGCGAGACGAAGCGGCTCGTCGACGAGGCGCCCAGGAACTGTACGTTCACGGGGTTCGTCGACGACATCCGCGGCGCGTACGCCGCGGGCGACGTGTTCTGTTTCCCGACCCACGAGGAGAACGAGGGGATCGCGCTGCTGGAGGCGATGGCCGCCGGCAAGCCGCTCGTCGTGCGCGACATCGAGACGTTCTCGTGGCTGGACGACGGCGAGGAGTGTCTGAAGGTCGGCGACGCGGGCGACGGGGCACACGCCGCGGCCGACGCCGACGCTCGCGGGGACAACGTCGAGGGGTTCGTCGAGGCCATCGACGCGCTCCGCGACGCCGACCGCCGGGCGGAACTCGGCGCGCGGGCCGCCGAGCGGAGCGAGGCCTTCTCGCTTGACGCGATCGCCGACCGCTACCGATCGCTGTACGCGGATCTGGTGTAAGCGGCCGCGAGAGGAACGGGATCGACCGTTCCCGGAAAATTGCGAAAACCGCAGTTGGTATGTCCGCCCGACGATTCCGTAGGGCCAAATGACTCGAGTCAGCGTTATCGGCTGCGGGAACATGGGGGGCGCCCTGCTCAGGGGGCTCGCCCGCGTTGAGGGGTACCACCTGACGGCGATCGACCTCGATCCCGAGGCGCTCGCCGCGATCGAGGACGCCGTCGACGAGACGACCGAGGACGTGGACGCGGCGCGCGACGCCGACATCGTCGTCCTCGCGGTGAAGCCGGACGTGGCGCCCGCGGTCCTCGACGACCTCGACCTCCGCGGGGACCAGCAGCTGGTGACGCTGGCGGCGGGGCTCCCCCGCGAGTTCGTCGCCGCGCGCACCGACGCCTCCGTCGTCCGGATCATGCCCAACCTCGCGGCGGAGACGGGGAACATGGCCGCGGCCGCGACGCACGAGGGCCTCACCGACGAGGTCCGCGCCATGCTCGACGCGGTCGGCGAGTTCGTCGAGGTCGACGAGTCGCTGATGCACGTCTCGACGGCGGTCAACGGCAGCGGCCCCGCGTTCGCGTTCTACCTGATCGACGCGATGAAGCAGGGCGGGATCGACAGCGGGCTCGACCCCGAGCAGGCGGAGACGCTGGCCGCTCAGACGTTCAAGGGCGCGGCCGAGACGGTGCTGCGCGACGACCGCAGCGTCGACGAGCTCATCGACGCGGTCTGCTCGCCGAACGGGACGACGATAGAGGGCATGGAGGTGCTGTGGGACAGCGAGGCCGACGCGGCGGTCGAGGACGCGGTCGCGGCCGCCGAGCGCCGGTCCCGAGAGCTCGCCGAGGCGTTCGACGATGGCTGAGGACGCGAGCGTGGAGCGGGTCGGCGCGACCGACGGCGAGCGCGTGGCGGCCGCGCGGCGGGAGGCCGCCGCGGCCGATCGCGTGATCGTCAAGGCGGGGACGAACTCCCTGACCGACGACGACTCGCGTCTGGACCGGGTGAAGCTGGACAAGCTGGTCGCGGACGTGATGGACCTCCGCGAGCGCGGCACCGAGGTCGTGCTGGTCTCCTCCGGGGCGGTCGGCGCCGGGACGGGGCGGCTCGACAGGGGGCCCGAGTCGCGGGACGGCGTCGAGTCCATCGCGGAGAGCCAGGCGCTCTCGACCGTGGGCCAGGGCCTGTTGATGCGTCACTACACGCAGAGCTTCGAGCGGTTCGACCAGGACGTGGCGCAGATCCTCGTGACCGGGACCGACCTCGACGCCCCGGAGCGGTTCGACAACTTCACCAACACCGTCGAGACGCTGCTGTCGTGGGGCGTCGTCCCCGTCGTCAACGAGAACGACGCGGTCGCGACCGACGAGCTCCGGATCGGCGACAACGACATGCTGTCGGCGTCGATCGCGATCGGGCTCGACGCCGACCTCCTCGTGACGCTCACCGACGTGGACGGCGTCTACACGGGGAACCCGAAGCGCGACGGTGACGCGGAGCTGATCGAGGCGGTCGACGACGGCTACGAGCGGCTGCGCGACATCGTCGGCGACGGCACGGAGACCGACTTCGGCGGCATCCGCACGAAGGTGGAGGGGGCCCACGACGTGAGCCGGAACGGCATCCCCGCGATCATCGCCGGGTCGGCGGAGCGGGACGTGTTAGCGCGGATCGCAGCGGGTAAGCCGACGGGCACGCTATTCGTGCCGGAGACGGGTGACGACGATGAGTGAGAGCCACACCACCGACGTGGAAGCGGACACCGACGAACTGGCCCGGCGGGCCGAGCGCGCCGCGCTGCGGCTCGCGAACGCCGACGAGGCGACCCGCGACGAGGCGCTCCGGTCGATAGCCGACGCGATCCGCGAGCGCGAATCGGAGATACTCGAGGCGAACGCGGTCGACGTGGAGGCCGCCGAGGCGATGCTCGCGGACGGCGAGTACACGCAGGCGCTGGTCGACCGCCTGAAGCTCGACGCGACGAAGGTCGAGGAGATCGCCTCGATGGTCGAGTCGGTCGCCGAACAGGACGACCCCCTCGGCGAGACGCTCGCGGCGCGCGAGCTCGCCGAGGACCTCGAACTGTACCGGGTCGCGGTGCCGATCGGGGTCGTCGCGACGGTGTTCGAGTCGCGGCCCGACGCCCTGGTTCAGATCGCCGCGCTCGCGTTAAAGTCCGGGAACGCCGTCGTCCTCAAGGGCGGCAGCGAGGCCAGCGAGTCGAACCGAATCCTCCACGAGACGATCGTCGAGGCCACCCCTGACCTCCCCGAAGGGTGGGCGGCCCACGTCGAGGCCCACGAGGAGGTCGACCGCCTCCTCGAACTCGACGACTGCGTCGACCTCGTGATGCCGCGCGGCTCCTCGGAGTTCGTCTCGTACATCCAGGAGAACACCCAGATCCCCGTGCTCGGTCACACCGAAGGGATCTGTCACGTGTACGTCGACGCTGACGCCGACCTGGAGATGGCCGCCGACGTGGCCTTCGACGCGAAGGTCCAGTACCCCGCCGTCTGTAACGCGGTGGAGACGTTGCTCGTCCACGAGGCCGTCGCCGACGCGTTCCTCCCGGACCTCGTCGCGCGCTACGAGGACGCCGGCGTGGAGCTGCGCGGCGACGAGCGCACGCGCGAGGTCGTCGACGTCGCGCCCGCGACCACTGACGACTGGGACACCGAGTACGGCGACCTCGAACTGTCGATCAAGGTCGTCGGCGACGCCTACGACGCGATCGACCACGTCAACGACCACGGCTCGAAACACACGGAGTCGATCCTGACCGAGGACGCCGAGACGGCCGAGACGTTCATGACCGGCGTCGACGCGGCGAGCGTCTTCCACAACGCCTCGACCCGGTTCGCGGACGGCTACCGCTACGGGCTCGGCGCGGAGGTCGGCATCTCCACGGGGAAGATCCACGCCCGCGGCCCGGTCGGCCTGGAGGGTCTCACGACGTACAAGTACTACCTCGAAGGCGACGGCCATCTCGTCGCGAGCTACAGCGGCGAGGACGCGGTCCCGTTCACGCACCGCGAACTCGACGGCGCCGAGTGGACCCCCGGTCGCCTGTCGACGGAGTGACTCGCGGGTCGCGCTGACTCGCTTTCTCGTTTCGACTCTCCTCCGGTAGACGGCGTCTCGCTTCTATTTTTTCGGGTTTCGCGGACCGAACTCGCTCTCGCGAGGCGCGCAGACGTGTTGCGAAGATAGGGAATAATGCACAGGTTCGACGCCGACCACTCACCAAACAGAGTGCTCTTGCGTACTCCTGCTCACTGGTGAATAAGCCCGCTGACTCTGTTGATATTCTATTTTTCAG